>NZ_JAJQJI010000004.1:0-383574 GCF_021213805.1 Mycobacterium sp. MYCO198283
AGTCCCCGGTCCGCGGCGGCCAACACCTCGGCGTGGCCACCGCACTGGTCCACGAAATGCCCCACACCCTGGCCGCCTTGGCGGCCGGGGCGCTGTCGGAATGGCGCGCCACCCTCATCGTGCGGGAATCGGCGTGCCTGACCGTCGAGCACCGCCGCGCACTGGACGCCGAACTGTGCGCCGACCCCGCCGCGCTGACCGGCTGGGGTGATCGGCGGGTGGCGGCCGAGGCCAAGAAGATCGCCTACCGGCTCGACCCGCACGCCGTGGTCGATCGCGCCGCCAACGCCCCGGCCGATCGCTGCGTCACCCTCCGGCCCGCGCCCGACACCATGACCTACCTGACCGCCCTGCTCCCCATGGCACAGGGCGTGGCGGTGTACGCGGCACTGAAACGGGCCGCCGACATCACCTACGACCACCGCTCCCGCGGCCAGGTCATGGCCGACACCCTCGTCGAACGCCTCACCGGCCGACCCGCCGACGCCCCCGTCCCCGTCGCGGTCAACCTGGTGCTCACCGATGAGACGTTGCTCGCCGGTGACGACGAGCCCGGTGTCGTCACTGGTTACGGCCCGGTGCCCGCGGCGATCGCCCGCCAGCTGGTCGGCGATGCGTTAGGCGACCGTCGCTCTCGTGCCACCCTGCGGCGGCTCTACCGCCATCCGGTGTCCGGCGCCCTGGTGGCGTGCGAGTCTCGCAGCCGCAGATTCCCGAAAGGGCTGGCGACCTTCATCGCCCTGCGCGACCAACGCTGTCGCACCCCGTACTGCGACGCGCCGATACGTCACACCGACCACGCCGAACCGGCGCGCGGAGGCGGTGCATCGACGGCGGTCAACGGTCGAGGCTGCTGCGAGCGGTGCAACTACGCCAAGGAGGCGCCGGGTTGGCGGGTACGCGGCAAAGCCGACGACACCGACGTGCACATCGTCGAATTCGTGACACCCACCGGCGCGCGCCATCGATCGACCGCCCCACCGCTGCCCGGATCACGCCAGACCATGATCAGCCGAGTCGAGACCCGCATCGCCATCGAATTCGCGCGGCTCCACGCTGCCTGAGCACCCGGCGCCTTAGGGTCAGGCGCGAGAGCGGAGGAGTCGACATGGCGTTGCGGGTCATCCAGTGGGCGACCGGATCGGTGGGACGGTCGGCGATCAGGGCGATCCTTGCCCACCCGGAGCTCGAATTGGTCGGCTGCTGGGTGCATTCGGCCGACAAGGCCGGCCGCGATGTCGGTGAGCTCCTGGGCATCCCGCCGATCGGTGTGGCGGCGACGGCGGACGTAGACGAGATCCTGCGCGCCGACGCCGACGCGGTGGTGTACGCGCCGCTGCTGCCGAACGCCGGCGAGGTGGCCGCACTGCTGCAGTCGGGCAAGAACGTGGTGACACCGGTGGGGTGGTTCTACCCGCACGAACGCGAGTCGGCGCCGCTCGAGGCGGCGTGCGACGCCGGACAGGCCAGCCTCCACGGCACCGGCATCAATCCGGGGGGCGCGGTCGAGGTGTTCCCGCTCATGCTGTCCGCGATGTCGTCGGAGGTCACGTTCGTCCGCGGTGAGGAGTTCTCGGACATTCGCACCTACGGGGCGCCGGACGTCGTCCGCCACATCATGTGCTTCGGCGGCACGCGCGAGGAGGCCGAGCAGGGCCCGATGCGCAAGCTGCTCACCGGCGGGTTCGTCCAGTCGATGCGCATGCTGCTCGACGCGCTGGGGATCGCCGACGCCGAGGTGCGCACGGTGCACGACGTCGCGGTGGCGACCGCACCCATCGACTCCCCGATCGGCACCATCGCGCCGGGCCAAGTGGCCGGTCAGCGGTTCTGTTGGGAGGCCGTCGTCGCCGGTGACGTGGTGGCCCGCATCGGTGTGCACTGGCTGATGGGCGACGAGCACCTCGACCCGCCCTGGACGTTCGGCGACGGCGGTGAACGCTACGAGATCGAGGTCCGCGGGGTGCCGGACACCCACGTGGTCATCAAGGGCTGGCAACCGGAGACCGTCGAGGCCGGGCTCACGAGCAACCCGGGCATCGAGGCCACCGCTGCCCACTGCGTCAACGCCGTGCCGTACGTGTGCGCCGCGGCGCCCGGGATCGTGACCTCACTCGACCTGCCGCTGGTCGCGGGCCGTGCGGCCGCGCGGCTGCGCTGACCGTTTCGTGCGGTCCAGATCGTGACCACGCAGCGCCGCGGCGGAAGGCCCGATGAAGCGCCGGTTCGTCGATTACGAGGCCGGTGCCCACGATCCGGCGCCGCGCGGCCCGCTGCCGGAATGGGCGTAGCGGCCCGCCGCTACGCGCCGACGGCCCGTTCGAGGTCTTTCAGCGATTCTTCGAGGTGGCCGAGCAGGCGCTGCAAGGACGGGACTTCGCGGCGGGCGCCGACGAGCCCGAAGTCGAGGTTGTCGGCGTTGTTCGACAGCGTGATGTTCAGCGCCTGACCGTCGAGCGCGATCGACAGCGGATAGTTGCCGTCGAGGCGGGCGCCCCGCCAGTACATCGGCTCCCGCGGCCCGGGCACGTTCGAGATCACCAGGTTGAACGGCGGCGGCGTCGACGTCACCCAGCCGGGCACCGCGCCGAGTCCGAGCGCCGCGATGTTGAACGCGGACACCGCGAGCGCCTGCGTGCGCGGGAGCTCGGAGAACACCTTCTTGTTGCTGCGCATCGAGTGGGCGATGGCATCCAGCCGATCGGCGGGATCCTCCAGGTGGGTGGCGAGGTTGCACAGCAGCGCGCCGACCATGTTGCCGCCGCCCTCGGTCTCGTGCTCGGAGCGCATGTTCACCGGAACCATCGCGACGAGCGGAGTGTCGGGCAGCGCGTGGTGTTCGTCGAGGTAGAGCCGGAGCGCGCCGGCGCACATGGCGAGCACGACGTCGTTGACGGTCACCCCGGCCGCCACCTTGACGTTGCGGATCCGCTCCAACGCCCACGACTGCGCGGCCACCCGGCGGGCCCCGCCGATCGGCACGTTGAACATCGTCTTCGGCGCCCGGAACGGGAGCGTCAGCTGCTGTTCGAGCAAGGCCGCACGCGCCAGCGACAGCGTCGACGGCGCAAGGCCCGCCACCGCGCCGGCCGTCCGGGTCAGCGTCTGCAGGCGCGACGGCTGCTGTGTCTGCTTATCGCGGTGACGCGGACCCAGCGCCCACATCGCTCGGGCCTCCATGTCTTGTGGGTCGGTGGTCAGCGAGCGCTGCAGCAGTTTGGCGGCGGAGACGCCGTCGATCAGCGAGTGGTGGAACTTGGTGTAGACGGCCAGGCGGCCATCGGCGAGGCCTTCGATGAGGTGCGTCTCCCACAGCGGCCGGTGCCGGTCGAGCAGCCCGCCGTGCAACCGCGACACCAGCTCGAGCAGCTCCCGCACGCGGCCCGGCCGGGGCAGGGCGGAGCGACGCAGGTGGTATTCGAAATCGATGCTGTCGTCGAAGGACCACGCCAGCGGGGTGATGCCGCCGAGGATGTTCGCCGGGTGCTTCCGGAACGTCGGCTGGACGTCGTCGCAGTGGATCATCGCGTCGTAGGCCTCGCGGGCGAAATCCTCGCCGGCGTTCTCGGGCGGTTCGAACAGCTGTAGCGAGCCGACGTGCATCGGGTGCTCGCGGGACTCGGCGAGCAGGAACATGGAATCGGTCGGTGAGATCAGCTTCATCGGCACTCCTGGTCGGCGCGGTCGCCTCCTTTGTAGTCCCCGATGGCGTCTCCCACAAACGTTTAGCTGCACTGAGTTTCCGCGCCGCCATCGACGGGAATGCACCCCCGGTGGCGATGACGGTGGCGGTGACCGGACCGACGGGTGAGATCGGTATTTCGACAGTGACGGCGCTCGAAGCGCATCCCGATGTCGACCGGATCATCGGAATGGCAAGGCGCCCCTTCGATCCCGCGGCGCACGGCTGGCGCAAGACGGTGTACCGGCAGGGGGACATCCTCGACCGCGACGCGGTGGACGCGCTGGTGGCCGACGCCGACGTGGTGATCCACCTGGCCTTCATCATCATGGGGTCGCGCAGCGAGAGTGAGCGCGTCAACCTTGCCGGCACCCGCAACGTGTTCGCGGCGACCGTCGCGGCGTCGCGTCCCCGCCGCCTCGTGTACACCTCGTCGGTGGCCGCGTACGGCTACCACCCGGACAATCCCGTCCCGCTCACCGAGGACGTTCCGCCGCGCGGCTCGCCCGAGCACTACTACAGCCAGCAGAAGGCGACGCTGGAGGCCGCGCTGCAGGAGATCACCGCGGGCAGCGACCTCGAGGTGTACGTGCTGCGGCCGTGCATCGTCGCCGGCCCCAAGGCGCCCGCCCTGCGCGACGCCATGCCGTGGACCCACCTGCCCGACGCGGTGCGGCAGACCATCAGGAAGGTGCCGCTGCTCAAGCCGCCCATCCCCGATCCGGGGCATCCGCTGCAGCTGGTCCACCATGACGACGTGGCGTCGGCGATCGCGCTTGCCGCCACCACGGATGCGCCGCCCGGGGCCTACAACATCGCCGGCGACGGCGAGGTGTCGATCTCGGAGGTGGTGTCGGCGTTCGACGCCCGGCCCGTCAAGGTGCCGGCCGTCGCGGCCACCGCGGCGTCGGCCGTGATCGCGCGCATCCCGTTCGTGCCGTCGCCGCTGGAATGGCTGCACATCGCGCGCACGTCGGTCGTCATGGACACGAGCAAGGCCAAGCAGACGTTGGGCTGGACGCCGAAGTACACCACCGCCGAGACGCTGCACGCCCTGGCGTCGAGTTCCTGACCCGGCGGGCCTGCGTCAGCCGGTCGGCGCCTGGGGCGTCCCCGTGCCCGGGGGGAGGACGGTGCCGGGCAGCGGCTCGTAGAGCGTCTCGAGCGGCCGCTGCCCGAGCATGCCGCCGTCGAGATAGCCGTCGACGTGCATGTGGTGGAACCGCATGATCCAGTCGTACGGCCCGATCGGCGCGTTCTCCTGGCCGGCCGGCACGTCGTAGACCACACCGTGTCCGGGCGCGGCCGGCGCCAGGTTCTGCTCGAGCAGATAGCCGTTGTTGAACGGCGACAGTTCGGGATGGGTGTCGCCGAGGCCGCCCGGCGCGGACGGCACGGCGTTCTGCGCCAGCACGAACTCGTTGTTCGTGTTGCCGGAGAGGTCGGGGATGCCGCCGGGCAGTCCGCCCGCGCCGGCCAGCCCGCCCGTCCCCGGCGTCCCCGCCTGCGCCAGCGGATTGGTGAGCGACGCGCTCGGCGGGACGGCCGCGGGCGGAGCCGCCGGATCCGGTGGGCCGTCGACGGGCGGGGCGGGCAGCGGATCGGCGGGCAGTGGATCAGCGGTGGAGGTGGCAGCGGCCGCGAGCGCGCCGCCGACCACCAGCGCACCGGCGGCCACCGCCCGCGCGACGGCCCCACCGACGGGACGGGGTTCCCGCCGGTGGCGGCCCGTGCGCGCAGACGATGTCATGGCTCAGACGACCTTGGCCACGCCGTAGTAGGCGACGACGTCATCGTTGTCGGTGCTCGAGCTGGTGAGCACCGCGTACGACCGCAGGAACGACTGGCCGACGCAGCCGTCCACCTTGACGTGGATGTCCTTCACGGTGACCCGCACCGGCGCCGCCTTGAACGACTTCTTGGTCACCGACACGTTGGTGACCTCACCGGGCTGCGGATGCACCTCGATCTGTCCCTGGATCGGGAACGTCAGGCCGGTCGGCACCGCACCGAGTGCGGTCGTGGGGATGCCCAGGCCCACCGAGCCGTTCAGCTTGACGACGTTGAGCGAGATGCCGCAGCCGATCTGGTAGCCGACCTCCAGCGTCCCGCCGCTCAGCGTGGTCTTGCCCTTGCCCGTCACCTCGCCGGTGAACGTGCCACCCACCAGGTATTCGCGGGACGACAGGGCGGTCGTCAACGGCGGCACCGCCAGTTGGGTCTCGTCCTTGCCGAAGACCTTGAGGTTCCAGCCGTCGGGGGAGTTGGCGATGCCGGGAACCTCCGAGGCGACGGCTCCGGTGTCCGGCGGCGGCGGGGCCTCGCCGGCGAGCGGAACGGCGGGCGCGGGGTCCCCCGGTGGGTCCGCCAGCGCCGAGGGCGCGACGGCGATCGGGATCAGCATGCACGCGGCGACCGCGGCGAGTCGGTTGACCATGATGGTGGGGCCTCTCGTGTGATTCGGCTGGGGATGCGGTGGTCAGATGGCCCGGACGACGCCGAGGTAGGTGATCACGTCGTCGGAGTTGTCGGTCGAGCTCGTCAGCGTCGCGTACGACTGGATGAACGACTGGCCGACGCAGTTGTCGACCTTGACGCGGAAGCCCGTGATGTTGATGCGCGTGGACGTGCCCTTGAACGACTTCTTGTCCACCGGAACGATGTTCACGGTGCCGGGCTTGAGGTTGATCTTGATCTGGCCGCTGACGAGGGTGCCGCCGAAGTTGCCGCCGGCGTTCAGGTTCGGGCCGAGACCGGTGAGGCCCGGGGTGATGCCGATACCACCCTGCAGTTCGACGGGGCCACCGTTGATGCCGCAGCCGATCCGGTAGCCGGCTTCCAGCGAGCCGCCCGCGAGCTTGGTCTTGCCCTTGCCCGTGATGTTCCCGGTGAAGCTGCCGTCGACCAGGTACTCGCGCGAGGACAGCGCCGTGGTGAGCGGTGCCACCGGCTCCATCGATTCGGCGCTGCCCGCGACGGTGACCGTCCAGCCGTCCGGCGTGTTCAGCACGCCGGCGGGCGCCGATTCGATGGGCCCCTGCGGCAGGGCCGGCCCGGACGGGGGTGGCGGTGCGCCGCCGTCAGCGGCCAGGGGGACGGCGGGCGGGGGCGGCGGATCGGCCAGCGCGACGGGCGCGAGTCCTACCGACAGCACCATGCAGGCAGCCGCCGTGGCGGAACGAATGTGCATGTTTGAGCGCCTTTCCAAGGTCCGCTGGGAATCAGGTTGCGGGTCGAATACTCAGGTGGACGGATTGCCGGACGGTAAACGGCATGAAAACAACTGCCGTCCAGGTTCGGGCGGGCCGGCGCCGGGCTGCGGCGGCCGGCGCGCAGCAGGACCGTACGCGGTGACTTGCGTTGCGCCACAGGATTTCTTCGCGATGAATCAAAGAATTGACGGCAGCCCCGACGCACATCACTATGGACGCGCCGACGGCTCTGTCGGCGATTGATCGGTCGGGAGGACGCAATGAAGGCAACGCCCAGTGGCATCGTGGCGACGGCTGCCGCGGCGGTGACGGTGGCATTCGCCCCGTTGGCCGGAGCGGACCCGGCCGAGGATGTCGTGGTCGGCCCGCCGCCGGCGCAGCCCGCGGCAGCGGGTGCGCCGGCGCCCGAAGCGGCCGCCGCGTGTGCGTCGTTCGCCGAAGCCCTGGACGTCGCCGCCACGCATTACGGCAACTTCGCCGACGCCCTCGCCGACCAGGAGGGCGACTACAACGATCAGTGGCTCACCGAGACCAACACCGTGGGGCGCACCGCCCTACGGCAGGCCGCGGGACAGGCGCTCAGTGCCGCGAACACCCCGGGGCTTGCGCCCGACATCGCCAACCCGATGCGGGCGTGGTCGTGGGACGCCACCAAGCTGCTGGTCGGCATGGGCGTCCGCGAGACGCCGGAGTCGATCAACGCCAAGGCCACGGAGCTGAACAACGACACCGAGCAGGCGCAGTTCGCCTGCGCCGCGGCGGGCGCCACCGCCTGACCCGGCGCGCGCATCAGGTCGGCCGCCGCCGCAGCACGATGATGTTGTCGACCAGCGTCCCGTGCTGGCCGTCGGGGCCGGTCGCCTCGCGCTCGGCGGGTCCCGCGTGCACGGTCTCCCAGCACGCGGCGTCGAGCGCCACCCCGTCGAGCACCTCGTCGACGGTGGGGAACCGGTGGTCGTGCAGGTGCTCCGCCCACGACGGGGCGGCGCCGTGGTCGACGACGAGCAGCGTTCCGGTGGGCGCGATCGTGGCGGCGGCGCGGCGGAGCACCGCGCCGCGGTCCCATTCCACCGGCGCCTGTAAGAAGTGCGCGGACACCAGGTCGAACGGTCCCGCAGGGAAGTCCGCAGCGAGATCGATGCGGCGAAAGTCGATGCGGTGAGCCACGTTTGCCCGCTCGGCCGCCGCTGACGCCCGCCGGATCGCCTCGGCCGCGATGTCGGTGGCGACCACCTGCCAGCCCCGCGCGGCCAGCCACACCGCGTCGCCGCCCTCGCCGCAGCCCAGATCGAGCGCCCGTCCCGGCGGCAGGCCGGCCGCGAATTCGACGAGCCGGGCGTTCGGTCGCCCACTCCAGATCCTGTCGCGTTCGGCGTAGCGCTGCTCCCACCAGGTGGCGGCGTCGTAGTCGTCCATGGGGTAGTCGTCCATGACGTCGACCTTGCCGACGCCACCGGCGCCTGCCAAGCTTTCTTGCCATGCAGGCAAACGGCGATCTCGACCAGCGGGTGCGGCGGCGGCTGCGCGCACTGCGGTCCGATCGCGGCTTGACGCTCGACGAGGTGTCCCGGCGCGCCGGGATCGACGTGTCGACGCTGAGCCGGCTCGAATCGGGGAAACGCCGGCTGGCGCTCGATCACCTGCCGCGGCTGGCCGAGGCGCTGTCGGTGACCATCGACGACCTGCTGCGCGCACCCGACCAGCCCGACCCCCGCGTCCGCGGGTCGGCGTTCCGCCACAACCAGATCACGTTCTGGCCGCTCACCCGCGAGGGTTCGGCAACCGGCTTGCAGGCGTTCAAGATTCGCATCAGCCCGCAACGGCGCACACCGCCCGCCGAGCTCCCGGTGCACGACGGCCGCGAGTGGATGTACGTGTTGTCCGGGCGGTTGCGACTGCTCCTCGGCGACGCGGAATTCGTCGTCGAACCGGGGCAGGCGGCCGAATTCAGCACCTGGACGCCCCACTGGTTCGGCGCGGTGGAGGCGGTGGCGATCTTCGGCGCGCACGGCGAACGGGTGCACGTGCGCACCGGCGACGTGCAGGATTGATCGGTGGCCACCAGCGCAGGACAAGACGGCGTCACGCTCACCAATCTCGACGAACCGCTGAGCCCCGACGCCGGCGCCACCAAGCGTGACCTCGTCGACTATCTCGACGCGGTCGCCGACCGGCTGGTGCCGGTGCTCGCCGGCCGGCCGCTGACCGTGCTGCGGATCCTGCGGGGTCAGGCGCCGTTCATGCAGAAGAACGCGCCCAAGTACACGCCGGACTGGATTCCGACCGTGCCGATCTGGTCCGCGGCGTCTCACCGCGAGGTGCGCTATCTGCTGTGCAACGACCGACGGACGTTGCGCTGGCTGGCCAACCAGCGCGCCGTCGAATACCACCCCGCGCTCGGGCTCGCCGCCGACCTGCACCGGCCCACGCACCTGATCCTGGACCTCGACCCGCCCGCGGGCGGCGACTTCACGGCAGTCGTGACCGTCGCCCACCTGGTGCGGCGAGCGCTCGGCGACTGCGGCTTGGCCGGGGCGGTGAAAACCAGCGGCGCCAAGGGAATTCACGTGTTCGTGCCGATCGGCGGGGCGACGCCGGTGGAGGACGTCGCGGCGGCCACGCGGGCGCTGGCCGCCCGCACCGAGGCGCTCGATCCCGAGCGAGCAACCACCGCCTACATCGTCGCCGACCGCGCCGGCAAGGTATTCGTCGACTCCACCCGCTCCGGCGGTGCGACCGTCGCCGCCGCCTACAGCCCACGCCTGCGTCCGGGGCTGCCGGTGTCCTTTCCGCTCGCGTGGTCCGACCTCGACCAGGTCAAGCCAACGGATTTCACCGTGCACACCGCGGTCGACGCGCTCGCGGGCGGTGACCCGTGGGCGACGACCATGCCGGCGCCGCAGCGACTGCCCGACGACCTGATCGCGCAGGGGCACACGATTCCGGTCGCCCGGGTGGCCGCCATGCACGAGGGGAAGCGGCGGGCGCGGGCCCGGCGCTCCGAACAGTCCTAGCGGGCCGCGGCGTTCGCCACGTTGCCCTCGCTGTGCTCGTCGGTCTCGTCGGTGAACGAGACGGCGCGCACGAACGGGGTGATGAACGCGTCGAACAGCGGCGGCGCCAACCGGTACGCGGCGATGGCCGCCCAGTTGAACCAGCCGACCTGGCGTTCGCTGCTGCGTCGGCGTCGCGTCGCGCGGACGATGGCGGCGGCGATGGTCTCCGGCGCGTCGGCGGTGGGCGGCACCTTCGGCGCGCGGCCGAGATAGTTGCCCGCCGTCCCGTACACCGGCGTGTCGACCGGGCCCGGGTAGATGCCGTGGATCCGGACGCCCGGCAGCTGGTGGTTCTCCTGGCGCAGCGTACGGACCAGCCCGTTCAGCCCGAACTTGCTGACGACGTAGGCGGATTGGAACGGCACCGCCGTGGTCCCGAGCAGCGACCCGACGAGCACGAGGTGACCGTTGCCATGGGCCTGGAAGTGCTGCAGCGCGGCGCGCGCGACGTTCGCCGCGCCCAACAGATTCGTGCGCACGATCCTGTCGAACACGTCGACCGGCACGTCCTCGAACCGGCCGAACGCGGTGATGGCCGCCGACTGCACCGCGATGTCCACCCGCCCGAATCGGTCGATGGCCGCCTCGAACAGGGAATCGACTTGGTCGTGCTCGGCGATGTCGGTCGAATGGACCATCACCTCCGCCGCGCCGGCCTTGACGCACTCGTCGGCCACCTCCAGCAGCGCGTCCTCGGTGCGGGCGGCGAGCGCGATGCGGGCGTTCAGCCGCGCGAAGTGCAGCGCCGTCGCCCTGCCGATGCCGCTGGAGGCGCCGGTGATCACGACGGCCGGGGATGTGGGAAGTTGCGCGTTCATCCCTGCTCGGCTACCCGGGATCGATCGGCGGAAACGACTCGTCAGATCCCGGTCATCTCCTCCAACCCGCTTAAGGTGACGCGGGTGAGCAGCTCCGGCGACGCCTTCTTCACCACCGCTGACGGCAAGACCTTCGAGCCGGGTCCGCTGGCACGCGGCCCGTGGGGTCCCACCGTCGGCGGCCAGCTGGTGAGCGGCCTGCTCGGCTGGGCCGTCGAACGCGACGCCGGCCAACCGGAGTTGCTGCCCGCCCGGTTGACCGTCGACCTGCTGCGGCCCACCTTCCTGGAGCCGGTCCGGGTGACCACGACGGTGCAGCGGGAGGGCCGGCGGATCAAGGTCGCCGACGTGACGCTGACGCAGCGCGACGAGGTGGTCTCGCGCGCCAGCGCGGTGTTCCTGCGGCGCGGCGAGGAGCCGGACACCCGCGTGTGGTCGACGCCGGTCGCCATGCCGCCGCTGCCCGCCGAGCCGGCGGACCTGCCGCCGGATGCGCCGATGGCGCTGTGGGCGTTCGGCGCCGACGCCGGCAGCTTCGACGCCGGCGCCTGGCAGCAGGCCGAGCACCCGAAATTCGCCTGGGTCCGGCAGGTTCGCCCGCTGATCGCGGACCACGAGGTCACGCCGTTCACCCGGGCGGTGATGTGCGGCGAGGTCACCAGCCCGCTGACCCACTTCGGCACGGGCGGGCTGCGCTACATCAACGCCGACTACACGATCACGCTGAGCCGGCTGCCCGAGGGCGAGCACATCGGGCTCGCCGCCTACACCCACCACAGCGCGGCGGGCGTCGCGACCGGCACCGCCACGCTGTTCGACACGTGCGGCCCGATCGGGACGGCCATGGCCGTGGCGCTCGGCCAGGCTGCCGAGGCGTTCCGGCCCGAGCGCCCCCGGCACGACTCGAACGTGCGACCTAGAGATTAGAAGGCTCTTGCTCTATCCAGCTGAGCTACGGAGGCCAGTGCGCCGGTCAGTCTAACGCGGCCCGGCGTGCCGCCCGCCCGACTAGCGTTGGCGATCATGAGCGATGCCGCTGCCGACCGTCGCCGGTCCGACGAGCTGGGCGCCGTGGACGTGCTGATGCACCGCGGCGAGGCCAACCCCCGTACCCGCTCCGGCATCACCACCGTCGAGATCCTGGACGTCACACCGGACTGGGAGCGCTACCGGCGCTGCTTCGAGGTGGCGTCGCGCCAGGTGGTCCGGCTGCGGCAGAAGGTGGTGACGCCGACGCTGCCGACGACGTCGCCGCGCTGGGTGGTGGATCCGGACTTCAGCCTCGACTACCACGTACGCCGCATGCGCGTCCCCGAGCCCGGCCGGCTGCGCCAGGTCCTCGACATCGCCGAGATCGGCGTGCAGTCACCGCTCGACATCTCCCGGCCGCTGTGGACCGCGACCCTGGTCGAAGGGCTCGCGGGCGGCCAGGCCGCGTCGATCCTGCACTTCAGTCACGCCGTCACCGACGGACTCGGCGGCGTGGAGATGTTCGCCCACCTGTACGACCTGGAGCGCGACCCGCCGCAGCGGCGACTGCCGCCCGCACCGGTGCCGCAGGACCTGTCGCCGCGCGACCTGATGCGCGAGGGCATCGGCCGGTTGCCGCTCACCCTGGCCGGCGGGGTCGCCGGCGCAGTGGTCGGCACGGCGAAGGCGGTCGGCCGGTCGGTGCGCGCGCCGGGCTCGCTCGTCGGCGGCGCCATCGACTATGCGCGGTCGGGGGCGCGGGTGGTGACGCAGGCCGCCGAGCCGTCGCCGCTCCTGCGCCGCCGCAGCCTCGCCAGCCGCAGCGAGGCGATCGACATGGACCTCGGCGACCTCCACCGCGCCGCCAAGGCCGCCGGCGGGTCCGTCAACGACGCCTACCTCGCGGGCCTCTGCGGGGCGTTGCGCCGCTACCACGTCGCGCTCGGCGTGCCGATCGCCACGCTGCCGATGGCGGTCCCGGTGAACCTGCGCGCCGAGGACGACGCCGCCGGCGGCAACCGGTTCGCCGGCGTCAACATCGCCGCGCCGATCGGTGAGGCGGACCCGGCGGTCCGCATCACCAAGGTGCGCCGCCAGATGACGCAGCGGCGCGAGGAGCGCGCGCTCGACGTCATCGGTTCGGTCGCGCCGGTGCTGAGCGTGCTGCCCGCCGCGGTGCTCGAGGCGATGACCGGGTCGGTCATCTCCGCCGACGTCCAAGCCAGCAACGTGCCGGTGTATCAAGGGGACACCTTCGTCGCCGGCGCGAAGATCCTGCGGCAATACGGCATCGGGCCGCTGCCAGGGGTGGCGATGATGGTGGTGCTGCTGTCCCGAGGAGGGGTGTGCACGGTGACGGTGCGTTACGACCGCGCGGCGGTGACCAAGGAGGGGCTGTTCGCGCGCTGCCTGCAGGAGGGGTTCGACGAGGTGCTCGCGCTGGCGGGCGACCCGCCGCCGCGGGTGACGCCGGCGTCCTTCGGCGACGAGGAGCACCCGTGACGTCGCCGCACGACCTGCGGTTGCCCGGCTCGGTGGCCGAGGTCATGGCCAGCCCCGAGGGCCCGCACATCGGGGCCTTCTTCGACATGGACGGCACGCTCGTCGCCGGGTTCACCGGCGTCATGCTCACCCAGGACCGGTTCCGGCGCCGCGACATGGGCGTCGGCGAACTGATCACGATGATCCTCGCCGGTCTCAACCACCAGCTGGGCCGGCTGGAGTTCGAGGGGCTCATCACCAAGGTCGCCGCCGCGCTGCGCGGCCGCCACCTCAGCGACCTCGACGAGATCGGCGAGCGGCTGTTCCGCCAGCAGGTGGAGAAACGCATCTATCCCGAGATGCGGCAGCTGGTGCGCGCTCACCTGGCGCGCGGACACACGGTCGTCCTCAGCTCGTCGGCGCTGACCATCCAGGTGGAGCCCGTCGCCCGGTTCCTCGGCATCCCGAACACGCTGACCAACCGTTTCGAGGTGGACGACAACGGTGTGCTGACCGGCAACATCGTCAAGCCCATCCTGTGGGGACCCGGCAAGGCCAGCGCGGTGCAGGCGTTCGCCGCCGACCACGGCATCGACCTGCGCGACAGCTACTTCTACGCCGACGGCGACGAGGACGTCGCGCTGATGTACCTGGTCGGCAATCCCCGGCCAACCAACCCCGAGGGCAAGATGGCGGCGGTCGCCCGCAAGCGGGGCTGGCCGATCCTGCGGTTCACGAGCCGCGGCGGCGGCGGGCTCTTCGGCCAGCTGCGCACCCTGGCCGGGGTCGGCTCGCTGCTGCCGGTCGCGGCCGGCGCCGTCGGCGTCGGGCTGCTCGCCGGCGACCGGCGCCGCGGCGTCAACTTCTTCACGTCGAACTGGCCGCACCTGCTGCTGGCGGCCGGCGGTGTGAAGCTCAACGTGGTCGGCGAGGACAACCTGTGGGCGCAGCGGCCCGCGGTGTTCCTGTTCAACCACCGCAACAATTTCGACCCGATCATCGCGTGCAGCCTGGTCCGCGACAACTTCACGTCGGTCGCCAAGAAGGAGCTCGAATCCGACCCGCTGGTCGGCAATCTCGGCCGCATCATCGACGCCGCGTTCATCGACCGCGACAACCCGGCGGCGGCGGTCGAGGGCCTGCACAAGGTGGAAGAGCTTGCCCGCAAAGGCATCTCGATCGTCATCGCGCCGGAGGGAACGCGGCTGGACACCACCGAGGTCGGGCCGTTCAAGAAAGGTGCTTTCCGCATCGCGATGTCGGTGGGCATCCCGATCGTGCCGATCGTCATCCGCAACGCGGAGGTGATCGCGGCGCGGGACTCCTCGACCCTGCATCCCGGCACCGTCGACGTCGCGGTGTTCCCGCCGCTTCCGGTGACCGACTGGACCCCCGACGACCTGACGGAACGCATCGCCGACGTCCGCCAGCTCTACCTCGACACGCTGCGGGCGTGGCCGCTCACCGACGACGACGTCCGCCACCCGATCTACGACCGGCCGGCCGCACCGAAACGCGCCCCCCGGAAACGGTCGAGCGCCAAGCGGTCCGGCGGAAAGGGGCGCACATGACAGGCGGGGCGAGCGAAGCGACGGGGCGTGTCTCGGTGACGCCGTTCACGGCCGAGGACGACGCGCTGGTGCTCGCCTCGGTGTCGTCAGTCGCCGAGGCCCACCTGCTGACCGACTGGTTGGCGCAGCAGCGCCGCGACCACCCCGACGCGACGGTCGAAGTGCTGGAGCTGCCGCACGACGATCCCGAGCCCGGTGTGCTGGCGCAGCTCGTCGGGCTGCTGGAGGCCGACGACGACCGGCTGGTGGTGCCGGTGCGGGTGTTCTGGCGACCCGGTGGGCTGCCCACGCGCTCGAAGATCGCGGCGCTGATCTCCGGCCGCGACACCTACCGGCCGCCGGAGATCCTGCAGTCGCGGATCTTGAAGCGGGACCCGTCGCGGGCGGTGGTGGTGGCCGGCGAACCCGCGAAAGTCTCGGAGCTGCGCCAACAGTGGCACGACACCACCGTCGCCGAGAACCCGCGCGATTTCGCCCGATTCGTGCTCCGCCGCGCCGCACTCGCCATCGAGCGCGTGGAGCTGCGACTGCTCGGGCCGGAGTACAAGTCGCCGCGGCTGATCAAGCCGGAACTGTTGGCGTCGACACGCTTTCGCGAGGGTCTCGCCGAGATCCCCGGCGCGACGCTGGAAAAGGCCGGCGAGATGCTCGACGAGCTCAGCACCGGCTGGAGCCGCTTCTCGGTCGACCTGATCCCGACGCTGGGCCGCGCGATCTTCAGCCGCGGCTTCGACCCCGACATCGACTACGACCGCGAACAGATCGAGGCGATGCGACACGCGCTCGAGCGCTATCCCGCCGTGCTGCTGTTCTCGCACCGGTCGTACCTCGACGGCGTGATCGTGCCGGTCGCGATGCAGGAGAACGGGTTACCGCCCGTGCACACCTTTGCCGGCATCAACCTGTCCTTCGGCTTCATGGGGCCGCTGATGCGGCGCTCGGGCGTCATCTTCATCCGCCGCAAGCTCGACGACCCGCTGTACAAATACGTGCTGCGGCAGTTCGTGGGCTACATCGTCGAGAAGCGGTTCAACCTCAGCTGGTCCATCGAGGGCACCCGGTCGCGGACCGGAAAGATGTTGCCGCCCAAGCTCGGACTGATGAGCTACGTCGCCGACGCCTACCTCGACGGCCGCTCCGACGACATCCTGCTGCAGCCGGTGAGCATCAGCTTCGACCAGTTGCACGAGACCGCCGAGTACGCCGCCTACGCCCGCGGCGGCGAGAAGACGCCCGAGGGTCCGAGCTGGCTGTACAAATTCATCAAGGCCCAGGGCGACCGCAACTTCGGCCGCATCCACGTGCGCTTCCCCGAAGCGGTGTCCATGCGGCAGTACCTGGGCGCGCCGCACGGCCCGCTGGCGTCCGACCCCGCCGCCAAACGCCTCGCCATGCAGAAGATGGCGTTCGAGGTCGCGTGGCGCATCCAGCGCGCCACCCCGGTCAACGCCACGGCCCTGCTCTCGGCGCTGCTGCTGAGCACCCGCGGCGTCGGGCTGACGCTCGAACAGCTGCACCACACGCTGCAGGACTCGCTGGACTACCTCGAGCGCAAGCACACGCCGCTGACGGCCAGCGCCGAACGGCTGCGCACCACCGACGGGGTGTGCGCCGCGGTGGACGCATTGTCGGGCGGCCATCCCGTCACCCGCGTCGACGGGGGCCGCGAGACGGTGTGGCAGGTGCTGCCGCAGCACGAGCACGAGGCCGCCTTCTACCGCAACTCGGTCATCCACGCCTTTCTGGAGACGTCCATCGTCGAGCTGGCGCTGGCCCATGCCGCGCGCGCCGACGGCGACCGGGTGGCGGCGTTCTGGGCGCATGCCATGCGGATCCGCGACCTGCTGAAGTTCGAGTTCTATTTCGCCGAGTCGAGCGAGTTCCGCGCCAATCTCGCCGAGGAGATGAACTGGCAGGCCTCCTGGGAGCGCCACGTGCGCGCGGGCGGCGACCAGGTCCGCGAGCTGCTGCACGCCAAGAAGCCGCTGATGGCACACGCGATGCTGCGCACCTTCTTCGAGTCCTACGCGATCGTCGCCGACGCGCTCCTGGACGCCGACGCCGAGGTGGACGACAAGGAGCTCACCCGCGTCGCACTCGGGCTCGGCAAGCAGTACCTGGCCCAGGGGCGGGTGCGCAGCAACGAGTCGGTGTCGGCGCTGCTGTTCGCCACCGCCCGGCAGGTGGTGGCCGACCAGGGTCTGCTGACGCCGGCGCCGGACCTCGCCGAACGCCGGCGGGCGTTCCTCGCCGAGCTGCGCACGATCATGGCCGACGTCGACGACATCGAGCAGCTCGCCCGCACCCAGTTCGCCGAGCGCGAAGCGGCCCGCCTGGGCCGCATCCCTACCCTGGAGTGGTGACCCTCGCTCCGACGCGCACCCGGCCGGCGGCCCCGCTGCTGCTGGGCGTCGCCGTCCTGGCGGGAGTGACGGCCGCCGCCATCGGTGCGCTGTCGCTGGCCGACGCACTCACCGCGACCGGCCTGCCCTCGCCCGGGCCCGTCACCAATTACGGGCTCCCGTTCGTGCGGGCGGCGGGGGAGATCGCGGCCGTCGTCGCCGTCGGATCGTTCCTGGCCGCGGCGTTCCTCGTCGCGCCACAACAAAGCGGCGTGCTGGACGCCGCCGGATACCGCGCGCTGCGCGCCGGCACCGTCGCGTCCGGGGTGTGGGCGGTGTGCGCAGCGCTGCTGGTGCCCCTGACGCTGTCCGACCTGTCCGGGCGGCCGTTCACGGCGATGCTCGATCCCGTCGAGCTGTGGTCGCTCGCCGGCATCGTCGAGGTGGCCGGCGCCTGGCGGTGGACCGCCGTGATCGCCGCGGTGGTCGCCCTGGTGAGCCTCCCGGTGCTGCGGTGGACGCTGACGCCGGTGCTCACCGCGGGGGCGCTGGCGAGCCTGATCCCGCTCGCGCTGAGCGGGCACTCGTCGTCGGGCGGCGCCCACGACCTCGCCACCAACAGCTTGCTCATCCACCTCGTCGCGGCGGCGCTGTGGGCCGGCGGACTGCTCGCGCTGCTGGCGCACACCTGGCGCGGACTCGGCGACGGCCACCTGGCCGCACGGCGGTTCTCGATCCTGGCGGGCTGGTGTTTCGTCGCGATCGCCGGCAGCGGCGTGATCAACGCGCTCGTGCGGATCTCACCGGCCGAGCTGCTCTCCACCGCCTACGGCCGCCTGGTGCTCGCCAAGGCGGCGGCCTTCGTGTTGCTCGGCGTGCTCGGCTGGCAGCAGCGGCGCCGGGGCGTGGCCGCGCTGCGCGACGACGGCACCGATCGCGGCGCGCTGCTGCGGTTGGCGCTGCTCGAGGCGGTGATCTTCGGGATCACCTTCGGCATCGCCGTCGGACTGGGCCGCACTCCGCCGCCGGCGACGGGACGGTATCCGTCGGTGACCGAGGTCGCCATCGGGTACGACTTCGCCGGCCCGCCCACCGTCGCGCGCGTGCTGTTCGACTGGCGGTTCGACCTCATCTTCGGCACCGCCGCCGTCGTCATGGCCGGGCTGTACCTGGCCGGCGTGTGGCGGTTGCGGCGCCGCGGCGACTCCTGGCCGGTCGGCCGGACCGCGGCCTGGCTGCTGGGCTGCGCGACCGTGCTGGTGGCGACCTCCAGCGGCATCGGCCGCTACATGCCCGCGATGTTCAGCATGCACATGGTGGCGCACATGCTGCTGTCGATGCTGGCGCCGATTCTGCTGGCGCTGGGCGGCGGGGTGACGTTGGCGCTGCGTGCGCTGCCGGCCGCCGGCCGCGGGCAACCGGCCGGACTGCGCGAGTGGATCCTGCTGGCGCTGCACTCGCGGGTGTCCCGGGCGCTCACCCATCCGGTGGTCGCGACGGTGCTGTTCGTCGTCGGCTTCTACGCGCTGTACTTCGGCGGGATTTTCGACGCCGCGGCCGACGGCCACGCCGCGCACCTGGCGATGAACGCGCACTTCCTGCTCAGCGGCTACCTCTTCTACTGGGTGGTTATCGGCATCGACCCCACCCCGCGGCCGCTCCCGCACCTGGCGAAGATCGGCATGGTCTTCGCGTCGCTGCCGCTGCACGCGTTTTTCGGCGTGGTGCTGATGGGCAGCGACACCGTGCTCGCCGAGCCGTTCTACCGGTCGCTGCAGCTGGGCTGGCACACCGACCTGCTGGGCGATCAGCGCCTGGGCGGGGCGATCGCATGGTCGGCGGGCGAGGTGCCGCTCATGGTGGTGCTGATCGCGCTGCTCATCCAGTGGCGGCGCAGCGACGACCGGATCGCGCGCCGCACCGACCGGGCCGCCGACCGCGACGAGGACGCCGACCTCGCGGCGTACAACGCGATGCTCGCCGAGCTGTCCCGCCGCGGCGGCGACTGATCCCCAGCCGCGCATTCCTCCACAGGCCGGCGCTCCGTCCGTCCCCGCGGACCCGCTGCTGTCGGTGCCGAGGCGGTCAATGGCTCCTGACAAGCACGACGGCTTCCGCCGCCACCCCCACCACAGGAGCACCGCCATGTTCGAGACACCCATCACCGTCGTCGGCGCCATCGTCACCGACCCCGTCCGCCGCCACGTCGGCGCCGCCGAGCTGTTCAAGTTCCGCGTCGCGAGCAACTCCCGCCGCCGCACCGCCGACGGCGAGTGGGAGGCGGGCGACTCGCTGTACGTCACCGTGAACTGCTGGGGCCGGCTGGTCACCGGCTGCGGCGCGGCGCTCGGCAAGGGGTCGCCGGTGATCGTCGTCGGCCACGTCTACACCAGCGAGTACGACGGCAGCGACGGCGTGCGGCGCTCCACGGTGGAGATCCGGGCGACCGCCGTCGGACCGGACCTCGCGCGCAGCATCGTGCAGATCGTGCCGGTGCGCCGCGGCGACCAGCCGGGCATCGCGGCCACCGCGGAGACTCCCGCCGCGGCGCCGGCCGACGACGGCGCCGAGAACGTCGACGAGCCCGTCGACTCGACCGGGCCGCTGCCGCTGTCGGCCTGACCCCGCGAGGCCGCGCCTAGGATGGTCCGCGAGCATTTCCCCGCCCGCGACCAGAAAGGTGTCAGACGCGGCATGGCTGAATTCATCTACACGATGCGGAAGGTCCGCAAGGCGCACGGCGACAAGGTCATCCTCGACGACGTCACGCTGAACTTCCTCCCCGGCGCGAAGATCGGCGTGGTCGGACCGAACGGTGCCGGCAAGTCGAGCGTCTTGCGGATCATGGCCGGCCTCGATCAGCCGAACAACGGTGACGCCTACCTGCAGCCGGGTGCGACGGTCGGCATCCTCATGCAGGAACCGCAGCTCGACGACGACAAGACCGTCCGCGAGAACGTCGAAGCGGGCGTGGCGGTCAAGGGCAAGCTCAACCGGTACAACGAGGTCGCCGAGCTGATGGCCACCGACTACTCCGACGAGCTGATGGAGGAGATGGGCCGGCTGCAGGAGGAGCTCGACGCCGCCGACGCGTGGGACATCGACTCGCAACTCGAGCAGGCCATGGATGCGCTGCGCTGCCCGCCGCCCGACGAGCCGGTCACACACCTGTCCGGCGGTGAGCGGCGGCGGGTCGCGCTGTGCCGGCTGTTGCTGAGCAAACCCGACCTGCTCCTGCTCGACGAGCCGACGAACCACCTCGACGCCGAGAGCGTGCTGTGGCTGGAGCAGCACCTGGCCGACTACCCCGGCGCCATCCTGGCCGTCACCCACGACCGGTACTTCCTGGACAACGTCGCCGAGTGGATCCTCGAGCTCGATCGCGGCCGCGCCTACCCCTACGAGGGCAACTACTCCACGTACCTGGAGAAGAAGGCCGAGCGGGTCGCCGTGCAGGGCCGCAAGGACGCCAAGCTGCAGAAGCGGCTGCAGGAGGAGTTGGCGTGGGTCCGCTCGGGCGCCAAGGCCCGGCAGGCCAAGAACAAGGCGCGGCTGGGGCGCTACGAGGAGATGGCCGCCGAAGCGGAGAAGACCCGCAAGCTCGACTTCGAGGAGATCCAGATCCCGACGGGCCCGCGGCTGGGTAACGTGGTGGTCGAGGTCTCCCACCTCGACAAGGGCTTCGGCGGCCGGCCGCTGATCAAGGACCTCTCCTTCACCCTGCCGCGCAACGGCATCGTCGGGGTCATCGGCCCCAACGGCGTCGGCAAGACCACGCTGTTCAAGACCATCGTCGGGCTTGAACAGCCCGACAGCGGCGAGGTCAAGGTCGGCGAGACGGTCAAGCTCAGCTACGTCGACCAGAGCCGCGCGGGCATCGACCCGAAGAAGACCGTCTGGCAGGTGGTCTCCGACGGCCTGGACTACATCGAGGTCGGGCAGAACGAGATCCCGTCGCGCGCCTACGTGTCGGCGTTCGGGTTCAAGGGCCCGGATCAGCAGAAGCCGGCGGGCGTGCTGTCGGGTGGCGAGCGCAACCGGCTCAACCTGGCGCTGACGCTCAAAGAGGGCGGCAACCTGATCCTGCTCGACGAGCCCACCAACGACCTCGACGTCGAGACGCTGAGCTCCCTGGAGAACGCGCTGGAGAAGTTCCCCGGCTGCGCCGTGGTGATCAGCCACGACCGGTGGTTCCTGGACCGCACCTGCACGCACATCCTGGCGTGGGAGGGTGACGACAGCAACCCGGCGAAATGGTTCTGGTTCGAGGGCAACTTCGGTGCCTACGAGGAGAACAAGGTCGAGCGGCTCGGCGCCGAGGCGGCCCGCCCGCACCGAGTCACCCACCGCAGGCTGACCCGCGACTAGTGTTGTCGGCTGCGTGCCCGGCGACGACGCCGGCACGCCGCCGCACCACAGGAGCGCCAGGCATGACGGTTGACCGGCAGACCCATGATCGTCGGCTGCGCCCGGGGCTCGTCGCGGCGTACACCGACTCCTACCGCGGGCCGCAGGACGCGGCGCCCGACGCCGACGACCTGACCGCCGACGGCGGGGACGGGCAGCCGCAGGCGTCACCGCGGCTGCTCGACGCGCACCGCCAGCTGGGGGAGCGGCGGCAACCGGGCGAGACGCTCGTCGCCGTCCGCGGGGACGACAGCGGGTTCGGGCCGGCGCTGCAGATCGTCACCGACGCCTCGCCGATGGCGGTCGAGTCGGTAACCGTGCTGCTGCAGCGGCGCGGGGTGCCCTACGTCGCGACGATGAGCCCGGTGCTGCACGCGGACCGCGACGAGGACGGCGCCCTGCGTGACCTCGACGCCGACGGACCCGGTGACGCCGAGGCGTGGATCCACGTCCAGCTGGCGCCGGGGGCCGATCCGGACGCCACCGCCGCCGCCGCGCGGGAGCTGCCCGGCGTCCTGGCCGATGCGCGCCTGGTGGGCGAGGACACGACCGCGATGCGCGACGCGCTGCACGCGGTCGCCGACACGCTCGACGCCGGCCCCGACGAGGGCGACTCCGACGGGCCCAGCCGCGCCGAGGTGGCGGCACTGCTGCGCTGGCTGGGCGACGGCAACTTCGTGCTCACCGGCTATCAGCGCTGCACGGTGTCCGATGGGGAGGCGGTGGTCGACGGTGCCAGCCGGCTCGGCGTGCTGCGGCACCGGCGGGACGTCTTCCCGCCACTGACCGGTCCGGGCGACGTGCTGGTGCTGGTGCAGGCGACCATTCCGAGCTTCCTGCGCTACGGCACCTTCCCGCACGTCGTCGTCGTCCGTGAGGAAACCAGCGACGCCGCGCTCGAACACCGCTTCGTCGGATTGTTCACCGTCGCCGCCGCGAACACCGACGTGCTGGACATCCCGGTCGTGGCCGGCCGGGTGCGCGCCGCGCTGCGCCGCTCGGGGCTCGACGAGAGCGCGTTGCCGGGGCAGCTGCTGCTGGACGTCATCCAGACCTTTCCCCGCTCCGAGCTGTTCTCGCTGTCCGACGAGCGCGTGCTGGCGATGGCCACCGCACTCGCCGAACCGGGCTCGCGGCGCCGCACCGTGTTGTTCCTGCGGTCCGACCAGCTCGGACATTTCGTGTCGTGCCTGGTGTACCTGCCGCGCGACCGCTACACCACGGCCGTGCGGCTGCACATGCAGGACATCCTCGTCGCGGAGCTGGGCGGCACCGGCATCGAATACACCGCGCGGGTGAGCGAATCGTCCTGGGCGGCGGTGCATTTCACCGTCCGGCTGCCGCCGGGCAGCGGCCCCGGCGACGTCGACACGTCCGACGGGAACCGGCTGCGCATTCAGCAGCTGCTCACCGAGGCCGCCCGCACCTGGGCCGACCGGCTGCTGGAGGCGCACACCGCCGACGGGATCGAGCGCCGCGTCGCCGAGCACTACGCCGACGCCTTCTCCGAGGCGTACAAGCAGGCCGTGGAGCCCGCCGCCGCGCTGGCCGACATCGCGATCATCGAAGAGCTGCAAGACGGCGCGGTGCACCTCGAGTTCGCCGGGGGCACGCGACGCGACGGCCAAGGATCTCCCGGCGACGGCGACGGCGTCGCGCGGCTCACCTGGTACCTCGGCGGCCGGTCGGCGTCGCTGTCGCAGCTGTTGCCGATGCTGCAGTCCATGGGGGTGGTGGTGCTCGACGAACGCCCCTTCACCGTCACCCGACCCGACGGGCTGGACACCTGGATCTACCAGTTCCGCATCTCGCCGCACCCGACGATGCCGGAGCTGCCCGAGGACGACGGCGCCGGGGCCGACGAGCTCGCGCGCCGGTTCGCCGACACGGTGACCGCGATCTGGCACGGCCGCGTCGAGATCGACCACTTCAACGAGCTGGTGATGCGGGCGGGCCTCACCTGGCAGCAGGTGACGGTGCTGCGGGCCTACGCGAAATACCTGCGGCAGACCGGGTTCCCCTACAGCCAGACCCACCTGGAGAACGTGCTCAACGCCAACCCCCGCACGGCGTGCTCGCTGATCACGCTGTTCGAGGCGCTGTTCGACCCGGACCCCGAACAGGCGCAGCGGCACGACGCCCAAGCCGCCGCCGATGCGGTCGCCGAGGACATCGACGCCCAGACCAGCCTCGACACCGACCGCGCGCTGCGGGCGTTCGCGTCGCTGATCCAGGCGACGCTGCGGACCAACTATTTCGTCACCCGCACCGGATCGGCGCGCGAACTCGACGTGGTGGCCGTCAAGCTGAACCCGGGGCTGATCGACGAACTTCCGCTGCCGCGACCGCAATTCGAGATCTTCGTCTACTCGCCGCGGGTGGAGGGGGTGCACCTGCGGTTCGGGCCGGTCGCCCGCGGCGGCCTGCGCTGGAGTGACCGCCGCGAGGACTTCCGCACGGAGATCCTCGGGCTGGTCAAGGCCCAGGCTGTCAAGAACGCCGTCATCGTGCCGGTGGGCGCCAAGGGCGGCTTCGTCGTCAAGCAGCCGCCGATGCTCACCGGCGACGATGCCGCGGACCGGGAGGCCACCCGCGACGAGGGCGTCGCCTGCTACCGCAGGTTCATCGCCGGTTTGCTGGACGTCACCGACAACGTCGACAAGGGCACCGGCGAGATCGTCGCCCCGCAGCGGGTGGTGCGCCGCGACGAGGACGACGCCTACCTGGTGGTGGCCGCCGACAAGGGGACGGCGACCTTCTCCGACATCGCCAACGAGGTCGCCCAGTCCTACGGGTTCTGGCTGGGTGACGCGTTCGCCTCCGGCGGGTCGGTCGGCTACGACCACAAGGCGATGGGCATCACCGCCAAGGGCGCCTGGGAGGCGGTCAAACGCCATTTCCGCGAGCTCGGCGTCGACACCCAGCGCGACGACTTCACCGTCGCCGGCATCGGCGACATGAGCGGCGACGTGTTCGGCAACGCGATGCTGCTGTCGGAGCACATCAAGCTCGTCGCGGCGTTCGACCACCGCCACGTCTTCCTCGACCCCGACCCGGACGCGGCCGCGTCGTTCCGTGAGCGCAAGCGGCTGTTCGACCAGCCGCGGTCGAGCTGGGAGGACTACGACACGTCGCTGATCAGCGAGGGCGGCGGCGTGTTCAGCCGACAGCACAAGTCGATCGCGCTGACCGAGCAGATCCGCACCGCGCTGGGGCTGGCCGACGACGTCTCCGAGCTGACGCCGCCGCAGCTGGTGCGGGCCATCCTGCTGGCCCCGGTCGACCTGTTGTTCAACGGCGGCATCGGCACCTACGTCAAAGCCGAGACCGAGCCGAACTCCGACGTCGGCGACCGCGCCAATGACGCGGTGCGGGTCAACGGAAAAGACCTGCGGGCCAAGGTGGTCGGCGAGGGCGGCAACCTCGGGGTGACGCCGCTCGGCCGTGTCGAGTACGACCTCGCGGGCGGCCACATCAACACCGACGCGCTGGACAACTCGGCCGGCGTCGACTGCTCGGACCACGAGGTGAACATCAAGATCCTCGTCGACTCGCTGGTGACCGCCGGCAAGGTGGCGGCCGAGGACCGCACCGAGCTGCTCGAGTCGATGACCGACGACGTTGCGCACCTGGTGCTGTCCGACAACGTCCGGCAGAACGACCTGATGGGCACCAGCCGCGCCAACGCCGCCAGCCTGCTGTCGGTGCACGCCCGCCAGATCCGCGAGCTGGAGGAACAGCGCGGGCTCCACCGGGAGCTGGAGGCGTTGCCGTCGCCCAAGGAGATCCGCCGCCGCACCGAACAGCGCATCGGGCTGACGTCCCCGGAGCTCTCGACGCTGATGGCGCACGTGAAGCTCGCGCTCAAGGACGACGTGCTCGACACCGACCTGCCCGACCAGGATGTGTTCGCGTCGCGGCTGCCGCGGTACTTCCCGGCCCGGCTGCGCGACGAATTCGGCGCGGACATCCGCCAGCATCAGCTGCGCCGCGAGATCCTCACCACCACGCTCGTCAACGACGTCGTCGACTGCAGCGGAATCACGTATGCCTACCGCATCACCGACGACGTCGGCGTCTCGTCGGTCGACGCGGTCCGGACGTTCGTCGCCACCGACGCGATCTTCGAGAGCAGCGACCTCTGGCGGCGCATCCGCGAATCCGGTGCGCCGGTGGACATCACCGACCGCATGACGCTCGACCTGCGCCGGCTGCTCGACCGCAGCGCCCGCTGGCTGCTCAACTACCGGCCGCAGCCGCTCGCGGTCGGCGCCGAGATCAACCGGTTCGCGGCCGCGGTCCGGGAGCTCACGCCGAAACTGCCGGAGTGGTTGCGCGGCGACGACCGCGCCATCGTCGAGGACACCACCCGAGACTTCACCGACGCGGGCGTCGACGAGGACCTCGCCTACCGGGTGGCCGTCGGCCTGTACCGGTTCAGCCTGCTCGACATCATCGAGATCGCCGACATCTCCGAGCGCGACGGCACCGAAGTCGCCGACACCTATTTCGCGCTGATGCATCACCTCAACACCGACGCGCTGCTGACGGCCGTCTCCGAGCTGCGGCGCGACGATCGCTGGCATGCGTTGGCGCGCTTGGCGATTCGCGACGACATCTACAGCTCGCTGCGGACGCTGTGTTTCGACGTGCTGCGGGCGGGCGAGCCCGACGAGACCGGTGAGGAGAAGATCGCCGAATGGGAGGCCACCAACAGCTCCCGCATCGGCCGGGCGCGCCGCACGCTGCGTGAGATCTACGCCGCCGACACCGCCGACCTCGCGACGCTGTCGGTGGCGTCCCGCCAGATTCGCAGCATGACCCGAAGCGGAACAGGAAACGCCACATGACAACTGCCGCCGCGGGATTCGTCGCCGAAGTGCCGGTGCGCTGGTCGGACATCGACATGTACCAGCACGTCAACCACGCCACCATGGTGACCATCCTCGAAGAGGCGCGCGTGCCCTTCCTGGCCGAGGCGTTCGGCGCGACGATCACCGAGGTCGGCCTGCTGATCGCCGAGGTGACCGTGAAGTACAAGGGGCAGCTGCGGCTGACCGACACGCCCCTGCAAGTCACCATCTGGGTGAAACGCCTGCGCGCCGTGGACTTCACGCTGGGCTATGAGGTGCGGTCGGTGTCCGCTGCCCCCGACTCGCCCCCCGCCGTGATCGCCGACAGCCAGCTGGCGGCGTTCGACATCAACGAGCAACGGCTGGTGCGGCTCTCGCCGAGCCACCGGGAGTATCTGCAGCGGTGGCAGCGGTAGAGCGCGGCCTGCTGCCGGCCGACGCCGCGCAACGCGACGACCTCGCGCGGTTCGTCGAGCGGGCGCTGCGGCTCGACGAGGCCGCCGTGATCCGACTGCGCCGGCGCTCGGACACCGCCGTGGTCGCCTGGACCGCCACCGGTTTCGACGTGCTGGCCAGTCGGGTGGTGCTCGGCGCGGTCCGGCCCGGCGACCTGTGTGCCGGCGCCGACGCGCTGGCTCGCGGGCTCGCGGCCGCCCGCGGCGTCCGGCTCTGGATCGACACCGGCTTCCCGATGGACTCCGCCTGGCGCAGCGCGCTGCCACCCGACACCGGCTTCGTCCACCTCGACGACGTGCCGGCCGGCGCCGTGCACGCACTCGCCGAGCAGGGGGCGGCGCTCGCCAAGGAGCACACCGGCGCACACGGCCCGCCGGTGTCGCTGCTCGACCAGGAGGTCATGCACGTCAGCGGCGCCGACGACGAGGTGGGCATCCCGATGCGCTGCGTCTTCGCGCTCACCGCCATGGGGTTCCTGCCGCCCGGCGACGAGATCGTGCGGGTGCGGGTGACGCCGGCCTGGCTGCGGATCGACGCCCGGTTCGGCTCGGTGTACCGGCGCCGCGGCGGACCGCTGCTGCTCAGCTGAGTTCGGCCGACAGCCACGCCGCCGTGTCGGGCGCCAGGGTCCGGCCGGCCACCGGCGCGCTGCTGCACAACACGTCACCGGCCGGCAGGTCCACCGGGACGCTGCCCGCGTTCAGCACCGTGCGGACGCCGCCGCAGTCGAACACCAGGCAGTCCGGCGGAGCGTCGCGCCAGGCGACCTCGCCGCCCGGGCGGCGGTGGATCCGGCGCAGCCGCAGCGCCGTCCGGAAGAACTCGAGCGTGGAGTCCGGTCGGCCGCGCTGCGCGTCGACCGACAGCGATGCCCATTCGGGCGGCATCGGCAGCCAGGTGCCGGCGGTCGTCGAGAAGCCGAACGGCGGGACGTCGCCCTCCCAGGGCACCGGCACGCGGCAGCCGTCCCGGCCCCGCTCGGTGCGGCCCGACCGCTCCCACATCGGGTCCTGCAGCACCTCGTCGGGCAGGTCGACGTTGGGCAGGCCCAGCTCCTGGCCGTTGTAGATGAAGCAGGCGCCCGGCAGCGCCAGCATCACCAGCGCCATGGCGCGGGCGCGGGACAGGCCGACGGCGCCGCCGCCGTAGCGGGTGACGGTGCGGGCGGCGTCGTGGTTCTCCAGCGTCCACGTCGGTGGCGCGCCGGCGGCCAGCGCCACCGCGGCCAGCGAGTGGTCGATAGCCTCCCGCACCGCCGCGGCGCCGAAGTCGGCCTGCAGCAGCCGGAAGTTGAAGCCGAGGTGCAGCTCGTCGGGGCGGATGTACTCGGCGAAGCGGGCGTTGTCGTTGACCCACACCTCGCCGACCGTCATCGCCTGCGGATACTCGTCGAGCACCCGGCGGATGTCGCGGTGGATCGCGTGCACACCCGGGTTGTTGAACCGCGGATCGTCGTCGGAGATCCGCAGCAGGTCCGAGTCGTCGAGGTCCATGTCGGGCAGGCCATCGGCCTTGGCCATGCCGTGCGCGACGTCGATGCGGAAGCCGTCGACCCCGCGGTCCAGCCAGAACCGCAGCGTGGCCGCGAGATCGTCGAACACTTCCGGGTTGTCCCAATTCAGGTCCGGCTGTTCGGCGTCGAACAGGTGGAGGTAGTACTGCCCCGGGCTGCCGTCGGCCTCGGTGATGCGCGTCCACGCCGGACCACCGAAGACCGACCGCCAGTTGTTCGGCGGCCGCTCACCGGTCGCGCCCGCGCCGTCGCGGAAGATGTAGCGCTGCCGCGCGGGGCTTCCCGGCGGTGACCGGAGCGCCTCGACGAACCAGGGGTGCTGCGAGCTGGTGTGGTTCGGCACCAGGTCCATCGTCACCCGGATACCGCGGCGGTGGGCGGCCGCCAGCAACCGGTCGAGCGCGGCCAGCCCGCCGAACAGCGGGTCGACGTCGCGGGGGTCGGCGACGTCGTAGCCGTGATCGGCCATCGGCGACACCATCACCGGGTTCAACCAGATGGCGTCAACGCCCAGGTCGACGAGGTGGTCGAGGCGGGCGGCCACGCCGTCGAGGTCGCCGACCCCGTCGCCGTCACTGTCGGCGAACGAGCGCGGATACACCTGGTAGAAGACGGCGTCGGCCCACCAGGGCAGGGGTGTGCTCATCGGGGCGCTCAGAACGGTGAGTTCACCATCGAGTGCGCGGCCATCTCCAGATAGGCCAGCAGCTCGCGGCGGTGCTCGTCGTCGAGGGTGTCGCGGTCGATCTCGGCGACCGCCGAGTGCATGCAGCGCAGCCACGCATCGCGCTCGAGCGGCCCGATCCGGAACGGCGCATGCCGCATCCGCAGCCGCGGATGCCCGCGTTGCTCGGAGTAGGTGCGCGGGCCGCCCCAGTACTGCTCCAAGAACAGAAGCAGCCGCACCTCGGCGGCGTACAGGTCCTCCTCCGGATATAGCGGCCGCAGGACCTCGTCGTCGCGCACCTGCGCGTAGAACGAGCCGACGATGCGCCGGAAGGTCTCGTGCCCACCCACCGCGTCGTAGAAGGACGTCGCTCCCGCCGTTTCCTGTGACATCCCCACCATTGTGACCCGGCGGAGAAATACCGTGCGACCGTGGTCGATCCGTGGTGGACTGTGCGCGGAGGATTCATGGCGCAGCGCACACGGAATCGCGGTCGCTCGACCGCGACGGCTACCGCCCGGCCTACCGCCGTGCCGACTCTGACCTCCGTTCCCGCGCCCGCCGACACCGCCGTCTGGGGCCGGCGGCGGGTGCTGCTGCTGAACTCCACCTACGAACCGCTGACGGCGCTGCCCCTGCGGCGGGCCGTGGTGATGCTGCTGTGCGGCAAGGCCGACGTGGTGCACGACGACCCCGCCGGCCCGGTGATCCACTCGGCGAGCCGGGCGATCGCGGTGCCGTCGGTGATCCGGCTGCGGACCTATGTGCGGGTGCCGTACCGGGCGCGGATCCCGATGACGCGGGCGGCGCTGATGCACCGCGACGGGTTCCGCTGTGCGTACTGCGGCGCCAAGGCCGACACCGTCGACCACGTGGTCCCCCGCAGCCGCGGCGGCGAACACACCTGGGAGAACTGCGTCGCGGCCTGTTCGACGTGTAATCACCGCAAGGCCGATCGGCTGCTCGGCGAGCTGGGCTGGTCGCTGCGCCATGCGCCGCTGCCGCCGAAGGGCCAGCACTGGCGGTTGCTCAGCAGCGTGAAGGAACTCGACCCGGCGTGGGCGCGATACCTGGGCGAGGGCGCGGCCTGAGAGCGGCTGCGATAAGTTCCTCTGCGTGACTTTCGTTGAGGCCATGCTCATCGCCGTCGGGACCGCGGCGCTGTTGACGGCAGCCCTGGCGGTACCGATCTTCTCCCGCAAGGGTCCGCATCCCGACAGCTACACGCTGGACCAGGAATGGAAGCACCCGCCGATCCTGTGGGCGGCCGTCGACGAGCACATGTTCGGACACGTGCAGGAGCAGGGTGGCCAGTCGCCTCATCACGAGGGCGGCGAACTTCGGATCGGAGGCGGCGCAAGTGGAACGTGGTGAGCTGACCCGCTACGGCGACACCGACCTGCCCGCCGGCTACGCCATCACCTCGAGCGGCCGGCTCTCCGGAGTCACCGAGCCGGGCAAGCTCTCGCTGCAGTACCCCTTCCCAATCAAGCGGCTGGTGATGCTCGATGACGCGCTGACCTACGGGTCGCGCGCCGCGAAGGCCCGCTTCGCCGTCTACATCGGCGACCTCGGCGAGGACACCGCCGCGGGCGCGCGGGAGGTGTTCGCGCACATCCCGACGCCGGAGAACGCCGTGTTGCTGGCGGTGTCGCCCAACCAGCGCGCCATCGAGGTGGTGTACGGCGACGCGGTGAAGGGTCGCGGCATCGAGTCCGCGGCGCCGCTCGGCGTCGCGGCGGCCGCCTCGGCGTTCCAGGAGAGCGGCGACCTCATCGACGGCCTGCTCAGCGGCATCCGCGTGCTGAGCGCCGGCGTCTCCCCGCCCTGACACGCGCTGCGTTAGACATACGTCACATTTCGCCCCCGTCAGTTTGTTGCCTCGCGGGCGCCGGGTAGCCGATTCCCTGGTGCACCTCGCGCCGACGACACTGTCAACGCTGAAGGGGCGAAACACATGACCACACCCGATACCGCAACGCTGATAACGCAGTTGCGCACCCTGCTCGATCTGACCAACACCGAGATCCAGGTCGCCGAGACCCGCGTGGCCCAGGCCCGGACCGAAGCGGTCCGCACCGAGCTCAGCCAGAACGCCGCCAACGGCCGCGCCCGCGCCGAGGCCATCGAGAACGCGCTGCGCGCGCTCGGCGGCTACCCCGACGTCATCGGTCCCATCCTCGGCCGCGCGGCGGCTGCGGTCAAGGCGCTCACCGAGCAGTCGCAGCCGTTCGACGAGGCCCTGCTCGGGGACCTCGCTCTCGAGCACCAGCTGCTCGACCGGGCCCGCTACGTCAAGGCGCTGGCCGTCGCCGCTGGTGAGCGGGACGTGCAGGCGCTCGCCGACCGGCTCATCACCGCGCACGCGGCGACCGTCGACTGGCTGACCACCGTGCTCGCCGAGGACGCCCTCGGCGGCCCGGCCGCGCTGCGACGCACCCCGCTGCAGGCCGCCGCGGGTGCCGCCGTCCGGCTGGTGAACCTGCCGATGTGGCTGACCGCCCGCGGCGTCGACCGCGCCGTCGAGGCGCTGCGCAACACCCCGCCGGTGGTCAACGAGCTGACCAGCCGCGCCGCCGCCGCCGGCGACGTCGCCGCCAAGGCGCTCAACGCGTCCCGCGAGGCCGCGCTCGAGACGGCCGAGAAGGTCACCCGCGAGCAGGGCGCCGACGGCGCGGCGGACGCGCTGCACTCGCTGCGGGCGAACATCGGCTCGCTGGAGCCCGAGGAGCTGCCGATCGCCGACTACGAGGTGCTCAACGTCAGCGAAGCCGTGGCGGCCATCAAGGAGCTGACCGAGCCGTCGGACATCCGCGCGATCGTGGCGTTCGAGGAGACGCACAAGAACCGCCACAGCGTGGTCTCGGCCGCGCAGACCAAGCTCGCCGACATCGCCCGGGAGGTCGTCGGCATCGGCTGATCTACCGCGGTACCGCAAGAGCCCCCGCCGCGCGGCGGGGGCTCTTCGCGTCTCAGCCGGCGTCGAACCGGCGGGCCCGCAGCGCCCGCTCGACGCCCGCGCGGCCTTCGAGCACCAGCCGGCGCAGCGCCGGCGGCACCTCGCCGGACAGGAAGTCGTCGGCGGCCGCGAGGCCCTCGTCGCTGATGTCCCAGGAGGGGTACAGCCCGATCACGACGGTCTGCGCCACCTCACTCGAGCGCCGGTCCCACACGCCGCGGATGGCCTCGAAGTACCGGGGCGTGAACGGCGTGAGCAGTTCGGCGTGGCCGGGCGCGGTGATGCCGCTGACGATCGCGCGGGTCGTGACGTTGGCGAGCGTGTCGTCCTCCATCACCCGCCGCCACGCCTCCTCCTTGACCCGCTGCTGCGGGCGGGCAGCCGACGCGGCCGCCGCCTGGCGCCGGCCGGCCGCGGTCGGGTCACGCCGCGCTTCGGCGTCGATGAACGGCGTCTCGGGGCCGTCGGCGTCGATCACCCCGGCGTTGGCCAGCGCGGTGACAATGCGCCACCGCAGGTCGGTGTCCACCGTGAGGCCCGCGAGGCCCTGGTCCGCCGGCTTGCCGTCGAGCAGCGCGTGCAGCACCTCGGTGTGCCGTGGCGACAGCACCGACGTGCACAGCGCGTTGACGAACGCCAGCTGGTGATCGGAGCCGGGTCCGGCGTCGCGGGCCAGCTCCAGCAGCCGGTCAGCGAAGTCCGGCCAGCCCGTCTGCTTCGCCCACTGCGGCTCCGCGTAAGAGCCCAGCGCCGTCTGCGCCTGCAACAGCAGCCGCTGCGCCACCCCGACCTCGGTTTCGGCGTGGACGCCGCCGGCCACCAGGGCCACGAAGTCGCGGGCCTTGAGCTCGGCGTCGCGGGTCATCTCCCACGCCGCCGACCAGGCGAGGGTGCGCGGGAGCGGCTCGGCGATGTCGGCGATGCGCCGCAGCAGCGTCTGCAGCGAATCCGGGTCCAGCCGCAGCGAGCAGTAGGTCAGGTCGTCGTCGTTGACCAACACCAGCTGACCCCGCGACACCCCGCGCAGCGCGGGCACATCGGTGGTCTCGCCCTCGACGTCGAGCTCCTGGCGGTGGACGCGGACGAGCTTGCCGGAGCCGGCCTTCTCGTCGTCGTAGATGCCGATGGCGAGCCGGTGCACCCGGGTCTCGCCCTCGCCGGGCGCCGCCCCGCTCTGGGTGACGGCGAACCGGGTGAAGGCGCCGCTGTCGTCGACGTCGAAGTCGGCCCGCAGCGTGTTGAGGCCGGTGGTCTTGAGCCACTGCCGGCCCCAGCCGGACAGGTCGCGGCCCGACGCCTTCTCCAGCGCGCCCAACAGATCGCCGAAGGTGGCGTTGCCGTAGGCGTGGTCGCGGAAGTAGTCCCGCAGCCCGGACAGGAACTCTTCCAGCCCGACGTAGGCCACCAGCTGCTTGAGCACACTGGCGCCCTTGGCGTAGGTGATGCCGTCGAAGTTGACCTCGACGGCATGCAGGTCCGGGATGTCGGCGGCGACCGGATGCGTCGACGGCAGCTGGTCCTGCCGGTACGCCCACGACTTCTCGACGTTGGCGAACGTGGTCCACGCCTGGCGGTATTCGGTGGCTTCGGCCTGGCAGAGCACCGACGCGAACGTCGCGAAGGACTCGTTGAGCCACAGGTCGTCCCACCACCGCATGGTGACCAGGTCGCCGAACCACATGTGCGCCATCTCGTGCAGCACGGTCTCGGCGCGCCGCTCGTAGGACGCGCGCGTCACCTTCGACCGGAACACGTAGTCCTCGAGGAACGTCACCGCGCCGGCGTTCTCCATGGCGCCGGCGTTGAACTCCGGGACGAACAGCTGGTCGTACTTGCCGAACGCATACGGCACCCCGAAGTTGCGGTGATAGAAGCCGAAGCCCTGTTTGGTCTCGGTGAACAGCCGCTCGGCGTCCATGTGCTCGGCCAGCGAACGCCGGCAGAACAGCCCGAGCGGGATCTCGCCGTGCTCGTCGGTGTAGCTGTCGTCCCAGCGGGCGTACGGCCCGGCGATCAGCGCGACGAGGTAGGTGCTCATCCGCGGCGTGGTGGTGAACGTGTGCCGGCTCGCTGTGCCGTGCTCCTCGATCGCGGCGGTGGCGCCGTTGGACACCACCTCCCAGTGCGACGGTGCGGTGACGGTCACGTCGAACGCGGCCTTCAGGTCGGGCTGGTCGAAGCAGGCGAACATCCGCTTGGCGTCGGCGGTCTCGAACTGCGAATAGAGGTACACCTCGTCGTCGACCGGATCGACGAAGCGGTGCAGCCCTTCGCCGGTGTTCGAGTAGCGGCAGTCGGCGTCGACGACGGCGACGTTGCTCTGCGCCAGGCCGCGCAGCGGGATGCCGGTGGACTCGTCGTAGCCCGACACGTCGATCGGCTCGCCGTTCAGGGAGGCGCTGCGGATGCGGTCGGCGGCGATGTCGAGGTAGGTCTCGGCGCCGGGAGTCGCGTTGAACTCGACCGTGGTGACCGAGCGGAAGGTGCGCTCGCCGGGAGCGCCCTGCCCGTCGGTCAGGTCGAGGTCGATGCGGTAGCTGTCCACGGTGACCAGGCCGGCTCGCTCGGCGGCCTGGTCGCGGGTGAGGTTGGGGAGTGCCACGCGTTCAAACCTATCGGCTGGCGGGAACACCGGCGCGGTGCGCATGGTTGCGTGAATCGTTGGGCCCCACACCGCCGCCGCGAAAGGAAGTCTCATGCCCGGGAAAGACGTCGCCGGATTCTGGTTCGACCCGCTGTGTCCGTGGTGCTGGATCACGTCGCGCTGGATCCTGGAGGTCGAGAAGGTCCGCGACATCGACGTCGACTTCCGCGTCATGAGCCTGGCGGTGCTCAACGAGGGCCGCGACCTGCCGGAGCACTACCGGGAAATGATGAAGACGGCGTGGGGTCCGGTGCGCGTCGCGATCGCCGCCGAGCAGCAGCACGGCCGGGAGGTGCTGCGCCCGCTGTACACCGCCATGGGCACCCGCATCCACAACCAGAACTACCGCGAGAGCGACCCTGACTTCTCGAAGGTCATCGCCGAATCGCTGGCCGAGGTGGGCCTGCCCGCCGAGCTCGCCGAGGCGGCGACGACGGACGCCTACGACGACGCGCTGCGGGCCAGCCACCACGAGGGGATGGACGCCGTCGGCGACGACGTCGGCACGCCGACCATCCACGTCAACGGCGTCGCGTTCTTCGGGCCCGTGCTGTCGAAGATCCCGCGCGGCGAAGAGGCCGGCAAACTGTGGGACGCATCGGTGACCTTCGCGTCGTATCCGCACTTCTGGGAGCTCAAGCGCAGCCGCACCGAGGCGCCGGACTTCTCCTGACACAATCGGTCCCCATGCGCGTCTACCTCGGGGCCGACCACGCCGGTTACGAACTCAAGCAGGCGATCTTCGCCCACCTCACCGATACCGGCCACGAACCGGTCGACTGCGGCGCCTTCACCTATGACGCCGACGACGACTACCCGGCGTTCTGCATCGCCGCCGCGTCGGCCACGGTGGCCGATCCGGGCAGCCTGGGCATCGTGCTCGGCGGATCGGGCAACGGCGAGCAGATCGCGGCGAACAAGGTGCCGGGGGTCCGCTGCGCGCTGGCGTGGAGCGTGGAGACCGCTGCGCTCGCCCGCGAGCACAACAACGCGCAGCTGATCGGCATCGGTGGTCGCATGCACACGCGGGAGGAGGCGCTGGCCATCGTCGACGCCTTCGTCTCGACACCGTGGTCGCAGGCCGACCGCCATCAACGCCGCATCGACATCCTCGCCGACTACGAACGCACCCACATCGCGCCGCCGGTGCCCGGAGCGCCGGGCTAGCCGTGCCGGAGGGCCACACGCTGCACCGGCTCGCGCGGCTGCACCAGCGGCGCTACGCGCGGGCGCCGGTCGCCGTGTCGAGCCCGCAGGGCCGGTTCGCCGAGGGCGCCGCGGCCGTCGACGGCCGGGTGCTGAAGAAGGCCGACGCGTGGGGCAAGCACCTGTTCCACCACTACGGGGCCCGGCCCGGCCGGGGCGACGGGGGACTGATCGTGCACGTGCACCTCGGGCTCTATGGCACCTTCACCGAGCACGCCGTCCCGCTGCCGGCGCCGCGGGGAGCGGTCCGCATGCGGATGGTCGGCGCCGAGTACGGCACCGACCTGCGCGGCCCGACCGCGTGCGAGGTGCTCGACCAGCACGAGGTCGACGCCATCCTGGCCCGGCTCGGCCCCGACCCGCTGCGACCCGACGCCGACCCGACGCCGGCATGGTCGAAGATCGCGAAGTCGCGCCGGCCGATCGCCGCGCTGCTGATGGACCAGTCGGTGCTGGCCGGCGTCGGCAACGTCTACCGCAGCGAGCTGCTCTTCCGGCACCGCATCAACCCCTACCGGCCGGGCACGTCGATCACGTCCGACGAATTCGCCGCCGCCTGGGACGATCTCGTCGCACTGATGAAGGTCGGCCTGCGGCGGGGGAGGATCATCACGATCCGCACGGAGGACGACCGCGGCGCGCCGTCGTGGCGGCCGGGCGGCCCGCGCCACTACGTGTACCGGCGCACCGGCGAACCGTGCCGGATCTGCGCGACGCCGATTCGCACCGCCGTGGTGGAGGGCCGGAACCTGTACTGGTGTCCCCACTGCCAGTCGGACTGACGCCTGCGCCGGTTGTCGGTTGACGAGAGAATGCGCCCGTGGAACTGATCCTCGTCGTCGTCGGCGCCATCATCGTCACCGCCCTGGCGCACCGCCGCGGCCTGGAACCGGCGCTGGTGATCGTGGTCGTCGGCTTCGTCGTGTCGTTTCTGCCGGGATTCAACGGCATCGAGCTCGAGTCCGACATCCTGCTGTCGGTGGTGCTGCCGCCGCTGCTGTACTCCGCGGCGCTGAACTTCTCGGTGCCGACGTTCCTGCGCAACATCCGCCCGATCCTGGGGTTGGGCATCGGACTGGTCGTCGTCACCGCGTTCGCCGTCGCCGCCATCGCGGCGTGGCTGGTGGTGCCGCTGACGTTCGCCACCGCCCTGGTGCTCGGCGCCGTCGTCGCCCCGCCCGACGCCGTCACCGCCGTCGCGGTCGGCCGCAAGTTGGGGCTGCCCAAGCGGGTCATGGCGATCCTCACCGGTGAGAGCCTGATCAACGACGCCGCCGCGCTGTCACTGTTCACGATCGCGGTGGCCCACGTCGCCGGCACCCACGCGTTCATCGGCAACCCGTTGCTGCTGTTCTCCTACAGCGCCGTGCTCGGCCCGATCGTCGGCGGAGCCCTCGGCTACGTGACGCTGTGGATCCGCCGGCGGCTCAACAACCCCGGTCTGGAGACCATCCAGGGCATCGTCGTGCCGTTCGCGGCGTTCATCGCGGCCGAGCACATCCACGCGTCGGGCGTGTTGGCGGTGGTGGTCGCCGGGTTCGTCGTGGGACACGGGTCGGTGGACGCCGGCTACCAGACCCGGCTGCAGGAACGCTACGTGTGGAATTCGCTCGACGTGCTGCTGGAGGCGTTCGTCTTCGCCTACATCGGGCTGCAGCTGCGCTTCACCATCGACGAGCTGCGCGAGGCGCACGAATCGCTCGCCGAGGTGGCGGTGGCGTCGGTGGTGGTGCTCGTCATCGTGTTGGTGATCCGGCCGGTGTCGGTGTTCCTGATGTTCTCCCGCCGCGTGCTCTCGGAGCAGGGCCGCGGCGTGCTCGGCGCCCGCAGGCGCAGCGGCCCGCCCGGTCGGCCGGCGTCGGTGACGGACCGCCGGGCGCTGACGTGGCGGGAGAACGTGGTGGTCTCGTGGACGGGCATGCGCGGCGTGGTGACACTCGCGGCCGCCTCGGGCATCCCGCTGGTCACCGAGACCGGCGAACCGTTCCCCGACCGTGCCGCCATCCAGGCGATCGCCTTCGTCGTCAGCGTCGGCACGCTGCTCATCCAGGGCTGGACGCTGCCGGTGCTGATCCGCCGGCTGCACCTGTCCGACGAGGACGCCGAGCGCGTCGCGCAGGAGACCGCCAAGGCGGAGCAGGTGGTGCACGACGCGGCCGAGGAGGTGCTGACCGCCTTTCGCGAGCGCCCGCCGAGCGGGCTCGACCCGAGGGTGCTCGCCGAGATCACCGCGACCATCGCCCGGCAGTCGCAGGACGCCGACGAGATGCCCGATCCCGACGCCCACACGCTGCGGGCCGAGGTGTTCTCCGCGCTGTACCGCGAAGTGCTGTGCGCGCAGCGCTGCGCGCTCATCGCCGAACGCGACGCCGGCCGCATCGACGACGAGTCCGTCCGGGCCATGCTCGAGCGCCTCGACCTGCAGGAGGCCGGCGTCACCGCGCGGCTGGAGAGCCGGATCTAGGCGCCCGCCCGCCGAACGTCGATTACCCGTCGCTCGATATCGGCGTGTCCTCGGCGACACGCCGACGTTCGCCGGACACCCGGCCCGACGCCGGCCTCCCGCCGGCGAACGGCGAGGCGATCAGCGATTGCCGCGCCGCGGACGCCGCTTCGGCTTCTCGTCCGCGGCCTGGCCCTCCTGGGCAGCTGCCTCCGGCGAGAGGCCGGTCAACCGACCGAAGGTGCTGACGCCGGGCACCTGCCGCAGTGTGCGCAGCACGTCGTCGCCGCGAGCGAGCTGCGCCTCGAGCTGGGGCAGCAGCCGATCGATCGCGCGCAGCGTGGGATCCGCCAGCGCCATATACCGCTCGGCCCGGTCGAGCGTGGCGTTGAGCCGTTCGGTGGCCGCAGCGAGGTTCTCGATGAGACCCGGTAGCTGCGCGATCAGCTGAGCCGACGCCGGCGGGATGCGCATCGCGCCACCGGCCGCTTCCTGCGCGGCGTCCACGGCCGCCTGCGCGGCGTTCTTCACATCGCTGGCCTTCGGGAGCCGGGGAGGCGTCATGGGGCAACTCTTCCGCACACCGGCCGGTCCTGTCGATCAATCGCCGATCCGGCGCGTCGGACCGGAGTTGTGATCGACATCACGGAACCGCTACAGTCCGCGTTAGGTTACGGGGACGTCAATTAAGTGAAGGAGCGGGTCATGTTCGTTCGAGTACTGGTGGCGACGGCGGCTGTGCTGATGGCCGCCGGCGTTGCTGCCGCGCCGGCGGCCCTCGCGGAGGGCCAATACAAGAATTGCTCACAGGCGCATGCCGACGGCCGGTCGAACATCCCGCAAGGTGACCCGGACTATTGGTCCGGCGGCGACCGCGACGGCGACGGGATCGCCTGCGAATCCTGATCGACCGCCCACGGTCACGAGGGGCGTGCGTACCGGACCCGTTGCGCACGCCCCTTCGCATGTGTCGAGCACGCAACGGCCAGCTCGTAGACCGAGCGCGCCACCGAGCTCCGGCGCAGCACCTCACGCGGGGTGGGCGTCGCACGGGAGAGCACCTCGACCTCGTGGCCTGCGAAGTACGAGCGCTTGCGATGAACTCCCGGGCGGTCGCCGAAGGCGGCGACGACGGCATCCCGATACCGCGCGCAGTGGTGCGGCTGACTGAACAACACCTTGTTGAACCCGATCGCAAACGGCGCCACGGCACCGCCGCCCTCGAGGTAGGCGAGCGTGCCGGTGATGACGCCGGGCCATTCGTGGTTGAAGACGTCGTCGGCCACCACGACGCCGCCGTCGGCAAGCGTCGCCTCGGCGAGGCGCAGGTCGCTGTGCACCGTCTCCGCGGTGTGTCCGCCGTCGACACTGATGATTCGCACCGGCCCCCCGGCGAGCTCGCGCAGCTGCGGTGGTGCGAGCAGCGTCGAATCACCCTGGTGCACCACCAGCCCGTCGGTGTCCGACCACCGCGCCACGTTCGCGAGAAACCGCGTTCGGTCGCCCTCGCCCGACCCGTCGACGTTGCGCGACTGGTCCTCGAAGACGTCGATCGCGACCGCGCGCCCGCCGTCTTGCAGCAGCTTGAGGCCGATGAAGAGCTTGCCGTGGTGGACGCCGATCTCGGCGACCGCGCCGGTGACGCCGGCGGTTCGCTGCGCATCGTCGACGGCTTCGATCATCGACAGCACGTCGCTGCACATCCAGCCGTCCACCAGCCGATGTCCGACGTTGCGGTATGTGCGGAAGTGACGCCGCATGGGCAAAGAATAACCAGTTCACGTCGTTTGCGATAGCTTCCTGGCGAAGGCAACCACCTTCGCCACATACTCCGGTTGGCGACATCGGGCTCTCGGTCCAACGCGCGTGTCAGGTCCTGGCCAGGCCCCACTGCCCGAAATCGCTCGCCAGCACGTCATTGGAGTCGACCCGCGTTCCGGCCAGGGCGATCCCGGTCCCGGGTCCGCTGACGACGACGTTCTGGTAGAGCACCGCCCTGGACTCGATTTCTCCGCCGGACCATGCCACGGTCTGCCACGCCCACCAGTGACCCGGGGTGGTCGAGGCGCCGATCACCTTGTTCTCGATCGCCCACCCGCACGCGCCCGCGTGCCCGTAGATCCCGGTCCGCGACGTTCCCAGAACCGAGTTGATACCCCGGAACCATTGCACGGCAACGGTTTTCCAAGTGTCGAGGTCGATGTCCTCGTCGACGCTGAAGAAGATCGGCGCCGACGGCGGCCCACCCGCGGCGGCGTGCAGTCGCAGTGCGGTCCGGGCATCGGATACGCCACCGTCGAATCCCCGGGTGTAGTCCGACGGCGTGGGCCAACCCGGTTTGCCGTATTGGTAGCAGCTCACCACCTGCAGGCCCTCGGCGCGCAGGGAGTCGGCGTACTCGCGGGTGACGGGCTTGAAGTCGAAGTCGGCGCCCGGCCGGAGTTCGGACACGTAGACCAGCGCGCCGTCGTATCCCGCGGAACTGATCGCAGCGGCCGGCACGAGTCGATGCGTGAAATCGATCAGCCGCATGCGCGGTGCGGCCGTAGCGGTGAGCGGCCGCAGGGTGGTGGCCGCCGCGCCGATGACCGCCGACAACGGCGCCAGCACGGCCACACGCAGCACCTCACGCCGCGGTCGAGGGCGCAAGCTGTGGCGCGGCGACGTCGATTCCGGCACCGCGCGATGGTATCCACCCCGACCTCGACGCGGATCGAGTTCGAGACGTCGAACGCTCGCCCTAAGCTGACGCAGGACGCAGTGCGGGGGAGAGTTCACCATGATGACGAACATCGGGCGAACGATCCTGCGTGTCGGGGTGGTCGCGATCGTGCTCGCGGCGTCGGCGTGTGGCCCGGCGGAGCGATCGGCCGGCACCGCCGCCTCCCCGGTTCCGCAGGTGGCCGCTGCGCCACCGACCGCATCGTCCGCCCCACCCAATCCAGCGCCCGCGCCCGAGTTCGCGCCGATCTCCGCCCTGGTGCGCGATGCCATTGCCGCGCAACGGCTCCCGGGAGCCGTCGTGGTCGTCGGACACGCCGGCAAGGTCGTCTTCCGACAGGCGTACGGCGAGCGCAAAGCCGCCGGGGAGCCGGGGCTCGACGGACTGCCTGCGCCCGCGGAACCGATGACCGAGAACACCATCTTCGACATCGCCTCGCTGACGAAGGTGCTCGCGACGGCGACCGCCGTCATGCAGCTGCACGAACACGGCTCGATCCAATTCGACGACCCGGTCGAGCGCTACCTGCCGGGGTTCGACGCGCCGGGCGATCCGCGGCGTTCGAAGGTCACCGTCCGGATGCTGTTGACTCATACCTCCGGCGAGACCGGCGACGTCAACCTGGGCGACCCGTGGGGCCTGCCGAGGCCGGACAAGGCGGAGGGCATCCGTCGTGCCCTCACCACACCGTTGGAGTCGGATCCCGGGAAGCGCTTCCGCTATTCCGACATCAACTTCATCCTGCTCGGCGCGATCGTGGAGAAGGTTGCGGGGGAAGACCTCGACGTCTACGTCCAGCGGGAGGTCTTCGGACCGCTCGGCATGGCGGACAGCCGCTTTCTGCCGCTTGCGAAGGCATGCGGTCCGCACACGGTCCGGGGTGCCGCGATCGCCGGGGCTGCCGCGACGAGCGGGTCGCCGGGCGAGTGTCCCGAGCTCAGCTGGAACACCGCGCTGCTGCCGCGCATCGCACCGACCGCCCGCGACGAGGAGAGCCGGGGTGAGCCGGCCGCGAATCCTGACCTCGACGGTCTGTTGCGGGGAACCGTGCACGACACCACCGCACGGCGGATGGGCGGGGTCGCGGGTCACGCCGGTGTCTTCGCCACCGCCGACGACGTCAGCCGCTACGCCCAGGCCCTGCTGGACCGTCTCGCGGGGCGGCCGAGCCCGTTCCCGCTGACTCAGGCGACGCTGCAGCTGATGACGAGCCCCCAACAGCCCGGCCATTCGACCGAGCAGGTCGATGCGGCGCGGCGCGCGGACGATGCGGCCGGCCCCAGCAGCAGGGACCCGATGCAGGCGGCGAACTACCCGGCCATCGGCGGGCAGAACCTGCGCGGCTTCGGCTGGGACATCGACACCCCGCAGTCGCAGCCGCGGGGCAGGATCTTTCCCGTCGGCAGTTTCGGCCACACCGGGTTCACCGGTGCGTCGCTGTGGCTGGACCCGGGCAGCGACAGCTACGTCGTGATCCTCGCAAACTCGATCCATCTGCGCGGCAGCCCGCCGATGACGCCGCTCCGGGCGGCGATCGCCACCGCGGCCGCTCAGGCGCTCGGTCTCGGCTGACCTCGGAGAGCGGGCGACGGGAATCGAACCCGCGTAGCTAGTTTGGAAGACTAGGGCTCTACCATTGAGCTACGCCCGCATGTAGGGGCAACCTTACGACGGACACCCCGCGCGGAGCCAATCGCCGCTCCGCTGAAACCGACTGCTGCTCGTCGAGCGCCGCCCCGTAGGATCGCGTGGTCAGTGACCGTCCAGCACGGGGTGTAGCGCAGCTTGGTAGCGCATCCGCTTTGGGAGCGGAAGGCCGCAGGTTCAAATCCTGTCACCCCGACCGCCGACACCGGTGTGCGAAGACCACCCCAGACAACGAGGAGACATCTGTGAAGAGCACCGTCGAGCAGCTGAGCCCCACGCGGGTTCGGATCAACGTGGAGGTGCCCTTCAGCGAACTCCAACCCGATTTCGACCGCGCGTACAAGCAGCTCGCACAGCAGGTGCGGCTGCCCGGCTTCCGGCCCGGCAAGGCGCCCGCGAAGTTGCTGGAGGCGCGCATCGGTCGTGGCGCGGTGCTGGAGCAGGTTGTCAACGACGCACTGCCGCAGCGCTACAGCGAGGCCGTCACCACCTCCGAGGTGCAGCCGCTCGGGCAGCCGGAGATCGAGATCACCAAGATCGAGGACGGCGAAGAACTGGTCTTCACCGCCGAGGTCGACATTCGCCCGAAGCTGACGTTGCCGGACCTTGCCGGCCTGACCATCACCGTCGACCCCATCGAGGTCTCCGACAAGGAGGTCGACGCCGAGCTGCAGTCGCTGCGCGCGCGCTTCGGCACCCTCACCGGTGTCGACCGTCCGGTGCAAAACGGCGACTTCGTCTCCCTCGACCTGTCGGCCACCGTCGACGGCCAGGACGTGCCCGACGCCTCGACCGAGGGGCTCTCGCACGAGGTGGGCTCCGGCCAGCTGATCGACGGCCTCGACGAGGCGCTGCTCGGCATGTCGGCCGGCGAGACCAAGCAGTTCACCACGACGCTCGTCGCCGGTGAGCACGCCGGCAAGGAAGCGCAGGTCACCGTCACCGTGCAGTCGGTCAAGGAACGCGAGCTGCCCGAGCCCGACGACGACTTCGCCCAGCTTGCCAGCGAGTTCGACACCATCGACGAGCTGAAGCAGAGCCTCGTCGAGCAGGTCAGCCGCGCGAAGCGGGCGCAGCAGGCCGAGCAGATCCGCGACAAGGCGCTCGAGACGCTGCTCGAGCAGGTCGACGTGCCGGTGCCGGAGAAGATCGTGCAGGCGCAGGTCGACGAGACCGTGCACAACGCCATCCACGGGCTGGACCACGACGAGGAACGGTTCGCCGCGGCGCTCGAAGAGCAGGGCACCACCCGCGAGCAGTTCGACGCCGACGCGCGCGAGAACGCCGAGAAGGCGGTCAAGGTGCAGCTGCTGGTCGACGCGCTCGCCGACGAGCTCGACGTCCAGGTGACCCAGGAGGACGTCACCGAGCGGCTGGTGCTGCAGTCGCGGCAGTACGGCATCGAGCCGCAGCAGCTGCTGGCCTTTCTGCAGCAGAACAACCAGCTGCCCGCGATGTTCGCCGACGTGCGGCGGGGCAAGGCGCTCGCCGCGGTGGTGCGCAAGGCAACCGTCACCGACACCGCCGGCAACGCCATCGACACCGAGGAGTTCTTCGGACCCGGCGACGCCGCCGCGGACTCCAAGCCTCAGAGCACCGACGACGCCGCCGACGGCGAGGCGTGACGCTGAGAGCGAACGGGCCGGTTCCTGCCGGTCGCGGGCGTCGTGGGTTGGTTAGTGTTCGGGGAGTACGCATCGTGGAGAAAGCAGGTACCAATTCGTGAGTGACATGCGCTCGCCTACGCAGGGTCTCAATCTGACCGACTCCGTCTTCGAGCGGCTGCTCGCCGAGCGGATCATCTTCCTGGGTTCTCAGGTCGACGACGACGTCGCCAACCGGCTGTGCGCGCAGATCCTGCTGCTCGCCGCCGAGGATCCGACCAAGGACATCTCGCTGTACATCAACTCGCCCGGCGGCTCGATCAGCGCCGGCATGGCGATATACGACACCATGGTGCTCGCGCCGTGCGACGTCGCGACCTACGCCATGGGCATGGCCGCGTCGATGGGCGAGTTCCTGCTCGCCGCCGGGACGAAGGGCAAGCGCTACGCCCTGCCGCACGCCCGCATCCTGATGCATCAGCCGCTGGGCGGTGTGACGGGCAGCGCCGCGGACATCGCGATCCAGGCCGAGCAGTTCGCGCTGATCAAGAAGGAGATGTTCCGGCTCAACGCCGAGTTCACCGGCCAGCCCATCGAGCGCATCGAGGCCGACTCCGACCGCGACCGGTGGTTCACCGCCTCCGAAGCCCTCGAATACGGCTTCGTCGACCACATCATCACCCGCGCCGAACTCAACGGAGTCTCCAATGTCTGACCAGCTCGACCCTCGCATCGCGCCGCAGGCGCGGTATGTGCTGCCGCAGTTCAGCGAGCGCACGCACCTCGGCGAGCGGATCGTCGACCCCTACGCGAAGCTCTTCGACGAGCGGATCATCTTCCTCGGCGCCCAGGTCGACGACGTGTCCGCCAACGACGTGATGGCGCAGCTGCTGGTGTTGGAGTCGCAGGACCCGGACCGCGACATCACGATGTACATCAACTCCCCGGGCGGTTCGTTCACCTCGCTGATGGCGATCTACGACACCATGCAGTACGTCCGGGCCGACATCCAGACCGTCTGCCTCGGCCAGGCCGCGTCGGCGGCCGCGGTGCTGCTGGCCGCCGGCACCCCCGGCAAGCGGCTGGCGCTGCCGAACGCCCGCGTGCTCATCCACCAGCCGTCGCTCGGGGGCGTCATCCAGGGCCAGTTCTCCGACCTGGAGATCCAGGCCGCGGAGATCGAGCGCATGCGCACCCTGATGGAGGTGACCCTCGCGCGGCACACCGGCAAGGACGCCGACACCATCCGCAAGGACACCGACCGCGACAAGATCCTCACCGCCGAGGCGGCGCGCGACTACGGGATCATCGACACGGTGCTGGAGTACCGCAAACTGTCGGCGCAGAAGGGCTGACCGCGCGCTCGGCAGCCTCAGCAGCGGTACCACCAGGACACGGCGTCGATTCGGTGCCGTGTCCTGGCCGTTGTGGGGACGTCTCTCGCGCTATGTTCTCCGCAGTACACACAGACTCCGAATACCACCGACGCGATTCGTGTCATAGGTCGCAACCCGGCGGAACAAGCGGGTAGCGTCGATACCAACACCCAGCTCAGCTGGTCGGAACCACCCGCGACAGCGAACAGGAAGTAGGACTGCATCCACATGGCGCGCATCGGAGACGGCGGTGATCTGCTGAAGTGCTCGTTCTGCGGCAAGAGCCAGAAGCAGGTCAAGAAGCTCATCGCCGGTCCCGGCGTCTACATCTGCGACGAGTGCATCGACCTCTGCAACGAGATCATCGAGGAAGAGCTGGCCGACGCCGACGACGTAAAGCTCGATGAGCTGCCGAAACCGGCCGAGATCCGCGAGTTCCTCGAGGGCTACGTCATCGGGCAGGACAACGCCAAGCGGACCCTGGCCGTCGCGGTCTACAACCACTACAAGCGCATCCAGGCGGGCGAGAAGAGCCGCGACTCGCGGTCCGAGCCGGTGGAGCTCGCCAAGTCCAACATCCTGATGCTGGGCCCCACCGGCTGCGGCAAGACCTATCTGGCGCAGACGCTGGCGAAGATGCTCAACGTCCCGTTCGCCATCGCCGACGCCACGGCGCTCACCGAAGCCGGCTATGTGGGTGAGGACGTCGAGAACATCCTGCTGAAGCTGATCCAGGCCGCCGACTACGACGTCAAGCGGGCCGAGACCGGCATCATCTACATCGACGAGGTTGACAAGATCGCCCGCAAGAGCGAGAACCCGTCGATCACCCGCGACGTCTCCGGCGAGGGCGTGCAGCAGGCGCTGCTGAAGATCCTGGAGGGCACGCAGGCGTCGGTGCCGCCGCAGGGCGGCCGCAAGCACCCCCACCAGGAGTTCATCCAGATCGACACGACCAACGTGCTGTTCATCGTGGCGGGCGCGTTTGCCGGGTTGGAGCGGATCGTGTCCGACCGCGTCGGCAAGCGCGGCCTGGGCTTCGGCGCCGAGGTGCGGTCGAAGGCCGAGATCGACACGCAGGACCACTTCGCCGACGTCATGCCCGAGGACCTCATCAAGTTCGGCCTGATCCCGGAGTTCATCGGCCGCCTGCCGATCGTCGCGTCGGTGACGAACCTCGACAAGGATTCGCTGGTCCAGATCCTCTCGAAGCCGAAGAACGCGCTGGTGAAGCAGTACACCCGGCTGTTCGAGATGGACGGCGTGGAGCTGGAGTTCACCGCCGAGGCGCTCGAAGCCATCGCCGACCAGGCGATCCACCGCGGCACCGGCGCCCGTGGCCTGCGGGCCATCATGGAGGAAGTCCTGCTGCCGGTGATGTACGACATTCCCAGCCGCGACGACGTGGCGAAGGTGGTCGTCACCAAGGAGACCGTGCAGGACAACGTGCTGCCGACCATCGTGCCGCGCAAGCCGGCCCGCCCGGAGCGCCGGGACAAGAGCGCTTAAGTCACGACCCGGTCCGGCCGGGTGTAGACGTTCATCGACTCGCCCCGCAGGAACGCGACGAGGGTGAGGCCCGACTGCGCGGCGAGGTCGACGGCCAGCGACGACGGCGCCGACACGGCGGCCAGGATCGGGATGCCGGCCATCACCGCCTTCTGGGTCAGCTCGAACGACGCTCGCCCGCTCACCAGCAGCGTCGCGCCCGCCAGCGGCAGCCGGTCCTGCTCGACCGCCCAGCCGATGACCTTGTCGACGGCGTTGTGGCGTCCGACGTCCTCCCGCACCACCAGCAGGTCGCCCGTCGCGGCGAACAGCGCCGCCCCGTGCAGCCCGCCGGTGCTGGCGAACACCTTCTGCGCGGCGCGCAGCCGGTCGGGGAGCCCGGTCAGCGTGGTGGCGCCGACGACCACCGGGTCGTCGCCGGGGCAGTAGCGGCTGGTCTGCCGCACCGCGTCGAGTGACGCCTTGCCACACACCCCGCACGAACTGGTCGTGTAGAAGTGGCGCGTGACGTCGAGCGCCGGCGGTGCGACGTGCGGCGCGAGGGTGACGTCGAGGACGTTGTAGGTGTTTCGCCCGTCCGCGCCGGCGCCGCGGCAGTACCGCACCGTCACGACGTCGTCGCGGGCGCCGATGACGCCCTCGGTGAGCAGGAAGCCCTGCGCCAGTTGGACGTCGGCGCCGGGAGTCCGCATGGTCACGGTGACCGGCGCACCGTTCACCCGGATCTCCAGCGGCTCCTCCACCGCGAGCGTCTCGGGCCGCGACACCGCGGCGTCGGCGGTGACGTGACGCGCCCGCCGTCGCGTGGTGACCCTGCCCATCGGCCCAGCCTAGGCGGGTGATTCGACGATCTGCAGGACGCCCGCGCTCACTCCCGCGACGAACACCCGGCCAGTGAGCGGATCGACACCCACGGTGTAGGGGTTCTGCACCGTCGGTATGCGGGCGACCTCGCGCGGCGTCGCAGCGGCCATGTCGTAGCCGACCACCTCGTTGGTGCCCGACGACGCCACCCACAGCCGGTCGCGGGTGGCGTCATAGGCGATGCCGTAGGGCCCGCCGGGTTGCCGAACACTGCCCACCTCGCGGGGTTGCGGCCGCGGCGCGAACACGCGCACCGCGTCGCCGCGGGTGTCGGCGGCGATCATCCGGCCGTGGCGGTCGGCGACGAGGTGGGTAGGTCCGGCACCGGCAGGGGTGGACCCGACGATCGAGAGGTCACGGGTGTCGTACACGGTCAGGTCGTTCTTGCGGACGTCGAGCAGGCCCACCGAGGTCCCGACGGGCGCGAGCCCCGCCGGCTGCACGGAGTCGGTGAACACTCGCACGATGGCGTCGCCGCGCAGGACGGCGACGGTGCCGCCGAGCTCGTTCGCGACGAACACGGTGCCGTCGGGCGCCTGCGCGGCGTCGTGCGGGACGGTGCCGGTGAGGATCTGGGTGTGCGCCGCGCCGCCGGGCAGGTCGACCCGGACCAGCGCGTTCGCGCTCTCGACAGGCACCAGCACCGGTCCGCCCGGGCCGGCGAGCTGCAGGTGCCGGACGACACCGGGCAGCGGCGTGCGGGCCTTCACGGCACCGGTGTCCGCATCGAGCAGGACCAGTGCGTTCGGGTTGCGGGTGGCCACCGCGACGGTGCGGGTGAGCGCGTCGACGGCGACGCCCTCCGGTGCGACCCCGACGGGCACGGTGCGGCCCGCAGGCGGCCGTCCGGGTGCCGGGGCCCGCTGCGGTTCCGCCGGCGGCGGCAGGGTCTCGGTGGGTGGCCTGGCGCCGGTCGTCGGAACCCCCGAGGGGATCAGGCCGGTGGTGGTGGCGCTCGGGGCCGCCGCGGGCTGCGCCGGCTCCGGCGACGGCGGGGAGCAGCCTGCCAGGAGGCAGCAGGCGATGGCGGCGTGGCACACGACGATCCGCATGCCGACCGGATAGCCGACGCGGCAGCGGATACGCATCCGGTGCGATGACGGGTGGCTGACACGCACCGGGTCCTTAGAAATCGCCGTTCGAAGAAGTGACCAATACCACATTCGGACGGGTTACCCGCCGGTACACCTGTTGCGAGCAGCGCAGATGTCGCAAAGTGGTTGTGAGACACCGACGGCCGCCGTGTCTAAGTGTCTAAGGAAAGTGCAATAATCGGTACTGCGAGTGACATCAATTTGGTGTCCCGGGCCGCTCTGCCGCGTGAGGTGACCGCGAGGAGCGGTCGAATGCTGGGAAAGGTGGATCCATTGGAGCCCAACGGCAACGGCGCGCAGCCCGATCCCGCAGTGGCCGGGCGGACGAACGCAGGCACCCGGCAGCGGCTCGAGCGGGTCGTCATCAGGTTCGCGGGCGATTCCGGCGACGGCATGCAGCTCACCGGTGACCGCTTCACCTCCGAGGCGGCGCTGTTCGGCAACGACCTCGCGACGCAGCCGAACTATCCCGCCGAGATCCGGGCTCCGCAGGGCACACTGCCCGGCGTTTCGTCGTTCCAGATCCAGATCGCCGACTACGACATCCTCACCGCCGGCGACCGCCCCGACGTGCTCGTGGCGATGAACCCGGCCGCGCTGAAGGCCAACATCAAGGACCTGCCGCGCGGCGGGCTCGTCATCGCCAACTCCGACGAGTTCACCAAGCGCAACCTCGCCAAGGTCGGCTACGACGCGAACCCGCTGGAGACCGGCGAGCTCTCCGACTTCGTCGTGCAGTCGGTGGCGATGACATCGCTGACCCTGGGCGCCGTCGAGGTCATCGGCGCGTCGAAGAAGGACGGCCAGCGGGCGAAGAACATGTTCGCGCTCGGCCTGCTGTCCTGGATGTACGGCCGCGAGATCGCGCCGCAGGAGATCTACATCCGCGAGAAGTTCGCGCGCAAGCCCGAGGTCGCCGAGGTCAACGTGCTCGCGTTGCGCGCCGGCTGGAACTACGGCGAGACCACCGAGGCCTTCGGCACCACGTTCGAGGTGGCCCCCGCCAAGCTGCGCTCCGGTGAATACCGGCAGATCTCCGGCAACACCGCGCTGGCCTACGGCATCGTTGCGGCGGGCCAGCTCGCCGACACCCAGGTGGTGCTCGGCACCTATCCGATCACGCCCGCGTCGGACATCCTGCACGAGCTGTCGAAGCACAAGCAGTTCAACGTGCTCACCTTCCAGGCCGAGGACGAGATCGCCGGTATCGGTGCGGCCATCGGCGCGTCCTACGGCGGTGCGCTGGGCGTTACGAGCACCTCCGGGCCCGGTATCGCGCTGAAGGCCGAGGCGATCGGCCTCGCGGTGATGACCGAGTTGCCGCTCGTCGTCATCGACGTGCAGCGCGGCGGCCCGTCGACCGGACTTCCCACCAAGACCGAACAGGCCGATCTGCTGCAGGCGCTGTTCGGCCGCAACGGCGAATCGCCGGTGGCCGTGCTGGCGCCGCGCTCGCCGTCGGACTGCTTCGAGGTCGCCGTCGAGGCGTCGCGCATCGCGCTCACCTACCGCACGCCCGTGATGATCCTGTCCGACGGCGCCATCGCCAACGGCTCGGAGCCGTGGCGGATCCCGGACGTGTCGACCTACCCGCCCATCGAGCGCACCGTCGCCGCGGCCGGGGAGGATTTCCAGCCCTACGCGCGTGACCCCGAGACGTTGGCCCGGCAGTTCGCGATTCCGGGCACGCCCGGCCTCGAGCACCGCATCGGCGGCCTGGAGAAGGCGAACGGCTCCGGCAACATCTCCTACGAGCCGAAGAACCACGACCTCATGGTCCGGCTGCGGCAGGCAAAGATCGACGGCATCGCCGTCCCCGACCTCGAGGTCGACGACCCGTCGGGTGAGGCGGAGCTGCTGCTCATCGGCTGGGGGAGCAGCTACGGGCCCATCGGCGAGGCGTGCCGGCGTGCGCGCCGCGCCGGCATGAAGGTCGCCCACGCACACCTGCGCCACCTGAATCCGCTGCCGCGAAACACCGGAGACGTGCTGCGCGGCTACTCGACGGTGGTGGCGCCGGAGATGAACCTCGGCCAGCTGGCGATGCTGCTGCGCGCCAAGTACCTGGTGGACGTGCAGTCGGTCACCAAGGTCGAAGGCATGGCGTTCCTCGCCGACGAGGTGGAAGGCATCATCGCCGCCGCCCTCGACGGGACGCTGGCCGAAAAGGAAAGCGACAAGGCCAAATTCGCGCGGCTGGCGGCAGCCACCGTGAGCACTGGCGTAGGAGCGGATGTATGACAGACCTGATCAGCGGCGGCCTCGCCGGTACCGATCTCGGGTTGACCGGGATCAGCGGTGTCCCCACGACGGACACGCCGCAGAAGGGCAAGGACTTCACCAGCGACCAGGAGGTGCGCTGGTGCCCGGGCTGCGGTGACTACGTCATCCTCAACACCATCCGGAACTTCCTGCCGGAGCTGGGGCTGCGCCGCGAGAACATGGTGTTCGTCAGCGGCATCGGCTGCTCCAGCCGGTTCCCGTACTACCTGGAGACCTACGGCCTGCACTCCATCCACGGCCGCGCCCCCACCATTGCGACCGGGCTCGCGCTGGCCCGCCCGGACCTGTCGGTGTGGGTGGTCACCGGTGACGGCGACTCGCTGTCCATCGGCGGCAACCACCTCATCCATGCGCTGCGGCGCAACATCAACCTCAAGATCCTGCTGTTCAACAACCGGATCTACGGGCTGACCAAGGGCCAGTACTCGCCGACCTCGGAGGTCGGCAAGGTCACCAAGTCGACCCCGATGGGATCGCTGGACTACCCGTTCAACCCCGCGTCCCTGGCGCTGGGCGCCGAGGCGTCGTTCTTCGGGCGGGCGCTCGATTCCGACCGCAAGGGCCTCACGGAAGTGCTTCGCGCCGCCGCACAGCATCGCGGGTCGGCGCTGGTGGAGATCCTGCAGGACTGCCCGATCTTCAACGACGGCTCGTTCGACGTGCTCCGCAAGGAAGGCTCGGAGGAGCGCGTCATCAACGTCCGGGCCGGCGAACCCATCACGTTCGGCAACGACGGCGAATACTGCGTTGTGAAGTCCGGTTTCGGCCTGGACGTCGCCAAGACGGCCGAGGTGTCCCGCGACGAGATCGTGGTCCACGATCCGGCGCAGCGCGACTCGGCGTACGCGTTCGCGCTGTCCCGGCTGTCGGACCAGAACCTGGACCACACCGTCATGGGGATCTTCCGGCAGGTGAACCGTCCCACCTACGACGACCTGGCCCGCGACCAGATCAAGGTGGCGCGCGAGAAGACGCCGCACGACCAGGCGGCACTGCAGTCGCTGCTTCGCGGCCGCGACACCTGGACCGTCGACTAACGTTCCACCCGTGACGTCGGGAGCCCCATTGGCCGCCATCGTGCTGGCCGGTGGGGCTTCTCGGCGCATGGGCCGCGACAAGGCGACGCTGCTCTACGACGCCGGGTCGGGACCCGTCACGCTCGTCGAGCATGTGGTCTCCGTGGTCGCCCAGCGGTGCGATCCGGTTTTCGTCATGGCCGCCCAGGGGCAGCCGCTGCCGGAGTTGCCGGTGCCGGTGCTGCGCGACGAAGTGCGTGGCGTGGGCCCGCTGCTCGCGACCGGGCGCGGGCTGCGGGCAGCCGCCGCGGCCGGCTGCGAGCGTGCGTTCGTGTGCGCCGTCGACATGCCGCACCTGACCGTCGACCTGATCGACGACCTCGCGCGGCGCCGCGGTGCGGACGTGGTGTTGCCGTGGGACGGCCGCGACCACTACCTCGCGGCGATTTACTCCACCGCCCTGGTGCCGCTCGTCGACGCCCTCATCGCTCGCGGTGAGCGCAGCATGCGCGCCCTCGCGGACGCCGCGCTGACCCAGCGCATCGTGATGGCGCGGACGCCTGTGCTGGCGAATGTCAACTCGCCGGCCGATCTCGGATAGCGCACGGGCATTGTCAGCAAACTGCTGACGTCTCTTCACCCGCCGAACGGCGTTCGGTGGCGGACGTCCAGGTTCCGTCATCTGCCGATATCAGCGCGGTATTCGACGCTAGCGCCGGTTGCGCCTCGCGTCCCCGGGTCGGTGAGCGGCGACCGATCGGCAGTCGCGGGGTTGCCGCGCTCCGAACGTGTCGCTCTTGATGAAACTTTTGCTGCCGCAGCGGCTTTGAGTCCGAGTGGCCGGAGTCGGAGCGGGCAACACGTCAAACGAGTTGCGCGGCAAGTATTTTGACAGCAAACCGGTAACCGGTGTGATGTGGCGTTGGTCACCCCTGGACCGGCCACGGGCCGATCTTCGCTGGTGAACCGCGCTTTCACCGGCAGGCGTGCACGCGTGTGAACCTGTGCCCCGCTTCACAAAAACACCGTGAGTTGAGTCACGACGGGTTTATCCCGCAGCCTCGACGAGGCTTCTCAGAATTTCTCAGCTGGCCTGCACAGACGCCTCTCAGGTTCGGCCGAGATCGGTTCGTGATCGGCGCGAGATGGCCGAGTCGGCGAGATGACTTCCACGAAAACGCCGCCTACGGTCCCTAACGGCTCGTGAAGAGCAAACAAGTTCACATCACGAAAAACTGCGTGTGAGCGCGTGGCGGGCGTACTGACGCCGCCGCGGCCGGGGAAGCTCCCGGTGAGGTCGAGGACCTCCGCTGCTGTGCCGGACAGAGACGGCACGGTCCACCGCCCCCCTGAAGTACCCGACCGGCCGGGGACGCCAAACCCCGCTCGGCTGCAGGTGGTGCGCGCTCGGCGAAAGGAAGAATGTGCCAAGCATCCGCAAGACGCTCGTGACGGCCTCGATCACCGGTGCCCTGGCGGCGGTTCCGTTCGGGCTGTCCAGCGCCACCGCGAATGCGGACAGCGTCAACTGGGACGCGGTCGCCGCATGCGAGTCCGGCGGCAACTGGGGCATCAGCACCGGTAACGGCTACTACGGCGGCCTGCAGTTCACCATGGGCACCTGGCGTGCCAACGGCGGCTCGGGCAACCCGGCGCACGCCTCGCGCGAGGAGCAGATCCGCGTCGCGGAGAACGTCCTCGACTCGCAGGGCCTGGGCGCCTGGCCGGTCTGCGGCGGCCACGGCTGACGCGGCAGCGCCGGTGCCGGGCCGCGGCCCGGCACCGGCCGCCTCAGCCGCTGGCGACCAGCTGACTCGTCGGATGTGCGGTCATGCCGGCGCCAGCTCACGCGTCGACGGCATCCGAAACGCATCCCGCGAGGCGACACTCGCCAGGTGGCGATCCACGAGCGCGTCGGGCATCAGCACCGTGCTGCGCGCCAGCAGGCTCGACAGCGCCGCCGGACGCAGGTTCAGCGCCCGGCCCACCAGCTTCGACTCACGCACCACCGCCGCGACCCGGGGCCGCCGATAGGCGACGAATCGGGTGAACGCGGCGCTCAGGGTCCCCGCGCCGTCGACGAACGCACCGAGGATCGCCGCATCCTCGAGCGCCTGACAGCCGCCCTGCCCGAGGTGCGGACGCATCGCGTGCGCGGCGTCCCCGACCAGTACCACCGGGCCGCGCGCCCACACCCGCGCCGCATCGCGGTCATAGACGTCGTGCCGCAATACGTCCGCGGGATCCGTGCTCGCCAGCAGCGTCGGGATGGGCTCCGCCCAGTCGGCGAAGCGCTGCCGGAGATGAGGAAGCTCGCCGCCGGCCGACACTTCGCCCTCCGGCGCGTGCCGGCTGGCGAACCAGTAGGTGTGGTCCGGCCCCAGCGGCACATGCCCGAACTCGACCGACGGCCCGAGTGTCTCGCCCGCCAGCGCCGGGTCGAGCCGATGCGCGGCCACCCCACGCCAGGCGGTGTAACCGACATAGCGCGCGCCGAGCGGGCCGTTGAGATGACGGGCGGCCACCGAGCCCACGCCGTCGGCCCCGACCACCCCGGTCGCCTCGCACACCGAGCCGTCGCCCAGGTGCAGGCGAACGCCGCCGGCCACGATCGTCAGCCGCTCGACGGCGCTGCCGCGCTGCACGGTGCCGGGCGCCAGCGCGTCGGCCAGCGCCCGGGTGAGCAGGCTGCGCCGCACCACCGACAGCGGCTCGCCCAAGCTGGCGACGAGCCGGTCGGCCGAACCGCGGCGCAGCCACCGGCCGTCGCGCCACCGGATCGCGCCACCGGAAACGCCGCCCCCGACCGCCCGCACCTGCGCGCCCACCCCGAGCTCGTCCAGCGCGGCCAGCGCGTTCGGCCAGATGCTGATGCCGGCGCCCGACGAGGTGTCGAGCTGCTGCTCGAGCACGGCGACGTCATGGCCGCGGCGCTGCAGCGCGACCGCCGTCGCCAGGCCGGCGATACCGGCCCCGATGACGACGATGCGCTGAGCCATGGGTTGCACTGTGCTCGCCGGACCGCGACGGCGCAACGGCCGCGCCGGTACGTTGACGGCATGGCCGCAGCGGAGCGCGAACTCGACCTGGTGCTGTTCGGAGCGACCGGATTCGTCGGCAAGCTCACCGCCCAGTACCTGGCCGGCCGGGGCGGCGCTCGGATCGCGCTCGCGGGTCGCTCGCCGGACAAGCTCGCCGCCGTGCGCGACGAGCTGGGGCCGGCGGCCGCGGACTGGCCGGTGCTGACGGCGGACACCTCGGATCCGGCGACGCTCGCCGCGATGGCGGCGCGCACGCAGGTCGTCGTCACCACGGTGGGCCCCTACACCCGCTACGGCCTGCCGGTGGTCGAGGCCTGCGCCGCCGCCGGCACGGACTACGCCGACCTGACCGGCGAGCCGATGTTCGTCCGCAACAGCATCGACAACTTCCACGAGCAGGCGCTCGACACCGGCGCACGGATCGTGCACTCCTGCGGGTTCGACTCCATCCCGTCGGACATCACGGTGTACGCCCTGCACCGGCGCGCGCTCGAGGACGGTACGGGTGACCTGCTGGACACCGATTTCGTGGTGCTCGGCATGTCCGGCGGACTCTCGGGCGGCACGGCCGCGTCGGCGGTGGAGATGATGCGCACGGCCTCCACCGACCCCGCCGCCCGCCGCGCGGTGTTCGACCCCTACACGCTCAGCCCGGACCGCGAGGCGGAGCCCGACCTCGGCCGCCAACCCGATCTGCCGTGGCGACGGGGCGCCGACATCGCGCCCGAATTGGCCGGGCTGTGGACAGCGGGCTTCTTCATGGCGCCCTACAACACCCGGATCGTCCGCCGCAGCAACGCCCTGCAGGACTACGCCTACGGCCGACGATTCCGCTACACCGAGAGCATGAGCGTCGGCTCGTCGCCGGCCGCCCCGGCGCTGTCGGCGGCGGTGTCCGGCGTCGGCATCGCGGCCTTCGCGCTGGGCTCCAGGTTCTTCCGCTACCTGCCCCGCGCCGTCGTCGAGCGGGTGACGCCCGCGTCGGGCAGCGGACCCAGCGAACGCGCCCGCGAGCGCGGGTATTACCGCGCCGCGACCTACACGACCACCTCGACGGGCGCCCGGTACCGGGCCGAGATCGCGCAGCGCGGCGACCCCGGCTACAAGGCGACCGCGGTGCTGCTCGGTGAGAGCGGGCTGGCGCTGGCCCTCGACCGTGACCGGCTCGCCGACCGGTACGGCGTCTTGACCCCCGCCGCGGCCATGGGGGACGCGCTGCTGGCCAGGCTGCCCGACGCGGGGGTGTCCCTGAGCGTGACCCGGCTCGACGGCGGGAGCTGACGGCGGGCGCACCGCCGCTGCCGGTGGCGCAGGTCACCCGATCGCCCAGCCGACCGGCGCCGCAGCCCCCTTCCTAGAATTGAGCGGTGACCGCCGACTCCACAGCCCCCGACGCCCTGCCCAAGACGTGGGAGCCGGCCGCGGTCGAGGCCGAGCTGTACCAACGCTGGGTCGATGCCGGCTACTTCACCCCTGACTTCGACGGCGACAAGCCGCCCTACTCGATCGTGCTGCCGCCGCCCAACGTCACGGGCAGCCTGCACATGGGGCACGCGCTCGACCACACGCTGATGGACGCGCTCACCCGGCGCAAGCGCATGCAGGGCTACGACGTGCTGTGGCTGCCCGGCATGGACCACGCCGGCATCGCGACGCAGACCGTCGTCGAGAAACAGCTGGCGGCCGACGGCAGAACCAAGGAAGACCTGGGCCGCGAGCGCTTCATCGACAAGGTGTGGGACTGGAAGCGGGAGTCCGGCGGCACCATCGGCGCGCAGATGCGCCGCCTGGGGGACGGGGTCGACTGGTCGCGCGACCGGTTCACCATGGACGAGGGCCTGTCGCGCGCCGTCCGCACCATCTTCAAACGGCTCTACGACGCCGGACTGATCTACCAGGCCGAACGGCTGGTCAACTGGTCGCCGGTGCTGGAGACCGCGATCAGCGACCTCGAGGTGCGCTACTCCGACGTCGAAGGCGAGCTGGTGTCGTTCCGGTACGGCTCCATGGACGACGACGAGCCGCACATCGTCGTCGCGACCACGCGCCTGGAGACCATGCTCGCCGACACCGCGATCGCGGTCCACCCGGCGGACCAGCGCTACCACCACCTCGTCGGCAAGACGCTGCCGCATCCGTTCGTCGATCGCGAGATCCGCATCGTCGCCGACGCCCACGTGGATCCAGAATTCGGCACCGGCGCCGTCAAGGTCACTCCCGCGCACGACCCGAACGACTTCGAGATCGGCGTCCGGCACGCGCTGCCGATGCCGACGATGATGGACACCAAGGGACGCGTCGCCCAGACGGGCACCGAGTTCGACGGGCTGGACCGCTTCGAAGCGCGCGTCGCGGTGCGCGAAGCCCTTGCCGCACAAGGCCGCATCGTCGCCGAGAAGCGGCCGTACCTGCACAGCGTCGGGCACTCCGAGCGCAGCGGCGAGCCGATCGAGCCGCGGCTGAGCCTGCAGTGGTGGGTGCGCGTCGAAGGGCTGGCGAAGGCGGCGGGCGACGCGGTTCGCCGCGGCGACACCGTGATCCACCCGGCAAGCCTGGAACCGCGCTGGTTCGGCTGGGTCGACAACATGCACGACTGGTGCATCTCGCGCCAGCTCTGGTGGGGTCACCGCATCCCGATCTGGCACGGCCCGAACGGCGAAAAGGTGTGCGTCGGACCGGACGAGACGCCGCCGCAGGGTTGGGAGCAGGACCCCGACGTGCTCGACACCTGGTTCTCGTCGGCGTTGTGGCCGTTCTCGACGATGGGCTGGCCGGACCGCACGCCCGAGCTCGAGAAGTTCTATCCCACCACCGTTCTCGTCACCGGTTACGACATCCTGTTCTTCTGGGTGGCCCGGATGATGATGTTCGGCATGTTCGTCGCCGACGACGCCGCGATCACCCTCGACGGTGCCCGCGAACCGCAGGTGCCGTTCCGGAATGTGTTCTTACACGGGCTGATTCGCGACGAGTTCGGCCGCAAGATGAGCAAATCGCGCGGCAACGGCATCGACCCGCTCGACTGGGTGGAGCGCTACGGCGCCGATGCGCTGCGCTTCACGCTGGCGCGCGGCGCCAACCCGGGCGGTGACCTGTCGGTGGGTGACGACCACGCTCGGGCGTCGCGGAACTTCGCGACGAAGATCTTCAACGCCACCCGGTTCGCGTTGATCAACGGCGCCGCCCCGGCGCCGCTGCCCGCCGCCGCCGACCTCACCGACGCCGACCGCTGGATCCTCGGCCGGCTCGACCAGGTGCTCGCCGAGGTCGACTCGGCGTTCGAGAGCTACGAGTTCAACCGGGCCTGCGAGGCGCTGTACCACTTCGCCTGGGACGAGGTCTGCGACTGGTACCTGGAACTGGCCAAGGTGGCGCTGGCCGAAGGGGAGGCGCACACCAACGCGGTGCTGGCCGTCGTGCTGGACTCGCTGCTGCGCCTGCTGCATCCGGTGATGCCCTTCGTCACCGAGACGCTGTGGACGACGCTGACGGGCGGCGAGTCGGTGGTCGTCGCCGAGTGGCCGTCGCCGGTGGGCCTCGGCTGGGACGACGCCGCCGCGCGGCGCATCGCCGACACCCAGAAGCTGGTCACCGAGATCCGCCGCTTCCGCAGCGACCAGGGGCTCGCCGACCGGCAGCGGGTGCCCGCGCGGCTCAGCGCGCTCGACGACGCGGACCTGCAGCAGCAGGCGGCGGCGGTCACCGCGCTGGCGTGGCTCAAGCCGGCGGGCGAACAGTTCACCCCCACCGCGTCCGTCGAGGTCCGGCTCCAGCGGGGCACCGTCGTCGTCGAGCTGGACACGTCCGGCACCGTCGACGTCGAGGCCGAGCGTCGGCGGCTGCAGAAGGACCTCGCCGCGGCCGAAAAGGAGCTCGCGAGCACCAGCGGGAAGCTCGGCAACGAGAAGTTCCTGGCCAAGGCTCCGACCGAGGTGGTCGACAATATCCGGGCCCGCGCCGCGCTGGCCCGCGAGGAGGTCGACCGCATCACGGCCCGGCTGGCCGAGCTGTCGAAGTGACCGCCCCGGAGCCCACCCCCGACGAGATCGCGGCGCTGCTGCAGGTCGAGCACCTGCTCGACGCCCGCTGGCCGGAGACCAAGATCGAGCCGTCGCTGACGCGGATCGCGGCGCTCATGGAGCTGCTCGGCTCGCCGCAGCGCAGCTACCCGGCCATCCACATCGCCGGCACCAACGGCAAGACGTCGGTCGCCCGCATGGTCGACGCGTTGCTGACCGCGCTGCACCGCCGCACCGGGCGCACCACCAGCCCCCACCTGCAGTCGGCGGTGGAACGCATCGCGATCGACGGCTCGCCGATCAGCCCGGCGCGCTACGTCGAGGTGTATCGCGAGCTGGAGCCGTTCGTGGCGCTGGTCGACGAGCAGTCGCAGGCCGGCGGCGGGCCGGCGATGAGCAAGTTCGAGGTGCTCACCGCGATGGCGTTCGCGGCGTTCGCCGACGCGCCCGTCGACATCGCCGTCGTGGAGGTGGGGCTCGGTGGCCGGTGGGACGCCACCAACGTCGTCGACGCGCCGGTCGCGGTGATCACGCCCATCGGCCTCGACCACACCGAATACCTCGGTCCCGACGTCGCTTCCATCGCCGGCGAGAAGGCGGGCATCATCAAGCGCGCCGCGGACGGCCTGGTGCCCGTCGACACGGTGGCGGTGATCGCCCGCCAGCAGCCCGCGGCGATGGAGGTGCTGCTGCGGCGTGCCGTCGAGGCCGACGCCGCCGTCGCCCGCGAGGACTCGGAGTTCGCGGTGCTCGGGCGGCAGGTCGCCGTCGGCGGTCAGCTGCTGCAGTTGCAGGGGCTCGGCGGCGTGTACCCGGAGATCTTCCTGCCGCTGCACGGCGAACACCAGGCGCACAACGCGGTCGTCGCCCTGGCGGCGGTGGAGGCGTTCTTCGGCGCCGGCGCGGCGCGCCAGCTCGACGCCGACGCGGTGCGGGCCGGGTTCGCCGCCGTCTCCAGCCCGGGCCGGCTCGAGCGGGTCCGCACGGCGCCGTCCGTGTTCGTCGACGCCGCCCACAACCCCGCCGGCGCCCGGGCCCTCGCCGATGCCCTGCGCAGCGAGTTCGACTTCCGGATGCTGGTGGGTGTGGTGGCGGTGCTGGCGGACAAGGATGTGTCGGGGATCCTCGCGGCGCTGGAGCCGGTGTTCGACCACGTGGTCGTCACCGCCAACGGGTCGCCGCGCGCGCTGGAGGTCGACGTGCTCGCCGACCTCGCCGCCGAACAGTTCGGTCAGGAGCGGGTCGTCACCGCGGCGACGCTGCCGGACGCGATCGAGACCGCCATCGCGATCGTCGAGGAGTCCGCCGAGGCGGGCGACGGATACGGCGGCACCGGCGTCGTCGTCACGGGTTCGGTGGTCACCGCCGGCGCCGCGCGCACGCTGTTCGGAAAGGACCCGCAATGAGCGAGCCGGCCAGCCAGGCCCCCGACCCGTGGAAGAGCTTCCGCGGCGTGATGGCCGGCACCCTGATCCTCGAGGCGATCGTCATCGGCCTCGCGATCCCGGTGGTCAACGTGCTGTCCGGCGGCCTGACCGCCACCTCGGGCGGCTTCCTGATCGGCTTCGCGGTGCTGCTGCTCCTGCTGTCGGGGATGCAGGGCCGGCCGTGGGCCATCTGGGTGAACCTCGCGCTGCAGGCGGTGCTGGTGGCCGCGGTGTTCATCCACCCGGCCATCGGTTTCGTCGGAGTGCTGTTCGCCGTGGTGTGGGCCGTCATCGCCTACCTGCGGTCCGAGGTGCTGCGGCGGCAGCGGCGCGGTTTGCTGCCCGGGCAGCGCCAACCGCCGCCGTGAGGGGGGAAGCTACGCTGTCCGTCGTGACTGAGCGGACGCTGGTGTTGATCAAGCCCGACGGTGTGCAGCGCCGGCTCGTGGGAGAGATCTTGCGACGGATCGAGAACAAGGGTCTGACGCTCGTGGCGTTGGAGCAGAAGCGGGTCGACGCCGAGTTGGCCCGCCGGCACTACGCCGAGCACGAGGGCAAGCCGTTCTTCGATTCGCTGCTGGAGTTCATCACCTCCGGCCCCGTGGTGAGCGCGGTATTGGAGGGCCCCCGCGCCATCGCCGCGTTCCGCCAGCTCGCCGGCGGGACCGATCCGGTGGAGAAGGCGACGCCGGGCACCATCCGCGGCGATCTCGGCCTGGAGACGCAGTTCAACCTCGTGCACGGCTCCGATTCGCCGGAGTCCGCGCAGCGCGAGATCGCGCTCTGGTTCCCGGGGCTTTAGCCACCGCGGCGTAACCCCGCCGTGGCGTGTGGGATACTGGCCCCCGGGTAGCCGTTTCCCAGCCCGATCGGGGCCGGCCACCCGGATGAAGATTTGAGACGAGCGCGACCATCGTCAACCGGCGGTGCGGCGCCGACCGTCACAGCCGTCATTCCAGCCAGGCACCGAGTTGGTTGCATCCGAGCCGCTCGGAGCGAGACCTACAAACCCGGGTGATTCACCCGGGCGCATAGCGATAGCCCTCCGCGTGGCCGCGTCAGTTGACGCGCCCGGGGGCTGAGGAGACTACGTGACCGACTATGACCAGACTTCACCGCAGCACACCGCATCCGGGGAGGATCTGCCCGACCGGCTGAGGGTCCACACCCTGGCCCGGGTGCTGGGAACGACGAGCCGACGCGTGCTCGACGCGCTCAAGGAGCTCGACGGCCGCACCCGCAGCGCACACTCCAGCGTCGACCGCGATGACGCCGTCAAGGTGCGCGAGGTGCTCGCCGGCGATGCGGCGCCCGCCGCTGCGCCACCGGAAGTCCAGGCCGAGCAGGCGGTGCAGGTCGAGCCGGGAGCGGCCGAGCCGGCGCCCGCGTTACCCGACTACATGCCGCTGTTCGTCGCGCCGCAGCCGGTGGTCCGCCAGGCCCGCGTCGAGGACGCCGCCGGGGAACCGGACGACGAGGACTCCGACGACGACGACACCGACGACGAGGACACTGTCGACGGCGAGGACGGCGACGACGAGCTCGAAGGCGGTGACGGCCGGGAAGGCGGCGACGGTCAGGACCGCCCCGCCGCCCGGCGTCGGCGTCGCGGTCGCCGCGGCCGGGGCCGCGGCCGCGGCGAGCAGAGCGGCGCCGACGGCACCGACGGCACCGACGGTGCAAAATCCCCGGACGGCGAGCGTGCCCCCGGGGACAACGCCCCCGACGCCGCCGGCGATGCCGCCGGGGACAACGCCGCTGAGGGCGACGACTCGCCCGACACCGACGACGACGCGACCGCCGGCGACGAGGGCGACGGCGACGAGGGCGACGACGACGCCACCGGCGGCGAGGCCGGCAGCCGGCGTCGGCGGCGGCGCCGTCGGCGCAAGAGCGGTTCGGGCGGCGAGGACAACGGCGGCGACGACGCGCCGGACGATCCGCCGAACACCGTCGTCCACGAGCGCGCCCCGCGGGCGGCGAAGGACAACAACGAGATCCAGGGGATCAGCGGGTCGACGCGCCTGGAAGCCAAGCGGCAGCGTCGCCGCGACGGCCGCGACGCCGGTCGCCGTCGCCCGCCGATCCTCAGCGAGGCCGAATTCCTCGCCCGCCGCGAATCGGTGGAACGGGTCATGGTGGTGCGCGACAAGGTCCGCACCGAGCCGCCGCACGAAGGCGCCCGCTACACGCAGATCGCCGTGCTCGAGGACGGCGTGGTGGTCGAGCACTTCGTCACCTCCGCCGCGTCCGCGTCGCTGGTCGGCAACATCTACCTCGGCATCGTCCAGAACGTGCTGCCGTCGATGGAGGCCGCGTTCATCGACATCGGCCGCGGTCGCAACGGCGTGCTCTACGCCGGCGAGGTGAACTGGGAAGCGGCCGGGCTCGGCGGCGCGCAGCGCAAGATCGAACAGGCGCTCAAGCCGGGTGACTACGTCGTCGTGCAGGTCAGCAAGGACCCCGTCGGGCACAAGGGCGCGCGCCTCACCACGCAGGTCTCGCTCGCCGGCCGCTATCTGGTGTACGTGCCGGGAGCGTCGTCGACCGGCATCAGCCGCAAGCTGCCCGACACCGAACGGCAGCGGCTGAAGGAGATCCTGCGCGAGGTCGTCCCGTCGAACGCCGGCGTGATCATCCGCACGGCGTCCGAGGGCGTCAAGGAGTCCGACATCCGCTCCGACGTCAACCGGTTGCAGGAGCGGTGGCAGCAGATCGAGGCCAAGGCCGGCGAGATCACCCAGAAGAAGGCCGGCGCCGCGGTCGCCCTGTACGAAGAGCCCGATGTGCTGGTCAAGGTGATCCGAGACCTCTTCAACGAGGACTTCTCCGGGCTCATCGTGTCCGGCGACGACGCGTGGGCCACCATCAACGACTACGTCAGCTCGGTGGCGCCCGAGCTGATGCCCAAGCTCACGAAATACGAGCCCGCCGACGGCGGCCCCGACGTGTTCGCCGTCCACCGCATCGACGAGCAGCTCGCGAAGGCGATGGACCGTAAGGTGTGGCTGCCGTCGGGCGGCACGCTGGTGATCGACCGCACCGAGGCGATGACCGTCGTCGACGTCAACACCGGCAAGTTCACCGGCTCCGGCGGCAATCTCGAAGAGACCGTCACCAAGAACAACCTCGAGGCCGCCGAGGAGATCGTCCGTCAGCTGCGGCTGCGCGACATCGGCGGCATCGTGGTGATCGACTTCATCGACATGGTGCTGGAGTCGAACCGGGATCTGGTGCTGCGCCGGCTGACCGAGGCACTGGCCCGCGACCGCACCCGCCACCAGGTGTCCGAGGTGACCTCGCTCGGCCTGGTGCAGCTGACCCGCAAGCGGCTCGGGACCGGCCTGCTCGAGGCGTTCTCCACGACGTGCACGCACTGCGGCGGCCGAGGCTTCATGCTGCACGCCGACCCCGTCGACACCGCCGCGCCCGGCCGCAAGTCGGAGTCCGGCGGTGGCGGCGGTGGCGGCCGTCGCAGCAAGCGGGCGAAGAAGGCCCGCGCCGAGGAGCCGCAGGTCGCCAAGGTGCCCGTCCACACCCCCGGCGAGCATCCGATGTTCAAGGCCATGGCCGCCGCGACCGGCCGGCCCGAAGACGACGAGTCCGACGACGACGAGACGACGACCGACGACGACGAGACGACCACCGACGACGACGAGCAGACCGACGACCGGTTGCCTGCCGACGTGACCTCCGAGGACACCGACGACCTGGACTCCGACGACGAGGACACCGAGGACGAGGACACCGACGACGAGGACACCGACGACGAGGACACCGACGACGAGGACGAGCTCGACGAGGACGAGATCGACGTCGACTCCGACGACGAGGATGCGATCGACGACGACATCGAGGAAATCGACGCCGAGGACTCCGGCGATGACGATGAGTCCGACGGCGACGATGAGTCCGACGGCGACGATGAGTCCGACGGCGACGAACCGGTGGCCGAGGTGGTCACCCCGGGCCGGCGGCGGCGGCGAGCAGCGGCCCGACCGGCCGGCCCGCCCAGCAGCGACGGCTGAGGCGGTTTGACCCTCGAACCGCTGGTCACGTAACCTTGAGCAGTTGTCGCCTGGCTCAGCCGGCGACGTGGAGCCCCACCCGGCTCCGCACCCCAAGCCCGCACGCGCCGTACGCGGTGGCGCGCGCCCAGGAAGAACGCGCGAGCGAAGAGGAAACATGGCGAGCTACGCAATCGTCAAGACCGGCGGCAAGCAGTACAAGGTCGCGGTCGGAGACATCGTGAAGGTGGAGAAGCTCGACTCGGAAGCCGGCGCGTCCGTCTCGCTGCCCGTGGCGCTGGTCGTCGACGGCGCGAACGTCACCACCGACGCCGACGCGCTCGCGAAGGTCGCCGTCACCGGCGAGATCCTGGAGCACACCAAGGGCCCCAAGATCCGCATCCACAAGTTCCGCAACAAGACCGGGTACCACAAGCGGCAGGGGCACCGTCAGCAGCTGACCGTGCTCAAGGTCACCGGAATCCAGTAGTCGAAAGGGAGCGAACGACATGGCACACAAGAAGGGCGCTTCCAGTTCGCGCAACGGTCGTGACTCCAACGCCCAGCGCCTCGGCGTCAAGCGGTTCGGCGGTCAGGTGGTCAAGGCCGGCGAGATCCTGGTCCGGCAGCGCGGCACCCACTTCCATCCGGGCGTGAACGTCGGCCGCGGCGGCGACGACACGCTGTTCGCGACGGCGCCGGGCGCGGTCGAGTTCGGCACCAAGCGCGGCCGCAAGTTCGTCAACATCGTCCCGCGTCCGCGCGCCGGGTCTGATGTCGCCGCCGGAGCGGCTTCCGAAGCCTGACCTCCGCCCCCGAGATCGACGTTCTGGCGCCGGCTTCTCGCAGTTTCGCGCCCGTTTGTCGGTTTCGGCATAGGAGGAGGACAGCTCGATGCCCCGGTTCGTCGACCGCGTCGTCATCCACGTCCGCGCCGGTAACGGCGGCAACGGATGTGCGTCGGTGCACCGCGAGAAGTTCAAGCCGCTCGGCGGGCCCGACGGCGGCAACGGCGGCCGCGGCGGCAGCGTCGTGCTGGTGGTCGATCCGCAGGTGCACACGCTGCTCGACTTCCACTTCCATCCCCACATCGCCGCGCCCAACGGCAAGCAGGGTGCCGGCGGCAACCGCGACGGCGCTGCCGGCGACGACCTGGAGATCAAGGTGCCCGACGGCACCATCGTGCTCGACGAGAACGGCCGGATGCTGGCCGACCTGGTGGGCGCGGGCACCCGCTTCGAGGCCGCCGCGGGCGGTCGCGGGGGACTCGGCAACGCCGCGCTGGCGTCGCGCGCCCGCAAAGCGCCCGGGTTTGCGCTGCTGGGGGAGAAGGGTGAGCAGCGGGACCTCACCCTCGAGCTCAAGACGGTCGCCGACGTCGGACTGATCGGATTCCCGTCGGCAGGCAAGTCGTCGCTGGTGTCGGTGCTGTCCGCCGCGAAGCCGAAGATCGCCGACTACCCGTTCACCACGCTGGTGCCGAACCTCGGCGTGGTGTCGGCCGGTGAGCACACCTACACCGTCGCCGACGTCCCCGGCCTGATCCCCGGTGCGTCCCGAGGCCGCGGACTCGGCCTGGAGTTCCTGCGCCACCTCGAGCGCTGCGCCGTCCTGGTCCACGTCGTCGACTGCGCGACGCTGGAACCCGCGCGCGACCCGGTGTCCGACATCGACGCGCTCGAAGCCGAACTCGCCGCCTACATCCCCACGCTGCAAGGGGATTCGACGCTCGGCGACCTGTCGGACCGGCCGCGGGCCGTGGTGCTCAACAAGATCGACGTCCCGGAGGCCCGCGAGCTCGCCGACTTCGTCCGCGGCGAGGTTGAGAGCCGCGGCTGGCCGGTGTTCGAGGTCTCCACGGTGACGCGGGAAGGGTTGCGGCCGTTGACGTTCGCGCTGTGGGAGATGGTGGCCGCCTACCGGGCCGCGCAGCCCGAGGTGGTGCCGCGGCGGCCGGTCATCCGGCCCATCCCCAGCGACGACCGCGGCTTCACCGTGGAGGCCGATCCGGAGGTGCCGGGTGGCTTCGTGGTCCGCGGCGTGCGGCCGGAACGCTGGATCGCCCAGACGGACTTCGACAACGACGAGGCGGTCGGCTACCTCGGCGACCGGCTGGCCCGGTTGGGCGTCGAGGACGAGCTGATCAAGCGCGGCGCGAAGCCCGGGTGCGCGGTGACGATCGGCGACGTCACCTTCGACTGGGAGCCGCAGACCCCCGCCGGTGTCGACGTGACGATGTCCGGCCGCGGCACCGACACGCGCATCGACCGCATCGACCGGACCGGCGCCGCCGAACGCAAGCAGGCGCGACGGCAGCGGCGGGAGAGCTCTGACGGATGACGCGCTCACCGCACCGGGAGGCCGTCCGCACCGCGCGCAGCATCGTCGTCAAGATCGGCACCACCGCGCTGACCACCCCGTCGGGCATGTTCGACGTCGGACGGCTCGAAGAGCTCTCCGACGCGATCGAGCGGCGGATGACCGCCGGCACCGACGTCGTCATCGTCTCCTCGGGCGCCATCGCGGCCGGACTGGAACCGCTGGGCCTCACCCGCCGGCCCACGGATCTCGCGACCAAACAGGCCGCCGCGTCGGTGGGGCAGGTGGCGTTGGTCAACGCCTGGAGCGCCGCATTCGGCCGCTACCGCCGCACCGTCGGGCAGGTGCTGCTCACCGCCCACGACATCGCGATGCGCGTGCAGCACAACAACGCCCAGCGCACCCTCGACCGGCTGCGGTCCCTGCACGCGATCGCGATCGTCAACGAGAACGACACCGTGGCGACCAACGAGATCCGGTTCGGTGACAACGACCGGCTCTCGGCGCTGGTCGCGCACCTCGTCGGGGCCGACGCGCTGATCCTGCTGTCCGACATCGACGGGCTGTACGACGGCGACCCCCGCAAGGCGACGCCCGACCGCCCGGCCCGCTTCATCCCCGAGGTCGCCGGACCCGACGACCTCGCGGGCGTCACCGCGGGCCGCGGCAGCCACCTCGGCACCGGCGGCATGACGTCGAAACTGTCGTCCGCGCTGCTGGCCGCGGACGCGGGTGTGCCGGTGCTGCTGGCCGCCGCGAAGGACGCCGCTCCCGCGCTGGCGGACGCTTCGGTGGGCACCGTGTTCGCCGCCCGGCCCGCCCGGATGTCCGCACGGCGGTTCTGGGTGCGCTACGCCGCCGAGACCGCCGGCTCGCTCACCCTGGACGCGGGCGCGGTACGTGCGGTGGTGACCCAGCGGCGCTCGCTGCTGCCCGCCGGCATCACGGGGTGTTCGGGCCGGTTCTCCGGCGGCGACGTGGTCGAACTGCTCGACCCGGCCGGGGTGGTGGTGGCGCGCGGCGTCGTCGCGTACGACGCGGTGGAGCTGGCCACGATGATCGGCCGCTCGACGTCCGACCTGCCCGCCGAACTGCGCCGGCCCGTCGTCCACGCCGACGACCTGGTGGCCGGCTAGGTCAGGCCGACGCGACCAGCGCCGGCAGCTCCGCGGCGAGCAGCTGCAGCAGCGGCGAACAGCCGGCGTCGACCTTCACCGTCGCCAGCTCGTCGCCGCGGGTCGGCCCCCGGTTGATGATCGCGACGGGCTTGTGGTGCGCGACCGCGTGGCGGACGAACCGGTACCCGGAGAAGACCGTCAGCGACGAGCCCGCCACCAGCAGGGCGTCCGCCGCGTCGACACGCGAAAACGCCTGTTCCACACGGTCTTTCGGCACGCTCTCGCCGAAGTAGACGATGTCCGGTTTGAGCATGCCGCCGCAGCGCGGGCAGTCGACGTAGCGGAACGACGCGGTGTCCTCGACCGCCGCGTCGGCGTCGGGCGCCACGGCGATCCCGTGGTGGGCGCCGACCCGCTCGGCGAACCCGGGGTTTCGTGCCTCGAGTTCGTCGGCCAGCGCGGCACGGGTCATGGTGTGGCCGCAGTCCAGACAGATGACCTGCGCGTAGGTGCCGTGCAGGTTCACCACGTCGCGGCTGCCGGCCTTGGTGTGCAGCAGGTCGACGTTCTGGGTGATCAGCCCGGTCAGCAGACCGCGGCGCTCCAACTCGGCGAGCGCGCGGTGCCCGGCGTTGGGCTGCGTGTCGGCCATGTGCCGCCAGCCGAGGTGGTTGCGAGCCCAGTACCGCTGGCGGAAGACCGGGTCGGTGGTGAACTGCCGGATGGTCATCGGGTTGCTGGGCGGCGAATCGGGCCCGCGGTAGTCGGGGATGCCGGAATCGGTAGACATCCCGGCGCCGGTCAGCACCGCCAGCCGGCGGCCGGCCAGCACCTCGACGAGTTCGGGGGCATCCACCATGTCGAGGGTAGCGCCGCCCGCGATCAGTGCAGCGCCTCCGCGGCCGGCACCAGCTCGGCGTTCATGTTGCTCTCCATCATCTTCAGCGCAGCGTCGCCGAGCTCGGGATCGATGTGGGCGACCGCGTCGGGCGGCACCACCACCGAGAAGTGCCGCACGTAGGCGTCGAGCGCGGTGTAGAGGATGCACTGCTCGGTGACCTGGCCGGTGAGCACGACGCGTTCGGGCTCCAGCTGCGTCAGCAGATAGGCGAGCGAGGTGGCGTAAAAGGCGCTGTGGCGCACCTTCGTCATGACCCGGAAGCCCTGCTGCGGCACGATCGGTTTGACGAGGTCCGGGCGCGCGCCGTCGAGCGCACCCCGGACGATGTCGCTGAACTCGGCGCTGAAGTCGCCGTAGTTGTCGTTCACGTAGATCAGGTCGACGTCGTCACGGCGGCGCGACGCGCTGATGAGACCGGCGAGCGGATCGATGATGTCGCCGACGTGCGGTGCCAGCGCGTCGGCATCGGGGTGGTCGTAGGTGTTCATCATGTCGATGACGAGCACCGCGGTCTTTGTCATGCCGCGTGCATACCCACGGCGCGATGCGGGCAACAATCTCGGCATGAACTTCTACTCGGCCTACCGGCACGGTTTTGTCCGCGTCGCCGCGTGCACCCATCACACGGCGCTCGCCGACCCGGCGGGAAATGCCGAGTCGGTCCTGGGGTTGGCGCGCGAATGCCGCGACGACGCCGTCGCGATCGCGGTCTTTCCGGAGCTGACGCTGTCCGGCTACTCGATCGAGGACATCCTGCTGCAGGACGCGCTGCTCGACGCCGTCGACGCCGCCGTCGCCGACGTGGTCGCCGGATCGGCGGACCTGCTGCCGGTGCTGGTGATCGGGGCGCCGCTGCGCCACCGGCACCGGGTCTACAACACGGCCGTCGTCGTCCACCGGGGCCGCATCCTCGGCGTCGTGCCGAAGTCCTATCTGCCGACCTACCGCGAGTTCTACGAGCACCGCCAGCTGGCCGCGGGTGATCTCGAGCGCGGCGGGACCATCCGCGTCGGCGGCGCTGACGTGCCGTTCGGCACCGACCTGCTGTTCGCCGCGACCGACGTGCCCGGCCTGGTGCTGGCCGTCGAGATCTGCGAGGACATGTTCGTTCCCGTCACGCCCGGCTCGTGGGCGGCGCTGGCGGGCGCCACGGTGCTGGCCAACCTGTCGGGCAGCCCGATCACCATCGGCCGCGCCGAGGACCGCTGCCTGCTCGCGCGCTCGGCGTCGGCGCGCTGCCTGGCCGCCTACATCTACGCTGCCGCCGGAGCCGGCGAGTCGACCACCGACCTGGCCTGGGACGGGCAGACCATGATCTTCGAGAACGGCAACCTGCTCGCCGACACCGAACGCTTCCCGCAGGGGGAGCGGCGCTGTGTGGCCGACGTCGACCTGGACCTGCTGCGCTCGGAGCGCGCGCGGATGGGCACCTTCGACGACAACCGCAAGCACTTCGGCGGTATCGACGAGTCGTTCCGCACCGTGTCGTTCACCGTCGACCCGCCGACCGGCGACGTCGGATTGCGGCGCGAGGTCGAGCGTTTCCCGTTCGTGCCGTCCAATCGCGAACGGCTGGAACAGGATTGCTTCGAGGCCTACAACATCCAGGTGGCCGGCCTGGAGCAGCGGCTGCGGGCGCTGAACTACCCGAAGGTCGTCATCGGTGTCTCGGGCGGCCTCGACTCGACGCACGCGCTCATCGTCGCCGCCCGCGCGATGGACCGGGAGGGCCGGCCGCGCAGCGACATCCTCGCGTTCACCCTGCCCGGTTTCGCGACCGGCGAGCGGACCAAGCGCAACGCGATCCGGCTCTCCGAGGCCCTCGGCGTCACGTTCGAGGAGATCGACATCCGCCGCACCGCCGAGACCATGCTCGGCGAGATCGGCCATCCGTTCGCCAAGGGCGAGAAGGTCTATGACGTCACGTTCGAGAACGTCCAGGCCGGGTTGCGCACGGACTACCTGTTCCGTATCGCCAATCAGCGCGGCGGGATCGTGCTCGGCACCGGCGACCTCTCCGAGCTGGCGCTCGGCTGGTCGACCTACGGTGTCGGCGACCAGATGTCGCACTACAACGTCAACGGCGGTGTGCCGAAGACGTTGATGCAGCACCTGATTCGCTGGGTGATCACCTCCGACCTGTTCGAGGGCGAGGTCAGCGACATCCTGCAGGACGTGCTCGACACCGAGATCACCCCGGAGCTGGTGCCCGCCGGGGAAGACGAGGAGATCCAGAGCAGCGAGGCCAAGGTGGGGCCGTACTCGCTGCAGGACTTCTCACTGTTCCAGGTGCTGCGGTTCGGTTTCCGGCCGTCGAAGGTGGCCTTCCTGGCCTGGCACGCCTGGAGCGACCCCGACCGCGGCGACTGGCCACCCGGCTTTCCCGAGGACGAGCGGCCGGTGTACTCCATCGCCGACATCAAGCACTGGCTGAGCGTCTTCGCGCAGCGGTTCTACTCGTTCAGCCAGTTCAAGCGCTCCGCGCTGCCCAACGGCCCGAAGGTCAGCCACGGCGGCTCGCTGTCGCCGCGCGGCGACTGGCGGGCGCCGTCGGACATGAGCGCCCGCGTCTGGCTCGACGAGATCGAGCGCGAGGTCCCGTCGGAGTAGCCGCCGGCTCGCGCGGGCTCCGGCGACGGCGCGAGATGCACGTTATGCAGCGAAAGTGCGGGTAGCGCGCAGCGAAAGGTGGATGTCGCGCCGGCGGAAGGCGTCGACGACGCGGCGCAGGATGTCGGCGGGCTTGTCACCGGCGAGCACGCGGATGACGATCCACCCGCGGCGCTCCAGTTCGGCATAGCGACGGACGTCCCGGGCGTACTGGCGGCGGTCGGTGCGGTGATGGTCGCCGTCGTACTCCACCGCGATCTTGAGTGCTTCCCAGCCCATGTCGAGCATCGCGACCAGGCGGGAGCGGTGGACCACAAGGATCTGCGTCTGCGGTGCCGGTAGCCCGGCGTCGATCAGCAGCAGCCGCACCCGACTTTCCGGTGGCGATGCGGCGTCCTTGTCCACCAGCGGGAGCAATTCGCGCAACTGTCGGGTGCCACGGAGGCCGCTGTAACGCCGCAGCAGTTCCTCGACGCGGCGATCGTCGTAGGCGCTCGCCCGCTTGAGCGCGTCCAGCCGACCGATAGCGGAGTCGCGGGGGAGATGGCGGCCCAGGTCGAAGGCGGTCCGCGCACGGGTCGTCACGGGTAGGCCGGCCACGCGCGTGACCTCGTCGTCGGCCAGGCTCTCGTTGCGGATGGTCAGCCCGCGCTGCGGACGCCGGTGGGTGTCGATGACCTCGATCGGGTGGTCGTCGTCGACCCAGGAAGCGCCGTGCAGCGCCGATGCGGCCACCCCGGCGATCACCCCGCGACGATCGGTGGCCAGCCAGGCGGCGGTCGTGCGGTCACGCAGCATCGGGACGGCCGACGTGGGCAGGTAGACGCCCCGGAAGACCGGCCGGTACCAGCGCGACAGCTCGTGACGCGTCAGGCGTCCGGCGGCGATCGCCTCGGAGCCGATGAACACCTCGGACATGACGGCAGCCTGGCACCGGCCTCCGACAGCACGGGCGAACTGCACCTTTCGCAGCGGAAGTGCGAGTGGCGCGCCGCCAAAGGTGCATCTCGCACAGAAGCCGGCGGGCAGAGCCGGCGACCAGGGGCCGAGCTACAGCCGGCCGTCGATCCGCAGCGCCGGATGCACCCACGACGGCGAGCGCCGCTCCTTGAACGCCAGGAACCCCTCGACGGACTCCGGTGCGCGCAGGCTCGCCTGCATGCCGATGCGGTCGTAGAGCCCGAGGTAGCTGTCGATGCTCGACTTGACCACCGTGCGGGCTCCGGGGGCGGTGCGGCAGCACTGGGCGAGCACCTCGCGGGCGGCGGCGGGCAGCTCGTCGTGCGGCACGACGCGGGCGACCATGCCCCAGTCGAGGGCTTCCTGCGCGGTCAACGTGCGGCCGGTGAACATCAGGTCACGGGTGCGCACCGGGCCGATCAGCCGGGCGAGCATGTGGCTGTAGTAGGTGTCGGCGATGCCGCGATAGAGCTCCGGCACGCGGAACGTCGCCCGCTCGCTGACCACCGCCATGTCGGCGCACAGCGCGATCTGCAGCCCGCCGCCCTGGCACAACCCGTTGACCGCGGCCACCACCGGCTTCGCCGACTGCCGCAGCGTGTCGAACGGCAGCACGTCCATCCCGAGCGCGGATCCGAACGTCAGCCAGTTGTCCTCACCGCCGCCGCCCATGTCGCCGCCGGGTGCGAACACGTCGCCGGTGCCGGTGATCAGCAGGCCGGCGAGGTCCGGGTCGGAGCCGACGTGGTTGACCGCGTACCTGATGCCGAAGTACATCGCCGGCGTCATGGCGTTGCGGGCCTCGGGCCGGTCGAGCGTGCAGACCCCGAACGGACCCTCGCGGTCGAATCGCAGGAACGCCGTGCCGAGCCAGTCGCCATCCGGCGGCCGCGGTCCCTGGGTGTTCATGGCGTCTCCTCCAGTGCGTGGTCGATGGCGTCGGCGGTCGGTGCGCAATTGCCCGCGCCGGGCGTCAGGGTGGCCAGGGCGCCGGCGGCGCAGGCCCGCCGCAGCGCCTCGCGCGGGCCGAGGTGCCAGTGGGTCGCCAGCACACCGGCGAAGACGTCGCCGGCGCCGGTGGTGTCGTGCGCGTCGACGCGCGGCGCGGGCACCTCCACGGTGTCCTCGCCGGCGTGGTGGACGGCGCCGCGGGCGCCACGGGTCACCACCCGGTGCGCGACGGGCCACCGCCAGGCGCGGTCCTCGGCCTCGTTGACCACGACGACGTCGACGAGCCCGGCGAGCGCGGACACCTCGGCACCGGCCGGCGAGGCGTTGAGGATCACGGTCGCGCCCGCCGCCCGCGCCGCCTCGGCCGCCGCCACCGCCGTCGGTACCGGGATCTCCAGCTGCAGGAGCAGCACATCGGATGCCGCCACCACGGACCGGGCGGCGTCGTCGAGGGTGAGCGCGCCGTTCGCGCCCGGCGCCACCACGATCAGGTTCTCGGCAGCGTCGTCGACGACCACGACGGCGGTGCCGCTCGCACCCGGCAGCGTCGACAGCCCGTCGGTCCCGACCCCGTTGCACTGCAGGTGCGTCCGCAATGCGGCGCCGGCGTCGTCGTCCCCGACCGCGCCGACGAACTGCACCTGCGCGCCCGCGCGGGCCGCGGCCACCGCCTGGTTGGCGCCCTTGCCGCCGGGCGCGGTGGTCAACGAGGTCGCCAGCACGGTCTCCCCGGGGCCGGGCAGCGTCGGCACCGTGAAGCTCAGGTCGGCGTTCACGCTGCCGACGACGCACACGCGCGGCACGGGGCTTACGTTAGCCCGGCCGGCCCGCCGATCGGTCCGCCCGCCCCGGCCCCGCCGCGGTCTGGCCGATACGCTGGCCGGATGAGTCTGGAAGCACCGCAACGCCGCGGCGCCGCCGCCGACCTGCGGCGCGACGTCCACGACGCGGCCCGACGAGCGCGGCTGGCCGCCCGCACGCTCGCGCACCTGACCACCACCGCCAAGGACGCCGCGCTCCACGCCGCCGCCGACGCCGTCCTGGCGAGCGCCGACGAGATCCTGGCCGCCAACCGTCGGGACCTCGACGCCGCCCGGGCGGCCGCGACGCCCGACGCGCTGCTCGACCGGCTGGCGCTCAACCCGCAGCGGCTCGACGGCATCGCCGCCGGGCTGCGGCAGGTCGCCGCGCTGCCCGACCCGATCGGCGAGGTGCTGCGCGGCCGCACCCTCCCCAACGGCCTGCAGCTGCGGCAGCAGCGGGTGCCGCTCGGCGTGATCGGCATGGTGTACGAGGGGCGGCCGAATGTCACGGTCGACGCGTTCGGGCTGACGCTCAAATCGGGCAACGCGGTGCTGCTGCGCGGCAGCTCGTCGGCCGCACAGTCCAACACGGCGCTGGTGGCGGTGCTGCGGCGGTCGTTGAGCGACGGCGGGCTGCCGGCCGACGCCGTCCAGCTGCTGGAGAGCTCCGACCGCTCGAGCGTCACCCACCTGATCCAGGCACGCGGCCTGGTGGACGTCGTGATCCCCCGCGGCGGTGCCGGGCTGATCGACGCGGTGGTGCGCGACGCCACCGTGCCGACCATCGAAACCGGTGTCGGCAACTGCCACGTCTACATCCACGAAGCGGCCGATCTGCACGTCGCGCAACGCATCCTGCTCAATTCGAAGACCCGGCGGCCGAGCGTGTGCAACGCGGCCGAGACAGTGCTGGTCGACCGGGCCATCGCCGACAGTGCCCTACCGAAGCTGGTCGAGGCGCTGGAGGACGCGGGGGTCACGGTGCACGGGGATCCCGACGAGGACCAGCTGCGCCGCGAGTACCTGGCCATGGAGATCGCGCTGACGGTGGTCGACGGCGTCGAAGGCGCCATCGAGCACATCAACACCTACGGCACCGGCCACACCGAGGCCATCGTCACCACGGATCTGGCTGCCGCGCAACGCTTCACCGAGGCGGTGGACGCCGCCGCGGTGATGGTGAACGCGTCGACCGGGTTCACCGACGGGGAGCAGTTCGGGTTCGGCGCCGAGATCGGCATCTCCACCCAGAAGCTGCACGCCCGCGGCCCGATGGGGCTGCCCGAACTAACCTCGACCAAGTGGATCGTGTGGGGCTCGCCCAGCACCGGCCACATCCGGCCGGCCTGACCGGTGCAGAAGGAGACTCCGTGAGCGTTCCCGCCAAACCGGCGCCGCTGTTCGCCGACATCGACGACGTGGGCCGCCGGCTCGCCGAGACCGGCTATCTGCCCGACACCGCCACCGCCACCGCGGTGTTCCTCGCCGACCGGCTCGGCAAGCCGCTGCTGGTGGAGGGCCCGGCGGGCGTCGGGAAGACCGAGCTGGCCCGCGCCGTCGCGCAGTCGACGGGATCGGAGCTGGTGCGGCTGCAGTGCTACGAGGGCGTCGACGAGTCCCGCGCGCTCTACGAGTGGAACCACGCCAAGCAGATCTTGCGCATCCAGGCCGGCAGTGCCGCATCTACCGGCTCCGCCGGTGGGAGCGACTGGGATGCCACCCGCGACGACGTGTTCTCCGAGGAATTCCTGCTGTCGCGGCCGCTGCTCACCGCGATCCGCCGCACCGACCCGACGGTGCTGCTCATCGACGAGACCGACAAGGCCGACATCGAGATCGAGGGCCTGCTGCTGGAGGTGCTCAGCGACTTCGCGGTCACCGTGCCCGAGCTCGGCACCATCACCGCCAGCCGGCCGCCGTTCGTGGTGCTGACCTCCAACGCCACCCGCGAGCTGTCCGAGGCGCTCAAACGCCGCTGCCTGTTCCTGCACATCGACTTCCCCGACGCCGAGCTCGAACGACGGATCCTGCTGTCGCGGGTTCCGGAACTGCCCGAGGCGCTCGCGGACGAACTGGTCCGCATCATCGGCGTGCTGCGCGGCATGCAGCTCAAGAAGTTGCCGTCGGTCGCCGAGACCATCGACTGGGGCCGCACCATCCTGGCGCTGGGAATGGACACCATCGACGACGAGGTGATCGCCCAGACGCTCGGTGTGGTGCTGAAACACCAGTCCGACCAGACCAAGGCGACCGGGGAGCTGAGGCTCAACTGATGGCCGTCCGCCGCACCCGCCCCGCGCAGCCGCTCGCCCCGCACGGCATCCCGGGGCATCTGGTCGGTTTCGTCGAGGCGCTGCGCGGCCAGGGCATCAACGTCGGGCCGTCGGAGACCGTCGACGCCGGCCGGGTGATGGCGACGCTGGGCCTCGGGGACCGGGAGGTGCTGCGCGAAGGGCTGGCGTGCGCGGTGCTGCGCCGCGGCGAACACCGCGACACCTACGACGCGCTCTACGACCTGTGGTTCCCGGCGGCGCTGGGGACACGCGCGGCGGTGGCGGCGGACGAAGCCGGCGCCGAGGACAGCCCGGTGGCGGACCTCGATCAGCTGCGGGCGCTGCTGGCCCAGCTGCTCGCCGACACCGACTCCGACCCGACCGCCGACGACCGGCTCGACGAGCTGATCGCGAAGATCGTCGAGGCCTACGGCCGCTACAACTCCAGCCGCGGGCCGTCGTACTCGTCGTATCAGGCGCTCAAGGCCGTCGCGCTCGACGACATCGAGGGCAAGCTGCTCGCCGGCCTGCTGGCGCCCTACGGCGACGAGCCGACGCCCACCCAGGAGCAGATCGCCACGGCGATCGCCAAGCAACGGGTGTCGCAGCTGCGCCGCAGGATCGAGGCGGAGACCAAGCGGCGCACCGCCGAACAATTGGGCCGCGAGCACGTCCAGATGTACGGCGTGCCGCAGCTCGCGGAGAACGTCGAGTTCCTGCGCGCCTCGGGCGACCAGCTGCGGCAGATGCAGCGCACGGTCGCCCCGCTGGCCCGCATGTTGGCCACCCGGCTGGCGGCGCGGCGCCGCCGTGCCCGCGCCGGCCAGATCGACCTGCGCAAGACGCTGCGCAGGTCGATGTCCACCGGCGGGGTGCCGATCGACGTGGTGCTGCGCAAGCCGCGGCCCGCCCGTCCGGAACTCGTCGTGCTGTGCGACGTGTCGGGTTCGGTCGCCGGGTTCAGCCACTTCACGCTGCTGCTCGTGAGCGCCTTGCGCCAGCAGTTCTCGCGGGTGCGCGTCTTTGCGTTCATCGACACCACCGACGAGGTGACCCACCTGTTCGGGCCCGAGGCGGACCTGGCGGTCGCGATCCAGCGGATCACCCGCGAGGCGGGGGTCTACACCATCGACGGCCACAGCGACTACGGCCACGCGTTTCGCAGCTTCACCGAGCAGTTCCCGGGCGTGCTGTCGCCGCGCAGCTCGCTGCTGGTGCTCGGCGACGGCCGCAACAACTACCGGTCGCCGGCGGTCGACGTGCTGGCGCATCTGGTCGACGCGAGCCGCCACGCGCACTGGCTGAACCCCGAGCCCCGGCACCTGTGGGGCAGCGGCGACTCGGCGGCGCCGCGCTACGCCGAGGTCATCACGATGCACGAATGCCGCTCCGCCAAGCAGCTCGCGGCGGTCGTCGACCAGCTGCTGCCCGTCTGAGCTGCGCGTCGCGCTTCGATAAGCTGGCCAATCGTGGGCAGGCGGCGGCTGGGCGTGATGGGCGGGACCTTCGATCCCATCCACAACGGTCACCTGGTCGCCGCGAGCGAGGTCGCTCACCGGTTCGCACTCGACGAGGTGGTCTTCGTGCCCACCGGCCAGCCGTGGCAGAAACGCGACGTCACCCCCGCCGAGGACCGCTACCTCATGACCGTCATCGCGACCGCGTCGAACCCGCAGTTCTGGGTGAGCCGCGTCGACATCGAGCGCGGCGGGCCCACCTACACCCGCGACACGCTGCGCGACCTCAGCCGTCTGCACGCCGACACCGACCTGTACTTCATCACCGGCGCCGACGCGCTGGCGTCCATCCTGTCGTGGCAGGACTGGGCGGAGCTGTTCGCGCTCGCGCGGTTCGTCGGGGTGAGCCGCCCGGGCTACGAACTCGACGGGCGCCACATCGCCGCCGCCATGACCGAACTGGCCGACGACGCCCTGACGCTCGTGGAGATCCCGGCGCTCGCCATCTCCTCGACCGACTGCCGCCGCCGCGCCGCCGAGGCCCGGCCGATCTGGTACCTGGTGCCCGACGGGGTGGTGCAGTACGTGTCGAAACGCGGGCTCTACCGACACCTCACCGACGAAGCGCCGCGGCCGCCGGCCGACGCGGCAGGCAGGGAGCAGCCATGACCGCCTCGACCGAAGCCGTGCAGATGGCGGAGATCGCCGCCCAGGCCGCGGCCGCGAAGCTCGCCGAGGACGTCGTCGTGATCGACGTGTCGGCGCAGCTGGTCATCACCGACTGCTTCGTCATCGCCTCGGCCGCCAACGACCGGCAGCTGTCGGCCATCGTCGACGAGGTGGAGGAGCGGCTGCGCCGTGCGGGACAGAAGCCCGCCCGCCGCGAGGGCACGCGGGAGGGGCGCTGGGTGCTGCTCGACTACGTCGACATCGTCGTCCACGTCCAGCACCGCGAGGAGCGGGAGTTCTATTCGCTGGACCGGCTGTGGCGCGACTGCCCGGTGTTGCCGGTGGACCTCGACTCCCCGCCGGGAACCGACGGGGACACGGCGTGACCCGGATCCGGCGGTTGGTGATGCTGCGCCACGGCCAGACCGATTACAACGCGGGCAGCCGCATGCAGGGCCAGCTCGACACCGACCTCACCGAGCTGGGGCACGCGCAGGCCGCAGCGGCCGCCGAGGCGTTGGCCAAGCGGCAGCCGCTCGCCGTCGTGTCGTCCGACCTGCGGCGGGCCTACGACACCGCGGTGGCGCTCGGGCAGCGCTGCGGGCTGCCCGTCGAGGTCGACACCCGGCTGCGCGAGACGCATCTGGGGGACTGGCAGGGCCTGACCCACCTGGAGGTCGACGCGGCCGCGCCGGGCGCCCGGCTGGCCTGGCGCGACGACGCCACCTGGGCGCCGCACGGCGGCGAGAGCCGCGTCGACGTCGCCGCCCGCAGCGTTCCGCTGGTGACCGAACTGCTGACGAGCCTGGCCGAATGGGGTGCCGACGAGCCGCACCGGCCCGTCGTCCTGGTCGCCCACGGCGGCTTGATCGCGGCGCTGACCGCCGCCCTGCTCGAGCTGCCGGTGAGCAACTGGCCCGCCTTTGGCGGCATGGGCAACGCGAGCTGGGCGCAGCTCGCCGGCCACTCCGGCGCGGGCGGCGGCGTGCGCTGGCGGCTCGACGTGTGGAACGCTTCGGCCCAGGTCGCCGGCGATGTGCTCTGAGCCCGTGTCGCCTCGTCGCCCGGTCCTGCTGATCTTCGCCGACTCGCTCGCCTACTACGGACCCACGGGCGGACTGCCCGCCGACGACCCGCGGATCTGGCCCAACCTCGTGGGCAGCGCGCTGGGCTGGGACGTCGAGCTGATCGGCCGGATCGGCTGGACCTGTCGCGACGTGTGGTGGGCCGCGACGCAGGACCCGCGCTCGTGGGCGGCGTTGCCCCGCGCCGGGGCCGTCGTCTTCGCCACCGGCGGCATGGACTCGCTGCCGTCGGTGTGGCCGACCGCGCTGCGGGAGTTGATCCGCTACGTCCGGCCGCCGGCTGTGCGGCGCTGGGTGCGCGACGGGTACGGCTGGCTGCAGCCGCGGCTGGCGCCATTCGCCCGGCCGGCGCTGCCGCCGCGCCTGTCGGTCGAATATCTGGAGCTGACCCGCGGCGCCATCGATGTCAACCGGCCGGGCATCCCGGTCGTCGCGTCGCTGCCCTCGGTGCACATCGCCGACACCTACGGCCGCGCGCACCGCGGCCGGCAGGGCACCGCGGACGCCATCACGGCGTGGGCGGCCGAGCACCGGGTGCCGCTGGTCGACCTGAAAGCGGCGGTCGCCGAGGAGATCTTCGCCGGCCGCGGCAATCCCGACGGTATCCACTGGAACTTCGAGGCCCACCGCGCCGTCGCCGACCTCATGCTCAAGGCGCTTGCCGAGGCGGGCGTGTCCGCCGGAAACGCGGGCTGAGCGGTGGCCGTCGTCGTCGTCACCGATTCGTCGTCCCGGTTGTGCGCGGAAACGCGGACGGCACACGGTATCCGGCAGGTCCCGTTGCACGTCCTGGTCGAGGGCGCGGACTTCAGCGACGGCGTCGACGAGATCCCGCCCGACATCTGCGACTTCGGTCATGTCACCACCGCGGGCGCGACGCCCACCGAGCTCGCCGACGCCTACGACGCCGCGCTGACCGCCAGCGGCGGGGACGGCGTTGTCGCGGTGCACATCTCGGCGGCGCTGTCGAGCACCTTCAGCGCGGGCCTGCAGGCGGCGCGCCGGTTCGGCCCCAAGGTGCGGGTCGTCAACTCGCGGTCCGCCGCCATGGGAGTCGGTTTCGTGGCGCTGGCGGCAGCGCGGTCCGCTGCAGACGGCTCGGACCTCGACGGCGTGGAGGACGCCGCGCGGCGGGCCGTCCCCCGGGTACGCGGCTTCGTGGTGGTGTCGCGGCTCGACAACCTGCGGCGCAGCGGCCGGATCGGCACGGCGGCAACGTGGTTGAGCTCGGCGCTGGCGATCAAGCCGCTGCTGCAGGTCGATCCCGACGGCCGGTTGGTGCTGGTGCAGCGGGTGCGCACGCTCACGAAATCCGTTGCGGCGATGGTGGAACGCGTGGTCGACGAGGTCGGCGAGCGCGATGCGCAGCTGGCGGTGCACCATGTCGCCGATCCGGCGGCGGCTGCGGCACTCGCCGGGACCCTGGAGCAGCGGCTGCCGCACTGCGCGCCGGCGACGACCTCCGACATGGGCCCGGTGCTCGCGGTGCACCTCGGTGCCGGCGCGCTGGGCGTCATCGTCGCCCTGGGGGATGACGCTAGCGCGGCCACGACCGCCCGGTGATCGGCGGCAGGTCCTTCAGCGTGACGATGCCCGGTGGTGCGGCCACCACGGCGGGGACCGCATTCGTGACCGGCATCGCGGTGTAGATCATCCCGAGCCCCATGAAGCCCGGTTCGTTCCAGTCGCGTGGGGGCAGGCAGTGCAGCACCGTGCGCATGTTCGGCACACCGAACACGCTGATGACGTGGCCGTGCTCCAGCGGCTTGGGCGGGATGACGTGGTCGCCCATGGTCCAGTTGAACCCGACGCTCACGACGTTGCGGTCGCCGACCCACCCGCGGTGGTAGCCGTAGACGCCGCCGACGGTGCCCGCCGGGATCTGCATGAAACCGAGGTCGGTGGAGCCGGTCGCCGTGGTGAACTGCACGTCGAACGTCATGCGGTCCAGCTCCGCGCCGATCGCGTCGGCCATCATTGCAGCGCTCTCAGCGAAGACCTCGCTCTCGCGGCGCACGCTCTCGGCCAGGCCCGGGGTGTCGGGGTCCTGTGAGAAGCCCATCGCCCGCTGCGTTCCCGCCGACTCGTAGGTCGAGCAGTCGACGGATTCGGTGATCCTGATCTCGTCGACACGCTCGCACGCGCCGCTGAGCACCATCCCCACCACGTTCGTCATCCCCGGGTGCGCGCCGCTGCCGAAGATCGTCGAATGGCCGGTCTCGCAGGCGGTCCGGATGCGCTCGCGGTCCGCCGCGGACTGCTTGCCGCCGGTGATCCACGCGGCGCTGGTGCAGACGTTGACGCCGGCGGCCAGCAGCGCCACCAGCTCGTCGACGTCGGGCCACAGCGGGTTGTAGCAGCAGGCGTCGGCGCCGAGGGCCAGCAGCTGCCCGACATCGTCGGTCGCGGTGATGCCCGTCGGCTTCGGCCAGTCGGCCAGCGCCGCGGCGTCCACGCCGACCTTGTCCGGGCTGTGGGCGTACACCCCCACCAGCTCCATGTCGGGTCGGCCGATGATCGCGTGCAACGAGCGCCGGCCGATGTTGCCGGTGGTCCACTGGATCACGCGCAGCGGTGCAGCGCTCGTCATGGGTGTCCTCTCGTCGGATGTTCGGACATGTATACCGCCGAGCCGGTGGCCGGCGGTCGCGATCGATCCCCAGCCGCAGGTTCCTCCACAGCTCGCGATGCGGCACCGGCGGAGACGGCCGTGGTGTCGGAGGCCGCTCCTAGCGTTCGGCCCATGCGCACCGAACCGCCCGCCGCGCGGCTGCAGCGCCGGCTGCACCCCACCGACGACGCCGACGACGCCGCCTCGGATGACGATTCCGGAGACACCACGGGGGCCGACCTCTCGCGGTGGCTTCCGGCCGATCCTGGCGGTCAGAACGCCGGTCTGTGGGCCCGCCTGCGGGCCGATCCGGGCCGGGCGGGCACCGTCGCGCTGGGCGGGCTGGCGGCACTGGCGGTGCTGGTGACCATCTTCCTGCTGGTGCGCGACCAGCCGGCGCCGGTGGTTGCCGCGAAGCTGCCGCCCGTGCAGCCGGTCGGTTCGTCAGCTCCGGGGTCGGGCGGGCAACCGGCTCCGGCCGCGCCACCGGCGCCGGTGTCCACCGCACCGGTGGTGGTCAGCGTGGTCGGCCTGGTGCACAAACCGGGTCTGGTGACGCTCGAGCCGGGTGCCCGGATCGCCGACGCGATCACCGCCGCGGGCGGCACGCTCGACGGCGCAGACACCATCGGGCTGAACATGGCGCGCCGGGTCGCAGACGGCGAGCAGATCATCGTCGGCATCGCCCCGCCGCCGGGCCAGCCTCCGGTCCTCGGCAGCTCGATCGCCGCGGATCCGCACGCCACGACTCCGGATCCGTCGTCGGCAGCGCCTGCCGGCGGGGCGCCCGCCGGCGCACCGATCGACGTCAACGCGGCGACGGTCGACCAGCTCGACGAGTTGCCGGGCGTCGGCCCGGTGACCGCCCAGGCCATCGTGGCGTGGCGGGCGGAGCACGGTCGGTTCACCAGCGTCGACCAGCTCGGTGAGGTCGACGGCATCGGACCTGCACGGCTGGAGAAGCTGCGCAAGCTCGTGCGGGTGTGAGCGGTGCCGGCCGGACCTGACCCCGATGCGCCGATGTCCGCCGGTGGCCTGGACGTCCGGCTGGTGCCGGCGGCCCTCACCGGCTGGGCGGTCACCGCCGCGGGCATCGTGGCGCCGGGGGCCGGGCCGGCATCGGTGGTGCTGGCGGTCCTCACCGCCGCCGGGGCGGTCCTCACGCGCCGGCGGGCGCCGCCCGGCAGCGCGGCGGCCGCCGCGGCGGCGGTGGTCGCGGCGGCCGCGGTCGTCGGGCTCGGGTTCGGCCTTGCCGTCGCGCTGCGGGTCCGGGCCGTCGAGGCCCATCCCCTGCGCGGCGAGATCGGTGCCACCGCGGAGGTCGTGGTCACCGCGGTGGAGTCGCCGCGCCCGGTCGCCGGCGGCGCACGGGTGATGTTTCGGGCAACGCTGGTCGCCGCCGAGGGTCGTGAACTCGCCGGCCGGGTGATTGTCTTCGCGCCAGCACGCGGGTTCGTCGAGCTGACCGCCGGGCGCCCGGCCCGGTTTCGTGCGAGCATCGGGCGGCCGCAGCGGCGTGATCTGACGGTCGCGGCGCTGACCGCGCGCGGCAAGCCGGTGCTGGGGACCGCGGCGTGGCACCAGCGGGTCGCGCAGCGGGTCCGCGCCGACACCGCGGCGGCGGCGCGCGCCGTTCTACCCGCCGACCAGGCCGCGCTGCTCCCGGCGCTCGTGCTCGGCGACACCACGGCTGTGCCGCCGACCACGACGGCCGCGTTCCGGACCGCGGGCCTGACGCATCTGACGGCGGTCTCGGGTGCCAACGTGACGATCGTGTGCGGCGCGGTGCTGCTGGCGGCGGGAGCGCTCGGGCCGCGGCTGGCGGCGGGGCTCGCGGCGTTGGCGCTGGTGGCGTTCGTCACCGTCGTGCAGCCGTCGCCCTCGGTGCTGCGCGCGGCGTTGATGGGTGCCATCGCGTTGTTGGCGATCGTGACGCACCGGCGGCGGCAGGCGCTGCCGGCGCTGGCGGCGAGCGTACTGATGCTGCTGATCGTCGCGCCGGAACTGGCTGTCGACGTCGGGTTCGCGTTATCGGTCGTGGCGACCGCGGCGCTCATCCTCCTCGCCCCGAGGTGGTCGGCGCGGTGGGTGGCACGTGGGTGGCCGAAACCGGTGGCCGACGCGCTGAGCGTGGCGCTGGCGGCGCAACTGGTCACTGCGCCGCTGGTCGCCGCCATCTCGGGACAGTTCAGCGTGGTGGCCGTGGCGGCGAATGTGGCGGTGGCGCCGGTGATCCCGGTGATCACGGTGGTCGGCACCGCTGCCGCGACGCTGGCCGCCGGCTGGCCCTTCGGCGCCGAGTTGCTCATCCGGTTCGCGGGCCCGGCGCTGTGGTGGCTGCTGGGCGTGACCGACGCCGCGGCCGCCGTGCCGGGCGCCGCGGTGACGCTGCCGCACGGGTTCGCCGGCGCGGCGCTGGCGGCGGTGCTGGGCGCGGCCGCGCTGGCGGTGGTCCGTTGGCGGCGGGCGCGGTGGCTGTGGTGGCCGGCGGCGGGGGTCACACTCACCGTCGCGGCGTGGACGGTGGCCGGCGCCCTGCGCTGACGGCGCCCTGAGCTGACAACGCGCTGGGCTGACGGCGCGCTGGGCTGACGGCGTGCGGGGTTGTCACCGCTGCGTGGCACCATCGAGGCGTGAATGCGCCCGGACTGCACCTGGTGTTGGGGGACGAGGAACTCCTCGTCGAGCGCGCGGTCGCGGCGGTGTTGCAGGAGGTGCGGCGACGCGCGGGCACGCCCGAGGTACCGGTCGACCGGTGCCGGGCGGGAGACGTCGGCACCGGCGAGCTGGCGGAGCTGCTCAGCCCGTCGCTGTTCGCCGACGAGCGCGTGGTGGTCCTCGATTCCGCGGACGAGGCGGGAAAGGATGCTGCCGCGCTCGTCGCCGATACGGCTGCGGCCCTGCCCGCGGGCACCACGCTCGTCGTCGTGCATTCCGGTGGCGGGCGGGCCAAGGCGCTGGCCGGGCAGCTGCGGACCATCGGCGCGCAGGAGCACCCGTGCAAGCGCATCACCCGGCATCGCGAGCGGGTCGACTTCGTGCGCGCCGAGTTCGCGGCGCTCAAGGTGAAGGTGGATGCCGACGCGGTGACGGCGCTGATCGACGCCGTCGGATTCGACCTGCGGGAGCTGGCGGCGGCGTGCTCGCAGCTGGTCGCCGACACGGCCGGCCACGTCGACGTCGCCGCCGTCCGGCGCTACCACAGCGGGAAAGCGGAGGTCCGCGGCTTCGACATCGCCGACAAGGCGGTCGCCGGGGACGTCGCGGGCGCCGCGGAGGCGCTGCGCTGGGCGATGGTGGGCGGTGAGCCGCAGGTGGTGCTGGCCGACGCACTGGCCGAAGCGGTCCATGCGATCGCGCGCATCGGGCCGCTGTCGGGCAGCGCGCAGCAACTCGCCGGCGAGGTGGGCATGCCGCCGTGGCGGGTGGAGAAGGTGCAGAAGCAGGCCCGCCGCTGGTCGCGCCACTCGGTGGCGGAGGCGGTGCGGGTGGTCGCGTCGCTCAACGCCGACGTCAAGGGCGCCGCGGCGAGCGCCGACTACGCGCTGGAAACCGCGGTGCGCCGCGTCGCGGAGCTGGCCGCTGACCGGTAGGCCCGCCCGGCGATCAGAGCTTGTTGAACGCCAGCGTCAGCGCGGACTTGCGGTTGGCGGCCTGGTTCTTGTGGATGACGCCCTTGCTGGCGGCCTTGTCGAGCTGGCGGCAGGTCGCGGTGAGAAGCTCCTCGGCGACGGCCTTGTCACCGGCGGCGGCCGCCTCGCGGAACTTGCGCGTCGCGGTGTGCAGCGACGACTTCACCGACTTGTTGCGCAGCCGACGGCGCTCGTTGGTGCGGTTGCGCTTCTCCTGCGACTTGATGTTGGCCACGCGTGAGTTCCTTCGAAATCGACTGCTGAAATGACGGCAAGAAATGGGGCCCGGTCAACGGGCGGCAGTGGCCCAGGCTACCAGTGACGAGGGTCAACGCCCAAAGCGGCGGCGCTGGACTGCCGAAGCACGGGTCGTCAGGCAGCATGAGCCCGGTGAGCCTGAGAACCGCGAGCCCGCAAACCGGTCGCCGATTCCGCACCGACGGTGCCCGTACGTTCGAGCGGATCTTCTCCGGTTACGAGCAGCCGGGCTCCTATGCGCGCGCCTTCGACGAGATGTTCGACGCGCAGGGCAACGTCCGCGGACCCTACAAGGGCATTTTCGCCGAGTTGGCGCCGTCGGACGCCTCGGAGCTCGCCGCTCGGGCCGAAGCACTGGGCCGGGCGTTCATCAACCAAGGCGTCACCTTCTCGCTCTCAGGTCAGGAGCGGCCGTTCCCGCTGGACCTGGTGCCGCGGGTGATCTCGGCGGCCGAGTGGACGCGGCTGGAACGCGGCATCACGCAGCGGGTGCGGGCGTTGGAGCTGTACCTCGACGACATCTACGGCGAGCAGCAGATCCTGCGCGACGAGGTGATCCCGCGCCGGCTGATCACGTCGTGTGAGCACTTTCACCGCGAGGCCTACGGCATCAACCCGCCGAACGGGGTGCGCATCCACGTCGCCGGCATCGACCTGATCCGCGACGCCCAGGGCGTGTTCCGGGTGCTCGAGGACAACCTGCGCTCGCCGTCGGGCGTGTCCTATGTCATGGAGAACCGCCGCACGATGGCGCGGGTGTTCCCGAACCTGTTCGCCACCCACCGGGTGCGGGCGGTCGGCGACTACTCGTCGCACCTGCTGCGCGCGCTGCGCAACGCCGCGGCCACCAACGAAGCCGATCCGACGGTCGTCGTGCTGACGCCGGGGCCGTTCAACTCGGCCTATTTCGAGCATTCGCTGCTGGCGCGGCAGATGGGCGTCGAGCTGGTGGAGGGCCGCGACCTGTTCTGTCGTGACAACACCGTCTACATGCGCACCACCGAAGGGGAACGGCAGGTCGACGTCATCTACCGGCGCATCGACGACGCGTTCCTCGACCCGATGCAGTTCCGGCCGGACTCGGTGCTGGGGGTGGCGGGCCTGCTCAACGCCGCCCGCGCCGGCAACGTCGTCATCGCCAGCGCCGTGGGCAACGGCGTCGGCGATGACAAGCTCGTTTACACCTACGTGCCGACCATCATCGAGTACTACCTCGGCGAGAAGCCGCTGCTGGCCAACGTCGACACGCTGCGCTGCTGGCTCGACGACGAGCGCGAAGAGGTGCTCGACCGGATCGCCGAGCTGGTGGTCAAGCCGGTGGAGGGGTCGGGCGGCTACGGCATCGTGTTCGGGCCCGACGCGTCGGAGAAGGAGCTCGCGGCCACCGCGAAGAAGATCCGCAACGATCCGCGCGGCTGGATCGCCCAGCCCGTCGTGCAGCTGTCGACCGTGCCGACGCAGGTCGGTGACCGGCTCGCCCCGCGCCACGTCGACCTGCGGCCGTTCGCGGTCAACGACGGCAACGACGTGTGGGTGCTGCCCGGCGGGCTGACGCGGGTGGCGCTCAACGAGGGTTCGCTGGTCGTCAACTCCAGCCAGGGCGGCGGCTCGAAGGACACCTGGGTGCTGGCGCCGCGGTCCTCGGTGGCCGCCCGGGAGCTCGGCGCCGCGGAGATCGTGCGGTCGCTGCCCAAGGCCGACGCCCAGCACCCGGTCGACAAGGGCCCCGAGCTCTCGGCATCCCAACAGCAGCAACAGCAACAGCAGCAGGGAGGCGTCGCCGATGCTCGCCCGTAACGCCGAGTCGCTGTACTGGATCGGACGCTACGTCGAGCGTGCCGACGACACCGCACGCATCCTCGACGTCACCGTGCATCAGCTGCTGGAGGACTCCAGCGTCGACCCCGACCACACGTCGCGGGTGCTGCTGCAGGTGCTCGGCATTCAGCCGCCCGAGCACCGGCTCGACGTCTGGTCGCTCACCGACCTCGTCGCGTTCAGCCGCGAGAGCGGCGGCAACTCCATCGTCGACTCGATCTCCGCCGCGCGGGAGAACGCCCGCTCGGCGCGCGAGGTCACCTCGTCGGAGATGTGGGAGTGCCTTAACACGACCTACAACGCGCTGCCGGAACGCGAGCGGGCGGCGCGACGGCTGGGGCCGCACGAGTTCTTCTCCTTCGTCGAGGGCCGGGCCGCGATGTTCGCCGGCCTGGCCGACTCGACGCTGAGCCGCGACGACGGCTACCGGTTCATGGTGCTCGGCCGCGCGATCGAACGGGTGGACATGACGGTGCGGCTGCTGTTGTCGCGGGTGGGGGACAGCGCCTCGTCACCGGCGTGGGTGACGGTGCTGCGGTCCGCCGGCGCGCACGACACCTACCTGCGGACCTACCGCGGTGCGCTGGACGCCAACCGCGTCGTCGAGTTCATGCTGCTGGACCGGCTGTTCCCGCGGTCGGTGTTCTACTCGCTGCGGCTGGCCGAGCATCAGCTCGACGAGCTCGACCATCGGCCGAACAGCCGGGTGGGGGCCAACGCCGAGGCGCAGCGGCTGCTGGGCCGCGCCCGCAGTGAGCTGGAGTTCGTGCGGCCCGGGGTGCTGCTGGAGACGCTGGAGGAACGGCTGGCGGGCCTGCAGAAGATGTGCCGGGACTTCGGCGAGGCGGTGGCGCTGCAGTATTTTCACGCCGCGCCGTGGGTGGCGTGGACCGACGCCAGCCGCAGCGCGGAGCTGGTGATCGAAACCGGGGAGATCTGAGTCGGATGAGGAGACGCCGATGTGGCGCTTGCGGGTGATCCACGAGACCGGCTACGCCTACAAGGCGCCCGCCACGGCGTCGTACAACGAGGCCCGGCTGACACCGCGCAGCGACAACCGGCAGAACGTGATCCTCTCCCGGGTGGAGACGGTGCCGGCGACGCGGTCGTACCGCTACATCGACTACTGGGGCACGGCGGTGACGGCGTTCGATCTGCACGCTCCGCACCAGGAGCTCGCGGTCACCGCGTCGTCGGTGGTGGAGACCGACGTCGCCGAAGCGCCCGAGCAGCACGTCGGCTGGGACGAGTTGCGCAGCGCCACGATCATCGACCGGTTCGACGAGGTGCTGACCCCCACGCGGTACACCCCGCACAGCCGGCGGATCCAGGCGGTGGGCCGGCGGATCGCCAAGGAGTGCGACCCGGCGCAAGCCGTGATCGCCGCCGCGAAGTGGGTGCGCAGCGAACTCGACTACGTGCCCGGCACCACCGGCGTCCACTCGTCGGGACTCGACGCGCACCGCGAAGGCAAGGGCGTCTGCCAGGATTTCGCGCATCTGTCGCTGATCCTGTTGCGCAGCATGGGGATTCCCGCCCGCTACGTGTCGGGTTACCTGCACCCCGCGGTCGACGCGGTGATCGGAGACACGGTGGAGGGCCAGAGCCACGCCTGGGTGCAGGCCTGGACCGGCGGTTGGTGGAACTACGACCCCACGAACGACAAGGGGATCAACGAGCAATACGTCAGCGTGGGCGTCGGCCGCGACTACGCCGACGTGTCGCCGCTGAAGGGCATCTACTCCGGCGGCGGGTCCACCGATCTCGACGTGGTCGTGGAGATCACCCGGCTCGCATAGTCCGCGGCGCCGGGTGCCTGACGAACACCCGGGTGACGTGCCAGGGTGTACGGATGGCTGAGATCGCGGTGCGCCCGGCGGCGCGGGCCGACCTGCGGGCGCTGTCGCAGGTGCTGGGACGCGCCTTTTTCGACGACCCGGTGATGCGGTGGATGATGCCCGACGACCGGGCGCGCGCCGCCCGGTTGCCGCGGGTCTTCGCGACGATGACGCGACACCACTACCTGGGCAACGGCGGCGTGGAGGTGGCGTCCGGACCCGCGGGCATCGGGGCTGCGGCGCTGTGGGACCCGCCGAATAAGTGGCAGCAGACCGACTGGCAGGGGCTGCGCATGTTGCCGACGTTCCTGTTCGCGATGCGCAGCCGCGTCCGCCGCGGGCAGCTGCTGACCGAGACGACGAAGAAGGTGCACCCCGAGGAGCCGCACTGGTACCTCGGGGTGATCGGCAGCGACCCGACGGTGCGCGGCGGCGGCTACGGGCAGGCGCTCATGCGGTCGCGGCTGGACCGCTGCGACGCCGAGGGCGCACCGGCCTATCTGGAGTCGAGCAAGCCCGACAACGTGCCGTACTACGAGCGGTTCGGTTTCACGGTGACGCGGGAGATCGCGCTGCCGGAGGACGGGCCGCTGCTGTGGGCGATGTGGCGGCAGCCGCGGACGGGTTAGCCCGCCGAGATCGACGAAATGCCGCGATCTACTCGTATTTCCGCGCCCAGGCGTCGGTTTCGGCGGGGTAGGGGCGCGGTGTCAGCTCCAGGAGTAGTCGGCGCGCAGCCGGGTCGCGATGACCTCGAAGCGGGTGCGGTCGAGCACCGCGCCCTCGCGGCGGATCCCCTCCTCGGGGACGTCGAGCACGCGGTCGAGCCGCACCCAGCTCTCACGGCCCTCGGCGTCCCACGCGCCGCGGCCGATGCCCACCCAGTGCTGGTCGCCGTCGTGGTATTCCCGGCTCGACAGCATCAGCCCGAGCAGCACGCGGCGGTCCCGGCCGACGACCAGTACGGGCCGGTCCTTGCCCTGCGACGGGTCGTCCTCATAGGCCACCCAGGTCCAGACGATCTCCCCGGGATCGGCCCGGCCGTCGAGGTCCGGCGCGTACACCACCTTGCGGGCGCGCTGGGCGCTCGGCACGCTGCTGCGGGTGACGGGCCGACCCGCCGCGATCTCCCGCTGCGGCGGCCGCTGGGTCGACAGCAGCGCGTCGACGCCCCGCTGCACGCCCTGCTGGAGGGTCCGTTGCACGGTCGGTGAGTTCTGCAGCTGGCGGATCAGCTTCGGGCCTTCGTTGCGCACGAGCTGCTCGGCAGCCTTGCCCAGTCGCCGCTGCAATGATTTCCATTGCGACGCCACGCGTGAAAGTTTACGGGTCGGCTCGGGCGCCTCGGCGATTGTGAGCATGCGCTCGACGCTCGATACCCTTGAGCCACCGCCGCCGTCGCGCCCGTAGGAGATCCCCATCAGCAGTTTCGCCGACCAGACGTTCACCGCGCCGGCGCAGATTCGGAACTTCTGCATCATCGCTCACATCGACCACGGCAAGTCGACGCTGGCGGACCGAATGCTGCAGCTCACCGGCGTGGTCGCCGAACGCGACATGCGGGCGCAGTACCTCGACCGCATGGACATCGAGCGGGAACGCGGCATCACGATCAAGGCGCAGAACGTGCGGCTGCCGTGGGAGGTCAACGGCGAACAGTTCGTGCTGCACCTGATCGACACGCCGGGGCACGTCGACTTCACCTACGAGGTGTCGCGGGCGCTCGAGGCGTGCGAGGGCGCGGTGCTGCTGGTCGACGCCGCCCAAGGCATCGAGGCGCAGACGCTGGCGAACCTGTACCTGGCGCTCGACCGCGAGCTGACGATCATCCCGGTGCTCAACAAGATCGACCTGCCCGCCGCCGACCCGGACCGCTACGCCGGGGAGCTGGCCCATATCATCGGTTGCGAGCCGTCGGACGTGCTGCGGGTGTCGGGCAAGACGGGCGAGGGCGTGGCGCAGCTGCTGGACGAGGTGGTGCGGCAGGTGCCGGCGCCCACCGGCGACGCCGACGCGCCGACGCGGGCGATGATCTTCGACTCGGTCTACGACATCTACCGCGGCGTGGTGACCTACGTCCGGGTCGTCGACGGCAAGGTGATGCCCCGCGAGCGCATCAAGATGATGTCGACCGGCGCCACCCACGAACTGCTCGAGGTCGGCATCGTCTCCCCGGAGCCGAAACCGAGCGGCGGCCTGGGGGTGGGGGAGGTCGGCTACCTGATCACCGGGGTGAAGGACGTCCGGCAGTCGAAGGTCGGCGACACCGTCACCACGGCCCGCCACGGCGCGGCCGACGCGCTCACCGGCTACCGGGAGCCGAAGCCGATGGTGTACTCGGGGCTGTATCCGGTGGACGGTTCGCACTATCCGGTGCTGCGGGACGCGCTGGACAAGCTGCGGCTCAACGACGCGGCGCTGACCTACGAGCCGGAGACCTCGGTGGCGCTCGGCTTCGGCTACCGCTGCGGCTTCCTCGGGTTGTTGCACATGGAGATCACCCGGGAGCGGCTGGAGCGGGAGTTCAACCTCGACCTGATCTCGACGGCGCCCAACGTCGTGTACCGGGTGATCAAGGACGACGGGACCGAGCTGGTGGTCACCAATCCGTCGGACTGGCCCGACGGCAAGGTCCGCGAGGTGTACGAGCCGGTGGTGAAGACGACGGTGATCGCGCCGAGCGAGTTCATCGGCACCATCATGGAGCTGTGCCAGTCGCGCCGCGGCGAGCTGCAGGGCATGGACTACCTGTCGCCGGAGCGGGTGGAGCTGCGCTATCTGATGCCGCTCGGCGAGATCATCTTCGACTTCTTCGATTCGCTGAAGTCGCGCACCCGCGGTTATGCCAGCCTCGACTACGAGGAGGCCGGCGAGCAGGAGGCGTCGCTGGTGAAGGTGGACATCCTGCTGCAGGGCGAGCCCGTCGACGCGTTCAGCGCGATCGTCCACAAGGACGCCGCGGCGACCTACGGCAACAAGATGACGACGAAGCTCAAGGAGCTGATCCCGCGCCAGCAGTTCGAGGTGCCGGTGCAGGCGGCGATCGGGTCGAAAATCATCGCCCGCGAGAACATCCGCGCCATCCGCAAGGACGTGTTGTCCAAGTGCTACGGCGGCGACATCACCCGTAAGCGCAAGCTGCTGGAAAAACAAAAGGAGGGCAAGAAGCGCATGAAGACCATCGGCCGGGTCGACGTGCCGCAGGAGGCCTTCGTCGCCGCGTTGTCCACCGACGCCGCGGGTGACAAGCCGAAGAAGGGTTAGCCGACCGGGCGCAATGCTGCCGGCGCTTCGAGCCGGTCGGCCCACAGCCGGGCGATGTCGCCGCCGTCGGAGGCGTCGGAGGCGTAGGCGACGAGCGCCGCGGTCACCTGGCCGAGGCTGCTGCCGGTGGTGCGGACGGCCCCCGCGATCTCCTCGAACGCCTGCTGCGGCGTGCAGCCGCGCCGGCCGATGAGGATGCCGACGGCGATGTCGATCACCCGCCGGGAGCCGATGGGCTGCTGCGTGCTGAAGATCATGGCGCCATGGTCGGACCGCGACGCGCGCCGACGCCAGATATCGGCTCACGCTGATGCGCACTCGTGACCGGCCGCGACCGGACCGACACAATGGCGACATGCTCGTCGAACTCGACCTCGCCGGGGCCGACGACGATCCGCCGGGTTTCCGAGCCCGGCTGCGGGAGGCGGCGCACGACGTCGGCTTCTTCTACCTCGTCGGCCACGGCGTCGACGGGGGTTTGCTCGCCGAGGTCCTGACGCTCGCCCGGCAGTTCTTCGCGCTGCCGCCCGCGGTGAAGGACCAGATCAGCCAGTTGCGCAGCCCGCAATTCCGGGGCTACTCGCGGCTGGGCGGCGAGCTCACCAACGGCGAGGTGGACTGGCGCGAGCAGATCGACATCGGACCGGAGCGGCCCGTCATCCCCGGCGCCGAGGGATTCTGGCGGCTGCAGGGCCCGAACCTGTGGCCGAGCCGGCCGGCCGGGTTCCGCGCCGCCTTCGAGCGGTGGGACGCGGCGCTGTCGGCGGTCGGGCTGCGGCTGCTGCGGCACTGGGCGGCGTCGCTGGGCGCTCCCGCCGGCATCTTCGACGACGCCTTCGCCCACGCCCCCGCGACGCTGATCAAGGTGGTGCGCTACCCGGGCAGCGCGGACACCCGCCAGGGCGTGGGCGCGCACAAGGACTCCGGGGTGCTGACGCTGTTGCTGGTCGAGCCGGACTCCGAGGGCCTGCAGGTCGAGTCGCCGTGCGGGCAGTGGATCGACGTGCCGGCGCGGCGGGACGCGTTCATCGTCAACATCGGCGAACTGCTGGAGGTCGCCACGGGCGGCTACCTGCGGGCGACCCGACACCGGGTGCTGGCGCCGCCGCCGGGCCGCGACCGGGTGTCGATCCCGTTCTTCCTCAACCCCGCGCTCGACGCGACCGTTCCGCTGATCCCGCTGCCGCCTGAGCTGGCCGCCGCGGCGCGGGGCGTCGAGACCGATCCGGCCAATCCGATCTTCGCCACCTACGGCGAGAACGCGTGGAAGTCACGCACGCGGGCGCATCCGGACGTCGCCGAGCGCCACCACGGCATCAGGCCGGCGACGCGGCCGCCGGCGTACTGACCGGCCCGATCGTGATGCCGTCGACCACCACGCCGAGCAGCCGCTGCGCGTGCTCGCCGCGCTGCGTCGTCGTCGCCGCCACCCCGGCGGCCAGCGTCAACAGGTCGGTGGCGTCGATGTCGGCCCGCACCGCACCCGCCCGCTGCGCGTCGCCCAGCAGCTCGCGGCAGGTGTCCAGCACCGACCGGCACGCCGGGTAGAGCGGCGACCCGGGCTCGTCGAGCGTGCGGATCACCGACTCGGGCAGCCCCCGGTAGGCCGAGGCGCCGCTGACGAACACCCCGAGCCACTCGATCAGCCCGGCGCGCGGCGGGCCGCCCGCCAACTCGCGGCCGCGGGTGACGACGGCGTCGAGCCGGGCGACCACCAGCGCTGCGATCAGGTCGTCGCGGGTGGGGAAGTGGCTCTGCAGCGTGCGGACCCCGACGCCGGCGGCCTTCGCGATGTGCGCCAGCGACGCGCCGACCCCCTCGGCGCCGAACGCGTCCTCGGCCGCAGCCAGCAGCCGGTCGCGGGTGTTGCTGGTGCGCGGCGAGGTCACGGTGGTGCCGTACCCCGGCGCGCCGGGAGTCAACCGCTCAGTAGGGGGCGTTCGCGGGCTGGAAGACGCCCGAACTGTCGGCTTCGCCTTCGGCGCGGATCACGTGCACGACCGCGTTGATCAGCGCCAGATGCGTGAACGCCTGCGGGAAGTTGCCCAGGTGGCGGCCCGTGCGCGGCTCGATCTCCTCCGCGTACAGGTGCAGCGGGCTGGCGAACGACAGCAGCCGCTCGCACAGGTGCCGGGCGCGGCTCACCTCGCCGATCTCGACCAGCGCGGACACCAGCCAGAACGAGCAGATCGTGAACGTGCCCTCCTCGCCGGTGAGCCCGTCGTCGGTCTCCTCGACCCGGTACCGCAGCACCAGGCCCTCCTCGGTGAGCTCGTCGGCGATCGCCAGGACGGTGTTGCGGACCACGGGGTGGTCGGGCGGCAGGAAGCGGACCAGCGGCACCAGCAGCAGCGAGGCGTCCAGCGCGTCGGAGCCGTAGCGCTGGGTGAGCACGCCGCGGTCGTCGACGCCGTGGCTCAGGATGTCGGCCTTGATCTCGTCGGCGATGGTGCGCCACTGCTGGGCGTAGCTGCGCTCACCCTGCAGCTCGGCCAGCTTCGAGCCGCGGTCGAGCGCCACCCAGCACATCACCTTGCTGGACGTGAAGTGCTGTGGTTCGCCGCGCACCTCCCAGATGCCACGGTCGGGTTCCCGCCAGTGCTTGATCGCCTCTTCGACCTGGTTCTTCAGCACCGGCCACAGCGTGGGCGGCACCTGCTCGCGCGACCGGGCGTGCAGGTACACCGAGTCGAGCATGGTGCCCCAGATGTCGTGCTGCATCTGGTTGTAGGCGCCGTTGCCGATCCGCACCGGCCGGGCATTGTCGTAGCCCGACAGGTGGTGCAGTTCCTCCTCGACGAGGCTGCGTTCGCCGCCGACGCCGTACATCACCTGCAGCGGGTGCCGCTCGCCGTTGTTGGCGCCCGACACGTCGGCGATGAAGGAGAAGAAGTCGTCGGCCTCGCGGTCCAACCCGAGGGTGTAGAGGCCCCAGAGGGCGAACGTGGAGTCCCGCACCCAGGCGTAGCGGTAGTCCCAGTTGCGTTCGCCGTGGGGTGTCTCGGGCAGCGACGTCGTGCTGGCGGCCAGCAGCGCCCCGGTCGGCGAGTAGGTCAGCCCTTTGAGGGTCAGTGCGCTGCGCTGCAGGTATGCCCGCCACGGATGGTCGGGGAATTCGCCGATGTTGATCCACTGCCGCCACGCCTCGGACGTCTGCCACATCTTGTCGGCGGCTTCCTCGTAGGTCTGCGGCGCGGGATGCTTCGACCACGACAGCGCGACGAAGACGTTGTCGCCCTCCTTGAGCCGGGTGCGGGCGCGCGCCTCGTGCCCCTCCAGTCCCAGCCGCAGGTTGGTGGTGAGCCGCAGGGTGGGATGGGCGTCAGGATTCTTGTGCGCGCGGGCGATGGCCTCGCCGTAGGCGTTCGAGGAGTACTCCCAGGTGGCGCTCACCCGGTGGTAGTCGAAGGACGGTTCACAGTTGAGCATCAACTCGACCGTGCCGCTCACACATCGCACGGTGCGCAGCAGGATGTGCTCGGCGTCCCAGTCCATCGGCGTCCGGCGGTGCGTGCGCGACCGGACCTCCAAGTCGTGCCACGGGCCCATGACCAGGGCGTCGCGCACGATCAACCAACCGGTGTGGGTCTGCCAGGTGGTCTCCAGGATCAGGCTGCCCGGCAGGTAGCGGCGGGCGGCCGGCACCGAGACGCCGTAGGGCCCGAGCCGGAAGTGGCCGGCGCCGCGGTCGAGGATGGCGCCGAACACGCTGGGCGAATCCGGTCGGGGCACACACAGCCACTCGATGGACCCGGCCGAGGAGATCAGGCAGGTGGTTTCGCAGTCCGACAGAAAGGCGTAGTCGGCGATCGGCGGAAACGGGTTGCGCAGCGGCCCGCCGGTGGCGGTCACCGGATCGGAAAGCGGAAACGACACCGCGTCGCCGGCTGAGGCTGCCGCGGATGCGGGCTCGCTGTGCAACACCATGCGCAACATCATCGGCTCCGAGCGACCCCGTCGTCTACTCAAGTGACCGCTGTGTTAGCTGCCGGGGCTAGGGTGGACGCGATGACGGATTTCCTCAACTGGTGGGACAGCGTCGAGCTGTGGCTCTCCGGGCTGGGATTCGTCCTGCAGACCGTGATCGTGATGCCGGTCGTGCTGGTGCTGGCGTACATCCTGGCGGTGGTCCTCGACGGCGGTCTGGGGCAGGGCATCGCGCTGGTGCGCCGGTTCCGCGGCCGCGGAGAGGACGCGTCGTGACGCGGATGCCGCGGTCGCTGGTGACTCTCGCGCTGGTGGCATTACTGGTCCTCGTCGTCGTGATGTGGCTGCTCACGCGCTAGAAACGGTTCGAGTGGCGGGCGTCAGCGGTTCTGTTAGGCTTCCCGCCATGCGAACAGCGGTCGCCAGCGCGGAGTGCCATGTCCTGGCGCTCATCGCCGTGGGCGCCTGCGCTGTCGCCGATGTCTCCTGTTGTCGCTGACCCAACCCCGCCTGCGGTTTGGTGTCGGCTCCTTTCGCTGTTTGCTGACGAGCGCCTTTCCGGTGGCGGGTTCCGTCGTGAGATCCCCCGCACCGAAAGGCACAACATTGCGTAACAAGGTCAGATCCGCATGGCGCGTCGCCGTGGCCGCGGCCGCATCCGCCGCACTCGTGGCCGGCTGCGGCGGCGGTGGCTCCAGTGACGTCGCTGGTGAGAGCGGCGGCGGCGGTGACGGCGGCGCCCAGCTGACGCTGGTCGCCTACGCGGTGCCGCAGCCGGGCTGGGCGAAGGTGATCCCCGCGTTCGCGGCCACCCCGGAGGGCAAGGGCACCACGGTCACCGAGTCCTACGGCGCCTCCGGCGACCAGTCCCGCGGCGTCGCCGAGGGCAAGCCCGCCGACGTCGTCAACTTCTCCGTCGAGCCGGACATCACCCGGCTGGTCAAGGCCGGGAAGGTGGCGCAGGACTGGAACGCCGGCGCCACGAAGGGCATCCCGTTCGGTTCGGTCGTGACGTTCGTGGTCCGCAAGGGCAACCCGAAGAACATCCGCGACTGGGACGACCTGCTGCAGCCCGGGCTGGAGGTCATCAGCCCCAGCCCGCTGTCCTCCGGCTCGGCGAAGTGGAACCTGCTCGCGCCGTATGCCGCCAAGTCGAACGGCGGCACCGACAAGCAGGCCGGGCTCGACTTCGTCACCAAGCTGGTCAGCGAGCACATCAAGACCCGGCCGGCGTCGGGCCGCGAGGCCACCGACCTGTTCCTGCAGGGCAGCGGGGACGTGCTGCTGAGCTACGAGAACGAGGCGATCAACACCGAGCGGCTGGGCAAGGACGTCGAGCACGTCAACCCGCCGACGACGTTCAAGATCGAAAACCCGGTGGCCGTGATCGAGGGCGGCGCGCACGTCGACCTCGCCCGCAAGTTCGTCGCCTACCAGTACACGCCCGAGGCGCAGCGGCTGTGGGCCGAGGCCGGGTTCCGGCCGGTGGATCCCGCCGTCACCGCGGACTTCGCCGGCCAGTTCCCGGCGCCGCAGAAGCTGTGGACCATCGCCGACCTGGGTGGCTGGAGCACGGTGGACAAGGAGCTGTTCGACAAGGACAACGGCACCATCACGAAGATCTACAAGGCGGCCACTGGATGACGACCGTCACCCAGCCCGGCTCGGCGACGACCGACCCCGCGACCGGTGACACCGGTCCGGGGCGGCGTCCGCTGGGGGGCAACCGCTACGGGTCGACGTCGCTGCGGGTCGGGGCGGCGTCGATCTGGCTGAGTGTCATCGTGTTGCTGCCGCTGGCGGCGATCGTCTGGCAGTCCGCGGGCGGCGGCTGGGAGGCGTTTCGGCTTGCGGTGACGTCCAACGCGGCCGTCGAGTCGTTCCGGGTGACGTTGACGATCTCGGTCGCCGTCGCCGTGGTCAACCTGTTCTTCGGGTTGCTCGTGGCGTGGGTGCTCACCCGCGACGACTTTCCGGCCAAGCGGATCGTCGACGCCCTGATCGACCTGCCGTTCGCGCTGCCGACCATCGTGGCCAGCCTGGTCATGCTCGCGCTCTACGGGCCGGCCAGCCCGGTGCAGATCCACATCCAGCACACCGCGTGGGGCGTGGGCGTCGCGCTGCTGTTCGTGACGCTCCCGTTCGTCGTCCGGTCGGTGCAGCCGGTGCTGCTCGAGCTGGACCGCGAGGTGGAGGAGGCGGCCGCGTCGCTGGGCGCGGGCAACGTCACCATCTTCACCAGGGTGATCCTGCCCGCACTGCTTCCCGCCCTGCTCTCGGGTGCGGGGCTGGCGTTCTCGCGCGCGATCGGCGAGTACGGCTCGGTGGTGCTCATCGGCGGGGCGGTGCCCGGCGAGACCGAGGTGTCGTCGCAGTGGATCCGGACGTTGATCGAGAACGACGACCGGACCGGCGCCGCCGCGATCTCGATCGTGCTGCTGGTGTTCTCCTTCGTGGTGCTGTTCGTCCTGCGGACCATCGGCGCCCGGGCCGCCAAGCGGCAGGAGTTGGCGCGATGACGGTGTCCCCGCTGACCCGCTACGTCCTGCGCTTCGTGGCGCTGGCCTACCTCGGGGTGCTGTTGATCGTGCCGGTCGGCCTGATCCTCTACCGCACGTTCGCGCCGGGGTTCGGCGAGTTCGTCGCGTCCATCTCGACGCCTGCCGCGCTGTCGGCGCTGGAACTCTCGCTCTTGGTGGTGGCGATCGTGGTGCCGCTCAACGTGCTGTTCGGCGTGCCGACCGCACTGGTGCTGGCGCGCAACCGGTTTCGCGGCAAGGGCGTGCTGCAGGCCGTCATCGACCTGCCGTTCGCGGTGTCGCCGGTGGTGGTCGGTGTCGCGCTGATCCTGCTGTGGGGTGCGGGCGGCGCCTTCGGGTTCGTCGAGAACAACCTGGGGCTCAAGATCATCTTCGGCTTCCCGGGCATCGTGCTCGCGAGCATCTTCGTGACGGTGCCGTTCGTCATCCGTGAGGTCGAACCGGTGCTGCACGAGCTGGGCACCGACTCCGAGGAGGCCGCCGCCACGCTCGGATCGACGTGGTGGCAGACGTTCTGGCGGATCACCCTGCCGTCGATCCGGTGGGGGCTCACCTACGGCGTCGTGCTGACCGTCGCCCGCACGCTGGGCGAGTTCGGCGCCGTCATCATGGTGTCGTCGGGGCTGCCGGGCGTGTCGCAGACGCTGACGCTGCTGGTCTACGACCGCCACAACCGCGGCGCCGAGTACGGCGCCTACGCCATCTCGACGCTGCTGATGGCGGTCGCCGTCATCGTTCTCGTCGTGCAGGTGGTACTCGATGCCCGCCGGGCGCGGGAAACCAAGTAGAGCCGGGTAAGGAGCAGACCATGGGCAACGCGATCACCGTGCGGGGCGCCAACAAGCACTACGGCGACTTCGCCGCCCTCGACAACATCGACTTCGATGTTCCGGCCGGGTCGCTCACCGCGCTGCTCGGGCCCAGCGGCTCGGGCAAGTCGACCTTGCTGCGGGCCATCGCCGGCCTCGACCAGCCCGACAGCGGCATCATCACGATCAACGGCCGCGACGTCACCCACGTCCCGCCGCAGCGGCGCGGCATCGGCTTCGTGTTCCAGCACTACGCCGCGTTCAAGCACCTCACGGTCCGCGAGAACGTGGCGTTCGGGTTGAAGATCCGCAAGCGGCCCAAGCAGGAGATCGCCGAGAAGGTCGACAACCTGCTGGAGGTGGTGGGGCTCGCCGGCTTCCAGAACCGGTATCCCAACCAGCTCTCGGGCGGGCAGCGGCAGCGCATGGCGCTCGCCCGCGCCATGGCGGTCGACCCGCAGGTGCTGCTGCTCGACGAGCCGTTCGGCGCGCTCGACGCCAAGGTGCGCGACGACCTGCGGGCCTGGCTGCGCCGGCTGCACGACGAGGTGCACGTGACGACCGTCCTGGTCACCCACGACCAGTCCGAGGCGCTCGACGTCGCCGACCGGATCGCGGTGCTCAACAAGGGCCGCATCGAGCAGGTCGGCTCACCGACCGAGGTCTACGACACCCCGGCGAACGCGTTCGTGATGTCGTTCCTCGGCGCGGTGTCGTCGCTGAACGGCGTGCTGGTGCGCCCGCACGACATCCGTGTGGGCCGCAACCCGGATCTGCCGCTGCACGGCAACGAGGCCGTCGGCGCCACGGGCGTCGTCAAGGCCACCATCGACCGGGTGGTGCTGCTCGGCTTCGAGGTGCGCGTGGAATTGACCAACGCCGCGACCGGCAGCCCGTTCACCGCCCAGATCACCCGCGGTGACGCCGAGGCCTTAGGGCTGCGCGACGGCGACACGGTCTACGTGCGCGCCACCCGGGTGCCCGCCATCCCGGGCGACCTGCAGCTGCCGGCGGCCGACGAGGCCGACGAGGACGAAGCGCTCAGCAACGCCTGATCAGCCGGAGTAGGACCGCACCGGCGGCAGGGCGCGCAGGCCGCCGCCGGTGTTGCGGGCGGCGAACCGGACGTCCGGCGCACCGTCGGCCGGCCCACCCAGGCTCACCGTCCCGATCGGCCGGAAGCGGCTGACCGCGCTGGCGAGCAGGAACTCCCAGTCGCCGTCGGCGGACCGTGGCGCCCGCATCCCGAACACCACCGGGGCCAGGCCGGCGAGGTAGAGCCACAAGGAGCTGTAGAGCCGCTCGTCGGGCCGCGACGCGGGCAGCGTGAAGTGGTGGAACGGAATGCCGTCGGCCGAGGACGCCAGCAGCAGGTCCTGGTGGCGACCCGGCCCGTAGAGGTCGGGGAACCGCAGGCACACGGCGCGAATGGCCGACCCGCCGGCGTCGGGGGAGAGCCGCACCAGGGCGCGCCGGGTGGGCGCGGCGAACAGCTCGACGCCGGGCAGGCCGTCGGCGTCGAACGCGACCTTCGCCTCGCGCAGCGGGCCGGTGCCGGCGAAGAGGTCGCCCGGGCTGCCGACGGCGGCGCGTAGCGACGACGTCACCGCGGCGGTCAGGGTGTCGAGGGTTGCCATCGTGTTCACTGGTCCTTTCGGGCGACGGGCACGGCCACTTCGTTGCGACGACGGAACGGCAGCGTCATCGGCGGATCGTAGAACCAGGCAACCGGCTCGCCGATGATCTCGAACCGACTGCGCGACAGTATCTTCCGCAGCGAGGCGACCTTGCGGTCGACGGCGTCGGCGCTGCGGTCGCCGGTGAAGCGCAGCACGGCCATCAGCTCCGGTTCGACGTCCACCAGCCGCACGGTGTCGTCGTTCGGTTCGGGCAGCGCCGCGCGTGTCCACGTCGACGGCATGAAGAACCGGATGGTCGAGCTCCGGCCGTCGCCGGCCTGCGCGACCGGCGCCGTCATCGCGATCGTGTCGCGCGACCGGTTCCCGCCGAAGATGTAGCGCGCCAGTCGCCGGAAGCCGATGTTGCGGGCGGGTTCGGCGTCGGCGTCCACCGTGGTCTCGGCGGCGATGCGGGCGCCGTAGCGCCGGATCTCCACCTCGTCGACCCGGTCGATGACGGTGTACTCGGGCTCCTCGATGCCGGTGCGGACACCCACCACCATGCCCAGCGACTGGCCGACCTTTCGTGCGGGGTCGAGAACACTCATGGCCTGTCGGCTACCCGACGCGCCGCGCCGACAAGCCGAATGTCACAGACGGGTCAGGACGCCCGGAGCGTCGAACCGGCCTCCAGTGCCGCTTCGTACCGGTCCAGTACGGTGGCGGCGACCAGCCGGTGCGCGCCCAACGGCTCGGCGACCGGCAGGTCGTGCTGCTCGGCGAAACGCGCGATCCGATCGGTCAGCACCCCGTGCGCCAAGAACCACGGCGCGATCACCACGCGTCGGCCCTGGCCGCGCAGCACGGCGGTCGACTCGGCGAGCGTGGGACGCGGCCCGGTGACGAACGCGGTCGCGGTGGCCCAGCGGGTACCGGCCGCCAACGCCTCGCAGACCCGTGCCGTCCGGGCGTTCGCCGCCGCGTCCGAGGAGCCGACCGCCACCACCACGACGCCCAGGTCGCCGTCGAGCCGCGACGTACCCAGCTCCGCGAGCCGGTCGCGCAGCACCTGGATCAGCGCCCGGTCCTCCCCGAGCGCGTCGGCGCGGCGGATGCGTACCCCCCGCTCGCGGGCGCCCGACTCGGCGATCAACCGGGGAATGTCCACCCGCGCGTGGTAAGCGCTCGCCAGCAGGAACGGCACGACGACCGCCTCCCGCCGGCGCTGGACGGCCAACTCGGCGAGCGTCGACCGCAGCTCCGGCGCCGTGCGCTCACAGAACGCGGTGCGCACGTCCAGGCCCGGCGACATGACCTGCAGGCGGTCGGCCACCGCGCGGGTGGTGACCGCGGCGCGGGGATCGGCGCTGCCGTGCGCGGTGAGGACGAGAGTGCTCACACTACGAGGCGTGCAGCCCGCACTCAGTTTTGGCGAGCCCCTGCCACCGCCCGCTGCGAGGATCGGCGCCGAGCTGCGGCTTCGCGGTGCAGGGCGCGCAGCCGATCGACGGATAACCCTCGTCGACGAGCGGGTTGACCAGCACGCCGTTCGCCTCGATGTAGGCCTGCATGTCGTCATCCGACCAGGCCGCCAGCGGGTTGATCTTTACCAGCCCGAACGCCTTGTCCCAGCTGATCAACGGGGCGTTCGCGCGGGTGGGCGCCTCGACGCGGCGGATGCCCGTGACCCAGGCGGAGTAGCCGCGCAACGCCTTGGACAGCGGCTCGACCTTGCGCATCCGGCAGCATTCGTTGGGCTCGCGGGCGAACAGGTTCTTCCCGAACACCGCGTCCTGCTCGGCGACCGTGCGCTCCGGGGTGACGTTGACCACGTTCACGTCGTAGACGGCCGCCACGGCGTCCCGGGTGCCGATGGTCTCGGCGAAGTGATAGCCGGTGTCGAGGAACAGGACGTCGACACCGGGGCGCACCTTCGCCGCCATGTCGACGAGCACCGCGTCCTGCATGTTCGACGCCACCACATAGTGGCCACGGAAGTTCTCGTCGGTCCAGCGCAGCAGGTCGAGCGCGCTCGCGTCCGGCCCGAGCTCCGCCGCCCCCCGCTCGGCCAGCTGCTGTAGATCGGTCTCGGAGATCAGATCTGTCATCGCGGACCTCTCTCTTCGCGCAAGCGGCTCATCGCGGCCCTCTCTCTTCGCGCAAGCGGCTCATCGCGGCCCTCTCTCTTCGCGCAAGCGGCTCATCGCAGATCCGCCTCGTCGGCTCGTATCGCCCACTGGGCGAAACGCTCACCGCGCTCGCGTTGTTTCACGAAGTTGCGAACCACCCGGTCGATGTAGTCGCCGAGCTCGTCGCTGGTGACCTTGTGCTGGCGCAACTTGCGGCCGAAACCGCTGTCCAGGCCGAGGCTGCCGCCCAGATGCACCTGGAAGCCCTCGACCGAGCCGCCGTTGCCGTCGTCCACCATCTGGCCCTTGAAGCCGATGTCAGCGACCTGGATGCGGGCGCACGAGTTGGGGCAACCGTTGATGTTGACGGTGATCGGCACGTCGAGCTGGGCCCCGAACTCGCCTGAGATGTCCTCCAGCCGGCGCTCCAGCTCGGGCACCAGGGATTGCGAGCGGTTGCGCGTCTCGGCGAACGACAGCTTGCAGTACTCGATGCCCGTGCAGGCCATCAGGTTCTTGCGCCAGTGCGACGGCCGCGACGGCAGCCCGAGGGCGTCGAGACCCACGATCAGCTCGTCGAGCTTGTCGTCGGCCACGTCGAGGATGACGAGCTTCTGGTAGGGCGTGAACCGGATCCGGTCCGATCCGGCCCGCTCCGCGAGGTCGGCGACCCGGCGCAGGATGGTGCCGGACACCCGGCCGGCGATCGGCGCGACGCCGACCGCATTGCGGCCGTTCTTCTGCTTCTGCACGCCGACGTGGTCGATGGGATGCTTCACCGGCTCGGGCGCCGGGCCGTCGAGCAGCGGGCGGCCCAGATATTCCTCTTCGACGACGCGCCGGAACTTCTCGACACCCCAGTCCTTGACGAGGAACTTCAGCCGCGCCTTGGAGCGCAGCCGGCGGTAGCCGTAATCGCGGAACACCGACGTGACGGCTTCCCACACCTCGGGCACCTCGTGCAGCGGCACCCAGGCGCCGAGCCGCTGGGCGAGCATCGGGTTCGTCGACAGGCCGCCGCCCACCCACAGGTCGAATCCGGGGCCGTGCTCGGGATGGTTGACGCCGATGAACGCGATGTCGTTGACCTCGTGGGCCACGTCCTGCAGGCCGGAGATCGCGGTCTTGTACTTGCGTGGCAGGTTCGAGAACGACGGGTTGCCGACGAAGCGGCGGACGATCTCCTCCAACGCCGGAGTGCCGTCGATCACCTCGTCGAGCGACTCGCCGGCCAGCGGCGAGCCGAGCACCACACGCGGGCAGTCACCGCACGCTTCGGTGGTCTGCAACCCGACCTCAGCGAGCCGCTCCCAGATCTGGGGGACGTCCTCGATGCGGATCCAGTGGTACTGGACGTTCTCGCGATCGGAGATGTCGGCGGTGTCGCGGGCGAACTCGGTGGAGATCTCGCCGAGCGTGCGCAGCGCCCGCGCGCTCAGCGCGCCACCGTCGCAGCGCACCCGCATCATGAAGTACTGCGCCTCCAGCAGGTCGGCGTTCTCGTCGCCGGTCCAGGTGCCGTCGTAGCCCTGCTCGCGCTGGGTGTACAGACCCATCCACCGCATGCGGCCGCGAAGATCCTGCTTGTCGATGCTGTCGAAGCCCTGCTTGGAGTAGATGTCGATGATCCGCGAGCGCACGTTCAGTGCGTCGTCGTCCTTCTTGAACTGCTCGTTGGGGTTGAGCGGCTCGCGGTATCCCAGCGCCCACTGGCCTTCGCCGCGCGGACGCTTGACGGCCCGGGGCTTGGTCGGGGTTTCGGTCATGGGGCGGTCATGCTCCTCGGACGGAGCCGGCAGCAGGACCGCGCGCATGTCACCGGGGGCTGGTCCGGCGGCGCAGATCCCGGGTTGCCAGCTGAAAACAGGTGGGCAGGTCTTCCGAAATCAAGCCTTCACGACAGACAGCAACAGCTGCAGGTGCGCTTGAAGTCGACATGCCGCCGCGCTACCAACGAAACGTTGAACTGCGGGCTGGCGACGGGCACCTGTCCATTCTGCCACGAACCCCGGTGCGTCCCTAACCGGGCCAGATTTTCGATCAGGCTGAGCAGAAAGGGTCCGACGTGCGCATGATCGGCGCCCGAACGCCCTGCGGATTTTGGTGTCCGACCCGGCCCCGACACCCGGTTAGGGTCGTCGGGTGGTCTCATCTGCGGGGTTGCGAGACGCTCGACCTGCCCTTTGGCAGACTGCTGCGGATGATCTGAAGGCCGTCGCGTCGCAGGCGGATCGGACTGCGGACAACATCCACGCAAACGGAGCGGAGCCGCTGGATTCGAGTTGGCCGGATCGCACCGGGAGCCTGGCGCGCGGCGAGTTGGTGAAGCACGCCAATCGGATGACGAACATCGGCGTGCTGTCCTCCGGCGCTGCCTCTGCGGTCGACACGCTGCAGGACGCCGTGGCGATGGTGCAGCGGCAGCTGCTGGCCGCAGTCGACGACGCGGTCGCGGCCGGATTCACGGTGGGCGACGACGGACGCATCCACCTCAATCCGCACTCGCTGACCCTCGTCGAAGACGGGCTGAAGGCCGCGAAGCTTCAGCTGGTGATCGACGACGCGGTCGAGGCGGCCACGCAGGCCGACCAACCGTGCGTCCATGCGCTCGACACGGTGAGCCTCGATCCGGACACGGTATCGACCGATCAGGCGCAATCGGCGCAGTCCCAGGCGGTGAAGGATGCGCTCCAAGAGATGCGCGATCAGCTGCCCGATGGGTTGCCCGCGGACGAGGTCGCCACCTGGTGGGCGAAGCTGTCGAGAGAGCAGCAGCAGCAACTGATGCGCGCCGTGCCGGTCGAATTGCACGATCTGCCCGGTATCCCGCAGGCGGTCAAGGACGAACTGAGCAATACCGGCCAGGGCTACGACCCTCTGGCGGCGGTGCGGTGGGCGATGCAAAACGCGAATAACGAAGGCATAGACCGGTTCCCTTTCAACTGCGCTCACTTTGTGTCGGAGACACTTGCGGCCGCCGGGTTAGACAGCAAGTTCGATATCAGTGAGGCGGAGGCGTGGTACAAGCTGCCGGGATCCGATTATGTCCCACGGGATTTGACATTTCGTGGCCGCGATGCTGATCGGGCTACGCACTCAGATTCGTGGTCCGCCGCCGACCCTCAGCGGGAGTTTTTCCTGAACAACGGCGGCGCGGACGTCGGACTCTCCAACGCTCGGCCAGGCGATGTCGTGTACCCCAATTACGAATCTCCCAGGAACGGCGAGTCGAGCCACCACGCTCCGGGGCGCAGATTGGCCGACCCGAAGTCGGCGTCGATCATCATCCCGAACAGCTACCGCCCGCGCGAAATGCCGTCCCCGCGGTGGGTCGGTATCCACACCAGCGAGGGCCGCAACAGGGCTCGCGGCCTGGTCGAGTGCTGCCGCGCTCACGAGGTCGCCTACAACCGGATCGGCGACGACCGCGAGATCATCGAGGCCGTCGCCGACGACGATGCCCCGTGGGCAGCGGTCGGCGCGAACAAGTACGCCTGGCATTACTGCTTCGCCACCTCGTTCGCGTCGTGGTCACGGGATCAGTGGCTCGACCCGCACCCGGCCGACGGCTACAACGAGCGCGAGGCGCTACGCCTGGGCGCGAAACAGGTCGCGTACTGGATTCAGAAGTCACACGACCTCGGCCGGCCCATCCCCGCGGTATGGATCGGCGGTCGCGGGCGGCCACCGTGGGGCGCCGACGGCATCTGCGGTCACGTCGACTTCGGAGCGTGGGGCGGCGGGCACACCGACCCCGGCGTGAACTTCCCGATCAACGTGTTCCTCGACGACATCAGCGCCGAGCTGACCGGCGTCGCCTCGCCGCCGCTGCCGCCGCTGCCGCCCGTGCCGGCACCCGGCACCAACCCAGACCGGTACGCCGACTGGCTGCCCTACCAGGGGAATCCGGCCAACGATCCCGGCCGGGTGGCGGCCGTGCAGCGCGCCATGAACCGGCCCCCGACCCCGTACGGCCTCGACATTGACGGCGTGTTCGGGTCGGCCACCCGCCAATCCGTCATCGGCTTCCAGGAGGCAAGCGGCGGCGAACGAGCCGGTTGTCAGCGCCCAGGTAACAGCTGCAGCGACGGCGGCCGGCGGCCGCCTCACGCGCTTCGAAACGCGGCTCAAGACTGTCGCTTCGATTGCCGAGAAACTTCAGCGAACGTCGCAGCGCAACGAGGCTCGGGGCCGTCCCGCCAGTTTCATAGAGGACGCCCTTCGATACACAGCGGTGCTGAATGACCAGGGTTACTGGGTCGGCGGCAACACAATGCTGGAGTCGCTGACGGCGTTGGGGAACCGAATCGTGGACGATCCAGGCGGGTGGCGCCGTCGTGGGTACCGAGGCCGCAACGTCACCTTGCAATCTGAGGACGGCCAGGTGTTTGAGGTTCAGTTGCACACCGCTGCGAGCCTCGACGCCGCTGAGCGCGCTCATCCGCTCTACGAGCGGGCGCGCGCGGCCGGCGTAGGCATTTCTGAGCGCAAGCGGCTAGCCCGACAGCAGGAGCAGCTCTTCGACGCCGTCCCTTGGCCCGACGATCTGCCGGAGATATGATCGCGCCGTGAAGTACTGGATCCAGCACGACGCGGACTGCCCGATGGCGATCCGCTCTGCAGGTGATCCCTTTGACGACCTTGATGCTGTGGTCGAGTACTGGAATGCGGTCAGCCTTAAGTGGATCTCCGACCCCAACCTGGCGCTCGACATGGTTTGGGATCCGCACATCCGCGACGCGTCGAAAGCCGACGTCCAGAAGCTGATCTCAGCTTCCGCCGCAGCGTAACGACCTAGCCACAGCGGGCACAGCAAAAGCCCCGCACCCGGTTCGGGTAGCGGGGCTTCGTCATGTCGATGACGGATTGCAGCCCCCACTGAAGGCGAAAGACCCCCGTATCGGCGCGAGGCCGATCGGATGACTCCGCGATGGAGAACTCATGTCACTACTCACCACCCTGCCCGTGCATCCGGCTACCGGACTGCGGGCGATCGGATTCACCAGCCGCGGACCTGTCTGGCCCGTACTCGGTGGGTCTCAGCCGCTGGGTGACCCGGCGGCGCAGCAGAATCCGCAGGGCGACCCTGCACCGAATAACCCGGCGCAGGACCAGGCGCTCGGCGAGGGCGGTACCGCCGTCGTCACCGCTGTCCTACCTGACGGCGAGGTGCTCTACACCCAGCACACGCCGGCTGCTATCAACCTCGATGTCCAGGACCGCCTGCCGATCATCGAGCAGGGGGAAGGCGCACAAACCGTGACAGTCGTGCGACCGCAACAAACATGGTGATCTGATTGACCAGGAATCGCCTCGCTGTGCTGTTGAGCCTCGGAGCGCTCATCGGTTGTGCTTGCGCCGGGTACTCTCTGAACGTAACAGGAACGCGTAATCGGGCATGGATTGATTCCATGGTCGCCAGGCGTTGCTACCCATTACTGCCTATTCCGGACAACCAGGCGATGGGATGGTTCACCATCGGCTCCTCGAGCGTGTTTCTCGTGTGCATGTGGGGCGCACTGGGCATGGCCATGTGGAAGCGACGGTGGTGGGTAGTGGTTCCACTCCTGCTGTTGTGCGGCGTGCTCACATTGATCGGCTTCTTTTTCGTCAGATTCGGGCAAATCGACGTAACTCATCCGGCCAACGCCCTGGCTCCAGCGGACACCGGTGGTCTGCCGTGCGGAAGCGGATGAGATGAGCGGCACGGAAGCGGCTCGCTGGCTGACCAGGAACCGGCTCGCCGGACTTCTGGGGGTGGTGGCCGTCGCCTGCGTCATCGGCGCCGACCGAGCGCTACGGATATCCGGTGCGAACAACGATGCTTGGGACGCCGAGATGCTCCGGCGAAAATGTCACCCTCCCTGGCCGCCTGTGCCTGACAATCATGCGGTCGGCTGGTTCGCCGTCGTGTTATCTGCGATTTTCATCATCTGCGCCTGGGCGGCACTCGGTGTGGCGGCCTGGAAGAGGCGGTGGTGGGTCATCGTGCTCGCCCTGGTGCTTGCTGCTGTTCTGACGGTAGTCGGTCTTTTCTTCCTGGGCTTCGGTGCGTTAGAAGCTTCCCAGCCGCGCGACGCGCATTTTCCAGCCGACTCGTCAGGCGTCCCCTGCAGGAGCGCGTGGTGAGCCAGCTGACCCGTATTCGGCTGGCAGCACTATCGGCTTGCGTTGCCATCGCTAATGGCGCTGGCGCCTGGTTGTCGCTCGGGATTTTCCGGGAAGCCATATCAGGCCTGGGAAGATGCCATGGGGGCCAGGCATCGCATCCCACTACTGCCACCGCCCGACAACCACGTAATCGGCTGGTTCACGGTCGTACTGTCCGGATTTTTTCATCCTGTGCGTGTGGTGTTCGCTCGCGCTGGCGGTGTGGAGGAGACGATGGTGGCTGGTTGCGCCTGCGATTCTGCTCGTCGGCATGCTGACCGTCATGGGGTTGTTGATTGGAGGTTTTGGCGCGATTGACGCCAGCGAACCTCCCGGTGCTCGGCTTCCAGCAACCGCCACAAATTACTCATGCGAAGGCGGAAAATGAATGATAGGAAGACGACTCGCCAATTGACCCGTAATGGGTTCGCAGTGCTCGCGGGTCTCATTGCCATCGGAAGCTTCGCTGGGCTCTACCTCTCGCTGGGAACTGCCGGGGAGCGCTCCCAAGCGTGGGTGGACGCAGTGGTTCGCGAGAAGTGTCACCCGGCACATGATATTCCGGCGCCGGATAATCATCTCCTCGGCTGGATCGCTCTGGTGCTGTCATTCGCTTTCATGATCAGCGCATTGTCGGCGCTCGTCCTGCTGGCCGAGAGGGGACGTTGGTGGTCGACGGTGGTCATCGCAACCGTCGCCTTGGTCCTCACACCGGTCATCATGTTCCTCATGTGGGCGAGTACCGAGACGATCACCCAACACATAGATATGGGACACGGCATCGACGGAACGGGTATTTCATGCGGAGGCGGATGATATGAGCGGCGACGAAATCCGGATTACGCCTGAGCAGGTCGCGTCTGCGGGTTCGACCGTTGCCGCTGAAGCGGAGGAGGCGCGATCAGCCGTTGCACCGCTATTCGATTCGGCAGAGGCGGCTGCCGCAGGCAACCGCGACTTCGCGACGGGACCGAAACTCGTCGCCTGCAACGACGATCTGCGGGCTCATTTCGCATCGACCGTCGACGAGCTGCAGCAAACCGGCGACAAAATCGTCGCCGCCGCCCAGGCCCACCAAGCCACCGAAGTCGACAACGCGGAAGGCATCAGTCGCATCGCCACCGCCCTGAACGGTCTCGGCGGACTGCGAGCATGACAACCCGCGGGCCCGGCACACTGCACAGAATGACGGGTCGGCCGTTCGGCATCTATGTCCATGTGCCGTTCTGCGCCACGCGCTGCGGTTACTGCGACTTCAACACCTACACGCCGGCCGAACTGGGCGGCGCCGATCCCGACGCCTGGCTGCACGCGCTGCGCATCGAGCTGCGGCTCGCCGCGGAGAACGTCGGCCCGCGCACCGTTGACACGGTATTCGTCGGCGGCGGCACCCCGTCGCTGCTCGGGGCCGAGCGCCTCACCGCCGTCCTGGCGGCGATCCGCGACAATTTCCGCCTCGCAACCGACGCCGAGGTGACCACCGAGGCGAACCCGGAGTCGACGTCACCGGACTTCTTCGCGCGGCTGCTGTCCGCCGGCTACACCCGCATGTCGCTGGGCATGCAGTCGGCCGCGCCGCACGTGCTGGCGGTGCTCGACCGCACGCATTCGCCCGGCCGGGCGGTCGCCGCCGCGCGCGAGGCGGCGTCCGCCGGCTTCCGGCATGTCAACCTCGACCTCATCTACGGCACGCCAGGTGAGCGCGACGAGGACCTGCTGCATTCGATCGACGCCGTGCTCGACGCCGACGTCGACCATGTGTCGGCCTATGCGCTGGTGGTGGAGGACGGCACGGCGATGGCCCGACGCGTGCGCCGCGGAGAAGTCGCCGCCCCGGACGACGACGTGCTGGCTCACCGCTACGAGCTCGTCGATCAGCGGCTGTCCGACGCGGGCTACGGCTGGTACGAGGTGTCGAACTGGGCGCGCCCCGGCGGCGAATGCCGGCACAACCTCGGCTACTGGGACGGCGGCGAATGGTGGGGCGCCGGTCCCGGCGCTCACGGCTTCGTCGGGGACGTCCGGTGGTGGAACGTCAAACGGCCCGCCGCCTACAGCGAGGCGCTGGCGCGCGGCCGATCGCCGATCGACGACTTCGAGCGCCTCGATGCCGCCGGTGCGCACACCGAGGCGGTGATGCTCCGGCTCCGGCTGCGGTCAGGCCTGGCGCTCGGGACGCTGTCGGCCGCCGAACGTGCGCGCGCGGACCGCGCGATCGCCGACGGGCTGCTCCAGCGGGAAGGGGACCGGGTGGTGCTCACCGACCGCGGCCGGCTGCTCGCCGACGCCGTGGTGCGCGACCTGCTCGTCTGATGGGTCCTCAGCTGTCGGCGTGTGGCCGCAGCAGCGCCGTCGCGACGACGCTGACGACGGCCGTCGTGACGAGATAGCCGCAGGCGAGCCAGGGCGAGCCGTCGGCCGCGCCGATCAGGGCGGTCAGGATCAGCGGGGTGAGGCCCGACGCGTACACGCCGGACAGCTGGTAGACCGTCGACAGCCCGGTGTAGCGCACCCGTGCCGGGAACAGCGACGCGTACAGCGTGCCCTGCGCGCCGTAGAACCAGGCGTGGATGACGCCGAACACGATGAGCATGCCCAGCGCGTACCAGCCGATCTCAGCGGTGCCGAACAGCGCGAACACCGGGAAGACCGCGACGGCGTAGGCGGCGATACCCGTGGCGTAGACGCGCCGGGCACCGAAGCAATCGGTGGCCAGCCCCGACACCGGGAGCAGTGCCGCCATGACCAGCGCGGCGACGGTCACCGAGACGAGCACCGGCACCTTCGGCAGGTGCAGCGTGCCCGTCGCGTACGCGATGGCGAACACCCCCCAGGTGTTGAACGCCGCGCCCTCGCCCCAGCGCGACAGCATTCCCAGCACGGTGGAACGCAGCGACGGCGGCCGGAACACCTCGCGCAGCGGGACCGCGGCCCGGCCGTCGCTGTCGCGGACCTTCTCGAACACCGGTGTCTCGCTGGCCTTGAGCCGCACCACCACCCCGAAGACGACCAGCACGATGGAGAACAGGAACGCGATGCGCCAGCCGTAGGTCAGGAAGGCGTCGTCGGGAAGCACGCTTTGCAGCAGCGCGAACACCCCGGTGCCCAGCGCCAGGCCGAGCGCCAGCCCCACCTGCGGGATGCTGCCGAACAGCCCCCGGCGCCGGGCCGGGCTGTGCTCGACGGCCAGCAGCACCGCACCGGCCCACTCGCCGCCGGGTGCGAACCCCTGCACCACGCGCAGCAGCAACAGCAGCAGCGGCGCCGCGACGCCGATCTGGGCGGCGGTCGGCAGGACACCCATCAGCGCGGTCGCGGCGCCCATCAGCAGCATCGTCAGCGCCAGCGTCTTCTTGCGGCCGATGCGATCGCCGACATGGCCGAACACGAACCCGCCGATGGGGCGCACCACGAAGCCGACCGCGAAGGTGGCAAACGAGAGCAGCGTGCCGACGAACGTCGTCTGGTCCGGGAAGAACGCTTGGTTGAACACCAGGCCCGCGGCCGTGGCGTAGAGGAAGAAGTCGTACCACTCGATGGTGGTGCCGACGAGGCTGGCCCACAGCGCGGTGCGGGCCGCGGGACGGCCGGCGGGTCGCAATGCGCTGTCGGGGGCAGCGGCCGGTGCGGTGGGGTCGGTGACGGTCACGTCCGCTATTCGAACCATGCGGCGCGGCACCGCCGAAGCATTGCGCGCAGCCTGATCCCAACGCGCCGGTGTGCGCCCCGGCGACGCGATGGGCTGTGCCACTATGTGGCGCGTGGAGTTAGGCAAGGCTAACCACGCTTTGGATACCTGGCGAGCGCCGATAGCGGTCGTCGGGATCGGCTGCCGGGTGGCAGGCGACGTCGGATCGCCGGCGGCGCTGTGGCAGTTCCTCCTCGACGGCGGCAGCGACGTGCGCGACGTGCCGGCGCAGCGGTGGGAGCCGTACCTGACCCGCGATCCGCGCAATGCCGAGGTGCTGCGCCGCACCACCCGGCGCGGCACCTTCCTCACCGATCTACCCGGATTCGACGCGGAGTTCTTCGGGGTGCCGCCGCGGGAGGCCGAGCTGATGGACCCGCAGCAGCGGCTCGCGCTGGAGGTGAGCTGGGAGGCGCTGGTGCACGCTGGGGTGTCGCCGCGGGCGCTCGCCGGCACCGACACCGCCGTGCTGATGGGCGTCAATTCCGACGACTACGGCAGGTTGCTGCTGGAGGACCTGCCGGGCATCGAGGCGTGGACGGGCATCGGCACCTCGCTGTGCGGCGTCGCGAACCGGGTCTCGCACCTGCTCGACCTGCGGGGTCCGAGTGTCGCCCTCGACGCCGCCTGCGCCGCGTCGCTCGTCGCGGTGCACCAGGCGTGCCAGCTGCTGCGGGCCGGCGAGACGTCGCTCGCGCTGGCCGGCGGGGTCAGTGCGCTGATCGGCCCGGGCCTGGTACGGGTGCTCGACGAGGCCGGCGCCACCGCACCCGACGGCCGCTGCAAGACGTTCGACGCCGCCGCCGACGGCTACGGCCGCGGCGAGGGCGCCGGGGTGGTCGTCCTCAAGCGGCTCGCCGACGCCCGCCGCGACGGCGACCGGGTGCTGGCCGTCATCCGCGGCGGCGCCGTCGCCCAGGACGGCCGCACCGTCGGCATCATGAGCCCCAACGGCGACGCGCAGGCGGCGATGTTTCGACGGGCCTGCGAAATCTCTGGTGTGACACCGGAGTCGGTCGACTACGTCGAGGCGCACGGCACCGGCACGCCGGCCGGGGATCCCGTCGAAATCGGCGCTCTGGCAACCGTTTACGGTGCCGGCCGGCCCGCCGACGCCCCGTGCCGCATCGGATCGATCAAGCCGAACGTCGGCCACCTCGAAGGCGGTGCCGGCGTGCTCGGGCTCATCAAGACCGTGCTGGCGCTGCACCACGAGGCGATTCCACCCACCGCCGGCGTCCGCACCCTCAACCCGGCCATCGACTGGTCGGCCAGCGGCCTGCGGGTTCCGACGACGGCCGAACCGTGGCCGCGCGGCGATGTCCCGCGTCGCGGCGCGGTGTGCAGCTACGGCTACGGCGGCACGATCGCGCACGTGCTCGTCGAGGAGGCGCCCGCCGCCGACACCGCGACGCCCGGCCCGACCCCGGCCGGTCCGCGGATCGTTCCGGTGTCCGCGATCTCACCCGCGCGACTGGCCCGCTACGCCGACGCCCTCGCCGACCACCTGCGCACCGCGGGGGACTCGATCGCGGCGGTGGCGGCCACACTGTGGACGCGGCGCGCCCACGAGCCGGTGCGCGCCGTGCTGATCGCCGAGCAGCCGCACGATCTGGTCACCGGCCTCGACGCGCTCGCCCGCGGCGAGACCGTCGCAGGCCTGGTCACCGGCACCGTCCCCGACGGTGTGCCGCGCGAGCCGGTCTGGGTGTTCTCCGGACACGGTTCGCACTGGCCCGGCATGGGCGCCGGACTGCTGGCCGCCGAGCCGGAGTTCGCCCGGGTGATCGACGAGGTGGACGACGTCTTCGGCCGCGAATGGGGTTTCTCCGCGCGCCGAGCGCTCGCGACCGGTGAGCTCGGCGGCACCGACCGCGTGCAGGCGCTCACGTTCGCGATGCAGGTGGGGCTGGCGGCGGTGTTGCGGCAGCGCGGCGTCCGGCCGGCGGCGGTGCTCGGGCATTCCGTCGGCGAGGTCGCGGCGTGCGTCGCCGCCGGCGTCTTCGACCTGCGCCAGGGCGCCGCGGTGGCGTGCTACCGCGCCCGGGGCTTTCGCGCGGTGTCGGGTCACGGCGCGATGGCGCTGGTGGGGGTGCCGTTCGCCGACGCCGAGACGCGCCTGGCCGGCCGCGCCGACGTGGTCGCGGCGATCAGCGCATCGCCGGACTCCACGGTCATTTCCGGCGCCGCCGCTGCCGTCGAGGCGGTCGCGGCCGAGTGGGCGGCCGACGGCATCCCGGTGCGCCGCGTGGCCACCGACGTCGCCTTCCACAGCCCGGCGATGGACGCGCTGACCGACGAACTGGCCCGCGCCGTCGCGGATCTCGACCCCCCGCGGCCCGCCGCGGTGCCGCTGTACTCGACGGCACTCGTCGACCCGCGGTCGACCGCCCCGCGCGATGCCGGCTACTGGGCGCTGAACCTGCGCGGCCGGGTGCGCTTCGCGGAGGCGGTGACGGCCGCGGCGCAGGACGGCCACCGGCTGTTCTGCGAGGTGTCGGCCCATCCGGTGGTGTCCCACTCGATCGCCGAGACCCTGCTGCACCTCGGGATCGACCAGCACGGCGTCTTCCCGGTGCTGCGCCGTCACCAGCCCGAGCAGCGGACGCTCACCTCCGCGGTCGCCGCGCTGTGGTGCCACGGCGCCACCGTGGAATCCGGTGTTGCGCGGCACGATTCGTGGGCCGGCGACCTTCCCGGCGCGCCGTGGCAGCACCGCCGGTTCTGGCGCGTACCGACGCCGCCGCCGGGCGGGCGGGCCCTGCACGAGAACGCATCGCACACGCTGCTCGGCGGCCGCACCGACGTCGCGGGCTCGCCGCCCGTGCGGCTGTGGCAGACCCGGCTCGACCTGGCCGGCCGGCCGTATCCGGGCGACCACCCGGTGAAGGGCACCGAGATCGTGCCGGCCGCCGTGCTGCTCAACACCTTCCTCGCCGCAGCCGGCGACACCCGGTCGCCGGCACATCCGCCGGCGCTGGCCGACGTCTTCCTGCGGACCCCGGTGGCGCCGGCCCACGCCCGCGACGTCCAGGTGGTGCTGCAGGAGCGGCGGCTGACGCTGGCGTCGCGGCCGGTGGCCCACGACGGCGACGGCGGCTGGATCACCCACACCACTGCCGCCGTGGCACCCACCGACCACCGCCCGCCACAGCGCCTCGACCTCGCCGCGGCACGCCGGCGATGCGCCCGCGCACTGCCGCCCCGCCACGTCGAGGACGTGCTCGCGACCCTCGGTGTCGCGGCCATGGGCTTCGGTTGGCAATGCGGCGAACTGTGGTGCGGCGACGGCGAACTGCTCGGGATCGTCCGTGCCGATGCCGACGGCGCATCGCCTCTTACTTGGGCGCCGCTGATCGACGCGGCCACCTCGGCGGCGTCGACGGTGTTCGACGGCCCGCCGCGGCTGCGGATGCCCGCCCGCATCGAACGGGTGCACGTCACCGGCGCAGCGCCCGCGGTGGCCGCCCTGTCGGTCCGGCGGCGGCCGGGCACCACCGTCACCGACGTGGCGCTCGCCGACGAGCACGGCGCGGTGCTGCTGACCCTCACCGGCATGGCGTTCGAGGAGCTGGACCCGGCGGCCGCCGGCGTCGACAGCATGGTTCACCGCGTCGCCTGGCATCCGGTGGCCTGGCGTCCCGAGGACCGGCCCACCGGCGTGCTGCTCGTCGGCGGTGACGCCGAGTCGCTCGACGCGGCGGTGCACGACCTCGATGCGGCGGCGGTGCCGTACCGCGCCGTCGAGGATTTCGACGGCGCACAAGACGTCGCCGGGCTGGGCGCCACCCCGGTGGCGCTGGTGCTGCCGCGCGCTGACGACACACCCGAGGCGGCGGCCGGGCAGGTGCTGTCCACGCTCACGCGGTTGTCGGCGAGCGCGTCGCCCGCGCGGCTGTGGGCGCTGACCTGCGGCGTCGCCGAGGGCGACGACCTGGCGCACGCGCCGCTGTGGGGCCTGTCCCGCATCGCGGCCGCGGAGTATCCCCGGCTGTGGGGCGGCGTGCTCGATGCGGCCGACGGCCCGCTGCCGCTCGGGGCGCTCGCCTCGCTGCCCGGCCACGGCGTCGTCGTGGTGCGCGGCGGCACCGCCCGGGTGGCGCGGCTCGCGGCCGCCGACCGGGGGCACGGCGCGCCGCTTCGGTGCTCACCCGACGGCAGCTACCTGATCACCGGCGGCACCGGCGCGCTCGGGCTCCGGCTGGCGCACCGGCTCGCCGATCTCGGCGCCCGGCGGCTGGTGCTGCTATCGCGGGGCGGCCTGCTGCCGGAATCGAGTGCCGCGCAGGCGGTGTCCGCGCTGGCAGCGCGCGGCGTCGCCGTCGAGGTGCCGGCGCTGGACATCGGTGCCCCCAACGCCGCCGCCGCGCTGCGCGCGCTGGTCGCCGAAATACCCGAGGTGCGTGGCGTCATCCACGCGGCGGGCGTGTCGGCGGGCGCGCTGCTCGCGGACACCTCGGCCGGCGATCTGGCCGCCACCATGCACCCCAAGGTGCGCGGCACGCTCGCGCTGCACGAGGTGTTCCCGCCGGGCCGGCTCGACTGGCTCGTGCTGTTCTCGTCGTGCGGCTACCTCGCCGGTTTCCCCGGCCAGGGCGCCTACGCGGCCGCCAATGCCTTCCTGGACGCCATGGCCCGGCACCGCCGCCGTCACGGGAACGACACGGTGAGCGTGGCGTGGACCGCGTGGCGCGGCCTGGGCATGGGTTCGACGTCGAAATACGTGGCCGCACAGCTCGACGCGCTCGGCATGGGCACCGTCGGAGCCGACGAGGCGATGCGCGCCCTCGACCTGGCGATGCACACCGGTGAGCCGAACGTCGTCGTCCTGCCGGTCCTTCCGGCTGCCGCGGCGGTGCCGATGCTGGCCGACGTGGCACCGGCGACCGCCGACGCCCCTGCCCCGGTGACCGCCGGCGATCCGGATGCGCTGGCGCACCGGGTGCGGGCGGCGGTGGCCGCGCAACTGGGTCTCGCCGCGACCGAGGTGGATCCGGGCTCGCCGCTGATCGAGCTGGGCGTCGACTCGATCATGACGGTGCGGCTGCGCCGCGAGCTGGAGAAGGAGACCGGGCTCTCGCTGCCGCCGACACTGCTGTGGGAGCACCCGACCGCGGCCGCCGTCACCGCCCGGATCGTCGAGCTGCTCGGTCGGTGACGGTCAGGCGCCGCGCAGCCGCGCGACCAGCGCCTTCTTGTCCACCTTGCCGACCGCCGTCGTCGGTAGCAAGGGCAGCGGCACCACCAGGTCCGGGCGCGCGTGGGTCGAGGCGCCGCGGGCATCGAGGTACCGGTTGAGCTCGGCGAGGTCGATCGGTGTCCCGCGGAAAACCACTGCGGCGCAGATCTTCTCGCCGAGGTACTCGTCGGGCAGGGCGACCGCGGCGGCCGCTTCGATGGCCGGGTGGGCGACCAGGTGATCCTCCAGGTCCGTCGCGGACACCGTCTCTCCGCCGCGATGGACGACGTCCTTGACCCGGCCGACCACCTCCACGTTCCCGGCGAGCGGGCCGTCGGCGAAGATCCGCACCCGGTCACCGCTGCGGTAGAACCCGTCCGGGGTGAACGAGCGGGCGTCGGCGTCGGGCGCGCGGTAGTAGCCGTTCAGCGTGTACGGCCCGCGGACCAGGAGTTCGCCCTCCTCGCCGGGCGCCACCTCGACCCCGTCGTCGCCGACCACCCGGCGTTCGTCGTGCGGCGACATCGGCCGGCCCTGGGTGTTGAGCACGACCTCCAGCGGGTCGCCGGGCCGGGTGAACTGCAGCATGCCCTCGGCCATGCCGAAGATCTGCGACAAGCCGCTCGACAGGTTGTCGTGGATGAAGCGGGCCTCCTCCGGCGACAGCCGCGAGCCGCCCACCTGCACCAGCCGCAGCGACGCCGGGAGCACCGGCTCCCACGCACAGGCCTGCGCCCACAGCTTGGCGAGCGCGTTGACCAGGCCGGTGACCGTCACGCGGTGGCGGTCGATCAGCGCGAACGCCGCCTCCGGGCTCGGATCGGCGGTGAACACCGTGGTGGCCCCGACGGCCATCGAGCCGAGCAGGCCGGGGCAGGCCAGCGGGAAGTTGTGCCCGGCCGGCAGCACCGCGAGGTAGACGTCCTCGGGCCCGAGGCCGCAGGCCCGGGCGCAGGCGAGGGCGTTGTAGACGTAGTCGTCGTGGGTCCGGGCGATCAGCTTCGGCAGCCCGGTGGTGCCGCCGGAGACCAGCAGCAGCGCCGGCAACGCAGGATCGACCGCGACGTCCGGGAGGGGGGCGTCGGTGGCGGCGAGCGCCGACCACGGCGCGAACGGCCCCGGATCGCCGTCGACGAGGACATGCCGCAGCGCGGGGTGGGCGGCGACGAGCTCCCGCGCCATGTCCCGGTAGTCGAAGCCGCCCGCCACATCGGCGATCATCATGCCGACCGCGCCGCTGACGGCAGCAAAGTGCCCCAGTTCGGCGGCGCGGTGTCCGGGCAGGCACATCACCGGCACGACGCCGGCGCGCAGCATCCCGAAGAAGGCCAGCGCGAACGCACACGAGTTCGGCAGCTGCAGCAGCATCCGGTCGCCGGGCGCAATGCCTCGCGCCGCCAGCGCCGCGCCGATCCGGTCGGCGGACGCGTCGAGCTCGGCGAAGGTGTACCGGGCCGCCGGATCGACGACGGCGGGCTTGTCGGGCCACCGGTCGGCCGCCCCGCGCAACAGCGAGTCGAGCCGCCGGCCCTGCCAGTAGCCGAGCCGCCGGTACCGCTCGGCGCGCTCGGGCGGAAACGGGACGAAACCGTCGGCGAGGTCGGATTTCGCCTGCTGGAAGCCGGTGCTCATCGGTGACGTCGGCCCTTCGGGGTAGGTGTCGTGCCCTCGCCGAATATAGGGTAGCTTCCTCAAAGTTAGGAAAGCCTGTCTTAAGTAACGGAGGAGTCGACCAGGTGAGTGCGACGAACGCGTCGACCGTCCGGCACGACGTGGCCGACCTGCTCGGCGTCGATCCCGACACGCTCGATCCCCAGGCGGATCTCATCGCCGCCGGGCTGGACTCCATCCGGATGATGTCGCTCGCCGGGCGCTGGCGCAGACGAGGCGTCGACGTCACCTTCGCCGCCCTGGCCGCTGCCCCGACCGTCGACGCCTGGATGCGGCTGATCGGCGGCGAACCCGCCGCCGCGCCGGTGCCCGACGAAACGGAACCGCTCGCCGACGACGACGGCACCCCGTTCCCGTTGGCGCCTATCGGCCACGCGATGTGGGTCGGCCGGCACGGCGACCAGGAACTCGGCGGCGTCGCCGCGCACCTCTACGTCGAATTCGACGGCACCGCAGTCGATCCGGAGCGCCTGCGCACCGCCGCGGCCCGGCTCGCCGCGCGGCACCCGATGCTCCGCCAGGAGATCCTGCCCGACGGCCGCCAGCGCATCGGCGACCGCACGCTCGACGTCACCGTGTTCGACCTGCGCGACCTCGGCCCGGCCGCCGCCGCCGAGCGACTCGCCGACATCCGGCAGGCGAAGTCGCACCAACAGCTCGACGGCGAGGTGTTCGAGCTCTCACTGTCGCGGCTGCCCGAGGGCCGCACGCGACTGCACGTCGACCTGGACATGCAGGCCGCCGACGCCGTCAGCTACCGCACCCTCATGGCCGATCTCGCCGCGCTGTACCGCGGCGCGGAGCTGCCCCCGCTGCGCTACACCTACCGGCAGTACCGGGCCGCGCTCGCCGCCTCGACGCCGCCACCCACCGAGGCCGACCTGCGGTGGTGGGCCGAGCGCATCCCGGAGCTGCCCGAGCCGCCCACGCTGCCGCTGCTGCCGCGCGACGCCCAGACCGACCCGCTGCGCAGCATCCGGCTCTGGCACACGTTCGACGTCGCCACCCGTGACGCGCTGTTCACCGCCGCGCACCGCCGGGGCGTCACCCCGGCCATGGCGGTCGCGGCGACCTACGCCCACGCGCTCGCGCGGTGGTCGACGAACAAGCGCTTCTTGCTGAACCTCCCGATGTTCGGCCGCGAGCCGTTCCACCCCGACGTCGACCGGCTGGTCGGCGACTTCACGTCGTCGCTGCTGCTCGACGTCGACCTGACCGGGTTGCACACGCCCGCCGCCCGGGCCCGCGCCGTCCAGGAGGAGCTGCACCGCACCGCGGCGCACGCCTCGGTCCCCGGACTGGACGTGCTGCGCGAGCTGCGCCGTCACCGCGGCACCCAGGTGCTCGCCACCATCGTCTACACCAGCGCGCTGGGGCTCGGCGACCTGTTCGCCGGCGACGTCACCGACCAGTTCGGCGAGCCGGTGTGGACCATCTCGCAGGGGCCGCAGGTGCTCATCGACGCCCAGGCCACGCCGGTGGCCGACGAGTTGATGATCAACTGGGACGTCCGCGTCGAGCACTTCCCGCCCGGCGTCGCGCAGGCGATGTTCGACCACCAGATCGCCGAACTGCAGCGCCTCGCGGCCGACGACGCCGCCTGGGAGGCGGCCGATCCACCCGCGCTCAGCGCGCCGTCGCGCGGGGTGCGCGCTCTCGACAACGCCCGGATCGTCACGCCGAGCGGTGACACGCTGCTCGACGGATTCGTCCGCAGCGCCGCGGCGCGGCCCGCCGCCACCGCGGTGATCACCGGCTCGGAGTCGGTCAGCTACGGCGCGCTGCAGCAGCGGGTGCGGCGGATCGCGGCGACGTTGCAGGACCGCGGCGTCGGCCGCGGCGACGTCGTCGCGGTGCTCGGCCCGAAGTGCGCCGACCAGGTTCCGGCGGTGCTGGCGATCCTGACCGTGGGCGCGGCCTATCTGCCGATCGGCGCCGACCAGCCCGCGCCGCGCGCCGCCCGCATCCTCGCCGCGGCAGACGTACGGTTCGCGCTGGCCACCGGCGACCTCCGACCCGACGTGCTCGCCGGAATACCGGCGGTGACGGTCACCGAGGCGGCGGCCGCGGGCGACGGATCCCGGCTGCGGCCGGTCGACGTCGACCCGCAGGATCTCGCCTACGTGCTGTTCACCTCCGGCTCGACCGGCGAGCCGAAAGGCGTCGAGCTCACGCACGACGCGGTGATGAACACCCACGAATTCGTCAACCGCCACTTCGCGATCGGCCGCGACGACCGCGCGCTGGCACTGTCCACGCTCGAAGGCGACCTGTCGACCCTCGACATCTTCGGCATGCTCGCGGCGGGCGGCTCGATGGTGGTGGTCGACGAAGCGCACCGGCGCGATCCCGATCACTGGGCCGCGCTCGTCGAGCGGCATCGGGTCACGGTGCTGCACTGGATGCCCGGCTGGCTGCAGATGCTGCTCGACGTCGGCGGTGACCGGCTGTCGTCGCTGCGGGTGGTGCCCACCGGCGGCGATTGGGTGCGGCCCGACCTGGTGCGCCGGCTCCGGGCCGCGGCGCCGGGCGTGCGGTTCGCCGGCCTCGGCGGCGCCACGGAGACCGCCATCCACCACACCTGCTGCGAGGTCGAGGAACTGCCCGCCGACTGGGCCGCCGTGCCGTTCGGTCGCCCACTGCCCGGCAACGCCTGCCGCATCGTCGACGCCGCCGGCGACGACTGCCCCGACTGGGTGCCCGGCGAGCTGTGGGTCGGCGGTCGCGGCATCGCGCGTGGCTACCGCGGGCGGCCCGACCTGACCGCCGAGCGGTTCGTCCAATACGCCGGCCGGACCTGGTACCGCACCGGTGATCTCGCCCGCTACCGGCCCGACGGCACCATCGAGTTCGTCGGCCGCGCCGACCACCGCGTGAAGATCAGCGGCTACCGCATCGAGCTCGGCGAGGTCGAGGCCGCGTTGCAGCGAGTGCCGGGGGTCACCGGCGCGGTGGCGGCCGTGCTGCCGGCGGCCGCCGACCGACCCGGTGACGTGCTGGTGGCGCTGGTGGCGGCCGACGCGGTCACCGCGGCGACGGTGCGCTCCGCGCTCGCCGACATGGTGCCGCCCCACATGGTGCCCCAGCGCATCGTGGCCGCCGACCGCATCCCGTTCACCGTCGGCGGCAAGATCGACCGCCCGGCGGCGGTGGCACTGCTGCAGGCCGACGCCGGCGAGCAGCCGGTGCACCGCGCCCCGGCGACGGCACTGCAGGCGGCGCTTAGCGCAATATTCGCAGAGCTGTTGTTGCGCAACGACATCGGAATCGACGACGACTTCTTCGCGCTCGGCGGTGACTCGGTGCTCGCGACCACCGCGGTGGCCCGCATCCGTGACTGGCTGGACACCCCGACGGCCGGCGTGCCCGACGTCTTCGCCGCCCGGACCGTCGCCGGGCTCGCCGACCGGCTCACCGCCCGCGAACCGGCAAGCGCCCGCCTCGAACAGGTCGCCGAGCTGTACCTGGAGGTCACCGCCATGCCCGGCGCCGACGTCGCCGCCGAGCTGGAGCGGGCCACATCGTGACCGGTGACGTGCACCCCATCGCGCCGTGGCTAAAACGCTTTGCGGGACAGCACAGCTCGCGGCCGGTCCTGGTGTTCCCCCATGCCGGCGGCGCGGCGTCGGCCTACCGCGCGCTGGGCGCCGCGCTCGCCGCGGCCGGAGCCGATGCGTACGTGATGCAGTACCCGCAGCGCGGCGACCGGCTGACCCATCCCGCGCCCGCAGGCGTGCCGGAGCTCGCCGACGACCTGTTCGCGGCGGCGAACTGGGCCGAGCTGGCACCGCTGCGGTTGTTCGGGCACTGCATGGGAGCGGTGGTCGCGTTCGAGTTCGCCCGCGTCGCCGAGCGCCGCGGGGTGGCCGTCGACGCGCTCTGGGCGTCCGCCAGCGAGGCGCCGTCGACCGTCGCGGCGCGGCCCGACCTGCCGACCGCGCAGGCCGACATCCTCGCCGAGCTCGCCGACCTCGGCGGCACCGATGCGCGACTGCTCGCCGACGACGACTTCGTCGACCTGCTGCTGCCGGCGGTGCGGGCCGACTACGCGGCGTTCAACCGGTACTCCTGCGACGCCGGCGTGACCGTCGCCGCCGACATCCACACCCTCGGCGGCGACGACGACCACCGCGTCGACGAGCACATGCTGCGCCGCTGGCAGCCCCACACCACCGGGGCGTTCACCGTGTCCACGTTCCCCGGCGGCCACTTCTACGTGAACGACCACCTCGCCGACATCGCGGAACTGGTCCATGAGCTCTGACGATCCGGTGGTGATCGTCGGCATGGCGATCGAGGCGCCGGGCGGCGTCGACTCGTCGGACTCCTACTGGACGCTGCTCTGCGAACAGCGAGAAGCGTTGGGCCACTTCCCGAGCGACCGCGGCTGGGACGTCTCCGAGGTGCTCGACGGGTCGCGGCGCGACGGGTGCAAGCCGGTCACCGACTCCGGCGGATTCCTCACCGACGCAGCCGCATTCGACCCGGCGTTCTTCGGCATCTCGCCGCGCGAAGCGACCGCCATGGACCCGCAGCAGCGGGTCGCGCTGCGGCTCGCGTGGCGCGCCCTGGAGCACAGCGGCATCCACCCCGACGACGTCGCGGACCACGACGCGGGGTGCTACGTCGGGGCCTCCTACCTGGAGTACGGACCGGAACTGTCGCGGTTCACCTCGCTCAGCGGGCATCTCATCACCGGCACCTCGCTGGGGGTGATCTCCGGGCGGATCGCCTACACGCTCGGCCTGGCCGGCCCGGCGCTCACCGTCGACACGTCGTGCTCGTCGGCGCTGACCGCGCTGCACACCGCGGTCGGCGCCATCCGGGCGGGGGACTGCGACCTGGCGCTCACCGGCGGTGTCTGCGTGATGGGCTCGCCGGGCTACTTCGTCGAGTTCTCCAAGCAGCACGCCCTCAGCGACGACGGGCACTGCCGGCCCTACGGCGCGCTCGCCAGCGGCACCGTCTGGGCCGAGGGCGCGGCCATGTTCGTGCTGCAGCGCCGATCCGCGGCGCGCGCGGCGGGCCGGCCGATCCTCGCCGAGGTGCGCGCCAGCTGCGTCAACTCCGACGGCCGCACGGTCGGGCTGACCGCGCCCAGCGGCGACGCGCAGGTCCGCCTGTACCGCAAGGCGGTCGCCGCGGCGGGCGTCCGGCCGCACGACGTGGGCATGATCGAGGGGCACGGCACCGGCACCCGGCTGGGCGACCGCACCGAATTGCGGTCGCTGGCCGCGGTGTACGGCGAGACCGAGCCGGGCCGGGGTCCACTGCTCGGATCGGTGAAATCGAATGTCGGGCACAGTCAGGCCGCGGCCGGCGCTCTCGGGCTCGCCAAGGTGTTGCTGGCCGCCCACCACGGCGCGGTGCCCGCCACCCTGGGCGTGGACGAGCCGAGCCGCGAGATCGACTGGCAGCGCCAGGGTGTGCGGTTGGCCACCGAGCACACGCCGTGGCCGGCGGTCGACGGCCTGCGGATCGGTGCGGTGTCGGCGTTCGGCATGAGCGGCACCAACGCCCATGTGCTGGTGTCGATCCCCGCCGACGGCGCGGCCGGGGCCGCCTGATGGTCGCGCTGCCCGACGGCCGGACACCGGTGCTGTTGACCGCCCACGCCGAGGACCTGATCGCACCGGACGCCGCGGCGATCCTGGCGTACCTCGACCGCCACCCGGAGGCCGCCCGAGTCGGCTCGGTCGCAGCGACGCTGCTCGCCACCCGGCGGGTGCGGCGACACCGCGCGGTCGTGCGGGCCGCCGACACGAGCGAACTGCGCGCCGGGCTCGCGGCGCTGGCCGCGGGCGACGAGCACCCACTGGTGACGCGAGCGTCGGAGTCGGGTCGCGGGCGCATCGCGTTCGTGTTTCCCGGCCAGGGCAGCCAGTGGCCCGGGATGGGCGCCGACGCCTACCACCGGCTGCCCGGGTACCGGGCCGAGGTCGACCGGTGCGCGGCCGCGTTCGCCGGCGCCGCGTCGCCGCGCGACTACCTGCTGGCCCCGGCCGGCGCCCACACAGGCGACTTCTCCCAGGTGCAGATCCAGGGTGCGCAGTTCGTGCACGGCGTCGCGCTGGCCCGGGTGTGGCGGTCGCTGGGTGTGGTCCCCGACATCACCGTCGGCCACAGCCTCGGCGAGATCGCGGCCGCCCACGTCGCCGGCGTGCTGCCGCTGCGCACCGCGGTCGGGGTGGTGATCGCCCGCGCCACGCTGCTCGACCGGCTCACCGGCCCCTACCGGGTGGCGGCGCTCGGGGTGACGGAAGCGCAAGCGCAGCAGGTCATCTCGGCGGTCACGGGCTGGCTGGAACTCTCGGTGGTCAACTCCGCCACCTCGGTCGCGGTGTCCGGCGAGCGCGCCGCGGTGAGCGCCGCCGTCGCCGCGGTCAGCGCGCAGGGAAAGTTCGCCAAGGAAATCGAGATGTGGTTCCCGGCGCACACCCGCGCGCTGGACGGCCTGCGCGACCAGTTCGAGGCGCTGCTGCCCGCCGGTGCCTTTACCGACACCGCCGTGCCGTTCGTCGGCGCCGCCACCGGACAGCCCGTCGGAGCGGACGCCGATTTCGCCGGCTACTGGTGGACCAACCTGCGCGCAACGGTGCGCTTCGACCGGGCGGTGGCGGCGGCCGCCGACCTCGGCGCCCGCACCTTCGTCGAGCTCTCGGCCCATCCGGCACTGCTGTTCGCGGTGGCCGAGGTCGCGGAGCAGGTGGTGCCCGACGCCGCCGTCCTCACCGTCGGCTCCGGGCGGCGCGGCGAACCGATCACCGACCGGCTCGCCGCCGGCGCCGTCGCTGTCGCGCTGCGCGAACCCGGCTGTCACTGGCCCGAGCTGGTCGAACGTCGAGCGCCGTTGCGGGACTTTCCGTTCGCGCCCATGCGCCGGCAGCACCACTGGGCTGCCGCCGAGCCGCTGCCGCCCGTCGCCGCTCTCACGGTGGCCGTCGAGGCGTGGGAACCGCTGCCCGCGGCGGATGCGGCGCCCGCCCGCCGCGTCGTGGTGCTCGATGCCGCCGGCTCACCGCTTCGCGATGCGCTGCGGGCGGCGATCGACCGCCGATCCGGTTGGCGCACCGTCGGATCCGCCGACGCCGACCTGCTCGTGGTCGTGGCGCCCCGCTCGGACGACCTGGGCGTCGCCGATCTCGCGGCGCGTATCGACGGGGGACTCCTGGCGTATCCCGCCGCCATCGGCCCGTCGTGCCGCGAGGTGTGGCTGGTGACGGTGGGCGGCGAGCAGGTGCGCCCGGCGGACCCGGTGCCGTGTGCCGGGCCGGCCGCCCTCGCCGCGATGCACCGCAGCGTCGGCTTCGAGTACCCCGATCAACGGTTCGCCCACCTCGACCTACCGAGCTGGGTGCTCGACGACGCGACCGCCGACGCCGCGGTGCGTGCGCTGGCGGCCCCCGCCGACGTCGTGGCGCTGTGCGACGTGGCCTACCGCAGGGTGCTGCGCGACGAGCCGCGCGCCTCGCCGCGCTGGCCCGCCCAGCGTTTCGACGAGGTGGTCATCACCGGCGGCAGCGGCGCGATCGCCGGCCACTACGCCCGGCACCTCGCCGCCGCCGGCGCCCGGCGCATCGTGCTGCTCAGCCGGCGCGCCACCCTGCCCGCCGGGCTCGCCGTCGCGCGGCACGGCACCGAGGTGGTGGCGGTGCGCTGCGACGTCGGCGACGCCGACCAGGTGGCGGACGCCGCCACGCGGTTCGGTGGCGGCGGCGCGTCGCTGCTGATCCACGCCGCGGGCACCGCCCCGCTCGCGCCGCACCGCGAGCTGACGTCCGCCACGGCCAAGGCGGCGTTCGCCGCCAAGGTGACCGGCCTGCAGCACCTCGTGGCGCACTGGCCGATGCGCGCGGACGCCCGGATGCTGTTGTGCTCCTCGGTGTCCGGGCGCTGGGGCGGGCGCGGCCATGCGGTCTACGCGGCGGCCAACCGGCTGCTCGACGCCGCGGCCGCCCGGCTGCGTGCGGACGGGCGACACTGCACCGCGGTGCGGTGGGGCCTGTGGCAGGACACCGGCATCCTCGACGCCGACGAGATCGCCCGCGTCGAACGGTCCGGGCTGCGGGCGATGGACCCCGGCCGGGCGGTCGAGGAAAGCCTGCGCGACCGAACCGCGGACCCGCTGGTGTTCTCGGCGGACCCTGGGCGGCTGCGCGCCTTCCTCGGCGACTGCGCGCCCGGCACCACGCCCGCGGACCTCGATCCTGTTTCCGCAGAACGCGATCCGGCGGACGCGCTGCTCGAGGCGCTGGGCGCGGTGCTCGACGTCGCCGAACCGGCGGCGCTGGACCGCGATGCGTCCCTGATCGACCTCGGCGTCGATTCGCTGCTGGCCCTCGACCTGCGCAAGCGGCTCGGAAAGACCACGGGCCGCACCGTTCCGCTGGCCATGATCCTGGGTGGCGCGTCCGCCACCGAGGTGCTCGCCCACCTGACGACAGCGAAGGCAACTCCGTGACCGACATCGCCCCCGACCGCCGGCTGGAACTGCTGCGGCGCAAGCTCGCCGACCGCGGCCTGCGCGCGACCGCGGCTCCGGACCCCGCCGGAGCCGCCGCACTGTCCGACGGGCAGCGCCGGATGTGGTTCGTCCAATCGGTCGACCCGAGCGGGGTGCTGCTGAACGTCAGCGTGTCCTATCGGCTGACCGGTGACCTCGACGCCGCGCGCCTGCACGCGGCGGTGAACGCCGTCGCGCGCCGGCATCCGGTGCTGCGCACCACCTTTGGCGCCGGCGAGAACGGCGAACCGCGAGCGACGGTGCACGACGACCTGCTGCCGGCCTGGACCACCCACGACCTGTCGCAGAAGTCCGGCCGCGCGCGCGACCTGCGCCTGGAGGTGATCGCCCAACGCGAGTTCGCGACGCCGTTCGACCTGAGCACCGCGGCGCCGCTGCGGATCACGTTGATCCGGCTGGGCGAGGCCGAGCACGTGCTGTTGCTGGTCGCCCACCACGTCGCCTGGGACGACGGCTCGTGGCGGCCGTTCTTCGCCGACCTCACCCGCGCCTACACCGGCGAGCAACTGCCGCCGCCGCCGCGGCGCGCCGCCGCCGTGCCCGACACGTCCGCCGCCGACCTCGCCTACTGGCGCACGGTGCTCGCCGACCCGCCCGAACCGCTCGAGCTGCCCGGCCCGCACGGATCCGCGGTGCCGACGAACTTCCGCGCCCACCGCACCACGCTGCGGCTGCCCGCCGACGTCGCCGCGCGCGTGGCCGGCCTCGCCCGCGACACCGGCGCGACGCCGTACATGGTGCTGCTCGCCGCGTTCGGCACGCTGATCTTCCGCTACACCGCGACCGACGACTTCCTGGTCGCCAGCCCGGTGCTCAACCGCGACTCCGACGACGCGATCGGCTATCACGGCAACACGGTCGCGCTGCGGCTCCGGCCCACCGCGACCGCCACGTTCCGCGAGCTGCTGGCCCAGACCCGCGACACCGCCCTGGGCGCCTTTGCGCATCAGCGCACCGCCCTCGACCGGGTGGTGCGGGAGCTGAACCCCGACCGCCGGCACGGCGCCGAACGGCTGACCCGGGTGAGCTTCGGTTTCCGCGCACCCGACGGTGGCGGCTTCGCGCCGGCGGGTGTCACCTGCCGGCGGGCGGAGTTGCGGGCTCCCGTCACACCGCTGCCCCTGGGGATCATGGTCGAATTCGACGACACCGGCGTGCTCGTCGAGGCAGAACACCTCGTGGAGGTGCTCGACGCCGACCTGGTGCACCGCATGCTCGATCACTTCGGCGTGCTGTTGGCGCACGCCCTCGACGAGCCGGACACCGCGCTGTCGCGGCTTGAGCTGCTGTCGGCCGAAGACGCCGACTGGCTGCGCCAGGTGTCGCACGGCGCGGCGTTCGACACCCCGCCGACGACGCTCGGCGCGCTCGTCGCCGAGCAGGCGGCCCGCACCCCGGACGCGGTGGCGGTCGCCTACGAAGGCCGCCATCACACCTACGCCGAGATCAACGCCAGCGCCAACCGGTTGGCGCACTGGCTGATCGCCCAGGGCGTCGGCACCGAGGACCGCGTCGCGGTGCTGCTCGACAAATCGCCCGACCTCGTCATCACCGCGCTCGGCATCGTCAAGGCCGGGGCGGTGTACCTCCCGGTCGACCCCGACTATCCCACCGACCGGCTCACCTACATCCTCGCCGACTCGAAGCCGAAAGTGGTGCTGCGCGAACCGGTCACCGACCTGCAGGACTACCCGGACCGCGATCCGACCGACGCCGACCGGGTGCGCCCCCTGCTTCCCGACAACACCGCCTACCTCATCTACACGTCCGGATCCACCGGTATGCCCAAGGGTGTTCCGGTGTCGCACCGGCCGATCGCCGAGTACTTCGTGTGGTTCGGCGGGGAGTACCAGGTGTCCGCCGACGACCGGCTGCTGCAGGTCGCGTCGCAGAGCTTCGACGTGTCGATCGGTGAGATCTTCGGCATGCTGGCCGCCGGTGCGCGCCTGGTGATCCCGCGCGCCGGCGGGTTGACCGACATCGGCTACCTCACCGACCTGCTGCGCACCGAGGGCATCACGTCGATGCACTTCGTGCCGTCACTGCTCGGCCTGTTCCTGTCGCTGCCCGGCGTCGCGGAATGGCGGACGCTGCGGCGGGTGCCCGTCGGCGGTGAGGCGCTGCCCGGCGAGATCGCCGACAAGTTCACCGCCACCTTCGACGCGCTGCTGCACAATTTCTACGGCCCCACCGAGACCGTGCTGAACTGCACGCGCTATCAGGTCGAGGGCGCCCAGGGCGCGCGGATCGTCCCCATCGGCACCCCGAAGATCAACACCGCGATCCACCTGCTGGACGACGCGCTGCAGCCGGTGCCGGTCGGCGCGATCGGCGAGATCTACATCGGCGGAACGCATGTCGCCCGCGGCTACTTCGGCCGTCCGGGGTTGACCGCCGAGCGGTTCGTCGCCGACCCGTTCAGCGTCGGCGGCCGGCTGTACCGCTCCGGCGACCTCGCCCGCCGCAACGCCGACGGTGACCTCGAATTCGTCGGCCGCGCCGACGAACAGGTGAAGATCCGCGGCTTCCGCATCGAGCTCGGCGAGGTCGCCGCGGCGATCTCGGTCGATCCGTCGGTCGGCCAGGCCGTCGTCGTCGTCAGCGACCTGCCGTCGGTCGGCCGGAGTCTCGTCGCGTATGTGACGCCGGCACCGGACGTCGACGCCGTCGACATCGCGCGCATCCGGGCCCGGGTGACCGTCGCGCTGCCGGAGTACATGGTGCCCGCCGCCTACGTCGAGCTGCCGGAGATCCCGATCACCGCGCACGGCAAGATCGACCGCGCGGCGCTGCCGGCGCCGGAGCTGAATCCCGTAACGGCGTACCGGGAACCGGGTACCGACACCGAGCGCGAGGTGGCCGCGCTGTTCGCCGAACTGCTCGACCGCGACCGGGTGGGCGCCGACGACTCGTTCTTCGACCTCGGCGGACATTCGCTGCTCGCCACCCGGCTCGTGGCCGCGGTGCGGAGCCGGTTCGGCGTGGACGTCGGCGTGCCGGACGTCTTCGAATCGGGCACCGTGACCGCGCTCGCGGCGCACGTCGACGCGCTGCGGGCGGCGGGCGCCCCCACCGTCCGGCCCGCGATCGTGGCCACCGCCCACGACGGGCCGTCACCGCTGTCGGCGGCGCAGCTGCGGCAGTGGTTCCAGTTCCGCATCGACGGCCCGAACCCGGTGAACAACATCCCGTTCGCGGCCAGGCTCACCGGTCCGGTCGACGTCGACGCGCTGGCGGGCGCGGTCGAGGACGTCGTGGCGCGCCACGAGATCCTGCGCACCACCTACGGCGAGGTCGACGGCGCACCGGTACAGCTGATCCACCCGCCGGCGCCGCTCACCATCCGTCGTGCCCGCGGCGACGGCGAGCGGTGGCTGCAGCGCGAACTGGCCGCCGAACGCCGCCACTGCTTCGACCTGGAGCGCGACCGGCCGATCCGCGCGGCGGTGCTCGCCACTCCGGAGAACGTGGTGCTGTCGGTGGTGATCCACCACATCGCCGCCGACCACTGGTCCGGTGGCGTGCTGTTCGCCGATGTGGTGAGCGCCTACCGCCGGCGGCGCGCCGGCGAAGGCCCGCTGCCGCCACCGGCTGTCCAGTACGCCGACTACGCCGCCTGGCAGGCCGCGCTGCTCGCCGACGGCGCGCTGGTCGAGCAGCGCGACTACTGGGTCACCCAGCTCGCCGGGCTACCCGAAGAGACCAGCCTGCCCCCCGACTTCGCCCGCCCGGCGGTGCCCAGCGGTGACGGCGCCGCGCTCGACGTCGCCGTCGACGCCGCCACCCGCGCCCGGCTCACCGCGCTGACCCGCGAGCTCGGCGTCACCGAGTTCATGCTGCTGCAGGCCGCGGTGGCCGTCGCGCTCCACAAGTCCGGTGCGGGCACCGACATCCCGCTCGGCACGCCGGTCGCCGGCCGTACCGCGCCGGAACTGGATGCGCTGATCGGGTTCTTCGTCAACATCGTGGTGCTGCGCAACGACCTGTCGGGCAACCCGACGCTGCGCGAGGTGCTGCGCCGCGCGCGCGAGCGGGCGCTGGCCGCCTACCGGCACCAGGACCTGCCGTTCGACCGCGTGGTCGACGCGGTCAGCCCTGTGCGTTCGCTGGCCCGCAATCCGCTGTTCGGCGTCGTCGTCCACGTCCGCGACGGCCTGCCGACAGACCAGCCGATCGACGGCGAAACCCGGTTCACCGCACTGGAACCCACCTTCGACGTCGCGCACGCCGACCTGTCGGTGAATCTGCTGGCCGACGACGAGGGTGGCGGCTACCGCGGTGCCGTCATCTACCGCACCGAGCTGTACTCGCGCGACACCGTGCGGTGCTTCGTCGACCGGTTCCGCCGGGTGCTCGCCGCCTTCGCCGCCGACCCCGACGCCACGCTGCGCGACGTCGCCGCTCCCGGTGCCGCCGAGAGCGACCGAGTGCTCGGCGAGTGGAGCCGCACCGCGGCGCCGCCGCCGCTGCCGCAGACCGCCGGGGCCACGCACGTCTACCTGCTCGACGAGTATCTGGCCCCGGTGCCCGTCGGCGTCGTCGGCGACGTGTACTACGCGGGCGGGGCCGTCGACGACGCCGCCGCCCGAGCCGTCGGGGCGGCCGCCGCGCGGTTCGCCGCCAACCCGTACGCCGGGGGAGCCGCGCTGTACCGCACCGGCGACCGCGCCCGCTGGAACCATGACGGCAGGCTCGAACCGGTCGCGGCGGGCGATCCCGCACTGCAGGCCGCGCTCGAAGCCGTCGACGGCGTGGCCGCGGCGGCCACCCGGCGCTTCGCGGGGCGCGCCGCCGACCTGCTCGTCGGCTACGTCGTGCCGACAGCCGGGGCGGGGGAGGGCTTCGTCGACCAGGTGCGGGCCGCGCTGCCCGACGACGTGACCGTCGACGCGATCGTTGCCGTCGCGGACCTGACGCCCGCCGCGCTGGTCCGCCCGCGGATCGTGGCCGCCGCGCCGAGCGAACCGCCCCGCACGCCGACCGAACGGGCGCTCGCCGGGCTGCTCGTCGACCTGCTCGCGGTCGACGAGGTCCGCCGCCACGACGACTTCTTCGGCTTGGGCGGCGACAGCATCCTGGCCGTGCAGCTCGCCGCGCGCGCCCGCGAGGACGGCGTCCCGCTGACCGCGCGGCTGGTGTTCGAGCACCCGACGCTCGCCGAGCTCGCCGCGGCGGTCGATGCGGCAGCGCCCGCCGCGGCCGATGTTCGCCACGAGCCGATGGCGGTGTCGGGGCTCTCGAGCGCGGAACTCGCGGCGCTGACGGCCGGCTGGGCGGCGACCGCCGGACAGGGCGCACCATGACGGCGACCGTCACTCCGCCGATCGTCGACGTGCTGGCGCTCAGCCCGCTGCAGCAGGGGCTGTTCTCGCTGGCCGGGCTGACCGACGGCGCAGACGGCCCCGACCCCTACCTCATCTCGATGGCCGCCGATATCGACGGCGCCCTCGACGTCGCGCTGCTGCGGGCCTGCGCGGAGCGGTTGCTGGTGCGCCATCCGAACCTGCGGGCCGGCTACCACCAGGGCGATCTCAGCCGGCCCGTCGCCGTGGTGCCCGTCGCGGTCACGCTGCCCTTCGCGCACATCCGCGCGGACTGCGCGGCGCCGGCCGAGGCCGCCGAACGCCGGCGCCGGTTCAACCTGGCCCACGGCCCGCTGCTGCGGTTCCTGCTGATAGAGCTGCCCGGCCTGCGCTGGCGGCTGGTGGTGACCGCCCACCACGTCGCGATCGACGGCTGGTCGCTGCCGGTGTTCGTCGGCGAACTGCTGACGCTGTACCGGTCCGGCGGCGATCCGGCCGCACTGCCGCCCGACCCCCGGCCCTACCGCGACTACATCGGCTGGCTCGCCGGCCGTGACCACGACGCCAGCCGGCGGTGGTGGCAGGACCGGCTGCGCGGGCTCGACGCACCCACGCTGCTCACGCCGGCGCTGGCCGGCCGCGACGTGCCGCCCGGGCTGCCGCAGCGCACCGAGGCGACCCTCGACGAGCGCGCCACGGCCGCGCTGCTGGCCGCCGCCCGCGCCCGCGGCGTCACGATCGGCACACTGTGCCAGCTGGCGTGGGCGGTGATCCTGTCGGCGTTCACCGGTCGCGGCGACGTCGTCTACGGCGTCACGGTGTCCGGGCGGCCCGACGAGCTGTCCGGCGTCGAGTCGATGGTCGGCCTGTTCGTCAACACCGTGCCGCTGCGGGTGCGGCTCGACCCGGCCGAACGGGTGGGCCGGCAGTGCCTCGACCTGCAGCGCGAGGCCGCCGAGCTGCGCGACCACGGCTACCTCGGCCACGCCGAGCTGCGGTCGCTCGCCGGCGTCGGCGAGCTCTACGACACGCTGCTGGTCTACGAGAACGTCCCGCCCGGCGGGCTCGTCGGCCGCGACGCCTTCGACCTCGGGGAAGCGGTGCTGCGGCCCGCGGCGCTGGAGAGCCTCTCGCACTTCCCGGTCACCGTCGCCGCCCACCCGACCGGCGGCCGGCTGACGGTGCTCGTGGAGGTGCTCGACGGTGCGCTCGGCACGCTGGACCCGGCCGAACTCGGCTGTCGGGTCCTGACCGTGGTGCAGCGGCTGCTCGACGGCTGGAACCGCCCGCTCGCCGCGGTCGGCATCACCCTCGACGGCGAGCCGGCCGCCGCGCCACCGGCTCACACAGCCGCGTCGGCCCACACAGCCCCGCGCGACGGCGGCGTGCACACCGCGCTGTCGGCCGTCGCCGCCGCGCAGCCCGACGCGACCGCGGTCAGCTGGGACGGCGGAACGCTGTCGTACCGCGAGCTCGACGCGGCCGCCGACCGGGTGGCCGCCGAGCTGGTCGGCCGCGGCGTCCGCCCCGAGACGGCCGTCCCGATCCTGCTGCCCCGCGGACCCGGATACGTCGTCGCGATGTTCGGGGTGCTCAAGGCGGGCGGGCTGATCGTGCCGCTCGACCCGGCGACGCCGGCGGCCCGCATCGACGAGATCGTCGGCAGCACCGGCGCGCGGCTCGTCGTCGACGATGCGCTGCTCGCCGACCTGCCCTGTGCCCCCGACCTGCCCTGTGCCCCCGACTATTGCGCCCCCGACGCCGCGCCGGGACAGGGCGCCTACATCGTCTTCACCTCCGGCACCACCGGGACACCGAAGGGCGTCATCGGCACTCACGACGCGGTGTTGGCGTACGCCGCCGACCACGCTCGCCGCGTGCTCGCGCCGGCCGCTGACCGGCTGGGCCGCCCGCTTCGCGTCGCGCACGCCTGGTCGTTCACCTTCGACGCGGCCTGGCAGCCGCTCGCCGCGCTGCTCGCCGGCCACACCGTCCACATCGTCGGCGACGCCGTGCAACGCGACGCCGAGGCGCTGGTGGAAAGCATCGAACGCCATTGCATCGACCTCATCGACACCACGCCGTCGATGTTCGCGCAGCTGCGCGCGGCGGGCCTGCTGTCGAGGGTGCCGCTGGCGGCGCTGGCGCTCGGCGGCGAGGCCGTCGACACCGCGACATGGCGGGCGATCGGCGACGTCTGCGCCCGCACCGGCATGACCGCCCACAACTGCTACGGCCCCACCGAGACCACCGTCGAGGCGGTGGTGGCGCCGATCGCCGGTCACCGCGAGCCGTGCATCGGCGTCCCCACCGACCCCACCTCGGCCTACCTGCTCGACGCGTGGCTGCGGCCCGTCCCGCCCGGGGTGGCCGCCGAGCTCTACCTGGGCGGCGGGCAGGTCACCCGCGGCTATCTCGGGCGGCCCGGCGAGACCGCGAGCCGGTTCGTCGCCGACCCGTTCCACCCCGGCGCGCGCATGTACCGCACGGGTGACGTGGCGCGGCGGCTGCCCGACGGCGCGCTGCAGTTCCTCGGGCGCAGCGACGACCAGGTGAAGATCCGCGGCTTCCGGGTGGAGCCCGGCGAGGTGGCCGCCGCGCTGCTCCGCCACGCCGACGTCCACCACGCCCACGTCGCGGTGCGCCACCACCGCAGCGGCCCCCGGCTCACGGCGTACGTGGTGCCCGCGCCCGCCGACGGCGTCGACCTCCCCGGACTGCGCCGCGCGCTCGCGGCCACGCTGCCCGCGCACCTGGTGCCCCACCACATCGTCGTCGTCGACGAGATCCCGCTGACCCGGCACGGCAAGGTCGACGACGCGGCGCTGGCCGCCCGGGCGTCGGATCGGGTGACCGCCGAGCGCGAGGCGCCCGCCACCGCCACCGAAACCATGCTGGCCGAGGCGCTGGCCGAGGTGCTCGACGCCGGTGACGTCGATGTGACCGCCGATTTCCTCGACCTCGGGCTCGACAGCATCGCCGCGCTGTCGGTGGTCCAGGCGGTGCGGCGGCGCGGCATCGCGCTGCGTGCCCGGCTGCTGCTCGACACCCACAGCGTCCGCGAGCTGGCGGCGGCACTGGAGGCCGACTCCGGCGATACTGCCGGCCCCGCCACCGACACCGAGCCGATCCCGCTGCTGCCCAGCGGGCACTGGCTCCACCAGCACGGCGATCCCCGGCGGTTGGCGCAGACCGAGGCGATCCGGCTGCCCGCCGAGATCACCCGCGCCGACATCGAGGCGATGCTGCGCTGTGTCGTCGACGGCCACCCGGCGCTGCGCAGCCGCCTGGATCCGGCGCGCCGCACGCTCGTGCCGCAGCCGGCCGGCGACATCCTCAGCGAGGTGGCGGTCACCGGTGAGCTGCGCGCGGCGGTCGCGGAGCACACCCGGGCGGCCGTCGAGCGGCTCGATCCGCAGCGCGGTGTCATGGTCGACGCGGTGTGGCTGCGCGCCGCCGTAGGCGACGTGCTGCTGCTCACCCCGCACGTGCTCGCCGTCGACCCGGCGTCGTGGCGCATCGTGCTCGGCGAGCTGGAGACCGCGTGGCACGCCCGGCGTCGCGGCCGCACGCCGGTGCCGGCCGGCGAGCACACCTCGCTGCAGGCGTGGTCGGCGCGCCTCGCCGAGCGGGCGCGGGCACTCGACACCGGCGACTACTGGGAGCGCCAGCTCGCCGGAGCCGATCCCGATCTCGGCGCGCGGCGGGTCCGGCCGGCGGTCGACCGGCTCGGCGACACGCGCCTTTCCGTCGCGCTGGCCGACGCCGAGCTGACGGCGCGGCTCTTCGCGAGCCCGGTGCCGGTGCCCGACGTGCTGGTCGCCGCGACGGCCCGCACCGTCACCCGCTGGCGGCAGCGCCGCGGCCAGCCGACGCCGCCGCCGCTGCTGGCGATCGAGACCCACGGCCGCGCCGATGCGGTCGTCGGCCCCGACGTCGACACCGGTGACACCGTCGGCTTGCTGAGCGCCATCTTCCCGCTGCGGGTGCCGGCCGACGATCCGGCCGCGGTGGCCGCGCAGCGCGCCGCGATCCCCGGCGACGGCATCGACTTCGGACTGCTGCGGTACCTACGCGACGACACCGCGGCACGGCTGGCCGCCCACCCCGAGCCGCAGCTGCTGCTCAACTTCCTCGGCCGGCTCGACGGCGGTGCGCCCGGCGGCGCCCTGGTGAGCGACCGCGCCCTGCTCGCCGACGCGTCGCGCTGCCCCGAGCCGAACGCCGCGGTGCGCCACGAGATCACGCTGCAGGTCGCGGTGCTGGCGCGCGACGGCCGGCCGGTGCTCGGCAGTCAGTGGCGGACGCTGCCCGACATCCTCACCGCCGACGGGGTCACCGCCCTGCAGGCGCTGTGGGTCGAGGCCCTCCGGGAGGTGCTCGCATGACTCCTACCCTGGCCGTGGTCGGCGCCGGCGCCAAGGCCGTCGCCGTCGCCGCCAAGGCGGCCGAACTGCGCGCGATGGGCGTCGCCGCACCGGCGGTGATCGCCGTCGAGCGGTCCCGGGTGGCCGCCAACTGGCGAAGCGGCGGCGGCTGGACCGACGGCCGGCACCGGCTCGGCACCGGCCCCGAGAAGGACGTCGGCTTCCCCTACCGCTCGTCGCTGGTGCCCCGCCGCAACGCCGAGCTCGACGAGCGGATGACCCGTCACAGCTGGCAGGCCTATCTCGTCGCGACCGGCGCCTTCGCCGAGTGGGTCGACCGCGGCCGGCCGGCGCCCACCCACCAGCGGTGGAGCGACTACCTGTCGTGGGTCGCCGCGGACATCGGCATGGACGTCGTCATCGGTGAGGCGCAGCGCATCTCGGTCGACGACGACGAGCGTCGCTGGCTGGTGCACACCGCCGGGCGCACGGTCGCCGCCGACGGCGTGATGATCACCGGCCCCGGCCAGCCGGAACGCTGCGTGCTCTGCGGCCATCCGCGGGTGATGTCGATCGCCCGGTTCTGGAACCACGTCGCGTCGCAGGAGCGCATCGTCGCCGAGCGCGTCGCGGTGATCGGCGGCGGGGAAACGGCCGCGTCGATGCTGAGCGAGCTGTTCCGGCACCGGGTTTCGACGATCACCGTCATCTCGCCCGCCGTCACGCTGTTCACCCGCGGGGAGAGCTTCTTCGAGAACACCCTGTTCTCCGATCCGACCGGGTGGAGCGCGCTGACCCCGGCTGAGCGCCGGGATGCGTTGGCCCGCACCGACCGTGGCGTGTTCTCGGCGCGGGTGCAGGACGCCCTGCTCGCCGACGACCGCATCCGGCACCTGCGCGGCCGGGTGGCGCACGCCGTCGCCCGCGACGACCGCATCCGGCTGACGCTGTCCACCAGCACCGGCGGCGAGGCGGTCGAGACCGTGCACGGCTTCGACCTGGTGATCGACGGCTCGGGCGCCGACCCGCTGTGGTTCCTGCCGCTGTTCGGCCAGGATGCGCTCGACCTGCTCGAGCTCGGCCTCGGCGGCCCGCTGACCGCCGAGGCGCTGCAGGAGGCCGTCGGCTACGACCTCGCCGTCACCGGCGTGTACCCCAAGCTGTTCCTGCCGGGGCTCTCCGGCCTCACGCAGGGGCCGGGCTTCCCCAACCTCTCCTGCCTCGGTCTGCTGAGCGACCGGGTGCTGGGCGCCGACCTGACCGCACCGCCGCAAAGGAAACCCCATGAGCAGCAATCCGTTCGATGACGACGCCGGCCGCTTCGTCGTGCTGGTGAACGACGAGGAGCAGTACAGCCTGTGGCCCGCGTTCGCCGAGGTGCCCGCGGGCTGGCGGCAGGTGTTGGGTGAGAGCTCGCGCGCCGACTGCCTGGCCTACGTCGAGCAGACCTGGACCGACCTGCGGCCGAAGACCCTCCGCGACGCCATGCGCACGCCCTGACCTGCACCGCTTCGCACCGCGAGCGTGCGTGTCTGTACGCCGGCACGCCGCGGCGGGCGTGTACCGAGCGCACGCTCGCGGCGCCTCAGCGTCGCGCGTCAGTCCGTCAGGAAGTCCATGTCGAACAGCCGGGCGTGCAGCACGGTGCGGTTGCGCAGCGCGGCCCGCACGGCGCGGTGCAGGCCGTCCTCGAGGTACATGACGCCCTTCCACTTCACCGCATGCGGAAACAGGTCGCCGTAGAAGGTGGAATCCTCGCTCAACAGCCGATCCAGCGCGAGATGGGTCGTGGTCGTCACCAGCTCGTCGAGCCGGATCTGCCGCGGCGGGATCTGCGACCAGTCCCGGTGGCTCAGCCCGTGCTCCGGATACGGCTTACCGTCGCGCACGCCCTTGAAGATCACCCGCAGTCCCTTCGCGCTCGTCTGCCACCGTATCGGCCCAGCTGAGTCACCGTAAAATGAATGCGACCAGGGAGGTGAGATGTCGACGGACAGTGCACATGAGTAACGCCGAGGACCGCCGCTTCGAGGTGCTGCGGGCCATCGTGGCCGATTTCGTCGCCACCAAGGAGCCCATCGGCTCCAAGTCACTGGTCGAGCGCCACAACCTGGGGGTGTCGAGCGCCACCATCCGCAACGACATGGCGGTGCTGGAGGCCGAGGGCTACATCACCCAGCCGCACACCAGCTCCGGCCGCATCCCCACCGAGAAGGGCTACCGCGAGTTCGTCGACCGCATCGACCAGGTCAAGCCGCTGTCGGCCGCCGAACGCCGCGCGATCCTGAACTTCCTGGAATCCGGCGTCGACCTCGACGACGTGCTGCGCCGTGCGGTGCGGCTGCTGGCGCAGCTCACGCGCCAGGTCGCGGTGGTGCAGTACCCGACGCTGTCGACGTCGACGGTGCGCCACCTCGAGGTGGTCGCGCTGACGCCGGCGCGGCTGCTCATGGTGGTGATCACCGACACCGGCCGCGTCGATCAGCGGATCGTCGAGCTCGGCGACGTGCTCGACGACCACCAGCTGTCCCGGCTGCGGGAGATCCTCGGCCAGGCGCTCGAGGGCAAGAAGCTGGCGGCGGCGTCGACGGCGGTTGCGGACCTGGTGAGCGAGATGGGCGCCACGCCGGGCAGCCTCAACGACGCGGTCGGCCGCTCGGCGACCGTATTGCTCGAATCCCTCGTCGAGCACGCCGAGGAGCGGCTGCTGCTCGGCGGCACCGCGAACCTCACCCGCAACACCGCCGACTTCGGCGGTTCGCTGCGCCCCATCCTCGAGGCGCTCGAGGAGCAGGTCGTGGTGCTGCGACTGCTCGCCGCCCAGCAGGAGGCCGGTAAGGTCACGGTGCGCATCGGTCACGAGGTGGACGCCGAGCAGATGACCGGCGCGTCGGTGGTCACCACCACCTACGGCGCGGCCGGCACGGTCTACGGCGGCATGGGGGTGCTGGGTCCCACCCGAATGGACTATCCGGGGACTATGGCCAGCGTCGCCGCGGTTGCCATGTACATCGGCGAAGTCCTGGGTAATCGGTAGCCCGGGTCCGGAACGACAGAACGGACAGAGGACAACGTGGCACGCGACTATTACGGCCTGCTCGGTGTGAAGCGGGGCGCGAGCGATCAGGAGATCAAGCGCGCCTATCGGAAGCTGGCGCGCGAGCTGCATCCCGACGTCAATCCCGACGCCGAGGCACAGGCGCGGTTCAAGGAGATCAGCGCGGCCTACGAGGTGCTCAGCGATCCGGAGAAGCGCCGCATCGTCGACCTCGGCGGCGACCCGCTGGAGAACGCGGCGGCCGCCGCGAACGGAGCCGGCTTCCCCGGCGGTTTCGGCGGCCTCGGCGACGTGTTCGAGGCGTTCTTCGGCGGCGGCACCACCACCCGCGGTCCCGTCGGCCGCGTCCGCCCGGGTTCGGACTCGCTGCTGCGGCTGCGGCTCGACCTCGCCGAGTGCGCGACGGGCGTCACCAAGCAGGTCACCGTGGACACCGCGGTGCTGTGCGACCTGTGCCAGGGCCGCGGCACCCACGGCGACTCGATGCCGGTCGCCTGCGACACCTGCGGCGGCCGCGGCGAGGTGCAGACGGTGCAGCGCTCGCTGCTCGGCCAGGTCATGACGTCGCGGCCGTGCCCGACGTGCCGCGGCGTCGGCGAGGTCATCCCCGATCCGTGTCACCGCTGCGGCGGCGACGGCCGGATCCGCGCCCGCCGCGACGTGACGGTCAAGATCCCGGCCGGCGTCGGCGACGGCATGCGCGTCCGGCTGGCCGCCCAGGGCGAGGTCGGCCCGGGTGGCGGTCCGGCCGGCGACCTGTACGTCGAGGTCCACGAGCAGCCGCACGACGTGTTCGTCCGCGACGGCGACGACCTGCGCTGCACGGTGTCGGTGCCGATGGTCGACGCGGCGCTGGGCACCACCGTCACCGTCGACGCCATCATCGACGGCCCTACCGAGCTCACCATTCCTCCCGGCACCCAGCCGGGTGCCGTGATCACGCTGCGGGGCCTCGGCATGCCGCACCTGCGCTCCGGGGTGCGCGGCGACCTGCACGCCCACGTCGACGTGGTGGTGCCGACGCGGCTGGACCACGGCGACGCCGAGTTGCTGCGGGAGCTGAAGAAGCGGCGCAGCCGTGACGTGGCGGTGGTCCGCTCCGTGCACACCGACCACCACAATGGCGGGCTGTTCAGCCGGCTCCGCGAAACGTTCAGCGGCCGCTGACGCCCGCATGAAGCGCACGTGAGCGCGGCGCTTTTCTACGTCGACGCGCTGCCCGATGTCGGCGCCGAGGCGACCGTCAGCGGGGACGAGGGGTTCCACGCGGCGACCGTTCGCCGGATCCGCCCGGGCGAGCGGCTGCTGCTGGGCGACGGGGCCGGCGGGTTGGCCGACTGTGAGGTCACCGACGTGGCCAAGGCCGCGCTGCGGGCGCGCGTCACCCGGCGTCGGCAGGTCCGGCCGCCGCGGCCGGAAGTGACTGTCGTGCAGGCGATTCCGAAGTCGGACCGCTCGGAGCTCGCGGTCGAGCTGGCCACCGAGGCCGGTGCCGACGCGATCGTCGCCTGGCAGGCCGCGCGCTGCGTTGCCCGCTGGGACCATGCCGCCAAGGCCGAGAAGGGCCTGCGCCGCTGGAACGCCGTCGCGCGCTCCGCGGCCCGGCAGTCGCGCCGCGCCTTCATCCCGCCCGTCACCGGTGTGCTGTCGACCGCCGAATTGGTGCGGCGCACCGCCGCGGGCGACGGGATCACCCTGGCGCTGCACGAGTCGGCCACCGCGCCGCTGGCCGACATCGACCTCGCCGCCGTCGACCGCATCGAGCTGATCGTCGGGCCCGAGGGCGGCGTGGGCGACGACGAGCTCGCGGCGCTCACGGACGCCGGCGCGCATGCCGTGCTGCTCGGCCCGACGGTGCTGCGCACCTCGACGGCGGCGGCTGTCGCGCTCGGCGCGCTGGGCGCGCTGACGCCGCGGTGGCGGTGACAACTGTGCTGGTCCAAGCCACAGCGGTAAGCTCGGGAGGACCAGCCCCCGAACGAAAGCAGGCTTCGTAGCCACGTGACGCCCCGCGAGACCGCCGCTGCCGGCGCCGCCGCCACCACCGTGACGAGCAGCATCGATGTTCCGCCCGACCTGATCGTGGGCCTGCTGGGGTCCGCCGACGAGAACATGCGCGCCCTGGAGCGCGCGCTCACGGCTGACCTGCACGCCCGCGGCAACAGCATCACGCTCACCGGTCTGCCCGCCGACGTGGCGCTCGCCGAGCGGGCGATCACCGAGCTGGTGGCCATTCTCGGCGGCGGTCAGATCGTCACCCCCGACGTGGTGCGCCGCAGCGTGGCGATGCTCCACGACAGCGGCTCCGAGTCGCCCGCCGAGGTCCTCAGCCTCGACATCCTGTCGCGGCGCGGCAAGACCATCCGGCCGAAGACGCTGAACCAGAAGCGCTACGTCGACGCCATCGATCGCCACACCATCGTGTTCGGCATCGGCCCGGCCGGCACGGGCAAGACCTATCTTGCGATGGCGAAAGCGGTCAGCGCGCTGCAGGCCAAGCAGGTCACCCGCATCATCCTCACCCGGCCGGCGGTCGAGGCCGGCGAGCGGCTCGGCTTCCTGCCCGGCACGCTCAGCGAGAAGATCGACCCGTATCTGCGGCCGCTCTACGACGCGCTGCACGACATGATGGATCCCGAACTCATCCCGAAGCTGATGGCGTCGGGCGTCATCGAGGTCGCGCCGCTGGCATACATGCGTGGCCGCGCGCAGCCGCTCACCACCAAGGTGCTGACACCCGCCGGATTCCGGCCCATCGGCGACATCTGTGTCGGCGATGCCGTAATCGGCTCCAACGGCGAACCGACCGAGGTGCTGGGCGTCTACCCGCAGGGGTTCAAGGAGATCTACCGCCTCCACACCCAGGACGGCGCGTCGACTCTGGCGTCGGGCGATCACTTGTGGTCGGTGTTCACCCGCGACGACCGGCGCCGCGGCAAAGGCCCCCGCGTCCTGCAGACGAAGGAGATGATCGGCAATCTGCGGGCGGCGCACCACCACCGCTACGAGCTGCCGCTGCTCGATGCGCCCGTGCGGTTTGCCGCGCAGTCGGTGCCCATCGATCCGTACGCGCTGGGCGTGCTGCTGGGCGGCGGCTGCCTCACGTGTTCGACCACGCCGAGCGACAGCACCACCGACCCGGAGCTGGCCGACGCGCTGCGATCAGCGATGCCTGGCATCACCGTGCGGCGGGAGTCCGACATCGACTACGTCCTCAACCACACGACGCGGCCTGGTGAAAGTCGAGCGATCGAGAACCCGGTGACGGGTGCACTTCGGCAGCTCGGCCTCGCCGGCACGCGGTCGCACACGAAATTCGTGCCGCAGATCTATCTGCAGAACTCGGCTGACGTCCGGCTGGCCGTTCTGCAGGGACTGCTCGACTCCGACGGCGGCCCGGTCACCCAAACCGGCCGGACCTGCCGGATTCAGTTCACCACCGTGTCCGATCGACTGCGCGACGACGTACGCTTCCTCGTCCAGTCTCTCGGCGGCGTGGTTCACCAGCGAACCCGCGCCGCGGCGGGCAGGACACCGGGTCGAGCCACGGGGCGCGAGGTGCCCCGCCGGTACGACGCCCACGTGCTCGACATCCGGCTTCCTGCCGGCGTCGTCCCGTTCCGGTTGACGCGCAAAGCGGCGACGTACGACGCCACCGGCGGCGGTACGCCGAAGCGGTACGTGGAGGACATCGAGCCGGCCGGCACGCACGAAGCCGTCTGCATCCGGGTTGCCGCCGAGGACTCGCTGTACGTCACCGAGGATTTCCTGCTGACGCACAACACCCTCAACGACGCCTTCATCATCCTCGACGAGGCGCAGAACACCACCGCCGAGCAGATGAAGATGTTCCTCACCCGGCTGGGATTCGGCTCGAAGGTCGTCGTGACCGGTGACACCACACAGATCGACCTGCCCGGCGGCGCCCGCTCCGGCCTGCGCGCCGCGGTCGACATCCTCGACGGCATCGACGACATCCACATCGCCGAATTGACCAGCGCCGACGTGGTCCGGCACCGGCTGGTGGCGGAGATCGTCGACGCGTATGCGCGGGCCGAGGATCCGACGGCGGCGAACCGGGCGCAACGTCGGGCGGCCGGGAGTCGATCGCGCCGGTGAGCATCGAGGTCTCGAACGAATCAGGAATGGACGTCTCCGAGGAAGAGCTGATCAGCGTCGCCCGGTTCGTCCTCGACAAGATGGACGTCCACCCGGCCGCCGAGCTGTCAATGGTGCTGCTCGATTCGGCCGCGATGGCCGACCTGCACATGCGCTGGATGGACCTGCCCGGCCCCACCGACGTCATGAGCTTCCCGATGGACGAGCTCGAGCCCGGCGGGCGGCCCGACGCGCCGGAGCCCGGCCCGTCGATGCTCGGCGACATCGTGCTGTGCCCGGAGTTCGCCGCCACCCAGGCCGCCGCCGCGGGGCACTCCCTGGGCCTGGAGCTCGCGCTGCTGACGGTGCACGGCGTATTGCACCTCCTGGGGTACGACCACGCCGAACCCGAGGAGGAAAAGGAGATGTTCGGCCTGCAGCGCCGATTGCTGGAGGAGTGGGTGGCCGACCAGGTCGACGCCTACCACTCCGACCGCCAGAGTGAACGCGATCGCCGGCTGCTCGACGACACCCGCTACTTCGGCGATTCGTGAACGGCATCGAACCGCTCGTCGGCGCCGTCGCGCTGGTGATCCTCGGCGGGATCTTCGCCGCCATCGACGCCGCCATCGGCACCGTGTCGGTGGCCCGCGTCGAGGACATGGTCCGCGACGAGCGTCCCGGCGCCACCCGGCTGGCCCGCGTGATGGCCGAGCGTCCCCGCTACGTCAACCTCGTCGTGCTGCTCCGCATCACCTGCGAGATCACCGCGACGGTGCTGCTGGTCGCCTACCTCTACGACGACCTGGGCGTGCGGTGGGGGCTGTTCGTCTCGGCCGCCGTCATGGTGGTGGTGAGCTTCGTCGTCATCGGCGTCGGTCCGCGCACCATCGGCCGGCAGAACGCCTACACCATCGCGTTGGCGGCGGCCGTTCCGCTGCAGGCGATCTCGGTGCTGCTGACGCCCATCAGCCGGCTGCTGATCCTGCTCGGCAACGCCGTCACCCCCGGTCGCGGCTTCCGCAACGGCCCGTTCGCCTCCGAGATCGAACTGCGCGAGGTGGTGGACCTCGCGCAGCAGCGCGGGGTGGTCGCCGACGACGAGCGCCGCATGATCCAGTCGGTGTTCGAGCTCGGCGACACCCCGGCCCGCGAGGTGATGGTGCCCCGCACCGAGATGGTGTGGATCGAGAGCGACAAGTCGGCAGGTCAGGCGACGTCGTTGGCGGTGCGCAGCGGCCATTCCCGGATCCCGGTCGTCGGGGAGAACGTCGACGACATCCTGGGCGTCGTCTACCTCAAAGACCTGGTGCAGCAGACGTACTACTCGACCAACGGCGGCCGCGACACGAAGGTCAGCGAGGTCATGCGCCCGCCGGTGTTCGTGCCGGACTCCAAACCGCTCGACGAGCTGCTCCGCGAGATGCAGCGCGACCGCAAGCACATGGCGCTGCTGGTCGACGAGTACGGCGCCATCGCCGGGCTGGTGACCATCGAGGACGTGCTGGAGGAGATCGTCGGGGAGATCGCCGACGAATACGACACCGACGAGGTCGCGCCGATCGAGGAACTCGAGGACGGCCGCTACCGGGTGTCGGCCCGGCTGCCGATCGAGGATCTCGGCGAGCTGTACGGCCTGGAGTTCGACGACGACCTCGACGTCGACACCGTCGGCGGCCTGGTCGCGTTCGAGCTGGGCCGCGTGCCGCTGCCGGGCGCCGAGGTCACCACGCACGGCCTGCGGCTCGTCGCCGAGGGCGGCCGCGACCGGCGCGGGCGCACACGCATCGGCACCGTGTTGGTGAGCCGCATCGAGGAGCCCGAGGACGAGAAGAAGGAAACCGCCGACGATGAGTGACCCGCTCGACGCCGAGGATGCCAAGCTGGTGACGCTGGCGCGCAGCGCGATGGCCCGTGCGGAGGCCGGCAGCGGCGCCGCCGTCCGCGACGGCGACGGCCGGACCTACGCCGCCGCTCCGGTGACGCTCACGGCGCTGCGGCTCACTGCGCTGCAGGCGGCGGTCGCGGCGGCGGTGTCGAGCGGGGCGACGGCGCTGGAGGCGGCCGTGCTGGTCGGCGGTGACGCCGCCGACGAGGGCGTCGCCGCGGTGCGCGAGCTGGCCCCGCACGCCGCCGTCATCGTCACCGACCGCCGCGGGAACCTGGTGTGAGCGGATTCCGTTCCGGCTTCGTCTGTTTCGTCGGCCGACCCAACACCGGCAAGTCCACCCTGACCAACGCGCTCGTCGGCGCGAAGGTGGCCATCACGAGCAACCGCCCGCAGACCACGCGGCACACCATCCGCGGCATCGTCCACCGCGACGACTTCCAGATCGTGCTCGTCGACACCCCGGGTCTGCACCGGCCGCGCACGCTGCTCGGTCAGCGGCTCAACGACCTGGTGCGCGCCACCTACTCCGAGGTCGACGTCGTCGGGCTGTGCATCCCCGCCGACGAGAAGATCGGGCCGGGGGACCGGTGGATCCTCGACCAGCTGGCCGCCGCCGCACCCCGCACCCCGCTCGTCGTCGTCGTCACGAAGATCGACAAGGTCGGCAAGGACCGGGTGGCCCAGCAGTTGCTGGCCGTCGCCGAGTTCGCCGGCGAGCGGGCCGCGGACATCGTGCCGGTCTCGGCGACCACCGGTGAGCAGGTCGACGTGCTGACCGACCTGCTGGCGGCGAAGCTGCCGGAGGGGCCGGCGTTCTACCCGGACGGCGAACTCACCGACGAACCCGAGGAAACGCTGATGGCCGAGCTCATCCGCGAGGCCGCGCTCGAAGGGGTGCGCGACGAGCTGCCGCATTCGCTGGCGGTGGTCATCGACGAGGTCGAGGAACGTGCGGACCGGGACGATCTGATAGACGTCCACGCCATCATCTACGTCGAGCGCGACAGCCAGAAGGGCATCGTGATCGGAAAGGGCGGCGCGCGGCTGCGCGAGGTGGGCACGGCGGCCCGGCAGCAGATCGAGACCCTGCTCGGCACCAAGGTCTACCTGGACCTGCGCGTCAAGGTGGCCAAGAACTGGCAGCGGGACCCCAAACAACTGGGCCGGCTGGGCTTTTAGGGCGAGTGTCGACGCGGCGTTCGCAGCGCGTGGTGGGAGACTGGCTCAATGCGGTTGTACCGGGATCGGGCGGTGGTGCTGCGGCAGCACAAGCTCGGCGAGGCCGACCGGATCGTCACCCTGCTCACCCGTAACCACGGTCTGGTGCGGGCGGTCGCGAAGGGGGCGCGGCGCACCCGCAGCAAGTTCGGCGCCCGGCTGGAGCCGTTCGCCCACATCGACGTGCAACTGCACCCGGGCCGCAACCTCGACATCGTCACCCAGGTGGCTGCCATCGACGCGTTCGCCGCGGACATCGTCAGCGACTACGGCCGCTACACCAGCGCCTGCGCCATCCTGGAGACCGCCGAGCGGCTGGCCGGGGAGGAACGGGCGCCCGCGCCGGCGCTGCACCAGCTGACCATCGGGGCGCTGCGCGCGGTGGCCGACGCCACGCGGCCGCGTGAGCTGGTGCTCGACGCCTACCTGCTGCGTGCGATGGGCATCGCGGGGTGGGCGCCGTCGCTGACCGAGTGCGCCCGCTGCGCCACGCCCGGTCCCCACCGCGCCTTTTCCGTCGCGGCCGGCGGCAGCGTCTGCATGCACTGTCGGCCGTCGGGGTCGACGACACCGCCGCACGCGGTGCTCGACCTGATGACCGCCCTGCGCGACGGCGACTGGGCGGCCGCCGAGTCCGCGCCCGCGCAGTACCGCAGCACCGCCAGCGGGCTGGTGGCCGCCCACCTGCAGTGGCATCTGGAGCGCCAGCTACGCACGCTGCCGCTGGTCGAGCGGCCCGATCGCACGGTCGGCGAACAGCGCATCAGGCTGGTCGGGCAGGATGTGGGCCATGGCTTCGACGCCGGAGGGGAACCGGGTGAACAACTGGTCGCGGGTGGCTGACCGCAACCGGAAGGCGCCATACCCGCAGTTGCCGCCGCCGGCCGACGACTACCCGACGTTCCCCGACACGTCGCGTTGGCCCGTCGTCTTCCCGGAGCTGCCGCGGCACACCAACGGCCGGTTCGCGCGGCCGCCGCAGCACACGTCGAAGGCCGCCGCGCCGCAGATACCCGCCGACCAGGTGCCCCAACACGTCGCCGTGGTGATGGACGGCAACGGCCGGTGGGCCACCCAACGCGGGCTGAGCCGCACCGAGGGCCACAAGATGGGTGAGGCGGTGCTCATCGACGTCACCTGCGGGGCAATCGAACTCGGCATCAAGCACCTCTCGGTGTACGCGTTCTCCACCGAGAACTGGAAGCGCAGCACCGAAGAGGTGCGCTTCCTGATGGGTTTCAACCGCGAGGTGGTGCGGCGCCGGCGCGAGAACCTCAACGACATGGGCGTCCGGATGCGCTGGGTCGGTTCCCGGCCGCGGATGTGGCGCAGCGTCATCAAGGAGTTCGACATCGCCGAGCAGATGACCGTCGGCAACGACGTCATCACCATCAACTACTGCGTGAACTACGGCGGGCGTACCGAAATCGTCGAGGCCGCCCGCGAACTCGCGCAGCAGGCGGCCGACGGAAAGGTGAACCCGAAGCGGATCACCGAGGCGATGTTCGCCAAGCACCTGCACCGAGCCGACATCCCGGACGTCGACCTGTTCATCCGCACCTCCGGTGAGCAGCGCGCCAGCAACTTCCTGTTGTGGCAGGCCGCGTACGCCGAGTACGTGTTCCAGGACAAGCTGTGGCCGGACTACGACCGGCGCGACCTGTGGGCGGCGTGCGAGGAGTACGTCAACCGGAACCGCAGATTCGGTCGAGCCGAATGATGTGCCTGAGCGGTCGAGCATGACGCTGCAGGAGCGGCTGCTCGCGGTGCTCGGTGAGGTGCTGCCGGTCACCGAGGAGGCCGACGGCGCCATCACCGTGCGCCACGAGGGCGCGCCGGTGTCGCTGCGGGTGGTGCCGATCGCCGACGACCTGGAGTTGGTGTCGCTGTCGACGGTGCTGGCGTGGGACATGGCGCTCACGAAAGCGGTGCGCGCCAAGATCGCCGGCTACGCCCGCGACAGCATGCTGGGCAGCGTGATCCTGCTGGAGAAGAAGTCGCAGGCGGATGTGTTGTTGCGGTACAACTTTCCCGGCAGCGGACTGTCCGACGATGCGTTGCGGACGCTGATCCTGATGGTGCTGGGGATCGGCGCGGACATCCGTCGCGAGCTCATGCCCGCCAAGAGTCCCTAGCGCGTCGCGGCGCAGTCCCCGCAGGTGCCGAAGATCTCGATGGTGTGGGTGACCTCGGAGTAGCCGTGCGCGTGGGCCACCGACTCCGCCCAGGATTCGACCGCCCGGCCCTGGACTTCGACGGTGGATCCGCAGGCGCGGCACACCAGGTGGTGGTGGTGCTGCGCCGAGCTGCACCGGCGGTACATCGCCTCGCCGCTGTCGGTGCGCAGCGTGTCGACGTGACCGGCGGCCGACATCGCCTGCAGCGTGCGATAGACGGTGGTCAGCCCGATCTCGTCGCCGCGGCGACGCAGCTCGTCGTGCAGCTCCTGGGCCGACCGGAACCCTTCGACGGTCTCCAGCAGCGCCGTGATGGCGGCGCGCTGCCGCGTCGCCCGCACTCCGGTGGTCATCGGTCGCCCGTTGCGGAGTCCTCGGCGGCATGGCTGACCGCGGCCTCGACGATGTGCAGCAGGTGGGAGTCGACGAGCCGGTAGGTCACCTCCCGGCCGGAGCGTTCGCCGGCCACCACACCGGCCTGCTTGAGGATCCGCAGATGTTGGCTGACCAGCGGTTGGGGCACGCCGAGCGCGTCGACGAGCTCGTGCACGCAGCGGCTCGCATCGCGCAGCTGCAGCACGATGGCGATGCGCACCGGCGCGGCGAGGGCCCGCAGGATCTCACCGGCGTCGTCGAGCACGTCGCGCGGCGGCAGCGCGGCGTCGCCGTGGTGCTCTGCCCCGGTGCCGATGGTGAAAACGGTTTTCATCTCCTGCCACCATCGCATGCACGATGACGCATGTCAAAGGCGGCTAGGCTGTCCCTCCGTGGCTCCGTCTTCCTCGATCATCGACACCGTTGCGAACCTGGCGAAACGCCGTGGTCTGGTCTATCAATCGGGCGAGATCTACGGGGGCACGAAGTCGGCGTGGGACTATGGCCCGCTGGGCGTCGAGCTGAAAGAGAACATCAAGCGGCAGTGGTGGCGGTCGGTGGTCACCGGCCGCGACGACGTCGTCGGCCTCGACTCCGCAATCATCCTGCCGCGCGAGGTGTGGGTGGCCTCGGGTCATGTCGAGGTGTTCAACGATCCGCTGGTCGAATGCCTGAACTGCCACAAGCGACACCGGCAGGACCATCTGCAGGAGGCCTACAGCGAAAAGGAGGCGAAGAAGGGCAACATCATCGATCCGGACTCCGTGCCGATGAGCGAGATCGCCTGCCCCGACTGCGGCACCAAGGGCCGGTGGACCGAGCCGCGCGACTTCAACATGATGCTCAAGACCTACCTCGGACCCATCGAGACCGAGGAGGGGCTGCACTACCTGCGTCCGGAGACCGCCCAGGGCATCTTCGTGAATTTCGCCAACGTGGTCACCACCGCCCGGAAGAAGCCGCCGTTCGGCATCGGCCAGATCGGCAAGAGTTTCCGCAACGAGATCACCCCGGGGAACTTCATCTTCCGCACCCGCGAGTTCGAGCAGATGGAGATGGAATTCTTCGTCGAGCCGTCGACCGCCCCGCAGTGGCACCAGTACTGGATCGACACCCGGCTGCAGTGGTACGTCGACCTCGGCATCGACCGCGACAACCTGCGGCTCTACGAGCACCCCGCGGAGAAGCTCTCGCACTACTCCGACCGCACCGTCGACATCGAGTACAAGTTCGGTTTCGCCGGCAGCGCGTGGGGCGAGCTTGAGGGCATCGCCAACCGCACCGACTTCGACCTGTCCACGCACAGCAAGCATTCCGGCACCGAGCTGTCGTTCTACGACCAGGCGACCGACACCCGCTACACCCCGTACGTCATCGAACCGGCTGCCGGTCTCACCCGGTCGTTCATGGCGTTCTTGGTCGACGCCTACACCGAGGACGAGGCGCCCAACGCCAAGGGCGGGGTGGACAAGCGGACGGTGCTGCGGCTCGATCCGCGGCTGGCGCCGGTGAAGGCCGCGGTGCTGCCGCTGTCCCGGCACGCCGACCTGTCGCCGAAGGCGCGCGACCTGGCCGCCGAGCTGCGCGGCAACTGGAACGTGGAGTTCGACGACGCCGGGGCGATCGGGCGGCGCTACCGCCGGCAGGACGAGATCGGCACGCCCTTCTGCATCACCGTCGACTTCGACTCGCTGGAGGACCACGCCGTCACGGTCCGCACGCGCGACGAGATGACGCAGGAGCGCATCGCGATCGACGCGGTCGCGGACTACCTCGCGGTGCGGCTCAAGGGCGCCTGAGGTCAGAACCGGCCGCTGCGGCCACCGTGGCCGCCGTAGCTGCGTCCGGAGGAGCGCGACGCGCCGCCGAACGACGTCGAGCGGCCGAGCCCGCGGCCGCCGCCGAAGCTGCCGCCCCAGCCGCTGCCGCCGCTGAACCCGCCACGTAGCACGCTGCCGATGACGATGCCACCCAGCATCGCCCCGAGATCGCCTGAGCCGCCGCCGGATCCGCCGCCGTAGTCGCCGCCGGTGAAGCTCTGCTGCGCCGCGCGGACGTCATCGTTGGCCAGCGTCTGCGCTTGAGCCGCGAGGGTGGCCGCACCGTTGGCGTGCGCGAGGGCCTCCGCGATGTTGCTGTCGCGTTTGGCCGTCGCGGCCTCGAGCTGCCGGACGGCTTCGGCTAGCCGGGTGCGGGCCTCGGGGCCGATGGTGCCGCGCCGGGTGTCGATGTAGTCGGCCACCGCCTTGGTGCGCGCCTGCGCGGCGAACAGGGCCTGCTCGAACGTCCGGGTCAGTCGCTCGGTGGCCTCGCGCTGCTGCGCCGCCTCCGCGAGCAGCCGGTCGAGCTCGGCGTCCGCAGCGCTGAGCCGGTGGAACGCGCCGAGTGGATCGTCCTGACCGCGCGTGCGGGCGTGCTCGACGGCCGCCGCGGCCTGGTCGCGGGCCCGCGCCAGCGTCTCGGCGTGCGGGGTCTGCGGTTGGCGCAACTGTTCGCTCGCCGCATCGATGCCGGCCTGCAGGTCGGCGATGGCGGCGGCGAGACCGGTCACGGCGCGGTTGATGTCACGCGCCGCGGTGTCGACCGCGTCGAGCAGCGTGTCTGCCTGTGCCAGAGCCGATTCCGCGGCGCGAAGCGCGTCGATCAATCCGGTCTGGTCACCGGCGGGCCGGGCGACCAGACCGCGGGCGGTGCTGATCTGCTGATCGGCGAACGCCAGCCGTTGCCGCGCCTCGTCGACGTTGTCCGCCACCGATGCCAGCGCCGACTCGCTGAATTGCCCTCGCAGGTCGGCCAGCGTCGACTCCGCGGGCGCCAGCCGGGCCGTGAGGGCGACGACCTGCTGCGTCAGCGCGTCGAGCCGGCTCGGCGCGTCGATCAGCAGGTTGCGCAGCGCCTCGAAGGCGTCACTTTGCCGGTCGAGTTCGCGGTCGGCCCGCGCCGCCGCGACGATCACCTGTAGCAGCATGTCCCGGCGCTGCTGCGGTGACTCCGGGGCCTCGTCGTCGAGCAGCTGCCGCGCCGAGAACGCCTGCGCCAGCGCGGTGCGCGCGGCCGAGACCGCGGCCCGGAACGGCTCGGTCTCGCTGGCGCCGAATTCGCCCTCGGCCAGCGCCAGCTCCTCCTCGCTGGTGCGCACGGCGTTGTCGACGTCGACGACGATCGCCTTGGACAGGTCGTCGAGCGCGTCGGTCGAAAACGGCGCCAGCGCAGCGGGATCGGTGGCATCGACGCGCTGGGCCGCGGCCACCTCCGCCTTTCGGCGCGCGCGCCGCCGGCGCCTCGCCACCACGGTGAGCAAGACGACGAACACCGCGAGGACCGCGAGGATGACGAGCACCGCCGGCCACGGCACGCCGGAACCCGAACTCTCGGAGTCGGTCTGGAGTCCGGTGGCGGCGGCCACCGCGGCGCCCGCCCAGTCCCGGGTCCGCAGCCGCGGCTCGACGCCGTCGACGAGGATGTCGTCGATCCGGGAATCGGAGGCCACCGATCGGGGCACCCGGAACACGAATTCCCCCTGCGCCACGGCGACCGCGAGTAGTGCGTCACGGTCGCCGAAGTTGGACAACGACAGGGTGCGGTCGCCCCAGGAGTCGGCGTTGCGGTCGTCGAAGTCGTCGACGTACACCACCCACAGCCGCACCCGGCGAGTGTCGTAGAGGCCGTCGACCGCCTGCTGCACCCGGTCGCGGTCCGCGGGCGTGAGCGCACCGGCCGGATCGGTGACCGGCTCGGGTACCCGCATCGGGGGCTCGGCCGCCACCACCGGTGCCAGTGCGATCAGTGCGCTGAGCAGCGCGAGCAGCACGGACACTCCACGGGCGGTGCGCATGACCGACAATGTAGTGCTCCGCTGCGGGGCGGCCGCCGCCACAGCTGGCAGACTGTGCAGCGGTGGCCACGAACCGATACGACGACGCCGACCGCGAGCGTGTGGTGCGCGAATCGCCGAAGGTCGCCGCTTTGCCCGGCGCCGACACCGAACACCGCACCGACTTCGCGCGGGACCGGGCGCGGGTGCTGCACAGCGCGGCGTTCCGCCGGCTCGCCGACAAGACGCAGGTCGTCGGGCCCCGCGAGAGCGACACGCCCCGCACCCGCCTCACGCACTCGCTGGAGGTGGCGCAGATCGGCCGCGGGATGGCCGTCGGGCTGGGCTGCGATCCGGACCTCGTCGACCTCGCCGGCCTGGCGCACGACATCGGCCATCCGCCCTACGGTCACAACGGCGAACGCGCGCTCGACGAAATCGCGTCGCACTGCGGCGGTTTCGAGGGCAACGCGCAGAACTTCCGCATCCTGACCCGGCTCGAACCGAAGGTGCTCGACGCCGAGGGGCGCAGCGCGGGCCTCAACCTCACCCGCGCGGCACTGAACGCCGTCACCAAGTACCCATGGCGCCGGGAGTCGGGCCGGCCGAAGTTCGGCTTCTACGACGACGACCGCGAGATCGCCGACTGGGTGCGCGGCAGCGCCGGCGAGCGGCCGTGCCTGGAGGCGCAGGTGATGGACTGGGCCGACGACGTCGCCTACTCGGTGCACGACGTGGAGGACGGCGTCGTGTCGGGCCGCATCGACCTGCGGGTGCTCGCCGACTCCGATGCCGCCGACGAGCTCGCGCGCCTCGGCGAGAGCGCGTTCGGCGGCGTGCCGGCCGACGACCTACGGGAGGCGGCGTCGCGGCTCTCGGGGCTGCCGGTGGTCGCCGCCGTCGGCAAGTACGACGCCACGCTGAGCGCCTCGGTCGCCCTCAAGCGACTGACGAGCGAGCTGGTGGGACGGTTCGCGTCGGCCGCCATCGCCGCCACGCGCGAGGCGTCGGGGACCGCGCCCCTGCGCCGGTTCGACACCGACCTGGCGGTGCCCAACGCCGTGCGCGCGGAGGTGGCGGTGCTCAAGATCTTGGCGCTGCAATACATCATGAGCGACCCGAGACACCTACAGCTCCAGTCCGAACAGCGCGAACGGGTGCAGCGCATCGCGCAGTGGTTGCTCGCCGGCGCACCCGCCACGCTCGACCCGCTGTTCGTGCCGGCGTTCAACGACGCGCCCGACGACGGCGCTCGGCTGCGGGTGGTGATCGACCAGATCGCGTCGCTGACGGAGACCCGGCTGGAACGCATCGAAGGCCCATAGCCGGCGTGGCGGACAGCCGCTGCCGCCTAAACTGGCCCGGTGGCCGCCCGCATAGCAGATCGCGACATCGCGGCCATCCGTGAACGTGTCCGCATCGAGGACGTCGTCGGCGATTACGTGCAGCTGCGACGCGCCGGCGCCGATTCGCTCAAGGGGCTCTGCCCGTTCCACGACGAGAAGTCCCCGTCGTTCCACGTGCGGCCCAACCACGGCCACTTCCACTGCTTCGGCTGCGGCGAGGGCGGCGACGTGTATGCCTTCGTGCAGAAGATCGAGCACACGGGGTTCGTCGAGGCCGTCGAGATGCTGGCGGACCGGATCGGCTACACCATCACCTACTCCGGCGGCGGTGCCGCCGTGCAGCGCGACCGCGGCGGGCGCAGCCGGCTGGTCGCCGCTAACGCCGCGGCGCAGGAGTTCTACGCCGCGGCGCTGCAGTCCGAGGAGGCTGCCCCGGCGCGCCAGTACCTGATCGACCGGAACTTCGACGCCGCCGCCGCCCAGCGCTTCGGCTGCGGCTACGCGCCGGGCGGCTGGGACGTCCTGACCAAACACCTGCTGCGCAAGGGCTTCGAGTTCCCGGAGCTGGAAGCGGCGGGGCTCTCCCGGGAGGGCCGGCGCGGTCCGATCGACCGGTTCCAGCGGCGGCTGCTGTGGCCCATCCGCGCCAGCAGCGGCGAGGTGATCGGCTTCGGCGCCCGGCGCATCTTCGACGACGACCACATCACCGCCAAGTACGTCAACACCCCCGAGACGGTGCTGTACAAGAAGTCGTCGGTGTTGTTCGGCCTCGACCTGGCCAAGCGTGACATCGCCAAGGGACACCAGGCGGTGGTCGTCGAGGGCTACACCGACGTGATGGCGATGCACCTCGCGGGTGTCACGACGGCCGTCGCCGCGTGCGGCACGGCGTTCGGCGAGGAGCACCTCGCGATGCTGCGCCGGCTCATGATGGACGACAGCTTCTTCCGCGGCGAGCTGATCTACGTCTTCGACGGCGACGCCGCGGGCCGGGCCGCCGCGGTGAAGGCGCTCGAGGGGGATCAGCAGCTCGCCGGCCAGTCCTACGTCGCCGTCGCCTCGGACGACAACTTGGCTGGGATGGACCCGTGCGACATCCGGCTTCACTTCGGCGACGGCGCGCTGCGGGACCTGGTGGCGCGCCGGACCCCGCTGTTCGAGTTCGCGATCCGCACCGCCCTGGCCGAGATGGACTTGGAGACCGCCGAGGGCCGGGTCGCCGCCCTGCGTCGCTGCGTGCCGATGGTGGCGCGCATCAAGGACTCGACACTGCGCGACGAGTACGCCCGGCAGTTGGCCGGCTGGGTGGGCTGGGACGACGTCGCGCAGGTGATCGGCCGGGTCCGGGAGCAGGCCGGTGCGCCCGCGCCGGGCCGGCCGCAGCGCCGCCGCCCGGCCGCTGCCGCGCCGACGCCGCGACCCGACCCGACGGACCCCACGCTGTGGCCGCAGCGCGAGGCGCTCAAATCGGCGCTGCAGTATCCGACGCTCGCCGGGCCGGTGTTCGACGCGCTGCCGGTGCAGAGTTTCACCCATCCGGGGTACGGCGCCGTGCGCGCGGCGATCGCCGCTGCCGGGGGCACCGCCGCCGGGGTGTCGGGCGCCGAGTGGATCGAGGCCGTGCGGGGCCAGGCGCCGTCACCGGCGGCCGCGACGCTGATCAACGAGCTGGGCGTGGAGGCCATCCGCGTCGACGACGACGAGCGGCTACCGCGCTACATCTCCGGCGTGCTCGCGCGGCTGCAGGAGGTGTGGGTCGGCCGGCAGATCGCCGAGGTCAAGTCCAAGCTGCAGCGGATGTCGCCCATCGAGCAGGGCGACGAATACCACGCCCTGTTCGGCGACCTGGTGGCGATGGAGGCCTACCGGCGCAGCCTGCTCGAGCAGGCCACCGGCGACGGTCACGACCTGACGGCCTGACCTACCGGCGGGCGCTGCCGTTGCGCTCGGGGGTCAGCACGGTGGTGCCGTCGACGACGTCGGTCAGCTCGACGAGCGCCGGGTCCGGCGACACCCGGTCGGCGACCTTGCGGCGGCCGGCGTCGATCACCGACTTGGCGACCGGGCTGCTGGTGACGGCCCGATACGTGCCGGCGATCTGGTCGTAGCGGCGACGGCCGGCTTTCGACCCCAACACGTAACCGACTGCCAGGACGGCGACATAACCGAACAATTGAAAATCCCTCCGCGCGACGAACCTGCCGTCCATCCTGCCTGACGAACGGTCGGTCGGCCGCTTTGGCGTCGCGCCCGCCTCGTGCGCTAGAGTCGGTCCTCGGCCCACGGCGCAACCGATCGTGGCCGCGACGGTCCCCTGTAGCTCAATTGGCAGAGCATCCGACTGTTAATCGGACGGTTGCTGGTTCGAGTCCAGCCGGGGGAGCGGCAAACCATCGCAGTCTCCGGGCGCGCCGCCGCGGTTAGGCTTCGGGCATGGCGTCCCCGCGGATCTCGGCCACGCTCCTGCTCAGCACCGCCCTGCTGCTGTCGGCGGGCTGCGGGTGGAGCCCGCCGTCCGCCCCGCCGCCGCCCAACATCACCTGCAGCGCCGAGGACAGCCCCGCCGGTGGCACGGTCCAGATGGCGATCGACGACCTCGGCCCGAACTGGCGCGAGGTGGCGCGCGGCCACACCAACAACTGCCGGCTGCACTGGGTGCAGGTCTCGGCCGGTGACGCCCCGGCCGCGCCGCAGCAGTTGCTGTTCTTCGACCGCCAGCGACCGGCAGGGGCCGCCACCCCGGAGCCGCGGCCCTACCTCACGGTGGTCGGCACCGGCGAGGACACCGTCACCGTGCAGTACCAGTGGCAGACCCCGACCGACGCACCCGAGCGGCCCACCGGGATCGGCACGGTCGACTTCACGCTCGGCGACGACGGCAAGGTGACGCCCTCAGGCCCGATTCCCGGCCCCTAGGTGATCCTGCTCGATGGTCCGTAGCTCGTCCGGATCGAGCATCGCCACGTAGCGCAGCTTCTCGGGCACCCCGAACGCGTCGACCAGCGTCTTGGCGTGGGGGCGCAACCGGCGGCACCGGTCGTTGATGCCGCGGGTGACCGCCTTGGCCCGCTCGGTGGACAGGAACCGGTGCTCCATGTACCAGGCCTTGTCCGCCTCGATGACGCTGAGCGCATACAGGTCGCACACCATGCCCAGGATTTCGCGGGCCTCGTCGTCCTCGCAGGAGTCGATACCGGCGACGAAGGCCTCCAGGATGATCCGCTCGACGTGGGCCTGCGCCGCATGCAGCACGTGGTCCTGCACCGCGTTGAACGCGTCGAACGCACTCATCTCCCGCGACTTGCTCTGCAGCCGACGGGCGACCGTCGAGATCAGGTACCGCTCACGGTCTTCGAACATCTGCACCTGGGTGCCGCGGTTGAAGAGGCTGCCCTCCTCCTCGTTGTCCTGCCGGGTGTCGAGGATGGTCTGGATGATGGTCTGCGCGGCGGTGCGCTGGAGCACGCGCTCGCCGGCGAAGTTCGCCGCGAACCGCACCCACTCGACCGGGCTCATGCTCTTGATGTCGTCGGCGTAGGCGGTGAGGAGCTCCTTGGCCACCAGCTGGGTCAGCACGTGGTTGTCGCCCTCGAAGGTGGTGAAGACGTCGATGTCGCCGCGCAGCCCGATCAGCCGGTTCTCGGCGAGATAGCCGGCGCCACCGCAGGCTTCGCGGGCCTCCTGGATGGCGTGGCTGGCATGCCAGGTGTTGGCCGCCTTGAGCCCGGCCGCGCGGGCCTCCAGCTCGCGCTGCTCCTCGGCGTCGGCGTCGTCGGCCGACTGCAGCTCGTGGCATTTCGACACCAGCTCGTTCTGGGCGAACTGCAGGGCGTAGGACCTCGCGATCAGCGGCAGCAGCCGCCGCTGGTGCACCAGGTAGTCCATGATGACGACCTCGTCGTCGCTGTCCGGCGCCTTGAACTGCTTGCGCTGCAGCGCATATCGCGTGGCGATGTCCAACGCGACCCGGGCGGCGGCCGCACCGCTCCCCCCGACCGTCACCCGGCCCCGGATCAGCGTGCCCAACATGGTGAAGAACCGCCGGTTCGGGTTCTCGATCGGCGACGAGTAAGTGCCGTCCTCGGCGACGTCGCCGTAGCGGTTGAGCAGGTTCTCCCGTGGCACCCGCACGTTGTCGAAGACGATGCGGCCGTTGTCGACGCCGGGCAGGCCGCCCTTGTAGTCACAGTCCGACGTGGTGACGCCGGGCAGGTCGTTGCCGTCCTCGTCGCGGATGGGCACCAGCACGCAGTGCACCCCGTGGTTGACGGGCTCACCGTTCTCGTGGGTGATCAGTTGCGCGAAAACCGCTGCCATGCGGGCGGTCTCGGCCGCGCCGCCGATGTAATCCTTGCGCGCGGTGGGCGTGGGGGAGTTGACGACGAACTCCTGGGTCTCCGGATCGTAGGTCGCGGTGGTCTCCAGCGACTGCACGTCGCTCCCGTGGCCGGTCTCGGTCATCGCGAAACAGCCGAGCAGCTCGCAATCGATGATCTTGCGCACGTACCGCTCGTGATGGCGCTCGGTGCCGAGGTTCTCCACCGCGCCGCCGAACAGTCCCCATTGGACGCCCGCCTTGACCATCAGCGACAGATCGCTCATCGCGACCATCTCGATCTGGGTGATGGCGGCGCCCACGTTGCCGTTGCCGCCGTGCTCCTTGGCGAAGCCGTCCTCGGCCGCCCCGGCCGCGGCCATGATCCTCAACTGCTCGTTGACCTTGGTGCGGGCGATGACGGTGTTGGGGGTGTAATGCGGCTTGAAGACGTCGTCGTTCAGCTTCTCCCGCATTGCGTTCTTCACGTCGCGCCAGCGGCCGTCGAGTGCGTTGCGGAGGTGGTCGGCGGTGGTGGTCATACTGAACGGTAACCCGTTTCGGGTCGATCCATACGTGACTCCGATAACGCTCCGATGACAGGGCTCACCAGCACAAACCGGTAGGCGTTGAATGGCGGGATGACCCCGTCACCGCCCGCACCGCAGCAGCCGGACCCCGCGTTGCCGCACCAGTTCGACCACACCCACGCCGACGTCAGCGGAGGCTGGTTGCGGGCGGCCACGTTCGGGGCGATGGACGGCTTGGTGAGCAACACTGCGCTCGTCGCCGGCGTGGCCGCCGCCGGCAACCCCCGGACGGTGCTGCTCGGCGGCATCGCGGGCCTGCTCGCGGGGGCGTTCTCGATGGCGCTCGGCGAGTACACGTCGGTGACCACCGCCAACGAGCAGATCGACTCCGAGGTGCGGGTGGAGCGGCAAGCGTTCCGCCAGCATCCCGCGGCCGAGCGCGCCGAGCTCATCGGCATGCTGACGGGCATGGGCATGTCCACCGAGACCGCGCAGCGCGCCACCGACGAAATCCACCGCGACGAGACCCGGGCGCTGAACTTCCATCTCAGCCAGGAGTTGGGCGTCGACCCGCAGGAGAAGCCGTCGCCGCGGGTGGCCGCCGTCTCGTCGTTCGTCACCTTCGCCGTCGGTGCGGTGATCCCGCTGCTGCCCTACCTGCTCGGCTACACCTCGCTGGCGGCGGGCCTTGCCTGCGGGGCGATCGGGCTGGTGGTCGCGGGCGGGCTGGCGGCGCGCTTCACCCGCCGGCCGGTGTGGCGGGGAGCGGTGCGGCAGTTGGCGTTCGGTGCGATCGCCATCACGGCGACCCATCTGGTGGGGCTACAGGTCGACGCGTTCCTGTCGTGAACCGGGTCAGCTCTCGTTGCCGACGGTGACCGCTTCGGCGGTGTCGAGCGGCTCCACCGGCTCCTCGTCGTCGACGCCGGCCAGGTGGCGCCGCGACGCGACGAGCACCGCCGCGCCGGCCAGCACCGCCGCCGCGCCCACCCAGTACGGCAGGTGGATGCTGACCCGCTCGCCGAGCGTGGTGGCGAGCCAGGGCGCCAGGGCGGCACCGGCGAAGCGGACGAAGCTGTAGGCGGCGGAGGCCACGGCCCGCTCGACGGGCGCGACTTTCATGACCGTCTCGGTGATCAGGGTGTTGTTGATGCCGATGAACAGGCCGGCGATCACGACACAGCTCGCCAGCACCGCCTTGTGGTCGGTGCCCAGTGCCATGGCCACCAACGTCGCGGTCATCGCCAGCAGGTTGAGGATCAGCACCCGCACCGTGCCGAACCGGTGCTGCAGGCGCGGCGCCGCGACGACCGACGTGAACGCCAGCGCCACGCCCCAGCCGAAGAACACGAAGCCGATGCCGGAGGCGCCCATGTCCAGCGGGAACGGCGTGAACGCCAGCAGGGTGAAGAACCCGAAGTTGTACAGCAGCGCGGTCACGGCGACGCCGAGCAGCCCACGGTGGCGCAGGGCGCGGAACGGATCGGCGAGGGTGGTCGCCCGCGTGGCCGGTGGGGTGGCCGGCAGCAGGAACGCGGTGACGAGCAGCGCGAGAACCATCAGCACCGAGACGCCGAAGAACGGACCACGCCAGGAGATGGCGCCCAGCACGCCGCCGACCAGCGGGCCCACCGCGATGCCGAGGCCGAGCGCCGCCTCGTAGAGGATGATCGCCTGCGCCACCGAGCCGCGCGCCGAGCTGACGATGGTGGCCAGCGCGGTCGCGATGAACAGCGCGTTGCCCAGCCCCCACAGCGCCCGCCAGCCCACGATCTGTAGCACGGTGTCGGACATGCCCGCCAGCCCGGCCCCGGCGATGATGATCGCCAATCCGAGCAGCAGCGTCCGCTTGGGGCCGATGCGGCTGGACACCACGCCGGTGACGAGCATCGCCACGCCCATCACGGCCATGTAGCTGGTGAACAGCAGCGACACCTGGGACGGCGTCGCGTCGAGCGTCTCGGCGATCGGCTTGAGGATCGGATCGACGAGGCCGATCCCCATGAACGCGACGACGGACGCGAAGGCAACGGCCCAGACGGCTTTGGGTTGACGCCACATGCTGCGGCAGCTCCTCACTTTCAGTTCAGTCGGTGCGGTCGGCGGTCGCATCGGCGACCAGTCGGCGCAGGATGTCGACGGCCTCGGCCAGCGTCGCCCGCTCCGAGGCGGTGAGTCGCTGCAGATAGGGGTCGATCGCGGCGGTGCGGTCGGCGCGAGCCTGCGCCAGGGTGCGGCTGCCCAGCTCGGTGATGCGGATGCGGGTGGCGCGGGCATCGTCGGGATCGGCGGCGCGGGTGACCAGCTTGGCGTCCTCGAGCCGCCGGACCTGCGTGGTCATGGTCGGTTGCGAGCAGTGGTCGAGTGCCGCCAAATCCGTGATGCGGGCCGCGCCCTGCTCCTCGATGGTGGACAGCAGCCGGGCCTGCGCCCACGGCAGCGGAAGCCGGGTGCGCTGGGTGGCGAGCCGGTTGAGACGCGCGACGACGCCGAGGAGGTCCGCACCGAGTCCCCACGAGGGGGAACCTTCGGGCGGCTCGGTGGACGACGCGGTCATGCCCGTCATGTTACATAGCTTCACTATGTAGATTCAAACCACGGCGGCCCCGGCCGCATCCCGGCTGGCAGACTTGAGCGATGACCGTCACCGGCGCAGCGGCGCGCGGGCCGCTGCGACCGGCCGAACTGGCGCAGGCAGCGGTCATGGCCGCCTTGACCGCCGCGACCGCCATCATCGCCGTCGTGGTGCCGTTCGCGGCGGCGTTGTCGCTGCTCGGCACGGTCCCGATGGGACTCCTGGCCTACCGGTCGAGGCTGCGGGTGCTGCTGACGGCCGGCATCGCCGGGGGGTTGATCGCCTTCCTCATCGCCGGGCTGGGCGGGATGATGACCGTGGTCAACTGCGCGTTCATCGGCGCGATGATCGGTGTCGTCAAGCGCCGCGGCCGCGGCACACCGACCGTCGTGGTCGCCGCGGTCGCCGGCGGGCTCGCGTTCGGGCTGGCGATCGTGCTGGCGCTCGCCATCCTGTCCCGGCTGCGCAACCTCATCTTCGACTCCCTGCAGGCCAACGTCGACGGCATGACCGCCGTGCTGGAACGGGTCCCGCGGCTCGTCCCGCTCGCCGAGGCGGTCAGCACGGGCTTCGGGGTGTTCGTCCGGTACTGGCCGGCCTTCATGGCCGGGTTTTCGGTCGTCGCGATCTTGTGGGTCACGCTCTTCGGCTGGTGGGTCCTCAACCGCGTGACCGCCCGGCTGCACGGTGTGCCCGACACCTCCCAGCTCGACGACGTTCCGGCCGACGACCGCCCCGTCGGGCCGGTCCCGGTGGTACTGCGCGACGTGCGGTTCCGGTATCCCGCGGCGGACCGCGACGCCCTGGGCCCGGTGTCCTTGCGGCTGGAGCCCGGCGAGCACATCGCGGTCACCGGCGCGAACGGCTCGGGGAAGACGACGCTGATGCGTGTGCTCGCCGGCCGCCCGCCGACCGCGGGAACGGTGGAACGGCCCGGCGGTGTCGGCCTCGGACGTATCGGCGGCACCGCCGTCGTCATGCAGCACCCGGAGAGCCAGATCCTCGGCACGCGGGTCGCCGACGACGTCGTGTGGGGGCTGCCGCCGGGCGCCGCCGTCGACGTGGCGCGGCTGCTCGGCGAGGTCGGGCTGACCGGTCTGGCGGAGCGCGAGACCGGCGGGCTGTCCGGCGGCGAACTGCAGCGCCTTGCGGTGGCCGCGGCCCTGGCCCGCGAACCCGCCCTGTTGATCGCCGACGAAGTGACCACGATGGTCGACCAGCAGGGCCGCGACGACCTGCTGTCGCTGCTGGGCGGTCTGACCGACCGGCACCGCATGGCGCTGGTGCACATCACCCACTACAACAACGAAGCCGATATCGCCGACCGGACCGTCGAGCTCAGCAGTGGCCCATCCGGGCCGCCCCGGCTGGTCGACACCGTCGAATCCCCGCACGACGGTGTGCGGTCCGCGGTGTCCGCGGCGCCGGTCATCACCGTCGACCGGGTCGGGCACGTCTATGCGCAGCACACCCCGTGGGCGGCCACCGCGCTGCGCGACATTAGCTTCGAGGTGCACGAAGGTGACGGCGTGCTGATCCACGGCGGCAACGGATCCGGCAAGTCGACGCTGGCCTGGATCATGGCGGGCCTCACCGTCCCGTCGAGCGGGCGCTGCCTGCTCGACGGCAAGCCGGTGTCCCAGCAGGTGGGCGCCGTTGCCATGTCGTTCCAGGCGGCGCGGCTGCAGCTCATGCGGGGCAAGGTGGGGCGCGACGTCGCCGGCGCCGCCGGTTTCCCGCCCGACGACACCGATCGGATCGTCGAGGCGCTGTCCTTGGTGGGCCTGGGACCCGAGCTGGCGGACCGCCGCGTCGACGAGTTGAGCGGGGGCCAGATGCGGCGGGTCGTCTTGGCCGGTCTGCTGGCGCGCTCGCCGCGGGCGCTGATCCTCGACGAACCCCTCGCGGGACTCGACGCCGAGAGCCAGCGCGGGCTGCTCCGCCTGCTCGTCGAGCTGCGACGCAACGCCGGCCTGACCGTCGTGGTGATCTCACACGACTTCCACGGGCTGGAGGACCTGTGCCCCCGGACGCTGCACCTGCGCCAGGGCGCGATCGAACCGGCCACCGCAGCCACGGAGGGCGCGTCGTGACCGACGACAGCATGGCCGTCCAGGCCGCCGCAAAGGCGCGCGATCTGCTGCTGCAGTCGCAGCGCCGGCCGGTCGTGCTGCTGCGGCCGCTGCCCGGCGACTCACCCATCCACCGGTTGTGGGCGGGCACGAAACTGCTGGTGGTGCTGTTCATCTCGATCCTGCTGACGTTTTATCCCGGCTGGCTGCCGATCGCGGCGGTCGCGGTGCTGGTGGTGGTCGCGGCGCGCCTGGCGCACGTGTCGCGGGGCGCGCTGCCGACGGTGCCGCGCTTCCTGTGGGCGCTGCTCGTGCTCGGCGGGGTCACGGCGGCGTTCAGCGGCGGCGCACCCAACCTCGACATCGGTTCGGTGACGGTCGGTTTCGGCGGCCTGCTCAAGTTCTTGCGGATCACCGCGCTGTCGATCGTGCTGCTCGGGCTCGGCGCGTTGATCTCCTGGACGACGAACGTCGCCGACGTCGCACCGGCCGTCGCGAAACTCGGTCGGCCGCTCAAGATCCTGCGCGTGCCCGTCGACGAGTGGGCCGTCGCGCTCGCCCTGGCGCTGCGGGCGTTCCCCATGCTCATCGACGAGTTCCGCACCCTGCACGCCGCCCGGCGGCTCCGCCCGCGCGTCGTGCCGCCGACCCGGCTGGCGCGTTGGCGCCGGTGGAGCTGGGAGGTGATCGATCTGGTCACCGCGGCGCTCACCGTCGCGCTGCGCCGCGCCGACGAGATGGGCGACGCGATCACCGCGCGAGGTGGCGCAGGCCAGATCTCCGCGGCGCCCGCGGGTCCCACCCGAGCGGACTTCTGGGCATTCGTCGTCGTCGCGTTGGTGTGCGGCGCGGGGCTGGGTCTCGAATTGGTGGCGCCCTCGACCTGACGCGCGGCGATACGTCTGCCACGCGGCAGTGGCACCGTTACGGTGGACGCGTGACAGCCCAGCGCGAGGTGGACCCCGAATTCCTCGCTCTGCCCCGCCATGAGCTGGCCGACGCGGCGCTGTCCGCGGCGACCTCGGCGGGCGCGAGCTATGCCGACGTGCGGATCCAGCGCCTCACCACCGAGATCATCCAGCTTCGCGACGGCGAGCTCGAGACCTCGGTGACCAGCCGCGAGATCGGGCTGGCGGTCCGCGTGATCGTCGACGGCACCTGGGGATTCGCGTCGCACGCCGAACTCGACGCCGACGTCGCCGCGGCCACCGCGCGGCGTGCGGTCGAGGTGGCCACCTCCCTGGCGGCGCTCAACGGTGAGCGCATCGAGCTGGTCGGCGAACCCGTGTACCGCGACGCCACCTGGGTGTCGAGCTACCGGATCGATCCCTTCGAGATCCCGTCCGCCGACAAGATCGCCGTGCTGGCGGACTACACGCAGCGGGTGCTGCGCGCCGACGGCATCGATCACGTGTCGGCCGGCCTCAACACCGTGAAGGAGCAGAGCTTCTACGCCGACACCCACGGCTCGTCGATCACCCAGCAGCGGGTGCGAATACTGCCGCGGCTCGACGCCGTGGCGGTCGACGCGAAGGAGGGCACCTTCGAGTCGATGCGGGCGCTCGCACCACCGATGGGCCGCGGCTGGGAAGCCGTCGTCGACACCGAGATCTTCGACTGGCGACGGGAATTGGAGCTCCTTCCGGCGCTGCTCGCCGAGAAGGTGGCCGCGCCGACCGTCGCCGCGGGCATCAAAGACCTCGTCATCCATCCGAGCAATCTGTGGCTGACGATCCACGAATCCGTCGGCCACGCCACCGAATACGACCGTGCGATCGGATACGAGGCGGCCTACGCCGGCACGTCCTTCGCCACCCCGGACAAGCTCGGCACGCTGCGCTACGGGTCTTCCGCCATGAACGTCACCGCGGACCGCACGGTGGAGCACGGGCTCGCCACCGTGGGGTACGACGACGATGGCGTGGCAGCACAGCGCTGGGATCTGGTGCGGGACGGGATCTTCGTCGGCTATCAGCTCGACCGGGTCTTCGCCCACCGTATGGGACAGACCCGCTCGAACGGCTGCTCGTATGCCGACTCGCCGCATCACGTTCCGATCCAGCGGATGGCCAACGTGTCGCTGCTGCCGAGCGACGAGCGGTTCTCCACCCAGGATCTCATCAGCCGGGTGGACGACGGCATCTACATCGTCGGCGACAAGAGCTGGTCGATCGATATGCAGCGCTACAACTTCCAGTTCACCGGTCAGCGCTTCTACCAGATCCGCAACGGCGAGGTGGTCCACCAGCTGCGCGACGTCGCCTACCAGTCCACGACCACCGACTTCTGGCGTTGCCTCGAAGCCGTGGGCGGCCCGCAGACATGGGAACTGCACGGCGCCTTCAATTGCGGCAAGGCGCAACCCGGCCAGGTGGCGCCCGTCAGCCACGGTGCCCCGAGCGCGCTGTTCCGCGGAGTCCGCGTCCTCAACACCCGGATCGAGGGCGGCCGGTGATCCCCGCGCAGCAGGTGCTCGACACCGCGCTGGGCGCCGCCACCGTGGACGAGACCATCGTCATCGTCACCGATCGTTCGGAGGCGTCGCTGCGGTGGGCCGGCAACTCGATGACCACCAACGGCGTCTCGACGGCGCGCACCACCACCGTGATTTCGGTTGTGCGACAGCGCGGTCGGGCGTTCGTCGGATCGGTGCAATCGAGCGAGGTCGACCCGGCCGTCATCCCGGAGCTGGTCGCTGCCAGCGAGGACGCAGCGCGGTCGGCTCCGGAGGCGCGTGACAGTGCGCCGCTGCTGGCCGGTACCGATGTGCCCGACGATTGGGACGACGAGATCGCGGGCACCGGCGCCCACGTATTCCGCGGGATCGCCGAGCCGCTGCGTCGTGGCTTCGGGGGACAGAACCGGCTCTACGGCTTCGCCCACCACGTCGTCGAGACCACGTTCCTGGCCACCTCGACCGGTGTACGCCGGCGCTTCACGCAGCCGACCGGATCGGTGGAGGTCAACGCCAAGAACGACGCGGGCAGCGCGTGGGCCGGCGTCAGCACGCCCGACTTCGCCGACGTCGGACTGGAATCCATGCTGGCGCAGCTGAATACGCGGTTGCGGTGGTCGGCCCGCTCTGTCGATCTCCCGCCGGGGCGGTATCCGACGTTGATGCCGCCGTCGACGGTCGCCGACATGATGATCTACCTGGCGTGGACGCTCGACGGTCGTGGCGCCCACGAGGGCCGCACCGCGCTGTCGGCGCCGGGCGGCGGCACGCGGGTGGGGGAGAAGCTGTGCAACATGCCGCTCACGCTGTACTCCGACCCGGCGGCGGATCCGTTGCGGTGCATGCCGTTCGTGGCGGCGGCCAGTTCGTCGGAGCGGATGTCGGTGTTCGACAACGGCATGGACATCGGCCGCGTCGACTGGATCCGCGACGGTGTCCTCAACGCGCTGGCGTATCCGCGTGCCGCCGCGGCGGAGTTCGGTGCCCCGGTGGCCGTGCCGGCCGACAATTTGCTGATGACCGGCGGCACCGCGTCGCTCGAGGAGATGATCGCGGACACTGAGCGAGGGCTGCTGCTGACCACGTTGTGGTACATCCGCGAGGTCGATCCCACGACGCTGCTGCTCACCGGGCTGACGCGTGACGGGGTGTACCTGGTCGAGGACGGTGAGGTCAGTGCCGCGGTGAACAACTTCCGCTTCGACGAAAGCCCGATCGACCTGCTCCGGCGCGCCACCGAGGCGGGGCGCACCGAGATCACGCTGCCCCGCGAATGGGGTGACTGGGCCACGCGGGCGGCCATGCCGCCGCTGCGCGTCCCGGATTTCCACATGTCGTCGGTCAGTCAGGCGCAGTGAGCGCGTGAGACGATAGCCGTCGCGCGTCGAGCGCACGGGGCGGTAGCTCAGTCGGTTAGAGCCGCGGACTCATAATCCGTTGGTCGCGGGTTCGAGCCCCGCCCGCCCCACCGAAAAGTGCCTGGTAGAAGCTCTTGTGACGCTTAGGGCGCCCTCGTGTCCACCCTCACCCCGGCGCCACCCCAGGCTACGGACGTGGCATTGGCGATCTGTCGCAAAGCTCTGAGATGCTCGGATTGTGGCAGCGACCGTTCCTCCCTACACCGACATGCTGTGGCCGACGCTTCAGGCTGCAATCGCTCTGGGAGGGTCGGCCTCCATCGCCGAGTTGGACGCTGCGGTGATCGACCGCGAGCAGTTCTCCGAGGAGCAACAAGCCGTCCTTCACGGAGACGGGCCGCAGACCGAGATCCAATACCGGCTCGCCTGGGCGCGGACCTACCTCAAAGGGATGGGCTTGCTCACCAACAGCAAGCGCGGAGTGTGGACGGTCACGGAGGCCGGACGGGCCGCGACCCAAGAGCAGATCGGCCCACTGCACCAGCAGTTCGTTAACTCCTACAACAAGAAGAGCAAGAAGAAGGGCGCGGCGAACGAAGTCCGACGCGGCCAGTGAGCTGGACCAGGTAGAGGCCGAAGCTGAAGCGGACTGGAAGGACGCCCTGTTGGAGACGCTGCTCAAGATGTCACCGACCGCGTTCGAGCGGCTAGCGCAGCGGCTGTTGCGGGAATCCGGGTTCAGCAGTGCGGTTGTCACCGGCAGGGCGGGTGACGGTGGCATCGATGGCCTTGGCTTCTACCAAATTTCACTCTTGAGCTTCCCGGTGTTCTTCCAGTGCAAGCGCTACAGAGGCAGCGTGGGCAGCTCGGCCGTGCGGGACTTCCGTGGAGCAATGGCTGGTCGCGGTGAGAAGGGGTTGCTGACACGACCGGCACTTTCACGAACGACGCTCGCGCGGAGGCCAAGCGCGACGGCGCGCCGCCCATCGACCTCATCGATGGCGACCGCTTGTGCGACTTGCTAAAGGACAACGCCATCGGTGTTTCCACCACCAAGCGCGTCGTGGAGGACGTGAAGGTGGAGGCCGACTACTTCCTGACCCTAGAGCCCAAGGTGTGAGCGGCAGGCGGGCTGCAGCTGCGAAGTGGCTGAATTCGTTGCGGAACAGTACGTCGCCGATAATGGTTCAGCGGCGGCACCGATCGCCATGCCGACCGTCAGCGCACCTGCCCAGGCAACCTCGCGGAGTTCCGAAAGCGGCTCGGGCTTAATTCATGCTTCTGGTGACCTACTCCATCCACGGTCACCGATTACCAGCAGTGCACTCGCGACGGAAAAGTGATGGCGTCGAACGCTAATTCGTCGCCGTGGCGCCAGCGACCGAGCGCGGCGTGGAGGGCCATGCGGTCGCGATGGCGCAGGCTCCGGTTCTCCTGCCGGTGCTGTGGACCACCGTGGCACACCCAGCAGGAGCAAACATTGGTTCCTGAGTAGTGCAGGGTCCAAGAGCAGCGGGTCGCTGGCAGCCAGCCGGCCTAACGGACGGGGAGGTTGCGCAGGGAGATCACACACGGCGTGATCGGATGCGTGTTGCGCGTCGGCGGCGAGATCGCCGCAAGCGAGCCGAACCACGCGTCCAACGCTATCAGCCGCAGCAAATCGGGAAGCCGCAACCTATGCGTCATGACCACGGTTGGACTGCTCGAACCAGAGCAGCCCGCCCGGCTCCTCGGAACCGAGCGCGTGACCCACCGCCCATAGCCAGTGGTCGTCTTGGTCCCGCTCTGGCGAACCCTTGGGGAAGTCACACTCAGGGAACGGGTTGCAGTCCTCGCCGTCGCCTCGATGCGCGGCGGCGCGGCCCAGGCAGAACGGACAATCGTCGTGGTCCTCGGAGTTCTCGAGCGCGCTTGGCGTGAGCCGCACCTTCCGGCCGTCAGGCAGGCGAAAGTCCTCGTCCATGCCACCTATGCTCCCATCAGCTCCTGCGTCGGAGTCTCGGTTGGCACATTCCGTCCAAGCGGGCATGGAAGTTCAGCAAGTACGCGGTACCCGCTCGATCGGCGGGACAGGTTCGTCGGGCACATAAGCCGTTGAATCCACATGACTGGTTGCCGTCGACGCCGGCCGAGCTCACAGACACCCGCGACTTCGTTGCCCAGCGACGCACGCTTTGCGTCGTTGTCAATAATGTTTCGCTGATCGCGCCCGTCGTGCCGTCCGGCGCCGACTCCGTTTCCGATCTTGAACGGGACCCGACGTGCGGTAATGGCGCACAGATGCCCGCCACAGGGCCGTGTGAAACCTGAATGAATCAAATCAAGCAGTTCGCGGCGATTAGTTCGTGCGTTTGCTGCTCGGCCATAGTATGGTTCCCCCACGGCACGAGTGGGGGAGGTTGACATGAAGCGTTCACCTGGAAGTCGTCGAGGCCGGCACCGCCGGATCGGTGCTCACCGACGTCGCGTCCTGCAGCCCATCATCGACCGGTCGCCCGAGCGCGTGGGGCGTCGCCACGAGCGTTCCCGGTCTTCGGGCTCGCAACAGCTCGCGGTCGCCGTCGCGGTCGTCGGTGTGACGGCCGTCGCCGGGGCCATCAGCGGGTTACCCGCCAGCGGGGAGACGACCATCCGTGTCACCAACACCGCGGCTACCACTGCGGCGACACCGCAGGAGGTGCTCGCAGCGGTCGCGGCGGGTGGCCGGAACTCGGCGGCGACCTACGCGGCCTCCTTCCTGGCGCCCGCGGACGCGGCGGCGGCCGTGGCGGCTCTCGTCAACGGCTATCGGGAGGCGGTCGACGCACGCCTCGCCGAGGCGCAGGCCGATCCTTCGCTGCTCTCGCCGGGGCGAATCCCGTTCTGGGCCTTCGGTGTTCCCGGCGTTGCGAGCACTGCCGCCGACGGCGGCTGGGCGGTTGACGGCGCCGACGGGCCGGCGGTCGACGCCGTCCAGGCATGGCAGGTGCTGAACACGCTGGGGCCGTTGGCGTTCGGCGGCGGCAACTTCGGCACCGTCCTCTTCAACCAGAACCCGGACCCCACGGCGCCGTCCGGTGCGCGGCCGGTGTTCAACGCCGCCAACATGGGAACCTGGCTGGCCAGCCTCGGCGATCTGGGCGGCAGCAACGGCACGATCGGCTGGATCCTCAACAACACCTTCGGTTCCGGCGACGGCGGCATCGCCGACGCGACCGGCCTCTTGCAGACGACCAACCGCTTGGGCCCCGCCGTCTTCAACCTCAACGTGCTCAAGTACATCAACTTCGTCCAACCGCCGAACGGGGAGACGCTGCCGGACGGTCAGCTGGACGCGGTCCGGGCCGTCGACATCGGGCAGTGGGAGGCCGGCATCCCCGGGCTGCTCTACAACACCGGCACAACGGGATTCGTCACCAACCGCAGTGTCGGCGTCGGGCTCGGCAATGCGGACTTCATCGGCGGGCTGCAGACCACGCTGTACGTCGGGCCGGTGGCCTTCACCTTCAACTTCCTGCCGTCCGGCGGGTTTTCGCCGCTCCGGTTCGTCCCGTCTGCAGCGTCGTTCGCTGATCCCACCACCCCGGCAGGCGTCATCAGCGTCACCAGCGCTACGGCGCCGACGCCGGTGGCAGCAGCCGCACCACCGCAGGCAACCACCGCCCCGTTCCGGAGCATGGTGGCCGACGGCGCGGCCGCTGAGCACGAGACCGGCACCACCCAGGCGACCGCTGCGGCGGCGCCGGCAGCGCGCCCGGCGGCGATCAATCCGCCGGCGCACGACCCCGCGCCGGCGCTCGGCAACGGCGGGACCGCGGCCGGCAACACCACGCCGCCAGCGCAAGCCACGGCGGTCGCCGACCAGGCTGACGACGCCTACGTCGGCAAGCACCGCGCGGCGGTGGTGGACGACGAGTCCCTGGGCAAGCATCGCGCTGCGGCGGACGCCAACGACACCGGCACGCAACGCTCGGCGGACGACGAAAACACCGGCCAGCACCGCGCGGCAGACGACGGCGAGGCCGCGGGGAAGTCTCGCACGCAAGCCGATCAGAGCTCGGACCACACCAGCAACAAGTCGTCCAACTCTGAGTCGAACTCGTAGCGGCTCAAGCCTCGGCGAAGAGCGCAGCGACGTCGTCCTGCGCTGACGGCGGTCAGCCGGCAGCGCAGGGCCGCGGTCGGCACGAGCCGGGGCAGGCCATCAGCGCGACGCCCACCGGTCGATGCGCTGGGCGTGTTCGGGGTCGTGGTGGGCCAGCGGCTGCATCGCCGCAGCCATCCCGAGCGTCGACTCCAGCGAACCGGAGCGGGATTCCTGCAGCAACCGCTTGGCCATGCGGAGTGCTTCGGGCGGATTCTTCGTGATCCGGGCCGCCAGCGCCGCCGCCTCGGCGAGCAGCTGCTCGTGGGGGACCACCCGGCTCACCATGCCCCACTGGAGGGCGGTGGCGGCGTCGATGCGGTCGCCCGTGAAGGTCAGCTCTGCGGCCCGTTCGTAGCCGACGGCCCGCGGCAGGAACCAGCTGCCGCCGTCACCGGGGATGAGGCCGATCTGCACGAAGCTCTCGGCGAACGACGCGCGTTCGGACGCCACCCGGATGTCGCACATCATCGCCAGGTCGCAGCCGGCGCCGACGGCCGGCCCGTTCACGGCGGCGATCAGCGGTACTTCGAGGCGGGCGAGCGCCCGCGGGATGCGTTGGATGCCGTCGACGTAGGCGCGCCGCTGGGCTATCGGATCCAGCCCGAACATGCCTGAGCGGTCGGCCATCTCCTTCACGTTGCCGCCGGCGGAGAAGATCTTGCCCTCACCGGTGAGGATGACCGCGCGGACGTCGATGTCGGCGTTGGCGGCGTCCACCGCGGCCTCGACAGCGCGGATGAAGCCCTTGTCGGTGATCGCGTTGCCAGCCTGCGGCAAGTTGATGATCCAGGTCTGCGTGTGGTCGCCGGTGGTGATGCGCAGCGGTCCGTCGACGGGTTCAGAGCTCACGGAAGGCGAGCGTACTGCGCGCCCGAGGCCCGGATTCGCGCCGTGAGCTCAGCGGCGCTCGGGGCCGCGCCTTACGCGCCGACCAGCGAGTCGATCCATCCGCGCGAGAAATACAGCAGGAAGCCGACCGCCACAATCCACAGCAAGGGGCTCACCTCGCGGGCCTTCCCGGATGCGGTGCGAATGACGGCCCAGGAGATGAAGCCGACGCCGATGCCGTTGGCGATCGAGTAGCTGAGCGGCATGACCGCGACGGTCAGCACGACGGGCAGCGCCACGGAGAAGTCGCCGAAGTCGATCTCCCGCAGGTGTGAGGCCATCATGACGCCGACGATCACCAGTGCGGCCGCCGCCACCTCGCTGGGAACGATCTTCGCCAGCGGGGTGAGGAACGTGGCCGCGAGGAACAGCACGCCCGTCACCACGTTGGCCAGGCCGGTGCGCGCGCCCTCGCCGATGCCGGCGCCGGACTCGATGAAGACGGTGTTCGACGACGCCGATGACGCGCCGCCGACCGCGGCGCCGGCTCCCTCGACCACCAGCGCCGACCGCAGACGCGGGAAATCACCGTGCTCGTCGGCGAGCCCTGCCTGCCGCGAGAGCCCGGTGAAAGTGCCCATGGCGTCGAAGAAATTGGTGAACACCAGCGTGAAGACCAGCATCACCGCGGCCAGGACGCCGATCCGGCCGAAGCTGTCCAGGCTGACGGCACCCACCAGCGACAGATCCGGCAGTGCGAAGGGCGAGCCGTCCAGCGCCGGCACGCTCAGCCCCCACCCGCCGGGGTTGTCCTGCGCCGAGCCCAGATGCCAGCTGGCCTCGATCACCACAGCCACCACGGTGCCGGCCACCAGACCGATGAGGATGCCGCCGCGCACCCGTCGCGCCACCAGGATCGCCGTCCCCAGCAGCGTGAGGACGAAGATCAGGGCCGGCACAGTGGAGATGGACCCGAGCCCCTCCTTGCCCAGCCCGACCGGCGGCGACGGCAGCCCGGTCGAACCGACGAAGCCGGCGTCGATGAGCCCGATGAACAGGATGAACAGGCCGATGCCGGCGGTGATCGCCAGCTTCAGCGGCATCGGCACCGCATCGAAGATCAGCTTGCGCAACCCGGTGACGGCCAGCGCCACGATGATGAGGCCGTCGATGGCCACCAGGCCCATCGCCTCGGGCCAGCTCAGCGAGCCCACTACCGACGACGCCAGGAACGAGTTGATGCCCAGGCCTGCGGCGAAGGCGAACGGTAGCCGCGCGACGAGGCCGAACACGATCGTCAAGGCACCCGCGGCCAGTGAGGTGACGGCGGAGACCTGAGCGAAGTCGAGTTCGTTGCCGTCGACGTCCGGCTTGCCCGCGAGGATGATCGGGTTCAGGACGATGATGTAGGCCATCGCGATGAAGGTGACGACCCCGCCGCGCACCTCGGTGGCGACCGTCGAGCCGCGCGCGGTGATGTCGAAGAACCGGTCGAGGCGAGTCACCGTTCAGACCTTAGAGACCGCGGCCGACATCGGCGCGCTCGCCGCGGTAACACTTCGGAGCCGGCAGCGATAGAACCACCGGAAGTGTCGCGGCGGCTGCCGGCCTGCAGGTCGGTGTCGGGGGAGATGGCTGCGTGGCAGCGGTGGCGACGAGCCACGTTCCTGAGAGCCGGAGGAGTTCCGATGCGAGGTCCCGTTCAGATGTGCCGCAAGCGCACCGCCGTCGCCGTGTTGGCGTCGGGGGTGGTCATCTCGCTGACGGCACTGACCGGCGGGGTGGCGCCCGCCCTGGCCGACCCGGACCGCAAACCGGCGGCGCCCACCGCGCCGACATCGGTCATGCCGGAGGTCGACGCGCCGGCGGTTCCGGCGGCGCCCGTGCCGGACGTGCCCACCGCGGCGCCTGTGCAACCCGCCGCGCCTGCGCAACCCGCCGCCCCGGCAGCGCCCGCCGCGCCTGCGCAACCGGCGGCCCCGGCAGCGCCCGCCGCGCCGGCTGCGCCGGTTGCTCCTCCCGCGCAACCACAACAGCCCGCGCCCAGCGCCGCGGCCCCCAGTGCCGCAGCCCCGACGCCCAGCGCGGCAGCCCCCAGTGCCCCGGCCCCGGCTCCCAGCGCCGCACGTCGGCCCGCGCCGAGCCAGGCGGCGCCGAGCGCCGCCCCCTCGTCGGCGCCGAGCGCCCCGCCGTCGGCGGCACCGAGCGCGCCTCGGCCCAGCGCCGCGGCGCCCTCGACTGCTCCCGCTGCCCGGCCGTCCGCCGCGCCTGCCGAACCCGCCGTCACGCCGGCGCCTTCGCCGGCCGCTGCGCCCAGCGCGGCGGTGGCACCGTCGTCAGCTGCCGCACCGTCACCAGCTGCCGCGCCGTCCTCGGCCGCCCCGCCGGCCGACGCGTCACCCTCGCCGAGCGCACCGGGCGCCGCGAGCGCGCCGCGGCCGACCGAGCCGTCCGGCTCCGCGGCGCCCACGACCGGCGAGACCTCGCCGGGCGGGGCGACCGAACGGTCGAAGACCTCCGGCGAGTCGTCGACGATCTCGGAGCAGGCGCTGCCGGTGACGCCCACGGCGCCGGAAACCCTGGTGGCGCCCGAACCCGACGTGCAACTGGCGCGCAAGGCGAACCCCGTCGAGGTGAAGCCCGATCCGGCGCCCGCCACCGATGTCGAGGCGATGGCCAAGATCGTCGAGCTGCAACGGACACGCGACGGCCAACGCTCCGACGAGCGTCAGGAGGTCCGGCTCGCCAACGATCGCGAATGGAACCGGCCGGTACGGCAGTGGCGGCCCGACTGGGTGGAGTACGACGAGTTCTACCGGCCGATCGTCTTGAACCCCTATCGGGCGCCGGTGCGAATCGTGTACGTCTACCAGAACCTTCCGCGGGTCGTCTATGTCCCGCCGCTCGCACGCATCGTGCTCGACGTCGCCGAATTCGCCGCCTACAGCTTCACGGCTGTCGTCCTGAACACCGTCAACACCGCCGTCAACCTGGTGAACGCCGCGGTTGACACCGCCGTCGACGTGGCGGTGGGCACCTTCTTCGGCGGCGGGTACATCCCCCGCGCGGGGCTGCCGACCTTCGTCCCGCCACCGCTGGTGCGCTACGACAACGTCCCGGTCTTCGTGCGGTACTCCCAGGCCCGTTACGAGCCGTTCCGCGTCAACCGCATCATCGACATGGGCGATGACGTCCGGTACGGCGAGCGTCGGGTGCTGCTCGACGGCGTCACCCCGGCCTGGGGCGTGTGGAACCAGACTCCCGGCGGAGAGCGGTTGTTCGAGGTGCACCGCACCCAGCAGTTCCCGGGTCTCGACGAGCCTGGTGAAGGTCCGTTGCCCGGCAACTACCAGCTGCGGCTGGCCTCCGACAACGCCGCGCCCGACACGGGCCTGTCACGCATGGACGTGTTCCTGATGGCGGCCGGTGGCACCGCAGCGGTGATGAGCCTGGGCGCGTTGGCGTTCGTCTTCGGCGTGCGGCGCCGCGGCGCACTGCACTAGAAGGCGGGTCAGCGGCGGGCCGTTCCGATGAGCGGCCCGCCGTCCGTCCGCTGCAACAGGCAGATCACCGCGCTCGGCGCGGGATTCGACGACGTCCGGTTCTGCTCCGAGTCGATCAGATACGAAAAGGCAAGCGGCGCTGCGTCGCCGGCGTAGTCGCGCAAGCCGGCGGCGCAGCGTTGGTCGGCCACCTCGGCGATCGCCGCGTTGACGTCGATGTCGGCTCGCAGATACACCTCCGCCGCGTGCGGGGTGGTGCAGTCGACGGTGTCCACGGTCAGCACCGTCGGATCGGTGGGCGGCGGGTCGCGCAGGCAATCGCCGACGTCGAGGTAGATCCATGGCGTTGCCTGCGCCGTCGGTGCGGGCAGCGGGGGACTGGGCGCGGCGGGGGCGTGCGTGCTCGTCGTTGCGGTGGTGGGCGGCGGCGGGCTCGCCTCGTCACCGCAGCCCGACGCCATCGCGACGAGCGCGCACATGCCCGCCGTCGAGCGCAACGCCCTCGCCATGCTCGGATCGTAAGTCGCCGAGCCGGACTCGGTGGCGCCTTCCAGCGGGGACACCTGTGCGATGCTCGTGGCGTCGGATCGACGACCAACGGAGGCGCCATGACGTCGGGCATACCTGCGCTCGTCGAGACGCTGCCCGCCCACCGCTTCGACGAGGCGGCGCTGGCCCGGTATCTGTCCGATCACCTACCCGGATTCGACGGCGACGTCGTCATTCGGCAGTTCCAGGGCGGGCAGAGCAATCCGACGTTCCACCTGTCCACCGCCGCCGGCGACTATGTGCTGCGCAAGAAGCCGCCCGGCCGACTGCTGCCGCGTGCACACGCCGTCGAGCGGGAGTACCGGGTGATCGCTGCGTTGGCAGATTCGGCGGTCCCGGTGCCGCGGGCGCGGCTGCTCTGCGAAGACCCAACCGTCATCGGCACGCCCTTTTTCGTCATGGACTACCTGCCGGGACGCGTCTTCGCCGATGCGGCGATGCCCGGGGAGCCCGACGAGGACCGTCGAGCCGCGTACGACGACCTCGCCCGGGTGCTCGCCGAGCTTCATCGCGTCGACTGGCGACGTGTCGGGCTGGCCGACTACGGACGACCGGATGGCTACATGCAACGACAGGTGGCGCTCTGGACCCGGCAATGGGAGGCCGCGAAGGTCGAGGAGATGCCGGCGATGGACGCGCTGGCGGCCTGGCTGCCCGCGCACCTGCCGGTCGAGGACGAGGCGGCGTGCATCGCTCACGGCGACTTCCGGCTGGGCAACGTGATCCTCGCGCCGCACGAACCGCGCGTCATCGCCGTGCTCGACTGGGAGCTGGCGACCATCGGCCATCCGCTGGCCGACGTCGGCTACTTCCTCGTCTACCACTTCGAGCAGGACGGCGGCATCGAGTCCGGGCGCGACGACTTCGTGTCGGCGTACTGCCGTCACGCGGGCCGCGACGTCCCCGCCTCGCTCGACGTCTTCGTCATCTTCTCGCTGTTCCGGCTGGCCTCGATCGTCGCGGGCGTGTGGCGTCGCGGGCTCGACGGCAACGCGGCCGACGCGCGCGCGGGAACCGACGAGTTCCGCGACCGATACCGGGCGCTCGCCGAGCGGGGATGGGAGCTCGCGCGGTCGGTGTGAGGCCGCGACGAGAGCGGCGACGAACCGCCTCAGGCGTGCACGTTGCGCAGCCCGACCGCGTGACGCAAGCCCGAGCAGTTGTAGCAGCCGACGCAGCCGATGCAGTCCACGCAACGCGCACAGCCCACGCAGCCGACACATCGGGCGCATGCCGCGCAGCCGGCGCAGGCCAGGCATGCGCTCATCGCGAAGCACAGCACTGTCAGCGCGCAGCCGCTGATCGCGGCGCTCGCCGTCGTGGCGACGGAGCCGGACACACCGGCACTGGCCGAGGTGGCGACCGACCCGGCAACGCCGGCGCTGGCGGCGGTGGCGATCGAACCGGCAACACCGGCGCTGGCGGCGGTCGCGATCGAACCCGCCACGGCCACACTGCGATCGGTGGCGCGGGAGCGCACCACGGTGCTGCTCACCCGGCCGTCATTCGGTCGCCTCCGACGCCAGCCGCGGCCGCGCGGGCGGGATCGCCGCCAGCAGCGCACGGGTGTAGTCGTGCTCGGGGGATGCGAAGAGCTCGGCCGCGGGCCGGTATTCGACGGCCTCGCCGCGGCGCAGCACCAGCACGTCGTGGCTCATGCGCTGCACCACGGCGAGGTCGTGGGCGATGAACAGATAGGTCAGCCCGAGTTCGCGCTGCAAGCCGGCGAGCAAATCGAGCACCCGGTCCTGCACCGAGACGTCGAGCGAGGCGGTGGACTCGTCGAAGATCATCAGCTCCGGTTCACCGGCGAGCGCCCGGGCGATGCTCACGCGTTGCCGCTGGCCGCCGGAGAGTTCATGCGGATAGCGGCCGGCGAAGTCGGCGGGTAATCCGACCAGGTCCAGCAGTTCGGCGACCCGCCGGCGACGCGCGTCGCGGCCGTCGGCCAGCCGGTGCACGAGCAGCGGCTCGGCAATGGACTGCTCGACGCGGCTGCGCGGGTCGAGGGAGGCGAACGGGTCCTGCATCACCAGGCCGATGCGGCGGCGCAACGCCCGCACGGCGCGGCCGCGCACCGAGAGCACGTCCGTGTCGCCGAGCGTGGCCGTCCCCGATCTCGGGGTGACCAGACCGGTCAGCGCCGCGGCGACGGTCGACTTGCCGGAGCCGGATTCGCCGACCAGCCCGAGCGTGGTGCCGCGCCGGATCGCGAACGAGACGTCCTTCACCGCGTGCACCACCTGGCGGCCGACCGGAGTCGACACCTCGAACCGCACGTCGAGGCCGGTGACGGTCAGCAGCGGTTCGGCGTCGGCGGGTGCCGGGGCCGGCCCGTCACCGCCGAGCAGCGGGCGGGCCGCCAGCAGGGTCTTGGTGTACTCGTCGCGCGGCCGGTCGAAGATGTCGAGCACCGGCGCCTGCTCGACCGCCTGCCCCTCGCGCAGCACTGTCACGTCGTCGGCCACCTGACCGATGACGCCGAGGTCGTGGCTGATCCATATCACCGCGGTGCCGAAGTCGCGCTGCAGCGCGCGCACCAGCTCGACGGTCTGCGCCTGCGTCGTCACGTCCAGCGACGTCGTGGGTTCGTCGGCGATCAGCAGCTCGGGGTCGCACGCGAGCGCGATCGCGATCATCACCCGCTGCCGCTGGCCGCCGGACAGCTGATGCGGATAACTCGACAACCGGTGCTCCGGCTCGGGCAGCCCCACCGCGTCGAGCAGTTCGACCGCCCTGGCCCGGGCGGCGCGCCGGGTGAGTCCGCGATGCGCCGTCAGCGACTCGGTGATCTGGCGCTCCAACGTCAGCAGCGGATTGAGCGACGTGCCGGGATCCTGGAAGACGAAGCCGATCCGGCCGCCGTGCACCGTGCGCAGCGTGCGGGCGGGGGCGCCGACGATCTCGACGGGCGAATCCGCCTGGCCGGCAAGCACGCTCGACCCGCCCACTCTGGCTGCGGGCGCGTCGAGCAGGCCGGTCGCCGCCAGCACGGTCATCGACTTGCCGGACCCGGACTCGCCGACGATGCCGAGGGTCTGCTCGCGCTGTACCTGCAGCGAGATGCCGTGCACGATCTCGCTTCTGCCGATGGCGACGGTCAGGCCGGCGACGCGCAGCACGGGGTCGGTCATCGGGTCCGCCGCGCCTCGATGACCGTGCGCTGCCGCGGGTCGAGCACGTCGCGCAGGCCGTCGCCCAGCAGGTTGAACGCGAGCACGATGACGAAGATTGCCGCGCCGGGGAACACCGCCATCCACCAGGCCAGCGTCACGAAACCCTGTGAGTCGTAGATCATCCGGCCCAGCGACGGCTGCGGTGGCTGGATACCGAGCCCGAGGAACGACAACGCCGCCTCGGAGAGGATCGCAAAGGCCAGCGACAACGAGGTCTGCACGATCAGCGGGCCGGCGACGTTCGGGAGCACGTGCCGGCGCAGGATGAACAGGTCGCCGGCCCCGATGGTGCGCGACACCTCGACGAACGGTTCGACCCGGACGCCGAGCGTGCTGGCGCGGGCCACCCGGGCGAAGATCGGCGTGTAGACGATGCCGATCGCGAGGATCGTCGTGGTGACCCCGGGCCCGAGGATCGCCACCACGGCCAGCGCCAACAGCAGCACCGGAAACGCGAACATCACGTCGACCACCCGCATGAGCACCGTGTCGAGCCAGCCACCGCGGTAGCCGCTCAGCACCCCGATCGTCACGCCCACGACGACGGCGAACACCACGCTGACCACCGCCACGCGCAGCGACGCCTGCATGGCGACGACGACCCTCGACAGCACGTCGCGGCCCAGCTCGTCGGTGCCGAACCAGTGTGCGCCGCTGGGGGATTGGAGGGCGGTGGGCACGTCGACGTCGTTGACGCCGTACGGCGCGAGCCAGGTCGCGAACACCGCGACGACCGCGACGACCAGCAACACGGCAGCGCTGGCGGCACTGACCGGATTGCCGAGCAGCAACCGCCAGGAGGCGACGCGGGTACTGGGCGAGTCGCTCATGAGAGCCGGATCCGGGGGTCGACGACCGCGTACAGCGCGTCCACGACGAGGTTGATCAGCAGGAACAGCGCGGCGATGAGCAGCACCGCGCCCTGGATGACGGGGTAGTCGCGGGCCGCGACGGCGTTGTACACCAGCCGTCCCAGCCCGGGCCACGAGAACACCACCTCGACGACGATCACGCCGCCGAGGATGGTAGCCAGCTGGATGCCGGTGATCGTGAGGATGGGCACGAGCGCGTTGCGGACGATGTGGCGCATCGTGACGACCCGCGGCGCGAGGCCTTTCGACCGCGCGGTGCGCACGTACCCGGAGTCGGCGACCTCCAGGACCGCCGAGCGGACGTAGCGGGTCATGATCGCGCCGGCCACCAGCCCGACCGTCAGCGCGGGCAGCACGATGTGCGAGAGCCAGCCGCCCGGGTCGTCGAACAGCGGGCGGTACCCCGACGTCGGGAGCCAGCCCAGCGTCGACGCGAACAGCGCGATGAACAGGATCCCGAGCCAGAAGTCGGGTACCGACACCCCGAACTGGCTCGCCACCCGCACCGCGGCATCGCCCGCCCGGCCCTGGTGCAGCGCCGAGAAGATCCCGGCGGGCAGGGCGATGAGCAGCGCGATGACGATCCCGCAGAGCGCCAGCGAGGCGGTGGCGGGCAGCCGCTCGAGCAGCAGCCCCGTGACCGGGTCGCCGTTGCGGAAGCTCACCCCGAGGTTGCCGGTGAGCGCGGAGGTCAGGTAGCCGAAGAACTGCTCGATCAGCGGCCGATCGAGCCCGCTCGCCGAGCGCAGCGCCGCGTAGGCCTCCGGGGTGTAGCGGGTGCCCAGCGCGATCCGCACCGGATCGCCCGGGACGAGTTGCACGAGCGCGAACACCACCACGAGCACGCCGAAGAGCACCACTACCGAGTGCAGCACCCGCCGGGCGAGGAACCGCACCACGGGGTGGGCGCTCATCGCGCCTGCTCCCGGTCGAGTTGCGCGGTGGCGAAGCGGACCGCGCCGTCGCGGCGCGCCTGGTAGCCGGTCAGCGCCGTCGTCCAGGCCTGGATCACCGACGGGTTGTACAGGTAGATGTAGCTCACCAGGTCCGCGATGCGGGTGGCTGCCTGCGCATAGTCCGCCGCGCGGGCGTTGCGGTCGACCTCGACGCGGGCGGCGTCGAGCAGCCGGTCCACCTCGGCGTCGCTGAAGTGCTGCGCGTTCGACGTGCCCTTGCTGTGGTGCTGGGCGTAGTAGAAGTCGTCGGGGTCGATGTTGCCCAGCCAGCCGAGCATCAGCATGTCGAAGTTGCCGTTGTTCTGGTCGTCGAGCCATGTGGCGAAGTCGACGGTCCGGATCTTGACCGTGAACCCGAGCGGGGCGAGGTTGTCGGCGATGATCTGGGCGGCGGTGACGGTCTCCGGGTATTCCGTCGTCACCAACATGTCGAGGTCGCCGGGCTGCACGCCGGCCTCCTCGAGCAGCGCCTTCGCCTTGTCGGGGTCGTAGCGGTAGGTGTCGTACGGGGTGTACCAGGGGTTGCCCGGCGGGATGGCCAGCTGGTTGGCGGTGGCGGTGCCGTAACTGGTCGCCGTGACGATCGCGTCGCGGTCGATGCCGTAGGCGACGGCCCGGCGAACCCGCACGTCGTTCCACGGCGCACGGGCCTGGTTGAGCGCGAGGTACCAGTAGTCGTTGCTCGGCGTCACCGCCAACCGCAGCGAATCGTCGTTGCGCAGCTGGGCGACCCGTTGCGGCGGTATGGAGTCGGTCCAGTCCACCTCGCCGGCCTGCAGCGCCGAGAGGGCCGTCGTGGCCTCCGGGACGAAGCGGAACGTCACGCCGGAGATCTTCGGGCGGGCACCCCAGTAGCCGTCGTAGGTCTTCAGCGTGATCGAATCGCCGCTCGTCGCGCCGACCACCGCGAACGGGCCGGTGCCGACCGGGCGCGTCGCGATCTCGCCGCTCTCGACGTTGCGCCGCGACACGATCGCCATGCCCTTGAAGCCGCCGAGGTTGGTCAGCAGGTTCGGCGTCGGCTGGGCCACCGTGATCTGCACCGTGCGGTCATCGAGTGCCCGGACGTCGGTGACCGCGCTGAACTTGTCGACGTTCGACAATTTCTCGTCGATGATCCTGCGGTAGGAGTAGACGACGTCGTCGGCGCGCAGCGGCGTTCCGTCGTGGAACGTCACGCCCGGACGCAGGTGGAACGTCCATACGCGCTGGTCGGGAGTCGTCTCCCAGGAGGTCGCCAGGGCGGGGCGCATCTGCAGGTTTTCGTCCGGCTCCACCAGCGTGTCGAAGACGTTCTCCAGCACCTCGAACGAGAAGTAGGCCGTCGTCTTGTGGGGATCGAGCTGGTCGGGTTCGCCGGCGATCGCGGCGATCAGGTTTCCCGACGCCGCGTCACCCAGATCGACCCGCCGACCGGTCGAGCAGCCCGCCGCCACCACGGCCGATATCACCAGCGCACCGACGAATCGGAGTGCGACGGGCCGGCGCATTGGTTCACCGTAGGCGTTGGGTCTCGGCTAAGCCACCGCCGGCTGCCATACTCGATGCACCGCTTCCCAGGAGGGCCGTCATGAAGTTCCTGCGCTGGATGACCGTGCCGTTGCTGTTGCTGGTCCCGATCTCCGTCGTCGCGGCGGGTCCGGCCGCTGCCAGCGAGCCGATCCAGGGCGTGTACCTGGTGCAGCAGGAGGACGGTCCGGCGGCGCGTTGGGACATCTTCCCGTCGTGCGTGCCGGGCGGTTGCAAACTGGTGATCATCAGCAAGGGCGACGTCCCCGGCGGCGACGCCCGGCTGACCAACGTCCTGTGGCAGTTCCCCGTCAACAAGATGAACGCGCGCACCTGCCCGGACGGCAGCACCACCTCCGAGCAGGAGGTCGTCACGTTCGACGACGTCACCATGACCGGTGTCCGCAAGACGCTGCGGACGGCGTTCTGCGGCGAGCCCGCGGGCATGGTGGAGAAGCGGTTCACGCTGACCTACCTGCAACCGCTGTCGACGCCGGTCGAGCCGTGGCCGCTGACCTGCTACGGCCCCAACCTGACCCGGTGCTACTGACAGATCGGCCGTAACGGAGGACGTCCCGCCGCGGATATCCGAATAGCGAAGCACGTTCGCTGAATCGACGGAAGTGACGCACATGGCTGCAGGCCCGGACGGCGGGTCGCCCACGCTCGGGCTGTCCCTGGGCGCCACCCGCCTCGCGGGCGTGACCGCCGGGCGCGCGCTCACCCGCCGGTCGGTGATCACGCTGTTCCGGCACCGCCCGCCCGAGGTGGGTGCGCCGGAGGAGAACCAGAAGCTGGCCGAACGCGGGCTGGTCATCGGGGACTTCGTCGAGCGCATCGGCGACCCGGTGGGCATCGTGGCATCGGACGGGTCCACCCACCGCGCCGACGCGCTGGCCGCGGCCGCGCTGCGGGCGATGGCGTACGCGCTCACCGGCGGCCGCCCGCCGACCGAACCCGTGGGGATTGCCTACCCGTCGCACTGGCAGCCCGCCACCGTGGAGGCGTTGCGGCGGGCGCTGGCGACGGTCCCCGAGTGGGCGGGTGCGCCGCCGGTGCTGCTGCCGGACGCCACCGCAGCGGCGGTGGCCCTGCAGGCCGGACCGGGCCTGCCCGCGCGGGGCGTGATCGCGGTCTGCGACTTCGGGGGCAGCGGCTCGAGCATCACGCTGGTCGACGCCGCCGCCGGCTACCGGCCGATCGCCCCGACGGTGCGCGACAACGACTTCTCCGGCGATCTGATCGACCAGGCGTTGTTGCGCCACCTCGTCGCCGCGCTGCCCGCGTCGGCGGACGTGTCGGACACCTCGGCCATCGGATCGCTGAGCCGGTTGCGGGCGCAGTGCCGCGCCGCCAAGGAGCGGTTGTCCGCGGCGACGGTCGCATCGTTCCCCGCAGACCTGCCCGGCTACCGGGGCGAGATCCGGCTCACCCGAACCGAACTCGACGACGAGCTCCGCCAACCGCTCGCCGGCTTCGTCGCGCTGCTGGGCGACACCGTCGCGCGCAGCGCGGTGCCGCCGCTGGCGGCCGTCGCCACGGTCGGGGGCGGCGCGGCGATCCCGGCGATCACGACCACCCTGTCCGAGGAGCTGCGGCTGCCGGTCGTCACGGCGCGCCATCCCGAACTCGCGGCGGCCGACGGCGCCGCCCGGCGCGCTGCCCGCACTCCCGCCGACGACAGCCGGACCGCCATGGCGGCGGCGGTCGCCGCTCCGGCCGCAGCCGCCGCACCGGCCGAGGATGACGCCGATGCGCATGCGTTCGGCGGCATGGCCTGGTCCGAGGACGATTCGGTGCCGCCGGTCGCGCCACCCGTCGACCCGTCGTACCGCGACACCGAACCGCCGCCGGACGATGATCCCGACGAGGCCCGGCCCGGCGTCCGGTTCCGCGACGGTCCCGCCGCGGCTGCTGCGCCCGCCGCCACGACGCCGTGGTACCGCCGGCCGGGCGGAGTGATCGCCGCCGCGGCGATCGTCCTCGCGCTGGCGTCCGGCGGCGTGCTCTACCTGGCGCGCAGCGACGACGGGTCCGATGCGGGAACCCGCAGCAGCACCTCGACGCCGGCCACGAGCCCCGTCACGCCGCCGGCCGCCACCCCGGTACCGGTGCAGTCCGGGGCGCCGGCGGCCGCCGAACCGCAGGCGCCCGCCGCCGACGCGCCGCGACCGCCGGCCAGCGAGGCCGCGCCGCCTGCCGCACCGGAGCCGGCACCCGCCGCGCCGGCGCCCGAACCGCCGGCGAGCGAGCCCGCGCCGGAACCGCCGCCCGCCGAGCCGGCCCCGCCGCCCCCGCCGTTCCAGCTCCCGGAGATCCCGCCGCTACCCCAGATCCCGGGCATACCGCCGCTGTTCCAACCTCCGGCGTAGGACGGCCGCGCAAAACGTCCGGTCACCCGCGCTTCGGCCCTGTGGTGTCGCCGCAGTCCAGGTCTAGGGTCGCTCGGCCGGGCGTTTGACCAGCAGCAACCGGGCCATGGGAAGCGTCATCGGTTGCGGCGCGGCCGCCAGCCGGGCCGCCGCGCCGGAAGCGATCCGGTCCGCGACCTCCGCGGAGCGGGGATCGGCGCGGCCGCCGTCCAGGCCGGCGACCAGCCCCGGGAGGATGAGAGTGCGCAGCAGCCCGGCCCAGCGCGCGCCGAACTGCCGGGCATCGCCGTCGGCGAGGTAGCGCTCGTGGTTCTCGTCGGCGGCCACGTAGCGTTCGACCCGCTCGACGGAGAGGTTCTCCAGCCGCCCGCTCGGCGCGAACGGCGCGGTGAACTCCGCCTCGGTGCGGGCGTAGGTCGGCAGCGCCATCCGCCGGGCCTCGTCGGCGCCGATCACGCCCGCCGTCGCCAGGGCGTCGAGCTCGGCGGCCACCGCATCCAGCAGCGGCTCGAAGCCGGGCCGGCCCTCGTCGTCGACGGTGCTGGTCAGCACCACCAGCCGGCCGCCGGGTGCCAGCTCGCGTCCGCGGTAGGCGACGAAGTCGTGCCAGTCCCGGGCGGCCTGCCCGGCGAATGCGCGCCGCGCGGAGGCGTCGGCGCTGTAGCCCACGTGGATGTGGTCGGGCACCGGCACCGGCGGCCGTCGCAGCGACTGGGTCACCGACGCCGCCCAGCCGAGGGTCACGCTGTCACTGGGCAGCACCTGCTCGAAGAAGTCCCGGCCCACCGCCGCGCAGAACGTCGCCGGATCGTCGCGCAAGTAGCTGGCGGGATCGTCGGCCAGCGTTCGGAACAGGCTGGTGAAGTCGTTGTCCGGCCGGTCGGTGTGGACCACCAGCACCGAGCGCTGCGTGCCGACGCGGGCGCGCAGTGCCTCGACCGCCCGCGAGATCGGCAGCAACGACGCGCGACCACCCGAGGCGCCGTAGTCGGCGACCACGATCGGCGGCCGTGAGCCGCCGATCGGGACCGCACCCGCGGCCGCCACCAGCAACTCGACCGCGGGCAGCACGCCGGGACCGCTGCCCTCCGGCAGCGAGGGGCGAATCACATGCGACGGCGGCACGCACACTTCCGGTTGGATCACGCGGGGCGGGTGCCACCGATTGTGCCGCAGCGAACGCGTGTCAGGAGCCGCGGGCGACCCATTCGTCGTAGTTCACCAGCTCGCCGCCGATGGTGGTGGTGTCGCCGTGGCCGGTGTAGACGACGGTGTCGCCCGGCAGTGCGCCCAACCGCCGGGAGATGGAGTCGAGGATGGTGGGGAAGTCGGAGTACGACCGGCCGGTGGCGCCGGGGCCGCCGTGAAACAGCGTGTCCCCGGAGAACACCGCGCCGAGCTCCGGCGCGTACAGGCACGTCGAGCCGGGGGAGTGGCCCGGCGTGTGGAGGGCCCGCAGCTCGACGCCGCCGACCGTCAACGACAGCCCGTCTTCGAGTGCGCGGAAGTCGTTGTCGCGATGGGTCATCCGCCACAGCACGTCGTCGGCGGGGTGCAGCAGGACCGGCGCGTCGAGGCCGGCGCCCAGCTCGGGGGCGACGGTCACGTGGTCGTTGTGGCCGTGCGTGCAGATGACCGCGAGCACGTTGCGGCCCCGCACCGCCTCGATGATCGGCGCCGCCGCGTGCGCGGCGTCGATGACCACCACGTCGGTGTCGTCGCCGACGAGCCAGACGTTGTTGTCGACCTCCCAGCTGCCCCCGTCGAGTTCGAACGTGCCCGACGTGACGATGCGTTCGATGGCGGTCACAGGATCACCACCGACCGCAAGACTTCACCGGCGTGCATCCTGTGGAAGGCGTCCTCGATGCCTTCGATCCCGATGCGCTCGGTGACGAACTTCTCCAGCGGAAGCCGGCCCTGCAGGTACAGCGAGACCAGCGTCGGGAAGTCCCGCTCCGGCAGGCAGTCGCCGTACCAGGAGGACTTCAGCGAGCCGCCGCGGGAGAAGAAGTCGACCAGCGGCATCTCGAGCATCATCTCCGGCGTCGGTACGCCGACGAGCACGACCGTGCCGGCGAGGTCGCGGGCGTAGAAGGCCTGGTTCCAGGTCTCGGGTCGGCCGACGGCGTCGATCACCACGTCGGCGCCGAACCCGCCGGTGAGTTCCCGGATGGCCTCGACGACGTCGGCGGACCGGGCGTTGACCGTGTGGGTGGCGCCGAAGTCCTTCGCCCAGGCCAGCTTCCGGTCGTCGGTGTCGACCGCGATGATGGTGCGCGCGCCCACCAGCGCCGAGCCGGCGATCGCCGCGTCGCCCACCCCGCCGCAGCCGATCACCGCCACCGTGTCGTCGCGGCCGACGGCGCCGGTGTTGACCGCGGCGCCGAGGCCGGCCATCACCCCGCAGCCGAGCAGACCCACCACCGCCGGGTCCGCGGCGGGGTCCACCGTGGTGCACTGTCCCTCGTGGACCAGCGTCTTGTCGGCAAACGCTCCGATGCCCAGCGCCGGCGTGAGTTCGGTGCCGTCGGCCAACGTCATCTTCTGCGCGGCGTTGTGGGTGTCGAAGCAGTACCACGGCCGGCCGCGTCGGCAGGCGCGGCACCGGCCGCAGACCGCGCGCCAGTTGAGGATCACGAAGTCGCCGGGCGCCACGGTGACCACACCGTCGCCGACCGACTCGACGGTGCCCGCCGCCTCGTGACCCAGCAGGAAGGGGTACTCGTCGTTGATGCCGCCTTCGCGGTAGGTCAGGTCGGTGTGGCAGACGCCGCAGGCGAGCACATCCACCACGACCTCGCCGGGACCCGGGTCGGGAATCGTGACGTCGACCAGCTCCACCGGCTCCCGTTTCGCCCGCGAGATGACACCGCGCACCGTCTGACTCATGGATTTTAACCTACTGCCCGCTGGACACTTGTCCAGCGGGCGTTTAATCCGCAATTGGTAGGGGCAAGTACTTTTCCGGAGTACGGATGTGCTCCATACTTGTCCCCATGAGCGATACCGGCGGTCCCATGTTTCTTGCAGCTTCGGCAGGTGGTGCAGCACTCGACCAGGTGATCGGCCTCTCGGTGGCCGGCCTGGTGGTCACGGCGGTCGTGTTGTGGATCGCCTACATGCACCGAATGCGGAGAATCACCTGGCTGGCGAACCTCGGCGAGCGCACCGGCAAGCGGTTCAACCGGCCCGCGTGGGTGGCGCTGCCCATCTTCATCTTCACCGCCACGCTGATCACGGCGCTGTTCGGCTTCATCTGGGACGTGAGCCTGCACATCGGCAACGGCCGCGACGAGGGGCCGCTGGCCAATCCGGCGCACTACTTCATCCTCGTCGGGCTGTTCATGCTGTTCATCGCCGGCGTCACCGCCTGTGTGCTGCCGTACGAGAAGCCGGGCCCGTCGGCCGTCCGCATCACCAAGAACTGGTATGCGCCCGTCGGTGGCGTGCTCATGGCGGGCTGCGGCCTGTACGCGCTCATCGGCTTCCCGCTCGACGACGTGTGGCACCGCATCTTCGGCCAGGACGTGACGCTGTGGGGACCGACCCACCTCATGCTCATCGGCGGTGCCGGCTTCTCGACGCTCTCCGCGCTGTACCTGGAGTACGAGGGCCGGCGGGTGCCGCGGCCCGACGCGCGGCCGGACGGTCCGGGCCTGAAGTTCATGCAGTACCTGGCATTCGGCGGCGTCGTCGTCGGGTTGTCGGTGTATCAGATCGAGTTCGACTTCGGCGTCCCGCAGTTCCGGCTCGTCTTCCAGCCGATGCTGATCGCCGCGGCCGCCGGTGTGGCGCTGGTCGGCGCCCGGATCATGATGGGGCGCGGCGCGGCGCTCGCCGCGGCGCTGTTCGCGATCGTGCTGCGCGGCGCCGTCGCGCTCGTGGTCGGCCCGATTCTCGGCGCGCCGATCAGCTGGTGGGCGCTGTACCTGGGGCCGGCCGTCCTGGTCGAGCTGCTGGCGCTGACGCCGCTGTTCAAGCGACCGATCGTGTTCGGCGCGGTGTGCGGCCTGCTGATCAGCACCGTCGGGCTGTGGCTCGAGTCGCTGTGGGTCGACGCGCTGTACCACTACCCGTGGACCACGAGCATGATCCCCGAGGCGCTGGCGATGGCGGTGCCGGTGGGCATCATGACCGGTATCTGCGGCGGCATGCTCGGCATGGTGCTGACGGGCCAGCGGCTGCCGAGCCGGGGCATCGCGATCGGCGCCGTGGTGCTGACCGTCCTGGTGATCGGCGGAGCGACGGCCAACGGGCTGCGCTACCACGTCCCGGCGACCGCCACCGCGAGCGTCACCCTGACCGACGCCCCGGAGGTCGGCGGCCAGCGTATGGCCACCGCCGACGTGCGGATCACGCCGCCCGACACCGTGTCGGAGGATCCGGAGTGGCTCTCCGTGCTGTCCTGGCAGGGCGGCCTCAGCCACGATCGCGGCCTCGAAGTCGACACGCTGGAGCGGGTCGGCCCGGGTCACTACCGCACGCCGCAGGCTTTCCCGATCTCCGGGAAGTGGAAGTCGCTGCTGCGCGTCCACGACGGCAAGACCCTCACCGCCGTGCCGATCTACCTGGCCGGCGATCCGCAGGTCGGTATCCCGGAGTATGCGGCGCAGCCGCAGAGCACTCAGCCGTTCGGGCCGGAGATCAAGATCCTGCAGCGCGAGCGCACCTTCGACGCTCCGTCGTGGCTGTGGACGGCCGCCTGCCTGGTAGTGCTGTTCTGCACGCTGGTGATGATCGCGGGCCTCACGTGGGGCGCGGGCCGCATCAACGAGTCCGAGGCGCCGACGGAGGCCGAGATCGAGAACCGTCCGACCGTGCAGGCGTGACCGGACCGGGCGTGTACCTGGCGGACCACTCACTGCTGCTCGCGCTGCCCGCGGTGATCCCGGCCTTCGTGGTCGCCGGCGTGGTGCTGTGGGTGGTCGCCCGCGACCGGCGCCAAGGAGACAACGACGACGAGGAGACGACGGAACTGTGAGAGTGGTACGGCTCGTGGCGGCAGCGGGTGTGACGGTGGCCGTGGCGGCGGGGTGCGGATCGTCCGGCGAGGACACCGCCGCGTCCAGCAGCGCGACCGCCGGCGAAAGTCCCACCAGCATCGCCGTCTCGACCGCTCCCAGCGAGGTCAAGCCCGCCGGGCTGACCGTCGACATCACCATTTCCGGCGGCTCGGTCACGCCGACCAACGGGTCGTTCGACGCCAAGGTCGGTGAGCCGATCGTCCTGCGGGTCACCAGCGACGCACCCGACGAGTTGCACGTGCACTCCAACCCGGAGCACAGCTTCCCGGTGGCGGCGGCACCCGGGCAGTCGTTCGAATTCACCGTCGACGTACCCGGTCGCGTCGACGTCGAACTCCACCACCTCGACAAGACGGTCGCCACCCTCAACGTGCGACCGTGACGGTCCTGGCCCACGGGCTCGGCGGGTCCACCGACCTACCGATCCCGCTCAGCTATGCGCTCATCGGCGCGGCGTGGGCGCTGACCGCCACGTTCGGTGTGGTGGCGCTCGCGTGGCGGACGCCGCGCTTCGACCCGGAGAAGCCGGGCAGGCCGGTGCCGGCCGGGGTGCAGCGAGTGGTCGACGCGCGAGCCACCCGGCTCGTCGTCGCGGTGCTGGCCCTGCTGTTCGCTGCCTGGGCGGTGATGGCCGGCATCTTCGGGCCGCAGAACGGGGAGAACGCGCTGCCCGGCACGTTCTACGTGCTGCTGTGGGTGGGACTGGTCGCGGCGTCGCTGTTCTTCGGGCCGGTGTGGCGAGTGCTCTCGCCGATGCGCACCGTCACCCGGGTGCTGCCGGAGCCCCGCCGGCGGTATCCGGTGCGGCTCGGCTACTGGCCGGCGGCCGCCGGGCTCTTCGCGTTCGTCTGGCTCGAGCTGGCCAGCCCCGACCCCGGCTCGCTCACGGCGATCAAGTGGTGGCTGCTGTGCTACGCCGCCGTGATGCTCGGCGGTGCGCTCGCCTTCGGTGACGGCTGGCTGCGGCGCGCCGACCCGTTCGAGGTGTACAGCGTCGCGGTGTCCCGGCTGTCGGTGTGGCGGCGGCGCCGGGACGGCCGCATCGCGGTGGGCAACCCCTTCGACACCCTGCCGTCGATGCCGGTGCGGCCCGGCCTCGTCGCCGTGCTGGCGGTGCTGCTGGGATCCACGGCGTTCGACAGCTTCTCCGCCGGCCCGGCGTTCCGGAACTTCCTCGACACGACGGCGTCGAGCGCGGCGACCGCCTCGCTGCTCAAGACGGCCGGCCTGCTCTGCTTCGTGACGGTCGTCGGCGTGACCTTCTGGCTGGCGGCCCAAGCCACGGGCGGGGTCGACCGGGCGCAGCGGCGCGCGTTGCCGGGTCTGCTCGCGCACTCCCTCATCCCGATCGTGGTGGGGTACATCTTCGCCCACTACCTCACCTACCTCGTCGAACGCGGGCAGCAGACGGTGATCTACCTCGCCGATCCGCTCGGGCGCGGCTGGAACCTGCTGGGTCTGGGCGACGCCGAGGTGACGTATGTGCTGTCGATGCACCCCGCGGTGCTGGCCACCGTGAAGGTCGCCTGCGTGGTGGCCGGCCACATGGGCGGGGTCATCGCCGCGCACGACAAGGCGCTGCGGGTACTGCCCCGGGGACACCAGCTCACCGGCCAGCTCGCCATGATGCTGGTCATGGTCTTCTACACCTTCACCGGGCTCTACCTGCTGTTCGGCGGATAGCGTCGACACGGTGTCCGCCCCCTCCGCCCTCCAGGCCGTCGCCGACTGGCCCGTCGACACCGCGGCGGCCGTCGTCGTCGGACCCGACGGGGTGCTCGCGTGGCTCGGCGACCAGGGCCACCGCTTCGCGCTGGCGTCGGTGACCAAGGTGCTGGTGGCGCGGGCGGTGCACGTCGCGATCGAAGAGGGCGCCGTCGACCTCGACACCCCCGCCGGTCCGCCGGGCGCCACGGTGCGGCACCTGCTGGCGCACACCTCCGGGCTCGCGATGCGGTCGACGGAGATCATGGCGGCGCCCGGCACCCGACGGATCTACTCCAACACCGGTTTCGCGGTGCTGGCCGAGGCGCTCGAGCGCGCAACCGAGATCCCGTTCGGCGACTACCTCCACGACGCGGTGTTCGCGCCGGTGGACATGGCGTCGTCGCAGCTCGACGGCGGCGCCGCCGCGGCGGGATACGGGGTGACGGCGACGGCCGGCGACCTGGCGTCGTTCGCCGGCGAGCTGCTGCGGCCCGCGCTGGTGTCACCGCAGCTGCACGACGCCGCGACGCAGGTCCAGTTCCCGGGCGTCGACGGCGTGCTGCCCGGTTTCGGTGTGCAGCGACCCAACGACTGGGGGCTCGGTTTCGAGCTGCGCGACGGCAAGACGCCGCATTGGACGGGGTCGGCGAACTCGCCGCGAACCTACGGCCACTTCGGCCAGCGCGGCACGTTCCTGTGGGTGGATCCGGCCGCCGACCTGGCGTTGGTGGTGCTCACCGACCGCGACTTCGGCGACTGGACGCACGAGCGGTGGCCGGCGCTGTCGGACGCCGTGGTGCGGGATTTCGGCGCACACTAGCGCAACAGGCGTCCCACAGGGCACAATAGGCACGCACTACACGGATGCAATTCAGTCGGCGCCGCCGGGTCGTTGGGGAAGACGTCCCACCAGGAGCCGAAGGAGCAGCCGATGCGTGCGTCGAACCAGTTCGCCGACGTGACGACGGGCGTGGTGTTCATCCACGCCTCGCCAGCGGCGGTGTGCCCGCATGTCGAGTGGGCGCTGTCGTCGACCCTGGAAGCCAGGGCGAATCTGAAGTGGACGGCGCAGCCCGCCATGCCCGGGCAGCTGCGGGCGGTGACGAACTGGGTGGGGCCGGTGGGCACCGGCGCCCGGCTGGCCAACGCGCTGCGGTCGTGGCCGGTGCTGCGGTTCGAGGTCACCGAGGACCCGAGCCACGGCGTCGACGGTCAGCGGTTCTGCCACACGCCACAGCTCGGGTTGTGGAGCGGCGCGATGAGCGCCAACGGCGACGTGATGGTCGGCGAGATGCGGCTGCGCGCCATGATGTCCGCCGGCGCCGACACCCTGCTGAGCGAGCTGGACTCCGTGCTCGGCACCGCGTGGGACGACGCGCTGGAGGCGTTCCGCGCGGGCGGCGAGGGCGCGGAGGTCACCTGGCTCAGCAGGGGCGTGGGGTAGCCGACGACATCAGACCGGGGCCAGTTCGCCGATCGACGAACTGGCGGCGACTACTCGTACTTTCGCGCCCGTTCGTTGGTTTGGGCGCGGTGAGGCGAGCGGCTACAGCGGGATGTTCTTGTGCCGGCCGCGGCGCGGAGCCGCCTCGGCGAGCGCCTGGGTCAGCACGCTGCGGGTGTGGCTCGGGTCGATCTTCGCGTCGACCACACCGATCTCGATGGCCGAGTCGACGCCGCCGGCGATCCGCTCGTGCTCGGCGGCCAGCTCCTCGTGCAGCGCCTCGCGCTCCTCGGGCGCCGCAGCGGCAAGCTTCTTCTTGTGCAGGATGCCGACGGCGGCCTTGGCGCCCATGACGGCGACCTCGGCGTCGGGCCACGCGAACACCTTGGTGGCGCCCAGCGAACGGGAGTTCATCGCGATGTAGGCGCCGCCGTAGATCTTGCGGGTGACCAGCGTGACCCGCGGGACCGTGGCCTCACCGAACGCGTGCAGCAGCTTGGCGCCGCGGCGCACCACACCGCCCCACTCCTGGTCGACGCCGGGCAGGTAGCCGGGCACGTCGACGACGACGACCAGCGGAATGCCGAACGCGTCGCACAGCCGCACGAACCGCGCGGCCTTCTCGGCGGACTCGGAGTTCAGGCAGCCGCCCAGGCGCAGCGGGTTGTTGGCCAGCACGCCGACCGTGCGACCGGCCAGCCGTCCCAGCCCGACGACCATCGACGGGGCCCACTTCGCCTGGAACTCCTCGAAGGGCGTGCCCTCATCGAGCAGCGCGGTGACCAGCGGGTGCACGTCGTACGCGCGACGGGCGGAGTCGGGCAGCAGCGCCTTGAGATCGGAGTCGCCGGCCTCGGCCTTGCTGCGGTCGAAATGGCCCTGCTGGCAGAACAGCCCGACGAGCCGGCGACCGCGGGCGTAGGCGTCGAGCTCGTCGCCGGCGACGATGTGGCAGACGCCGGACTTCTTGTGGTGCGCCTCGGGCCCGCCGAGCGACACCATGTCGACGTCCTCGCCGGTGACGCTGCGGACGACGTCGGGTCCGGTGACGAACACCTTGCTGTCGGGCGCCATGATGATGACGTCGGTGAGGGCCGGGCCGTAGGCGGCGCCGCCCGCCGCGAACCCGACGACGACGGAGATCTGTGGGATGTAGCCCGACGCCCGGATCATCGCCTCGAATACCAGCCCGACGGCGTGCAGGGCGCGCACGCCCTCGGCGAGCCGGGCGCCGCCGGAGTGCCAGATGCCGACGATCGGGCTCTGCTCCTCGATCGCGGTGTCGTAGGCGTCGACGATGTGCTTGCAGCCGTCGACGCCCATCGCGCCGCCCATCACGGTGCCGTCGGTGCAGAACGCGATGGTCCGCACGCCGTTGACGGTGCCGGCCGCGGCCAGCACACCCGATCGGTCACGCTCGTGGAGCAGCTCGACCGAATCGTCGTCGAAGAACGTCGCCAGCCGCAGCAGCGGATCGCGGGGATCGAGCGACTCGTTGACGGCCTCGGGCACCGTGATGGTCATCTGGTGATCTCCTGTTCCCACTGCGGCTCAGTAACGGCCCAGTACGACGGCCACATTGTGACCACCGAAGCCGAAAGAATTGTTGATCGCGTACTCGTATGTGCCGTGTCGTGGCTCACCCGCAACCACGTCGAGATCCACGTCGGGATCGAGGTTGCGCAGGTTGAGCGTCGGCGGCACCACCTGCTCGCGCAGGGCCAGCAGCGTCAGCACCGTCTCGACCGCGCCGACCGCCCCGACGGAGTGGCCGAGCGCCGACTTCGGGGCGTAGACGACGGCGTTGTTGCCGCCCTTGCCGAGGGCCCGGTTGATGGCGGCCGCCTCGGCGACGTCACCGACGTTGGTGCCGGTGGCGTGCGCGTTGACGTGGTGGATGTCGTCGGGCGTCAGGCCGGCCAGCTCGATGGCCCGCGTCATCGCGTAGCCGGCGCGCTCGCCGTTGGGGTCGGGCGCCACCATGTGATAGCCGTCGGAGGTGATGCTCGCACCCATGAGCCGGCCGAGGATCGTGGCGCCGCGGGCCTTGGCGTGCTCCTCGGTCTCCAATACCAGCAGTGCACCGCCCTCGCCGAACACGAACCCGTCGCGGTCGCGGTCGAAGGGCCGGCACGCCCCGGCGGGATCGTCGTTGTTGGTGCTCATGACGATCCGCATCTGGGCGAACGCCGCGATCGGCACCGCCTCGATCCGGCTCTCGATGCCGCCGCAGATCGCCACGTCGGCGTCGCCGAGCACGATCTGCCGCCAGGCATGCGCCACACCCTCCGAACCGGAGGCGCACGCCGAGACCGGCGTGGTGACGCCGGCCTTGGCGTTGCGCTCGCGCGCGACGGTGGCCGCCGCGGCGTTGGGCATGTAGGTCGGCACCGCCATCGGCGAGACCGCGCTGACGCCCTCGGTGCGCAGGGCGTCGAAGTTCGTCCACAGCGTCTCGGTGGCGCCGATGCCGGTGCCGATCGACACCGTCAGCCGGCGGGGGTCCACCTCCGGTGAACCGGCGTGCTCCCAGGCCCGCCGGCTGAGCACCAGCGCCATCTTCTGCACGTAGGACAGTTCGTCGGCCTCCTCGGGAGTCAACTGGCTGTCGAACTCCTCGACGAGGTGGCCGCCGATGCGGACGGGCAGGTCGAACTCCTCGACGAACGGGTCGTCGAGGCGGCGGATACCGCTCTGCCCGGCCAACAGTGCCTTCCACGTGGTGTCCGCGTCCGACGCCACCGACGTGGTCAGTGCATAGCCGGTGATCACCACATTGGGGAATCCGTTCCCCGTCGTCAGGCCTGCCATTGCTGCGCTGTCCTTCTTGCTAAACCGACTCAGTATCGGCCGAAAGCGAGCGCGACGTTGTGCCCGCCGAAGCCGAAAGAGTTGTTGATCGCGTACTGGTAGTCGCCGTAGCGCGGTTCGCCTGCGACGACGTCCAGGTCGATCTCCGGATCGGGTGTCTCGTAGTTCAGGGTGGGCGGGATGACGCCGTCGCGCAGCGACAGCACCGTCAGCACCGACTCGAGCGCACCGACCGCGCCGATGGAGTGGCCGAGCGCCGACTTGGGTGCATACACCGCGGCGTGCTGGACCCCCGCGACGCGGATGGCGTTGGCCTCGGCCACGTCACCGATCGAGGTGGCGGTGGCGTGGGCGTTCACGTGGTCGATGTCCTTGGGCTCCAGACCGGCGGTCTCGAGCGCCCGCTTCATCGCCTGCCCGGCGCGCGCACCGTCGGCGGCCGGGGCCACCATGTGGAACGCGTCGGACGTGATGCCCGCGCCCATGAGACGGGCCAGCGGCTTGGCGCCGCGGGCCTTGGCGTGCTCCTCGGTCTCGATGACCATGAGCGCGCCGGCCTCACCGAACACGAACCCGTCGCGGTCCTTGTCGAACGGCCGCGACGCGCCTTCCGGATCGTCGTTGCGGGTGCTCATCGCGCGCATCATCGAGAACGCCGCGATCGGCAGCGCCTCGATGCCGCCCTCGACGCCGCCGCACACGGCGATGTCGGCGTCACCCATGACGATCTGCCGCCACGCGTGAGCGATGCCCTCCGAACCCGACGAGCAAGCCGACACCGGGGTGATGACCCCGGCGCGGGCGCCCAGCTCGAGCCCGACGACGGCGGCGGCGCCGTTCGGCATGATCATCTGCACGGCGAGCGGCGACACCTTGCGCGGGCCGCCCTCGTTCATCGCGTCGTAGGTCTCGACGATCTTCTCGCCGCCGCCCAGACCGGTGCCGATCACGACCGCGAAGCGGTCCGGATCGACCTCCGGCCGCCCGGCGGTGTCCCACAGCTGGTTGCCGAGGTACTTGGCCATGCGCTGCACATAGGACATCCGGCGCATCTCGAGCCGCGTCATCAGCGGGTCGAGCGGCTCCTTGAGATGCCCACCGATGCGCACCGGCAGGTCCCACTTGTCGACGAACTCGTCGGTGAGGACGCGGATCCCGCTCTCGCCGGCCAGCAGGCCCTTCCACGTGCTCTCGATGTCCGCCGCGATGGACGTGGTCGCCGTAACGGCGGTTACCACGACACTGGGGTAACCGCCGTTAGCAGTGGAAGGACGCGTCACGCGCGGTCAGCTTCGATCTGCGCGCGGATGGCCTCGGCGGCCTCGGGGTTCTCTTCCTCGAGCTTCTGGATGTAGCCCACGACGTCACCGACGGTGCGCAGCCCGGCGAGGTCCTCGTCGGGGATCTTCACGCCGTACTTGTCCTCGGTCTGCACCGCGATCTCCACCATCGACAGCGAGTCGATGTCGAGGTCGTCGACGAACGACTTCTCGGGGGTGACCTCCGACGGCTCGATACCGGTCACCTCTTCGATGATCTCGGCGAGTCCGGCGATGATTTCATCCTGGCTGACGGCCACTGTGTGGCTCCCTTCATCTCTTTTCCGGGGTTCTTCCCGGGTTTACTGCGGTGGTCTTGGTCGGTATGCAGTTGTGGGCTACAGGTCGGCCAGTGCGGCCAGGTCGTCGGGCGTCTTCACCGCGTGGTTGGGTGTGCCCTTCAATTCGCGCTTGGCGATCCCGGCCAACGTACCGGCCGGCGGCAGCTCGACGACGGCGGCAACGGCCGCGTCGCGCATGGTCTGGGTGCAGAGGTCCCAGCGCACCGGCCGGGTGAGCTGGGCGACGAGCTTCGCCATCGCGTCAGCCGCCGAGGTGACGGGCTTGCCGTCGGCGTTCGACAGCAGCGTGGCGGTGGGCTCGTTGGTGGCCACGGTGTCGGCGGCGGCGGAGTAGCCCGCCAGCGCCGAGGACATGTAGTGGGTGTGGAAGGCGCCGGCGGTGGCCAGCGGCCGGATACGCGCCTTTGCGGGCGGATCCTCGGCGAGCTTCTCCAGCGCCGACAGCGCGCCGGCGGCGACGATCTGACCCGCGGCGTTGCGATTGGCGGGCACCAGGTCCAGGCTCTCGAGCCGGGCGAGCACCTCGGCCTCGTCGCCACCCAGGACGGCCGACATGCCGGTGGGCTCGACGGCGCAGGCCCTGGCCATCTCGGCACCGCGGGTGGCGGCCAGCTTCACCGCATCGTCGGCGGAAATGATGCCGGCGATAGCGTACGCGGCGATCTCGCCGACGGAGTGGCCCGCCACGACAAGGTCACGGCCGGCGAAGATGCCGCGGCCGGTGAGCTCGGCGTGGGCCAGCAGGGTCGCCGCGACGACGAGGGGCTGCGTGACGGCGGTGTCGGTGATCTCCTCGGCGCTCGCCGTGGTCCCCAGCTGCGCGAGGTCCAGCCCGCTGATCTCCGACCAGGTCGCGATGCGGTCCGCGGCGCCGGGCAGCTCGAGCCACGGCGTGAGCATTCCAGGCGTCTGCGATCCCTGCCCGGGAGCGAGCACTGCTACGGGTCCAAGTGGCACGAATTAAGAAAACACTGTGGAAACGGTTTCGCACGGTGTTAAAGATTATGAACCTTGTCTTAGGTTTTTGTGCAGTCCTCACAAAAGGGCCTCCGATGCAACACGGCCGAGACCGTGCCGCGACTCTCAGCCCACCCGGGGTATCCCGGTTCGACCCGTCACGCGGGTGACCGGCACATTCCCCATGGTCGAGCGCTGTGCCTGATAGGAGAGCCGGCCGACGGTCGTCGCCACCCGCAGCACGTAGGCGTCACGCGGCGCCGTCGGATCGCGCCCCGTGAAGTCGGCGATGCGCTTGAGCCGGTAGCGGACGGTATTTGGATGAACGAACAACTTGCGGGCGCACGCTTCGATGGCGCCGCCGCTGTCGAGGTAGGCGTCGAGGGTCTCGGTCAGGGCCGGGCCCGCGTCGGCAAGCGGCCGCATCACCTCCGACTCCAGCGCGGCGATCGCGGACGCGTCGCCCAGCAACGCCCGCTCCGGCAACAGTTCGCGCGCCGACACCGGCCGCGGCGCACCACTCCACCCCGCGACGGCGTTCATGCCCGAGATGGCCTCGATCGCGCTGCGGTGCGCCGCCGACAGCATGGGCGCCGTCGGCCCGATCACCACCGGGCCGTCCGAGAAGGCGCCCATGAGCTCACCGACGAAGCGCTCGGTGGGTGACAAGGCGCCCGAGACGATCGCCACCAGCCAGGTGCCGTGCACGTCCGACAGCGCCGCCCGGCCGTGCCGCTTGGCGGCGTCGCGGACATCCTGGCTCGCGAAGTCGATCCGGTCGGGATGCGGCATGCCGACGACGACCGTCGCCGGGGCCGTGGGATCCCAGTTCAGCGCCGCCGCCTGCGATTGCAGTTCGGGGCCGGTGTCGCCGCGCACCACCGCGTCGACGATGTTGGCCTCCATGCGGCTGTCCCACGATCCGCGGGCCTCCGCGGCGTCGGCGTAGGCGGAGGCCGCCGCGAACGCCAGGTCGCGGCTGTACCGCAGCAACCCCGCCGTCAGCGCCGACACCTGCTCGTCGGAACGCGCCAGCAGCGGCACGACCTCCTCGAAGTACTCCATCGTGACCCGGACCATGTCCACCGTGTGGCGCAGCGCGATCCGACGGGTCAGATCCTGCGGCACCATCTCGAAGGCCTGCACGGTGTAGCTGACCTCGCTCTGCGGGTTGCGCATCCACTCGACGAAGTTGATCACCGCCGCCTGCACCACCAGCTGGACGCTGGCCTTCTGCGACGCCTCCAGGTCACCGAAGAACGGCAGCCGCTCCTGCAGGATCTGCACGGCCTGCGTCGCCAACCGGCCCGAGTACTGCTTGACCCGCCGAAGCAGCGAATCCGGCACGGTCGCCACGAGGTCCAGCGTCGACTGCGGGACCACGAATCGGTTGTCGGCCATCCCCAAAAGGTACGCCCGCTGTTAGAGGTTCCTCCAAGGTCGCGTCGCCTACGCGACTCCGGCCAATGTCGTCGCCTACGCGACTCCGGGATCCGACGTCTGCTCCGGCGCCGCCGACACGTCGTCGATCCGGTACCGCTCGGCCGCCTCCACCGCGGCCGACTCGTCGATCTCGCCGTCGCGGGCAAGCCCCTGCAGCACCGCGACGGCCACCGACTCGCCGTCGGTGTTGAAGTACCGGCGCGCCGCCGGGCGGGTGTCGGAGAAGCCGAAGCCGTCGGTCCCGAGCGTGATGTAGGTGCCCGGCACCCACGGCCGGATCTGCTCGGGCACCGCCCGCATCCAGTCCGACACCGCCACCACGGGCCCGCGGGCGTCGGCGAGCACCTCGGTGAGATACGGCGTGGCGGGCGTGCGGTCGGGATGGCGCAGCGCCGCCTTCTCGATCGCGACGCCGTCGCGGTTCAGCTCACCCCAGCTGGTCACCGACCACACGTCGGCGGCGACGTCCCAGTCCTCGGCCAGGAGTTCGGCCGCCCGCAGCGCCGACGGCATCGCCACCCCCGACGCCAGGATCTGCGCGGAGTACCGCTTGTGCTCCGGCGCCGGCTTGTAGCGGTAGATGCCCTTGCGCAGACCGTCGACGTCGAGACCCTCGGGTTCGGCGGGCTGGCGGTACGGCTCGTTGTAGATCGTCAGGTAGAAGTAGACGTTCTCCGGGTCCTCGCCGAACATCCGGGCCAGCCCGCTCTCGATGATGTAGGCGATCTCGTAGGCGAACGCCGGGTCGTAGGACACCACCGCCGGATTGGTCGCCGCCAGCAGCAACGAGTGGCCGTCGGCGTGCTGCAACCCCTCGCCGACCAGCGTGGTGCGGCCCGCGGTGGCGCCCAGCACGAAGCCGCGCGCCATCTGGTCGGCCGCCGCCCAGAAGAAGTCGCCGGTGCGCTGGAACCCGAACATCGAATAGAAGATGTAGACCGGGATCATCGGCTCGTCGTGCGTCGCGTACGCGGTGCCCGCCGCGGTGAACGACGCCACCGAGCCGGCCTCGTTGATGCCCTCGTGCAGGATCTGGCCGCTTTCGCTCTCCTTGTACGCCAGCATCAGCTCGGCGTCGACCGAGGTGTAGAGCTGCCCGTTGCGGTTGTAGATCTTGAGGTTCGGAAACCACGAGTCCATGCCGAACGTGCGCGCCTCGTCCGGGATGATCGGGACGATGCGGTGCCCGATCTCCTTGTCGCGCAACAGTTCCTTGAAGGTCCGCACGGTCGCCATGGTGGTGGCGACCTCCTGCTTGCCCGAGCCCTTCTTCAGCGCCTGGTAGGTGTCGTGGCCGGGCAGCGTCAGCACCTTTGCCTTGGTGCGGCGCTCGGGGACGAAACCGCCCAGCGCCCGCCGCCGGTCGAGGAGGTAGCGGATCTCGGGCGCCTCGGGACCGGGGTGGTAGTACGGCGGCAGGTACGGGTCCTTCTCCAGCTCGGCGTCGCTGACCGGGATCCGCTGGGTGTCGCGGAACTGCTTGAGGTCCTCGATCGCCAGCTTCTTCATCTGGTGCGTGGCGTTGCGGCCCTCGAAGTGCGAACCCAGCGAGTAGCCCTTGATGGTCTTCGCCAGGATCACCGTCGGCTGACCCTTGTGCTCCATCGCCACGCGGTAGGCGGCGTACACCTTGCGGTAGTCGTGGCCGCCGCGCTTGAGGTTCCAGATCTCCTGGTCGCTCATCTTCTCCACCAGCGCCTTGGTGCGGGGGTCCCGGCCGAAGAAGTGGTCGCGGACATACCCGCCGTCGTTGGCCTTGTAGGTCTGGTAGTCGCCGTCGGGCGTGGTGTTCATCAAGTTGACCAGGGCGCCGTCGCGGTCGGCGTGCAGCAGCACGTCCCACTCGCGGCCCCACACCACCTTGATGACGTTCCAGCCGGCGCCGCGGAAGAACGACTCGAGCTCCTGGATGATCTTGCCGTTGCCGCGCACCGGGCCGTCGAGCCGCTGCAGGTTGCAGTTGACCACGAAGGTGAGGTTGTCGAGCGCCTCCAGCGCGGCGACATGCGCCAGCCCGCGGCTCTCCGGCTCGTCCATCTCGCCGTCGCCCAAAAACGCCCACACATGCTGGTCGGAGGTGTCCTTGATGCCGCGGTCGTGCAGGTAGTGGTTGAAGCGGGCCTGATAGATGGCGTTCATCGGGCCGATGCCCATGGACACCGTCGGGAACTCCCAGAAATCGGGCTTGAGGCGCGGATGCGGATACGACGGCAGGCCGCCGCTTTCGTGGCTGTGCTCCTGGCGGAACCCGTCGAGCTGATGCTCGGTGAGCCGGCCCTCGAGGTAAGCACGCGCGTAGATGCCGGGGGAGGCGTGACCCTGGATGAAGACGTGGTCGCCGCCGCCGGGATGGCTCTTGCCGCGGAAGAAGTGGTTGAAGCCGACCTCGTAGAGCGCGGCCGACGACGCATACGTCGAGATGTGCCCGCCCACACCGACGCCCGGGCGCTGCGCGCGGTGCACCATGATCGCGGCGTTCCACCGGATCCACGCCCGGTAGCGCCGCTCGACGTCCTCGTCGCCCGGGAACCACGGCTCCAGCTCGGTCGGGATCGTGTTGACGTAGTCGGTCGACGTCAGCGCGGGAATCGCGACGCGCTGCTCACCGGCGCGTTCCAACAGCCGCAGCAGCAGATAGCGCGCCCGGGCCGGACCCGATGCGGCGAGCAGGCCGTCGAAGGACTCCAGCCACTCCGACGTCTCCTGCGGATCGATGTCGGGCAGATAGGAGGCGACACCTTCTCGGATCACCCGGACGCGGTCGGAATCCGGCGGGGTGGACGCGTTTTCCGCTACGTCCCGGCGAACGATCTCGGTGGTCAACCCACTACTCCTTATCCGGCGGTGCGACGCGAGGTCGGCACGTCGGCCGACGAGGTGTCTGTCACCGCCCATCGTCCTCTCATCGTGCCGCAGATGCAGCGCCGGTGTGCCCAGGTGCGAAACGTCGCAGCGGCGGGAGAAGCGGATGCCGCGCGGGCCCGAGCCGGTAACGTCTGACCCCGTGGTGGGCAGACCGACCGGGCACTGCAGGGCCGGCTCACGGCGGTGGCGGATCGGCGGGAGCGTGGCCGGCGGCGCGGCGGTGGTCGCCATGGTGGTGGTGGGCTGCACGCGCATCGCCGACGGCACCCCGGTGGCCGACTCCAGCGATGTGCCGATCTACAAGGCGTCGGTCGCGCGCTCGGAGTCCATCGCGAGCTCCGTCGAATCGTCGCGGCAGGCGGCGTCGACCACCGCGGCCGTCCGGTCGGCCTGCAACGAGCTGCTGAGCAGCAGCGCCACCATCGACGCGGTCAACGCCTACGTCGACGCCATCGAACACGGCGGCGACGTCGACGGCGCCGCGCGGGGCGCCGTCACCTCGCTCACCAACGTCTCCGACGCCGTCGAGGACAGCATCACCGATGCGCTCGGCAGCGATCTGCGCGCACGGTTGCATAACTGGGTGGACGCGGCGCGCGCGCTGCGGGCGGTCATCGAACGCCACGGCGTCGGCGACGATTACAACAACGCGGTGGACCGCTTCAACGCCACGCGGCGCGCCGCAGCGGAGGGCTGCCGGCTGCGGTGAGGTGCGCCATGACATGCCGATGACTACCTGCCGTTTCGCGACATGCGACGATAGGGCAGCAGTTACGTTGACAGCATCGACGAGATCGAGTCAGGAGGTGTCCGACGGTGGTCGCGGCGGCAGGCGCCCCGAACTACGCCCGAAAGCTGGGCATCCAACCGGACCAGGTCGTCCAGGAACTCGGCTGGGACGAGGACACCGACGACGACATCCGGGCTGACGTCGAAGAGGCATGCGGCAGTGAGCTGCTCGACGAGGACGCCGACGAGGTCGTCGACGTCGTGCTGCTGTGGTGGCGTGACGGGGACGGTGACCTGGTCGACGCCCTCGTCGACGCCATCACCCCGCTCGCCGATGACGGCGTGATCTGGGTGCTCACGCCGAAGACGGGCAAAGCCGGGCACGTCCAGCCCGCCGAGATCGCCGAGTCGGCGCCGACGGCCGGGCTGATGCAGACGTCGTCGGCCACGCTGGGCGACTGGAGCGCCAGCCGGCTGGTGCAGCCGAAGTCCCGTGCCAGGCGGACCTGACGCGGTGCTCCCGCCCGGAACCGAGGCGCTTGACTTCACGCTGAAGGACCAGAACAACCAACCGGTCTCGCTGTCGAGCTTCCGCGGGCACCGCAACGTGCTGTTGGTGTTCTTCCCGCTGGCGTTCACCGGCGTCTGTCAAGGCGAACTCGACGAGATCCGCGACAACATCGGCGTGTTCGAGAACGACGCCACCCAGACACTCGCCATTTCCGTCGGGCCGCCCGCCACCCACAAGATCTGGTCGCTGCAGAGCGGCTACACCTTCCCGGTGCTCTCCGACTTCTGGCCCCACGGCGCCGTCGCGCAGGCCTACGGCGTCTTCAACGAGGTCGCCGGCGTGAGCAACCGCGGCACCTTCCTGATCGACCGCGGCGGCGTCATCCGCTTCGCCGAATGCAAGGAGCCCGGCGAGCGCCGTGACCAAGGCCTGTGGACCCAGGCGTTGGCCGCGCTGGCGGGCTGACCAGGATTTCCGTCGCGGGCGACGCTGCAGGTAGCCTGCCCGGGCACGGGCGTGTAGCTCAGTGGTAGAGCTCTGGTTTTACACACCAGCGGTCGGGGGTTCGAAACCCTCCGCGCCCACCGTCATAACTGCAGGTCAGAGGCTCGCGGCCGCGAGTTTGAGCTAATTTCAAAACCCCCGGTGTGCCAATAGTGTGCCAAGAGGTATCGAACGGGTGAGCCCAACGGGCCGTGGACGTGACCTGCACGCGGAGGCGCCAGTTGGTTGTAGGACACCCCAGACGATCCCGCTAACTGAAGCCAGATGTGTATTCTGACTTCACGTAGAAAATAAGTGAAGTTAGACTGCGGTGGTGACTTCACTTAGCTCTGTCACTCGCGAGGACGTCCGTTGGGAGCCGCAGAGCAGGAGGCATGCGGGGCGATCGCTGCCCAAGTACGGCACCTATCACCCCACGGTGCCCGCCAACATTGCCGATCTAGTTTTGGAGCTGCCATCATTTGTGTTGGCCGACGCTGAGTCAGCCAGCCGCGAGATTGCACGGTTTGACGCCGAACTCGGCGGCGAGATCGCTCCGTTCGCATCAGTGCTGCTGCGGTCGGAATCCGCCGCGAGTTCGCAGATCGAGAACCTGACCGCCTCGGCGCGCGCAATCGGTGAGGCCGAGCTGCCCGGTGGAAAGTCCAAGCGAAACGCGGCCATGGTCGTCGCCAACACCGCTGCGATGCAGGCAGCGGTCACCCTGTCTGACACCTTGAACGCGGACAGTATCCGGACGATGCACCGCGCCTTGATGATCAACGATCCCCGCCACACCCCAGGCGAGTTCCGCACCGAGCCAGTGTGGATCGGGAGTGGGTCCACCCCAATCGGCGCGACGTTTGTCGGCCCGCGTCATGAGCTGATCCCTGGGGCGATCGGCGATCTGATCGCGTTCGCCTACCGGGCCGACGTGCCCGCGCTGCCGCAGATCGCGGTGAGTCACGCACAGTTCGAGACCATCCACCCCTTTACCGACGGCAACGGCCGGACAGGGCGCGCATTAGTGCAAGCGATGCTGCGCAATAAGGGATTGACGCGGCAGGTTACGGTGCCGGTCTCAGCCGGGCTGTTGGCCGACACCGGCGCATACTTCGCCGCATTGACGAGCTATCGCGACGGTGACGCTGCGCCGATTGTCGAGAGCTTCTCGCGAGCCACCATTCTGGCGATCGCCAACGGGCGACAACTGGTCGTCGAACTTCGCGAGATTCGGGAAAACTGGAACGGTGTGATCTCCGCGCGGTCCGACTCCGCGGTGTGGAAGGTCGCCGACTTGTTGACTCGCCGCCCGGTCCTGAACGCCGTACTACTGGCGCAAGAACTGGGCATCGAGTCGACCAACGCTCACCGCTATCTCAACCCGCTCACGAAAGCAGGAATTCTCATCGAGACAACCAACGGGCCCCGCAACAGAGTGTGGCGTTCTCCAGAAGTACTCGCCGCGCTCGATGCTTTCGCCGAACGCGCCGGCCGACGCGGTTAATTGACCGCTCAACTCGATCCTCGGTCCCGTTGCTATCGCGCAAAGGCGGAAGTAGGCGGCCCTAGGCGTTCGCTTTGAACGAGGTCGCAGATGCCTAACGTGTTGTGTCGGCGCAGCTATGCTGGCGCTGTCCGAGAGGGTTGAGTGATGGCGAAGACTGTGGAGTTCCGCGGCGCTGACATGCGTCGTGCCTGGGAGGAAGCCGACGCCGCCGAGCGTGACGCGGAGCAGAATCCCGAGCGCATCGCAGAACGCCGCCGCCGACTAATCAAATGGGTTGAGGCACGCGCTAACACTGGCGTGCAGCCCTGGCGACCGCCCGCCTACGGCTCGCCGCTAGTGCGCGACCGTCCCATCAGCGCATCACCCGCCGCGGCGAGTGCATCGTCATAGACGTGCCCATACACCCGCAGCGTGATCGCCGGATCATGGCCAAGCCACTTTGCCGTCGCCGACGGTGTGGTGCCGCCGTCGAGCAGCATGGTGGCGGCGGTGTGCCGCACATCGTGTAGCCGAATGACCGGCACGCCAGCGGCTTTCGCGTGCTGCGCGAACTGGGATGAGTATGTCTCCGGCCGGATGGGGGAGCCGTCTGCGTTGACAGCAACGAGTCCGGTGTCGGGATACTGTGATCCGATTGCGAGGCGCTCCTCGGCTTGGCGAAGCCTGAAGGTACGGAGCGCTGTAAGGACGTCGACGGGCATCGGGAGCGCCCGGCGTGAGCGCTTTGACTTTGGATCGCCGGTGACTGTGCCTGTGCCTTCGACCACCACGCGGCCCTGCGCGACGGACACGGTGCCGGCATCGAGATCGACGTCAGACCATCTGAGCCCGAGTACTTCCGAGCGCCGAAGTCCGGCGAGGGTCAACAACCAGCAGGCGTTCAGACGGTCGTCGCGCACGTGATGCCGAAACTGGCCGGCCTGTTCAGGGGTCCAGCTTTGCATTTCATGATGTTCGACTGTCGGGCGCTTCACCAATCGCGCCACATTCCGCGCCACCAGACCTTCCCGCATCGCGTCGTCGAGGGCGGACGACAGCACGACGAGCATGGTGACCACAGTCCTCGGACTGACGCTGCCTGGAACCCGGGGGCGCTGTGGATCACTGAGTTCGGCGGCGACGTAGCGACCGCGCCCTTTCCGCACCACGCCACCCGAAGTTACAAGCCGGTCAAGGGACCTGATACCGGGTTCACCGAGGGCGGCCAAGATCTCGTTGTACTGCGCCCCTTCGGGCTGGCCTCGCAAGAAAGTGAGGACTTCTGCTGCACGACGGCCTCTTCTGTCGCGCTGGGTGATCGGCGCGCCGCTCAGTCGCACCGTCACCAGAGCGTCGATGTCAGCGGTGCGCAGCTGTTGAAGACCCATGCTCCCGAGAGTGTCGATGACAGGCTTTAGAGAATGCCGGTATCCGGTGAGGGTGTTAGGACGCACGTCGCGTCGGCTGTCGAGCCACCGGCTCAGATACTCCGCGACAGTCGTGGGATCACGTTTCACGAATGCGCCAGCTGCCACCTCGGTGGTGATTCTCCGGTACTCGCGACGCGCTTCCGCGAGCGTGGGGTAGGTGAATCGCTGCCTGTCGCGGGTGCCGTCGGGCCGGATGCCGACGTCGACCTGGAACCTATAGCTGACTGCGCCGTTTCTTGCAGTGTGTCTGGTGATCGGCTCCGCGCGACGGGAGCGTTTGGCACCTGTCTCGTCAGTGGTAGTCATCTGCCCTCCTGCCGACACCCGTCTGCGCCCGAGTGGTTCCATCCCATGTTGCCTCAGGTCTGCGACAGGTGCGCACAGCGAACTGGATTCGCCTCACTTAACGCTCGATCCAGTCGTCGTGGACCGCTCGCGAACGCCCTTCGAAGGGCGCGGCGGCTTACGACGCAATCAGCTGTTGTAGCTCTGCGGTGACGACGTAGACGCGGCCGCCAAGTCGGCGCACCGGCAGTTCGCCCGAGGCGGCGAGCCGATACGCTGCCGCCCGGCTGATGCCGAGGATTGCAGCGGCTTGAGGGACTGCAAGTAACAGCGGCAAGCCGTCAAAGATGTTGGTGCTCAATTGTTTCACCTCCTCGATCAGAAGCTCGTGGTAGCTCGGGGGTGTACATCACGTACCGCTGAAGCAGCGGCGTGATGGCAGCGTTTGTGGACAACTGTTGCAGTGCGATCAAAAGGATCACCGATGGTGCGATTTGGCCACAGGTCACCGGGTCGCTACCCGGCGTACGGTCCCCGGCGTGGTATTGCATGACGTGAACGTATGACTCCAGGTGGAATCGGGTCCACCAGCTGAGCCATATTGGATTGGCCGTCAGGGCAAATTCTTCACATGTCCGCCGTTGTCGTCGTCGACCGACGAAATTTGACCTGCACGGACGCACAGGACGACCGGTAGTTGGGTTAGGCCGCCTGGAACTACGAATAGCAGGTGTCGTGGGCTATCAGCTCGTAGGCCCCTATGCCAAGGACCCGATCAAACGCCTCGCCGCGCGGGCCGTGGCCATGATTCCGGCTAACGCTTCAAGCTCCGGCGCCGCACCGCGGATCCGGCGCACAATTCCGTGATAAGCCGGTCGCCAGGCGCCGGCTTCCACGCACACCAGCCACGTGTATCTTGTCCACGTCCGCTGTGTGATGAAGTTGCGCCCGTTGGTAGAGACCGTGGTGTTCATTCATCCGCGCTTCCCGCGGCGCGTGGGGCAAGCTTCTTTCTGAATCGTTCCTAGTTCGGCCAACCAGTCCACCGAGGCCGCTCGACGTGCCTCGGATCCTCTGTACGCTGCCGGCGACGCGGTCGCGGTCGGGCGTCGCCGTCCGCGTTGAGGCCCTTGATGCATAAGAGCATCTAGAATTCAGACATGAAGACGGAGGGCTGATCAAAACGTGAGAGTGCTTCTGCTTGATACCGACATGGCCATTGACGCGGCGAAGGCCAGCTTCGATTCCACACATTCGCTCTACGACTACGACTTGGTGATGTGGGATCCGCACAATTCCATGCAGACCTATCTACAGAGTGGCTACGGCGCCGGGTCCCACAATGGCTTACCACGCATATCGGACCACAACTCCCCACGGCTGCGGCATGACATCTCCCGCCGAAAGAACGACTTCGAGGAGTTTCTCAAACTTGGGCGTACGCTTGTCGTCTTCCTGCCCGGCGACATGCGCGTCTACATCGATTCGGGTGAGCGCACACACTCGGGGACGGGGCGCAATCGCCAGACCACAACCATTGTGAAGCCTCTTAACATACTGGACGCATTGCCCGAGAGGCCCTTGCGAGCAGCCACACTCGGCGAAGCAATGGAGCCTGCCCACAGTTCGATCGGCCCGCTTTATCGCCAAACTGCAGACTACTGGTGTTACGCGTCCGTATTTGACGAATCTGAAGACCTTCGACCGTTGTTACGTGTTAAAGGGACCTCAAAGCTGACTGCTGCGCATACAGATTGCGAGGGCGGCACCATCATATTTCTGCCCATCCTACTGACGGGCACGTGGGACGAAGACAATGTGGATGCGGACTACGGCGAGGACGATAGCGACGGCGAGGAGTCCCGCGACCATGGTGGCGGCGCGGAGCCGTCGGAGCAGCTCGGATTAGACAGGACAATCGGTGATGATGACTTCGACCGCGACACCATTGACAAGATGGTGCTGGACTGGTTGATCGCGTTCACCAGCGCCGAAAAGGTTGTATGGCCGGATTGGGCAGACAAGTATCGCTTCCAAACCGAAGTAGACCGCGCCTCCGAGATTACGCAGCGCCAGGCCAAAATCGCACAGCTCCAAACCGAACTCGACCTACTGAACGCAGAGCAAGATGCCGATCGGCAGTGGAAGCTGCTAATCGCGGGTACTGGCACGCCTTTCGAAGAAGCTGCGGCCGCCGCGCTTACCCATCTGGGATTTGATCTTAAGCCGACGATCCCTGGTCGAACCGACTTGCGCGGTTCGCGCGGCGACGCCAGCATCGTGGCCGAGACCAAGGGAGTCACGAAGAGCGCGGCTGAATCCCACTGTGCCCAACTCGAGAAGTGGGTCGCCGAGGATCTGGAAGCCGGGCAGAGGTCGAAAGGAATTCTCATTATCAACGCCTACATCAATGACCCTCCGCTCGAACGTACGAAACCCACGTTCCCCGACCAGATGCGTCGGTACGCCGAGATGCGGAATCACTGCCTAGTAAGCGGGCTGCAGTTGCTTGTGTTAGCTAGAACTGCCTTAGCAAAGCCGGAAAGGGTTGACCAGTTGGCCAACCTCCTGCTCGACACAACGGGTGTTATCAACGGTTGGGACAACCTGACTGAGATATTCAGCGACACGCCTCCGCCGCCGGTATCGCCGCGACGGTAAAGGATTCGTTCCGACGAAGACGCCGAGGCCATGGACGCGAAGCGCGTGACGACCACGGCAAACGGACACGGAGTCGCGACGACTGCGCGACCACATCAAAGGGTTCGCTTTCGGAGGCGCCAACTTCGTAAATTGCTGCGAATGCGACCGACCGCGGGGGATCGTCCTCGCGAACCTGGAGTTCCGCCACCGACGGCGCTTGAATAGTAGGCTCGACGCCATGCTGCGAACTCCTCTTCGCTAGCATGACTTCGGCTTTCGAGATCGGTAAGGATTTTTGGACGTGCCTTTTTCGAAGAGTACAGGTCAACCGACTGCCGACTGACTAGCAGCGATAACGTCCTCGGATATGCTTTCCACTTCCCGACTAGGCGCTCGGGGATAGTGGTCATGAGGGTCTCGAGTGCCTGACGGGCTTGCTTTACTTCCGTGTGTTCTGGCCGGAATCCGGCGTGCATAATCTTATTTCTGATTTCCGAGACGTGAATGCGCCAATCCTGCGCGAAACCCGGATCGTCAACGGACCACCTGCCGCCCAGCGGATGACACAGCGATGTCAACATCTTCGTTACACTCGCGTCGCGGTAGTTACGGGCAGCATCTCCGGGTTGCATGCCGTCTTCCCAAGCCAACGCAAGGCTCAGGGTCACAATCGCTATTTCACACGCCGTGGCATACGCCAGTACCGCGCCGACGTAATCACCGTGGAAGGCCGCCGAATCACCGCGTTTGACGTGATCGAGCTGAACGGCGCCGAGCCTGCCCCATGTGATTTGTCCGAACGCTTCGCCAATGCTATCGGCGTGCGGACCCGACATGACCGGTCGCGGGAGCACTCGGGCCATCGCTTCGTCATCGACAATGTCGTACCGGTCGTCGGACCAGCTGAGCGCCCCATCGTCCAGGACGCCTGCATGCCTGACGGGGATGATTAGCGGAAGCCGACCATACGTGAGTTCCCTGATGGGGGCCCCGGTGCTCATCCGAGCTGCCCGCAGCCAATCAGTTAGAACCCAATGCACCAAGGTCAACGCGCCTACCACGCCATCCTTCGGAGACAGGGCCGGCTCACGAGCTTTTACCGGAAGCACAATGACGACAACTGATCGCCGTTGGCCAAGGGACGCTCGCGGCGGCGAGATGTCATCATTGCCGATCTCGCCAAGAGTTGTCCGATCAAGCACATCTCTTGCGATTGAATAGTCCTCCAGCGCAGGCTGGACCGGCCACGGGCGGTGCATCCACTTCATCTTGAGGGTGTATGGGCATTCCATCCAACTGTCGTCCAGCTTGGGTGCTCCCGTACCCCGGTTGTCAAAGAACTGTTCAACGACGCGGAGCGGAAACACCCCCTGAACGGGTACGTCATCGGGTAGGACGAGGCTGATAGCTAGACAACTCTCGTAGACGCCGTTGTCGAACCAACCGGCGGTGAAGCGTTGGGCGTCCGTTGCCAAAGAAGTCCTTTTCGGTAGCGGCGGTCGGTGGTGCACCACAGCTCGGGATCGTCGCGGCGCCTTTGAGCGAGGGCGATTGATCGGCGCAGGGGCATGGTCGAGTCGCTTCGGCTACTGGAGGACCCCAGTCTCGCAGGCCGTCCGCCCGTACGGGAAGCGTTTGCATGAGCGCTGCCGGATCAAAGTCTGAAAGACATTTGCGAGAGCGACAACCCGCGAGCCCGTCAATCTGGGGGCCGCTATCGCTTCGTGCAACGAGGTTGGGATCTGAGCGGACCGGGGTGAAGGCGCTGCCGATGGACCGTGGGAATATCCGGCGCGCGTGGGGGCGACATGGGAAGCGCTCCCGACTTTCTTACATCGTTCGTCTTGCTGACATCCAAACCGTAGTAGGGAGTCTGCTCGGCGCGCATAGTCATGGACATCGTGGCGGGCATGCCTACGCGAGTCCACAATCAAAGCCCAAGTGATCTGTTTTAGTCGTCGATGCTGGCGCCGAGGGCGGCGTCGCGGTCGGCCGAGCGGGCTTGGGTACGCCATCCCAGGGCGAGGTGGCGACGCTGGGCGGAGCGGACCGCCGAGGCTGCGGTGTCGTACTGGGTGAGCAGTTGCTGCCACGGTTCGCTGAGGCGCTTGCTGCCGAGGCGGTCGGCCAGGGTGACTGCCGGAGTGGGCTCCTGGAGCGGATCTTCCGGCGCTGAGGTGGTGGTCGTGAGGGTGTCGTTCCAGGGCAGCGAGCGCGTGAGCAGCTGCACCGCCGACGAGCTGGGCCCGCGGCTGGCGCCACGGTCGAGCAGAATCACCCGAGCGCCGGCCGCGGCGGCGTGGCGGGCGAGGTCGACGAGCTGGCCGGACTCAGCCGCCGCGGGATCCTCGATGACGACGATGGCGCCGGGCGGCAGTGCCCACTGCTGGTCACTGACCTGCTGGTGGGCGTGCTCGATGGTGGTGATGGTGTCAGCCAGTTCGGCGTCGTGGGCGGGGGTCGAGCTGGCCTCGGTGGGCGAAAGCCACAGCACCCTGCGGTCTTCGGCGTTGGCCGCGTTGCGCAGGGTGTAGAGGGCTGCGGCGGTTTCGCTGTTGGTGATGTCGGCGCGGATGACGGCGAGTCGATAAGGTTGCGCGGCCACGGATTTGAGGCGGTCGGCGGTCTGGGGTTCGAGGCCGGACAGTGCGGCGTCGGGGATTACCAGCGGAGTGCCCCTGAGATCGAGGCCGCTGGCGACCTGGAGGAGAGCGACTTCCGAGCGTGCCGACTCCAGCAGGTGTTCGAGGGTGTCGGAGGTGGCGGTCTGCGCAGCGGCGAACGCAGCGGCGATGTCGCGGTCAGCGCGTTCGAGTTCGCGGCGCAGCACCTGGCGCCGCTGCCGCAGTGCGGCTCGGGCGGTCAGGTCGGCGCGCTCGGCGTCGCCGCGTGCGGCGGCGATGTCGCGCTCGGTGACGATCTTGTCGGCACCGCCGGCGGCAACGGCGCGGGCGGCGTGGGCGTCGGCGAGGGCCTGCTGGAACTGCAGAGCGGGCGGCTGATCGGGGAGCAGGCCGGTGTAGAAGGCGATCTGTTGGCGGGCCGAGGTGATGTCGATTTGGTTGGCGTCGGGGTTGGTCAGTAGGAGGTCGAGCTGGGTTCGTGAGTGTTCGATGAGGCGCAGGGTGTCGTTGTAGGCGGTATCGGCGTCGGACCACTGCTCCATCACATCGGTGACGGCGTGGCTGTAGGGGCGATCGGCGTCGACCTGGCGGCGCATGCGCAGCAGCTGGTCGGCGGCGGCACGCTGGGCCGGTCCTCTTCCAGTGCGGATCTCCGCATCGAGTGCGGTGATCTGTTCGCGAACAGTTCGATACTCCTCGCGCAGGCTGGCGACACTGGTCATGGCGATGCTGAGGTCACGCGGTGGGCGTCTGGTTGACAGTTGGTCGAAGTGCAGTCCCTCGAAGGGACCGTCTCCGTAGTCGAAGGTGTGGAGACCGTCTGGCGGGTGGTCGTCATCGAAGAATCCGTCGTCTGTTGAGCAGAGGTCGTCGGGGTCGGGTGGAAGCAGTGCATCGTCTGCTGGGTCCGGCGGGGCGTCGTGGTCCATGGGAATGTCGCCGGCGCCTAGATCACTGCGGAGGCGGTGCGTAAACGCATCGACGGTGTAGGTGATGAGCCGGGCATAGTCGCCGGGCGGGGTTGGGTGGTGTTCGTCGGTGGCGTCGGCGAGGTGTTCGGCGGCGACGTGGAGCAGGTCGCGGGGCGTCCATTTGCGTGGGTCGGCGGCGCTGATGGCGGCCACCAGCCCAGGCCAGGCGGGATCGGAGGTGATGGTTTCGGTCAACGCGGCGCTGAATACGGCGTCGAGGTCGGTGATCCAGGCGGGCCGCAGCCGTGAATGGGTGGTGGCCAGGGTGGCCGTGGGGGACAGGGCTCCGGCGATGCGCCACCACAGGGCCGCGGCGGGCAGCTCGTCGGGTAGCGGTCCTTGGCGTGCCGCGGTGGTGATGATGTGCCGCAGGTCAGGGGTGATGCGGGCGGCCTGGACCAGCTGGGCGGCCAGTTGGGGCCAGTAGGCATCGGCGCGCAGCCGTGGGTCGATGCCGTCGATGAGGTCGTTCCAGCGGGAGGTGTTGGCGCTGTGGCGGCCGATGTCGGCGGCGGCCTGGCGTTGCAGCGCGGCCTGCACACCGCGGGTGCGCACCGGGTACTGGCGTGCGCCGGTGATGCGGGTGTCGGCGGCGGAGACCCCGGTGGCGGCGCGGAACACCGCGATCTCGGCGGTCAGGACTGGGTTCACCGTGATCAGGGGGCGCGCCCAGGCGGGTGCGGTGGCGTTGGTCCAGCCGCGTGCGCGTTCGCGGATCTCCTCGGCCAGGTCCTCGACCAGCTTCTCGCGACGGCCCAGATAGGCGCCCCACTGCGGATCGTCGGCCAGCGCTGCCGGGACGGCGGGCAGCCAGCGCAGCACCCCGATGCCAGACGAATGCGTGCCGGCGGGGTCGATGCGGTGATCGAGCACCGCGGCCGGGTCAGCGGCGTCGGAGACGCTGCCCTTGGCCAGCGCCTGGGTCAGCAGCTCGCGCGGGTGAGCCCCACGCAGGGCGAGGACGGACAGGTTGCGGCGCAGCACCGGCCAGGCCTCACGCTGGCTCAACTGCGGGATGACCGCGTCGGCAATGGCACCGAGGCGATCACGGGCACCGACGCCGAGCCGGTTCTCGGCGGCGGCACCGAGCGCGTCGTAGTACATGTCGGCCGCGGCTTGCAGCCGGGCGGCGGGATCGGCGGCCTGTCGGGCGGCGGTGGTCGCCGAGACCTGTGCGCCGTCGCGGGCCAAGATCCTGGTCAACACGTCGACAGCGGTGTCGGGGTGGGTGGCTTTGGGGGACAGCAGCCGGTGCGGGTCGCCCTCGGCCGTGGACAGGTACAGGTGGTTCTCGTCGGTGCCGCGGGTCATCGCGACGTACAGCCCTTGGCGGGTCAGCATGTCGGAGCCGACGATGTGGCAGGTGCCCTTGGTGTCTCGGCGGCCGGCGGTCAAGCCTTGGGCGGAGTCGATGGTGGCCGCGTAACCCAGGGTGACGTGCTCGGCGACGTAGCTAGCGGGCAGTGTGACGATGCGCCCGCTGCGCAGATGGCGGGCTTTCAGGCCGCCATTGGGGAGGACTTCGGTGATGGTGTAGCGGTAGCCGTTGCGGACGAAATCGTTGCGGCCGATCGCGATTCGGCGGTTGTTCTTGCGGGTGCGGATGGTGTCCCCGACGCTGGCGTGCAGCTGGTCGGCCAGCACGACCGTGGGCGCCTTGGCGGCTTCGGGGTCGGCGGCCAGGCGATCGAGGCGGGCGCGGGCGTTGAGTTCGTTGATGACGTCGTTGGTCGGCGCGAGCAGGATGGAATCTCCACCGGCAGCCAGGTCGGCCCGCCAGGCCTCGTACGCCATGTCGGCGGCGGTCTCGTCGGTGCCGACGTGGATGCGGTGACGGTCGATGTAGAAGCCGATTCCGGCCGGGTCGGCGTCGTGTAGCGCGAGCCCGGCGGCGGCCTCGGCCGGGGACGTGAACCGCACCACTTCGCTGAGGGTGAGCGCGTCGGTGGCCTCGGCGATGTCACGCAGAACGCCGCCGGCCGAGATCGACGAGAGCTGTCCGTCATCACCGACCAGGCGCACGCTGGCGCCCTTGCGTAGCGCGTCGGTGATCATCGCGTCCAGCCCGGCGGTGGCGGCCTTGCCGGCCTCGTCGACCACGATCAGGGTGTCGGGTCCGACGCGGCTGAACCAGTCGGGCACATGTGATGTCGCGGCCTTGCCGGGATCGGCCGACCACACGTATTTGTCGAGGGTGTCGGTAGTGGCGCGCAGGTCCTCGGCGAGCACGATCGCCGCGTCGGCGGTGGGGGCCAATCCGATGACGTGTCCGCCCGAGCTGCGCCACGCGTGCGCCAGCGCCGCCATGGCCGTGGTCTTGCCGGTTCCGGCCGGGGCCAGAGCGAGTGCTACACGACGCCCCGCGGTGGCCATCTCCGAGACCAGCGCGGCCTGACCGGGGTTGAGTGTGCGCCCCCGCGCCGTCGAATCTGCGAGCGCCAGTTCGACGTCGGCGGCGGTCGCGACACGGCCGTCGCCGCGATGCACCGCATCCAGGATTCGACGCTCGGCGGCCAGCGTTTCGCGGCTGGTGTAGAACTGCACACCGTGGCGGCGGTAGACGCTGGCACCGTCGCGGCGACGCAATGCGACAGGCTCACCCAACTCGGCGTCTTCGACACGGGCGTGCGGCACCGAGAAGCCCTCTCCGAGGGCGGTATCGGTGAGTCGTTCGACCAATGCGACATCGTGCGCCACGTCGTGGCCGCGGGCCATCCGCAGCGCTTCGGCGCGCACATGGTGGCGCTGCCAGGTGGCCCGGGTTTCCGCCACCGTGGCGATGAGTTCGCCAGCTCGCGACGCGATCCATTCCTCGTCGATCGTGACGGCCTCGCGGGTGGTCTGCGGTGCGGCCAACGTGTCGGCCAGCATCTGGGTCACGCCGCGTTCTCCGAGGACCTCGACGGCCTGGGTGCGCCACTGCTGGCGCTGCTCTCCCAGTGAGCGCGGCTCGTGCTTGGCTTCGCGCGATTCCAGGGTCGCCTGCTGGGCCAATGCCACGATCTCGACGTTGGTCGGTTCGCGTCCGTGATCGGCCTGAAACGCCTTGGCCAGCTCGGCGGTGCGGGCCTTGATCGCCGCACGGCGACGTGACCACCGCTCCATCAATTTCGCTGACATTCCGACGATCTCACGCACCGGGCGATTGCCCCGCCCGCGGGACTGTTCGGTGAAGCGCACACCCAGCCTGGCGATCAAATGGGCTTCCAGCCGTGTGTTGTACAACTCCGAGGCCGCGACGGTCACGCGGTGCAGGGGCTGGCCGTCCAACGCGAGCCAACGGCGCACGCCATTGGCGTCGACATAGGACACCTTGTTCGAGATCGCCACGTGGGTGTGCAGGTCGGGATCCCCGGCCCGGGAATCGCGGTGGCTGAATACCGCGGCGATGAGCCCTTCGGTGTCAACCTGGGCCACTCCGCCGGCGCCGGTGCGGGTGAATGCGGCCTGATCCTGCAACCATTCCAGGACGTCCGCCACAGCCGCATCGTGAGCGGCTTCGATCTGCTCGGACACCGGTAACGGGGCGATAGCCCACAGTGCCGATACCGATTTCACCGGCGAGAACGTCAGGTCATAGCCGGCCACAGCGGTGGTCTTCGCGCGGGTGTTGCGGGCGATGAACCCGGACAGTTCGCGGTCATCGGCGGGCGGGCGACCGTGCTCCTCACCGAACAACTCCATCGCCACGCGCGTCCGGATGTCGGCACGAATCTCTGGATCGATGGTGGCGTTCCAATGCGCACCGACTTCGGCGTTGTGATCGCGGAACGCGACTGCCAGCCGACGCGCGAACTCTGGCTCGCCGTCGCGGACCGCGAACTCGCGCCCCAGGCGGCTCGCCGGGCGCTGGTTGCCCATATTGCGGCCGGTGACGTAAGTCTGAATGCGCTCGGCGTTGGGGTGCAGGCCCACCCCGTACAGGGCGCGCATCTGTGCCTCGCTGACCCCCGACCCGTCCTCGACGGTCCAAATTTGTTCGCGGACAGTCGGACTGACTTCGCATCGGCCGGTGTCAGACAGTGCGGCCAGGCCGCGTCCCATCCAGCGGCCCGGCGATTCCCCCTTGGCGGAGTAGTAGTCGGCCAGTGTGGAGCGGCCCCGCTCAGTGCTGTCAGAGGCAGCGACCTGCCGCACCAGGTACAGGTATCCGTCCCCGGCGGTCAGCTTGTGCAGCGTCATCACCATGACGCGCACGCCGATGTCCGCATGCGCCGCACGCTACGAACTCCGGGGTTGGCGAAGCCACCACCAAACCGGAGGTTCTCACAAAACTCTTAGACTGCCGGGTTTCCTGAGTGCAAGAGGTGTGTGGTCTGCCGGGGAGCCGTGGCAGGGGGCTGTGAGGGGGTGAGCTGAATGGGCGCAGAGGCGGCGGCGCGCTGCAGGGGTGAGCGGCTGGTGAGCGGTGGGCGTTGGTGTGGCAGGCGTGACGGCGAAAAATTGGTAGATGGCGAATGTGGCTGTGGTGGTGGCACGTCCGGCCCGGCCGGTTTTAGTGTCCCGGTCATGACAGCAGCAGGAACGTCCAAGTTGGAAGCCCGGCGACGGGCAGTCGAAGCGACCCGGCGAGCTAACGAGGCCCGCGCCGCGCGGGACAAGGCGAACATCGACGACGCCACCGACTTTCTCGTCGCGGTCGGCAGGATTGCCGAAGTCGAGACCTGGAAGAAGGAGCGCCTGGCCCAGCTCCGCGACCAGGTCGACACCGAGGCAGCCAAGCGAGTGGCCACGCACCGGGCCAAGGCCGGCGCGGCGGTCGCCCGCATGCAGAGCCGTGGTGAGACGCTGTCGACCATCGCCGCCCGGACCGACGTGGGCGTCGGGATCGTCCGAACCATGCTGCGACACGCCCCAAAAGCCGAGCGGCCCACGGCGAGCAACGGTTCCCATGCGCACTCGCACTAGGCGGCGGCAATGGCGTCGCCGCCACGCCAGGGGTCCTGGCGACGGTGCTACAGACAATCCCGAGGCAGCCTTGATGTGACAACGGCGACGCTGGGCCAAAACCTGGAGGGCGTGTGGTCTGACCGTCCGTGCTCGGTGCGCGGGGCGCGACGGCTCCACTGCAGGGCAGCGCGCCGCTCGGTGATGCAGTGGCGAGCGCGCCGACATGCGGCGAGGAACCAGGCCTGGCGGCGGTCAGCTCCTGGTCCAGAGTGGCCGGCCTGTGATCGCCTCGAGCGCTGCTGCGGCCGCGCAGTGTGTCGGTGTTCGGTTCTAGGCCGTCGGTCATGGAAGCGCGGGCCAACTATTCGTCGATCGGCGCCTGCGCGCCGCCGAAAGTTTGCGCCCCGACGGTCACGTCGTCTGCGGGCCATCGCGTTCGGACTGCGACATCTTGATCGGTGGCATCGGCGCCGATGGCTACGGCCGGTTCTACCTCGCGCGCGACGGTGTGGGGTTCTGCGTGCTCCCGCTTTCCTACGCGTGGCGATCGCAAGCGGAGCCATGGCAGCTGGGGTGCTGGGTTTGCACGAGTGCGACAACCCGATGTGCGTGAAGATCGCGGCGACGACAGACCGTCAGGCGCACGTCGTTTCCGGTTCCCAGGGCGACGACATTGAGCGGATGGCGCGGATGCGTCGCGGCGGTGGCCGCCATGCGGTGCGGCGCTTCGACAGTCGCGGTGTGCGGCGCACACGATCGGTGCGTTGCGCGCCGCGGTGCGGCACGGCTGAGATGCCGCCGCTGTGCAGGCGGCGCTGCTTGGCGACCAACCCACGCTGGGTGAAAGCAGCGTCTCGCTGAGGCGGCGCCTCTGCGGCGCCTCAGGGACGCACTCGCCGCGCTCAGTGGCCCATGGCGCGTCCTGTCGCATTGGGCGCCCATAAGTCCCGCGCCGCGCATCGACCTGACCGGCAAGGTGGTGCGACGCACCAACAGTCGGCGAGTTGGAGGCACCTAGAAGCGGGACCAAGTAGCTTCCGTCGAAAGTACGTGTACTCACCAATCATGTCGGTGCATCGCGGCGAACCGTGGTGGCGTCGACCAGCACAGGACGGGCGGGAACGCCGGCCGTGCGGGCCCAGCAGTTGCGGGGAGTCGGGGGTGGGACACCGCCGAAACTCCGCGGCCGAGATGGGTCCGAGGGGCCGCGCGTAGGCGGCAATCTCGGTACACGTGGTGGACCCGGCCGACGGCTCCTGCGTGGTTTAAATGCTGGCTTAGCGGTGTTCTTGTTACCGCTGCCGGAGTTCTATTCGACGGCGGTGAGGACGTGCACCGTGGCACCATCGTCGGTCGAGGTGTAGATGGCCGTATCTGTCGCGACGTAGACGTGACCGTTGTCAGCAGCGAGAAGGGCCTGAGGCTTGGCGATGAGGGCGTGTCGTGGCTGCCAGGTCTGCCCGGCGTCGGTGCTGGAGTAGAGGCTTCCTTCGATGTCGGCTCCAAGGAGGGGGCCGCGCTCGGGCCAGCTGACGAGCACCAGTGCCGGTGCACCGTTGACTGCGTCGAACGACATTGCCCCGTCTGTGCTTCGGAGGAGCCCCTGGCGTGTGGTCGCGAGAACCTCATCGGCATTCGCGGGTGACACTGCGAGGTCCGCGGCCGGGACTTCAGCTCGCCGCTGCCAGGACTGCGCATCGGGGCTGACCATCACAGTGCCCGACTGGCTGTCGTGACCGTAGACCTGTCCGTGGCGGTACTCGAGTGCGTGAAAATCGGCGCTGCCGTGTAGCGACAGGGTCTCCCAGGATTGGCCGGCGTCGCTGCTCTTGATCAGGCCCAGATGGGGCGGTTGTTGGCGATCGGTCGGACCCGGGTGGCCGCTGGCCAAGAATTCGTCGGGCCCGGTGACGGTGAAGCCCATGAAGTCCTGCACGAGGTCGCCGACTCGTTGTGGCGCCTGACCGGGCTTGACCGTGAAAAGGCCGTAATGAGTTGCTACGTTCAGCGTTTCGTCGGACGAATTGATACCGAGCCCGTGGACGTGCACCATGCCCGGCACGACCGCGGGCGGCGCGCTCTCGGGGGCGTTCGACGAACACGCCGCGGCCAGAGCCCCGGTCAGGATTGCGGCGATGCTTCTACTGAGCTGCACACTGGCGCCTTCCGGTCGTTGGACACTCTACGTATTGACCTCGTAGTGAGTGGCTTTTGGCTACGGCGTGACACTCGAAATGACGCGGCGCGGCCCCCACGTACCGGTGGGGCAGCGTCGTCGAATATCGGATCGAACCGACCCATACGCGGATTCGTGAGGCCGCACCGAGGCCGCGATGCATCCGCCGCGTGGACGTCCGCTGTCAGGACCGGCCAGGTCGGTGGACGGGCGACCAGGTCAGCACTGAGGCGAGCTAGTGGCCGTTGGTAGGGCTGGCACACCAGCCGTCACAGGTGAGAACCCTATCGACCACGGTCGGTCACCCACCCTGGGTGAGGTCATGTCGCTACGAGGATCTTCAGGGTGTGGGGGCTGGAACGGATGCCCCCGGCATCGGTGACATCGACGGCATGTCCATGGGTTGTTCCATCATTTTGTTGTTGCTCATGTTCATGGAGTCGCAGCAACCCGGACGCGCGATGAGGAAATACAGGCCGACGGCAATGATGAAGAATCCGACCGCGATGCCCGTGATCGCCAAGGCTTGGTAAAGCCGTTGTGGCCGATTCGGGGTGGAGGGGGCAAGTGCTGTCATGGTTTCTCCCTTCGTAGGTGATCTGTCTCAGATCAGACTTCCGCGCTAGTGGGGCGTTCATGTCGGCACCGACGCAGCTGCTGCTCGTATGACTTGGGTGCTTGTGATGCTCACACGGTCTTAGAGAGTTGACCGCGGCTGATCAGATCTGCCAGTCCTGAGCGCCGTCTGGTTGGTCGTAGAGGCCACCGCTTGTGTTCTTGATGACGACGGGGTCGCCGCTGCCGAAGTTGTCGTAGAACCACTGGGCGTTGGCGGGGCTGAGGTTGATGCAGCCGTGGCTGACGTTGCGTTTGCCTTGGTCACCGACCGACCAGGGGGCGCCGTGCACGAAGATGCCGCTGTTGTCGATGCGGACGGCGTCTTGGACCTTGAGTTTGTATCCTTCGGCCGAGTCGATCGGGACGCCGTATGTCGAGGAATCCATGACGATGTCGGCGAACTTCTCCAAGACGTAGTAGGTACCGTTCTTGGTTTCGTACTTGGACTTGCCCAACGACACCGGGAACGTCTTTTCGACAACGCCGTTGCGCGCGACGGTCATTTGGTGGGTGGCGTCGTCGATGGTGGCGACGAGTGACTCGCCGGTGCGGAAACTCGACTTAGTTCCGGAGGCGTCGATGGTGACTGTTGTGTTGGCCGGCCAAAAGTCGATCGGTCTCCATCGGACCTGGCTGTCGGACATCCAGTAGAACTTGCCTGGAACGGGTGGGTTCGACGAGATGTGGATGGCCTGCTCAGCCATCGGACGGTCGCCGATGGGCCGCTGAAAGTTGATGACGATCGGCTTGGCGACCCCCACCATTGCGCCGTTGACCGGGTTGAACGTGGGCGGGGCGAATACCGGTGGACCGGAGTAGGGAGTCGGGTTTTGACCAGCTGGGATGCCGGACGCGACCGTGGTTGGAATGGTCGACGCACCCGGTGGCTGCCGTGACGGGGGTGGCACCGCCGATTGATCGGAAGTGGTTGTCGTGTCCGTCATCGGATCAACGGTCAATGCAGGCGTGACTGGATCGGGTAGAACCGGGACCCCAGGTTCGGCGTTCGCGGTCGGAGCCGTCGATAGCGTGGCACTGAAGCCGATGGCGGCGACTGCGCCGAGCGCAGCCCACACGTTGGCTCGCCGAGTCATGACTCCTCCTGGGATCGAAACAATTACACCCATACGACGTGCCGCAGTTACCGCGTTACGCCACTCAAGAAAGTCTACGCAGTTGCTACGTAGATTGTAAGTGGCCTGTCGGTGACGAACACCGCCCCGCCAATGGCCGCGGCTCTTAGACGGTGGTGTTGCCGGTCCGCCATTGTTCCCAGGGAACGTTCCAGTCGCCGAGGCCGTCGACGCCGGAGAGGGTCGACCCCACCGTGTTGACTACTTCAACGATGTCACCGCGTTTGGTGTTGTCGTAGAACCACTTTGCGTTGTCTGGACTGACGTTGAGGCAGCCGTGGCTGACGTTGGTTTTGCCTTGGCTGCTCACCGACCAGGGGGCGGAGTGGACGTAGATGCCGCTGTAGGACATCTGGGTAGCCCAATCCACGTCGAGGCGGTAGCCGTTGGGTGAGTTGACGGGGACGCCGTAGGTCGATGAGTCCATGACGAGGTTGGCGTATCTGTCGCCAACAATGTAGGCGCCGTTGTCGGTGGGGGTGCTGTTCTTGCCCATTGACATCGGCATGGTCTTGACTACCTCGCCGTTGCGTCGCACCGTCAATGTCTTGGTGGCGTCGTCGGCGGTGGCGATGACCTGATCGCCGATGGTGAACCGGGTGATGATGTTGTCCTGTCCGAACAGTCCCTCGCCCAGGTCTACACCGTAGGTGTTCACCGCGACCTCGACAGTCGTGCCGGGTGTCCAATAATCCGCTGGGCGCCAACGGACTTCGCGATCGCTCAGCCAGTAGAACGCTCCCTCGACGCGGGGGCTCGTGGTGACCTCGATGGCCTGTTGTGCAGCCGTCCGGTCGGTGATGTCTTCGTCGAAGCGGATGGCTACCGGCTGGCCCACTCCTACCACGTCGCCGTCATTCGGCATCACGTAGGGCATCGTCAGGTTCTTTGGCGACTGAGTCTGAAACGTCATCTGCTGAGTGATCGCGTCGGCGATCCCGAGTGCCTCGGCGGTCAACGTGTATCGCTTGTTGTAACCCAGGGGTTCCGCGGTGGACCAGGTCACGCCGTCCGAATCGACCTGACCGTCCACAGTCTCGCCTTGCGCGTTGACCAGTTTCACCGCGCCGAGCACGCCGTCGCCGGCCTTTACGGTCACCGGTGCGTCGACGGGCACCCCGACCGCGCCGTCCGTTACTGACGATTGCAACCACGGCTCGAGCAGGTCCGCGTAGGGCTCGCCCTTCTCGGCGATCGAAGCTGGCGCCTCTGCGGTCGTGGTGGTCGCTGGATTCGCGCACGCCGTTATTGCAAGTATCGAGGCCCCGAGCACGGCGATCGCCGCAGCGAAACGCCGGCGCCGTCGTGGTGCGAATCCGCTACTGAGACGTGCGGACGGTGACGTGTGGTCGGTTGGCACGAAACCACCCCTTCGAACGTACGGACTGCCTGCGCGGCGCCGTTGCTGCGACCTTCAGTGTCGCGTCGGCGAATATGGTTGGCTTGGCTCTTCAGTGAAGATTCGGTAAAGACGGCTCGCTGCCCCGTCGGCACCCCCGTAGACAACACCGTTGCCGTTTCGTAACCTAGTCGGGACCTACGTAGTAGATACCCAGTTTAATGGCGACGCGAAGGATTATCTGTTTTGACTGTCGAACGCGTTGTCAGGATGACACGTGGGCGTTGTAGCCGCGGGCTGCGCATCGTCGCAGGGGTGGCTCTGTTACTCGCGCTGGTGTCGAGTACCGGTAACGCGGACCCCGCCACGGACGCGTTGGCCAAACTCAACGAGTTGTCCCGTGCCGCAGAGCAGACCACCGAGGCCATGAACTCCGCCGAGTTGGACCTCGAGGCGAAGCTCGCTGATCAACGCGCAGCGGACCTACGTCAGTCCGCGGGGCAGGTCGCCGTGGAGGAAGCCCGGTCCGAATTGGACCGCTATCAAGCCGCGGTCGACGAGTTCGCCGCCGCGATGTATATGGGCGGGCGCCCGGACGGTTCGTCTGCGGTGTTGACCGCGGATTCGCCGCAGCAGTTGATCGACGAGTTGTCCGTCCAGCGTGTCGTGTCTATAGAGACCGCCAGCCGCATGAAGGGATACCGACAGGCGCGCGAGTGGGCGGACGCGGCCGCGCGCGAGTCGACGAATTCCGCGGTGGCAGCACGCAGCGCCGCCGAGCAGGCTGGTGCTGTCCGTGCCCAGCTCCAGGCGCGCCAGAGCAACCTGATTCGACAGATTGAAGCGGTCAAGGCGCAATACGCGGTGTTGACGCCGGAGCAGCGCGCGGTCCTGGCCGATCCCGGCCCACCGCCGCCCCCTGATCTCGGGTCCCCTAGGGATCCCAATGTGATCGCGATGCCCCCGGTTGCGCCGGCTGAAGGGGCACCTGCGCCCGCGCAGGTGCCGAACGGACAGAACACCACTGTCGTTCAAGCGGCACTCACCCAGGTCGGCAAGCCCTATTCCTGGGGAGCGACGGGCCCGGATGCGTTCGACTGCTCGGGCTTGATTCAGTGGGCGTTCCTGCAGACCGGCCGCAAGTTGCCGCGCTCGAGTCAGGCTCTGGCCGTGGGTGGACAGCCGATCACCGAAGCCGACTTGCAGCCCGGCGACATCGTCACGTTCTACTCCGACGTGTCTCACGCCGGCATCTACATCGGCGACGGGATGATGGTGCACGCCTCGACCTTCGGGACACCGGTCAAGGTGGCGCCGATCTCGTCGTCGCCGTTCTACAACGCCAGGCGTTACTGACCGGCGCAATGTCGGGACCTAAAAGACCGTCTTTACCGTTTCTTCATCGAACGTCGCGGTCACCCTTAGGCGTGACGGTCAAGCTGGTGTCGCGAACCGCTCGCGCTGGTCGGTCAGGTGAAGGTCGGCGATAGGGCAGCAGTGGCCTTTTTCAGATACACGATGGTGGAGGATTTGATGATGAACGTGACACGGGTCGGATTGTTGGTTGTCGCTGCCGTGGGGGCCACGCTGACGATGGGCGCCTGTAGCAGTACCCCTGCGGATCAAGACATGTCGGCGACGAGCAGCTCGCAGACGTCGGCAGCGGCGGCCCCCTCGACGACGAGCGGCCAGACCGAGCAGGCGCACAATGACGCCGACGTGACGTTCGCGCAGGGCATGATCCCGCATCATCAGCAGGCAGTCGAGATGAGCGACATGCTGCTGGGCAAGCAGGGCATCGATCCTGCGGTCATGACGTTGGCCAATGAAATCAAGGCGGCGCAAGGGCCAGAGATCGAGAAGATGCGGGGTTGGCTGTCCGACTGGAAGGTGTCGACCCCCAGTTCTGAAATGCCGGCCATGTCGGAGATGCCCGGTCACGACATGAGCAGCATGGGTGGCGGCGGCATGATGTCCGAGCAGGACATGGCAGCACTGCAGAACGCCCAGGGCGTCGCAGCGAGCAAGCTCTTCCTGACTCAGATGATCGAACACCACAAGGGAGCCATCGCCATGGCTCGAACCGAGGTCGACAGCGGCCAGTTCCCAGCGGCAACCGAGATGGCGCGCAGCATCATCGCGTCCCAGCAGCAGGAGATCGACTCCATGGAGTCGATGCTGGCCTCGATCTGAGTCGGCGCCCTGGTTCGGCCGATTCGTCTCGGAGTTCAGGGGGTGGGCGGCGGGTGGGCGACGTCTGCGGCGCCCAGTGGCGGCGGGTTCGTCGTCGGCAGCGGTAGATAGATCGTGATGATCGCGCCGCCGCCGACGCCGCCGCCGACGCCGCCGCTGGCGGCGCCGATGCGCCCACCGTGTGCTTCGACGAGAGCCTTTGCGATGGCCAATCCCAGGCCCGAACCACCGTGGTCACGGGCGCGGGCGGCATCAGCGCGGTAGAGGCGATCGAAGACGTGCGGTAGATGCGGCGCGGCAATACCGTCGCCGTTGTCGGCGATGCGAATGACGAGCTGGTCGCCCTCGGTATCGGTGCTTACGTCCACCCGGCCGTGTGCGGAGGTGTGCCGTAGCGCGTTGTCGAGGACGTTGGTCAGCACTTGGCTCAGCCGCTGCGGGTCACCCCACAGGTGATGTCGGCTTGCTGCTAAGTGCGTCGACAGCGCCACACCCTTGGCTTGATATCGGTCGGCCACGGCGGCAGCCGTCGTCGTGATCACGTCGGCGACGTCAGTGTCGGTGAAGGACATCGTGGCTGAACTTTCCTCCGCCTGAGCCAGCGCGCCGAGGTCCCCGGAAAACCGGACGAGGCGCCGTGACTGGTCGCGCATCAACGCGATGGTGTCGGGAGTCAGCGGCCGAACACCGTCTTCGACGGCTTCCAGCCATGCCTCGAGCACGGCCACCGGTGTGCGGATTTCGTGGGCGAGGTCACCGAAGAGCTGGCGGCGCGTGGTGTCGATGGCCTGGAGCTGGGCGGCCATCCGGTTGAAGGCCGCCGAGAGCGCGTCGAACTCCTCGCCGAGGTTCTGTGGGGCCACCCGGACCTCGTACCGGCCCTCGGAGACGGCGCTGGCTGCGGCCGCCACCTCGGTGACCGACCGCTGCAGGCGGCGGCTGACGTAGAGCGAGACCGCGAACGCGGTTAGCGCTGAGACCGCGACCGCGCCCCCCACGGAGAACACGGTGGCATACAGATAGGCCTCCTCGGCGTGTAGCTGCTCGGCCGAACCTGCCGATACCCCTGCTTGATGCAAGTGCTCTCGGAACAGGGGTGGTCCGACGAGGGCGGCGACCACCCAGGTGGTGATCGCCCCGGCGAGCAGGACCAGGGTCTGCGCGATGAGCAGCCGCATGCCCAGGCCGGGTCGGCGGCGCAGTGCCGAGATGGTCATCGGAGGCTGCCGATCCGGTATCCGACGCCGCGCACGGTGATGATGTACCGAGGGTTCGTGGGGTCGTCTCCCAGTTTGCGGCGCACGTGTCCGACGTGGACGTCGACGAGGTGGTCGTTGCCTACCCATGGGCCGTCGCGCACGGTTTCGAGCAGCTGGCGTCGGCTCATCACCATGCCGGGCCGCCCGGACAGCGCGGCGAGCAAGTCGAATTCGGTGCGCGTCAAGGGGATCGACTGGCCGTCGAGGGACACCTCGCGGGCCGCCAGATCGATGCGCAGTGGCCCTAGGACCAGGGGCGCCGGGGCGTCGGGAGCAGCGGTCGCGGCGCCAGGTACCGAGCGAGGGCGGCGTAACATCGCCCGTATTCGCGCGACCAGCTCACCAGAGCTGAACGGCTTGGTCACGTAGTCGTCGGCTCCCACGCTGAGTCCGACGATGGTGTCCAGCTCGGTGTCGCGCGCGGTGAGCATCACGACGTAGGCGTCAGAGAACGTCCGGAGTTGACGGCACACTTCCAACCCGTCCATGCCGGGCAGACCCAAATCCAAGATCACGACATCGGGGTCATGGTCACGCGCCAGAGCAACGGCGGCGGCGCCGTCATGAGCGACCCGCGTGTCGAAACGTTCCCGAATCAGGTAGCTGGCCACGATTTCGGCCAAGGCGGTTTCGTCGTCGACCACCAGCGCCCGGAACTCGGGCGAACGGTCGTCGGTGCGCGATGCCGGATCACTCATGACGTTCATGGTGCCGGGTCCGGCGCGCGGACGTCGCCAGGTGTCATCTTCAACGAATCTTCACACGACCAACACCTTTATCGCAGCGCGCGTGACCGACGGTGGTGACTGAGGAGGGCGAGATGAGCACGGTGACGGCTGCGGACCTGATGGCGCATCCGGTGATGGGCGGTGATTGGCATGCATGGCCGCTGCTTGTCGGCGTTCTCATCGCGTGTTGGATGTCGGCCATCGTGGCCACCGCGGCGCTGTTCTCCGGCCCCGTGCGCCCACGCGCACCACGGGTGACCCGCGGGGTCGACACCAGCTCCGTGGCGGGGGACGTACCGACGATGCGCGGCTCACGTCGTGTCTGAAGGGCCCCGTTTGGCCCGGTGGTTCTTCATCGCGCCCCCTGCGGTTAGGCCGTGGATCCGACTCGGGATCGGCTTGGCCGCGTCTGCAGGCGTCGCCGTGGCCGTCGGCGTGCCGAGTGCGCTGCTGGCCAACCCCTTCTTCGTGCGCATGACCCCGGTGCCTTGGTGGAGTTACGCGGCGTGGGTGGCGACGTCGGTGCTCAGCGGCATCCTCGCCGCAACGTACTGGCACGCCCCTTCGGCGCCGGGAACGCCGCGGCGGGCGGGAATCGCCGCCAACGTCGGCTCGATGCTGGCGGTGGGGTGCCCGGTGTGCAACAAACTCGTAGTCGCCGCACTTGGAGTCAGCGGCGCGCTGGGGGTGTGGGCGTCGATCCAGCCGGTTCTGGCGGTGGTCTCGTTGGCCGTCCTGGGATGGGCGCTGTGGCGCAGGCTGTCGACGCTGCGGTCATGTGCCGTAACGGCGCCGGCCGCCACCGAAACCGCCTCGCCTCGCGGCCCTTTCGCCGGTCAGCGCTGATGGTGCCGGTGCGGCCGCTGGTCATCCTCGCCGGCGCCGTCGTCGCGATCACGGCCCTGATCGTCGGTCTGTTCTGGGCATCGGAGCCACCGTCGCTGGCGGTGGGCACCGCAGGTGTGGCGACGCACCAGCACCCGCACGGGGCCAGTAGCGATCGGGCGTCTGCAATGCGGGACTTCGCGCGAGAGGTCTCCGACGCAGGCGTCCACGTGTCGACAACGGGACTGAAGGAACGGTGGGCTAGCTGGTGACCGGCATCATGTGGTGGTCGGTCGTGGGGGTGGTGATGGCGGCAGTGTCGCCCCCGGTGCTGCGCTGGTTGACGCGCCGCGGCGCCGACGCGGGGGTCCTGCTTCTGGCGTGGGAGGTGCTGGTGTGCCTCACCTTGATCGCCGTCGCGTTGCCGGGCCTGGCCGAACTGATTCACCGGTGCTGGCTGGCGATGCACGCCGGCCCGCCCGGAGGGGTCGACACGGCTGTCGGCGTGCTGAGTGGCGGGCTCGTCGCGCTCGCTGCGGTCCGCGGAGGATGGCACCTCGCCACTGCGGAGCGGCATCGCCGTCGGCTACATGCACGTCACGCCGAATTGGCGTGGTTGCTGCACGGCGGCGCGCCGCGTGCGGAAGGGGTGCTGTGGCTGCCCACCGCTGAGCCGCACGCCTACAGCCTGGCGGGCAACCCGCCGCTGGTGGTGGTGAGCACCGGTTTGCGCGAGTGCCTCGACCGCGCCGCGGTATGCGCGGTGGTGGCACACGAACACGCCCATCTGCAGCGACGCCACCATCTGCTTATCAGGGTGGCCCACGCGGCCGCGGCAGGACTGTGGTGGCTGCCGCTGACTCGGCAGTCGCCGGTATTGGTTCGCACACTGGTTGAGCTGGACGCTGATGCGCACGCCGCACGGGTCCACGGATACCGGCCGCTACGCCGTGCTCTGTTGACGTTGCAGAACACTCACGCGCCAGCGGTCGCGCTAGGTATCGCCGGTGAGTGCGTGCAACTGAGGCTGCAGCGGCTGTCGGGGCGGCGTTCGCCGAGCACAGGGCGAATCGCGGCGTCAGCGGCCGCGAGCACCGCGATGCTGCTGGCCGGCACGGCTGCACTGGTGGTGGCCGTGTTGATCAGTGCCCTGGCGTCGTGCACAGCCGGCTGAATATCACGGCACTTGATCGGTCCTCGGCGAGAATCGCGCTTCGCGACACTCCGCATCCGTCGCCCCGAACCAGAGGGAATCGTCTGAACCTGTTGCGGCAATACCGTCTTGGCCAGTTTGGACCCAGCGGGCAGAGGCGCTTCCCCACGGCCGTATGGGGCACCGGGGGGTGACCCGCACTCGTCGAGAGCGATGGCGATCCCCGGCATCATTGCCCTGTGTTCGTTGTCACCCGATGACCGACGGAGAATCTCCGTACTGAAGAAGTGCCGATCCGAGCCCGCCATTGGATCGCGCGGCGATCACGGCGCGTCCGCCGTGTCGGCAGGGTCGCGAGGTACGCTGCCCAGCAACGACGGTGGAGGTTGTGCGGTGAGGGTTCGAGGTTTCGGCGAGCTGGAGGCCGCAGTGATGGATCGCGTGTGGGACCACGATCCATACACCGTGACGGTGCGCGAGATATTCGAGGAGATGGCACAGGAGCGGCAGATTGCCTACACCACGGTGATGTCGACGATGGACAATTTGCACACCAAAGGCTGGCTCGACCGCGAGCGCGACGGTCGCGCATACCGCTATTGGGCGGTGATGACCCGCGAGGAGCACACCGCCCGATTGATGCGCGAGGCGCTTGAGGGCGGAGGTCGCTCCGAACTGGTGCTCAACCACTTCATCGAACAGATCGGACCGGAGGAGTCCGAGGGGTTGCGTTCGGCACTGCGCCGCTTGTCGAGACGCGCCACCAATGCCAAGCGCCAGTGAGCCTGGCCGCTTGCCTGCTGCTGTATAGCGCGGCGATTCTCCTGGTAGGTCCGCCGATGCTGCGTGCGCTCACCAGGGCGGGACGCGTCCCCCGGCTGGGTGTGGCGACGTGGTTGATCGCAATCGTCAGCGTGCTTGCGACCTGGCTGGTTTCGGCGGTGTTGATCGTTGTCGATGAGGTCGCGCACGGGAGCCAGCGGCACACCTTCATCGACTCCTGCATCGAAATCGTGTGTCAGCTGCTCGCCGGCCAGTCTGGTGGTGCACCACGGGCGGTGCTGCTGCTGAGCGCCGGCGCGGTCGTCGCCGCGGTCCTGGTGGTCTCCGTCCGACTGGTGTGCGCCGTGACGCGATTGCGGACGCTCGCCCACGGCCACGCCCACGGCATCCGCCTGGTGGGCCGTCCCATCCTCGACCACCGCACTTTCGTGGTCGAGGCCGATGTCCGCGCCGCCTACTGCGTAGCCGGCAAGCCGGCAACGATCGTGATGACCAGCGCCGCCGTCTCCGCCCTCGACGGAGACGAGATGAATGCGGTGCTCGCCCATGAGTGGGCCCACGTACGCGGACACCACCTCGAAGTAACCATCTTCGTGCGGGCGGTGGCGTCGGTGCTGCCGCGGCTGGCGCTGATGCGAGACGGCGCCCTGGAGGTGACGCGGTTGCTGGAAATGTGCGCCGATGATGCCGCGGCCCGACGGTTCGGCCGCCACACCGTGTTGCGTGGGCTGCTCGCGCTGGCTGGCGCGGCGCCAGCGACGGCGTTGGGTGCCGCCGATGTCGCCGTGGTGAGTCGCGTCGAGCGATTGACCCTGCCGCCAGTAAAGCGCCTGAGGGGCAGGGAGGCTGCGCTGGCCGGCGCGGCGGGCCTCATCGCGCTGGCACCATTGGCGGGTCTGACGCTGGCCGCTTCCGGCGTGCTCGTCTGCAGTTGAGCCGGTCGGCGGAGCCGTCACGTGAGGCCGCCGTAGGAGGTCGGTCCTGCCGTGGCAAGAGGACGACCAAGATCGGAACGAACATCACAGCGCCAAACCCCAACCCCATGGCGTCACGCCGCGGGGAAGGGGATGGCAAGATCAGGGACGACGTGCGGCCGCCCCATGCGGACAATGGAGCACTTCAGTCGGTGCTGGGCATGCGGTGCACACCGCCGGGGACGTCGCATGAATGCAAAGCTGACCGGGGGAGTCGATGGCGGGCCCACCCGGCCGGCGGTGACTCGCTGTACCCATTACGACGAACAGTCAGCCATTGCGGTACGAAATCAGTTTCCCGACCCAGCAATTTTCGGCCAAAGCGTCGAAGATGGGCGTCGCAGCGAACATCGATCTCCTTTTCAGGGTCTATGAGCGGTGGCTGGATGCGTAGCGGCTGCCGACGAATCCGCTGCTCTCCAGTTACTTCTACTAGGTTACTCAGTAGATGTCGAGACCTGGTCGCACAGCGTGTCTCAGAACGGCTGATTACCGATCAACCACGTTCTTTTGTGGCCTTGTCGGCTGCTGATGTGTTCGCGGTGTGGTTCGTGGCCGTGGTGGGCTTCGGGGCGCAGTTGCCGCTGCGGGTGAATGGGTAGATCATCTGGCGCAGATAGCCGTTGGGGTAATCGGGTTTGGCGGCCATGCCCAGTTGGGTGGAGTCGAATCGCCGGGCGGGGTCGTAGGAGAAGGTGCGCATGAGGTGGTCCCACAGCAGTGTGAATAGCCCGAAGTTGACGTCACCGATGCCGGCCCATTTCAGGTGGTGGAAGCGATGGCCTTCATTGAGCGCCAGGACGTATTTGGCCGGGCCGATGCAGTAATCGGCGTTGGAGTGCTGCAGTAGCAGCTGAATGGCCACGGCCAGGGCCAGCGGGGAGGCGACGTCGACGGGCAGCCCGATCAATATCAACGGTGCGACACCGGCGGCCATCTCCACGGTTTGGTGCAGCGGGTGTTTCATCAGGCCGTTAAGGCCGTAGAAGCGGGTGATGCTGTGGTGCACCGCGTGGAAGCGCCACAGCAGCCCGATCTTGTGGCTGGCCAGGTGCACGACCGTGATGCCGAGGTCTGCGACCAGAATCGCGGCGAGGACCTGTGCGACGAATGGCCAGCTGTGCGGCCACAACTGGGGTGCGGCGACGACCGCGGCGAGCAGGGGGATGGCCGCGACGCTGGCCAGGATGAGGGTTTCGTTGACCGCGACGTGGACGCGGTCGCGGGCGCCGTCGGCGCGGTCGTGGTTCCACTGCGGGTCATAGGGGATGAGCCGCTCCACCAGGAACGTCGTGGCGATCGCGACCGCCAAAATGATCAGCAGCCAGTACTTCTGGTCGCCGCCGGCGGCCACCGCGATACCCGCGCCGTTGAGACCGATCAGCATGAATGGCACATAGCCGTAGCGGGCCACCGCCTGGACAGCGGTGGTAACCGTTGAGGCCCTAGGAGAAGTCGTACTCATGTTTTGATCGTCGCGGTCACGCCGCAACATGGCTTGAACGATTCGGCTACCCGCTGTCGAGGTCCCAGGAGACGTGCCGGCTCAGCGCCGAGGGCGGCAGGCCGAACATCTCGCGCGTGGTGCGAGTGAGGTGGGCACTGTCGGCGAATCCCGCACCGTGCGCCGCGCCGGTCAAGTCATCACCGGCCTGCACCCGGATGATTGCGACCCGCAAGCGTGACCACAACACATAGCGGCGCAACGGAATGCCGACCTCCTCAGTGAACAGATGGGTCAGCCGACTCGCCGAGATCCCCACCATTGCAGCTAATTTCGTGCCGCTGACTGGCCCCGCCGACACCAGGTCGGGCAACAGCCGCAATGCGTCATCGACGGCGGGATGGCGTGCCGCGTCACTGCCGTGAACGACAGGGGTGGGTGCCAGGCTCGTGATCAGCTCGTCGACGACCGCGGCCAGCGCTCGTCGTCGGGTCAAACTGAGCACAGGGGTAACCGTCCATCCGGAGCGGACGGCGCGCGAATGCGCGGCCCGGCCCGGCGCGGACTCCGGGTCCAGGAACACCACCGTGCCCTCCTGGGCGCCGACCGCGATCTGGTGTGGCGCGTCGGCGGGCACGACCACCTTCGTTCCCACGTGTTGCGCGCCGTGCCCATCGAGGACCGTCAAAGCCGATGTTGCGGTGATGACCTGAACGGCATGGTGGGCGTGGGCATCGGTGGTGCCGATCGATCCGGTGAAGGCCAACACGCCCGGGCGCAGTAGCGCCGAGCCGCTCCAGCGCGGTGCGGTTGCTGCGTCACCACCGGGGGTATTCATCACCACTAATAGACGGTAGCGCCGAGTATCAAGCCTTTAGCGCCGATGCCACCGATCCATCCTGATCATCTCCTGCTCGGATTGCACTAGCCGGGTGTAGCTGCGGCGGTTGGACAGCGGCCCTCGGCCGTGAACACCAATGACGTCGACAACGTCCGCGTTCCGAGCCTGCCCGCCGCGTCTCCACCAATCTTGGCGGCGACCAACACCATCGCCGACACCCAGCCCGGGCCCGGGTCGGCCCCCTGGCCTGCCCGGACGGCGACGATGGGCGGATGCGGATGCTGTGCGGGCGGGTCACTCGATGATGCGCGTTACGTAAGGCGTCATTCCGGCCTTTCGCACCGGTGAGATCTTGATCGGAACACCCGTCTGTTGAGCTTCCAGCATTTGACCGTTACCCAAATAGAGCGCCTCGTGCTGACTGCCTCCGGGTCCCCAGAACAGCAGGTCGCCTCGGCGGGCCTGCGACGGAGGGACCTTGCGGCCAGCGTTGTACTGGTCACCGGACCAGCGGGGTAGCAGAATGCCCACACCGGCGAAGGCGAATCGAGTCAGTCCTGAACAGTCGAACCCAACTGTGCCGGCGCCCTGGTCGATGCCGCGGCTAGGCCCGGTCAGGCTGCCGCCGCCCCAGGAGTAAGGCACCCCGAGTTGGGTGCCTGCACGGCGAATCACGTACTCGATGGCTTGACCGCCCGACACCCGGCCCGACGCGAGCGGAGCGGCGCTGGGTTCGGCGCCCCCGAAACCCAAAGTGCGCAGGAAGTTGCGGCCGAGGTTCATCGTGGTCTCGGTGGCCATGGCGGTGGCGCGAAGTGAGGCGTTGGCGATGGCGAGAGGGTCGCCCGGTGCGCCAGCGCTGACAACCTTTGGAAGGCTTGGATCCCAGGTTCCGTCGCCCGGTTGCGCGGCAGCGGGCGCCGCTAGGGTCACGGCGAGCGCGGCGATGGCCATACAGCTCAGCGCCTTTAGGCGCCGGTGGAGCTTCGTGGACACGGTCCTCGCCTTCTCGGTCGTCGGCCGGCGCAGCGCACGGGTAGATCCCGCGTCGATCACCGGATGCTTGCCGACCGACCGCCGACCGTCTACGTAGCAGGGCAGTACGTAGGTAACACGTTCAGATCAAACGGTAACACCCGTCACGTGAGGTGACTTGCGCCTCTAGTCTCGCTTCCGTAACAATTGCCCCCGCTACGGCGCGGCGCGCGAAAGTTCCGGCGCGCTGCGGCTTTCGCGGCGGTGTGTCTCGGCTTCGCGGAAGGGCGCGAATTCGACACGCCGCCGCCAAGGCTCTGTACTGGTCTACGTAGTAGTGCAGTATTTCCTAATGCGAGACGGCGTGATGGCGACGGAACCGGTCCCGGCGACGATGTTGATCGTCGGTGACCACCTCAGGTGGATCGAGGCGGTCGCGGACCACTTCCGCACCGATGAGGTCTCCTTGGTGGTGGCCGACGACGGTGATGAGGCGGTGGGCGCCGCCCAGCGGCTGCAGCCGGGGTTCGTCGCGCTCGACGTGGATCTCCTGGGTGGTTCGGTGATGCAGGTGTGCCGAGAAATACGCAGCGTCTGCGATTCCCACGTCACGATGTGCTCGAGCGCGGGCAACGAGAATGTCGTCGTGGCGGGCTTGCGAGCCGGCGCTGACGACGTCCTGACCGGTCCGCGCAGTAGCCGCGAGCTTGCGGCGCGGGTGCGCGCCGCGCTGCGGAGATGGCAGGCCAACGAAGCGCTCGCAGAAAGCGGCGACCCTATGCCACGGCGATATTCGTACGGCCCGCTGTCGATCGACGTTGGTCGACGTGAGGTGCGAATCGCAGACGAGCGGATCGGGCTGACTCGTACCCAGTTCGACATCCTGGTCGAGCTGGCCAGGCGGCGCGGTGCCGTGGTCACCCGCCGGGATCTGATGGAGGCGGTCTGGGGATCGCGGTCGAGCGCAAACACCGAGCGGGTCAGTGTGCACATCGCTGCGCTGCGCCGCCGACTCGGAGACGATTCCGAAGAACCGGCCCTGGTGCTGAGCGTGCGCGGCGTCGGGTATTGCCTGGCCGACGCGCCTGGCCGCGGGACCGTGCGACCGTGCGGCGCTGGTGCGACAGCCAGTGCCGTCACCAGCCGACGGGGTTGAGCATGGCCGCGCGCGGTGAACAGTTCATCGTGGCCGCCGTCCGGCTGCTCATGCCAGGTCGATACGACGCCCGTATCGGGAGACAAGCGGCTCGATACTGGTCCGCCTCAGATGGCGACCAGTCGTGGGACTCGAATTCGCATTGGCGACGCGGGATCGGCGACGAGGCCTTCGCGGAGGTCGGTAGGCATCACTGGGAGATTTACCAGCGGTTCGCCCGCGCGCTGGAGGTAGACACTCCGGCGACGATCATCGAATGGGGGGCAGGTGGGGGAGCCAATGCCGTGGCCTTCGCGCCGCATGTCGAGCGCTTCATCGCCGCCGACATATCGCCGGACAACCTCGCCGAATGCTCTCGGCAGGTGCAGGCCGTCTGCAACACCCCGATGGACACCCGACGCATCGATCTCGCCGACCCCAACGCAGCCGCCGACGGCTTGCGCCATGCGTGCGACCTGTTCCTGTGCCTCTACGTCATCGAGCTGACCACCGGAGTCGACGCCGTGCGCACCATCCTCGGCATCGCCCAGCGCGTGCTTCGACCGGGTGGAATGGCCTTCGTGCAGGTGAAGTACCACACCAGCGACGGTCGTACCCGCGGAAGAATCGGCTTGGCCTACGCTCGCAACCTGGCGCTCAACACGACGTTCACCATCGAGGAGTTCTGGAGACTCGCCGGCGAGTGCGGCCTCGAGCCGCAGCTGGTCACTCTGGTCCCGCGCAACCGCCTCGACAGCCGATACGCCTACTACGCCTTGATCAAACCGGTCAGCGGGATGGAACCGCAGTAGCGGTGTAGCTCGGTCGCGCGGTCGGCGATGTACCGGTCAGCGCGGAGAAACGGCGCCGCCGAACGTCGCGGCACGCGGCGTCGAACGCTACGTACCACGCTTCGTGTTCGATGTGTGTCGAGCACACGGTGTGGCATATGCCGGTTCTCGCGGTCCCTTTCAGCCTTTGCTTACAACGCGTTCGCGCTGCCAGGTGGACGGCGAGCTTGCTTCACCACGGCCACATCGCCGCTTGCCTTGGTCGGGGTCCGATCGCTCTGTCTGCCGCTCGATGCGATCGTCAGATGCGTCCCGTCGGCGCCTAACGTCGTGTCGTCCGGTGGCGCCGCTGCCGTTCATCAATTGGGACACGCTGCAGCATCGGAGTGCCGGGGGGCAGCAGGGGCCAGCCGGGGTTAGACGATTCGGCCTGTCAACGCCGTCCACTGGTCCGCCTGGTCGACCCGCAGCCTCCGGCGCGCCAGCCGTCGGCCGTCCGAGAAGGTATGCGATGCGGGCTGCACGTGACGAAGGGAGCCCGACCCGTCCAAGCCGTCGGGTGGTCGAGTGGCGCAGCTGCAATAGCACTTTCGCAAGCGAACTCAACTCGCTTGGTCTCGCATGTCGTTGCCATTACCGCCCGCTGCGGGGAACTCGGCGCAGGGCGCGACGAATGGTCTCCGACTCGTCGTGCCCCATCTGCTCCACGAAGTACTTGAGCACGAGGTCGGGCCGCCCGCCCCCTGCAAGTGCCGTACTCATGAGGCGGGCGCTGCGTTCTTCTCGCGTCATCGTCGCGTGATACCGGTAGGCCCGACCGTGGCGCTCCCGAGCCAGCCAACCCTTGGTATGGAGGTTGTCCATGGTGGACATGACCGTGGTGTAGGCGATGTCGCGCTCGGCCCTCAGTTCGGTGAGGACTTCGCGAACCGACACGGCGGCGGACGGCCCACGACTCCACATCCGTTCCATGATGCTTGCCTCGAGCTGACCGAAACCATCGATGCGCAAGGGAACTCCTCATCAGGCCGTCAGCCGCACCGACCCCTTTCATCGGCGCCTACGAAGATACTAACAAGGTACGTAGATCGACATCGAGATTCGATCACTGCCGGTGCACGGGTGCAGGCTTGCCGGTAGACCGCGCCTCAGCTGCCGTGGCAACGGTAGGAGTACCAACTGCGCCGGCGAATTGGTGTGGAGTCTGCGGCCCTGGCCCTGCCGCAGTGATCGCCAAAGATGGGAGCCGACCGCCGCGGGTCGCTGCGTCGGCCATTCACGGGCCGGTTACGCATGGCAGTGGAACCGGCCATCTCGTCACAGTAGTTGTGGCGGGCGTCGCCGCGGGCGGCCGGAGGCGGCAGCGGGACGTCGTTGGCCGCGGCGAAAGGACCGTCGACTTCCGCCGATGCAACTACTTGGCAAACGCTCACCGACGTGATCGGCGCAGCCGGGCCAGGCCCGCACCTACTATCCAGCACAGTAGACGTCCCGCGGTATGGAGACAGTCGCCGAGCGCCGGAGATGGGCTCGATGCCGCTAAACAGGCTGCCGTCACGCATGTTTGGGATAGGACACGCAATCCATTGCGGCGTCGGCCATCGCGGGTGAGCGTGGTCGCAGAGTGATAACGACACAGCACCGACTAATGGGCTGAGCCATTCGCCCCGCCTCCGCTGGTACAGTCGGCAACGCCATGACGTACACCCACACCGGACCAAGGCAGCGACGGCAGACTGCCGTTGCGGTCTTCTTGGCGTTCTGGGTGATCGTCGTGGGTGCCGAATGGGCACTGCCCGGACTCGACCCTGCACCACAGCACGGGGCCCACGGTCTGGCCACTAGCCCCGTAGGCGCCTTGGCGCCAGTGACCATCGAGCATCCTCATTTGTCGAGCGGCTCTGCGCCGGAATCGCCGGAACTCTTCGCCGAGGCGGTGCTTCCCCGCGGAACCGTGGCGCTGCTGGCTCTGGGATTGATCGCTGCTGCGGTGACGGTGTTGACGCTGTGGCGTCACCTCGCGCCCGCCGCCGTTCGTGGCCCGCCGCGCCGGAAGGCCTCGGCCAGCACTGGCCGACAGACCTTGACACGGTTGTGCATCGCGCGTCGCTGATCGGGTAGCGCCAGACCACACCCACCCCACAGGTGGGCTTGGTCGGTGATCGTTGCCTATCGACACCAGCCGCGCGGTCTTGTCGCGGCCCCAGCAGAAGCGACGTCAATCGATGAACTATGTCCTGTCCAATCCTGCACGCGCAGCGCTTCCCTCACGGGAGCGACGACTCACCCGCTATCACCGACCGGCCACCATGGTCGGCCGGACACCGGTGCTACGCATCGCCGCACCATTCACCGCCGACGACAAGTGCTTCTGGGCCAAGCTCGAGGGCTTCAACCCCGGAGGTATGAAGGATCGGCCGGCCCTGCACATGGTCGAACGCGCCCGCGCTCGCGGGGCGCTGACACCGGGAGGGCGCATCGTCGAATCCACCAGCGGGACACTCGGCCTCGGATTGGCTCTGGCCGGCACGGTCTACGGGCATCCGGTCACACTGGTCACCGACCCTGGATTGGAACCAATCGTCCACCGCATGTTGACCGCCTTCGGCGCTGACGTGGACCTGGTGACCGAACCTCACCCCGAAGGCGGCTGGCAGCAGGCTCGACGGGACCGAGTGCAACAACTTCTGGACGCAGAACCAGCGGCATGGCACCCGGATCAGTACAACAACCCCGATAACGTGGAGGCCTACCGCGGCTTGGCTGACGAACTGCACAAGCAACTCGGCCACGTCGATGTCCTGGTGTGCTCGGTGGGCACCGGCGGTCACTCCGCAGGAGTGGCCCGCGTTCTGCGCGAATACAACCCGGCTCTCCGGTTGATCGGCGTGGACACGATTGGATCGACGATCTTCGGCCAACCCGCCACCACCCGCCTCATGCGGGGCCTCGGATCGAGCATCTATCCGGGCAATGTCGATTACGCCGCGTTCGACGAAGTGCACTGGGTAGCGCCGGCGGACGCCGTGTGGGCCTGCCGCACATTGGCATCGACGCACTACGCCAGCGGGGGGTGGAGCGTGGGAGCGGTCGCGCTCGTCGCCGGCTGGGCGGCGCGGGTACTTCCGCGAGACACCACCGTCGCCGCCGTCTTCCCCGACGGACCGCAGCGCTACTTCGATACGGTCTACAACGACGACTATTGCCGCCGTCATGGCCTGCTCGACAACGTCCCCCCGCAGGAGCCCCACGTGGTGGAGGATCCCTCAAGTCAGGTAGTGACGTCCTGGACCCGGTGCGCCAAGGTGGTTGACCCCTTGCGGAGTACGCGGTGATCGCCGTCGTGTCAGGGTTTCGAAGCTTCGGCTGGCCCAGCCGCATGCTGATGCTCAACCAATTCGGAATCAACTTGGGCTTCTACATGCTCATGCCCTACCTGGCCGGATACTTGGCCGGGCCTCTCGGTCTGGCCGCGTGGGCAGTCGGACTGGTGCTGGGTGTGCGCAACTTCTCCCAACAAGGCATGTTCATCGTCGGCGGCACCCTGGCCGACCGACTCGGGTTCAAGCCGCTCATCGTGGCCGGATGCCTGCTGAGAACCGTCGGTTTCGCGCTACTTGTCTTCGCCGACACTCTGCCAGCGATTCTGCTCGCCTCAGCGGCCACCGGTTTCGCCGGCGCCTTGTTCAACCCGGCGGTCCGGGCCTATTTGGCGGTCGACGCCGGTGAACGGCGGGTCGAGGCGTTTGCGGTATTCAACGTCTTCTACCAGGCCGGAATCCTGGCCGGACCGCTCGTCGGGTTGGCGTTGATGTTCCTCGACTTTCGCGCGACGGCCGCCGCGGCGGCCGTGGTGTTCGCTGCCTTGACCGTGGCGCAGCTGTTCGCGCTCCCGCAGCGAACCGCGCCGGCAGCAAATGAGAAGACCTCAGTCGTCGAGGACTGGCGCACGGTACTGCGTAACAGATCGTTCCTGCTGTTCGCCGCAGCGATGATCGGCTCCTACGTGCTGTCGTTTCAGGTCTACCTTGCGCTGCCGTTACATGCCAGGCAGCTGGCGCCTGATCATGAAACCCCCATCGTGGCAGCGGTGTTCGCGGTGTCGGGTTTGGTTGCCGTGGCAGGACAGATGCGCATCACCCGCTGGTTCGCCAGCCGCTGGGGACGCGGCCGCTCACTGGTGGTTGGCATGACCGTACTGGCTGCGTCGTTCGTGCCTCTTGCCGTACTGCCTAGCGACAGTCGCCTTGGCCAAGGCGCCGCCGTGGCCGCCCTGCTCATCGCCGCGGCGATACTGGCGATCGGCTCGGCAGCGGTGTTCCCCTTCGAGATGGACACCGTCGTGTCGCTCGCCGGCGACAAGCTAGTCGGCACTCACTACGGGTTCTACAACACCATCGTCGGCGTTGGCATCCTGGCGGGGAACCTCCTCACCGGAACACTGATGCAAGTTGCGCGCGACGCCGGCGCCTCGGAACTGATTTGGGTTGCACTCAGCGTCATTGGCGTGTTGGCGGCCTGTGCGCTGCACCGTCTCGATCGCCGCGGGCGGCTAGACCCAGCACCACCGGTGCTGTCGCGCTCGACCAACGACTGAACCGCCGCCGACCCACGCCGCCGCCGACGCGCATCCCAGTCTGACCGTCGGTCACCGACGGCAGGTGCGGAACATCCAAAGGAGGTACATCGTGGACTGATCCGACGCTCAATAATGAACGACTGCAACAAGACTCGAATGTAGGCGGTGGGACCCGGATCGCACCCGGGCCCCACCAACAATCCCATCAAGACGTGGAGACATCTTATGAACAGAATTGCCCTGTCAATCGTAGCGGGAATGGCCGTGGCCGGCGCGGTCAGCTTGGCCAACCCAGCCTCGGCCGGCGCAGCTCATCCCGTTCCGAAGCCAGTGGATGAGAACGTCGCACACCCCGGACCGAAACCCATAGGCGATGTGACACCGAACAGGGGGCCGAAACCCATCGCCGGCACGATCGCCGCGCTGGAAGCCCAGGGCTATAAAGTCATCCTGAACAAGGTCGGCGGAGCACCCATCAACGAATGTGTGGTCACTGCGATCCGGCCAGGCAACGAAGTGACCGAAATGCGTTCCAACGTGCGTGATCGCACGGTCGAGCGTGTGCTGCACACCACGATCCAAGTCGACGCCAAGTGCTAGGCGCCTGAACGAACGAACTCGATTGCCGCGGGGCGCCCGGGTGACAGGCGGGCGCCCCGCTTCAACCGGCAGTTGAAATGCTTCGTGTCATTGTGGGCCCGTCGACACCCGACGTCGACGCGCTTCCTCGCCCCGGTGGGCCCGCTGCACTGCTCAACCATTGCGGGTGATACCCCTGCGAGCTACGGTAGACATACCACCGGGGGGTATAGCGCAGTTGGCGGAAGGGATCGGATGAACATGGCTGAGAAGGTGCGGCGGATGCTCCGTAGTCCGACGGCTCGGACGGTCGCCAAGTGCATCGCTCTGTGTGCCGTGGGCAGCCTCACGAATGGGCGGACCACCAAGGCGGACAAGGGAGATTCCTGCTGCGGCTGACGCGACTGTCGGCGCAGCGCGACGGGCTTCTGGTATCACGGGCGCGCTGGGTTCTGAAAGCGCCGTCAGCGAGCCAACTATCGGGGGTTCGTCCTGCAACGTCCTCCACCTAGACGGTCCGTCCCGATACTTCCGCGCCACTACCTTGGGCGGGTGCGGGTGTCCCGCGAGGCGGTCGCGAGGAACTGTTCGATTTCTGGGGCGAAGGCGCGAGCCATGTCTTCTGCGTCGACCAACAGGTCGGACATAGTGACGTCGGCGAGTACTCCCCGTGGAAGGACGTCGGCGAGGGTATGCGCTATGTGCGTTGGGTGACGTGAGTCGTCGCCGGCAATGATGAGCGTGGGCGTCTCGATGCGCCGAAGTTGCTCGACGGTCGCGAAGGCGCGATCGTGACCGATTGCTGCTGCCGCAGCAGCGCTTTGGGCGTCAGCGCGCGGAATGGCGTCGGTGACGAGGTTGGCAATGAGCGGCTGAAGGTGGGGAACGAATAGCTCCCAGGCGGCCTCTAAACCGTCGGTACGGGCGCGGTCGGCGAAACGGTCCATCAGCTCTGTGTCTGCGGCTTTGTCGGCGTCGTCTTCAATGGCTTCAGCGCTGATGATGACCGCAGAACGGGCGATCCGAGAGTGCTGGAGGCAGGTCTGCAAGGCGATCGTGCCGCCGAGGCCGGCGCCGACGAGGTGGGCGGACGTTGCGTCGAGAGCGTGCACGAGCGCGACGACGTCTGTGACGTACTGATCCCACCGGTGCAACGTCGGGTCGGGACATCGCGATGCGCCATACCCTCGAATGTCAGGTAGCGCAACGCGATACCGACCAGCAAGCCGGCCGGCAAGGGGCAACATGCTGTGGTGATCGGGCCCACCGCCGTGCAGCATGACGATCAGCTCGCCGTTGCCGATCGCCTCGCCCATGAGCGGCCAGCCGTCGTCCCCCACGTGAAGCGCTCGCATCTCAACAATTCCTCTCGTCGTCGAAGACTTCTAAGAGCATTGATGCCCGGATGGCATTTCGACAGTCCCGGCCAACCGACCCTTGCACTATACCCTCGGGGGGTATACGTTCGTGGAGTACCAATACCCGGTAGGGGTATATACGACATGGAGATGGGAGCCGGACATGAGCACGGTCGAGTACACCGTCACGGGTATGACCTGCGGACATTGCGAGCTGTCGGTGCGCGAGGAAGTGAGCGGGGTGCCCGGGGTTGAAGACGTCGAGGTAAGCGCCACGACTGGGACGCTGATCGTGACGTCCAGCGGTCCCATCGATGACGCGCAGGTTCTCAACGCCCTCGACGAGGCCGGCTATTCAGCGGTGCGTGTCTCATGAATGCCGCGGGACGGTTGGCCGCTTTCGGTACGGGGCTGGCGGTGGCGTTTGCGGCTGCGTACGTCACCGCCGCGGCCGTCGCTCCCGACACCGCGGTGACCGCTTCACACAACCTCGGCGCGGATGTCCCCGGTGATCGTACCACCACCATCGAGCAGGCGTCGCCGGTGCCCCTTCCGGCCCCCGATCCGCCAGGGTTGTCGCTAGCCCGAGACGGCTACGAACTCAGCCCGGTACGCGCACCCGGCACCCCCGATGATCGAGGCACGTTGAGCTTCACCATCGTCGATCCCGTGGGCACGCCCCTGCTCGACTACGCGACCGTGCACGACAAGCAGCTACATCTCATCGTCGTCCGATCCGATGGCCAGCACTTCGCGCACGTACACCCAGTCCTGGACCGGACCGCGGGCACGTGGTCGACGCCCTGGACGTGGCACGCCGCCGGCTCCTACCGCGTGTTCGCCGACTTTCAGCCCGCCCAGGCAGACAGCACCAAACTCACCCTCACCCGCACCGTGGAGGTGGCCGGCGAACTCACCCTGTCGACGCCGGTGACCACACGCACCGTCGATGAAATCGCCGGGTACACCGTGAAACTCGACGGTGCGCTCACCGCGGGCGTCACGCAGCAACTCACTGCGACGGTCACCCGTGACGGCGAGCCGGTGACGACATTGCAGCCCTACCTGGGAGCCTATGGGCACCTCGTCGCGTTGCGTGAGGGAGACCTAGCGTATCTGCACGTGCACCCTGAGGGGGCTGAGCCGGTAGTAGGCCGCACCGGCGGGCCTGCGGTGTCATTCGCGGCGACCGCACCCACCGCCGGTCGCTACCTGCTCTACCTCGACTTCAAAGTCGATGACGCCGTGCACACCGCCACGTTCGTCGTCGACGCCGTACGCGGCGACACCAATGAGCCCGCGCCAGAGCCTTCGCGCGCCGCCGGCCATGCCGGCGGGCACTGACGACTTCCGCCCAACCTAGAGAATTGAAAGGCAGTGGCACGCATGACGACATCGACACCAGTGTCCGGCCCGAGCGTTGAATTACGCATCAGCGGGATGACCTGCGCCTCCTGCGCCAACCGCATCGAGCGCAAGCTCAACAAGATCGATGGTGTTGCCGCAACGGTCAACTACGCGACAGAAAAGGCCACCGTCACGGTGCCTGACGGATACGATCCGGCGCTACTGATCGCCGAGGTGAAGAACGCCGGCTACAGCGCCGCGCTACCGGCACCGGAGAAGCCCGCCCCGGGCCGGGAAACAGGCGAAACCGACGACCCCGACATGGTGTCGCTACGCCACCGGTTGATCGGTTCGGTGTTGTTGTCCGTGCCGGTGATCGCGATGGCGATGATCCCCGCAGTGCAGTTCACGTATTGGCAGTGGGCGTCGCTGGCGCTCGCTGCGCCGGTGATCGTCTGGGCGGCGTGGCCGTTTCACCGCGCCGCGTGGACCAACCTGCGACACGGCACGGCGACGATGGACACGCTCATCTCCCTGGGCACCTTGTCGGCGTTCCTGTGGTCGCTGTACGCGCTGTTCCTCGGGACCGCGGGCACCCCGGGAATGAAGCACCCCTTCGAACTGACGCTGGCACCGTCTCACGGCGCCGCCAACATCTACCTCGAGGTCGCAGCAGGTGTAACGACATTCATCCTCGCGGGACGGTATTTCGAGAAACGGTCCAAACGGCAGGCCGGTGCGGCGCTGCGCGCCCTACTGGAGCTGGGCGCCAAAGAGGTGTCCGTGCTGCGCGACGGCGCGGAAGCGAAGATCGCCGTCGAGGACCTGGTGGTGGACGACGAGTTCGTCGTGCGCCCGGGGGAGAAGATCGCGACCGACGGGGTGGTGACGTCGGGGACATCGGCGGTCGACGCGTCGATGTTGACCGGCGAATCGGTACCCGTGGAGGTCGGTCCAGGTGACTCCGTGGTCGGTGCAACCGTCAACGCCGGCGGGAGACTGGTGGTGCGAGCCACCCGCGTCGGTTCGGACACCCAGTTGGCGCAGATGGCGCAACTGGTGGAGAACGCCCAAACCGGAAAAGCTGAAGTCCAGCGCTTGGCAGACCGCATCTCCGGAGTCTTCGTACCGATCGTCCTCGCGATCGCGGTGATCACACTGGGCGCGTGGCTGGGCGCAGGGTTTCCGGTCGCGGCCGCCTTCACCGCCGCCGTTGCGGTCCTTGTGATCGCGTGCCCGTGCGCGCTCGGTTTGGCCACGCCAACGGCACTGCTGGTCGGCACCGGTCGCGGCGCGCAATTGGGCGTCTTGATCAAGGGACCGGAGGTGCTGGAGTCCACCCGCAAGGTCGACACGGTGGTGCTGGACAAGACCGGCACTGTCACCACCGGCAAGATGACCCTGGTCGAGGTGATCACTGCCGCGGGAACCGAACGCGCAGACTTGCTCCGGCTAGCCGGAGCATTGGAGAACGCGTCGGAACACCCGATCGCCCAAGCCATCGCGCTCGCTGCGACCGAAGAACTCGGGACGCTACCCACGCCTGAGGACTTCGCCAATGTGGAAGGCAAGGGTGTACAGGGCGTCGTCGACGGCCACGCCGTCGTCGTGGGACGCCAATCACTGCTCGCCGACTGGTCCCAACACCTGAGCCCAGAGTTGGTGCAGGCGAAAGAAGCGGCCGAAGCGCAGGGCAAGACGGTGGTCGCCGCCGGTTGGGACGGTCAGGCTCGGGGTGTGCTCCTCGTCGCAGATACCGTGAAACCTACCAGTGCACAGGCGATCTCACAGATGCGCCAGATGGGCCTGACCCCCGTGTTGCTCACCGGTGACAACGAAGCCGTTGCGAGGCAGATCGCCGCCGAGGTCGGCATCGACACCGTAATCGCCGAGGTGATGCCGAAAGACAAAGTCGACGTCATCGTCCGGCTGCAATCCGAAGGCAAGACCGTGGCGATGGTCGGCGATGGCGTCAACGATGCGCCCGCCCTCGCCCAAGCCGACCTCGGCTTGGCCATGGGTACCGGAACTGACGTGGCGATCGAGGCCTCCGACATCACCCTGGTGCGCGGCGACCTGCGCAGCGCCGTCGACGCAATCCGCCTATCCCGCAGAACATTGTCGACGATCAAGACGAACCTGTTCTGGGCGTTCGCCTACAACGTCGCCGCCATACCGGTCGCAGCCCTGGGCATGCTCAACCCCATGCTCGCCGGCGCGGCAATGGCGTTCTCCAGCGTCTTCGTCGTGGGCAACAGCCTCCGACTGCGCGGCTTCAAATCCACATCCACATCCTCTGCCCCTACTCACTAGACCCCTACCGCACTGACCCCTACTCACTAAGGAGACCCATGTCCGACAACGAGAACCCGACGTCGAGCTGCTGCTGCAGCGGCTCACCAGAAGACCTCGGCACGACAGTCATCAATCCTGCGGCCACGAACCTCCTCGACCCCGCAACCGACGAGACGACATGCCCGGTCATGCCCGGCACGCCGGTGAAGAAGGCGGCCGCTGAAGCTGCCGGCCTATTCCGCGACTACCGCGGCCGACGGTACTGGTTGTGCTGCAAAGGTTGTGGACCACGGTTCGACCGTGATCCTGACAAGTACGCCAGCGTGGCCTGACTGCATTCGTCATGACGACCCGTGTTCGAGACGCTGCTGCCGCAGGACCGGCCGAAGACGCCGAACGCACTGAAGAGTCGGAATCCATTGACCGACTCGTGCGGCCATAACGCGTGACAGCGGTGCATCTCGACGCAGTTGCGTCGGACCTTTGGCCGCTGCTCACGCGTTCTAACCGACACATGAGTCTCCTAAGGAGCGAAATATGACACACCACGACGAGCACGCGGTGGCGGCGTCTCACAGCGGCGCGCACCCGGACCACGAAGGTCGCGGCGAACACGGCCGACGCCCCGAACACCAAACAGGCCCTGACCACGACGGCCATGCTGGGCACGGGGGTCATGCCGGCCACGGCGGCGATCACGTCGCTGTGTTCCGGAGGCTTTTCTGGATCAACGTGATCATCGCCGTCCCGGTCATCGCGTTCTCGACCATGTTCGCAATGCTGCTCGGCTACGAAGTACCCGACTTTCCCGGCGCCCGCTGGATCGCGCCACTGCTCGGCACGGTCATGTACGTCGTCGGTGGTCGCCCCTTCCTCACCGGCGCCGTCAGCGAAATCCGTTCTCGCAAGCCGGGAATGATGCTGCTCATCGGGCTGGCCATTACCGTCGCATTCTTCGCCTCCTGGGGCGCGAGCCTGGGCCTGCTCCACCACGAACTGGAGTTCTGGTGGGAACTGGCGCTGCTGATCGTGATCATGCTGCTCGGCCACTGGGTCGAGATGCGCTCGCTGGCTCAGACCACCTCCGCACTGGACTCCCTGGCCGCCCTGCTTCCCGACGAGGCCGAGAAGGTCGACGGCGAGCGCGTCATCACGGTCTCACCCGCCGACCTGCAGGTGGGGGATCTGGTAGTCGTCCGACCCGGTGGCAGCGTCCCCGCCGACGGCAGAATCGTCGACGGACGAGCGGACATGGACGAGTCGATGGTGACCGGTGAATCGCGGCCGGTGGCCCGCAGCGTCGGGGACGCGGTGACGGCCGGAACGGTCGCCACCGATTCGGGGTTGCGGGTCGAAATAACCGCCACCGGCGACGATACCGCCCTGGCGGGAATCCAGCGCCTTGTCACCGAAGCTCAGAACTCGTCCTCGCGAGCCCAGCGCCTTGCCGACCGGGCGGCTGGCTGGCTGTTCTGGTTTGCCCTGGGGGCCGCCGCCATCACCGCCGCGGCGTGGTCGATCGTCGGCGACCCCGACGCCTCCGTCGTCCGGGCGATCACCGTGCTCGTCATCGCCTGCCCCCACGCACTGGGGTTGGCGATACCACTGGTCGTATCCATCGCCACCGAACGGGCCGCCCGGGGAGGCGTGCTGATCAAGGACCGCCTCGCCCTAGAAGGCATGCGCACCGTCGACGCCGTGCTTTTCGACAAAACCGGCACCCTGACCAAGGGTGAACCGACCGTAACCGCGATCGAGGCCATCGGAGACGTCGACGATGACACCGTGCTCGCCCTGGCCGCCGCCGCCGAGGCAGACAGTGAACACCCCTTGGCACGGGCCATCGTGAGAGCCGCCGAGGAGCGCGCACTCACTGTGCCGCGCGCCAGCGGCTTTTCGTCGTCTCCGGCGGTCGGTGTGACTGCCACAGTTGAAGGGCATGAGATCCGGGTGGGCGGCCCCCGCCTGCTCGACGATATCGGCGGACAGGAAGTTGAGACCGCCACCGCGTGGCGTGAGGAGGGCGCCATCATCTTGCACGTCGTCCGCGACAGCGCGGTGCTCGGCGGGCTGCGCCTGGCTGACGAGATCCGCCCCGAATCGCGCGAAGCGGTCGATGCCCTCCACAAGCTCGGCGTCGAGGTGGTCATGATCACCGGTGACGCAGAGGCGGTCGCCCAGGCGGTGGGCCACGAACTCGGCATTGACCGAGTGTTCGCCGGCGTACGCCCGGAGGACAAGGCATCGAAGGTCTCTGCCCTGCAGCGTGAGGGCAAGAAGGTCGCCATGGTTGGCGATGGTGTCAACGATGCCCCCGCGTTGGCGCAGGCCGACGTTGGCATCGCCATCGGCGCCGGGACCGACGTCGCCATCGCATCTGCCGGCGTAATCCTGGCCAGTTCCGACCCGCGCTCGGTGCTGTCGGTGATCGAGCTGTCCCGTGCCAGCTACCGGAAGATGAAGCAGAACTTGTGGTGGGGAGCGGGTTACAACCTCGTTGCAGTGCCACTGGCTGCCGGTGTGCTCGCACCGATCGGGTTTGTGCTGCCGATGTCAGTCGGAGCGATCCTAATGTCTCTGTCGACGATCGTCGTGGCGCTCAACGCGCAAGTGTTGCGCCGCCTCGACCTGAGTCCTGAGGCCAGCACGCGCGCGGTTCTCGATCGTTAGGACCGGGGGAGGCAAACCTTTTCCGTGGTGCGCTGCGAATGGTAGGCCGCGTGCACGGTCGGGGTGGAGGTTGGCAATAGGCGCCCCTGGACGTTGACCCGTCGGCCTGGCCGACGACGTGCCCTCTGACCGTTGATCTTTCGAGATGGGCCGCCCGGGTTGCTGACGAGTAACTCTTCGTCGTCGAGGGGCCCTGAGCCGGCGCAGAGATCGATTGTTCACTCGCTGTGATCATGATCGCTGTGTTCGTCGTGCGCAGGCACCGCGGGCGGAGCCGGAGCTTCTGCCGGCGCCGGAGCGTCTGCCGGGGCCGGCGACTGGCTGGCGGGCTCGTCCATTGGCGGCGGGACGGCCGACTCGTGGTCGTTGTCAGCGTCATGGGCATGCTCGGGACTCGTGTCGTGCTGATTGCTCGCTTCAGGCTCGGCGTCGGTGACGTGCTGGTCGCTATGTGCATCCTCGCGGACTGTCCCGTGGTGCTCGCTATGCGCGTCCCCGGGGGCCGTCCCGTGGTGGCCGCCATCTGCGCTCGCTGGCGCGTGGTGGCCGTGCCGCAGGCCTGAGGCAACGCCTACCGTTGACGCCAGCGCCACGATACCGACTGCGCCCATGAGCACTGATGCGCTGAAGAACATCGGTATCGGCTCTCCCTGCAGGCCGCGATACCACACCCAGCTGGCGCCCATCACGACGTAAATCTGAAGCAGCAGCGCGCAAAGGTCCGCGGCTTGGACCAATTCCGCTTCTCCAGCGTGGGGGCCGAACGGGGCTCCCGCGGTCCTGGACAGAGCCCACAGAGCAATGGCTCCAATGTTGAGCATGATGCCGGCGGCGAGCACAGGTGTCGTGGTTCGAGCGAGAATCAGCCGCGTCCAGAAGAGTTGGAACAGCGCGAGCGACGCGAAGAACACGCCTGCTGGCATCCACTCCTGCCAATGGGCCGGTACGACGGCGAAGTGGATGACCGCCGCGCCGAGCGAGGCGAGCGCGGCGAGCCGAGCGGCCAGCCTGCTGTCGGTCTTCCTCGCTGTCCTAGGTGCCACGGAACCAGAATGACACCGCCACCCGCGACAGCACCTACCTGACGCCACATCTCAACCCGACCGAGATTCGTCTGTCATCATCTACTGACTTCCTACGGAGATGACGTAAGAGAGGTAGCCGGTCATGCGGGTTCCAAAAGGAGGTTGCTGCGGGGCCGTGCCTCTGTGATGCCGGTCAGAACCGACTATCGCGTCGGAACAGCGTGAAGAGTAGACGCAACGATCTACTCCATGCCCAGCCAGCTGGGCTTGGCTGACAGGTGGGACCAGTGGACGACGAGTTGGGCCGCGACGTCGATCTGGTGATCACTTCGTGCGTGGAAGCGCGGCCCAGAACGCTTAGGAAGACGTGGAACACCGACGAAGCCTCTGAGCGCGACATCGACCGCTTCGCGCGAATGCAACTCCGAGGCAACGACATCGTTCATCGCGCCACTGTCCGCGGCGCGCCGCGGGATCTTCCGTGCACACCTACCATGCACGAGGTTGGGTTGTAGTCAGGCCCTGCTCGCTGGCCCTGGCGAAGGCGTCGTCGATCAAGACGACGTCCACACCTGCGCGGTCGAGCAGCGACGTCGCGATGGAGGCGCGGTAGCCCGATCCGCAGTGCACCCAGACGGGTCCGGCGGGCACGTCATCCAGGCGGTCGGGCAGTTCGTGGAGGGGGATGTTGGTGGCGCCGGGGATGTGCTCTCCGTCGTACTCGTGGGTTTGGCGCACGTCTAGTATGGAAGGCGATCCGGTGCCGAGTTCTTCTGCGAGACGGGCGAAGTCGGCGACGGGATAGCATCCGATACGGCTGCCGTTGGCCAGTGTGTCGATGTCGTCGGTGGCGGCGCCGGTGAGCCGGTCGACGCCGATGCGCACAAGTTCCCGTTTGGCCTCGGCGACCTGTTCGGGCGAGTCTCCGATCACTGTGATCGGGGCGCCCCAGTCGTAGAGCCAGCCGAAGTAGCTGACGAATGAGCCCGACAGTTCGAACCCGTAGGTGCCGGGTAGGTGTCCGGCGGCGAATGCTGTGCGGGTGCGTAGGTCCACGACCCATTCGCCGGCGTTGATCCGGCGGCGCAGCTCGGTGGGGTCGATCGGTGCCGGTGGCGTCAGGTCCACTGGTGCGGGTCCTTCGCTGTTGATGACACCCATGTGGGCGTAGTACGCCGGGTAGGCAGACAGTCCTGCGAGTAGTTCGTCGACGAAGCTCTGCTCGTCTTTGGTCAAGGCCGGGTTGGTGTTGCGCTGCTCTTCGATGGTCGAGGAGTCTCCGGATGCTGGTGTAGCCGAGCAGAAGCTGCCGAAGCCGTGGGTCGGGTAGATCGCAGTATCTGCGGGCAGGCGGTCGGCGAGTTTGTGCACCGAGTGGTACTGGGCGTGTGACAGTTCCTCGGTGTCGTCGGGTCCGATGAGGTCGGTGCGTCCGGTGGTGCCGTAGAGCATCGAGCCTCCGGTGAACACGCCGTGGACGGCGCCGGCGTCGTCGCGGAGCACGTAGCTGACGTGGTGATGGGTATGGCCGGGGGTGTGCAGCACTTCCAGTTGGATCGGTCCGGCGTCGATGATGTCGCCGTCGGCCACCGGGCGGCGGCTGTAGTCGACGTCATCCCCGGCGGGTACCGCGTAGTCGGCGCCGACGGTGCGTGACAGTTCCAGTCCTCCGGTCACGTAGTCGTTGTGCAGGTGAGTCTCCAGCACGTGAGTGATGCGGACCTCGTTCTCTTCGGCGAGGGCGAGTATGCGGTCGATGTCTCGTTGCGGGTCGACGACGACGGCGATGCCGTGGTGGGTGATCAGGTAGCTGCGGTCTCCGAGTCCGGAGGTTTCGACGATCGAGACGTCCATGTTCTGTTCCTTTGATCGTTGGGTCAGTTGAGGATGAGGGTGTCGACGAGCACGTAGGCGGCGACGGCGAACACCAGGTAGGCGAACCAGCGCTGTAGCCGGGTGGTGTCGGTCTTGGTGCCGAAGTATCCGGCGACCAGTGCGGTGGCCATCGCCGCGGCGACGAAGGCGGCGGTGACCTGCCAGTCGACGTTGATTCCCTGGAGGTGAGAGAAGACGCCGGTGACGGAGTTGGCGATGATGATCAGTAGCGAGGTGCCGATGGCCGTGGACATTTCGACACCGAGGGCCACCACCAGGGCCGGGATGATGAGGAAGCCGCCGCCAACGCCGAACAGTCCGGTGAGCAACCCGACCAGCAGGCCGGCACCGATCGATCGGGGCGCGCAGCGACGCCAGTTGACCTGGCCGGCCTCGATCTTGCACGCCGTGCCAGTGGCGCCCTGGTCGGCGAGCATGCGGATGCCGGCGACCACCATCACCACCGCGAATCCGATCATCAGGACCGACTGGGGCAGCAGAGCGCTGATGGCGCTGCCGGCAACCGTGGCCGGTATACCGGCGGCGGCGAAGATTGCGGCCATGCGCCACCGCACCTGCTTGGCGCGGATCTTCGGCAGCACCCCGACCGCTGAGGCCGCGGCGACGACGATCAGCGAGATGGGGATGGCCTGCTCGACGTCGAAACCCATCCCGTAGACCAGCGCCGGGACGGCGAGGATCGACCCCCCGCCGCCGAGCAGCCCCAGCAGCACGCCGATCAGCGCACCCAGGGCCAGGCCTACCGCGAACGCCATGACAATTCCCCTACCCGTTTGATCGGCGGTGCAACATCGCGTGAATTCCTTGCTCGAGCAGTCACGTCAGACTGCGGCGTGGGCGTCGGCCCACGCGTTGTAGCCGCCGAGCAGGTCGGAGACCTGCCCAATGCCGTTGGCGCGCAACACCGATGCGGCCACGCTGGAACGCCAGCCACCGGCGCAGTGCACGACGATCGGCTTGTCGGCGGGCACTTCGCCGAGACGCACACGCAACTGGGCGAGCGGGATGTGCAGGGAGTCGGGGATGGCGCCGCCCTCGCGTTCACCGGGGTTGCGGATGTCGACCAGCGTCACTGCGTCCTCGGCCAGCAGCTCATCGAGTTTGGTGACCGTAGTGCGTTGTGCGGCCTGCACGAGGTCGGCGAGTTCGGCAGGGAAGTGCCCGTCGCGGCTCACGTTGAGGTAGCCAATGGCGTCATCGGAACCAATACATGCCAGGCGCAGCGCGGCCTGCTGCTCGTCACCCGGGTAGGTGATCAGGGCGATCTGCTCACCGACGTCGGCGACCATGCCGCCGGTTTCGGCGAACCGGCCGTCGAAGCCGACGTTGACCGTCCCGCGCAGGTGCCCGGCGGCGAAGTCCTCGACGCTGCGGGCATCGAGCACCCGCACCCCCGCATCGAGCGCAGCGCGGATCTGCTGAGGTGTCATCTCGGGCACGGTGCGGTCCGCCTGCAGTAGGGGGTGGATGCGCTTGTTCATTGCGGCGTCGGAGGCGAAGTACGCCGGTGCGGCGGGCTGGCCCGCGGTCAGCATCGCGACGAACGCTTCCTCGGTCATTGGCTGCGCCGACGGATTGCTCGCCCGCTGGTCCCCGATCGTCGACGTCAGCTCGCTCGAAAGATTCTTTCCGCACGACGAGCCGGCGCCGTGGGCAGGCATCACCGTCACGCTGTCGGGCAGCGTCATGAGCGTGCCGTGCAGCGTGCGGTACATCGCCCGAGCCAGGTCGCTCGTCGAGCTGTCACCGATGTTCGCCAGGTCCGGACGGCCGACGTCGCCGATGAACAGCGAGTCCCCGGTCAGCACGGCCACCGGCTCGGCCCCGGCACGGTCGCGGACGAGCACGCTGATCGATTCCCAGGTGTGGCCCGGGGTCGACAAGATCTCCAGATCAACCTCACCGAGAGACACGTGCTCGCCGTCGGCCAGCCGGCGGATTGGGTAGTCGGTCTCGGCGACCTCGCCGAAGCCAATCCATGCGTCGGTCGCATCCACCAACTCCAGGTGGCCCGACACGAAGTCGGCGTGGAAGTGGGTGTTGATCACCCCTTCGATCGTCAGCCCGAACTTCTTTGCGTCGGCCAGGTAATCGCTGATGTCACGGCGCGGATCGACCACCACTGCGCGGCCGGTGGTGTCGTCGCCGATCAGGTAAGACGCGTGCGAAAGGCACTCGATGTAGTACTGCTCCAGGATCATTGGAATTCCTCTCAGTCGTGTTTCGGGCTTTGGTTCATGACGGCCCGCTAGATATTCCTACAATACCCCCAGGGGTATATATTTCCGTCTGACGAATACCCCTCTGGGTATGCTAGCGTCGAAGGCGACGATACCCCCATGGGTATCTTCGATCAACCGATAGGAGGTCCCTGATCCATGACGAACACGACGATCGACGCCGCCGAGCTGCAGGAACTGCTCGCCTCGGCCAATCCGCCGCGCCTCATCGACGTCCGCACCCCCGCGGAGTTCGAGACCCTGCACATCGACGGTGCCTACAACGTGCCGCTGGACCTACTGCGGAAGCATCGCGACGACATCGCTGGCCACCTCGATCAGCAGGTTGTCCTGATCTGCCGCTCCGGACAACGCGCCAATGAGGCTGAGCAGACGCTGCGCAAAGCCGGTCTGCCGAACGTCCACATCTTGGCGGGGGGCATCACCGGGTGGGCGGCCCACGGTTTCGCCGTCAACCGCGGCGTGCAGCGCTGGGACCTGGAGCGGCAGGTACGCCTGGCCGCCGGGCTCATCGTCGCCGTCAGCATTCTCCTGAGCGCATTCGTTCCATACCTAGAGTGGATCGCCTTCGCGATCGGCGCCGGCCTCACCGTAGCCGCGCTGACCAACACCTGCGCCATGGGAATGCTGCTGGCCCGGCTTCCCCACAACCGCGCCGGCGCCACCTGCGATGCCGCGACGATCACCGGTCAACTACGTGAAGCGCCACACGCGCGAAGCTGATCGCCACGGAGATACGCCCTGCCAGCGGCAATGCTTTGAAAGGTTGAACCGTTGACTCGAGACGTCAAATACCCCCTCGGGTAATATTGGCGTAGGGGCGATGAAAGGAAATGCCATGGTCGGCGACCAAGAAGCCATCGATGCGGTCCTCAACCGGCTGCGCCGGGCCCAAGGCCAACTCGCCGGCGTCATCTCGATGATCGAGAACGGCCGCGAATGCAAAGACGTCGTCACACAGCTGGCGGCCGTTTCCCGCGCACTCGACCGCGCCGGCTTCAAGATTGTGGCCACCGGATTGCGGGAATGCGTTACCGGTGAGCAGGCCGGCGCCGACAAGCCCATGACCGAAGCGGAACTGGAAAAGCTCTTCCTCGCGCTGGCCTAACTAACCACGACAAAGGAGTCATTATGAGCATCGCGCTAGCCACGAGCCTGAAACTACCATTCGACGACGCCGTGGCCCGCACCCGGGAAGTGTTGTCCCAGCAAGGATTTGGCGTTCTCACCGAAATTGATGTCAAAGCGACACTGAAGAACAAGCTCGATGAGGACATGGAGAACTACCTGATCCTTGGCGCCTGCAACCCACCGCTGGCCCACCGTGCGATCACGGCGCACCGTCAGATTGGCCTGCTCCTGCCATGCAATGTCGTAGTACGCAGCGACCCTGACGACCCGGAACTCACACTCGTCGAGGCCATGAACCCCCAATTGCTTGTAGACGTCACCGACGAACCCGAACTGCAACCGATCGCCCAAGAAGTTGCCGATAGGCTCAAAGCGGCAATTGAAGCGCTGGCCGGTTAGGACTGCAATCAGCGTTCCTCGGCGTTTGCGGCGCCGCTTACCCCAAGTGGTGACGGTGCCTGATGGTTACCGCCGACAGCCGGTGTCGACTGGTCCGGCGTAAACCACCGCGAGGGGCCGCCCGGTTCCAAGGTTCGCGGTTAATCACCTGTTCGTTGTGGCGGCACGACGGTTGGTTCGGGTGCTCTTGGGGCCGGCAATGACACGGCCGACTGACCGAACGCCTGGAGGGGCGCACACGCGACACGAAGTCTTGCGGCCGTCTGGACGCACGCTCTGATCGTGAGCCGAAAAGAGGGGCGAAGGGGGGCGTATCTTCCTGCGTGGCAATGCACCCGCGGCTCCTCCATCGGCTACTGTCCAAAACCCCCGCTGTGCCAAGAGTGTGCCAAGACCCGCAGAAACGCGCGAGATGGTGAAGACAGGGCGAGACAGGCGCAACCCGCTGACCTGGACATATAGGTACAGAGCGAACACGGTGAAATGCAATAAACGCTGGTCAAAGGCATTTACACACCAGCGGTCGGCGGTTCGATACCGTCCACGCCCACCGGTTGCGCACAGCACAGCGCCCGGGAACAGCGCCGAAACGCTGCCCCCGGGCGCCGGGAGTCGCTAGCCCCGCGGCGGCGTGGCGCCGCCCGTCCGGTCAACCCCCTGGTGATCGGGACGACGCCGCAGCCCCAGCAGGCCCGCCAAGCCCGCGAGGCCGAGCAGACCCCACAGGCCGTTGTCGCCGCCGTCGTCCTCGTTGTCCGCGGCCACCACCGCGACGTGCGCGGCGGGGCTCGCGACCACCGGCTGGGCGGCGGCCACACCGGCCCCGCCCAGCAGCAGGCCGGCCGACATCATGAGCGCAGCGAGTGCAATTCGCATTTCACATCCCTTCGTAGACCTCCGGGCCGAACTTCGGACGGAGGTGCGACGGGTGTCGCACCGCCTCCAATACCCCGCCGTCGTTGGCCGAAACGGCCAATTGGCAGGTTCGGCCGCGTTGCGCCGGGGAATGCGGGTGTCGGAGATGCGGGTGTCGGAAATCCGGCCCGCCTCCGGTCTGCGCCTCCTACGCTGACCGGGTCGGGGCACGAGCCGTTGAGGAGACGTCATGGCCAGGTGGGCGGCATTGCTCGGGGTGATCGGCGGACTGATCACCGCTCCGCTGCTGATGGCGGGCGGGGCGACGGCGGCCCCCTGCAACGATGCGTACTGCGTGCCCTTTGTAGACCGGAACATCACGCCCCGCGGCACCTGCCCGTTCAGCCTCGCCTACGACTTCGGCCTCGACGCGGCGGGCAACACGTACATGTGCAACCCCACACAGTTCTGGGTGCCGACGGCGCCGCTCATCGGTGAGCGGCGCTTCGGCGAGCCGTGCCGGGTCGGCGAGCGTGGCTTGGCACAGGCACCGGACGGCAACCCGCTGGAGTGCAACGGCACGTCCTGGCAACTGAGCACGGTCGCGCTCTTCACCCCGACGGAGTAGGTGCCGGCGCAACGCCCCGAGCGCACACCTCGTCGCCGACGCCGCGACGCGCAGTGACAAGCTGCGGACCGTGAGCGATCGGCGGGTGGTGGCGGCCGGCATCGCCGTGGGCGCGCTCGCCGACCGGCTGGTGACCGATCCGGCGCGCGGACATCCGGTCGCCGGTTTCGGCGCCGCCGCCGCCGCGCTGCAGCGCGTCACCTACTCCGACCGGCGCTGCGCCGGCGTGGGCCACGAACTGCTGGCGGTCGGTGCCGTCGCGGTGCTCGGCATGGCCCTGCAGCGGGCGGCGCGCCCCGTCGGTCCGGTGGCCGAGGGCGCGGTGGTGGCGGCCGCGACGTGGGTGGTGCTGGGCGGAGAATCGTTGGCGCGCACCGCTGCCCGGCTCGCCGGTCTGATCGAGGCCGGCGACGTCGACGCCGCCCGGGCGCTGCTGCCGTCGCTGTGCGGCCGCGATCCACGCGCGCTCGACGCGGCCGGCCTGGTGCGCGCGGCCCTGGAGTCGGTCGCGGAGAACACCTCGGACGCCTATGTCGCCCCGGTGCTCTACGCGCTGGGCGGAGCGCCGGCGGCGCTGGCCTACCGGGCGGTCAACACGCTCGACGCGATGATCGGTTACCGCTCGCCGCGCTACGCCCGCTTCGGCTGGGCGGCGGCACGGGTCGACGACCTGCTGAACTACGTGCCGGCTCGGGTCACCGGCGGGTTGACCGCGCTGTGCGCACCGCTGGTGGGCGGCAGCCCGGCGGCGGCGCTGCGGGTGTGGCGCCGCGACGCCCGGCGGCATCCGAGCCCCAACGCCGGCGTCGCCGAGGCGGCGTTCGCGGGCGCGCTGGGCGTCCGGCTCGGCGGGCCGACCCAGTACGCGCACCAGCTGGAGATCCGTCCCACGCTCGGCGACGGCCCCGCGCCGACGGTGGCGGACCTGCGACGGGCTGTCCGGTTGGCGCGGGCGGTGCAGGCCGCGGCGGCGCTGCTCGTGATCACCGTCGCCGGCCGTAGCGGTCGGCGAGGCGCTGCTCGCTGGTGACGGGCGCGGGCGCCGTGCGCTCACGCCGCCGCTGCCGGATCTCGGCGTAGGCGAAGTACGCGAGCCCGATCGGCGCGATGATGCCGAACGCGATCCACTGGATGCCGTACGACAGGAACGGTCCGGCGTCGAGGTGCGGCAGCGGAACGACGCCCAGGCCGCCGGGCTGGCCGTCGGTGAGCTGCAGGTAGGGCGCTGCGAGCGGCGTCCGCAGCACGTCGGCCACCTGCGCGGTGTCGATGGAGTACACCTGCGGGAAGGGGCCCTCGAACAGCGGCTCGCGGCCTTCGGCGCGCGACTCCGATTCGCGGAGCCGGGCGGTGAGGGTGACGGGGCCGGTGGGCGCCGGCGCGATGTCGGGCACCTGCGAACCCGCCACCGGCCGCACATAGCCGCGGTCCACCAAGATGACCGGCCCACCGTCGACCGCGAACGGCGTGAGCACCTCGAACGCCGGCTCGGCGTCCACCACCCGCAGCCGCGCCAGCGCCTGCCGGTCGGCGAGGTAGCGACCCGTCACGACGACGCGACGCCACTGCGCGTCGCCCACCGGTGCGTTCGGGGCCGGTAGCAGCTCGGCGAGCGGCACGGGCTCCGCCGTCACCGACCGCGCGATCTGGTCGTTCTCCCGTGACGTCGCGGTGTTCTTGCCGAGCTGCCACGGCGCCAGCACCGTGAAGCACAGGTAGGCGAACAGCGCAACCACCGCGGCCAGCGCCAGCCAGCCCGGCCGCAGCAGGAACGCCCAGCGCGTCATCGGCCCGCCACGTCCTCGGTCGGCCGGCCGTCAGACACCGAGCACCTCGCGCAGCTCGGCGGTGGTGTCGACGTGGGCGACCGCGCGGGCAGCATCGGCCGGATCGGTGAAGTCGTCGCGGCCGTAACCCCAGCCGACGACCACCGTGTCGATGCCGTGGTCGGAGGCGCCCAGGACGTCGTGGGCGCGGTCGCCGACCATCAGCATTCGCTCGGGCAGCGGCGCGAGCTGCGCCAGCGCGTGGGCCACCACGTCGGCCTTCGACGAGCGCACGCCGTCCGGGCTGGCACCGGCGATCACCTCGAAGAACCCGTCGAGGCCGAAGTGTTCGAGGATTCGCCGCGCCGTCGGTTCGGCCTTGGACGTGGCGACCGCCAGCCGCACGCCGGCCTGGTGCAGTGCGGCCAGCAGCTCCGGGATGCCGTCGAAGACCCGGTTGTCCCGCCAGCCGCGGCTGGTGTAGTCGGCGCGGTAGGCGGCGATGGCGTCCGACGCCCGGTCGCCGAGGCCCATCGACTGCAGCGTGAGGTGCATCGGCGGACCGACGATCATCGTCGCCAGGTCGGTGTCTGGCGGGGCGGCGGCGCCGACGGACGCCAGCGCGTGCCGGAAGCTGCCGACGATGCCCGGCGCCGAATCGGTGAGCGTGCCGTCGAGGTCGAACAGCACCAGCTGCGGTCGCACGCCCGCGCGCCCGGCCCGGGTCTGCTGCATCTCGACATCGGTCACACCGCCATTGTCCCCGACCGCAGCGGCGGCGGGCGCTGCCGGGATGGCGGCGGCCGGCCTCGGCGGCGCACTACTGTCTAAAAGCGTGGCGGTTCGGCTCGGGGAGATCATCGACGTTCTCGAGGCGGCGTATCCGCCGGCGCTGGCGCAGGACTGGGATTCGGTCGGGCTGGTGTGCGGCGATCCGGTCGAGACGGTCGACTCGGTGACCGTCGCCGTCGACCCGACCGCGGCCGTCGTCGACGAGACCGGCGACCGGGCGCTGCTCGTCGCCCATCACCCGCTGCTGCTGCGCGGCGTCGACACCGTGGCCGCCGACAGCCCGAAGGGCGCGCTGGTGCACCGGTTGTTGCGCCGGGGATCGGCGCTGTTCACTGCCCACACCAACGCCGACGCGGCAGCCCCGGGCGTGTCCGATGCGCTGGCGGCGGCACTCGGGCTGAAAGTCGACGGCGTGCTCGAGCCGGTGGCCTCCGGGCCAGGGCTCGACAAGTGGGTCGTCTACGTGCCGGTGCCCGACGCCGACACGGTGCGCGAGGCGATCTTCGCCGCCGGCGCCGGACACCTGGGGAACTACTCGCACTGCAGCTGGAGCGTCACCGGAACCGGGCAGTTCCTGCCGCACGACGGGGCCCGGCCCGCGATCGGCGAGGTCGGCACCGTCGAGCGGGTCACCGAGGAGCGCGTCGAGGCGGTCGCGCCGGCCGCCGCCCGCGCCACGGTGCTCGCCGCGCTGCGCGCCGCCCACCCCTACGAAGAACCGGCGTTCGACATCTTCCCGATGGCGCCGATCCCGTCGGGCGCCGGCATCGGCCGGATCTGTTCGCTGCCCGCGCCCGAATCCTTCGCGCGGTTCGCCGCCCGGGTGCACCGGTCGCTGCCGGCGACGTCGTGGGGCGTGCGTGCCGCGGGCGACGCCGCGATGCCGGTGCGGCGAGTCGCCGTCTGCGGGGGCGCCGGCGACTCGCTGCTGTCGACGGTCGCGGGCTGCGGCGTCGACGCCTACGTGACCGCGGACCTGCGGCACCACCCGGCCGACGAACACCGCCGCGGATCGGCGGTGGGATTGGTCGACGTGGCGCATTGGGCCAGCGAACAGCCGTGGTGCGCGCAGGCCGCCGCGGTGCTGTCCGACGCGTTCGGCGCAGCCCTGCCCGTGCGGGTGTCGACGGTCCGAACCGACCCGTGGAACGTCGAGCCGTGCGGAGTGCCCCATGAAAGCTGACCCCACCCAGCAACGGACCCTGATCGACCTCGCCGGCATCGACACGGAGCTGTCGCGGCTCGCGCACCGGCAGTCCCACCTCGTCGAACAGCAGGAACACGAGGCGGCCCAGCAGCGACTGCGGGCCGCGGAGGATCGGCTGGCGGCGCTGCGGCTGGCCCAGGAGGACCTCGACGCCGAGGTCGCGAAGTTCGAGGCCGAGATCGACGGGGTGCGCAGCCGCGAGCAGCGCGACCGGAACCTGCTCGCCTCACCGAATGTGCAGGCCAAGCAGGTGGCGGAGATCTCGCACGAACTCGAGACCCTCGAACGCCGGCAGGCCAGCCTGGAGGATTCACTGCTCGAGGTGATGGAGCGGCGCGAGGAGCTGCAGGCGCAGTACGACGCCGAGGAGCGGGCGCTGGCGGGGCTGCGCGCCGACGCCGACACCGCCCGGCACAACCGGGACGACGCGCTGGTGCAGATCGACACCCTGCGGGCGCAGCGCGCCGAGCAACGACGCCAGCTCGCCGGCGGCATCGACCCGGAACTGCTGGCGCTCTACGACAAGCAGCGGGCGTCCGGGGGTGTGGGCGCCGGCGTGTTGCAGGGCCACCGGTGCGGCGCCTGCCGCATCGAGCTCGATCGCGGCGAGCTGTCGCGGATCGCCGCCGCGGCCGACGACGAGGTGCTGCGGTGCCCCGAGTGCCGCGCGATCCTCGTGCGGGTCACGCCGTGAGGGTGCTGGTCGAGGCCGACGGCGGATCGCGTGGCAACCCCGGTCCGGCCGGTTACGGCGCGGTGGTCTGGTCGCCCGACCGGACGACGGTGCTCGCCGAGACCAAGGCGGCGATCGGGCACGCCACCAACAACGTCGCCGAGTACCGAGGTCTGATCGCCGGGCTGCGCGAAGCCGCGGCGGTGGGTGCCACCGAGGTGGCCGTCGCGATGGACTCCAAGCTGGTCGTCGAGCAGATGTCGGGGCGCTGGAAGGTCAAGCACCCCGACATCGCGCCCCTGCACCGCGAGGCGCAGTCGGTGGCCGACCGGTTCGACGCCGTCACCTACCGGTGGATCCCGCGCGCCGAGAACTCCCACGCCGACCGGCTCGCCAACGAGGCGATGGACGCCGCGGGCTCAGCCGCGGTGGCGACCTCGACCTCTCCGGGCTGGACGGGGGCGACCGGCCGGCCGACGCGGATGCTGCTGCTGCGGCACGGCCAGACCGCGCTGTCGGTAGAACGCCGCTACTCCGGCCGCGGCAACCCCGAGCTCAGCGAGACCGGCCGCGCGCAGGCCGCGGCGGCGGCCGCCTACCTCGCGCAGCAGGGCGGCATCTCGGCGGTGGTGACATCCCCGCTGCGGCGGGCCCGCGAAACCGCTGCCGCGGCCGCCGACGCACTCGGCCTGCCGGTCACGGTGGACGACGACCTGATCGAGACCGACTTCGGCGACTGGGAGGGCCTCACGTTCGCCGAGGCGTCGCAGCGCGATCCGGAGCTGCACCGCGCCTGGCTCCGCGACACGTCGGTGACACCGCCTGGCGGCGAGAGCTTCGACGCGGTCGCGCAGCGCGTGGCCCGAGCCCGCGACCGGATCGTCGCCGAGCACGGGCCGGCCACCGTGCTCGTCGTCTCCCACGTCGGGCCGATCAAGATGATGCTGCGGCTGGCGCTCGACGCCGGCGCCGGCATCCTCTACCGGCTGCACCTCGACTTGGCGTCGCTGTCGATCGCGGAGTTCTACCCCGACGGCCCGACGTCGGTGCGGCTGGTCAACCAGACGGCCTACCTCTAGGGCCGCAGCACCCGGCCTGCCCGCCGCGGAAAGGGTCGCCGCCGCGCCGCGGCGGGGTATCGTTCCGGTGCGGACGAGTTGGCCGGGCGGCCGCGGGCCCTCCGGGGCTCGAGGAAAGTCCGGACTTCGCAGAGCAGGGTGATTGCTAACGGCAATCCGAGGTGACTCGCGGGACAGTGCCACAGAGAACAGACCGCCACCACTGAGTCTTCGGACGACGCGGTGGTAAGGGTGAAACGGTGCGGTAAGAGCGCACCAGCACCCCGGGTGACCGGGGTGGCTCGGCAAACCCCACCCGAAGCAAGGCCAAGAAGGCCGCACTCCGGTGCGGCCGCGCAGGCGTTCGAGGGTTGCTCGCCCGAGCCTGCGGGTAGGCCGCTTGAGGCACCCGGCGACGGGCTGCCCAGATGGATGGTCGCCGCCGCGCCGTCACGGACCACCGTGGAGGTGCGGAACAGAATCCGGCTTACAGGCCAACTCGTCCGCCTCAGGCCTTCTCGGCCGCCTTCCGCAGGGCTTTCAACGCGTCGCCGAGCGCGGCCCGCGACGTGCGGGCCGCCTCGTCCTCCCGCTGGTACAGCACGCCGTAGGTGAAGGTGTCCTCGCCGGCGGCGTGCGCGGCGGCGGCCTCGCGGGCCAGGTGGTCGCGGCTCACCACGGCGTCCTGATGGTCGCCCAGCAGGCTCTGCACCCGCTTCGCGGCGTCGGCCAATCTGGTCGCCCCGGTCGCGGATGCGGTGTAACGCAGGCCTTTGGCGGCCTTGCGGATACGGTGCAGCGCCTCGTCGTCGTGGTCCCCGGCCGCGCGCGCCGCCTTGGCGCGTTTGCGCAGCTTCTTGTACGCCGCCGCCAGCGAGGTGGCCGACTGGCCGTCGTCGTGCGGCTCCGCGGCGGCAAGCCCCTCGAGCGCGTCGAGCAGCCGGAAGTACCGCGGTGAGCGCATGGCGGCCAGACTGCGGCGCAGGCCGGCGCGGTAGCGGCGGTGCGCGCCGTCGACCAGTCGCTTCCGGACGTCGCCGCGGACGAGCTCGTCGGGCAATGCGGCGAGCGCCGCCTCATACCGTTCGGCGAGCACCTCGGCGTCGCGGGCGGTGCCGAGCACGGCGGCCAGCTCGCGCAGCTCGTCGAGCAGCCAGGCGTCGGGTGTCAACCCGAACGATGCCTCGGCGCCGCTGATCAGGCTGCGGATCTTGCGGGTGGTCACCCGCATCTGGTGCACGCTGTCATGGGCGTCGACCCGCACCGCGCGGTCCCACCGCAACAGCTCGTCGACCTGCTCGGCGACCGCGCGGTGCAGCGGATCGTCGCTCGGGGTCCGCGGCGAGACGTCGGGCCCGGCGGCGGTCAGCACGCGCCCCAGTTTCGAACTGCTGGCGGCGGGTTCGGCGCCGGCGTCGAGCAGCCGGTTGCCCAGCCGGTCGAGCAGGGCGGTGTCGTCGGCGGCGTCCTCGGCGAGCTCGATCTCCCATTCCCGCCAGGTCTGTTCGGGCGCGCCGTCGGCGGCGGGGCTCGCGGTCACCCGGTCGTCGCTGAACTCGGCGAGCAGCCGTCCGTCGGCGTCATACAGGCGGGTGACGGTGCGCTCGGTGGTGATGCGGGCGACCGGGGCCAACAGCCGGTCACGCACGATCGCCAGCACCATGTCACGCAACTCGGACGGCACCTCGTCGGTGTCGTCGCCGAGCGGCGCGCGCAGCTCGCTGCGGGTGTCGTCGCCGGCGGGCAGCTTCAGGTGCCAGCCCTCGTCCGGTCCGCCCGTCCGCCGTCGCAGCGTGATCCGGTGGGCCCGCAGGTCATGCCGCGGGGTGTCGAAGTACTGCGCGTCGAGCGTGACGGACGGCAGCTGCTCGGTGCGCGCCACCGCGGACAGCCCGGCGAAGGACGGTGCCACGGCGCCGTCGGTGACGTCGAACTTGCGCTCCACCTCGATATGGCGATCGGGCGGCGGCACCATGGCGTCGGTCCTCCCAACGGATCAGAAACTGTGCTCCTCGGCCGGGAATGCTCCGCTGGCCACCTCGGCAGCGTACTGCGTTGCCGCGCGGCGCAATTCGGCGCCCACGTCGCCGAAGCGTTTCACGAAGCGGGCGGTGCGGCCGCTCGTCAGGCCGGCCATGTCCTGCCACACCAGCACCTGCGCGTCGCAGTTCGGTCCGGCGCCGATCCCGACGGTCGGGATGGTCAGCTTGCCGGTGATCTGCGTGGCGAGGTCGGCGGGAACCATCTCCATCACCACGGCGAACGCGCCCGCCTCCGCGACGGCGATCGCGTCGGCGATGGTCTGCTCGGCGGCGTCCCCGCGGCCCTGCACCCGGAAGCCGCCGAGCGTGTTGACGCTCTGCGGGGTGAAGCCGATGTGGGCCATCACCGGGATACCGGCCGCGGTGAGCGTGGCGATCTGCTCGGCGACGCGCTCGCCGCCCTCCAGCTTCACCGCGTGGGCGCCGGTCTCCTTGAGGAACCGGGTGGCCGTGGCGAGCGCCTGCGCGGGGCCGCCCTCGTAGCTGCCGAACGGCAGGTCCGCGACGACGAGCGCGTGGGGAGCACCGCGCACCACGCCGCGTACCAGCGGGAGGAGCTCGTCGACGGTCACCGGCACCGTGGTGTCGTAGCCGTAGACCACGTTGGCGGCCGAGTCGCCGACCAGCAGCACGGGGATCCCGGCGTCGTCGAAGACCCGGGCGGTGGAGTAGTCGTAGGCGGTGAGCATGGCCCACCGGTGCCCTTCGGCCTTCCACTTCTGCAGGTGGTGGGTGCGGACCTTCACCCGCGGCGCGGCAGACGGTTCGGCGGGAGTCCGCGGAGCGGACGATGGGGCACCGTACACAGACGTCTCAGACATCGTTGTCCCTCGGTTGATCGTCGGGTCGATCCTCGTGGCCCGCGCGCGGGTCCCCGGGTTCGTCTGACGGCGTCCAGTATTCCATCGCCCGGGGACAACCCGGAACGGACCCGATGCGTCGACTTCCTCACAGCGCCGACCGCTGCCCACCTACCATCGCGGCATGCAACGGCTCAGCGGGCTCGACGCCAGCTTCCTGTACCTCGAATCGCCGGCGCAGCCGTTGCATGTGTGCTCGATCCTGGAGGTCGACACGTCGACGATCCCCGGCGGCTACACCTTCGACCGGCTGCGCGATGCGCTGATGCTGCGCATCAAGGGCATGCCGGAGTTCCGGGAGAAGCTGGCCGACAGCGCCTTCAACCTCGACCACCCGGTGTGGATCGAGGACGACGACTTCGACCTCGACCGGCACCTGCACCGCATCGGGTTGCCGGCGCCCGGCGGCCGCAACGAATTGGCCGAGATCTGCGGCCACATCGCCTCGTTGCAGCTCGACCGCGGCCGCCCGCTGTGGGAGATGTGGATCATCGAGAACGTCGCCGGCACCGACGCCGCCGACGGCGGCCGGCTGGCGGTGCTCACCAAGGTGCACCACGCCGCGGTCGACGGGGTCAGCGGCGCGAACCTGATGTCGGTGCTGTGCAGCACCGAACCCGATGCGCCGCCGCCGGACCCGGTGCCGGGGCCGGGCGGGCTGAACCCGCTCGAGCTGGCCGCCACCGGTCTCTTCCGGTTCGCCACCCGTCCCCTCGGGTTGGTCAACGTCGTGCCGAACACCGTGGCCGGCGTGGTGGAGACCATCCGGCGGGCGCGCAGCGGCCAGGCCATGACACGGCCGTTCCGGGCGCCGAAGACGGTGTTCAACGCGACCATCACCGGGCACCGCAACATCGCCTACTCGCAGCTGGAGCTCGACGACGTCAAGACGGTGAAAAACCGGTTCGGCGTCAAGGTGAACGACGTGGTGATGGCGCTGACCGCGGGCGTGATGCGCCAGTTCCTGCTCGACCGCGGCGAGCTGCCCGACGTGCCGCTGGTCGCCATGGTCCCGGTGTCGGTGCGCGACAAGTCCGACCGGCCCGGCCGCAACCAAGTCTCGGGCATGTTCTCCCGGCTGGAGACGCACATCGCGGATCCGGTCGAGCGGCTGCGCGCCATCGCCGAGGCCAATTCCGTTGCCAAGGAACACAGTTCGGCGATCGGCGCCACGCTGCTGCAGGACTGGACCCAGTTCGCCGCCCCCAGCGTCTTCGGCCTGGCGATGCGGGTGTACGCCAACACGCGGCTCACCGAGGCGCGCCCGGTGCACAACCTGGTGCTGTCCAACGTGCCCGGCCCGCAGGAGTCGCTGTACTTCCTCGGCGCGCGGGTCGCCGCGATGTACCCGCTGGGGCCGATCTTCCACGGCTCGGGGCTCAACATCACCGTGATGTCGCTGTCCGGCAAGCTCAACGTCGGCCTCATCTCGTGTCCGGAGCTGCTGCCCGACCTGTGGGCGCTGGCCGACGAATTCCCGGTCGCGCTCGAAGAGCTGCTGCGCGCCAAGCCCTGACCGACGCCGTGGCAGCATGTGCGCCGTGACGAGACGCGCGGCGGCCGCAGTGCTCGCCGTCGCGATGGTCACCGGTTGCAGCACGGTCGTCGACGGCGACGCCACCCGCGGTGCGCCGGACCTCGACACCGGGATCGTCTGGTTCGACTGCGGCGCCGACTTCCTCGGTGCGCTGACCCCGCCGCCCGGTGCGCGGTGCGGCGAGCTCGGCGTGCCCGTCGACTACGACGACGCCGACGGCGCCCGCGCGTCGGTCGCGGTGATCAAGATCCCGGCGACGGGCGACCGGATCGGCTCGCTGGTGATCAACCCCGGCGGTCCCGGTGGTTCGGGTGTGCAGGCGGCCGTGCAACAGCAGCCCGGCTATCCGGCGCAGATCCGGGAGCGCTTCGACGTCGTCGGCTTCGATCCGCGCGGCGTCGGCCAGTCCCGCCCCGCGCTGTGGTGCAACTCCGACGCCGACACCGACCGGCAGCGCGCCGAACCGGCGGTCGACTACACCCCGGCCGGCATCGAGCGCATCGACGCCGACACCAAGGCCTACGTGCAGCGCTGCCTCGACAAGACCGGCGCCGAGTTCCTGGCGAACGTGGACAGCGGCACCGTCGCCCACGACATCGACCGGCTGCGGGCAGCGCTGGGCGACGAGAAGCTCACCTACCTCGGCTACTCCTACGGCACCGTGCTCGGCGCAGCCTACGCGTTTGCTTACCCCGAGCACGTGCGGGCGCTGGTGCTCGACGCCGTCCTGGACGTCAACGCCGATCCCGTCGACTCCGACCTCCGGCAGGCCGCGGCGTTCCAGCGGGCCTTCGACACCTTCGCCGCCGACTGCGCGCAGCGTCCCGACTGTCCGCTCGGCACCGACCCGGCCAAGGCCGTCGAGGTCTACCGGCAACTGGTCGACCCGCTCGTCACCCGCCCGGCGGCCACCGCCGACCCGCGCGGGCTGTCCTACAACGACGCGATCAGCGGCACGCTGCAGTCGCTGTACACCCCGCGCTACTGGAAATACCTCGACGACGGCCTCCGTCAGCTGCGGGGCGGCGCCGGCGACAACCTGCTGGCGATGGCCGACCTCACGATGGGCCGGGACGCGCACGGTCATTACGACAACTCGGTGGACAACCGCATCGCGGTGCGGTGCGTGGACCTGCCGCGCGTCACCGATCCGGCGGTTGCGGCCGACGCCGACCGCCGGATGCGGGAGGTGGCGCCCTTTCTGAGCTACGGCCGGTTCACCGGCCACGCGCCGCTCGGTGTCTGCGCTTTCTGGCCGGTGCCGCGGGCCGAGCCGCCGCCGGTGGTCGGGGCGCCGACGCTGCCGTCGACGCTGGTGGTCTCGAGCACCGACGACCCGGTCACGCCGTACCAGGCGGGTGTGGACCTCGCGGGAAAGCTGCGGGCGCGCGTGCTCACGGTGGCGGCGACCGCGCACACGGCGGTGTTCCAGGCCGACGCCTGTGTGGACGACGCGGTGACGCGCTACCTCGTGGAGCTGCAGCTACCCGCCGAGGGCGCGCGCTGTCGCTGAGCGCGACGGGCGGGGAGCGCCGGCACCCCGTGGCACCATGTGGGCGATGAGCCGCCACCTGCCGCGCCGCGCCGCTGCCCTCGTGTCGATGCTGGCGGTGACGGCGGGCTGCACGCACGTGGTGGGCGGCACCGCGGTGGCCCCGCCGCCGGCACCGGCCGTCGGCGCCGCGATCGCCTGGCAGCCCTGCACCAAGCCGGCGGCGCCGCTGACCCTGCCGGCGGGCGCGGAGTGCGGCACCCTCGCCGTTCCGGTCGACTACGCCGCCCCCGCGGGGGAGCGGGCGAGCCTGGCGGTGATCCGCATCCCCGCCACCGGGAACAAGATCGGCTCGCTGGTGATCAACCCGGGCGGGCCGGGCGGCTCGGGCGTCGAGGCCGCGATCTCGATGCACCCGACGTTCCCGCCGGCCCTGCTGGCTCGGTTCGACCTGGTGGGCTTCGACCCGCGCGGTGTGGGGGAGTCGACGCCGGCGATCCGCTGCAACTCCGACGAGGACACCGACCGCGAACGGCAGGACCCGGGCGTCGACTACAGCCCGGCGGGCGTCGCGGACGCCGACGCGAAGATCGGCGCCTTCGTGCAGCGCTGCGTCGACAAGATGGGCACCGCGTTCCTGGCCAACGTCGGCACCGTCAACGTCGCGAAGGACCTCGACCTGCTGCGCGCGGCGCTCGGCGACGAGAAGCTCACCTACCTCGGCTACTCCTACGGCACCGCGATCGGCTCCTCCTACGCCGAGCAGTTCCCCCAGCACGTGCGCGCCCTGGTGCTCGACGGTGCGGTGGACCCGAACCTCGACCCGCTCGAAGCCGGCATCCGCCAGGCCGCCGGGTTCCAGCGAGCGTTCGAGGACTTCGCCCGGGACTGCGCGGCGGCCGGGCAGTGCCCGATCGGCGACGACCCCGCCAACGCCACCGAGACGTTCAAGCAGCTGGTGGCGCCGCTCGTGCAGAAGCCGGCGCCCACCTCCGACGGTCGCGGACTGTCCTACAGCGACGCCATCACCGCCACCAAGTTCGCGCTCTACTCCAAGCAGCTGTGGACCCCGCTCTACCGCGGGCTGCAGTCGCTGCGCGCCGGGACGGGCGGCGACGACCTGCTGCTGCTCGCCGACGCCTACCTGCGGCGCGACCAGTCCGGTCACTACGACAACCTGCACGACGCCTTCGTCGCCATCAGCTGCGTCGACAACGTGTGGCCCACGGATCGGGCGGCGTGGGTGGAGGCCGACCGGCGCAGCAGGGAGGTCGAACCCTTCAGCGCCTACGGCGAGTTCACGGGCCATGCGCCGATCGGGGCGTGCGGTCGCTGGCCGGTGCCGCCCACCAGCCGGCCGGGCGAGGTGTCGGCGCCCGGCCTGCCGACGGTGCTGGTGGTGTCGACCACCAACGACCCCGCCACGCCCTACACCGCCGGCGTCGAACTGGCCCGCCAGCTCGGCGGCGTCCTGCTGACCTACGAGGGCACCCAGCACCTGGCGGCCTACCAGAGCGACGCCTGCATCGACGACAAGGTCACCGCCTACCTCATCGACCTCACCCTGCCGCCGCCGGGCACCCGCTGCGCCTGAGCGGGTGTCGTCGCCGTCGCCATCCGGTCACGCAACGGTCTCGCGGCCGCCGCGGTCCGGTGCGGCCGTGCGACCATGTTCGCCATGTCGCCCAGGGCGCCTCGGGTGGGGCGGGTCGCACCGGCCGTTCTCGTCGTCGCCGCACTCGTGGCGGGCGCCGTCGCGCCGTCGGCACGCGCCACCCCGGGCGGTGGCCTCGCCGTCGCGCCGCCCACCTGGACCGACTGTGCGGCGGTGATCGACAACACGGCGGCCCTGCCGACGGCGCAGTGCACCACCGTCGCGGTGCCCGTCGACTACGCAAACCCCGCCGGCGCCCAGGCGCAGCTGGCCGTCATCCGGATCCCCGCCAGCGGCACGCGCATCGGCACGCTGCTCATCAACCCGGGTGGTCCGGGCGCCTCGGCCGTCGACAGCGTGGCCACCACCGCGCCCCGGCTGGCGGGGACCGACCTCGGGCGCAGCTTCGACCTGGTGGGCTTCGACCCGCGCGGCGTCGGGCACTCCACGCCGGCCATCCGCTGCCGCTCCGACGAGGAGTTCGACGCCTACCGCCGCGAACCGCTCGTCGATTTCAGCCCGGCCGGCGTCGCCCACATCGAGCAGGTGTACCGCTCCGTCGCCGACGGCTGCCTGGCCCGCACGGGTCCGGAGTTCCTGTCCAGCGTCGGGACCGCCAGCACGGTCCGCGACATGGACGTGGTGCGCGAAGCGCTCGGCGAGAACCAGCTCAACTATCTCGGCTACTCCTACGGCACGCTGCTCGGCGCCCGCTACGCCCAGGCCCACCCCGATCAGGTGCGGGCGATGGTGCTCGACGCGGCGATCAACCCGGCCGAAGACCCGATCTCGGCGGCGATCTCCCAGCTGGCGGGCTTCCAGCGGGTGTTCGACGCCTACGCGGCTTCCTGCCGGCGCTATCGGGACTGCCCCCTGGGGAGCGACCCCGCGCAAGCGGTCGCCCGCTACCGGACGCTGGTCGATCCGCTGGTTCGTGCGCCGGCGCCCACCTCCGACCCGCGGGGCCTGAGCTACGCCGACGCCATCACCGGCACGCTCAAGGCGCTCTACACGCCGCGGTACTGGGACTTCCTGACCAGCGGGTTGTTGGGCCTGGCGCGCGGCACCGATCCGGGCGACCTGCTGCTGCTCGCCGACGAGTATCAGCTGCGCGACCCGGCGGGCCACTACGCCAACCTGCAGGACGCCTTCACCGCCATCCGCTGCGTCGACAGCGCGTTCCCCACCGATCCGGCGCCCTGGGTGGCGGCCGACCGCGAGATCCGCCAGGTCGCGCCGTTCGCCTCCTACGGCACCTTCACCGGGTTCGCGCCCCGCGACATCTGCGCGCTGTGGCCGGTGCCCGCCACCTCCGGCCCGGCGCCGGTGTCGTCGCCCGGTCCGGGCAAGGCCGTCGTGGTGTCGACCACCCGCGACCCGGCCACCCCCTACGCCGACGGTGTCGAACTGGCACGTCAGCTGCAGGCGCCGCTGGTCACCTACGACGGCGAACAGCACACCGTGGTGTTCAGCGGCAACGACTGCATCGACCAGCCCGTCGAGCGCTACCTCGTCGAGTTGACGCCGCCGGCACCGGGCCTGCGGTGCTGAAGCTGTAACACGGAATTAACAGCCCGAACCGTAGTCTCGCGTCATGGACCGTCAGAAGGAATTCGTGCTGCGCACGCTGGAGGAACGGGACATCCGCTTCGTCCGGCTGTGGTTCACCGACGTGCTCGGATTCCTCAAATCGGTGGCCATCGCGCCGGCCGAGCTGGAGGGCGCCTTCGAGGAGGGCATCGGCTTCGACGGCTCGTCGATCGAGGGCTTCGCGCGCGTCTCGGAATCCGACACCGTCGCCCGTCCCGACCCCTCGACGTTCCAGGTGCTGCCGTGGACCACCAGCGCCGGCCACCACCACTCGGCCCGCATGTTCTGCGACATCACGATGCCCGACGGCTCGCCGTCCTGGGCGGACTCCCGCCACGTGCTGCGCCGCCAGCTGGCGAAGGCCAGCGACCTGGGCTTCTCGTGCATGGTGCATCCCGAGATCGAGTTCTTCCTGCTGCGGCCCGGCTCGGACGAGGACACGCCGGTGCCGGCGGACAACGGCGGCTACTTCGACCAGGCCGTGCACGATTCGGCGCCGAACTTCCGCCGCCACGCGATCGACGCGCTGGAGTCGATGGGCATCCCGGTCGAGTTCAGCCACCACGAGGGGGCGCCCGGCCAGCAGGAGATCGACCTGCGCTATGCCGACGCGCTGTCCATGGCCGACAACGTGATGACGTTCCGCTATGTCGTCAAGGAGGTCGCGCTGGGCGAGGGCGTGCGGGCGTCGTTCATGCCCAAGCCGTTCAGCCAGTACCCCGGCTCGGCGATGCACACCCACATGAGCCTGTTCGAAGGCGAGAACAACGCGTTCCACAGCGCGGGCGACCCGCTGCAGCTCTCCGACGTCGGCAAGTCCTTCATCGCCGGCATTCTCGAACACGCGTGCGAGATCAGCGCGGTCACCAATCAGTGGGTGAACTCCTACAAGCGGCTGGTGCACGGCGGCGAGGCGCCCACCGCGGCGTCGTGGGGTGCGGCCAACCGGTCGGCGCTGGTGCGGGTGCCGATGTACAGCCCGCGCAAGACGTCCTCGCGGCGCATCGAGGTGCGCAGCCCCGACTCCGCGTGCAACCCCTACCTCACGTTCGCGGTGCTGCTGGCCGCGGGCCTGCGCGGCGTCGAGAAGCACTACGTGCTGGGGCCGGAGGCCGAGGACAACGTGTGGACGCTGACCCCGGAGGAACGGCGCGCGATGGGCTACCGCGAGCTGCCGTCCAGCCTCGGCGAGGCGCTCACCGCGATGGAGAACTCCGAGCTGGTCGCAGAAGCGTTGGGCGAGCACGTCTTCGACTTCTTCCTGCGCAACAAGCGCGCCGAGTGGGCGGACTACCGCAGCCACGTCACCCCGTTCGAGCTCAAGGCCTACCTCTCGCTGTAACGACGGTCGCGACAGTTCTCAGCTGCCGCCGGTCACGGAGCGGAGTTCGGTCAGCGTTTCGCGGACGTGCACGGCGAAGCTGCGGTTCGCCGGGTCGGCGAGCCATTGTGCGAACGCCACCTTGAACACCGCAACTCCGGCTTCCGCGGTGAGTGCGGCCGCCGGCTCTTCGACGCCACGACGGCGGAGCGTCTGGCCGATCCGCTCGGTCAACGACGCGAGCTTGATGAGTTCGCGTTCCCGTAGCGCCGGGTTGGCGTCGATGACGGCCTGCCGCTTCTGGGTGAAGGGCCGGCGCTCGTCGAAAAAGTCGGCGGTCGATGCGAGGGCGTCTGCGACGGCGTCCAGCGGCGCGACCGACGTGGGTACGGCATCGAGCGCGTCCGCGATTCCGCGGCCGACGGCGTCGCCGCCGAACAGCACTTCGCGCTTGTCGGCGAAGTGCCGGTAGAAGGTGCGTTCGCTGACGCCGGCCCGCTCGGCGATCTCGGCGACGGTGGTCTGCTCGTAGGCGTGCTCGGCATAGAGCTCGAGCGCGGCACGCTCGAGGCGCCCTCGTGCATCCGGCTCCCAACGACCCACCCGGGAATACTACGGCGATGACAGACGCTGACATCACCGCAGGTAATGTCATAAACTGACATCGGTTTAGTGAAAGGGAGAAAGGTGCGCGTCTTCATCACGGGTGCCTCGGGGCACATCGGGTCGCTGGTGGTTCGGGAACTGCTCGATCACGGTCATCAAGTCACCGGCCTCGCCCGGTCCGACGCCTCGGCGGCGTCGATCGCCGCGGCCGGCGGACAGGTGGTCCGCGGCTCGCTCGACGACGTCGATGTGCTGGCCGATGCGGCCGCGCAGGCAGACGGCGTGATCCACCTGGCGTTCAAGCACGACTTTGCCGACTACGGCGGTGCGGCCGAAACCGACGTCAAAGCGGTCGAAGCCATCGGTGCGTCGCTGGCTGGCTCCGGCAAACCGTTCGTCAACACCTCTGGTACGGCGATGTTGGCCACCGGCTCGTCCAGCGCCTTGGCGACAGAGGTGACGCCAGCGCATCCGCAGGGGCTGCGCGTCGCCTCGGAGAACGCCACCCTGGCCCTGGCCGGACGCGGGGTGCGGGCGTCGGTCATCCGGCTGGCCCCCACGGTGCACGGCCCTGCGGATCACCACGGCTTCATCCCCACCCTCATCTCCAACGCCCGGAAAACCGGTCAGGCCGTCTATGTCGGCGACGGGACCAACCGCTGGCCCGCGATCCACGACGTCGATGCCGCGCGGCTCTACCGGTTGGCGCTCGAATCCGCTCCGGCCGGGTCGATGTTGCACGGTGCCGCCGAGGAGGGAGTCCCGTTCCGGGACATCGCCGAAGCGATCGGCCAGCAGCTCGGCGTTCCGGCCGTCAGCGTCTCGCCGGAGGCGGCGTTCGAGCAGTTGGGCTTCATCGGCTGGGTCGCCGCGCTCGACAATCCGACGTCGAGCGCGATCACCCGCCGGCTCCTGGGGTGGACGCCCGAACAGCCCACGCTGTTGGAGGACCTGGCGGCCGGGCATTACTTCGCCGTCAGGTAGGTCGGCTAACGTCGACTCCGTGGCCACCCCCGCCTCGCAGCGTTCCCGGTTACCCAGCGTGGGCCGGCTGGGGTTGGTGGGCGGTACCGCGCGCGACGACCTCGACCGGCTCGGCTGGAACACCGAGGCGCACGTCGAACTGCTGTGGTCGCTGTCGCGGGCGCCCGATGCCGACGCCGCGCTGCTGGCGATGGTGCGGCTCGCCGAGGCGCTCGCCGACGACTGGGACGCGCTGAACTCGCGGTTGGTGACCGACCGTTCGCTGCGGGGCCGGCTGTTCGCCGTGCTGGGAAGCTCGTTGGCCCTGGGCGATCACCTCGTCGCGAACCCGCAGAGCTGGCACCTGTTGGCCGGTGACGTCTCACTGCCGTCCGCCGACGCGTTGCGCCGCCTGTTCGACGACCGGGTCGCCGACGCAGAGCACGCCGGCACGCCGGTGATGGCGGACCTGCGGCGGCTCTACCGCGACCGGGTGCTGGTGCTCGCCGCACTCGACGTCGCGCCGACCGTCGAGAACGAACCGGTGCTGCCGTTCGCCACGATCGGCGCGCAGCTGGCCGACCTCGCCGACGCCGCGCTGCACGCCACCCTGGGCGTGGCGGTGCGCAAGGTGTGCGACGATCCGGCCACCGCGCCGCGGCTGGCGATCATCGCGATGGGCAAATGCGGTGGGCGCGAACTGAACTACGTCAGCGACGTCGACGTCATCTTCGTGGCCGAGCGGGCCGACGCCGTCGCGGCCCGGGTCGCCGGGGAGCTGATGCGCCTGGCCAGCGAGGCGTTCTTCGAGGTCGACGCCGCGCTGCGGCCCGAGGGCAAGAGCGGCGAGCTGGTGCGCACGCTGGAGTCCCATGTCGCCTACTACGAGCGGTGGGCCAAGACCTGGGAGTTCCAGGCGCTTTTAAAGGCGCGGCCTGCCGTGGGCGACGCCGAGCTCGGCGAGCAGTACATGGCCGCGCTCAAGCCGATGGTCTGGCGGGCCTGCGAGCGCGAGCAGTTCGTGCCCGAGGTGCAGGCGATGCGGCGCCGGGTGGAGTCGCTGGTGCCCGCCGACGTCCGCGAACGTGAGCTCAAGCTCGGCACCGGCGGGCTGCGCGACGTGGAGTTCGCCGTGCAGCTGCTGCAGCTGGTGCACGGCCGCAACGACGAGTCGCTGCGGGTGCGGTCGACCGTCGAGGCGCTCGCCGCGCTCGGCGCCGGCGGCTACATCGGCCGCGACGACGCCGCCAACCTGACGGCCTCCTACGAGTTCCTGCGGCTGCTCGAGCACCGGCTGCAGCTGCAGCGCATGAAGCGCACCCACCTGTTGCCCAAACCCGACGACGACGAAGCGATGCGCTGGCTCGCGCGCGCGGCGCACATGCGACCCGACGGCCGTCACGACGCGCTCGGCGTGCTGCGCGAGGAGCTCAAACGCCAGCACATCCGCGTCTCGCGGCTACACGCCAAGCTGTTCTACCAGCCACTGCTGGAATCAGTTGGCGCACAGACCTTCTCGCAGGGGCTGTCACCGGAGGCGGCGGAACGGCAGATCGCCGCGCTCGGCTATCTCGCGCCGCGCAACGCGCTGACGCACCTGCGTTCGCTCGCCAACCAGAGCGGCCGGCGCGGCCGCGTGCAGTCGGTGCTGTTGCCGACGCTGCTCGAATGGCTCTCCGACACACCGGATCCCGACGGCGGGCTGTTGGCCTACCGCAAGTTGAGCGATGCGCTCGCCGAGCGGGAGCGCTGGTTCCTGTCGACGCTGCGCGACGAGGGGGCGGTGGCCAAGCGGCTGATGCGGGTGCTCGGGACGTCGGCGTTCGTGCCGGAGCTCCTGCTGCGCGCACCGGAGGTGATCCAGCTCTACGCCGACGGACCCGACGGTGCGAAGCTGCTCGACAGCACGCCGGAGGGGGTGTCGCGCGCGTTGATCGCGTCCGCCGCCCGGCACGCCGACCCGGTGCGTGCGGTCGCCGCGGCCCGCACGCTGCGGCGCCGGGAGCTGGCGCGGATCGCGTCGGCCGACCTGCTCGGCATGATGCCGGTGACCGAGGTGTGCCGGGCGTTGTCGTCGGTCTGGGTGGCGGTGCTGCAGGCCGCGCTCGACGCCGTCATCCGCTCACACAGCCGCGGCGACCGGCCGGTGCCGGCGCGCATCGCGGTCATCGGGATGGGCCGGCTCGGTGGCGGCGAACTGGGGTACGGCTCGGACGCCGACGTGCTGTTCGTCTGCGAGCCCGCCGAGGGCGTCAGCGACAACGACGCGTTGCGGTGGGCCAGCCCCGTCGCCGAGCAGGTCCGCTCGCTCTTGGGGACGCCCAGCGCCGACCCGCCGCTGCAGGTGGACGCCAACCTGCGCCCCGAGGGCCGCAACGGCCCGCTCGTGCGCACCTTGACCTCCTACGAGGCGTATTACCGGCAGTGGGCGCAGGTATGGGAGGTGCAGGCGTTGCTTCGGGCCCACCGGGTCGCAGGCGACGAGGACCTCGGTCAGCGTTTCCTGCTGATGATCGACGAGTTCCGCTATCCGCCGGATGGCATCTCGGAGAGGGCGATCCAGGAGATCCGGCGGATCAAGGCCCGGGTGGACGCCGAGCGGCTGCCGCGGGGGGCCGACCCCAACACGCACACCAAGCTGGGTCGCGGGGGACTCGCCGACGTCGAGTGGACCGTGCAGCTCCTGCAGCTCCGTCACGCGCACCGGGTGCCGGCGTTGCGCGGCACCTCCACGTTGGCCGCGCTCGACGCCATCGGCGCCGCCGAGCTGATCGCCGAGGGCGACGTCGACCAGCTCCGGCAGGCCTGGCTGACCGCCACCCGGGCCCGCAACGCGTTGGTGTTGGTGCGCGGCAAGCCCACCGACCAATTGCCCGGTCCCGGCACGCAGCTCAACGCGGTCGCTGTCGCGGCGGGCTGGCCCGACGACGACGGCGGTGCCTTCCTGGACAACTATCTGCGGGTGACCCGACGAGCGAAGACGGTGGTGCGCAAGGTGTTCGGTGCCTGAATGAGACAGGCGGATTTCACCCAGCAGCAGGTGAGCGTCGAGGAGTACCAGCGGTTGGCGGCGCTGCACGGACCGTTCGCCGACGCCGTCCGCGAGCTGGTCGACGCCACCATCCGCACGCTCGCCGACGACGACCAGATCCGCGACGCGCAGGCGGCGATCGAAGCCGTCACCGCGACGCTGCGCGCCCACCAGTTACCCGGTGCCTACGGCATCGGCATGCGCGTCGGAGGCCGCGGTGCGCCGTGGGGTAACCCGGTGATCGGGCTGCGCAACCCGATCGCACCGCCGCTGCAGATCACCACGGAGCCGAACGGCCTGCGCTGGGCGGAATTTCACCTCGGCGCCGCCTACGAGGGGCCGCCCGGACACGTCCACGGCGGCGTGAGCGCGCTGATCCTCGACCACCTCCTGGGTGAGGCGGCGAGCGGCGACCTGAAGAAGCCGGCGTTCACCGGCACCATCACCCTGCGGTACGTGCGCGCCACCCCGCTCGGGGACCTGCGCGCCGAGGCCTGGATCGAGCGGGTCGACGGCGCCAAAACCTATGCGCGCGGCCACATCTTGCGCGACGGCGAGCCCACCGTGGCGGCCGACGGCGTGTTCATCACGCCCGCCTGGGCGCGGGACGCCCGCTGAGGGGTCTACGTCAATTTCACCGGACGCGTCGGCTGAACACGACGATGAGGTGGGGTGCCTTGCAGCGGCCGGCTCAGTACCGGCGGCGGCTGAAGCGGTCGCGGAGCCCGGCGAGGCCACGGCGCTGCGGCACCACGCGCTGGGCGGTGCCCGTCGTCGTCACGGGTTGCGCAGCCGTCGTGCCGGCGTACCCGGCGCCGGTGTAACCCGCCCCGTAGGCACCCCGGCGGCGGGAGTCGACCGACCACAGGCCCGCGCCCGTCGTGGCGAGCAGCAGGAAGCCGAAGCAAAACATCACCGGCACGATGCCGTCGTTGAGATGCGGCCAGAACGGCTTCGCGGGACCCTCCAGAGGCGGCCAGTGCTTCCAGAAGTAGGCGACGGCCATCTCGCCGGAGGCAATGAACGCGGCAAGGCGGGTCTGGAATCCGACGGTGATGAGAATGCCGGTGACGAACTCGATGAGTCCGGCCCACCATACGGGCCAGTCGCCCACCGGAACTTCGAGAGCCATCGGCCATCCGAAGAGTTTGGAGGTGCCGTAGAGCGTGAACAGCAGCCCGAAGATGATCCGGAAGATGCTGAGCACCTTGGGGGAATGCGGCGCGAGCCGAGCATCGAGACTGGTCATGCGCTGACCTTACGACGAACCCGCGGTCCGAGGAATGACTTCCAACCTCAAAGTTCGACCATCAGCGTTACCGGCCCGTCGTTGACCGACTCGACCCGCATGTGAGCGCCGAACCGGCCCTGCGCCACCGTCGCGCCCAAACCGCGCAGCGCGTCGGCGAACGCCTCGACCAGCGGCGCGGCGACCGTGCCGGGAGCCGCGGCGTTCCACGACGGCCGCCGGCCCTTTGTGGTGTTGGCGTAGAGCGTGAACTGGCTGACCACCAGGACCGGGGCGTCGACGTCGGCGGCCGACCGCTCGCCGTCGAGGATGCGCAACCGCCAGATCTTTTCGGCCAGTGCGGCGGCGACGGCGGCGTCGTCGGAGTGTGTCACCCCGACCAGCGCCAACAACCCCTGGCTCGTCGGCCGGATCTCGCCGACCACCTCGTCGTCGACCAGCACACAAGCCGACGTGACCCGCTGCAGCAGCACCCGCATGTGGTCAGCACCCCCGCGAAACCGAATTCCCGGTCGTGAATTCTGCGAAATCACGACCGGGAATTCGATTTCGGCGAACGTGCAGCGGCTTACACGTCGAAGTAGAGCGCGAACTCGTACGGGTGCGGCCGGATCTGCACGGGCAGGATCTCGTTCTCCCGCTTGTAGGCGATGTAGGTCTCGATCAGGTCCTCGGTGAACACCCCACCGGCGGTGAGGTATTCGTGGTCCTCTTCGAGCTTGTCGATCACCGCGGACAGCTGCACCGGCGCCTGCGGGATGCTGGCGGCCTCGTCCGGCGGCAGCTCGTAGAGGTCCTTGTCGATGGGATCGCCCGGCTCGCGCTTGTTCTTGATGCCGTCCAGGCCGGCCATCAGCATCGCCGAGAACGCCAGGTACGGGTTGCCCGAGCTGTCGGGGCAGCGGAACTCCAGGCGCTTGGCCTTCGGGTTGTTGCCGGTGATCGGGATGCGCACACACGCACTCCGGTTGCGCTGGCTGTACACCAGGTTGATCGGGGCCTCGTAGCCCGGCACCAGGCGCTTGTAGGAGTTCACCGTCGGGTTGGTGAACGCCAGCAGCGACGGCGCGTGATGCAGGATGCCGCCGATGTAGTGGCGGGCGGTGTCCGACAGCCCGGCATAGCCGCTTTCGGAGTAGAACAGCGGCTCGCCGTCCTTCCACAGCGACTGATGGCAGTGCATACCGGAGCCGTTGTCACCGAACAGCGGCTTGGGCATGAACGTGACCGTCTTGCCGGCGGCCCAGGCGGTGTTCTTGACGATGTACTTGAACAGCAGCACGTCGTCGGCCGCATGCAGCAGCGTGTTGAACTTGTAGTTGATCTCGGCCTGGCCGGCGGTGCCCACCTCGTGGTGGCCGCGCTCGAGGGTGAAGCCGGCGTTGATCAGGTTGGTGGCCATGTCGTCGCGCAGATCGACGTAGTGGTCGTAGGGCGCGACGGGGAAGTACCCGCCCTTGGGGCGCACCTTGTAGCCGCGGTTCGGGGAGCCGTCGAGTTCGGCCGGCTCGCCGGAGTTCCACCACCCCGACTCCGAGTCGACCTCGTAGAACGTGCCGTTCATCTTCGAGTCGAAGGCCACCGAGTCGAAGATGTAGAACTCGGCCTCGGCGCCGAAGTAACAGGTGTCGGCGATCCCCGAGTCGCGCAGGTAGTTCTCCGCCTTGCGGGCGACGTTGCGCGGGTCACGCGAGTAGGCCTCGCGGGTGAACGGATCGTGGACGAAGAAGTTCAGGTTGAGCGTCTTCGCCTTGCGGAACGGGTCGATGCGCGCGGTCTCGGGATCGGGCAGCAGCATCATGTCCGACTCGTGGATCGACTGGAATCCGCGCACCGACGAGCCGTCGAAGGCCAGGCCGTCCTCGAAGACGCTCTCATCGAACGCCGAGGCGGGAATCGAGAAGTGTTGGACGACACCGGGCAGATCGCAGAACCGGATGTCGACGTACTCGACACCCTCGTCCGATATCAGCTTGAAGATGTCGTCGGCCGTCTTTTCTGCCACTGATGCTCCTTATTGCAGACATGAGTTGGGTAACCCGGGGACAGACGCTATGGAGGCGATGTTGCACGGCAGTCAAGCCGATGTTGCGCCGACGTTACGCAATCAGCGGTTGCCTATCCTGGGAACCATGGCCCGAATGATCGGCGGATGGCTGTCCGGACCCCACCTCGGCGAGTCCGGCGATCCGGCGCGGGGCCCCGACCACTATCCCGGACAGCGGCTCGGCCTGCCCGAATCGGGTCCGGGGTCGCTGGCTCGCACGGGCCGGCGCATCGCGGCGCTGTTCGTCGACTGGTTCATCGCCTACGGGCTGGCGGCGCTCATCGCCGGCTTCGGTCTGCTGACGTCCGACGAGTTCCGCTACGGCTGGCAGGGTTCCACGGCGGTGCTCGTGGTGTGGTTCGTGCTCAGCGCGCTGTCGGTGCGGCTGTTCTCGTTCACACCGGGGCAACTGCTGCTCGGTATGCAGGTGGCGTCAGTCGACCACCGGATGCACGTCGGTCTCGGCCGCGCGGTGATGCGGATGCTGCTCATCACGCTGGTCGTACCGCCGCTGTTCACCGACTCCGACGGCCGCGGCCTGCAGGACCGGCTCACCGGCACCGCGGTGCTGCGGCGCACCTGACCGCGGTTCAGCGGCTGCTGTTGCTCTTCGCGCAAGCGCTCATCGGCGCCGCACCGTGCGCTGCATCCCCCGCATCCTGCCGGCGTTCGGCAGCGGACCTTTCGGCATCGCGGCCGTACCGACCCGCGACCCGAGCGCCACCAGCCGCGACTCGAGCGCATCGATCTGCTTGGCGTTGATGTTGGCGGGCAACCGGTTCAGGTGGCGCTCCAGCTTGGCCAGCGGCACCTCGCCGTCGCCGTTGCCGACGATGACGTCATAGATCGGGGTGTCGCCGATCAGCCGCGCGGTGCGCTTCTTCTCCTGCGCCAAGAGCGGCTTCACGCGGTGCGCCGCGCCCTCGCCGACCAGGATGACGCCGGGACGCCCGATGACCCGGTGCACCGCGTCGAGGTGACCCGTCGCCGCCACACCGGGGGTGACCCGCCACTTGCCGCGCATGTTCTCCAACGCCCAGGCGCCCGCGCCGGTCTGCCCCTCCGCCTTGCGGTACACCGACTTCTGCGCCCGGCGGCCGAACACGATGAACGCCACCAACAGGCCGAGCACGACGCCGAGCGGAATGAACATGTACTTCGCAATGCCGCCGACGAGGACGCCCAGCAGCACCGCCACCGCGACGATCACCACGAAGGCCGCGATCATGTACGGCAGCAGCCGGTTGTCTTCCTTGCGCTGGATCTGGAACGCCTGCCACAGCTGGCTGCGGCGTTGCTTCGATGCGGCCTTGCGGGCCGCCTTCGCCTCGGCCTTCGCGGCCTTCAGCGCTGCGGGATCACGGGTCTTCGCCATAACGCCCTCAGGATACGGGTGACCCCAGGGACCGCTTGCTGGCCTGCTCGTAGAGCCGGCCCGCACGGTAGGACGACCGCACCAGCGGCCCGGCCAGGACGCCGGCGAAGCCGAGTTCCTCGGCGAACTGCTGATGTTCGACGAACTCCTCGGGTCGCACCCAGCGCTCGACCGGGTGGTGGCGGACCGAGGGCCGCAGGTACTGCGTGATGGTGACGATGTCGCAGCCGGCGGCGTGCAGGTCGCGCAGCGCGTCGCGGATCTCGGCGGGGGTCTCGCCCAGCCCGAGGATCAGGTTGCTCTTGGTCACCAGGCCGTCGTCGCGGGCGGCGGTGATGACGTCGAGGCTGCGCTGATAGGTGAACGCCGGCCGGATGCGCTTGAAGATGCGCGGCACCGTCTCGACGTTGTGCGCCAACACTTCCGGTCGCGTCGCGAAAACCTCGGCGAGCAACTCCGGTCGGCCGTTGAAGTCGGGGATGAGCAGCTCGACGCCCGTGCGGGGGTTGAGCGCCTTGATCTGCCGGACCGTCTCGGCCCACAGCCAGGCGCCACCGTCGGGCAGGTCGTCGCGCGCCACCCCGGTGACCGTCGAATAGCGCAGCCCCATCGCCTGCACGCTCTCGGCGACGCGGCGCGGCTCGTCGCGGTCCAGCTCGGCGGGCTTGCCGGTGTCGATCTGGCAGAAGTCGCAGCGACGGGTGCACTGCTCGCCGCCGATGAGGAAGGTGGCCTCGCGGTCCTCCCAGCACTCGAAGATGTTGGGGCAGCCCGCCTCCTCGCACACCGTGTGCAGGCCTTCGCGTTTGACCAGCCCTTTGAGCTCGGTGTACTCGGGCCCCATCTTCGCGCGGGTCTTGATCCACGGCGGTTTGCGTTCGATGGGCGTCTGCGCGTTCCGGACCTCCAGACGCAACAGCTTGCGGTTCTCCGGCAGCACGCTCACCGCATCGATGCTACGCCGGGGCGGCGTCGGCCACCGGCTGCGGCGACAGCGGCAGTCGGCCGTCCAGCGCGTCGCACACCGCCGCCGCGACCTGCGCGCGGACCTCGTCGACACCCACCCGGCCACCCAGTTCGGCGCTCAGCGACGTCACCCCGGCGTCACTGATGCCGCAGGGCACGATGCCGCCGAACGCGCCCAGGTCGCAGTCGCAGTTCAGCGCGAAACCGTGCAGCGTGGTGGCCCGCGCCACCCGGATGCCGACGGCCGCGATCTTGCGGGCCGGTCGGCCCGCCGCCGCGCCGGACCGGGCCGCGTCGGCCGGCAACCACACCCCGGAGCGGCCCTCGACGCGCACGGTGGCCAGGCCGAACCCGGCGCACACCGCCATCAGCGCCGCTTCGAGCCGGCGGACGAAGTCCACGACGTCGACGGGGTCGGCGAGCCGCACGATCGGGTAGCCGACGAGCTGTCCGGGGCCGTGCCAGGTGATCTTGCCGCCCCGGTCGGTGTCGACCACCGGGATCGCCGAATCGACGGGACGCTCGTGCGGTTCGGTGCGCCGGCCCGCGGTGTAGACGGGGGAGTGCTGCAGCAGCAGCAGCGCGTCGGGGCCGCCCGCCGCCCGGGCGTCGGCGATGCGGCGCTGCAGCTCCCAGGCGTCGGTGTAGTCGATGACGCCGAGGTGGCGGACGTCGACGGCGTCCGACGACGCGCGGATCGAGCGGGCCATGAGGCCGACGGTACCCGCGGAGGGGTCAGGACTCCTCGCCGCGCGCGGTCGCATAGGACAGCGCGGCGCCGATGCTGTTGTGGTGGAACGCAAATCCCGCCCGCTCGAGCGCGGCGGGAATCGCCCGCTGGCCGATCAGCAGACCCTCGTCGGCGAACTCGCCGAGGGCGGCGCGGATGGCGAAACCGGGCACCATCAGCGGCGTGGGCCGGTTGACCGTGCGGCCGAGCGCCGACGTGAACTCGGCGTTGGTCACCGGCGCCGGTCCGGTGACGTTGACCGGTCCGGCGAGGTCGTCGGCGTCGAGCGCGAAGAGCAGCGCCCGCACCTGGTCCTCCAGGCTGATCCACGACATGTACTGCCGGCCGTTCCCGAGTCGCGCGCCCAGCCCGAGGGAGAACAGCGGCCGCAGCCGGCCCAGTAGCCCGCCGTCGCGCGCGAGCACCAGCCCGGTGCGGGCCAGCACCACCCGCGCGCCGGCCTGCTGTGCCGCCGTGGCGGCGGCCTCCCAGTCGACGCACAGCCCGGCGAGGAATCCCTCGCCGGGAGGCGCGGTCTCGTCGGTCACCCGATCGCGGGTGTCGCCGTAGTAGCCGACCGCGCTGGCGTTGAGGAACACCGGCACACCCGCTTCGGCCACCGCCGCCGACAACACCTCGGTGGGCGGGATGCGGCTGTCGCGAAGCTGCTGCTTGAACGCCCCCGACCACCGCCTGTCCGCGACACCGACGCCGCACAGGTTCACCACCGCGTCGACGCCGCGCAGGGCGTCGGGGTCGAACTCGCCGGTCTCGGGGTTCCAGTGCACCTCGTCGGCGTTCGCCGGGGTGCGGCGCACGATGCGCACGACCCGCCGGTCGGTGGCGCGCAGCGCGTACACCAGCGCGGTGCCGATCAGCCCGGAGGATCCCGCGACGGCGACCACCTCGGCGGGCATGCGGTTAGAGCCCCAGGTCGGTTTCGAACGCTCCCTCTTCGAGCCGGCGCTTGATGGTGGTGAGGAACCGCCCGGCGTCCGCACCGTCGATGAGCCGGTGATCGTAGGTCAGCGGCAGGTAGCAGATCGATCGCACGCCGATCGACTCGTTGCCCAGCTCGTCGACGATCACCCGCGGCCGCTTGACGATGGCGCCGGTGCCCAGCATCGCCGCCTGCGGCGGCACCAGGATCGGGGTGTCGAACAGGGCGCCCTGGCTGCCGATGTTGGTGATGGTGAACGTGCCGCCCGACAGCTCGTCCGGCTTGAGGTCGCCCGAGCGGGCGCGGTTGGCGATGTCGGAGATCGCCCGGGCCAGCCCGGCCAGCGACAGATCGCCCGCGTTGTGGATCACCGGCGACAGCAGGCCCTGCTCGGTGTCGACCGCGATGCCCAGGTGCTCGGCGTCGTAGTAGGTGATCTCCTTGGTGTCCTCGTTGTAGCTCGCGTTGACGTTGGGGTGCGCCTTGAGCGCGTCGATCACGGCGCGGGCGATGAACGGCAGGAACGTCAGGTTCACGCCCTCGCGCTCGGCGAAGTCGTTCTTCGCCCGCGCGCGCAACGCCACGATGCGCGTCATGTCGACCTCGTGGGTCTGCGTCAGCTGGGCGGTGGCCTGCAGCGACTCACGGGTCTTCTTCGCGGTCAGCTGGCGGATGCGGTTCGCCTTCTGCGTGGTGCCGCGCAGATGCGACAGCGGCGCGTCGGCGGTATTGGCGTTCGCGGGCGCCATCGCCGCCGCGGGGGCCTTGTCCGGCGCCTCGGCGGCCTGCTCGGTGTCGGACGTGCCGCCCTGGCGCTCGTCGGTGGGCCGCTGCTTCTGCTCGGCCGCCGCGAGCACGTCCTGCTTGCGGATGCGGCCGCCGATTCCGGTGCCCTTCACCGTCGACAGGTCGATGCCGTGCTCTGCTGCCAGCTTGCGCACCAGCGGCGTGACGTAGGGGCCGGTGCTGCCGTCGTCGCTGCGCGGCTCGCGCGGCTCGGGCTTCTGCTCGGCGGTGTCCCCGGGCTGCTCGGCCTTGTCCTCGGCCTCCGGCTTCGGCTCGGGCTTCTTCTCGGGTTCGGGTTCCTTCTCCTGTTTCGGTTCGGGTTCGGGTTCGGGCTCCTGTTCGGGCTCGGGCTCGGGCTCGGGTTCCTTCCCCTGCTTGGACTCGGGTTCGGGCTCCGGATCGCTGTCTTGCTCTTCGCCCGCCTGCCCGTCGCCGATCTTGGCCAGCTCACCGCCCACCTCGACGGTGTCGTCCTCCTCGGCGATGATCTCGAGCAGGGTGCCGGCGACCGGGGACGGGATCTCGGTGTCCACCTTGTCGGTCGACACCTCCAGCAGCGGCTCGTCCACCTCGACGCTGTCGCCGACCTTCTTCAGCCAGCGGGTGACGGTGCCCTCGGTCACCGATTCGCCGAGCTCGGGCATCTTCACCGACGTCGCGTCGCCGGAACCGCCGGACGACTTCTGCGCGGGCTGCGGTTCGGGCTCCTGGTCCGCCGAGTCGTCGTCCTCGCCTGAGTCGTCGCCTGAGTCGTCGCGCGAGTCGTCGCCCGAGTCGTCCTCGGACGTGTCGGCCGGCTCGTCGTCACCGGAGTCCTGCTCGCCGCCCGCATCGTCGGAGTCGTCCGAGTCGCCGGTGTCCTCGTCGGCGTCGCCGATGACCGCGAGCTCACCGCCCACCTCGACCGTGTCGTCCTCCTGCGCGACGATCTTCTTGAGCACTCCAGCAGCGGGAGACGGGATTTCGGTGTCCACCTTGTCCGTCGACACCTCGAGCAGCGGCTCGTCCACCTCGACGGTGTCGCCCTCCTGCTTGAGCCACCGAGTGATGGTCCCCTCGGTCACGCTCTCGCCGAGTGCGGGCATCTGGACGGAGTGGGCCATGTCAGTTGACTCCCTCGTAGCGGTCGGTCTGGGTGAGCGTCGGGCCGGTCGACCTCTGGCTTACCACAGCGCGCTGCCGCAAGTGGGTCAGGCGAGGGACAAACACCGCGCCCGGCACACTTGCCGCCCACCGGCTACCCAGGCGGCGTCGCAGCGAAAACGACAGCGTCGTGTGCTCTGGCACTATCGGTCGAGGGGATCGGATCAGGTCAGGCGAGGAGCGACCGGTGGGTGTGTTCGGCAGGAAGCGGCGGCGCGGCGCCGGTCCCGACCCCGCCGCGGACCTGAAGTACCTGCGCGAGTGGACCGCCGCCCGCACCGGCGTCGAGGCATTCGTCGAACCCCAGACCACCGTCACCGACGTCACGGTCGTGCTGGTGGCGGCCGACGGCGAATGGACCCGGCGGCGGGCCGGTGGCGCGGCGGGCGCCCGCCGGCTCTCCGACGTCTTACGAATCCCGGTCTACGACGTGCAGAAGGTCGGATATCCGCAGCGCATGCGCGACTACGACGCGCGCCGGCGGGTCGAACGGCGACGGGCCGCCCACCGCGAACTCGAAGACGGCTAGCGTTTTCCCGGGAGCTACGGGAGGAAGCACATGACACCGGTCGAGAAGCGATTCGTCGAGAGCACCGACGGCGTGCGCATCGCCGCCTTCGAGCAGGGAAATCCCGACGGCCCACCGCTGGTGATGGCGCACGGCTGGCCGAACTCACACGTGATGTGGGACGGCGTGGTGTCCCGGCTCCGCGACCGGTTCCGCATCATCACCTATGACAACCGCGGCGCCGGCGAGTCCACCGTGCCCAAGCAGGTCGGCGCGTACACGATGCCGCACTTCGCCGACGACTTCGACGCCGTGATCACCGACTTGTGCCCGGGCGAGCCGGTGCACGTGCTGGCCCACGACTGGGGGTCGGTGGCGGTGTGGGAGTACCTGTCGCGGCCCGGCGCGCAGGACCGCGTCGCGTCCTTCACCTCCATCTCCGGCCCGAGCACCGACCACTACGCCACCGTGATCCGCGAGGGCCTGGCGCGGCCCTACCGGCCGATCCAGTTCCTGAAGACGCTGAACCTCGTTGCGCGGCTGTCCTATTGGATTCCGTTCTCGGTCCCGCTGCTGATGCCGCTGGCGATGCGGGCGGGGTTCGGACGCATCGTGCAGCTGGCGAACGCCCGCGGGGTTCCGAAGGACCAGATCCACCTCGGCAACGTCAACGTCGACGCGGCCAACTCGCTGCGGATCTACCGCGCCAACGCGCTGCGGTCCGGCGTGAAGGTGCGTTCTGACCACTACGTCACGACGCCGGTGCAGCTGCTCGTCAACACCGGCGACCCGGTCGTCATGCCCTACGGATTGGACTTCGAGTCGCGCTGGGTGTCCCGGCTGTGGCGGCGCGACATCCGCGCCGGCCACTGGTCGCCGTTCTCCCACCCCCAGGTGATCGCCCAGGCCGTCGGCGAGCTCGTCGACCACCTGTCCGGCGGCCCGGCCCCGCGCGCCCTGCTGCGCGCCGAGGTCGGTCGCGAGCGGGGCCCGTTCGGCGACACGCTGGTGGTGGTGACCGGCGCGGGCAGCGGTATCGGCCGCGAGACGGCGCTGCTGTTCGCCCGCGAGGGCGCGGAGGTGGTCGTCAGCGACATCGACGAGGGGAGCGCGAAAGAGACGGCGGCACAGATCATCTCGCGTGGCGGCGCAGCGCACCCGTATCGGGTCGACGTCTCCGACGCCGACGCCGTCGAGCGCTTCGCCGCCGAGGTCTGCGACCGGCACGGCGTGCCCGACGTCGTCGTCAACAACGCCGGCGTCGGCCACGCGGGCCGCTTCCTCGACACCCCGCCCGCGGAGTTCGACCGGGTGCTCGAGGTGAATTTCTCCGGCGTCGTCAACGGTTGCCGGTCCTTCGGGCGGCGGCTCGTCGAGCGCGGCACCGGCGGCCACCTCGTCAACGTGTCGTCCATGGCCGCCTACGCGCCGCTGCAGTCCATGAACGCCTACTGCACGTCCAAGGCCGCCGTCTTCATGTTCAGCGACTGCCTGCGCGCCGAACTCGCCGAGGCGGGCGTCGGGGTGACGACCATCTGTCCGGGCGTGATCGACACCGGGATCGTGACCCGGACACGCATCGACGCGCCGACGGGTAAGGATCAGGCCGTCGCCCCGCGGCGGGCGCAGCTGCAGAAGGTCTTCGAGCTGCGCGGCTACGGACCCGACAAGGTCGCGAAAGCCATCGTGTCGGCGGTGCGCAAGGACAAGCCGATCCGCCCCGTCGCGCCGGAGGCCTACCTGCTCTACGGCACGTCGAAGCTGGCGCCGCAGGTGCTGCGCAGCACCGCGCGCGGCCGGGTGCTGTAGGGGTGCGTCAGCCGTTCTCGGCGATGTCGCGCAGCGCCGCGAACAGCGTGCGGGTGGGTACACCGGTGCCGCCTTTGGGGGTGTAGCCCCACGGCCCGCCGGTGTTGTAGGCCGGCCCGGCGATGTCGATGTGCGCCCACTGCACGCCTTCGGCGACGAACTCGCGCAGATAGGTGCCCGCCACCAGCATGCCGGCGTAGCGCGAGCCGCTGACGTTGGCGAGGTCGGCGACCTGCGACTTGAGGTCGTCCTTCAGTTCTTCGGGCAGTGGCATCGCCCAGCCGTGCTCGCCGACCTCCCGCGACAGTGCGGCCACCCGGTCGCGGAACGCGTCGCTGCCCATCACCCCCGGGGTGCGGGCGCCCAGCGCGACGGTCTGCGCGCCGGTCAGCGTCGAGCACTCGATCAGGTAGTCCGGGTTGTCCTCGCAGGCCCGCACGATGGCGTCGGCCAAGATCAGCCGGCCCTCGGCGTCGGTGTTCAGCACCTCGACGGTGATGCCGCCGTACTGCGTCAGCACGTCGCCGGGCCGCTGCGCCGTCCCCGAGGGCATGTTCTCGGCCATCGGCACGGTCGCGGTCACCTCGATGGGCAGCTGCTGCTTCGCGGCGAGGATCACGGTCGCGATGACCGCCGCGGCGCCGCCCATGTCGGAGGTCATGTGGTGCATGTTGGCGGCGGGCTTGATGGAGATGCCGCCGGTGTCGAACGTGATGCCCTTGCCGACGAGCGCCACCTTCTTCGAGCCTCGCTTGCCGCCCTGGTGCGTCAGCCGCATCAGCCGCGGCGGCCGCGACGAGCCCTTGCCGACGCCGACGATGCCGCCGTAGCCCTTGCGCGCCAGCTCCTTGTCGTCGAGCACCTCGACCGTGAGCCCGGCCGCCTTGCCCAACGCCGCGGCGCGGTCGGCGAACTCGGCGGGGAACAGGTGGCTGGGCGGGGTGTTGACGAAATCCCGGGCGGTCGCGACGGCCGCGGCGACGTCGGTGGCGCGCTGCACGGCAGCCTTGGCCGACTTCGCGTCCGGCACCAGCGCGGTGATGGTGCGCAGGCCGTCGGTCTTCGGCGCCGTCTTCGCGCTGCGCAGCCCCGGGAAGCGGTACGCCCCGAGGATGAGCCCCTCGATGGCGGCCTCGACGTCGAGCGCGGTGAGCGTGGTGACGACGGCCGTGGCCTTGTCCAGCGAGCGGGCCGCGACGCCGGCCGCCCGTCGCACGGTGTCGGCCGGCCAGGAGTCGCCGGTGGTGCCGACGCCCACGGTGAGCACGCTGGCCACCGGCAGCGACGAGACGGGGATCCGGTGCACCTGGTCGACAGCGCCGGTCGCGCCCAGCGCCGCCAGCGCCGACTCGATCTCGGTGACGGCGTCGCCGCTCAGATAGGAGTCCGCGGCCAGCACGGCCGCACGGTCGTCGCCCCGGCTGCTCACCGGCACGACGAGCACCGCGTCCGACACGCCCCGCTTGGGGATCGACGTGGCGGAAGCGACGGCCGGTGGCTGGTATCCGATGGCGGGGCTCACGAGCGCCCACCCTAATCCGCCGCACCGACGCCACTAGGGTCGACGGGGTGACCGGAACCGCCGAGCCGCTGCACGGCCCGCTCGAAGATCGCCACCGCGCACTCGGCGCGACCTTCGCCGAATTCGGTGGCTGGCTGATGCCGGTGGCGTACGCCGGCACCGTCGGCGAGCACATCGCCACCCGCACCGCGGTCGGGCTCTTCGACGTCAGCCACCTCGGTAAGGCGTCGGTGAGCGGGCCGGGCGCCGCCGAGTACGTCAACCGCGCGCTCACCAACGATCTGCGGCGCATCGGCCCCGGCAGGGCGCAGTACACGCTGTGCTGCACCGAGACCGGCGGGGTGATCGACGACCTGATCGCCTACTTCGTCGCCGAGGACGAGGTGTTCCTGGTGCCCAACGCCGCCAACACCGCGGCGGTGGTGGCGGCGCTGCGGGCCGCTGCCCCCGCCGGCGTCACCGTCACCGACCTGCACCGCGCCTACGCGGTGCTGGCGGTGCAGGGACCGAGGTCCCCGCGGGTGCTGGCGGCGCTCGGGCTGCCGGCCGACATGGCCTACATGAGCTACGCCGACGCCGAATTCGCCGGCGTGAGCGTGCGGGTGTGCCGCACCGGCTACACCGGCGAGCTCGGCTACGAACTGCTGCCGCCGTGGGACGCCGCGGGCGAGGTGTTCGACGCGTTGCTGGCTGCGGTGCAGGCCGAGGGCGGCCAGCCCGCCGGGCTGGGCGCGCGCGACACCCTGCGCACCGAGATGGGATATCCGCTGAACGGCCACGAGCTGTCGGCCGACATCTCGCCGCTGCAGGCCCGCTGCGGCTGGGCGGTCGGCTGGCGCAAGGAGGCGTTCTGGGGCCGCGAGGCGCTGCTCGCGGAAAAGGAGGCCGGGCCGCGACGGCTGCTGCGTGGGCTCAAGGCGACGGGCCGCGGGGTGCTGCGGCCGGATCTGACCGTGCTCGACGGCGATCGCCCGGTCGGTGTCACCACCTCCGGCACCTTCTCGCCGACGCTGAAGGCGGGCATCGCGCTGGCGCTCATCGACACCGCCGCGGGCATCGACGACGGCGCGCTGGTGGACGTCGACGTGCGCGGCCGCCGGCTGCCGTGCGAGGTGGTGCTCCCGCCGTTCGTTCCCGCGAAGACGCGCTGAGCCGCCCTTCGCGACCCCGAAAACCCGGTGGCGCCGGCGGCTAGGATTTGCCCATGACGAGCGCCTCCCTCGAGTTCACCGTCGTGCCCAACGAGCATCCGGCGACCGACGTCGAGCGCGCGGCGATCATGACGAACCCGCCGTTCGGTCAGCACCACACCGACCACATGGTGTCCATCTCCTACACCGAGGGCCGCGGCTGGCACGACGCGCAGGTGCTGCCCTACGGCCCGATCCAGCTCGACCCGTCGGCGATCGTGCTGCACTACGCGCAGGAGGTCTTCGAAGGCCTGAAGGCCTACCGGTGGGCCGACGGTGCGGTGGTGTCGTTCCGGCCGGAAGCCAACGCGGCGCGGTTGCGCTCCTCGGCGCGCCGGCTCGCCATCCCCGAGCTGCCCGACGAGCTGTTCCTGGAATCCCTGCGCCAGCTCATCGCGGTCGACGGGCAATGGGTGCCGCCCGCCGGCGGCGAGGAGTCGCTGTACCTGCGGCCGTTCATCTTCGCCACGGAGCCGGGGCTGGGCGTGCGACCGGCCAAGGAGTACCGCTACCTGGTGATCGCGTCGCCGGCCGGGGCGTACTTCCCGCGCGGCATCAAGCCGGTCAGCGTGTGGCTCTCCACCGAGTACGTGCGGGCCAGTCCCGGCGGCACCGGGGCCGCGAAGTTCGGCGGCAACTACGCAGCATCGCTGCTCGCGCAGGCCGAGGCCGCCGCCCAGGGCTGCGACCAGGTCGTGTGGCTCGACGCCGCCGAACGCCGCTACATCGAGGAGATGGGCGGCATGAACCTGTTCTTCGTGTTCGGCAGCGGCGCGTCGGCCCGGCTGGTGACGCCCGAACTGACCGGTTCACTGCTGCCCGGCATCACGCGAGATTCGTTGCTGCAGTTGGCGTCCGACGCAGGCTTCGGCGTCGAGGAACGCAAGATCGACATCGAGGAACTTCGCAAAGGCGTCGCGGCCGGGGAGATCACCGAGGTGTTCGCCTGCGGCACCGCGGCCGTCATCACGCCGGTGTCGCGGGTCAAGTACGCCGAGGGCGAGTACACCGTCGCCGACGGCGAGCCGGGCGAGGTCACCATGGCGCTGCGGGACACGCTCACCGGCATCCAGCGCGGCACGTTCGCCGACACCCACGGCTGGATGACGCGGCTGGGTTAGGCGCCCACCACGCACCCGACCAGCGTGAGCGCGGCGGTGACCTCGATCGCCGCGCCCAGCACGTCGCCCGTGATCCCGCCGAAGCGAATCACGCAGTGGCGCACCAGGACCGCGCCCGCCGCAAAGGCCACCAGCACCGCGACCGGGCCCTGCCACAGCCGCGCCGTGGCCACCGTCGACAACCCGATCGCCGTCAGGCACCACAGCGCGACGACGACGGCGGGTTGGGTGCCGGCGACCGCGGCGCCCGAACCGCTGCCAGCGGCGGCGGGCACGCCGCGGCGGCACGCCGACACCGCGGCCACCCGGCCCGCCAGCGCGGCCACCACGATCGCGGCCACCCCGTGCGGCGGGGCGGGTAGCGCGGCGATCGCCAGCGCCTGCACCAGGATCGCCGTCACCGCGGCCGCGACGCCGAGCGGGCCGGCGCTCCCGTCGCGCATCACCTGCAGCGCGCGCTCGGGTGCGCCGTAGCAGCCCAGCGCGTCGACGGTGTCGCAGAGCCCGTCGACGTGCAGCCCCCGCGTGAGCAGCATCGCCGCGGCCACCGCCAGCACGCCGGCGAGCGCGGACCCGGCGCCGAACGCGAGCGAGCCCACCCACCACACCGCGGCGACCGCACCGCCGACCACCAGCCCCACGACGGGCAGGGCGGTCATCATGCCGCGGCCCGGCGGCGGCATCCGGCCGCGCACCGGCAGCACCGTGCCGAACGCGAACGCCGCGGCGAGCGAACGCATCACGGCGAGTCGGGGGAGGACACGCCCGCATCGGAGAACGTCGCCATCGAGGCCAGGGTGGCCACCGCGGCCCGCAACACCGGCAGCGCCACCGCCGCCCCCGACCCCTCGCCGAGCCGCATCCCGAAGTCCACGATCGGCGCCAGATCGAGGCGGGCCAGCGCCACGGCGTGCGCCGGCTCCGGTGAGCGATGACCGGCCTGCCACCAGCGCCGGGCGCCGGGCGCCAGCCGTTCGGCGACCAGCGCGGCGGCCGTCACCACCACCCCGTCGAGCAGCAGCGGCGTCCGGCGCACCGCGGCCTGCGCGCAGAAGCCCGCCATCGCGGCGAGGTCGGCGCCGCCACACGTCCGCAGCGCCGCCATTGGGTCGCCGGCGGCGTGCCGGCCGCGGTACAGCGCGTCGCGCACCGCGGCGGTCTTGCGCATCCAGCCCGCGTCGTCGATGCCGGTACCGCGCCCCACCACCGCAACGGGTTCGCTGTCGGTCAGCAGGGCGATGAGAGTGGTTGCCGCCGTGGTGTTCCCGATGCCCATGTCGCCGCAGATCAGCAGGTCCGCCCCGGCGTCGACCTCCTCGTCGGCGATCCGCCGGCCCGCCCGCACCGCCGCCACCGCCTCGTCGGCCGTCAGCGCGTCCTGGGTGGTGATGTCCCCGCTGCCGCGCCGCACCTTGTGCGCGCCGATCGCCGGGGTGAGCGGTTCGTCCACGTCGACGGCGATGTCGGCGACGCGCACCGTCGCCCCGGCCTCCTCGGCGAGCACGTTGATCGCCGCGCCGCCGCGGTCGATGTTGGCGACCATCTGCGCGGTCACCTCCGGCGGATAGGCCGACACCCCCGCTGCCGCCACCCCGTGGTCGCCGGCGAACACCACCACCCGCGCCCGCTCGAACCGGCGCGGCGGGCACTGGCCCTGGCAGGCCGCCACCCACACCGACAGCTCCTCCAACCGGCCCAGGGCGCCCGCCGGTTTGGTCAACGTGCCCTGGCGGGCGCGGGCGTCCGCGGCGGCCGCCTCGTCGGGCGGCCCTACGGCGGGGAACTCGACGGGATCGGTCACGACGCGTCCTTGATGGGCACCGGGATGCCGGCGACGACCAGCACCACCCGGTCGCAGATCGCGGCCAGCCGCTGGTTCAGGGCGCCCAGCTCGTCGGCGAAGCGCCGTCCCGCGCGGAACGCCGGGACCACGCTCAACCCCACCTCGGGACTGACCAGCACCAGCGGCGAGGCGAACGCGGTGACGGCCGCCACGAAGTCGTCGGCGTCGGCGCGCACGGCCGCGGTCCGGGCGTCGTCGTCCCACGCCACCCGCCGATCAAAGGCGGCCGTCAGCCAGCCGCCGACGTCGTCCACCAGCGTGGCGACCCCGGGCGCGTCGCGCAGCTGCTGCGGCACACCGGTGGTCTCCACGGTGCACCAGTGCGCCGGGCGTCGCAGCCGGTGGGCATGCACCCGCTCCTCCCAGGAGGCGTCGGTTCCCGGATCCGGGCACCAGCCCGTCGCGAGGTAACGCACGGGGGAGTCGACACCGACCGCGGACGCCGCCGCAGTCTCCGCCCACCGGGACTTGCCGGACCGGATCCCGCCCAGCACCAGAGTGCGCACCACCGGCGGTCAGCCGACGTCGTCGCCGCGGTTCACCCGGGGCCGCGGCGCCCGCATCCGGCGCAACTGCGACGCCCGGCTCGCGGCGTAGAAACCGAGCCGCCACCGGCCCTCGGTATGGCCGGGGAACTTCTCGTCCGCCAGCCGGTTCACCCGCCGCCCGAGCAGGATCCCGTCGATCGCCATCAGCACGATCAGCGCGAGCAGCGCGGGCTGGGTGTAGGCGTAGAGCTGCGGCGGCATGGCGAGCATCAGGAACAGCAGACCGAGCGCCGACGGCATGAACAGGCCGAGCAGATTGCGCCGCGAGTCGACGTAGTCGCGGGCGAACTCCCGGACCGGTCCGCGGTCGCGGGGGAGGAGGTAGCCCTCCTCGCCGGCCATCATGCGCTCGCGGCGTTCGGACATCGCCGAGCGTCGCTCCGAGCGCACCGCCCGCCGCTCCTCGCGGGAGAGCTTCGGCCCGCCGAGCTCCTTGCGCCGCCTGCGGGCCTCGGCCATGGTCATCGGCGCCGGGGCGACCGGTCCGCGCCGCCTGCTGGCGTCCCGCTTCGGGGTGGGCCGGCCCTTCGGGGCCGTGGTGCGGCGGGGCTCGGTCTCGACGCCGGCCGGCGCCGCCGCGGTGGACTCGACGGTCGACGGCGCGGCGTCACTGCCCTTCTTGCGGCCCAGCGGGTTCACGCTGCCAGATTACTGCCGGCTGGCGGCCGGGCGGTTCGCGGCCCGGCATGCGACACACCCGGTCCGCGCCTACTGTTCCGAAGGATGCGGGTGCTCATCGCGCCGGACAGTTTCGGCGACAGCCTGACCGCCGTGGCGGCCGCCGAGGCCATCGCGGCCGGCTGGGCGGGCTCGCGGCCCGGCGACGAGCTGACCCTGGCGCCCCAATCCGACGGCGGCCCAGGCTTCGTCGACGTGCTCGCGACGCGCCTCGGCCGGCGGCAGTGCGCCCGGGTGCGCGGCCCGGTGACCGGCGAGGTCGACGCCCAGTGGCTGCTGGACGCCGTCGGCGGCACCGCGTACCTCGAGTGCGCGCAGGCCTGCGGGCTCGCGCTGCTCGACGGCCCGCCCACGCCGCAGACCGCGCTCGCGGGCTCCACCTACGGGGTCGGCCAGCTGATCGCCGCCGCGCTCGACGCGGGCGCGGGCCGCATCGTCGTCGGGTTGGGCGGCAGCGCCACCACCGACGGCGGCCGGGGCATGGTCGGGGCCCTCGCACCCGACGGCAGCCCCGCGACGGCCCGGCGGCGCGTCGCCGGCGTCGAACTGATCGCCGCCTCCGACGTCGAACACCGGTTGCTCGGGCCGATGGGTGCGGCGGCGGTGTTCGGGCCGCAGAAGGGTGCCGACCCGCCGACCGTGGCGCTCTTGGAGGACCGGCTGCGACGGTGGGGTGCGGAGTTGGACGCGGCCGCCGGCCGGGCCGTCGCCGAGCTGCCCGGCGCCGGCGCGGCCGGTGGGCTCGGCGCCGCGCTGCTCGCGCTGGGCGCGCACCGGGAATCCGGCGCGGCGGTGATCGCGGGGCACACCGGGCTCGCCGCGGACATTGCGGCAGCCGACGTCGTGGTGACCGGCGAGGGCCGCCTCGACCACCAGTCGCTGCACGGCAAGGTCGTGGGCGCGCTCGCCGCCGCGGCCCGCGACGGCCGGGCGCGCGTGCTGGTGCTCGCCGGTCAGGTGGCGCTGTCGCCCGAAGAGCTGACGGCGGCCGGGATCACCGCGGCCCGGTCGCTGACCGACCATGCCGGCTCGGTGGCGACCGCCATGGCCGACGCGCGCCACCAGCTCGAGAGCCTGGCGGCGGTGACCGCCGCACAGGTCGGGAATAGCGACCCCAGCGGGTACCGTTGAGAGTCGGGGAGCACTTCCGGTCACGCCGGAGGACCAGCACGAGGGAGATGCAATGACTGTTCAGGACGAGTCGACCACCACGGCGACCCACGGCGTGCTGCTGACGGACGCCGCGGCGGCCAAGGCCAAGGCGCTCCTCGACCAGGAGGGCCGTGACGACCTCGCGCTGCGCATCGCCGTGCAGCCCGGCGGCTGCGCCGGGTTGCGCTACAACCTGTTCTTCGACGACCGCTCACTCGACGGCGACCTGACCGCCGACTTCGGCGGCGTCACGCTGACCGTCGACCGGATGAGCGCCCCCTACGTGCAGGGCGCCACCATCGACTTCGTCGACACCATCGAGAAGCAGGGCTTCACGATCGACAACCCGAACGCCACCGGCTCCTGCGCCTGCGGCGACTCGTTCAACTGACCCGTCAGAACTGCCCGGCGGGGCGCAGCAGGTAGGAGCACACCAGGACCTCACCGTCCTGGGACAGCAGCTGTGCCACCGCCTGGACCTCCTCTTCGTCGGCGCCGTCGAACGGCACCACCGCCATGGTGAACAGCACCTGGCCCGTCCGTGGTGACGAGTAGACGATCTTGTCGACCGACACCACGCGCGCGCTCTCGAATTGCTTGCGGTAGGCGTCGCTGCTGAGCTTCGCGAGCTGTTCGTCCGCGCGGCGGTCCTTCGCCTCGTCGTAGATCCCGCACAGCATGTTCCGCGTGATCGCGTCGATGTCGGCGTCCTGCAGCGCGTCGAGGTAGTGCTGGATCGCGGCCCGGGCGTTGTCCGGCGTCAGCCGCTCGCCGCCGCCGTCACCGCGCCTGTCGACCACCGCGAAGAACGCCGCCGCGCCGACCACCGCGAGCGCCGCCACCGTCGCGATCGCCACCGCCGGCCAGCGGCGTCGCGGCCGCTGCGGGTATTCCACCGGCGGCGGCAGCACGCCCGGATACTCCGCGCCGCCGGCATCGAACGCCGGCTGCCCCGGTTGCGGGGCGTGGTCGTCGTAGGCGGGCGGGACGGCGGTCGGTTCGGGATCGGGCGAGTTCTCACCGGCCATGACAGAAGGCTCTTTCCGTAGTCGTCGCGGGCGACGCCGTGCGGCCACCGATGGCTGTTGCGCCGGACCGTCTGTCGTCGGCGACGAGCACGTGAAGGCAGGTTAGCGCACCCGCCGGTCGGCGTCGGGCCGCGCGACCCGGGTAGGCTTTCGAGGCCGCACCGGCGGTGCCGCGTGCTGAACGAGAGGCGACTTTCTTGACGATTGCTGTGACCGGTTCCATCGCGACCGACCATCTGATGCGCTTCCCGGGCCGCTTCTCCGAACAGTTGCTGGCCGAGCACCTGGAGAAGGTGTCGCTGAGCTTCCTGGTCGACGAGCTGGTCATCCACCGCGGCGGCGTGGCGGGCAACATGGCCTACGCCATCGGCCTGCTGGGCGGCAGCGCGACCCTCGTCGGCGCCGTCGGGTCGGACTTCGGGGACTACCGCTCGTGGCTGGAGTCCCACGGCGTCGACTGCCAGAGCGTGCTGGTCTCCGACTCCGCCTACACCGCCCGGTTCCTGTGCACCACCGACGAGGCCATGGCGCAGATCGCGTCCTTCTATCCGGGTGCGATGTCGCAGGCCCGCGACATCTCGCTCGCCGACGTGGTGGCGCGGGTCGGCGCGCCGGAGCTCACGATCATCGGCGCCAACGACCCGGCGGCGATGCTCCGCCACACCCAGGAGTGCCGCAGCCTCGGCCTGCCGTTCGCGGCCGATCCCTCCCAGCAGCTCGCCCGGCTCTCCGGTGACGAGATCCGGCAGCTCATCGGCGGCGCCCAGTACCTGTTCACCAACGACTACGAGTGGGACCTGCTGCTGCAGAAGACCGGCTGGAGCGAGGCCGAGGTGATGAGCCAGATCCAGCTCCGGGTGACGACCCTCGGGCCGAAGGGCGTCGACCTGGTCGGCAACGACGGCACGTTCATCCACGTCGGCGTGGTTCCCGAGACCCGCAAAAACGACCCGACCGGCATCGGCGACGCGTTCCGCGCCGGCTTCCTCACCGGCCGAAGCGCCGGGCTGGGGCTCGAGCGGGCGGCGCAGCTCGCGTCGCTGGTCGCGGTGCTGGTGTTCGAGGCGCCCGGCCCGCAGGAGTGGAGCTTCGACCGCGACGTCGCAATCCGGCGCATCACCGACGCCTACGGCGACGACGCGGGCGCCGAGATCGGCGCGGTGCTGTAGCTACAGCTGCACGGGGTACTGCGGCTCGCTGATCGACGGCTCGATGCTGCGCTCGACGAAGATCGCGTGCCACAGCATGAAGATCAGCACCGTCCACAGCCGGCGGCTGTGGTCGATGTCGCCGGTCAGGTGCTCGTCGAGCATGCGGCGCACCCCGGCGCGGTCGATCAGCTCGTCGGTCTGCGACTGCGCGATGAGCTGCTGCGCCCAGTCGAGCAGCTCGCCGGACCGCAGCCAATGCCGGATCGGCACCGGGAACCCGAGCTTGGGGCGGTGCAGGACGTGAGCGGGCACGATCGGCTCCAGCGCCCGGCGCAGCGCGTACTTGGTCGTCGTCCGGGTGATCTTGGCGTCCAGCGGCAACCGGGACGCCACCGCGAACACCTCGGGGTCCAGGAACGGCACCCGCAGCTCGAGGGAGTTCGCCATGGTCATCTTGTCGGCCTTCACCAGGATGTCGCCGCGCAGCCAGGTGAACAGGTCGAGGTGCTGCATCCGGGCCACCGGATCCCAGCCGCGGGACTGTTCGTAGATCGGGGCGGTGACGTCGGTGTGGGTCCACTCGGGCCGGAACTCGCGCAGCACCGCGCGCAGCTGGTCGTCGTTGAAGCTGCGGGCGTTGCCGTAGTACCGCTCCTCCAGCGGCTGAGAGCCGCGCTGCAGCAGGCTCTTGCCGCGCATGCCCTCCGGCAGCGGGGCGGCGACCCGGCGCATCGACCGGCGCAGCGGCGGCGGCAGGTACTCGAACGGCCGCAGCGAGAGCGGCTCGCGGTAGATCGTGTAGCCGCCGAAGAGCTCGTCGGCCCCCTCGCCCGACAGCACCACCTTGACGTGTTTGCGCGCCTCGCGGGCGATGAAATACAGCGGCACCAGCGCCGGGTCCGCGACGGGTTCGTCCAGATACCAGACGATCGCCGGCAGCGCCTCGACGAACTCCGCCGGACTGACCACCTTGGTGACGTGGCGGGCGCCGATGGCCTCCGCGGACGCCACCGCGACGTCGACCTCGGAGAAACCTTCCCGCTCGAAGCCGGTCGTGAAGGTGATGAGCCGCGGATTGTGGCGGATCGCCAGCGCGGCGATGGCCGTCGAGTCGATGCCGCCGGACAGGAACGCGCCGACGGTCACGTCGGCGCGCATGTGCTTGGCGACGGAGTCCTCCAGCGCGGCGGTGATCTCGTCGAACCGGCGCTGCTCCTCGCCCGCGGCGATCGGCTGGGCGGCGAACCGGGGCCGGAAGTAGCGGGTGACCGCCGGTGCCGCGCCGGGCCGGATGACGGCGTAGCTGCCCGATTCGAGCCGCCGGACGCCGCGGTGCAGGGTCTCCGGCTCGGGCACGTACTGCAGCACGGTGTAGTGCTGCACGGCGCGCACGTCGAGGGCGGTGTCGAAGCCGATCACGTCGGCGAGGACGAGCAGGCACTTCTTCTCACTGGCGACGGCGGTGCCGCCCGGTCCGGTCGCGAGGAACAGCGGCTTGATGCCGAACGGGTCCCGCGCCACGAACAGCTCGCCGGCCCCGGTGTCCCACAGCGCGAACGCGAACATGCCGCGCAGCCGGTGCAGCGCCTCGGGACCCCAGTGGTGGTAGGCCGCGACGATCGCCTCCCCGTCGCCATCGGTCGCGAACACGGCGCCGAACTCCGAGCGCAGTGCGTCGCGCAGCTCCAGGTAGTTGTAGATCTCGCCGTTGAACACCAGCACATAGCGGTCGGGCGCCTCGGGCGGGCCCCAGCGCAGCGGCTGGTGCGAGTGCGCGATGTCGATGATCGAGAGCCGGTTGAACCCGAACACGACGCCGGCGCCCTCGACGTCGGTGCCGGCGCCGCTCGGGGTCAGGTCCGACCAGGTGCCCGGTTCGTCGGGGCCGCGGTGCCGCATGTGTCGCGTCGCGTCCCCGACGGCGCGCTCGGTGGCCGTCGAGACCGGGGCGGACGGGTCGGAAACGAAGGCCAGCAGTCCGCACACCGGGCTCAGTATGCCGCACCACCGCGGGCGGGCCGCAGCCGGCGAGCAGCCCGGCGGCAGGTGTGCCGTGAGCCCCGCCGGGCGGTGGTCTACGCTGCGTAGTATTCGACTGGCGATGGTTTTCATCTGCCCAGCGGTGACTTGAGGAGGCGCCACCGTGACACGCTCCCGTCGGTTCCGTGCGCTGGCGACGGCCGCCACGCTGGGGGTGCTGGCCTTGACGCTGAGCGGTTGCTCGTGGTCGGAGGCGCTGGGCCTCGGCTGGCCGCAGGGCATCACCCCCGAAGGCCGCGTCAACCGCGAGCTGTGGATCGGCTCGGTGGTCGCCGCGCTCGTCGTCGGCGTCATCGTGTTCGGCCTCACGTTCTGGACGGCGGCGTTCCACCGCAAGAAGGCCACCGACACCGACTTCCCCCGGCAGTTCGGCTACAACATGCCGCTCGAGATCGTGCTGACGGTCATTCCCTTCCTCATCATCTCGGTGCTCTTCTACTTCACGGTGCTGGTCCAGGAGCGGGTCACGGCCATCGAGAAGGACCCGGAAGTGGTCGTCGACGTGACGGCGTTCCAGTGGAACTGGAAGTTCGGCTACCAGAAGGTCAACTTCAACGACGGCACCTTCGGGCCGTGGGAGGGGCTCGTTCCCGATCCACCCCAGGCCGAGTCCCGGCCGCCCGCCGAGGGGGCCGAGGGCAGCGGCGACTCCGGTCACGAGCGCGTCGGTGCCATCGCCGGCCGCAACCCCGAGGACCGCAGCTACCTGAACTGGGACCGGGTGGAGACCGTCGGCACCACCCAGGAGATCCCGGTGTTGGTGCTCCCGGTCGGCAAGCGGATCGAGTTCCAGCTGGCGTCGGCCGACGTCATCCACTCGTTCTGGCCCGTCGAATTCAACTTCAAGCGCGACGTGATGCCCAACCCGAAACAGAACAACTCACAGAACGTCTTCCAAGTCGAGAAGATCGACAAGACCGGCGCGTTCGTCGGCCGGTGCGCCGAACTGTGCGGCACCTACCACGCGATGATGAACTTCGAGGTCCGCGTCGTGGAGCCGAACCTGTTCGTCACCTACCTGGAGGGCCGCGAGCGAGGGCTCACCAACGCGCAGGCGCTCGACCTGATCGGCGAGGAACCCTACGCCACCACCACCAAGCCGTTCCCGGCCCAGCGCGGCGAGCTGGCGTCGCAGGCGTCTAAGTAGGAGGCGAGCATGAACATCGAGGCCCGGCTCTTCGAGATCCTGACCGCGTTCTTCGCCCTGGCGTCCGTGGTGTACGCGGTGCTGACCGCACTGTTCAGCCCGGGCGGCGTCGAGTGGGCGGGAGCCACCGCGCTGGTGCTGACGACCGGCCTGGCCTTGATCATCGCCACGTTCTTCCGCTTCGTCGCCCGCCGGCTCGACACCCGGCCGGAGGACTACGAGGAAGCCGAGATCGCCGACGGCGCCGGGGAGCTCGGCTTCTTCAGCCCGCACAGCTGGTGGCCGATCTCCATCGCGCTGTCCGGCTCGGTCACGGCCGTCGGCACGGCGCTGTGGCTGCCGTGGCTGATGTTCGCCGGTGTCTGCTTCATCCTCGCCACCGTGGCGGGGCTGGTCTTCGAGTACTACATCGGTCCGGAGAAGCACTGACCGCTGCCGTGGCGGCGAAGGTCGCGATCGCGCGACGCTGCGCCCGCCCACCGGCGTGCAGGTCGCGGATCCGGTGCAGCTCGTTCGGTAGGGTGTCCCCGGATGCAGGCCGCCGGGGTACCGGCGCGCCCAGCGGATGGGGACCCGGAGTGCCGCAGCTGGCCGCCGGGCGTGGTGGAGAGGTAGCAGGCATATGAGCGGGCCGACTTCCTCCGGACCGTCCGAACCCGGCGACGACACCCGGCAATTCGGACCCGACGAATCCGACGCGGTCGACCCCGGTGGCGCACACGCCGCCGCCGACGCCGCGGCCTACGAGCACGAGCCGTTCTCCCAGGCCTACTCCGCGCCCGAATCCGAGCAATTCACCAGCGGGCCCTACATCCCGGCCGATCCGCACCTCTACGAGTACGACGACTACGACGCCACCGAGCTCGTCGAGCAGCCGCCACCGCCGCGCTGGCCCTGGGTGGTCGGGATCGCCGCCATCGTCGCGGCCGTGGCGCTCGTCGCGTCCGTCGCCGCGCTGGTCGTGAACTCCGAGACGTCCAACCTGGCCAATCTCACCACCACGACGACGCCTCGCCCGCCGGTGCAGGACGAGATCACCACGACGACCCCGCCGCCTCCGCCACCGTCGCCCACGAGCGAGCCGCCGCCACCACCACCGCCGCCGCCCACCGAGACGGTGACGGTGACGCCCGAGCCGCCACCTCCGCCGCCCCCGCCGCCATCCGAGGCGCCGTCCCCGGAGCCGACGAGTAGCGTGCCGCCGACGACGACCCCGACCACCACGACGACCCCGGCGGGTCCGCGGCAGATCACCTACCGGGTCACCGGCACCAAGGCGCCCGGAGACATCATCACGGTCACCTACACCGATGCGTCGGGCCGCAGCCGCACCCTGCGCAACGTGTTCATCCCGTGGTCCATCACCGTCACGCCGATCTCGCAGTCCGAGGTCGGCTCCGTACAGGCGTCCAGCCTGTTCCTCGTGAGCAGGCTGAACTGCTCCATCACCACCAGCGACGGCCAGACGTTGACCGCGAACAACAACAACGGCCCGCAGACCAGCTGCTGATCATGAAGCGTCCATGGCAGGAAGCGGCGGCCCGGCTGCAGGCCGCGCCCGACACGGCAGACCGGCTCGCGATCGGCGGCTGCGCCGTCGTCTGGTTGGCGGCACTGGGCGCCGCGGTGACGGCGGGGGTGGCCGTCGTGCGGCTGGCCTCCGGCGGATCGGGCGGCGGGGTACCGGCGGCGCTGTACGCCGTCATCGCGGTGTCCGCGGTGGTCATCGCGGCGGCCGTCCCGCTGCTGCTGCGCGCCCGGCGCGCCTCGGCGGGCACGCCGGCGACGTGCCGTGGCGGCGAACCGGCCGCCGGCCGGCGGATGTCCCGCTTGGGCCGCGGATCGGCGGTCGACCGCATCTGGCTGCGCTCCGCGTCGGCCATCGGCGGCGGGATCGGGCTCGCCGCCTTCTTCAGCGCCGTCGCGACCTATCTGCTCGCCACCGACAGCGACGGCGCGGCGTGGGTCTGCTACGGCCTGGCCGGCGCCGTCATGCTCGTGCTGCCGGTCCTGACGCCGCTGCTGCTGCGCCGGCTGCGCCGCCGCTACGGCTGAACGGCACCTCGGGCGAACGGGACGCCACCGCCACCATCGGCACCCACCGCGCGGCGGAGCGATCCGCGCTCGGTGACCCCAGCGTCACAGGCGGCGGGGAAGTGTGACGGCGGGGCCCGGACGCGCGTCGACGGCCGGCCGTCTCGACCGACGACGAAGGCCCGCATCCGCGTGCTCTCGGATGCGGGCCCTCGTCGTGTTCAGCGGGGCTAGTGGCGCTGCCCGTTGCCGTTGCCGTGACCGTTGGCCGAATGGCCGTTGCTGCCATGGCCGTTGGCCCCGTGGCCGTTGGTGTGGCCGTTGCGGGATCCGTTCCCCTGGTGCTCGGCCAGGGCCGTGATCGCGCGGCGCTCGGCAGCGTGCGCGGCCTCCGTGATCGCCTCGTGTTCGGCCGGCGGATCGGCGAAGAGCCAGCCACCGGTGCCCGGAGCGCCGCCCGAACCGAGCTTGTTCATGCGCTTGGGCAGCGCCGCGCCCTGGTACTCCAGCGGAATCGGATGACCGTGCTCGTCGACCGGCCCCAGCGGCTGGTGCAGCTCGATGTAGGCACCGTGCGGCAGCCGCTTGATGATGCCCGTCTCGATGCCGTGCTCCAGCACCTCGCGATCGCTGCGCTGCAGCGAGATCGCCCAGCGGTAGGCGACGAAGTAGACGATCGCCGGCAAGACCACCAGCCCGATGCGGGCGATCCACGTCGTCGCGTTCAGCGAGATGTGGAACTTCAGCGCAATGATGTCGTTCATGCAGGCGAACGTCAGCAAGATGTAGATGCTGATCGCCATCGCGCCGACCGCGGTGCGCACCGGGGCGTCACGGGGCCGCTGCAGCAGGTTGTGGTGGGCGTCGTCCCCGGTCAGCCGCCGCTCGATGAACGGGTAGATCGTCAGCAGGCCCAGGATGAGACCCATGAGGAGGGCGATCCACACCGGCTGCGGGATGGTGTAGTTGCCGATGTAGAACTCCCACGGCGGCCAGATGCGGATGAGGCCGTCGGTCCACATCATGTAGAAGTCGGGCTGGCTCCCGGCAGAGACCTGCGACGGCTTGTACGGGCCCAGCACCCAGATGGGGTTGATCTGCAGCAGTCCGCCCATCAGGCCGAGGATGCCGACCGTCATGGCGAAGAACGCGCCCGACTTCACCGCGAACACCGGCATGACGCGCACGCCGACGACGTTGGTCTCGGTGCGGCCCGGCCCGGGGAACTGGGTGTGCTTCTGGAACCACACCATCGCCAGGTGCACGCCGATCAGCGCCAGGATGATGCCGGGGAACAGCAGGATGTGGATGGCGTAGAGCCGGGGGATGAGGATGTCGCCCGGGAAGTCGCCGCCGAACAGCGCCCAGTGCATCCAGGTGCCGACCACGGGGATGCCCATCGTGATGCCCGACAGCGCTGCCCGGATGCCGGTGCCCGACAGCAGGTCGTCCGGCAGCGAGTAGCCGAAGAAGCCTTCGAACATCGCCAGGATCAACAGCAGCGACCCGATGACCCAGTTCGCCTCGCGCGGACGCCGGAAGGCACCGGTGAAGAAGATGCGCGCCAGGTGCACCATGATCGACGCCGCGAACAGCAGCGCCGCCCAGTGGTGGACCTGCCGGACGAACAGCCCGCCGCGGACCTCGAAGCTGATGTCCAGCGCCGTCTCGTAGGCACGCGACATCGAGACGCCACGCAGCGGCTGGTACACGCCGTCGTAGACGACTTCCTGCATCGACGGGTCGAAGAACAGGGTGAGGTACACGCCGGTGAGCAACAGCACGATGAAGCTGTAGAGCGCGATCTCACCCAGCAGGAACGACCAATGGGTCGGGAAGACCTTGTTCAGCTGGCGGCGCACCGCAGCCGACGGGTGATACCGCGAGTCGATGTCGTCGCCCTGCTTCGCGGCGAGGGCGGCCAGTCTCGAGGTTTGTGGACTCATGTCGTCTTCCGTTCCCAGAATGCGGGTCCCACGGGTTCGATGAAGTTGCCGTTGGCAACAAGATACCCGTCCTGATCGACGGTGATCGGCAGCTGCGCCAGGGCGCGGGCGGCCGGACCGAATATGGGCCTGGCGTATTCCAGCGCGTCGAACTGCGACTGGTGGCACGGGCACAGGATGCGGTAGGTCTGCTGCTCGAACAGCGACGCCGGGCAGCCCAGGTGGGAGCAGATCTTGGTGTAGGCGAAGAACTCGCCGTAGTTGAAGCTCTCCTGCCCCGCCCGCTTGACGACGCGGTCCATGTCCGACGGCCGCAGGCGGATGAGCATCACCGGGTTGCGCACACCCATCGTGATCTCTTCGAGGTGGTGGTGCGACTCGACCGTCGTGCCGTCGCCGTCGGATTCACGCCACGGATAGACGGTCTCCATGCCGCCGGCGTCGAGGTCCTCGGGCCGCATCTTCACGAACGGCGACGACCCGGGGGATCCGGTGGCGCGCGCCAGGAAGATGGTCTCGCCCTCGTAGCGCGGCGTCCAGCCCGAGGTCCACAGCACGGCTTCCTTGCCGTTGGCGGTGGGCACCACCGGCTTCCACGGGTTCTTGATCAATCCGCCCACGAAGGCGACCAGCGTGCCGAGCCCGAAGGCGCCCAGGCCGATCCCGAGCGTCGCGCCGATCATCTTGCGACGCTTGATGGTCGAGCCCTCGAGGGACTCGCCGAGCATCGCGACGATGGTCTTGCGGTGGATCTCGGGCGACCGGCCGTCGTGGCGGTCCTGGATCGAGATCTCCTCGGGAATGAACTTCTTCTGGTACTGCACGGCACCGATGCCGATCGCGAGGATCGACAGCCCGAAGAACAGTCCGTAGAGCGGCGTCGCCAGGCTGTAGACGAACTCGCCCGAGGAGCCGAAGGGCTGGTACTCCCACGGCCAGAACAGGAACACCACGAGCAGGGCGAGCCCGGCGAGGCCACCGATCATCAGCCACAGCGCCACCTGGCGCTCGGCGCGCTTCTCGGCCTTGGTGCCCTCGACGGGCCACCGCGGCTCCTTGAAGACGGTCTGCACGCCGTCGAGCCGGCCGCCGAGCTCCACGAGCTCCTCGCGCGTCATCTGCGCCAGCTCGGCGTCGGTCGGCTGATCGGGCACGCCCGCCTGGCCGGGCGCGTCGGTGCCCTTGGGGGTGTGCTGCGGGTCGGTGCCCGGGGTGTGCTGCGGTCCGCCGCTGGTCATGATGCGCGTGCTCCGATCCACAACGCGGCCGCGATGATGCCCACCATGCCGATGATCCACGCGGCCATGCCCTCCGAGGTCGGCCCGAAACCACCGAGCCCGTAGCCGCCGGGATCCGGCGACTCGTTCGACATCCGGACGTAGGCGATGATGTCCTTCTTCTCCTCCGGGTCGAGCTGGCGATTCGAGAACTTCGGCATGTTCTGCGGCCCGGTGAGCATCGCGGTGTAGATCTGCTGCGGGTTCGCGTCACCGAGGTAGGGCGCGTACTTGCCCGACGACAGCGCGCCGCCTTTGCCGGTGAAGTTGTGGCAGGACGCGCAGTTCAACCGGAACAGGTCGCCGCCGCGCGCCACGTCGTCACCGATCAGCGACTCCTGGGCGATGGTGCCGTCGGCGTTGCGGACCACCGTCGGGCCGCCGCCGTTGGCCTGCACGTAGGCGCCGAGCGCGTCGATCTGCGCCTCGTCGAAGTTCTCCGGCTTGTCCGGCGCCTGCGCCTCGCCGCGCATGGCGGGCATCCGGCCCGTCGACACCTGGAAGTACACGGCGGCCTCGCCGACACCGATGAGGCTCGGTCCGCGCCCGGCCACACCCTGCAGGTTGGCGCCGTGACACGTCACGCAGGAGGTGTCGAACAGCTGCTGGCCGGTGCGCAGCAGCGCGGAGTCGTTCTCGTCGGCCACCGCGACCTGCGGCGTCGGGGTGAACACCGCGGCCATGCCGCCGGCGAACGCCAACGCGATCAGCAGCAGCAGACCGCCGGTGAGGCGGCGCCGCAGCCGCCGGCGCGACCGGCTGCTGTCCTGCGAACCCGGACTGGACAAGCCCTTGCTCCCTTCACCGCCGACGCGACGGTTGCTCATCGGACGAAGTAGATGGTCGCGAACAGCGCGATCCACACGATGTCGACGAAGTGCCAGTAGTACGAGACGACGATGGCCGCCGTCGCCTGGGCGGGGGTGAACTTGCTCATCCGGGTGCGCAGCAGCAGGTACACGAAGGCCACCAGGCCGCCGGTGACGTGCAGGCCGTGGAACCCGGTGGTCAGGTAGAAGACCGTGCCGTAGGCGGTGCTCGAGATCGTGGTGCCGTCGTGGACCAGGTGCGAGTACTCGTACAGCTGGCCGCCGACGAAAAAGGCGCCCATCGCCAGGGTGACCAGGTACCAGCGGCGCAGCCCGAACACGTCGCCGCGCTCGGCCGCGAACACCCCCATCTGGCAGGTGAACGACGACGCGATGAGCACCAGCGTCACCGGCACGGCGAGCGCCAGGTTCAGTTCGGTGGGCGGCTGCGGCCACACCCCGCCGGCCTGCGACCGCGCGGTGAAGTACATCGCGAACAGCCCGGCGAAGAACATCAGCTCGCTCGACAGCCACACGATGGTGCCGACACTGACCATGTTGGGACGGTTCAGCGAATGGATTCGCGACGTGATCGCGGTTCCCGAGGTCCCTACAGCACTCGTCACATCTAGAAGTATGACGCTTTGTAGTTGGTCGAAGCCACCCGGGGTCACGACTTCGTCACGCCGGATCTCGCGGGCGGGCGCGCGCGTGGCAGCATCGGCGCGTGCCCGACATCTCCCCACGCCCCGAGGAACCCACCTGGCCGCAGGTCCTGGGCCGGCTGACCAGCGGCGTCGAGCTGCGCCCGGGCGAGGCGGCGTGGGCCATGGACCAGGTGATGACCGGTGCCGCGACGCCGGCGCAGATCGCCGCGTTCGGCGTGGCGATGCGGATGAAGGTGCCGACCTCCGGCGAGGTGCGTGAGCTTGCCGACACCATGCTCCGGCACGCCCGGCGGGTGCCGACCGATGTCATCGGCACCGCCACGGTCGACATCGTCGGCACCGGCGGCGACGGCGCCAACACCGTGAACCTGTCGACCATGGCGTCGGTGGTGGTCGCGGCGGCCGGTGTGCCGGTGGTCAAGCACGGCAACCGCGCGGCGTCCTCGCTGTCCGGCGGCGCCGACACGCTGGAGGCGCTGGGCGTCCGGATCGACCTGTCGGCCGACGAGGTCGCGCGCAGCGTCACCGAGGTGGGCATCGGCTTCTGTTTCGCGCCGCAGTTCCATCCGTCGTACCGCTATGCGTCCGGCGTGCGCCGCGAGATCGGAATCCCGACGGTGTTCAATCTGCTCGGCCCGCTCACGAATCCGGCGTCGCCGCGCGCCGGCCTCATCGGCTGCGCGTTCGCCGACCTCGCCGAAGTAATGGCCGGGGTGTTCGCGGCGCGCGGCTCCAGCGTGCTGGTGGTCCACGGCGACGACGGCCTCGACGAGCTCACCACCACCACGACGAGCACGATCTGGCGGGTGCAGGGCGGCACGGTCGACCGGCTGACCTTCGACCCGGCGGCGTTCGGGTTCGCCCGCGCCCGCATCGAGGAGCTGGTCGGCGGCACCGCCGAGGCCAACGCCGCCGAGGCACGGTCGGTGTTCGCCGGCGACAAGGGCGCCGTGCGCGACGCCGTCCTGCTCAACGCCGCCGGTGCGATGGTGGCCCACGCGGGCCTAGCCAGCGACGCCAAGTGGCTGCCGGCCTGGGAGTCGGCGCTGCAGCGTGCCACCACGGCCATCGACTCCGGAGCGGCCGAACAGCTGCTCTCGCGTTGGGTGCGGTTCACCCAGCAGCGCTGAGTCGTCGAGCTGCGCGGCGGCCAGCCGTGCCGATCGGGCGGCGGCCGCCCAGGCGGTCCACCGGCCGGCCGCCGCCAGCGGCGTGGCGTAGCCCGGTTCCGACCGGACGATGCGCACCCCGGGTTGCGCCAGCCACCGGGCGATCAGCGCCGTCTCCTCGACGAGCGCGCCACCCATCGGCGCGTCGGCCGGCAGCACGCGCTGTCCGGCCGCACACAGCGCGTCGACCACCGGCATGGGCGGCACGCCGCGCCGGGCCGTCCCCGCGGCAGCCAGCTGGCCGTGCCGCACCACGGCGAGGTGCCAGCCGCCGCGGCCGTCGGGTGCGGCGGCCACCAGCTCGCCGACCGCGCACAGCGCCCGCAGCCGCTGCCCACGCCACAGCGCGTCGATGGCCGCGGCGGTGTGGTCGCGCAGCCGGGCGGCCGTCTCGTAGCGGCGGCGTTCCGCCAGCTCGGCCAGGTGGCGCACCGCCGCCGACAGCGGCGCCGCGGTGCGCCCGGCCATCAGGTCGCGTGCCAGCGCGGGTGCCGCCGCATAGTCGTCGGCGCTGCAGCCGCGGGCGGCCGGGCAGGGCGACAGCTCACGTTCGGGGCAGGCGGGGCCGTGGACGGCGCGGCGGCCGAGCCGGGTGGTGCAGGTGCGCAGCCCGGTGAACCGAGCCAGCAGGTCGGCGGTCTCCACGGCATCCGCGCGCGCCCGGAAAGGGCCGATCACCTGGTCGTGGCGGGGGGTGCGGACCACCGAGAAGCGGGGGAAGGCCTCGTCGGTGAGGACGACCCACCACCAGCGGTGCGGGAACTTCGACCGCCGGTTGTACGGCGGCGCGTGCGCGGCCAGCAGCCGGAGCTCGCGCACCCCCGCCTCCAGCTCGTGCGCGCACTCGACGTGGTCGACGCCCTCGGCGAGCGCCACCATCTCCTTCATGCGGGTGCGCGGGTCGGCGCCGGTGAAGTACTGCCCGACGCGCCGCTTGAGGTCGACCGCGGTGCCGACGTACAGCACCTCCCCGCCCGGTCCGCGGAACAGGTAGACGCCGGGCCGGTGCGGAAGCCCGGCGGCCAGCACCTTCTTCTCGCGCTGCGCCGGGGTCGCGTCCGGGAGGTAGGCGGTCAGGTCGTTCAGCGTCGAGATGCCCTGGTTGCCCACCCGCTCGATGAGCGCGTGCAGGACGTCGACCGTGGCTCGCGCGTCGTCGAGCGCGCGGTGCGTCGGCTGGGTGGCGACGGCGAAGAGTTTCGCGAGCGCCGCGAGCCGGACGCTCGGCGCCTCCTCGCGCGACAGCACGCGCCGCGCGAGCTGCACCGTGCACAGCACCGGCGGCCGCGGCCAGCTGATGTCGCAGCGCCGTGCCGCAGCCTTGAGGAAGCCGATGTCGAACCGGGCGTTGTGGGCGACGAGCACCGCGCCGCGGGAGAACTCGAGGAACGCCGGCAAGACGGCGTCGATGGTGGGCGCGTCGTGCACCATCGCCGACGTGATGCCGGTGAGCTGGACGATCTGCGGCGGGATGTCGCGCTGCGGGTCGACGAGCGTCGCGAGCTCGCCGAGCACCACCCCGCCGCGCACCTTGACGGCCCCGATCTCGGTGATGGCGTCGGCGCGGCCGGCCTCGCCGTTGGCGCGCCCGCCCGTCGTCTCCAGGTCGACCACCACGAAAGTCGTCTCCCGCAGCGACACCTCGGCGGCCGGATCGGCGTCGCCGAACGTCAGCTGCTGCGCGGTCGCCATGGTGAGCACCGTAGGGACCCCCACCGACAGCCCGGCCGACTTGTCGGGACCCCGCGTTACCGTCCACCGCAGGAGCGGATCGCTCCAGACATTGGAGAGGACGGACGCGGCGTGATCATCGACTGCAACGACTGTGCGGTGCGTGGACCGGCGTGCGACGACTGCGTCGTCAGCGTGCTGCTGGGGGTCCCGAAGACTTTGCGTGACGACGAACGCGCGGCGCTCGAAGCGCTCGCGGAGGTCGGGCTGGCGCCACGCTTACGGCTCGTTCCTGTCCGTCGGCGGGCGGATCCCGGTGTAGCGTGAGTCACCGGTCAGCCGTTGTCCGGCCCGGGCGCCGCGAATCTGGTTAATTCCGCGCCGGTGTTGGACAAGGCCGATGCCATTTCGTAACCTATCTGAGACCTTCGGCGGCACGGCCGGGTTCTCCAGAACCACCACGGCAGTAAGAGGATCAGAGTCTTGACTCCAGACCGCGCTCACTTGCTCACCCGCACCCTGCGGCGCAAGGCAATAGGTGTGGTCGGAACATTGGCGATGCTGGCGGCGATCCTCGGGGCGGGCGCCGCGAGCGTGGCGGCCGATCCTGCAGACGACGCGTTGGCAAAGCTCAACGAGCTGTCGCGGCAGGCCGAACAGACCACCGAGCTCATGCACACCGCCGAGCTGGACCTCGACAAGAAGCTCGCCGAGCAGAAGGCCGCGGAGGACCGCAGCGCCGCCGCCCGCGCCGAGCTCGACGAGGCGAAGGGTCAGCTGGCCACCTATCAGCGACGCGTCGACAAGCTCGCGGGCGCCATGTACATGGGTGGTCGCACCGATGGCCTGAGCGCCATCATGACCGCCGACTCCCCGCAGCGTCTCATCGACGAATTGTCCGCCCAGGACGCCATGGGCACGCAGATGGTCGACCAGATGACCCGGTTCCGGGAACTGTCCGCCCGCGCGGCCGCGGCGGAGAAGACCACCGCCGAGTCCGCCGCCGCCGCGCGCACCGCCGCCGAGCAGGCCGCCGCGGTGCGTGCCGACGTACAGGGCAAGCAGAGCGAACTGCAGCGCAAGATTGCGATCGTGCGCGCGCAATACGAGGCGCTGACCCCGCAGCAGCGCACCGCGCTGGCCGAACCGGGCCCGCTGCCCGGCCCGCCACCGCCGCCGCCGGGCGACCCCGCCGTGCTGGCGGCCGCCCCGAACGCGGTGCCGCCGGGTGACCTGGCGCCGCCGCCGCCCACCGGTGGCGGTAGCCCCGCCGGCGCGATCGCGGTGCAGGCCGCGCTGACCCGGATCGGGTCGCCCTACTCGTGGGGTGGCTCCGGACCAGGCCAATTCGACTGCTCGGGGCTCGTCATGTGGTCGTTCCAGCAGGCCGGCATCAGCCTGCCGCACTCCAGCCAAGCGCTGGCCCGCGGCGGTCAGCCGGTCTCGATGGACCAGATCCAGCCCGGCGATGTCGTGAACTACTACTCGGACGCCTCCCACACCGCGATCTACATCGGTGACGGCATGATGGTGCACGCCTCGACCTACGGCACACCGGTCAAGGTGGCGCCCGTCGCCAACGCGCCGATCTACAACATTCGCCGCTACTGAGTCCGCCGCTCCTGCGCGTCACGCCCACCGCCCGGCGCGCCCGGCTGACCGCTGCGCTCGCCGGCGTCCTCGTGGCGCAGGCGGTGGTCGGCGCCGGCGTGGTGGCATCGGACGTCCGGCCGCCTGACCGGGTGACCGTGACCGCGGCACACACCGCCCGCATCACCGCGTCGGATCCCCGCGCCGTCGTGCTCGTCGGCCGCATCCGCGCGCAGTTCGATCCCGCCGTGGCCGCCGTCACCGCGTTCTGGGGTGCGGACTGGCCCCGCGAGGTCGCCATCGAGATCGCGGCGGACGACGCCGCCTTCGCCGCGTCGGCGGGCGGGCCGGTGTCGCGGTGGACCGGGGTCGCAGCCGTCACGCTGGCCGACCGCGTCGATCCCGTGGGCCGTGTCGCGACGGCGCGGCGAATCCTGTTCGCCCCCGGCGCGGCCGCGATGTCCGACACCGCGCTGCGCACCGTCCTGCGCCACGAGCTGTTCCACTACGCCGCCCGCGCCGACACCGCGGCCGACGCGCCGCAGTGGCTGACCGAAGGGGTGGCCGACTTCGTGGCGCGCGCCGACGAAGCGCGCGACGACGAGCCGACGGGTGACACGGCGCCGACGCTGCCCTCGGATGCGGAGCTCGCCGGCCCCGGTCGGTCCGCGGCCTACGACCGGGCCTGGCGGTTCGCATGCTTCGTCGCCGACCGGTACGGCCCGCCCGCGCTGCGGGCGCTGTACGTCCACATGGCCGGGCCGGCCCGGCAGCCGCTCGACGCCGCGGCCCGCGACGTGCTGCACACCGACGCCGCGGGACTGCAACGGCAATGGGCGCTCGCCGGAGCCTCGACGTGACGCGAATCCTGCTCGTCACCAACGACTTTCCGCCACGCCGCGGCGGCATCCAGTCCTACCTCGAGGCGCTCGTCGGCGAGCTGGAGCGCGCAGGCCGCCACACGCTGACGGTGTACGCCCCAGATTGGAAGGGCGCGCAGGCCTACGACCGCGCCGCGAGCGTCGAGATCGTCCGGCATCCGGGCACGCTGATGGTGCCCGAACCCGGCGTCGACGCCCGCATGCGGCGCCTCGTCGCCGAGCGCGACGTCGAGACGGTCTGGTTCGGCGCCGCGGCTCCGCTGGCCCTGCTGGCGCCGCGGGCGCGGCGCGCCGGAGCCGCCCGGATCGTGGCCAGCACCCACGGCCACGAGGTCGGCTGGTCGATGCTCCCGGTGGCTCGTCGGGCATTGCGCCGCATCGGCGACCACACCGACGTCCTCACCTACGTCAGCCGCTACACCCGCAACCGGTTCGCCGCCGCCTTCGGGCCGCACGCCGCGCTGGAACACCTGCCGCCGGGCGTGGACACCGACCGCTTCGCACCCGACGCCGCGGCGCGCGCGGAGCTGCGGGCCCGTTACCGCCTGGGCGACCGTCCGCTCGTCGTGTGCATCTCGCGGCTGGTGCCGCGCAAGGGGCAGGACATGCTGATCCGCGCGCTGCCGGAGATCCGCCGCCGCGTGACCGGGGCGGCGCTGGTGATCGTCGGGGGCGGTCCGTACCTACCCACGCTGCGCAAGCTCGCGACGGGCGCGGGCGTCGCCGATCACGTCGTGTTCACCGGCGGCGTGCCGTCCGAGGAGCTGCCCGCCCACCACGCGATGGCCGACGTGTTCGCGATGCCGTGCCGCACCCGCGGCGCCGGGCTCGACGTCGAGGGCCTCGGCATCGTCTACCTCGAGGCGTCCGCAACCGGTGTGCCGGTGGTCGCCGGACGGTCCGGCGGCGCCCCGGAGAGCGTCCGCGACGGTGTCACGGGCACCGTGGTCGACGGCCGCGCGGTACCGGCGATCGCCGCGGCGGTGTCAGAGCTGCTCGCCGATCCGGTGCGCGCCGCCGAGCTGGGAGCCGCCGGCCGGCGCTGGGTGAGCGAGCGCTGGCGGTGGGAACACCACGGCGCCCGGCTCGGGGAGCTGCTGGCCGCTCACTTCGAGTAGAGCGCCTCGATGTCGTCGGCGAACTTCTCGGCGATCACCTTGCGCTTGATCTTCATCGACGGCGTCAGCTCGCCGGTCTCCTCGGTGAAGTCGGCGCCCAGGATGCGGAAGTTGCGGATCGATTCCGCCTTCGACACCGCCTGGTTCGCCTGCTTGACCGCCCCTTCGATCTCCGCCCGCAGGTCGGAGTCGTCGACGAGGTCGGCCACCGACGCGCCGGAGTCCTTGCTGTTGCGCTCCTTCCAGCCGTCGAAGGCCTCCGGGTCGATGGTGATCAGCGCCGCCACGAACGGCCGGTTGTCGCCGACCACCATGGCCTGGCTGATCAGCGGATGCGCCCGCAGCTGGTCTTCGAGCACCGCCGGCGCGACGTTCTTGCCGCCGGCGGTGACGATGAGCTCCTTGATGCGACCGGTGATGGTCAAGAAGCCGTCCTCGTCCACCTGGCCCTGGTCGCCGGTGCGGAACCAGCCGTCGACGAACTCCTTGGCGGTGGCCTCCTCGTTCTTCCAGTAGCCGTTGAACACCACGCCGCCACGCACCTGCAGCTCGCCGTCGTCGGCGATGCGCATGCTGTTGCCCTCCAGCAGTTTGCCGACGGTGCCGATCTTGACGTCGCCCACCTTGTTGACGGTGATGGCGGCGCTGGTCTCGGTGAGCCCATAGCCCTCGTAGATGGTCAGCCCGACGCCGCGGTAGAAGTGGCCGAGCCGGGCGCCCAGCGGCGCGCCGCCGGAGATCGCGGCCCGGCAGTCGCCGCCCAGCGCGCCCCGCAACTTGCCGTAGACCAGGCGGTCGAACACCGCGTGCTTGGCCTTCAGCAGCAGTCCCGGCCCGCCGTCGTCCTGCGCCTTGCTGTAGTCGATCGCCGTCTCGGCGGCGATCGCGAAGATGCGGCCCTTGCCGTCGTTGCGGGCGTTCTGTTCGGCGGTGTTGTAGACCTTCTCGAACACGCGCGGCACCGACACCACCAGCGTCGGCTTGAACACCGCGAACATCGGCACGAGGTTCTTGACGTCGGAGGTGAACCCGAGCGTCACCTTGTTGATCACCGCGCCCATCGTGATCGCGCGGGCCAGCACGTGGGCCAGCGGCAGGAACACCAGCATCCGCTCGTCGGAGTCCAGCAGAGTGGGGAAGGCGGCCTTGGCGCCCCGGGTCTCGTAGACCAGGTTGGAATGCGTCAGCTGGCAGCCCTTGGGCCGCCCGGTGGTGCCCGAGGTGTAGATCAGGGTCGCGGGGTCCGCGGACCGGATGGCCGACAGCCGAGCGGTCACCTCGCCGGCGTCGGTGCCCTCACCCAGCGTCCCCAGCTCGTCGAGCGCCTCGCCGTCCGCACCCGAGATGACGAAGATCCGGCGGAGGTCGGGCAGATCGTCGCGCACCTTCCCGGCCGTCGCGGCGTGCTCGTCGGTCTCGGCGAACAGCATCACCGCGCCGGAGTCCTGCATCACCCACCGCACCTGGTCGGCCGAGGACGTCTCGTAGATCGGCACGGTCACGGCGCCGATCGCCAGGATCGCGAAGTCGAGGATCGCCCACTCGTAGCGGGTGGCGGAAAAGATGGCCACCCGGTCGCCGGCCTGCACGCCCTCGGCGATCAGGCCGAGCGCCGCGGCGCGGATCTGGGCGGCCGCCTGCCGTGCGGTCACGTCCTTCCACTCGCCGTCGACGAGCCGCTGGAAGCTCACATGGTCGGGGTCGTCGCGCTCGTGGTCGAAGACTGCGCTGACGATGGTGTCGTGCTCGCCGACGGTGAAGGACGCGGGAACACTGAACTCACGCACGTGTGTTTGACCTCTCAGATGGTCGCTGATGGTGAGGCACAGCCTAGTGGCAGCGTCCGATCACCGGTCAGGAACCCGGTACCGGCGGTCCAAGGCGGCCTGCCTCCGCCGTGTGTGAAGCTGTGAGGTCATGAACAGCATCCAGATCGCCGACATGACGTTCATCGCCGCCGACGCGGCGGACGTCGGGCGGGCGATCGCGGATCCGGGGAGCTGGCAGCGGTGGTGGCCCGACCTGCACCTCACGGTCGTCGAGGACCGCGGCCATAAGGGCATCCGGTGGACCGTGACCGGTGCGTTGACCGGCACGATGGAGGTGTGGCTCGAGCCGATGCTCGACGGCGTCGTCGCGCACTACTTCCTGCATGCCGAACCGTCCGGGATCGCGGCGTGGCAGCTCGCCAAACTCGACCTGCCGAAGCTGACGCACCGCCGGCGGGCCGCGGGCCGGGCGATGACGTTCGAGGTCAAGGAGCGGCTGGAGCGGGGCCGACCGATCGGCGTGTCGCGCAGCGGCTGACCGGCCGCTGCCCCTGGGACTCGCCGCCGGGGCACGGTACCGTTCTGGCAGGCAGACGCTCGGGCGAGACGACAACGATCGAAGGTAGCGACGACGTGGCGGACAGTACGACGCAGACCATTTTCATGGCCGCGGATCCGGCCACGGTGATGGACGTCATCGCCGACATCGAGTCCTATCCGCAGTGGGTGTCCGAGTACCGGGAGACCGAGGTCCTGGAGGCCGACGAGCAGGGTTATCCGCTCAAGGCCCGCCTGGTGCTGGAGGCGGCGGTGCTCAAGGACACGATGGTGCTGGCCTACGACTGGCCCGCGGATCGGACCTCGGTGCGGTGGAGCCTGGTGTCGAGCTCACTGCTCAGATCGCTGCACGGCGCATACCGGCTGGAGCCCAACGGCGCGGGCACCGACGTCACCTACGAGCTGTCGGTCGACCTGAACATCCCGATGATCGGCCTGCTCAAGCGCAAGGCGGAGCGCAAACTCACCGACACCGCGCTCAAGGACCTGAAGAAACGAGTCGAGGCTGAGTGAGAGCGGTGCACCCGCCCGGATCAGCCTGTTCGTCGGCAAGGGCGGGGTAGGCAAGTCCACGCTGGCGGCCGCCACGGCGGTGCGGGCCGCGCGGGCCGGCCAGCGGGTGCTCGCGGTCTCCGCCGACCAGGCGCACTCCCTGGGGGACGTGTTGGGCACGCCGGTGCCGCCGACCGGCGAGCGGGCCCCGACCCGGATCCTGTCGGACGCCGCCGACGCCGGTGGCGGCTTCCTCGACGCGCTGTGCCTGGACACGCTGGCAGTGCTGGAGGAGCGCTGGGCGCAGGTCGCCGGCGTGCTGGCCGACCGCTTCGAGTCCTCCGACCTCGGCGACGTGGCGCCCGAGGAGCTGTCGGCGCTGCCGGGCGTGCAGGAGGTGCTGGGCCTGCACGAGGTCGGCGCGCTGGCCGCCGCGGGCGCGTGGGACCTGGTGGTCGTGGACTGCGCGTCGACCGCCGACGCGCTGCGGATGCTGACGCTGCCGCACACCTTCGGGCTGTACCTGGAGCGCGCCTGGCCCCGGCACCGCCGCCTGGTCGCCGCGTCCGACGACGCCCGGTCGGCCGCCGTCGTCGCGCTTTTCGAGCGCATCGCGTGCGGCGTCGAGGAGCTGGGTGCGCTGCTGGGCGACGGCCGGCGCGTGAGCACCCACCTGGTGCTCACCGCGGAGCGGGTGGTGGCCGCCGAAGCCGTGCGCACACTCGGCTCGCTGGCGCTGATGGGCGTGCGGGTGGCCGAGCTGATTGTCAATAAGGTGCTGGTACACGACGATTCATTCGCCTACACGAACCTGCCCGAGCATCCCGCGTTCGACTGGTACACCGAACGCATCCGGGAGCAGGAGGCCGTCCTCGGGGAGCTGAGCGGCAGGATCGGTGATGTGGAGCTGCTGCTCGCGCCGCACCTGGCCCGCGAGCCGGTCGGCCCCAAGGCGCTCGCCGCGCTGCTCGACACGGTGCGACACCAGGACGGCACCCCACCGCCGGGACCGTTGCGTCCGGTCGTCGACCGTGAGGGCGGGACCGGGTTGGAGGCTGTCTATCGCCTGCGGGTGCAGCTGCCGCACGTCGACCCCGGGACGCTGACCCTGGGCCGCGTCGACGACGACCTGATCATCGGTGCCGGCGGCCAGCGCCGGCGGGTCCGGCTGGCATCGGTGTTGCGCCGATGCGTCGTTTCAGACGCCCGGCTCCGTGGTACCGAGCTGACCGTGCGATTCCGACCTGATCCGATGGTGTGGCCGACATGACCGGCGCCCACTCCGACCTGGGGCCCGAGCTCCGTGCCCTGGCGCAGGCGATTCTGGACACGCTCGATCCCGCGGTGCGTGCCGCCGCGGCGGCCGCCGTGCGCGGCGGTGAGGGATCCGGGCGCTGCACCCAGGTGTGGTGTCCGGTGTGCGCTCTCGCAGCGCTCATCGGCGGCGAGCAGCATCCGCTGCTGACGGTGGTGGCCGAGCACAGCGTCACCCTGCTGGCCGTGGTGCGGGCGCTGCTCGACAGCGCCGGGCAGCCGCCGCCGGCGGCGACCCCGCCGCCCCCGCCCGGGGGCGATCCGGCCGGTCCGGCGCCCGAGCCGACCCCGCCGCAGCGGGGCAGATATCAGCACATTCCGGTCACTGTGCAAGAGTGAGCGGGCGGCGCGGGCGTGCTGCGTCACGCCCACCGCGAAGTGTGGTCGCGCCCACCGGGGGTCGGTAGAGTCGGGGCGACGCATTCGGCGAGGCGCCCGAATCAGGAGGGTCCATGTGGTATTGGCTGTTCAAGTTCATCTTCATGGGCCCGCTGCTGTCGCTGCTCGGCAGGCCGAAAGTCGAAGGGCTGGAACACATTCCGGACTCCGGTCCGGCGATCCTGGCCAGTAACCACCTCGCCGTCGCCGACAGCTTCTACCTGCCGCTGGTGGTCCGCCGCCGCATCACCTTCCTCGCGAAGGCCGAGTACTTCACCGGCACCGGCCTGAAGGGCTGGTTCAAACGGTGGTTCTTCACGGTCGCGGGGCAGGTGCCCATCGACCGCTCTAACGCCGACGCCGCCCAGGCCGCGCTGGAGACCGCCAAGCGGATCCTCGACCAAGGCAAGTTGCTGGGCATGTACCCCGAGGGCACCCGGTCGCCCGACGGCCGGCTGTACAAGGGCAAGACCGGGCTGGCCCGGCTGGCGCTGGAGACCGGCGTGCCGGTGATCCCCGTCGCGATGATCGGCACGAACGTGGTCAACCCGCCCGGCAGCAAGATGTGGCGTTTCGGGTCGGTGACGGTGCGCATCGGTGCGCCGCTGGACTTCTCGCGGTTCGACGGGCTCGCCGGGAACCGCTTCATCGAGCGGGCGGTCACCGACGAGGTGATGTACGAGCTGATGGAGCTGTCCGGCCAGGAGTACGTCGACCTCTACGCGGCCGACGTCAAGGAGCGCAACGAGGCCGCGGCGCAACCGCCGGCTCGGCTCCCGGACCGCGCGGCCGGCTGACCTCAGCGCGCCGGCACCGCGAGTTCGGCGTCGCGCGCGTCGGTGTCGGCCCGGTCGCCGGCCGCGGCCATCGCCCCCGCGACGGCGATCACCGCGAGCGCCCACCACACGTATGAGATCCCGACGAGTTGACGCCACCAGTCCGCGCCGACCTCGCCGTTCTTCGGCAACAGCTGCAGCGGCTCCACCACGAACAGCGCCGCGCCGGCGAGCGTGAGCGTCAGCAGCGTGCGGTGGTGCGCCCGCCACGCCGTGACGCCCAGCACCAGCAGCGCGGGCAGCACCCACACCCAGTGGTGCGACCACGACACCGGTGACACGAGCAGGCCGAGCAGCGCGACGCAGCTGACGGCGGCCGGCTCGTGGCGTGCGCGCAGCAGCCGCTGCGCCGCCCAGCTGGTCAACGCGAGCGCCCCGACGCAGGCCAGCACCCACAGCGCGGACCGGACGCCGTCGGGCAGCCCGAGGCGGGCCAGCGCGCCGGCGAGGTTCTGATTGGTGTTGAGGGCGGCGCTGCCGATCCGGCCGGTGTGGTGCACGGTCTCGGTCCAGTAGGTCCAGGAATCCGACCACGCCGCCGCGAAGCCGGCCACCACCCCGGCCGCCGCCCCGGCGACGGCGCCCAGCACTGCCCGCCCGTCGCGTCGCAGCAGGAAGTACAGCAGGAACACCGCGGGCGTCAGCTTCAGCGCCATCGCCAGCCCGACCAGCAGCCCCCGCGGCCACGGGGTGCGGCGCGGGACGCAGTCGAGGACCACCAGCGTCATCAGCACCGCGTTGATCTGCCCGAACTCCAGATTCGACCGGACCGGCTCCAGCAGCCACATCGCCGGCAGCACCAGCGCCGCGGCGAGCCACGCCCGCCGCCGCCACGCCGGGCCGGGCGCCGCCTCCGAGGCCGGCCACACGTCGAGCCGGGTGAGCACCACGGCCGTCGACACCACGAGCAGCGCCAGCGTGACGACGGTGATTGCCGCGCTCGCGGCAGGCAGCGACAGCCAGGCGAACGGCGCGAACAGCACCGCCGCCAGCGGGGGATAGGTGAACGGCAGGTCGAGACCCAGCGGCGTCGGGAAGGTGGTGCCGCCGTAGAGCGGCACGCCCGCCAGCCACGCCCGGCCGCCCATCCGGTAGACGTCGATGTCGATGCGGTAGCCGGCGCGCATGACGACCTGCCAGCCGCTCCACAGCCAGCCGACCAGCACCGCCACCTGGAAGACCCGCCACCAGGCCCGTGACCCGGCGCGATCCGCCCGTCGGCCGCCGTCGGGCGATCGCCGCTTGCTCATGGTGCCGTCAGACTAACGGGGTCGTTCCCGGGCCACCGGCGGCGTACCGGCGCCCCGGTGACGGCGTGGGCGTAAGTTCTGCGCCGTGACCTCCGCTGTGGCGACCGAGCTGGACACCGGGCTGCCGCTCACCATCCACCTCGACTTCGTCAGCCGCAGCCGGATTCCGCTGCTGTGCTGCCTGGTCGCCTTCATGGCGACCTTCTTCGTCACCCGCACCATCGTCCGCTACATCCGCGCCCACGCCGGGAGCGACGCCCCCCGCAAGTGGTACCAGCCGCGCAACATCGGGCACGGGGACACCCACATCCACCATGTGGTCTTCGGGGTCATCCTGGTGCTGCTGTCCGGCGTCACGATGGTCACCCTCGCCGTCGACGGCGGCCTGGCCGAGTTCACCGTGGCGGCGGTGTTCTTCGGCGTCGGGGCGGCGCTGGTGCTCGACGAGTTCGCGCTGATCCTGCACCTGGAGGACGTGTACTGGGCCGAGGACGGCCGGACCTCGGTGGACGCGGTGTTCGCGGCGGTCGCGGTGGCGGGGCTGCTGGTGCTCGGGCTCAACCCGCTGTCGTTCTTCGACGTCGGGATCTGGCGGGACGACCACAGCGTCGTCGCCCGCGCGACGGTGCTCGCGATGGCCGCCGCGACGCTGGCGCTGGCGGTGGTCGTGCTGCTCAAGGGCAAGGTGTGGACCGGGCTGGTCGGCATGTTCGTCACCCCGCTGCTGGTGGTGGGCGCGCTGCGACTGTCCCGTCCGCACGCGCCGTGGGCGCGGTGGCGCTACACCGACAAGCCCAAGCGCATGCACCGCGCGCTGGAACGGGAACGCCGGCTGCGCCGGCCCGTGGTGCAGGCGAAGCTCTGGTTGCAACACGTCGTCGCCGGCGAGCCGCAGTTCCCCGACGACCGCGAGGTCGACGCGCAGCTCGACGCCGAGATCCGTCCGGCGCCGCCGCCGGAGCGCCAGCCGGTCACCGACGGCGCCGCTGCGTAAGGTCGCGGGCGTGCGCTTCTTCTACGACACGGAGTTCATCGACAACGGGCGCACCATCGAACTGATCTCCATCGGCGTCGTCGCCGAGGACGGCCGCGAATACTATGCGGTGTCCACCGAGTTCAATCCCGACCAGGCCGGCCCCTGGGTGCGCAAGCACGTGCTGCCCAAGCTGCCGCCGCCGTCGTCGCAGCGGTGGCGGTCCCGGCGGCAGATCCGCGAGGAGCTCGAGGACTTCTTCGGTGTCGACTCCGAGGAACCGATCGAGCTGTGGGCCTGGGTGGCCGCCTACGACCACGTCGCGCTGTGCCAGCTGTGGGGACCGATGACGGACCTCCCGCCGCAGATCCCGCGGTTCACCCGGGAGTTGCGGCAGTTCTGGGAGGACCACGGGTCGCCCCGCATGCCGCCGCGGCCGCGCGACACCCACGACGCCCTCGTCGACGCCCGGCACAACCTGCTCCGATGGCAACTGATGACCGGCCGCACGCCGGCCGCAACGCCGTGAGCTGCGGCGCAGGCACTTCGGGCGGTCAGGAGCACGAGGCTTGCCCGGTTACCATGAAGAGGTGAACTGGACCGTAGACGTACCCATCGACCAGTTGCCGCCGCTTCCCCCGCTCCCCGCGGACCTGCGTGCGCAGCTGGACGCTGCGCTGGCCAAACCGGCCGCCCAGCAGCCGAGTTGGCCGGCCGATCAGGCGCAGGCCATGCGGACGGTCCTGGAGAGCGTGCCCCCGGTGACGGTGTCGGCCGAGGTGGCGCGGCTGCAGGAGCTGCTGGCGCAGGTGGCCCGCGGTGAGGCGTTCCTGCTGCAGGGCGGCGACTGCGCCGAGACGTTCGTCGACAACACCGAGGCGCACATCCGCGCCAACATCCGCACGCTGCTGCAGATGGCGGTGGTGCTGACCTACGGCGCCCGCATGCCGGTCGTCAAGATGGCCCGCATCGCCGGCCAGTACGCCAAGCCGCGGTCGTCCGACGTCGACGCGCTCGGCCTGAAGTCCTACCGCGGCGACATGGTCAACGGCTTCGCGCCGGACGCCGCGGTCCGCCAGCACGACCCGTCGCGGCTGGTGCGCGCCTACGCCAACGCCAGTGCCGCGATGAACCTGGTGCGCGCGCTCACGTCGTCGGGCATGGCGTCGCTGCACCTGGTGCACGACTGGAACCGGGAGTTCGTCCGGACGTCGCCCGCCGGGGCCCGCTACGAGGCCCTGGCCGGCGAGATCGACCGCGCGCTGAGCTTCATGAGCGCGTGCGGGGTCAACGACCGCAACCTGCAGACCGCCGAGATCTTCGCCAGCCACGAGGCGCTGGTGCTCGACTACGAACGCGCCCTGCTGCGGCTCGCCGACAACGGCGCCGGTGACACCGCGCTCTACGACCTGTCTGCGCACTACGTGTGGGTGGGGGAGCGCACCCGCCAGCTCGACGGCGCCCACATCGCGTTCGTCGAGACCATCGCCAACCCGATCGGCGTGAAATTGGGCCCGACCACCGCACCCGAGCTCGCGGTGGAGTACGTCGAGCGCCTCGATCCGCACAACCAGCCCGGCCGGCTGACCCTGGTGACCCGGATGGGCAACGGCAAGGTGCGCGACCTGCTGCCCCCGATCATCGAAAAGGTGCAGGCCACCGGCCACCAGGTCATCTGGCAGTGCGATCCGATGCACGGCAACACCCACGAATCGTCGACCGGCTACAAGACGCGGCACTTCGACCGCATCGTCGACGAGGTGCAAGGCTTCTTCGAGGTGCACCGCGCGCTGGGCACCCATCCGGGCGGCATCCACGTCGAGATCACCGGCGAGAACGTCACCGAATGCCTCGGTGGCGCCCAGGACATCTCCGACACCGACCTGGCCGGCCGCTACGAGACGGCGTGCGACCCGCGGCTCAACACCCAGCAGAGCCTAGAGCTGGCGTTCCTCGTCGCGGAGATGCTGCGCGACTGATCAGCGCAGCGTCAGCAGCCCGTCGAGGTTGCTGCCCACCAACCAGCCGCCCGCGCCCACGGCGCCGGTGAGGACGAGCACGACGGCCAGCCACAGTAGCGCCGACCGGCGGCTGCGTTGCCGATCCCAGGCGAACTCTTCGATGCCGATGCCCGCGAACGTCGCTGTGCCGCCGGGCCATTCGTCGTCCGAGTCTTCCGGTTCCCCATCTTCCGGTTCCCAGTCGGCCGGGCCGCGGGTGAACTGCCGGGTGGCCCGCGGTCCGCGCGGCGGTGCCGGCTGCGGCCCGATCGGCACCGGCATTGCCGTCGTCGCGTCCGGGCGCGGCGCCACCGCGGATCGGTGCAGCGCCGAATTGCGGGGCGCGGGAACGCGGAACGGCGGCAGCCCGAGGTCGTCGACGATCGCGTCCAGGTCGTCGGCCATGGCGTCGGCGTCGGCGTACCGCCGCCCGGGCTCGCGGGCGGTGGCGCGCAGCACGAAGCCGTCGAATGCGGTGGGCACGCCGGTGATCCGGGTGCTCGGCGGCGGCACGTCGGCCTCGAGCCGCCGGTAGGCCACCGACAGCGGGGTGTCGCCGGTGAACGGCACCGTGCCCGTGAACAATTCGAACACCATGATGCCGGTCGCGTAGACGTCGCTGCGCGGGTCGGCCTCACCGGTGCTGACCTGCTCGGGCGACAGGTACGCCGCCGTGCCGAGGATGACGCTGGCCGAGGTGATCTGCGCCTCCGCGACCGCCCGCACCAGGCCGAAGTCGGCGATCTTGACCTCGCCGTCATCGGAGATCAACACGTTCTCGGGTTTGACGTCGCGATGCACCAACCCGCCGCGATGCGCCACCGCCAGCCCTCCCAGCACCGGGCGCAGCACCGCGGCGACGGCGTGCGGCGGCATCGGGCCCCGTTCGTCGAGCAGCTCGCGCAGCGTCCCGCCCTCGACGAGCTCCATCACCAGATAGGGCGGCCACCCGCCCGGGGTTCCCAGGCCCTGGTCGTAGACGGCCACCAGCCCCGGATCCTTCAATCGCGCGACGGCGCGCGCCTCCCGCTGGAAGCGGGTGAGGAATTGCCGGTCGCCGGCGTACCGCCGGTCCATCACCTTGATCGCAACCGGCCGGTCCAGCCGCAGGTCGAGGCCGCGGTACACCGCCGACATGCCGCCCGTCGCGATGACGGTGTCCACGCGGTAGCGGCCGTCGAGCGCCGCACCCACCAGCGGATCGAGCGCGGCGGCCGTCCGGTGCAGCGGGGCGTCCATCGCGTTCATGGTAGCCAGCCGCAGGCCCTAGAATCGACGCGGTGAGCAGCGTTCCCGCAGCTGAGGATGTCCTCGCGCCGGACGAGCCGGTCCATGACCTCCCGACCGTCGCCGAACTGCTGGGGATCCCCGTCACGCGGGTGCACCAACAGCTCAAGGACGGCCAACTCGTCGCGATCCGCCGCGGGGGCATCCTCGTGGTGCCGCAGGTGTTCTTCACCGCCGACGGCCAGGTCGTCAAGGCGCTGCCGGGGCTGCTCGCCGTGTTGCGCGACGGCGGCTACCGCGACCCGGAGATCCTGCGGTGGTTGTTCACGCCCGACCCGTCCCTCACCATCACCTTCGACGGCCGCCGCGAGCCGGTGGACGGCGCCCGGCCGGTGGATGCGCTGCACTCCCACCAGGCGCGCGAGGTGCTGCGCCGCGCGCAGGCTTCGGCATACTGACCGCAAGGCGGTCGCGGCCTGCTGAGGCGTCAGTCGACCGGCTCGGGCGCCGGAGTGGTCCTGCGCCGCAGGCCGTACCACGCCAGCGCCGCAGCGGCGGTCGCCAGCGCGACGTGCAGCCACGAGTACATGCCATGGGAGCCGTCGGGCTTGAAGATCACCATGATCCAGGTGGAGAACGCGGCGATCACGGCGATCGCCGTCGGTGACTGCGCGAGCGCCGACAGCACCGCCAGCGGCCAGGTGTAGTACCAGGGCAGCGCCGCCGGGACGAACAGCACCACCACGGCCATGGCGAGCGCAATGCCGGTGAGCGCTTCGCGGTCGTCGTGCCGGAACCGCAGCCACAGCAGCGGCAGCGCCACCACGATCACCCCGATACCGACGATGCGCGCGACCTCCAGCACCGCATAGAAGTTGACGCCGCCGAACAGGCCGCCGACCACGTTCACCAGGTTCGCGGTGGCCGTCGGCAGGGTCAGCCAGTTGATGATCTTCACCGCGGAGCCGGCGATGGCGGTGAGCCAGCCCAGCCCGACCCCGGCCAAGAGCGAGAACAGTGCGAACACCGCGACGAAGGTGGCCACGCAGCCGGCGGTGGCGCGCGCGAACGCCGCGAGCGGACGGATGTCGCGGCGGTCGCGGAGCTGGTTGGCCCACACCCACACCAAAAACGGCAGCGCGATCCCCGCGGTGGCCTTGACCGCGACCCCCGCCGTCACCACCGCGAAACCCACCACCGGGCGGTGGCGCAGCGTCAACGCGATCCCGGCCGCGAGCAGGCCGACCATCAGCATCTCGTTGTGCACGCCACCCATCAGATGGATGATCACCAGCGGATTGAGCGCGCAGATCCACAGCGCGGTCGCGCCGTCCGCGCCGATGCTGCGCGCGATCCGCGGCACCGCCCACACCAGCAGCGCCAGGCCCGGCAGCATGCACAGCCGCAGCACCATGGTGCCGACGACGGCGTTGTCCCCGACGGCCATCGTGACGAGCTTCGCGACCAGGATGAACGCCGGGCCATAGGGCGCGGTGGTGGTCGTCCAGATGGGGCTCACGTCGTCGAGCAGACCGTTCGGGTTCTCCACCGGGCCGACCGCGTAGGGGTCGAAGCCGTCGCGCAGCAACGCGCCCTGCGCCAGGTAGGAGTAGGTGTCGCGGCTGAACACCGGCACGCTGAGCAGCAGCGGCGCCAGCCAGCAGGCGGTGCACACCCGCATCGTGTATTCGTCGGCGGATCGCTGCAGCACCCGCCGGCCCAGCCAGATCCACGCTGTAAGCAGGGTCAGCACCCCCAGCCACAGCACCACCGACGACAGCACGAGCCCGTGCCCGAAGCGCAGCCACGACAGGTGCAGGGACTCCAGCAGCGGGTCGTGCACCCGGATGCTGCCCGCGCCGAGGCCGCCGACGGTGATGAACACTGCACCGCCGCACCCCAGGAGCGCCGGCCGCCCGGCCCCGCAGTGCAGGAAGGCGCCCAGCCGCTGCAGCGGCGCGACCTGCGGGGTCGTGTCCGGCGTCGGAGTGGAGGTCGACATGTCTTCAGGCGGACCGGTTGGACGCCAATCGGGCCAGTTCGCCAAGACCCGCCTTGGCCTGCGGGGTGATCGGCGCGGCGGTCAGCTCGTCGACTGCCCGGCGCGTCAGGGTGCCGATGCGGTCCTCGACGGCGGCCAGCGCCCCGACCGACTCGATGAGGCCGCAGAGCTCGCGAACCTGGTCGTCGGTGAGCTCGGAGCCGACGTGTGACCGCAACCGCTCGGCGGCGGCCGGGTCGGTGCGTTCGGCCGCGGCGACCGCCTCGGCGAGCAGCACCGTCCGCTTGCCCGACCGGAGATCGTCGCCGGACGGCTTGCCGGTGACGGCGGGGTCGCCGAACACGCCGAGCACGTCGTCGCGCAGCTGGAACGCGATCCCGAGGTCGGTGCCGACGCGGTGGAAGAGTTCGGCCACGTCGGGCCGGTCGGCCGCGGCGGCGGCACCGAACTGCAGCGGCCGGGACACGGTGTAGGACGCGGTCTTGTAGGTGTTGACGCGCAGGGCGGACTCGATGGAGTCGGCGCCGCTGGATTCGGCGACGATGTCGAGGTACTGGCCGCCGAGCACCTCGGTCCGGATGTCGGCCCACACCCGCTGCACCCGGTGCTGCGCGTCGGCCGGCAGGCCCGAGGTGCCGACGATGTCGTCGGCCCACACCAGCGCGAGGTCGCCGAGCAGGATGGCCGCCGACAGCCCGAACTGGCCGCTGTCGCCCCGCCAGCCGCGGCTGCGGTGGAGGTCCGCGAAGTGCCGGTGCACGGTCGGCCGGCCCCGCCGCGTGGCCGAGTCGTCGATCACGTCGTCGTGCACCAGCGCGCACGCGTGCAGCAGCTCGAGGGCGGCGAACAACCGCAGGGCCGCCGGGTCGTCGGCGCGGTCCGGCGGCGCGACGGCGCGCCATCCCCAGTAGGCGAACGCCGGGCGGAGCCGCTTGCCGCCGGTGAGCACGAACCCTTCGAGCACCTCGGTCAGCTCGGCGTAGTCGGTGCCGATGGGGGCGGCGTCAGCCCGCCGGCCGCGCAGGTACACCCGCAGCTGCTCGGTGACGGCGCCCGCCAGCTCCGTCGCGGACGGCGCGGCCGGTGCTGTTGCTTCGAGGCTCAGCGCACGCCCCTCTCTGTTCGCCCGGTGCACGTGAAGCTCATTCGACAGGCCAGCGTAGAGGCCGGTGGCGGGCGGGCGGCAGCCGGACTCTCAGCCCGCGTCGGCCTCGTCGCCGACCTTCGGCGAGCGGTCCCGGTTGGACCACGCCAGGAGCGCGATCACGCCGGCGACGATGAACGTCCCCACCGCCATCCAGGTCGCCGCGCCGGTGAAGGAACGGGCGCTGGGGTCGGTGTAGCGGGCCTGGGCGGTCATGGTGCTGACGACGCCGGGCTGCAGCTTCCATTCGACGACCTCGGGCGCCACCTGGTTGCCGTTGGTGGCGGTCACCTCACCGGGGAAGGCCACCGACAGGCCGATGTCGGCGCTCGCGTCGGTCAGCGCGGTCAGATCGGCGCGACCCTCCAGCACCACCTGGTCGCCGGCCCGGCGTAGCGACAGGTCGACCCCGGCCGCGTCGGAGTTCATGTTGGCCAGCTGTGGCAGCTCGGCGAACGTCAGGTCGGAGAACACCGCCGACGAGCCGACGTAGCCGTCGCGCTCGTACTCGGAGATGGCGACCTTCTGGGAGAACGGCAGGTTCGGGCTGAACTGCGGCCCGGTGTCGTCGGCGTTGCGTGGTTTGGAGGCCGCCGTGATCTGGCCGGACACCAGGTCGTCGGGGGAGATGGTGATGTTCGCGTCGATCCGCACGCAGCCGGCGGCCAACGGGACCAGCATCAGCAGCAGCGCGGTGGCGACGAGACGGGTTCGCCGCGTCCGGGGCGAGGCGACCTGCGGGTTCAGCACGCCTCGATGGTGCCAGACCCCCGTCCGCGCCGCGGTGCCGACGAGCCGCTAGCCCGCCGCGTCGTCGAGCGGCAGTCGCCGGCCCAGGATGGCGAAGGGCCGCGGGTCCCCGGCGAAGTGGTGGCCGCGGATGACGTCGAAGAAGCCGAGCCGCCGGTACAGGCGCCAGGCCCGGTTGTCCTCGCCGGAGATCTCCGGTGTCGAGAGCAGCACGTGCGACTCCGCGCGGCCGGCGAGCAAGCGCCGCGCCAGGGCCTCGCCGAGTCCGCGTCCCTGCGCCCGCGGGTGGATGTGCAGTTCGGTCAGCTCGAAATAGCTCGACATCAGCGCCGTGATGTCGCCGGCCGGCAGCCCGGCGCGCCGCAGCCCCGCCACCACCTGCTGCTGCCACCACTGGTCCGGTCCGCCGCCGTAGCCGTAGGCGACGCCGAGCATCGGGGCGCCCGCGAGCACCTCGGGCGCCGGCCGCTGCGCGCCGCCGAGGTCGAAGACGGCGACGGCGCGCCACCCCGGCCGCCGGCTGTGCTCCACCCACATCGACGCTCGCTGTTCGGACGTGCCCCGCGGGTAACGCATCGCGTCGACGTACACCGCCAGGGCGTCGCCGAGCCGGCGGTGCATGTCCTCGGGCGTCAGATCGACGAGAACTGCGGTCACGCGTCCCCTTTCCCGTCGGCTCGCGCACCCGGTGGCCGGCCGCTGTTGCCGCCATTATTCCGCCGCCCGCGAAACGCCCGCGGCATAGATCCGCGGACGCGCTTGCCCGCGCGCGCGGGCGGATACAATCCGGTGGTGAATAGGTGGTACGGCACTGTGAGTGCTCGTATCATGGTCGTCGAATGCCCGTAACCCACGGGCCACCGGACTGACGGCCGTATCGGCAAGAGGGAGGGACGGAATGCCACTCTCCGATCATGAGCAGCGCATGCTCGACCAGATCGAGAGCGCGCTCTATGCCGAGGACCCGAAGTTCGCGTCGAGCGTCCGCGGGGGGAACCTGCGTGCCCCCTCGACGCGACGCCGGGTGCAGGGCGGAGCGCTGTTCGTCGTCGGTCTGGCGTTGCTCGTCGCCGGCGTGGCCCTCCGGGCGACTTGGATCGGCAGCCTGCCGGTACTCTCCGTCGTCGGTTTCCTCGTGATGTTCGGCGGGGTGATCTTCGCGATCACCGGTCCGCGCACCTCGACCGGACTCGATACCGCCGCCCCGGGCGGCGGTGCCGCCAAGTCGCGCCGTTCCAAGACCGGCGGCGGCGGCTCGTTCACCAGTCGGATGGAGGACCGGTTCCGCCGTCGCTTCGACGAGTAGCGTCACCGGCTTTTCCGCGGGGCAGCCCAGCCTTTGGGTTGCCCCTTTTTTGTGCCCGTCGGCCGCCGGGTTCGCCGAAATCCCCTACTTCATCCCCCACTTCGCCCCACCGGGCGGTGCGCTGGCGGTGAGCTGCGAATTCAGCTGATCGCGGGGACGCCTTCGACGCTGTCGAGCGCGCGTTCGTGCGCTGCGTTGGCGCGCCGGGGGCGCGCTGGTGGCAGAATGGGGGGCGCTGTGGGGGATTGTGGGGTATGGTGGCGTTCGTCGGAGGGCAGGCGACTCCGGCGCGGGTGGCAGGAGGTGTCGAGATGTTCCTCGGCACCTACACGCCCAAGCTCGACGACAAGGGGCGGCTCACGCTGCCCGCCAAGTTTCGCGACGCGCTGGCAGGAGGACTGATGGTGACCAAAGGTCAAGACCACAGCCTCGCGGTCTATCCGCGCGACGTGTTCGAGCAGTTGGCCCGCCGCGCGGCCAACACGTCCCGCAGCAGCCCGGAAGCCCGGGCTTTCCTGCGCTACCTCGCCGCGGGCACCGACGAACAGCGCCCCGACGCCCAGGGCCGGATCACCCTGTCGTCCGAACACCGCCGCTATGCGAACCTCTCGAAGGAGTGCGTGGTCATCGGATCGGTCGACTTCCTGGAGATCTGGGACGCCCAAGCCTGGAACACCTACCAAGAGGCCCACGAAGAAGACTTCTCCGCGGCCACCGATGAGACCCTGCGCGACATCTTCTGATCCGCAGGCGGCCCACCGGCGGGCGGCCCGTGCCCCGTGGCCTCTGCCCGAGCTGACCCTGGCGTACTTCCCCAACGCCAGGTTCATATCGGACAGGGACCTCGGTGCACCGGCCGCCGGCACTTTCGGAGGCGTGGTGACACCGAACCAATCGCAACTCGAACCCGGCGACGACGCCCGCCACGGGCACGTCCCCGTGCTGGCCGACCGCTGCGTCGAGCTCCTGCGGCCGGCGCTCACCCGGCGAAGCTCCGACGGCGCCGGCGCCTGGCTCGTCGACGCCACCCTGGGCGCCGGCGGGCACGCCGACCGCTTCCTGCGCGAGCTGCCCGCACTGCGCCTCATCGGCCTCGACCGCGATCCCGACGCGCTGCGCATCGCCGGTGAGCGGCTCGCCCCCTTCGGCGATCGCGTCACCCTGGTGCACACCCGCTTCGACGGGTTGGCCGCGGCGCTGGCGGCGGCCGGACTCACCGACACCGAGTCGATCGACGGCGCCCTGTTCGACCTCGGGGTCTCCTCGATGCAACTCGACCGCCCAGAGCGCGGCTTCTCTTACAGCGCCGACGCACCGCTCGACATGCGGATGGATACCGACCAGGAGCTGACGGCCGCCGACGTCCTCAACACCTACGACCACGCGGCGCTGACCCGGGTGCTGCGCGACTACGGCGAGGAGCGCTTCGCCGCACGCATCGCCTCCGCGGTGATCCGGCAGCGGGCGACGCGCCCGTTCACCCGCACCGGCGAGCTCGTCGAGCTGCTGTACGCGGCGATCCCCGCACCCGCCCGGCGCACCGGCGGGCATCCCGGCAAACGGACGTTCCAGGCGTTGCGGGTCGAGGTCAACCGCGAGCTCGACGCGCTGCGAGCCGCGCTGCCCGCCGCGATGGCGGCGCTGCGACCCGGCGGCCGGCTGGTCGCGATGGCCTACCAGTCCCTGGAAGACCGCATCGTCAAGAACGCCGTCGCCGCCGCCACGGCGTCGCGCACCCCGCCCGGTCTGCCGGTCGAGCTGCCCGGGCACGAACCGCTGTTCACCGCGCTGGTCCGGGGCGCCGAGCAGGCCGACGACGTCGAACGACAACGCAATCCCCGCAGCGCGCCCGTGCGCCTGCGGGCGCTCGAAAAGGTGCACCGCCGGTCGGAGGGGGACTCATGAAGGTCACATCACGCGCATCGAAGGCGCGTCCGCAAGACGCCCCGCGGCGCCAGCGCCCCGCCGCGGCCGCCGACCGGCGCACCGGTACCCGGCCCACCCGGGACGCCCGGCGGCGCGAGCCCGACGCGGCGTCGCGCCGCCAGCGGCCGGCGTCGGCGGCGCCGGCCGCCCCGCCGCACGAGCCGCGAACCCGGCGGCGCACCTCCGAGCCCCGCCGGCATCCCGGCCGGCCTGCGACCCGCGAGCAGGCCAAGGCGCGCACCAAGGCGCGCAAGGCGAAGGCACCGAAGGTCGTCAGACCGCCGCTGCGCGAACGGCTCGCCGCCCGGATCGCCGCGATCGACCTGCGGCCGCGCGCGCTCGTCGCCCGCATCCCGTTCGTCGTGCTCGTCATCGGGGCGCTCGGCGTCGGCCTCGGCGTCACGCTGTGGCTCTCCACCGACGCCGCGGAGCGCTCCTACCAGCTGGGCAGCGCGCACGAGCTCAACGAGGCGCTGTCGCAGCAGAAAGAGGCGCTCGAGCGCGACGTGCTGGCCGCGCAGGCGCCGCCGGCGCTGGCCGAGGCGGCCCGCCAGCTCGGCATGATCCCCACCCGCGACACCGCCCACCTGGTGCAAGACCCCGCCGGCGCCTGGATCGTCGTCGGCACGCCGAAGCCCGCCGAAGGGGTTCCGCCGCCGCCGCTGAACACGCCGGTGGCCGCGGCCGAGCCGGCGCCGCCGCCCCGGCCCGAACGCCCGCCGGTGGAGGTGCCGGTGCTCGTCGCGCCCGGCGCCGCGCCGGCACCGGGCGCGACGCCACACGGACCGGCGGCCGGTCCGGAGGCCCTCGTCCGGCTGCCCGAGCCCGCCCTGCCCGGTCCCGTACCACCGGCCGTGAACGCGCCCGTGCCCCCGGCGGCCCCGGCGGCTCCCGCTCCCACGGCTCCCGCGGCCCCGGCGGCTCCTGCGCCCCCGGCGCCCGTCGGCGACGCGCCGGGCGCCGCGGTTGCGCCGCAGATCGCGCCGGCGGGAGAAGAATCCGCAGCCGTGGCTGCAGTCGTTCCAGGCGCCCCGGCGTGACGGGTCGTGACCGAAGGCCGCGCACCCCGCGGCGCACGACCACCGTCGACGGGCCGCACCCGGCGAAGACCCGCCGCACCCGCGCGCCGGTGGTCGAGGGCGGCCGCCGCCGCGGAGCCTCGTTCGTCGCCCGCCACCGTGCCGGCAACGCCGTCATCTTCGCGCTGCTGCTGCTCGCGGCGGGCCAGCTGTTCAACCTGCAGGGGCCGAAGGCCGCCGAGCTGCGCGCCGAGGCCGCGAGCCAGCTCAAGGTCACCGAGGTCGAGAAAGCGGTGCGCGGCGCGATCGTCGACCGGAACAACGCCAAACTCGCCTACACCACCGAGGCGCGCGCGCTGACGTTCCAGCCCGTCCGGGTGCGCGAGGAGCTCGCCGCGGCCAAGCAGAAGAAGCCCGACGCCCCCGATCCGCAGCAGCGGCTGCGCGACATCGCCGCCGGGGTGGCCGCGCAGCTGGGCAACAACCCCACCACCGCGACGGTGTTGCGCAAGCTGCAGAGCAACGACTCCTTCGTCTACCTCGCGCGTGCGGTCGACCCGACGATCGCCGGGGCGATCGTCGCGAAGTTCCCGGAGGTCGGCGCCGAACGCCAGGACATCCGGCAGTATCCCGGCGGCTCGCTCGCCGCCAACGTCGTCGGCGGCATCGACTGGGACGGCCACGGGCTCCTGGGCCTGGAGGACGCGATGGACAGCGTGCTCGCCGGGACCGACGGTTCGCTGACCTACGACCGCGGCTCCGACGGGGTGGTGATCCCGGGCAGCTACCGCAACCGCCACGAAGCGGTCGACGGCGCCACGGTGGAGCTGACGCTCGACGACGACATCCAATTCCACGTCCAGCAGCAGGTCCAGCTCGCCAAGGACGCCTCCGGCGCCAAGAACGTGTCCGCGGTCGTGCTCGACGCCAAGACCGGCGAAGTGCTCGCGATGGCCAACGACAGCACTTTCGACCCGTCGCAGGACCTCGGCCGCCAAGGCGAGCGGCAGCTGGGCAACCTTGCGGTGTCCTCGCCGTTCGAGCCGGGGTCGGTCAACAAGATCGTCACCGCCGCCACCGCCATCGACCTGGGGTTGACCAACCCCGACGAGGTGTTGTCGGTGCCCGGGTCCATCACGATGGGCGGCGTCAACGTCCGCGACGCCTGGGGCCACGGCGTGATGCCGTACACCACCACCGGCGTGTTCGGGAAGTCGTCGAACGTCGGCACGCTGATGTTGGCGCAGCGCATCGGGCCGGAGCGCTACTACGACATGCTCGCCAAGTTCGGGCTCGGCCAGCGCACCGGCGTCGGGCTGCCCGGCGAGAGCGCGGGCCTGGTGCCGCCGATCGACCAGTGGTCGGGCAGCACGTTCTCCAACCTGCCGATCGGGCAGGGCCTGTCGATGACGTTGCTGCAGATGGCCGGTATGTACCAGGCCATCGCCAACGACGGGGTGCGCATCCCGCCCCGCATCGTCCGCGCGGTGACCGCCGCCGACGGCACCCGCACCGAGGAACCCCGGCCCGAGGGCGTGCAGGTGGTGTCGGCGCCCACGGCGCGGACCGTCCGCAACATGCTGCGCGCGGTGGTCCAGCGCGATCCGAGAGGTTCCCAGCAGGGCACCGGCCCGCAAGCGGGGGTGGAGGGCTATCAGATCGCCGGCAAGACCGGCACCGCGCAGCAGATCAATCCCGGCTGCGGGTGCTACTACGACGACGTCTACTGGATCACCTTCGCCGGGATGGCCACGGTGGACGATCCCCGCTACGTCGTCGGCATCATGATGGACGCGCCGCATCGGGCCGCCGACGGTAGCCCCGGGTCGTCGGCCGCGCCGCTGTTCCACAACATCGCCAGCTGGCTGCTGCAGCGCGAAAACGTCCCGCTCTCACCCGATCCGGGACCGCCGCTCGTGCTGCAGGCCTGAGGCCTGCCGGCCGGTACTGTGTGGCAGCCGGTTCCGGCTGCCGAACGCTCGGCCGCAGACGCGAAGGGGGAAGCGATGTCGCCTGCGCTGCGTCCCCACGCATCCGCGGGTTTGCGGCTCGACGAGCTCGGCGCGATGCTGGGCGCCGCGCCGACGGGTGGCGCGGCGCAATCGGTCCGGGTCACAGGGGTCACGCTGCGGGCCCAGGACGCCGCCCCCGGTGACCTGTTCGCCGCCCTGCCCGGCGCCCGGGCTCACGGCGCGGTGTTCGCGGGCGACGCGGTGCGCCGGGGCGCGGTCGCCGTCCTCACCGATCCGGCCGCCCCGCTCGGCGAGCTGGACGTGCCGGTGCTGGTGCACCCCGAGCCCCGCGCCGTCTTGGGCACCGCCGCGGCGGCGGTCTACGGCCACCCGTCGCGCACGCTCGACGTCGTGGGGGTCACCGGCACGTCCGGCAAGACCACCACCACCTATCTGATGGAGGCGGGCCTGCGCGCCGCCGGCCGACGGGCCGGCCTGATCGGCACCGTCGGCATCCGCATCGACGGCGCCGACGAGCCGAGCGCGCTCACCACTCCCGAGGCGCCGGCACTGCAGGCGATGCTCGCGGCGATGGTCGAGCAGCGCATCGACACCGTCGTCATGGAGGTGTCCAGCCACGCCCTGGCGCTGGGCCGGGTCGACGGCACGTCGTTCGCGGCCACCGGCTTCACGAACCTGTCGCGCGACCACCTCGACTTCCACCCGACGATGGAGCACTACTTCAACACCAAGGCGATGCTCTTCGACCCGGCCTCGCCGCTGCGCGGAGCGCGGACCGTGGTCTGTGTCGACGACGACGCGGGTGTCGCGATGGCGCGGCGGGCTGGCGACGCCGTAACGGTCGGTCTCACCGCCGGCGCCGACTGGACCGCGACCGACATTCGCACCGGGCCGGGCGGCGCGCAGCACTTCACGGTGGTCGCCCCCGCGGGCAGCGCCCACCCGGCGAGCCTGCGGCTGCCCGGCCGCTACAACGTCGCCAACGCGCTCGTCGCGGTGGCGCTGCTGGCGGCGATCGGGGTGCCGCCGGCCGACGTGATCGCCGGCATGCGCGAGGCGGCGGTGCCCGGGCGGCTGGAGACCGTCGACCGGGGGCAGGACTTCCTCGCGCTCGTCGACTACGCCCACAAGCCCGGCGCGCTGGAGGCGGTGCTCGCCACGCTGCGCGGCCAGCTGCCACTGGGCGGCCGGCTTGCCGTCGTCTTCGGCGCCGGCGGCAACCGCGACCCGGGCAAGCGCGCGCCGATGGGGGAGCTGGCGGCGACGCTGGCCGACCTCGTCGTGGTCACCGACGACAACCCGCGCGACGAGGACCCGGCGGCCATCCGCGCCGCGATCCTCGCGGGCACCGGAGCCGGCGCGGCCGCGGTGGTCGAGATCGGCGACCGGCGCGCGGCCATCGACTACGCCGTCGCATGGGCGCGGCCGGGAGACACCGTGCTGATCGCGGGCAAGGGCCACGAGACCGGACAGACCGCCGCCGGCCGCACCACGCCGTTCGACGACCGGATCGAACTGGCACGGGCGCTGGAGGCCCGGCGCTGATGGCCCGCGTCGTCCTCACCGCCGAGCCCACCACCGACGCGGTGCGCGCCGCGTTGAAGGAGCTGGCAGGGCGCGCCCGCGAGGCCAGAAGCGGTTTGCGCAGCTGGGCCGTCGTGGGCCCACTCGCCGACAGCAGCGACGCCGCGATATCCGCCCACGATGCCGTCGGCCGCCTCGCGGTGCGATTAGATGTCTCTCGATTCGTCGTCGTCGGAACCGGGAGGCCTATGCGCGCCATGCACCAGGGTGCGGTCATGGAGGGATCGTGGGGGTCCGAGGCGCTCCTGCTCGCCGACGTGACCGCCGCGCGCGCCCTGCTCGACGCCGACCTGGGCGCCGACGACGTGGTCCTGCTGGCCGGGACCGACGGGTCCGGGCTGCCGGCGCTGGCCGCTGAGCTCGCAGGTTCCACCGGATGAGGCAGGTGCTGATCGCCGTCGGTTTCGCGCTGACGGTGTCGATCATGCTGACGCCGCTGCTCGTCAAGTTCTTCACGCGCCAAGGCTTCGGCCACGAGATCCGCGAGGACGGCCCGGCCAGCCACGCCAAGAAACGCGGCACGCCGTCCATGGGCGGCGTCGCGATCCTCGCGGGCATCTGGGCCGGCTACTTCGGCACCCACCTGGTGGGCGTCGCGCTCGACGGCGCCGGGCCGTCGGCGTCGGGCATGCTGGTGCTCGCGCTCGCCACCTCGCTGGGCGGTGTCGGCTTCCTCGACGACCTGATCAAGGTCCGCAAGGCCCGCAACCTGGGGCTCAACAAGACCGCGAAGACCGTCGGCCAGGTGGTGTCGGCGGTGATCTTCGGCATTCTGGTCCTGCAGTTCCGCAACGCCGAAGGCCTGACGCCGGGCAGCCAGCAGCTGTCCTATGTGCGCGAGATCGCGACCGTCACGCTGCCGCCCGCGTTGTTCGTGCTGTTCTGCGTCGTGCTGGTCAGCGCCTGGTCGAACGCGGTGAACTTCACCGACGGGCTCGACGGGCTGGCCGCCGGGTGCATGGCGATGGTCACCGCGGCCTACGTGATCATCACGTTCTGGCAGTACCGCAACGCGTGCGCGACCGCCCCCGGCGTCGGCTGCTACAACGTGCGCGATCCCCTCGACCTGGCGCTGATGGCGGCCGCCACCGCCGGCGCCTGCATCGGGTTCCTGTGGTGGAACGCCGCCCCGGCCAAGATCTTCATGGGGGACACCGGCTCGCTGGCGCTCGGCGGCGTCATCGCCGGGCTGTCGGTCACCAGCCGCACCGAGATCGTCGCGGTGGTGCTGGGCGCGCTGTTCGTCGCCGAGATCGTCTCGGTGGTCATCCAGATCCTGGCGTTCCGCACCACCGGGCGCCGGGTGTTCCGGATGGCACCGTTCCACCACCACTTCGAGCTCGTCGGGTGGGCGGAGACCACGGTGATCATCCGGTTCTGGCTGCTCACCGCGATCGCGTGCGGGCTCGGCGTGGCGCTGTTCTACGGCGAGTGGCTCGCGGCCATCGGGGCCTGACGTGCCTGCGGACCCGCTCGCGCCGCTCGCACCCGGAGTGCCGGTGCTCATCGCCGGCGCCCGCGTCACCGGGCGGTCGGTGCTGGCGGCGCTGCGGCCGCTCGGGGTGGTCGCCACGCTGTGCGACGACGACCCCGGCGCCGTCCCGCTGGACGCGCCGGTCATCCGGAGCGCCGAGGCCGCCGCGCGGATCCGCGACTTCGCCCTGGTCGTCACCAGCCCCGGCTTCCCGCCCGGCGCGCCGGTGCTCGCGGCCGCCGCCGCCGCGGGCGTTCCGGTGTGGGGCGACGTCGAACTGGCCTGGCGCCTCGACACATCCGGCCGCTTCGGCGCGCCCCGGCGGTGGCTCGCGGTGACCGGCACCAACGGCAAGACCACGACCACCTCGATGCTGCACGCCATGCTGGTCGCGGCCGGCCGGCGGGCCGCGCTGTGCGGCAACATCGGCCGTCCCGTGCTCGACGTGCTGGCCGAGCCGTCGGATCTGCTGGCCGTCGAGCTGTCGAGCTTTCAGCTGCACTGGGCGCCGTCGCTGCGGCCGGACGCCGGTGTGGTGCTCAACGTCGCCGAGGACCACCTGGACTGGCACGGGTCCATGGCGGCGTACGCCGCGGCGAAGGCGCGCGTGTTGCGCGGCCGCGTCGCGGTCGGCGGCGTGGACGACCCGATCGCCGCCGAGTTGCTCGCGGCCGCCGAGGCGCCGACCCGCGTCGGGTTCCGGCTCGGCGTCCCCGCGCCCGGCGAGCTCGGCGTGCGCGACGGTGTGCTGCTCGACCGGGCGTTCGGCGATGCGGTGCCGCTCGTCGCGGCGGCAGACATCCCGGTGGCCGGCCCGGTGGGCGTGCTGGACGCGCTGGCGGCGGCGGCCCTCGCGCGGGCCGTGGGCGTCGACGCGGGGGCGATCGCCGCGGCGCTGCGCGGCTTCGAGGTCGGCCGCCACCGCGCCGAGTTCGTGGCGCAGGTGGACGGCGTGCGCTACGTCGACGACTCCAAGGCGACCAATCCGCACGCCGCGCAGGCGTCCATCGCCGCCCATCCGCGGGTGATCTGGCTGGCGGGCGGCATGCTCAAGGGCGCCTCGGTCGATCAGACGGTGGCAGCGGTCGGGCACCGGCTGGCCGGTGCCGTGCTGATCGGCCGTGACCGCGCCGCAGTTGCCGAGGCGTTATCGCGACACGCCCCCGATGTCCCGGTGATCACCGTGGCGACGCGGGAGGATCCTGTGGTGCACGAGACGCATGAGTCTGCTGTTACATATGAGACTCGATGGGTGGAAGACGGGGACGCGCCGCTGGGCGATCGGGTGATGGCCGCGGCGGTCGCTGCTGCCCGCAGCCTGGCCCGGCCCGGCGACACGGTGCTGCTCGCGCCCGCCGGTGCGTCGTTCGACCAGTTCGCCGGGTACGGCCAACGCGGTGACGCGTTCGCCGCCGCGGTCCGCGCGCTGCCCGCCGGACGGTAACCGTCGTGCGCATTCGGGTGCCCCGGCTGCGGCGCGCCGCGACCGACGGACCGGCCGACACCGCCGGCACCGGGGTGGCCACCGGACCGCGCACCCGGATGGGTGCCTGGCTGGGGCGGCCCATGACGTCGTTTCACCTGGTCGTCGCGGTCGCCGCCCTGCTGACGACGCTGGGCCTCACGATGGTGCTCTCGGCGTCGGGTGTGACGTCCTATGACGACGGCGGATCGGCGTGGGCGATCTTCGGCCGCCAGCTCATGTGGACGGCGGTCGGCCTGGTGGCGTTCTGGTTCGCGCTGCGGATGTCCGTGCGGTTCATCCGGCGGGTCGCGTTCAGCGCGTTCGCCATCACAATCGTCATGCTGGTGCTGGTGCTGGTGCCCGGCATCGGTCAGGTGGCCAACGGCTCGCGCGGCTGGTTCGTCGTCAACGGCCTCTCCCTGCAGCCGTCGGAGCTCACCAAGATCGCCTTCGTCATCTGGGGATCGCACCTGCTGGCCACCCGGCGGATGGAACGGGCATCGCTGCGCGAACTGCTGGTGCCGCTGGTGCCCGCCGCGATCCTCGCCCTCACCCTGATCGTCCTGCAGCCCGATCTGGGGCAGACGGTGTCCCTCGGCATCATCCTGCTCGCGCTGCTCTGGTACGCCGGGCTGCCGCTGCGGGTGTTCATCACCTCCACGCTCTTCGCTCTCGTCGCGGCGGCGGTGCTGGCGATGGTCGAGGGCTACCGCTCCGCGCGGGTGCAGTCGTGGCTCGATCCCGGCGCCGACGCCCAGGGCGCCGGCTATCAGGCCCGGCAGGCGAAGTTCGCGCTCGCCAACGGCGGGTGGTTCGGCGACGGCCTCGGACAGGGCACCGCGAAATGGAACTACCTGCCCAACGCGCACAACGACTTCATCTTCGCGATCATCGGCGAAGAGTTGGGCTTCGTGGGCGCCTGCGGGCTGCTGGGGCTGTTCGGCCTGTTCGCCTACACCGGGATGCGGGTGGCGCGGCGCTCGGTCGATCCGTTCCTGCGGCTGCTCACCGCCACGGCCACCATGTGGGTGCTGTGCCAGGCGTTCATCAACGTCGGCTACGTCGTGGGCCTGCTGCCGGTCACCGGCCTGCAGCTCCCGCTGATCTCCGCGGGCGGCACCTCGACCGCCACCACGCTGTTCATGATGGGGCTGATCGCCAACGCCGCGCGGCACGAACCGGAGGCGGTCGCCGCACTGCGGGCCGGCCGCGACGACCGCATGAATCGGCTGTTGCGGCTGCCGCCGCCCGAGCCGTACGTGCCCACCCGCGTCGAAGCGCTGCGCGACCGGCTACGGTCCCGCCCGGCGCCGGCCGGTCCGTCCACCTCGGTGCGGCCTGCCACCCGCGGCCGGTCGGCAACCGAACGCCGCGGCGGCGGCCGCACGTCCACCCCGCCCGCACGGCCGGAGCGCGCGGCGGCAAGGCATCATGGAGGCGCCCAGAACCGGGCAGGCCAGCGGCGCGCGAACCCGCCCCGACGTCGGGGCGACCGCGCCCGAGATCGGGAAGGTCAGCGTCACGGGTGAACGACGAGGTCCGGCCGTCGACGACGACCGGTGAAGCGCCGCGGTCCGCCTCGGTGTCGGTGGTGTTGGCGGGCGGTGGCACGGCCGGGCACGTCGAGCCGGCGATGGCGGTCGCCGACGCGCTGACCGCGCTCGATCCCGCCGTACGCATCACCGCCCTCGGCACGTCACGCGGGCTCGAGGTGTCGCTGGTACCCGCCCGGGGCTACGACCTGGAGCTCATCACGCCGGTGCCGTTGCCGCGCAAGCCCTCCGGCGACCTCGCGCGACTGCCGGCCCGCATCCGGCAGGCCGTGACGCAGGCCCGCGCGGTGCTCGACGCGGTCGACGCCGACGTCGTCGTCGGGTTCGGCGGCTATGTCGCGTTGCCGGCCTACCTCGCCGCCCGCGGCGGCGTGCGGCGCCGACCGGTGCCGGTGGTGATTCACGAGGCCAACGCCAGCGCCGGCCTCGCGAACCGGGTCGGCGCCCGCACGGCACGCCGCGTGCTCTCGGCGGTCCCCGATCCGGGGCTGCGCGGCGCCGAGGTGGTCGGCGTCCCGCTGCGCGCCGCGATCACGTCGCTGGACCGCGCCGCGCTGCGCACCCGGGCGCGCGCCTACTTCGGATTCCCCGAAAATGCCCGCGTGCTGTTGGCGTTCGGCGGTTCGCAGGGCGCGGTGCGCATCAACGATGCCGTGTCCGGTGCGGCCGAAGAGCTTGCGGCGGCGGGGATCTCGGTGCTGCACGCCTACGGCGCCAAGAACCGCCTGGAGCTGCCCGCGCCGTCGCCGCCGGCGCCGTACGTCGCGGTGCCCTACCTCGACCGGATGGATCTGGCGTACGCCGCCGCGGATCTCGCGATCTGCCGCGCGGGCGCCATGACCGTCGCCGAGGTGTCCGCGGTCGGCCTGCCCGCGGTGTACGTGCCGCTGCCCATCGGCAACGGCGAGCAGCGGCTCAACGCGCTGCCGGTGGTCAACGCCGGCGGCGGGCTGCTGGTGCCGGACGCCCTGCTCACGCCGGCCTATGTCGCCGAGACCGTCGTCGACCTGTTGACCGACGAGCCGCGGCTCGCGGCCATGACGGCGGCCGCGGCGGCCGTCGGGCACTCCGATGCCGCACGCCGGGTGGCCGAGGTGGCGCTGGAGATCGCCCGCGCGGCGCGCGCCGCCCGCGACACCGGCGGCCCGCCGCGCCGGTGGGGTCGCCGGTGAGCGGCCAGCCGCTGCCCGACGAGCTGCGCCGCGTGCACATGGTGGGCATCGGCGGTGCCGGCATGTCGGGTATCGCCCGCATCCTGCTCGACCGGGGCGGGCAGGTGTCGGGCTCCGACGCCAAGGAGTCCCGGAGCGTGCTGGCGCTGCGGGCGCGCGGCGCGCTCATCCGCATCGGGCACGACGCCGGCGCGCTGGACCTGCTGCCCGGCGGCCCGACCGTCGTCATCACCACCCACGCCGCGATCCCGAAGGACAATCCGGAACTCGTCGAGGCGCGCCGGCGTGGCGTGCCCGTCGTGCTGCGGCCCGCGGTGCTCGCCCGGCTGATGTCGGGCTACCGCACCGTCATGGTGACCGGCACGCACGGCAAGACCTCGACGACGTCGATGCTGATCGTCGCCTTGCAGCACTGCGGCCTCGACCCGTCCTTTGCGGTCGGCGGCGACCTCGGCGAGGCGGGGACCAACGCGCACCACGGCAGCGGTTCCTACTTCGTCGCCGAGGCCGACGAGAGCGACGGCTCGCTGCTGGAGTACACGCCCGACGTCGCGGTGGTCACCAACATCGACGCCGACCACCTCGACTTCTTCGGCAGCGAGGAGTCCTACACCGCGGTGTTCGACGCGTTCGCCGACCGCATCGTCGCCGGCGGTGCGCTGGTGGTGTGCGCGGACGATCCCGGCGCCGCCGCACTCGGCGACCGCGCGGCCGCCCGCGGCATCCGCGTGCTGCGCTACGGCAGCGATCCCGCCGCGGCGGGCGCCGGCGTCCTGCTCGACTGGGAGCAGCAGGGGACGGGCGCCGTCGCGCACGTCGGGTTGGCGGGGGAGCGGCTGCCGCGCGTCATGCGGCTGTCGGTGCCCGGCCGACACATGGCGCTCAACGCGCTCGGTGCACTGGTCGCGGCGATCGCGGCCGGCGCTCCGGCCGAGGCGGTGCTCGACGGCATCGCGGGGTTCGAGGGCGTGCGCCGCCGGTTCGAGCTCGTCGGCTCCGCGGATTCGGTGCGGGTATTCGACGACTACGCCCACCACCCCACCGAGGTCCGCGCCGCCCTCGCCGCGCTGCGCGAGGTGGTCCGCCAGACCGGCGTCGGCCGCGCGGTGGTGGTCTTCCAGCCCCACTTGTATTCGCGCACCGAGGTGTTCGCGCGCGAATTCGGGGCAGCGCTCGACGGAGCGGACCTGGTGTTCGTCCTCGACGTCTACGGCGCGCGGGAGCAGCCCCGGCCCGGGGTGAGCGGCGCCACGGTGGCCGAACACGTCAGCGTGCCGGTGCACTACCTGCCCGACATGTCCGCGGTCGCCGACGCGGTGGCCCGCGCGAGCCGGCCCGGGGACGTCATCGTGACGATGGGCGCCGGCGACGTGACGATGCTCGGCGGCGAGATCCTCACCGCGTTGCGGCTGCGGGCCAACCGCAACCTGCCGCGGCAGGACGTCCGGTGACCGGGCCGACGGGGCAGTCGGACGACGCGCCGCTGTCGGACAACACCGAAACGCAGCCGTTGCGGCTCGGCGCGCCGGCGCCCGCCGACGAGGTGCCCGGCGGCGAATTCGAGGGACCGCGCCGCCGCGCCCGCCGCGAGCGCGCCGAGCGCCGCGCCGCCCAGGAGCGGGCGATCGCCATCGAGCAGGCCCGCCGCGAGGCCAAACGCAAGGCCGGCATGCCGGCGCTCGAGGCCGCCACGACACCGCCGCGCGGCGTGGTCCGCGGCCTCAAGGTGCTGGTCTGGACGGTGGTCGCGGTCGTGGTGGCCGTCGGGCTGGGCCTGCTGCTGTACTTCACGCCGGTCATGTCGGCGCGGACGTTCGCGGTCACCGGCACCGGCGTCGTCACCCGCGAGGAGGTGCTCGCCGCCGCCGCCGTGCCGCCGGGCACGCCGCTCCTGCAGGTCGACACGGCGCTGGTCGCCGACCGGGTCGCCGCCATCCGCCGGGTCGCGGAGGTCCGCGTGCGGCGGGAGTACCCGTCGACGCTGCGGATCGCCGTCGTCGAGCGCATCCCGGTGGTGGTCAAGGACTATCCCGACGGCCCGCACCTGTTCGACCGCGACGGCGTCGACTTCGCCACCGCGCCGCCGCCGCCCGGGCTGCCGCTGCTCGACGTCGAGCGGCCCGGGCCCAACGATCCGCCGACGCGCGCCGCGCTGCAGGTGCTCACCGCGCTGCGGCCCGAGGTCGCCGGTCAGGTCGCCGCCGTGGCGGCCCCGTCGGTCGCGGCGATCACGCTGACCCTCACCGACGGCCGGGTCGTGGTGTGGGGGACCACCGACCGCACCGCGGAGAAGGCCGACAAGCTCGCGGCGTTGCTCACCCGCCCGGGCCACACCTACGACGTCTCGACCCCCGACCTCCCGACCGTCAAGTAGTCGCCCCGTTTCCGCGAGCGTGCGTGTCTGTACGCCGACACGCCGCGGCGGCCGGGTACGGCGCGCACGGTCGGCGGGCGCGAGTGGGCGGCGTCGGCCGTCACAGCAGAAAATGGGCCGGCGTTTCGGCGCGCCTGCGGTGTTGCGGCGGCACCGGCCCATACCGTTCTGGTTGCGCGGAACAACTTGACATAACTCTAAGCCTGTGGTTGAGGTTGAGGGTTTGCACCGGTCAAGTGACCCGCTTCGAATGTCTAACTGGGAGGAAGGCGATCGCCATGAGCGCTTGCGGGAAGAGCGGACAGTCATGACGCCTGCGCACAACTACCTCGCCGTCATCAAAGTTGTCGGCATCGGTGGCGGCGGCGTGAACGCCGTCAACCGGATGATCGAGCAGGGGCTCAAGGGCGTCGAGTTCATCGCCATCAACACCGACGCCCAGGCGTTGCTGATGAGCGATGCGGACGTGAAGCTCGACGTCGGCCGCGACTCGACGCGCGGCCTCGGCGCCGGCGCCGATCCCGATGTCGGCCGCAAGGCCGCCGAGGACGCCAAAGACGAGATCGAAGAGCTGCTGCGCGGCGCCGACATGGTCTTCGTCACCGCGGGCGAAGGCGGCGGCACCGGCACCGGGGGCGCACCGGTCGTCGCGACCATCGCCCGCAAGCTCGGCGCGCTGACGGTCGGCGTCGTGACCCGTCCCTTCAGCTTCGAAGGCAAGCGCCGCAGCACCCAGGCCGAGGCCGGGATCGCCGCGCTGCGCGAGAGCTGCGACACGCTGATCGTCATCCCCAACGACCGGCTGCTCCAGATGGGCGACGCCGCCGTGTCGCTGATGGACGCGTTCCGCAGCGCCGACGAGGTGCTGCTCAACGGCGTGCAGGGCATTACCGACCTCATCACCACGCCCGGCCTCATCAACGTCGACTTCGCCGACGTCAAGGGCATCATGAGCGGCGCCGGCACCGCGCTGATGGGCATCGGCGCGGCCCGCGGCGACGGCCGGGCACTCAAGGCGGCCGAGATCGCGATCAACTCGCCGCTGCTGGAGGCGTCGATGGAGGGCGCGCAAGGCGTGCTGATGTCGGTCGCCGGCGGCAGCGACCTCGGGCTCTTCGAGATCAACGAGGCCGCGTCGCTGGTCCAGGAGGCCGCACACCCCGAGGCGAACATCATCTTCGGCACCGTGATCGACGACTCGCTCGGCGACGAGGTGCGGGTCACCGTCATCGCCGCCGGGTTCGACGCGACCGGTCGCAAGCCGGCGGCGCCTGCCGGGTCGGGAGCGACGATCAGCAGCGGCGAGGCCGGCAAGGTCAAGTCGACGCTCTTCGAGCCGGTCGAGGCCGGCGCGGTGCCGAACCAGAACAACGGCGCCACGGTGCGCATCGGCGGCCCGAACGACGGCGGCATCTCCGACGACGACGTCGACGTGCCGCCGTTCATGCGCCACTGACACCCGCGGCGGCACCGGGATACTGGCGTCCGTGAGTGTTCGTGTGCGTCGCGTGACCACCACCCGTGCGGGTGGCGTCTCCCGCCCGCCGTTCGACACCTTCAACCTCGGCGACCACGTCGGCGACGATCCGGCGGCCGTCGCCGCCAACCGCCGGCGGCTCGCCGATGCGATCGGGCTCGGTTCGGACCGCGTGGTGTGGATGAACCAGACCCACGGCGACCGCGTCGTCACCGTCCGCGAACCCCGAACCCCGGCGCCCGACGACACCGACGGCCTGGTGACGGCGGAGCGGCGGCTCGCCCTGGCGGTCGTCACTGCCGACTGCGTGCCGGTGCTCCTGGCGGATGCCCGCGCCGGTGTCGTCGGCGCCGTGCACGCCGGCCGGGTCGGCGCGGCCAACGGCGTGGTGGTGCGGGCCATCGAGCAGATGACCCGTCTCGGCGCCACGCCCGCCGACATCTCGGCGTTCCTCGGCCCGGCGGTGAGCGGCCGCAACTACGAGGTGCCCGACGCCATGGCCGACGAGGTCGAGGCCGCCCTCCCCGGCAGCCGCACCACCACGTCCCGCGGCACCGCCGGGCTGGACCTGCGTGCCGGTATCGCGGTGCAGCTCAGGCGGGTTGGCGTCACGGCCGTCGACATCGACCCGCGCTGCACGGTCGACGATCCGGCGCTGTTCAGCCATCGCCGCGGCGCCCCGACCGGCCGCCTGGCCTCCGTGGTCTGGATGGAGTGAACGTGGCACCGGGGCGAGCGGAGCGACGGGGGGGAAACACCGCCCGCGAAGAGCAGTTGGCGACGGCCCTGCGCGCGGTGCGCGACCGGCTCGCGGCCGCCGCCGCCGCGACCGGCCGGGACCCCGGCGACGTCGAACTCCTGCCCGTCACCAAGTTCTTCCCGGCCTCCGACGTCGAGATCCTCGCCCGGCTGGGCTGTCGCGCCGTCGGCGAGAGCCGCGACCAGGAGGCCGCCGCCAAGATCGCCGAGCTCGCGGGCCGCGTTCCCGAGCCGCTGCGCTGGCACATGATCGGCAGCGTCCAGCGCAACAAGGCGAACTCGGTGGCGCGCTGGGCGTTCGCGGTGCACTCGGTCGATTCGCCCCGGCTCGTCGGCGCACTCGGGCGGGCGGCCGACCGGGCGCTCGCCGCCGGGGAGCGCAGCGCGCCGCTGCAGATCTACGTGCAGCTCAGCCTCGACGGCGACCCGGCGCGAGGCGGCGTCGACATCGCCGACCCGGCCGCCGTCGACGCGCTGTGCGCCGAGGTCGCCGGGCAGCCGGCGCTGCGGCTGGCCGGGGTGATGGGCATACCGCCGGTGGGCGCCGACCCCGACGAGGCGTTCGCGGCCTTGGCGGCCGCCCGGCAGCGAATCGCGGGCGACCATCCCGGCGCGACGGGGCTGTCCGCGGGCATGTCGGCCGACCTGGAGAGCGCGGTGCGACACGGCTCCACCGTTGTGCGTGTCGGTACCGCGCTGATGGGACAACGCCCGCTACGGTCACCATCAGTAGTCACTCCAGTCACATCTTTATCACCGAGCTTTACCCCGAAAGGTCACCGATGAGCACTCTGCACAAGGTCAAGGCCTACTTCGGCATGGCGCCGATGGACGATTACGACGACGAGTACTACGACGACGACCACGCCGCCGGCCGCAGCTACCCGCGCCGCGAACGTGACCACGACGCCCGCGACGACCGGCGCTTCGAGGGCCGCGCCGGCTACGAGGGCCGCGAATTCGAAGGCCGCGACTACAAGGGTCACGACTACGACGACCGCGGTGACCGGCCCGACGACTATCCGCCCGGCTACCGCGGCTACGGCGACGACCCCCGCTTCGAGGCGCGGCTGCGCGGCCCGCGGGACTTCGACCGGCCCGCTCCCCGGTTCGGCGTCGTCCGCCCCAGCAGCCGCGGCTCGCTCGCGATGGACCCGCGGCGCATGGCGGAGATCTTCGAGGCCGGCAGCCCGCTGTCGAAGATCACCACCCTGCGGCCGAAGGACTACAGCGAGGCCCGCACCATCGGTGAGCGGTTCCGGGACGGCACGCCGGTGATCATGGACCTGGTGTCGATGGACAACGCCGACGCCAAGCGACTCGTCGACTTCGCGGCCGGCCTGGCGTTCGCGCTGCGCGGATCCTTCGACAAGGTCGCGACCAAGGTGTTCCTGCTGTCCCCGGCCGACGTCGAGGTGACGCCTGAGCAGCGTCGGCGCCTCGCGGAGACCGGCTTCTACGCCTACCAGTAGCCAACCGATGAGCGACGCGTGCACTCGCCGCCAGGTCGGTAGGCTGGCATTGGTCCGCCACCACGGCGGACCGGGCCTTGTCGGCAATGTCACACTTCCGAAGGACGGGCTAGTTGGCGCCCCTTTTCAACATCATCGCGTTGGCGCTGTTCGCGTTTTGGTTGCTGCTGATCGCGCGGGTGGTCATCGAGTTCATTCGGTCGTTCAGCCGGGACTGGCGACCGCGCGGGATCACCGTCGTGATCCTGGAGGTGATCATGTCGCTGACCGATCCTCCCGTGAAATTGCTCCGCCGCATCATTCCGCAGCTCACGCTGGGGAACGTCCGGTTCGATCTGTCGATCATGGTGTTGTTGCTGGTGACGTTCATCGGCATGAACTTCGCCTTCGGCGCGGCGCAATCCTGACGGTCCCCGAGGGGGTCGTCCCACCTCGGTCGCCGACGCGCTGAGCCGGCGAACACTACGACACTTCGGTCCGTCCGCCGCCGGGACGGCACCGGAGCTTCACCCCTTTTAGCGGTCTTGCCTGCAACCGCCGGGTCTGGTGTGACAGGATGGACGCCAGTTACAGTACGGCTATTCCGTCGATCTACACTTCGTGATCGGCTCGACCGTCCAGACTAGGGGGCAGACAATGCCGCTAACGCCAGCCGACGTTCACAACGTCGCCTTCAGTAAGCCGCCGATCGGCAAACGCGGTTACAACGAGGACGAGGTCGACGCCTTCCTCGATCTGGTGGAGGCCGAGCTGACACGGCTCATCGAGGAGAACGCCGACCTGCGGCAGCGGGTGGCCGAGCTCGATCAGGAGTTGGCGTCCGCACGGTCCGGCGCCGGTTCCGCGCAGCCGACGCAGACCATCCCCAGTTACGTCGAGCCCGAGCCGGAGCCGCAGCCGGTCTACGAGGCGCCGCCGCCGCCGCCCGCGCCGGCCGCAGTGCCCGACGAAGAGGCGAGCATGCGGGCCGCCCGCGTGCTGGCGCTGGCGCAGGACACCGCCGACCGGCTGACCAGCTCCGCCAAGGCCGAGCACGACAAGATGATCGCCGACGCCCGGGCGAACGCCGACCAGATCCTCAGTGAGGCGCGCCGCGAGGCCGAGGCCACGGTGACCGAGGCCCGGCAGCGCGCCGAGGCCATGCTCGCCGACGCCCAGCAGCGCTCCGAGACGCAGCTGCGCCAGGCGCAGGAGAAGGCCGACGCCCTGCAGGCCGACGCCGAACGCAAGCACTCCGAGATCATGGGCACCATCAATCAGCAGCGCACGGTCCTCGAAGGCCGGTTGGAGCAGCTCCGCACCTTCGAGCGCGAATACCGCACGCGGCTCAAGACCTACCTGGAGTCGCAGCTCGAGGAGCTCGGTCAGCGCGGATCGGCGGCACCGGTCGATTCGAGCGCCAACAGCGACAGCGCCGCCTTCAACCAGTTCAACCGCGGCAACAACTGATCCGGCGGGTTTCGGCGGGCGAGTGATGTTCCGGCGCAGGGGTGAACGATGCTGATCGTCGCGTTGACCATGGCCGTGATCGGCCTCGCGGCGCTGGTCGCCGCCATCGTGTCGGGTAACGAGATCATCGCCTGGGTCTGCATCGCGGCGAGCGTCATCGGGGTGGTGGTGCTCATCATCGACGCCATCCGCGAACGTCAGGGCGCCGACGCTTCCCCGTCGGATGACGACGACGCCACCGCGGACGGCGCCGGCCGGGGGACGGGCGCCGAGTCGACTTATGAGACCTTCGACGCCGAGTACCCGACGGACGCGGCGGAGCCGGGGGAGGCCACCGCTGTGCTTCCGGTGGCCGGCGACCCGCCCACCGAGGGGGTCCGCACGTCGGGCTCGCCGGCTACCGGTGACGACGCGGCCTCCCGCCGCGACCCGCGCTAACCGCGCAGCAGCGCCCGAACCTCGTCGTCTGCGGTCTGTCGGAAGTCGGCGTACGCCTCGCCGACGGCGAGGAACGATTCGGGCGTCCACACACTGACCACCTCGTCGGCGACCCGGCCGAGCTGCCGGCACACCGTCGGCGGAGCCACCGGCACCCCCACCACGATGCGGCGCGGCGCGGCGAGCCGGACCGCGCGGATCGCGGCGAGCATGCTGGCGCCGGTCGCCACGCCGTCGTCGACGAGGAGCACGTCGGCCTCGGCCAGTGCCGGCGGCGGGCGGTCCCCGCGGTACAGCGTCACGCGGCGGCGCAGTTCTGCGGTCTCGGCGGCCATGACGGCGGCGATCTCGTCGGCGCCGAGCCGGAACCGGGCGACGACGTCGTCGTTCATCACCACCAGCGGTTCGTCGCCGCTCGCCGCGGCGATGGCCCCGCAGGCCAATTCCGGCCGCCCCGGCGTGCCGAGCTTGCGGACGACGAAGACGTCGAGCGGAACCTGCAGCGCCGCCGCGACCTCGGCGGCCACCGGCACACCGCCGCGCGCCAGGCCGAGCACCAACAGCCGGTCCCTGGGCACCGCCGCGAGCTCGGCCGCCAGCAGACGTCCGGCGTCGCGGCGGTCCTCGAACGGCCGCCGCGAGAGAGCGCGTCGGAGAGCGGACATGGGCTGGTCCGTCCAGGGTAGAACGCGACCGGACCGTCCGGATGCGCTCCGGCTCCGAATGCTTTAGCGGAAGACCCGGCGGCGAAGACGAGGAGCGGTCATGGGCATCGAGTACACGGGCGTCGTCGGCTTCCCGCTGCGCGAGGTGTTCGACTGGCATGCCCGCCCCGGCGCCATGCCGCGGCTCGTTCCGCCGTGGCAGCCGATGACCGTGCGGGCCGAGGCGCGCTCGCTGGCCGACGGCACCGCGGAGCTCGGGCTGCCGGGCGGTCTGCGGTGGGTGGCCCAGCATCAACCCGACGAGTACCGCCCGCCGCACCGGTTCGTCGACGTGTTGTCCAGCGACCGCGGCCCCGCGTCGTGGCCGCCGCGGCTGGTCGGCCGGTGGCGGCACACCCACAAGTTCGCCGCCGAGGGGCCCGACGCCACGCGGCTCACCGACCGCATCGACGCCCCGGTGCCGGCGGCGGCGCTGCGGCCGATGTTCGGCTACCGCCACCGGCAGGTCGCCGGGGACCTGGCCGCGCACCGCGACGCCGCCGAGCGTGGCCTGCGGCCGTCGACCATCGCGATCACCGGCGCATCGGGACTGGTGGGGTCGGCGCTCGCGGCCATGCTGACTGCCGGCGGTCACCGGGTGATCCGGCTGGTGCGCAGGGCGGCGTCGTCGCCCGACGAGCGCCGCTGGGATCCGCAGGATCCGGCACCGGGCCTGTTCGACGGGGTCGACGCGGTCGTGCACCTGGCGGGGGAGTCGATCGCCGGGAGGTTCACCGCCGAGCATCGGCGCCGCATCCGGGACAGCCGCATCGGCCCGACGGAGAAGCTGGCGCGCGCCGCGGCGGCCGCCGGCGACACGACCGTCTTCGTCAGCGCGTCGGCGATCGGGTTCTACGGCGCCGACCGGGGCGACGAGCCGCTCACCGAAGCCGCGGCCCGCGGTGCGGGCTTTCTCGCCGACGTCGTCGCCGACTGGGAGGCGGCCACCGCGCCCGCCGTCGACGGGGGGCTGCGGGTCGTTGCGGTGCGCACCGGGATCGTGCAGGCCGCCCGCGGCGGGACGTTGCGGCTGCTGCGGCCGCTGTTCGCCGCCGGTCTGGGCGGCCGGCTCGGCGACGGCTCCCAGTGGCTGTCCTGGATCGGCATCGACGATCTGCTCGACGTCTACTACCGGGCGATCTACGACGATCGGCTGGCCGGTCCGGTGAACGCCGTTGCGCCCAACCCGGTCCGCAACACCGACTACACCGCGGCGCTGGGCGCGACGCTGCGCCGACCGGCGGTCCTGCCGGTACCGGCGTTCGGGCCGAAGCTGCTGCTGGGAGACGTCGGTGCCCGCGAACTGGCGCTGGCGGATCAGCGCGTGGTGCCGGCCCGGCTCACCGAACTCGGCCACCGGTTCCGCCACCCCGACGTCGAGGCTGCGCTGCGCCACCAGCTCGGTCGCACGGAATCGCGATCCGGCTAGTGCACGGCACGGTAGCGGCGTTCGGGGCGGCCGGTGCCGTACTGCAGCCGCAACTCCAGCACACCGGTCTGCAGGTAGTGCTCCAGGTAGCGCCGGGCGCTGACCCGCGAGATACCCACCCGCTCAGCGCATTCCGCGGCGGACACCTCACCGGCCGCAGTCACCGCGGCCAGCACCACCCGGCCCGTCTCGGCGCCCAGGCCCTTCGGCAGCACGTCGGCCGGGGGTGTGGCGCCGCGACCGAACAGCGCATCGATCGTCGACTGGTCGGCCCCGCCGGCGGCGTCCAGGGCGGCGGCGCGGGCCGCGAACGCCTCGAGTTTCGCGCGCAGCTGGTGGAACTCGAACGGCTTGATCAGGTAGTCGGCCGCGCCGCCGGCCAGTGCGGCGCCGACGGTGTCGAGCTCCCGCGCCGCGGTGATCATGATGACGCCGACGGGATTGCGCTGCGCCCGCAGCTGGTGCAGCACCGCCAGGCCGGTCATGTCGGGCAGATAGACGTCGAGCAGCAGTAGGTCGGGTGCCAGCTCGCGCGTCTGCGTCAACGCGTCGGCGCCGGTGCGGGCCACCCCCACAGCGCGGTAGCCGTCGACGCGGTCGACGAACCGGCGGTGGATGTCGGCGACCATGAAGTCGTCGTCCACCACCAGCACGCCGCGCGTCATGATCCACCCGTCGGCACGGCGGTGCGGACCGGCAGCCGCACCGTGAACACCGCCCCGCCGCCGGCGCGGTCGCTCACCGACACCTCGCCGCCGTGTTGCGCGGTGACCAGGCGCACCAGCGCAAGGCCGATGCCGCGGCCGCCCGCGACGTCCGGTTTGGACGTCACCCCGCGGGCGAAGATCGCCTCCCGCAGCGGCGGCGGCACCCCCGGGCCGGAGTCGGCGACCTCGATGGTCAGGCCGTCGGAGTCGTCGACCGTGACCGTCACCGTGTCCGCCGACACCTCGACCGCGTTGTCGATCAGGTTCCCCAGCACGGTGATCACGTCGGTGGCCAGCGCCGGCTCCAGGGCGGCGAGCCGCGACCGCGTCGACACCCGCAGCGTCACCCCGTTCTCGGCGGCCAGCGAGGTCTTCGCGATGAGCAGTGCGGCGACCGCCGGGTCGAAGATGCGCCGCGTGACCTCGGCCGAGATCTCGGCGCGCCGACGGGTCAGTGTGCCGACGAGGTCGCGCACCGCGTCGTATTCACCGAGCTCCACCAGACCCGAGATGGTGTGCAGCTGGTTGGCGAACTCGTGGGTCTGCGCCCGCAGGGTGTCGGTGACGCTCTTGTGGGACGACAGCTGCGCGCGCATCGCGGCGAGCTCGGTGCTGTCGCGCATCGTGGTCACCGTGCCGATGTGGGCGCCGCCGCTGCGTGCGGTGCGGCGGTTGAGCGCGAGAAGCCTTGTGCCGGTGGCGATCACGGTCTCGGCCGGGCTGCGCCCGTCGTCACCGGACAGCACGTAGTCGACGACGGCGTCGTCGAGCCCGACCTCGTCGATCCGGCTGCCCACGGTCGTATCCGGCAGGCCCAAGAGCTCGCGGGCGCTGTCGTTGAGCACCGTGATGACGCCGTCGGTATTCACGGCGAGCACGCCCTCACGAATGCTGTGCAACAACGCTTCCCGGTGGTCGGCGAGGCTCGCGATCTCCGAGACCTCCAGCCCGCGGGTGTGCCGCTTGATGCGCCGTGACAGCACCCACGCCGCGAGCACGCCCAGCGCCGCGCCCAGCCCCAGGTACAGCAGCAGCCCTTCACCGGCGCCGCTCAGCAGCTGCCACACCGACGGGTAGGGCTCGCTCACCGAGGCGATCGCCAGCACCTCACCGCGGGTCGACAGCACCGGCACCTGCCCGATGAGACTGTGGACGCCGTCGACGTCGCCGTCGCCGAACCACGCCCGCCCCTCGTCGGCCCGTGAGGCGCCCAGGTCGACGGAAGTGCCGACGCGCGACGGCTCCGACGACGCCCGCACGGTGCCGCTCGGGTCCAGCAGCTCGGCCAGGCGCGCACCGGAGAGCGCGACGGCGCGGTCGACCTCCGGCGCCAGCACCGTCGCCGCGAACGAATCGGCGTAGCGATCGCGCACCACCGGGGTGGAGGCCACGTTCTCGGCGACGGCCACCATCCGCTGTCCGCGGCTGGCCCGGAACTCGTCGCTCGACTGGGCGACCGACACCGCCGCGACCGCAAACAGCACGACGGCCACCACCGCGAGCTGCGACAGCAGGAACTGCCCGGCCAGGCTGCGGATGCCGAACGCCCGCAGTGCGGGCCTAGGCGGTGAACTCAATGACCACAACGTCCTTTGCGACCTCAAGAGTGACTCACGCCATATGTTGCCTCCAGTATTGCCCCAGATCACAACGGGAACGGGAGACGACGGTGAAACGCATCCTGCTGGCGCTGCTCGCGGTGCTGCTGGTGTCGGCGTGCGGGGTGACGCGCGGCGACGAGACCGAGGGGCTGCACCGGCTGCGGATGATGGTGCCCAACAGCCCCGGCGGCGGCTACGACCTCACCGCGCGCACGGCGGTGAAGATCATGGAAGATCAGGACATCACCGGCCGCGTCGAGGTGTTCAACGTCATCGGCGCCGGCGGCACCGTCGCCATGGCGCGGCTGATGAACGAACGCGGCAACGGCGACCTGATGATGACAATGGGGCTCGGCGTCGTCGGCGCCACCTACACCAACGGCTCGAACATCAAGACCTCCGAAGCCACCGCGCTGGCCAAGCTCATCGAGGACCCGGGCGCCATCTTCGTGCCCGCGGACTCGCCGTTCCGGACGGTGCAGGACTTCATCGCGGCCTGGAAGGCCGACCCGTCGACGGTGACCATCGGTGGCGGTTCGTCGCCCGGCGGCCCGGACCACCTGTTCCCCATGGAGACCGCCGAGGCCGTCGGCATAGACCCGCGCGCGGTCAACTTCGTCACCTACGACGGTGGCGGCGACCTGCTGACGGCGCTCCTGGGCAAGAAGATCACCGTCGGCACGTCGAGCCCGGGCGAATTCATCGACCAGATCAATGCCGGTCAGCTCCGGGTGCTCGCCGTCTCCAGCGAGCAGCGGGTGCCCGGCGTCGACGCCCCCACGCTCAAGGAGTCCGGCGTGGACCTGACCTTCGCCAATTGGCGCGGGGTGCTGGCGCCGCCGGGCATCTCCGCCGACGCCAAGCAGGCCATGGTGCGTGCGCTGGAGAAGATGCACGCCACCTCGCAGTGGCGCGACGCGTTGGCGAAGAACGGCTGGACCGACGCCTTCATCACCGGGCCGGCGTTCGAGCAGTTCCTCGTCGACCAGGACAACCGGGTTTCGGAGACCCTGACCGAATTGGGGCTGGTATGAGCACATCCGACGCTCGCGACACTGTTGAGACAGGCCAGCACGTCGACCGGGCGCAGTACGTCGTCTGTGCGGTGCTCGTGATCGTGGGCGCGTTCCTCGTCTACGACGCGGTGACGTTGGAGGCCGGCTTCGCCAAGGTCGACCCGGTCGGCCCGAAGGCGTTTCCGCTCGCCATCGGCATCGTGCTGATCCTGCTGGCGGTCGCCCTGGCGATCGCCATCCCGCGCGGCTCGGTGGGGGAGGCCGACGCGGGCGAGGACGTCGATCCCGAGGCGCCCAGCGACTGGCGGACCGTCGGCCTGCTCGTCGCAGTGTTCGTCGCGACCATCTTGCTCGTCGAACCGCTCGGCTGGGTGATCATGGGCACGGCGCTGTTCGCCGGTGCCGCAACCATTCTCGGCAGCCGGCGCTACGTCGCGAACGTCGCGATCGGCCTCGTGCTGGCGCTGGTCAGCTTCTACGCGTTCTACTCCGGGCTCGGAATCCCGCTGCCCGCAGGCGTTCTGGACGGGATTCTCTGACATGAACAACTTCGACTGGCTGCAGCAGGGCTTCGCCGAGGCGGCCACCCCGATGAACCTGTTGTATGCGGTCATCGGCGTGCTGCTGGGTACCGCGGTGGGCGTGCTGCCGGGCATCGGACCCGCGATGACCGTCGCGCTGCTCCTGCCCGTGACATACAACGTCAGCCCCAGCGCCGCGTTCATCATGTTCGCCGGCATCTTCTACGGCGGCATGTACGGCGGGTCGACCACGTCGATCCTGCTCAACACACCCGGTGAGTCGTCGTCGGTGATCACGGCGATCGAGGGCAACAAGATGGCCAAGGCCGGTCGCGCGTCGCAGGCGCTGGCCACCGCGGCGATCGGGTCCTTCGTCGCCGGCGCCATCGGCACGGCGCTGCTGGCCGCGTTCGCGCCGCCCATCTCGCGGTTCGCGGTGACACTCGGCGCGCCGTCGTACCTGGCGATCATGGTGTTTGCCCTTGTCGCCGTCACCGCCGTGCTGGGTGCCTCGAAGCTGCGCGGCGCGATCTCGCTGTTCCTGGGGCTGGCGATCGGCGTGGTCGGCATCGACTTCCTCACCGGTCAGCCGCGCGCCACCTTCGGCATCCCGCAGCTCTCCGACGGGATCGACATCGTGGTGATCGCGGTGGCGATCTTCGCGGTCGGTGAGGCGCTGTGGGTTGCGGCGCACCTGCGCCGCCGCCCCGCCGAGATCATCCCGGTCGGCCGACCGTGGATGGGCCGCAACGACTTTCGCCGGTCGTGGAAGCCGTGGCTGCGGGGCACCGCCTACGGCTTCCCGTTCGGCGCGCTGCCCGCCGGCGGGGCCGAGCTGCCGACGTTCTTGTCCTACATCACCGAGAAGCGGCTCACGAAGCACCCCGAGGAGTTCGGCAAGGGCGCCATCGAGGGCGTCGCCGGCCCCGAGGCGGCGAACAACGCGTCCGCGGCGGGCACCCTGGTGCCGATGCTGTCGCTCGGGCTGCCGACCAACGCGACCGCCGCGGTGATGCTCACGGCGTTCGTGTCCTACGGCATCCAGCCGGGCCCGACGCTGTTCGACAGCGAACCGCTGCTCATCTGGACGTTGATCGCCAGCCTGTTCATCGGCAACCTGTTGCTGTTGATCATCAACCTGCCGCTCGCGCCGGTGTGGGCGAAGCTGTTGCGCACCCCGCGGCCGTACCTTTACGCGGGCATCCTGTTCTTCGCCGTGCTCGGCGCGCTCGCGGTCAACGTGCAGCCGCTGGATCTGGCGCTGCTGCTGGTGTTCGGTCTGCTCGGGCTGATGATGCGGCGCTTCGGGCTGCCGATCCTGCCGCTGATCATCGGCGTGATCCTGGGGCCGCGCATCGAGCGGCAGCTGCGACAGAGTCTGCAGCTCGGTGGCGGCGAGTGGAGCAGCCTGTTCACCGAGCCCGTCGCCATCGTCACCTACATCTTGATGGCCGTGCTGCTGCTGGTGCCGCTGGTGCTGAAGCTGCTGCATCGCGACGAGGAGTCCCTGTTGATCGTCGAGGACGACGCGGACCAGCGAGAAAAGGCGGAGCACCAGTGATTGTCGTCGGGTACACCGCGGACCGCTACGGCCGGGCGGCGCTCGACCACGGGATCGCCGAGGCGCAGCGTCGCGACAGCGAGCTACTCGTCATCAACGCGACCCGCGGTGATTCCTACGCCGACGCCCGGTTCGCGCCCGAGGCGGAAGCCCAGGACGTCGAGCGCCGGCTCGCGACGTGTGGGGTGCGCTACGAGTTCCGCCAGCCCGTCGGCGTCGACCCGGTACGGGAGCTCCTGGCGGCGACCGACCGCGACGACGCCGAGCTGCTGGTGATCGGGTTGCGGCACCGCAACCCCGTCGGCAAGCTGCTGCTGGGCTCCGTCGCGCAGCAATTGCTGCTCGAATGCCGCACGCCGGTGCTGGCGGTGAAGGCCGAGGAGTGAAGGTGAATCGCGAAGGAAAGTGTGTCCGAGGGGGGACTTGGCCACCTGCGACACGAGTTGAGGTCTTCCAGCTTGCCCACGCTGAGCAAGCCAACTCAGATGTCACCTACTCATGCAGCAGACCGGAGCGTTCGTCAAGGAGCGCGTCGAGTAACGGGGTGGATGGCACTCCACCGAGGCCGCACCACCGCTGTGACCGTCGCAAGGAGTGCGAGTGCTCGGTCGATTGTTTCGACATGTCGCGTAGCTTGATCACCGCGAGCGTCTGGCGTCTACTCCGTCTGCGCGCGGCGCACCACTTCTGCGCGCCCTGATACGTGTCCGTAACGATCAGTCGCTTCCCTTGTGCGGCTGGTCAGCTGGTGCAGACTGACCAACCTGAGACTGTCTCTCATCCGCGTCGCGGGCCGGTTGAACGGGTCGAACGTCCGCTTTCTCGGACCCGGATAGTCCAGCGCTGCGAGGACGTTCAGTTACCGGTGGTAGCGATGCCTGGTCCCCTGCCGACTCCGGAGCTGCATCGCCGTACCCCATCGCGGTCCGGACAGACAAGATGTCACGCGGTGGCGGACTCACGGAGTCATCCCCCAGCGTTACCAGCGTCCCGTTGGCGACAGGGGTAAGGGCCGCAGTATTCGGTAGCTTCGTCTGGTCGAAGCCTGCGTCCACGCCGTCTTTCAGATACGTCGCCCAGCCGGCCGCACGCCCGGTGATCACGCCGATCTTGACGCTGCCGTCCGGAAGTGTCTGGTTCGGGGACTTTTGCAGCTGCTCGATGTCCGGCGTCATCCAATTCGCGTGGTCGGGTGTAAAGATTTCGATTGCCGTCATCATCAGGGAGCGAGCGGTGTCCGGCGAGTAAAGCGACGGTTCGCCCTCAGAAGCAGGCAGTTGCAGTGTCACTGCGTTGAAGCCCAACCGTGGGTTCGTAATACCAAGACGAACCGCCAGCACCGCGGCGACTGGTTCTTCTGCGGCGTTCCACCATGACAGCGATGTCCCACCATCCTGGATCGCATCGTCCGCAAGAGTGCCCGCGGCGCGAAGACCGGCCAGCAGGCGGCTGCGCAGATCATCGGGACTCGCGGTGACGACGGATGACTCAAGAGCGTTCTTCTTCGAGAACGCCTGATCGCGCTACCCAGAGAGGAGCGGACTGCTATCGGCCAGCGCCGCCATTAGCTGCTGCAGCTGCTGCACGGCTGCCTTCACCGACTGCGCCCGGGGACCCCAATACGCGCTGATTTGTGCCGTCGCCATAAGTAGTGATTCACCCCATGGGTTTGTAGATGACTTAAGTATCGAGGCCGTTGGCCCGCAGCAGCTTGGCCACTTTCTCCGCCGCGTTCCGCTGGGCGAACGGCCAGACTATTGGCGTATCACCCGCGGCGGCGAGCTGCCGGTTCGCCAGGTTCAGGAAGTAGTCGTCGCCGGGGAAGAAGCTCTTCCATGCCCGGCCGGGGCGCCGGGCTGCGATTGCGCGATCCGGACGTGGGCCGAGCCGTGGCGAGCCTGGTATTCCTCGGCATGGTCGTCGACCTTGGCTGCCGATCGGTGGAGGTCGGCTGGGGCAACCCGCACTGCGTCTGACATCGCCCCTCCTGACATCGGCACGGCACCGCTTCACCGACGATATCGCCGACGGAGGCAGGGGCGCGCACGAATCTCTTTAGAACGCATTGGGTCTCATGCACACTCGGTTACTGGTGTGCCTCTGTCATGGCGGCCGCTTGTTGAGTGTAGTAGCGGGCCTCGAACTGCACCGGTGGTGTGCGGTCGAGGTGATGTACCCCAGGTCTTGTTCCGATCCGTGTAGGAGGATCGGGAGCTTGCCCCGTCAGTATTCGAAGGAGTTTCGTGATCGTGCGCTGCGGTTGCTGATCACCACGGTGGAAGCCTCGGTAGTGTCTGAGTTCGAGGCGATCAAGTCTGTAGCCAGCAGACTCGGGATCTCTGAGGAGTCGGTGCGCCGGTGGCGGCGCAAAGCGCAGGTTGATGCCGGTGAGCGTCCCGGTGTCACCAGCTCCGAGCACGCCGAGATCCGCAAGCTCAAGCGTGAGGTCGCCGAGTTGCGCAGGGCCAACGAGATTCTGCAGTCTGCGTCTGCGTTTTGTGCAGCGGAGCTCGACCGCCCCGCGACGAAATGATCGCGTTCATCGACGCACATCGCGATCAGTTCGGGGTCGAGCTCATCTGCGGTGTGCTGCGGGCAGCATTCACCGGTTTCCTCACCTTCCGTGGTGACCGGGCCGCGAAGGCCCGCCCGCCATCAGACCGCGCGATCGGCGATGAACTGCTCATCGCCGACCTCAGGATCGTCCACGAGGAGAAGTTCTCGGTCTGTGGCGTCAAGATGATGCATCACGCCATGAGACGGCGGGGCTGGTCGATCGGTCGCAAGCAGATCCCCCGGCTGATGCGCACGGCCTGCCTGCGCGTGGTTCAGCGGGGCAAGCCGGTGTTCACCACCATCAGCGACCCAGCTGACTGCCGGCCTGCGGATCTGGTCGACCGGCCGTTCAGCGCGCCGGCGCCGCACCGGCTCTGGGTTGCCCCGATATCAACTCTTGTGCGGGCCTGGCAGGGGTTCTGCTACAGCGCGTTCGTCACCGACGCGTGCACCAAGGCCATCGTCGGGTGGGCCGTCGCGGCGACGATGCGCATCGAGGACCTTCCACTACAGGAAGCCAATCATGCTGTATGGCAAATCGATTCGAATCTGTGGGGTTGGTCCATTATTCCGACCGCGGAGCCCAATACCTATCGCTCGCCTATACCGACCGGCTGGCCGAACTCGGGATCGCGCCCTCGGTGAGGGGTCACGCGGCGATAGCTATGACAACGCCCTCGCCGAGGCGGTCAACGCCGCCTACAAGACCGAGTTGATCAACCGCGGCAAACCCTGGCGCAGCGTCGACGACGTCGAGCTGGCCACCGCCGCCTGGGTCGCCTGGTACAACGCAGAACGCCTGCACCAAGCTGTCGGGTACGTTCCACCGGCCGAACACGAGGCCGCCCTCACCGGCACCTCACACCCCGTGAGCCAGCCAACCCCGGCCCTCACAACCAACTAGGAACAAACCTGGGGTACTTCATGGTCGGAATCCAATAACCCGAACCTCCGGGAAAGTCAGAGCGCTTCGCGGAGCGACCTCGCGCCATGTCTGCCGCACAAATCAGCGACTTGGTTGAGGAATTGGGCGGGCTGCCAGCAGTGCTTGGTGCGGCTACCGGGGCGGAGGGCGCCGAGGTGTAAGAGAGCCTGGGGTTCCGCCTCGATGACGATCCGCATCTGCGACAAGTCAAGGCGACGGCCGACTTGAGTCGTGTCGCCGGATGTGTCCGAGGGGGGACTTGAACCCCCACGCCCGTTAATAGGGCACTAGCACCTCAAGCTAGCGCGTCTGCCATTCCGCCACTCGGACCAGTACGAGGCGACTAAGGCTAACGGACGAGCGGCGCCGAACCCAAACGCGGCTCAGGTGGTAGGAAAGCAGTCGTGCACAGCCCCGCCGACGAAGTGGTCGAACTGGTCAGCGCCCTGATCCGCTTCGACACCTCCAACACCGGCGTGCCGGCCACCACCAAGGGTGAGGAGGCGTGCGCGCGCTGGGTCGCTCAGCAGCTCGAAGAGGTGGGCTACACGTGTGAGTACGTCGAGGCCGGCGCGCCGGGCCGCGGGAACGTCTTCACCCGGCTGCCCGGCGCCGACCCGTCCCGCGGCGCGCTGCTCATCCACGGCCACCTCGACGTCGTCCCCGCCGAGCCCGCGGAGTGGAGCGTGCACCCGTTCTCCGGCGCGGTGTCCGACGGCTACGTGTGGGGCCGCGGTGCGGTCGACATGAAGGACATGGTCGGGATGATGATCGCCGTCGCCCGGCACTTCAAGCGCCACAACATCGTTCCGCCGCGCGACCTGGTGTTCGCGTTCCTGTCCGACGAGGAGGCCGGCGGCCGGTTCGGTGCGCAGTGGCTCGTCGACAACCGGCCCGACCTGTTCGCCGGCGTCACCGAGGCCGTCGGCGAGGTCGGCGGTTTCTCGCTGACGGTGCCCACCAGAGACGGCGGCGAGCGGCGGCTGTACCTGATCGAGACCGCCGAGAAGGGGCTGCTGTGGATGCGGCTCACCGCCCGGGGACGGCCGGGCCACGGCTCGTTCACCCACGACGACAACGCCGTCACCACCATCGCCGCCGCGGTCGCCCGGCTGGGCAGCCACGAGTTCCCGATCGTCATGACCGAGGCGGTGGCGGAGTTCCTGGCCGCGGTGACCGAGGAAACCGGCTACACCTTCGACGTCGATTCACCCGACATCGACGGCGCGATCGCCAAGCTCGGCCCCATCGCCCGGATCATCGGCGCCACGCTGCGCGACACCGCGAACCCGACGATGCTCAGCGCCGGTTACAAGGCGAATGTCATCCCGTCGACCGCCGAGGCGGTGGTCGACTGCCGCGTGCTGCCCGGCCGTCAAGCCGCGTTCGAAGCCGAGGTCGACCGGCTGATCGGCCCGAACGTCAGCCGGCAGTGGATCAGCGAACTGCCGTCGTATGAAACGTCTTTCGACGGCGACCTGGTCGACGCGATGAACGACGCGATCCTGGCGGTCGATCCCGACGCCCGCACGGTGCCCTACATGCTGTCCGGCGGCACGGATGCGAAATCGTTCGCCCGACTGGGTATCCGATGCTTCGGGTTCGTGCCCATGCGCCTGCCGCCCGAGCTGGATTTCGCGTCGCTGTTCCACGGCATCGACGAGCGGGTGCCCGTCGACGGGCTGGAGTTCGGGGCGCGGGTGTTCGAGCACTTCCTGTTGCACAGCTGACCAGACGACGAAAAGGAGCGCCCCGATGGCCTTCCCCTACGACCCGTACGAGTTCCTGCCGCAGCTGCCGAGCTTCACGCTCACCTCGGAGTCGGTGACCGACGGACAGCCGCTAGCCAATGCGCAGGTCAGCGGCATGATGGGGGCCGGCGGCGAGGACGTCTCGCCGCAGTTGTCGTGGTCGGGCTTCCCGGAGGAGACCCGCAGCTTCGCGGTCACCGTCTACGACCCCGACGCACCCACGGGGTCGGGCTTCTGGCACTGGGCGGTCGCGAACCTGCCGGCGACGGTGACGGACCTGCCGGCCGGCGTCGGCGACGGCAGCTCGCTGCCCGGCGACGCGATCACGCTGCGCAACGATGCGGGGGCGCGTCGTTTCGTCGGCGCCGCCCCGCCGCCGGGACACGGCCCGCACCGCTACATCGTCGCCGTCCACGCTGTCGACGTCGAGAAGCTCGACATCGACGAGGACGCCAGCCCGGCGTTCCTGGGGTTCAACCTCTTCCAGCACGCGATCGCCCGCGCGCTCATCCACGGCACCTACGAACAGCCGGCGGGCTGACCCGTTTCCGCGAGCGTGCGTGTCTGTACGCCGGCACGCCGCCATTGCCGTACCGCCGCGCACGCTCGCGAGGGATGACCGGGCGCTCAGCGGCGCGCGGCCGAACCGACTGCCTCGGCGAGCGAGCTGAACCCGCCGGCCCGCAGCCGCTCGGCGATCCCGTCGTTGATGTGCTTGGCGTACAACCCGCCCTGGTAGACGAAACCGGTGTAGCCCTGCACCAGCGAGGCGCCGGCGGTGATCCGCTCCCAGGCGTCCTCGGCGGTCTCGATGCCGCCGACGCTGACGAGCACCAGCCGATCGCCGGCCCGGTCGTGGAGCCGCCGCAGCACCTCGAGCGACCGTCGCGCGACCGGGGGACCCGACACCCCGCCCGCGCCGAGCTCCATGACACCGGGGGTGCGCAGCCCGTCGCGCGACACCGTGGTGTTGGTGGCGACGATGCCCGCGAGCCCCAGCTCGACCGCGAGGTCGGCCACGGCGTCGACGTCGGCGTCGGAGAGGTCCGGCGCGATCTTCACCAGCACCGGTGCGTCGGTTTCGGCGAGCACCGCCGCGAGGATCGGCCGGAGCGATTCGGTGGCCTGCAGGTCGCGCAGGCCCGGGGTGTTCGGTGAGCTGACGTTGACGACGACGAACGCCGCGAGCGGCCCCAGCAGCCGCGCGCTGATCCGATAGTCGTCGGCGGCGTCCGCGGGCGGGGTGGTCTTGGTCTTGCCGATGTTCACCGCGATCGGCACGTCGGGCACGTGCCGCGCGAGCCGCAGCGCCAACTCGCCGGCGCCGTGGTTGTTGAAGCCCATCCGGTTGAGCAGGCCCCGGTCGTCGGGCAGCCGGAACAGCCGCGGCGGCGGGTTGCCGGGCTGCGCCTGCGCGGTGACGGTTCCGACCTCGGCGAACCCGAAACCCAGTGCGCCCCAGGTGCGTAGGCCGAGGCCGTCCTTGTCGAAGCCGGCCGCCAGACCCACCGGACCGGGGAAATCGACGCCGAACAGCGTCGTGCGCAGCAGCGGGTCGCGCGGCGCCAGCAGCCGGCGCAGCAGCGCGCGCACCGGCGGTGTGGCGGTGACGATGCGCAACAGCGTGAACACCCAGTGGTGCACCTGCTCGGCGGGCAGCGCAAACAGCAGCCGCCGCAGCGCGCCATACGCCACGGCTAGAGCTCCGGCTGGTCGGCGTTGCGCGCGAGCTTGCGGCGGCGCAGCAGCACCCGTCGGCTGCCGTCGGTGTAGAGCCGCACCCGGGTGAGCTCCCAGCCGCGGTACTCCGCCTCGATCGCCAGCCGCGTCGAAGCGGTCAGCCGGGTCACGTCGGGCGGCAGCCGCAGCGGGATCCACTCGTAATCGTCGCTGAGGTCGGCTTCCCAGGCGGCCGGCATCCGGCCGCGCGCCGCCGTCATCGGCCGCCGCCGGTGGCGTTCGCGATCACCTGCACGCCGGCGCCGGTCGCCGACGCCACGTAGAGGGTGCCGGTGGCGTCGTCGAACGCCATGGAGTTCGGTTGCTGCACGGCTGGATAACGCGCCCTTTCGACAGGTATTCCGGTCGACAGATCGTAACCAACGACGTCGTTGACCGCGGTCCGCGATACCCACGCCAGCCCGGCGGAGCCGGCGAGCCCGTAGGGTCCGCCGCTCACCGGGTAGCGCTGCCGCATGACCAGCGGGTCGGTGCCGAACACCAGCAGCTCCTCACCGCGCGTGTCCGCGACCAGCACCCGGCCGGCCGGGTCGGCGACCAGCGTGGTGGCGCCCTCACCGGCCCGCAGGGCCTGCTCGGCGCCGCGGCCCTCGGCGTCGATGGTGGTGACCGACGTCTGCGCGCGGTCGAGGACGACGGTGGTGTTGCCGACGGTCGCCAACGCGTCGACGCGGGCGAAGATCGGCAGCCGTTCGGCGACCTGCGTCTCGGAGGACATCGTGAAGACGGCGCCGTCTGCGCTGCCGAGCACCAGCCTGCCGTCGGCGCGGTGGGCGACGGCGGTGAAGTCGGTGTCGCGCTGCCCCTCGACGGCGACCGTCGTGACGGCGGCCGAGCGGAGGTCGACGCGGTGGTAGCCGCCGCGGGCGGGCAGGTAGGCGACGCCGCGGCCGTCGCCGGTCAGGGTGTTCGCCGACGGCGGCACGGGGATGCGGCGAGCCGGTCCGCCGGCGGCCGGTAGCACCGTCAGCGCGGGTGCCGGGGCCGCGGACAGCGCGACCGCCGAACCGGTGGCGGGGTCGAAGATCAGTGCGGTCACGGCGCCGTCCACCGGCCGGATCTCGCCGGCGGGCCGGCCGGGCGCCGGTGGGGACGCGACCGCGGTGGCCGGCGTGATCGTGGCCGGCGGTGGCTCCTCGCCGGTCGGTCCGCAGGCGGTCAGCACAGCGAGCAGCGACAACACCACCGAAATGGCCGGGTTTGGCGACGAAGGCAAGGGGTAGCTCTCAGGCGTGCAAGGGGCGCGGCGATCGGATCGTCAGTGTAGGGGAGGGCCTCCGGCGCCCCGCGCGATGTGCGGTTCCCGGGGCGGTACGGTTCCGGCATGAACGTGGTCGGCGACGGGCCGTCGGCCGATGCGGAGTTCGTGCTCGAAGACATTTCCACCGGCATCCACGCCAGCGGGTTCGGGCGCCTGAGCGGCGGCCGCAGCTTCGCCTTCCACATGGAGAAGCAGACCCTCGTCGTCGAGGTGTACCGGCCGCGGCTGGCCGGTCCGGTGCCGCAGCGAGACGACGTCGTCGCGGTCGCCTCGCGCAAGCTCACCGACATCGACCTCACCGATCAGCGCAGCGTGGTCGCCGCGGTGCGTGACGCGCTGGCCGCGGCCCGGCCCGTCGAGCGGCCCGCGACCAAACCCTTCGGCTGACGGCCCAACCCCACCCGGTACGGTCGTCGGCGTGGATTCGGTGACCGCCATGTCATGGCCGCAGGTCGCAGTGCTCGCCGTCCTGCAGGGACTCACCGAATTCCTGCCCGTCTCCTCGTCAGGCCACCTGGCGATCGCGTCGCGGCTGTTCTTCGGCGGTGATGCCGGCGCCTCGTTCACCGCCGTCACGCAGCTGGGCACCGAGGTGGCCGTGCTGGTCTACTTCGCCCGCGACATCGTCCGCATCGTCACCGCCTGGTTCGCCGGCCTGCGCAATCCGCAGCGCCGCGACGCCCACTACCGGCTCGGCTGGTACGTGATCATCGGCACCATCCCGATCTGCGTGCTCGGTGTGTTGTTCAAGGACGCGATCCGCAGCAGCGTCCGGAACCTCTGGATCGTCGCCGTCGCCCTCATCGTGTTCTCCGTCGTCATCGCGGTCGCCGAATGGGTCGGCCGGCAGCTCCGCGACGTCGAACGACTGACCTGGCGCGACGCCGTCGTCGTCGGGCTGGCGCAGTGCCTTGCGCTGGTGCCGGGCGTATCCCGCTCGGGGGCCACCATCAGCGCCGGCCTGTTCCTCGGGCTCAACCGCGAGCTCGCCGCCCGATTCGGGTTCCTGCTGGCCATCCCGGCGGTCTTCGCCTCCGGCCTGTTCTCCCTGCCGGACGCGTTCAACCCCGTCAGTGAGGGCATGAGCGCCACCGGACCGCAGTTGCTGGTCGCGACGCTGATCGCGTTCGTCGTCGGCTACGCCGCAGTGGCCTGGTTCCTCAAGTTCCTGGTGTCGCACAGCATGTACTGGTTCGTCGCCTACCGGATCGTCCTGGGCGTGGTCGTCATGGTGCTGCTCGGCACCGGCGTCCTGGCGGCGGCGTGACCGGCGGGACGCCGGGATGACCGTCATACTGCTGCGCCACGGCCGCTCGACGTCGAATGCGGCGCACACGCTGGCCGGCCGGACCGAGGGCGTCGACCTCGACGACCGCGGCCGCGAGCAGGCGGCCGGGCTCGTCGAACGCGTCGGTGACCTGCCCGTCAAGGCGCTGGTCTGCTCACCGCTGCTGCGCTGCGCACGCACCCTCGAACCGCTGGCCGCGGCGCTGGGTATCGACCCCGTCGTGGACGACCGGCTCGCCGAGGTGGACTACGGCGATTGGACCGGCCGGCGCATCGCCGAGCTGGTGAAGGAGCCGCTGTGGAAGGTGGTGCAGGCGCAGCCCAGTGCAGCGGTGTTCCCGGGCGGCGAGGGATTGGCGCAGGTGCAGGCGCGTGCGGTGGCGGCGGTGCGGGACCACGACCGCCGGCTGGCCGAGCAGCACGGCGCCGACGTCCTCTGGCTCGCCTGCACCCACGGCGACGTCATCAAGGCGGTGCTGGCCGACGCGCTGGGCACCCACCTCGACAGCTTCCAGCGCATCACCGCCGACCCCGCCTCGATGAGCGTCGTCCGGTACACGCCGATGCGGCCGTTCGTATTGCACGTCAATCACACCGGTCCCCGGCTGACCGGCGACGTCGTGGTCAAGCCGCCGGCCGAGGACGCCCCGGCCGCGGGCGACGCCACCGTGGGCGGCTCGACGGGCTGACCGGACCGCGCGGATTCACGGCGGGACCGGAAGTGCCGGTATTTTGGTGATCGACATGGCCCGCGCTATTCACGTCTTCCGTTCACCCGACCGCTTCGTGGCCGGGACCGTCGGGCAACCCGGCAACCGCACCTTTTACTTGCAGGCGGTGCACGACGGCCGCGTGGTGTCGGTGGTGCTGGAGAAACAGCAGGTCGCCGTGCTCGCCGAGCGCATCGACGCGCTGCTCGCCGAAGTGCACCGCCGGTTCGGAACGCCGATCCCGCCCGCGACCGCCGACGTCGAGGATCTCAGCCCGCTGATCACGCCGGTCGACGCGGAGTTCCGGGTGGGCACCATGGGGCTCGGCTGGGATTCCGAGGCGCAGACCGTGGTGGTCGAGCTGCTGGCGGTCACCGACACCGAATTCGACGCGTCGGTGGTGCTGGACGACGCCGAGGAGGGTCCCGACGCCGTGCGGGTGTTCCTGACGCCGGAGTCCGCCCGCCAGTTCGCGAATCGCTCCAACCGGGTGATCTCTGCCGGTCGCCCGCCCTGCCCGCTGTGTGAGGAGCCGCTCGATCCGGCCGGCCACATCTGCGTGCGCACCAACGGATACCGCCGCGGCGGGCTCGGGCCGGCGGATGACGCCGAGTCCTGACGACATCCTCACGCTTTGCCGGGGCGATCTGACGGTCGTCGGGCGGCTCCGGTCCGCCAGCAACGCCACCTACTTGTGCGAGGCCGGTTGGCAGGGCCACGTCACGCAGTGCGTGTACAAGCCCGTCGCCGGTGAGCAGCCGCTCTGGGACTTCCCCGACGGCACCCTCGCCGGTCGCGAACGGGCGTCGTACCTGGTGTGCGAGGCGCTGGGCTGGAACATCGTGCCGCACACCATCATCCGCGATGGGCCAGCCGGTGAGGGCATGGTTCAGCGCTGGATTCCCGAGCCCCCGGAGACGTCGTCACCGGACCTGGTGGACCTTTTCCCGCCCGATAAGGTGCCGCCCGGATATCTGTCGGTGCTGCGCGCCTACGACTATGCCGGCGACGAGGTGCTGCTGGTGCACGCCGACGACGAGCGGTTGCGGCGGATGGCGGTCTTCGATGTGGTCGTCAACAACGCCGACCGCAAGGGCGGTCACGTGCTGACGAGCGTCGACGGGCAGGTCTACGGCGTCGACCACGGCGTCACCCTGCACGTGCAGGACAAGCTCCGCACGGTGCTGTGGGGCTGGGCCGGAAAACCCGTCGACGACGACGCGCTGGCCGCGGTGGACGGGCTGTTGTCGGCGCTCGGCGGTCCGCTCGCGGACGAATTGGCCTCGCTGATCACCGATTACGAGGTCGACGCGCTCCGCGCCCGGGCCCGCGGCCTGCTGCGCAACCCGGTGATGCCGAGCCCCGACCGCCGCCGACCGATTCCGTGGCCGGCGTTCTAGAGAAGTTCCGACGCGTCGTAGCGGTACTGCGTCACGCGGTAGGGCCAGCCGTCGTCAGCTGATCCACCGTCCGCCGTCGCTTCGCTCGCCCCGCCAGTATTCGGCAATACTGATCGCCATGCCCCTGACCGACGCCGCACTGGCCGCGCAGCTCGCCGAGGAGGCCGGGCAGTTGCTCCTCGACGTGCGCGACGAGGTGGGGTTCGACTACCCGTGGGAGCTCGGGGCCGCCGGCGACCGGCGGGCGAACGCGCTGATCCTGCAGCGGCTGCGCGAGGTGCGCCCCGATGACGCCGTGCTCAGCGAGGAGGCGCACGACGATCTGGTGCGGCTGCGCCGCGACCGGGTGTGGATCATCGACCCGCTCGACGGCACCCGAGAGTTCTCGTCGCGGGGCCGCGCCGACTGGGCGGTGCACATCGCACTGTGGCAGCGCGGCGCCGAGATCACCGACGCCGCCGTCTCGCTGCCCGCCCAGGGCGAGGTGTACCGCAGCGACACCGTCGCCGCGGCGCCCGTCGCCGGCCGACCGGGGATCGACCGCCCGATCCGCATCGCCGTCAGCGCCACCCGGGCGCCGTCGATCCTGTACTGGATGAGCCGCAGCCTGCCCATCGAGCCGGTGCCTCTCGGCTCCGCGGGTGCGAAGGCGATGGCCGTGGTGCGGGGTGACGCGGACGCCTACGTGCACGCCGGCGGGCAATGGGAGTGGGATTCGGCGGCGCCGGCCGGGGTGGTGCTGGCGGCCGGCTTGCACGCGTCGCGGCTGGACGGCTCCCCGATGCGGTACAACCGGTTGGACCCCTATCTACCGGACCTGCTGATGTGCCTTCCGGAGGTTGCGGGCCCGCTGCTCGACGCCATCCGCCGGGCGGTGTCCTGACGGCCGACGCCTAAAGTCGTCCTCATGCATTCCTGGCCGTCCGCGTCCGTGCCGACGCTGCCGGGTCGTGGTCCGGCGCTGCGCCTCTACGACAGTGCCGACCGGCAGGTGCGGCCCGTCTCACCGGGCGCGACGGCCACGATGTACGTCTGCGGGATCACGCCGTACGACGCCACTCACCTCGGCCACGCCGCCACCTATCTGACGTTCGATCTGGTGCACCGGCTGTGGCTGGACGCCGGCCACGACGTGCACTACGTGCAGAACGTCACCGACATCGACGATCCGCTGTTCGAGCGCGCCGCGCGCGACGGCATCGGCTGGCGCGAGCTGGGCGACCGCGAGACCGACCTGTTCCGCTCCGACATGACGGCGCTGCGGGTGCTGCCGCCGCGCGACTACATCGCCGCGACCGAGGTCATCGACGAGATCGTCGAGCTGGTGGAGAAGCTGCTGGCGGCGGGGGCGGCCTACGTCGTCGACGACCCGCAGTACCCCGACGTCTACTTTCGCGCGTCCGCGACCGAGCAGTTCGGCTACGAATCCGGCTGTGACCGCGACACCATGGCGCAGCTCTTCGCCGAGCGGGGCGGCGATCCCCATCGGCCCGGCAAGCAGGACGAGCTCGACGCGCTGGTGTGGCGGGCGGCCCGCGAGGGCGAGCCCAGCTGGCCGTCGCCCTTCGGCCCGGGCCGCCCCGGCTGGCACATCGAGTGCGCGGCCATCGCGCTGAGCCGCATCGGCACCGGCCTGGACATCCAGGGCGGCGGCAGCGACCTGATCTTCCCGCACCACGAGTTCTCCGCCGCTCACGCCGAATGTGTCACCGGCGAGCGGCGTTTCGCGCGGCTCTACGTCCACGCCGGGATGATCGGCTGGGACGGCCACAAGATGAGCAAGAGCCGCGGCAACCTCGTCCTGGTGTCCCGGCTCGTCGCCGACGGGGTGGACCCTGCCGCGGTCCGGCTCGGCCTGCTGGCCGGGCACTACCGCGCCGACCGGTCCTGGAGCGACGCGGTGCTCGCGGACGCGCAGGCGCGGCTCGCTCGGTGGCGGCAAGCCGTGACGCTGCCCGCCGGGCCCGACACCACCGATCTCATCGGTCGGCTCCGCCGCTATTTGGCCGACGACCTCGATACGCCGCGAGCGCTGGCCGCGGTGGACGGGTGGACCACCGACGCACTCGAGTACGGCGGACACGACGCCGACGCGCCCGAGCAGGTGCGCGCCGCCGTGGACGCGCTGCTGGGCGTGTCGCTCTGAGATCAGCCCCGGAAGCCCGGCCCGCGCCGGCGCAGATATCGCTCGAATTCCGCGGCCAGGGCGTCGCCGTCGATCTTGCCCAGCGCGTCGGTGAGGTCGACCTCGGCGTCGCCGCGCTCCTCCAGCGCTGCCACGTACTCGGCGATCTCGTCGTCCTCGGCGGTCATCTCGGTGACCGCCTGCTCCCACTCCTCGGCCTGGGTCGGCAGATCCGCCAACGGCACCTCGATGTCGAGGACGTCTTCCACCCGGCGCAGCAGCGCCACCGTCGCCTTCGGGTTCGGCGGCTGCGACACGTAGTGCGGGACCGCCGCCCAGAACGTGACCGCGGGAATGCCGGCCGCGACGCACGCGTCCTGGAACACCCCGGCGATGCCGGTCGGCCCCTCGTAGCGGCTCTCCTCGAGGTTGAAGTGGCGCGCCGAATCGGGGGAGTAGGCCGCGCCGGACACCGGGACCGGCCGCGTGTGCGGGGTGTCGGCGAGTAGCGCGCCGAGGATCACCACCGTCGACACGTTCAACTTGTCGGCGATGGCGAGCAGCTCGGCGCAAAACGTCCGCCACCGCATGTTCGGCTCGACGCCGTGCATCAGCACGATGTCGCGGTCGGAGCCCGGCGGCCGGCAGTGCGAGATCTGCATCGACGGCCACACCAGCTCGCGCGTCACGCCGTCGACCTGCCGAATCACCGGCCGATTGACCTGGTAGTCGAAGTACGACTCGTCGTCGAGCTCGAGCAGCGGCTGCGCTTCCCAGATGGCGTCGAGGTGCTCCAGCGCGTCGCTGGCGGCGTCCCCGGCGTCGTTCCAACCCTCGAACGCCGCCACCAGAACGGTGTCGTGCAATTCTGGTAATTCGGGGCCTTGACGGCCGCCAAAGGTCGACGGGGTCACCTTCTCAGCCTACGGCCATCCGCCTGGCGGGGAGCCGTTGCGCGGTATTGCCCGACCGCCGCACCGCGATCCCCGAGGCGCTGTCGCAGCTGACGGCGCCGACGCCGCCGGCGAATACTTCCGGCCGCGCGGTGGTTAACCTTGATGGCGACGGCATCGTCGACGAAAGTCGCGGCCTGTCGCGCGGGGACACCGTGATCGCCGAGCGGGTCGGCGGCGGTCGGGTCGTCCCGTCGGGCGTCCAGACGTCGATCGGGTGACGACGTAGACTTTCCGGGTCGAGAGGCGTTGCAACGGATCCGGGGCTACCCGGGCATCCGCCACGCTCGGCGAAGTCAAGGACGCCTTCCGTCATGGAAGGAGTGCACGTGAGCCCTGTCGATGCGAGCACGGTCGAGCCGACGGTTGCCGATGGCCGGCGAGCCGGTGCGTTCGAGCCGAACATCCGCCCCGACTGCACCGACGAGCTGACAGCAGCGCTGCGCCGCCGGATCCTGGTGATCGACGGTGCGATGGGCACGGCGATCCAGCGCGACCGGCCCGACGAGGCCGGCTACCGCGGTGAGCGGTTCAAGGACTGGCCGAGCGACGTCGTCGGCAACAACGACCTGCTCACGCTGACGCAGCCCCAGATCATCGAGGGCATCCACCGCGAGTACCTCGAGGCGGGCGCCGACCTGCTGGAAACGAACACCTTCAACGCCAACGCGATCTCGCTCTCCGACTACGGCATGGAGGAGCTCAGCTACGAGCTCAACTACGCCGGCGCCGCCCTGGCCCGCAAAGCCTGCGACGAGTTCAGCACCCCCGACAAGCCCCGCTACGTCGCCGGCGCGTTGGGCCCGACGACGCGCACCGCGTCGATCTCCCCCGATGTCAACGATCCCGGCGCCCGCAACGTCACCTTCGATCAGTTGGCTGCCGCCTATCAGGAGGCGGCCACGGGTCTGGTCGACGGCGGCGCCGACCTGCTGATCGTCGAGACGATCTTCGACACGCTGAACGCCAAGGCGGCGGTGTTCGCCATCGAGACCCTGTTCGAGGAGCGCGGACGCCGCTGGCCGGTGATCATCTCGGGCACCATCACCGATGCCTCGGGTCGCACGCTGTCCGGTCAGGTCACCGAAGCATTTTGGAACTCCATCCGGCACGCGCAACCGCTCGCGGTCGGCCTGAACTGCGCGTTGGGTGCACCGGAGATGAGGCCCTACATCGCCGAGCTGTCGCGGATCGCGGACACGTTCGTCTCCTGCTATCCCAACGCGGGCCTGCCCAACGCGTTCGGCGAGTACGACGAGTCCGCGCAGCGGCAGGCCTCCTACGTCGCCGAGTTCGCCGACGCCGGTCTGGTCAACCTGGTCGGTGGTTGCTGCGGCACCACGCCGGCGCACATCGCCGAAATCGCCAAGGTCGTCGAGGGCAAGCCGCCGCGCCAGGTGCCGACGATCCCGGTGGCCACCCGCCTCTCGGGCCTGGAGCCGCTCAACATCGACGACGACTCCCTGTTCGTGAACATCGGTGAGCGCACCAACATCACCGGCTCCGCCCGGTTCCGCAACCTGATCAAGGCGGAGGATTACGACAGCGCGCTGTCGGTGGCTCTGCAGCAGGTCGAGGTCGGTGCGCAGGTCATCGACATCAACATGGACGAGGGCATGATCGACGGCGTCGCCGCGATGGACCGGTTCACCAAGCTGATCGCGGCCGAGCCGGACATCAGCCGCGTGCCGGTGATGATCGACTCGTCCAAATGGGAGGTCATCGAAGCCGGCCTGAAGAACGTGCAGGGCAAGCCGATCGTCAACTCGATCTCCCTGAAGGAGGGCGAGGAGAAGTTCATCCGCGAGGCGCGGCTGTGCCGCAAGTACGGCGCCGCCGTCGTCGTGATGGCGTTCGACGAGCAGGGGCAGGCCGACAACCTGGAACGCCGCAAGGAGATCTGCGGACGCGCCTACCGGATCCTGACCGAGGAGGTTAGCTTCCCCGCCGAGGACATCATCTTCGACCCGAACTGCTTTGCGCTCGCGACCGGCATCGAAGAGCACGCGACCTACGGGATCGACTTCATCGAGGCCTGCGCCTGGATCAAGGAGAACCTGCCCGGGGTGCACATCTCCGGCGGTATCTCGAATGTGTCGTTTTCGTTCCGCGGCAACAACCCGGTCCGCGAGGCGATCCACTCGGTGTTCCTGTTCCACGCCATCAAGGCAGGCCTGGACATGGGCATCGTCAACGCGGGTGCGCTGGTGCCCTACGACTCGATCGACCCCGAGCTGCGCGAGCGCATCGAAGACGTCGTGCTCAACCGTCGAGCGGACGCGGCGGAGCGGCTGCTGGAGATCGCGGAACGGTTCAACTCGTCGGAGAAGTCCGAGGATCCGGCGGCGGCGGAGTGGCGCTCTCTGCCCGTCCGCGAGCGGATCACCCACGCCTTAGTCAAGGGCATCGACGCCCACGTCGACGACGACACCGAGGAGCTGCGGGCCGAGATCGCCGCGGCCGGTGGTCGGCCGATCGAGGTGATCGAGGGCCCGCTGATGGACGGCATGAACGTCGTCGGCGACCTGTTCGGCTCGGGCAAGATGTTCCTGCCGCAGGTCGTGAAGTCGGCCCGCGTGATGAAGAAGGCTGTCGCATACCTGCTGCCCTACATCGAGGCGGAGAAGGCCGAACCGCTGCCCGGTGAGGCGGCCAAGAAGGACACCAACGGCACCATCGTGATGGCGACCGTCAAGGGCGACGTCCACGACATCGGCAAGAACATCGTCGGGGTCGTGCTGCAGTGCAACAACTTCGAGGTGATCGACCTCGGAGTGATGGTGCCCGCGCAGAAGATTCTGGACGCGGTGAAAGAGCACGACGCCGACATCGTCGGGCTGTCCGGCCTCATCACGCCGTCGCTGGACGAGATGGTGAACTTCGCCGTGGAGATGGAGCGCCAGGGGCTTGAGATTCCGCTGCTGATCGGCGGCGCGACCACGTCGCGCGCCCACACCGCGGTGAAGGTTGCGCCGCGTCGCTCCGGCCCGGTGGTCTGGGTGAAGGACGCCTCGCGCTCTGTGCCGGTGGCGGCCGCCCTCCTCGACGACAAGCAGCGGCCGGCGTTGCTGGAGGCCACCGAAAAGGATTACGCGTCCTTGCGGGAACGGCACGCTCAGAAGAACGAGCGGCCGATGCTGACGCTGGAGAAGGCCCGCGCGAATCGCACGCCGATCGATTGGGACGGCTACACACCGCCGGTGCCTGCCCAAGGGCTCGGCGTGCGCGAATTCCTGGACTACGACCTGTCGGAACTGCGCGAGTACATCGACTGGCAGCCGTTCTTCAACGCCTGGGAGATGAAGGGTCGCTTCCCCGACATCCTTAACAACCCGGCTTCGGGGGAGGCGGCCCGCAGGCTCTACGAGGATGCCCAGGAGATGCTCGACACCGCGATCAAGGAGCACTGGCTGACCGCCAACGGCGTCATCGGCTTCTTCCCGGCGAACGCGGTGGGTGACGACATCGAGGTCTACACCGACGACACCCGCACCGAGGTACTGACGGTGCTGCACAACCTGCGCCAGCAGGGCGAGCACCGCAACGGCATCGCGAATCGGTCGCTCGGGGACTACATCGCGCCCAAGGACACCGGGATCGCCGACTACATCGGCGCGTTCGCCGTGACCGCAGGGATCGGCAGCCAGGAAAAGATCATGGAGTTCAAGGCGGCCAACGACGACTACAGCGCGATCCTGCTGGAGTCGGTCGCCGACCGGTTGGCCGAGGCGTTCGCCGAACGGATGCACCAGCGGGTCCGTAAGGAATTCTGGGGTTATCAGCCCGACGAGCAGCTGGACAACGACGAGCTCATCGGCGAGAAATACCGCGGAATCCGGCCTGCCCCTGGCTATCCCGCGTGCCCGGAGCACACCGAGAAGGTGACGTTGTTCTCGCTGTTGGACGTCACGAAGCGCACCGGCATCGAGCTGACCGAGTCGATGGCGATGTGGCCGGGCGCCGCCGTGAGTGGTTGGTACTTCTCGCATCCGCAGTCGCAGTACTTCGTGGTCGGCCGGCTGGCGCAGGACCAGGTCGCCGACTACGCGCGCCGTAAGGGCTGGACGCTGCAGGAAGCCGAGCGCTGGCTGGCGCCGAACCTCGGCTACAACCCGGAGGACTGACGCCTCTCCTTCGTATTCGTTCGGCATTGTGGGCGACTAGTGCCGCTTCATGGCACCGGCCGTGGCGTCCTTGACCGGAATCAGTTCGGGGGCTCGGTGGTGGTGGACGGGGAGCGACTCGATGGTGCCCGGCCACGGGGGCCGGAATCAGGCCACGGCATCCGACTCGACGCGCGTCACGTACGTGCCTCAATGGTGTTCGGCAACGGGGGCCGGAATCAGAAGAAGGTAGCCCGCCATGCAGAAGGTGCTGATCAAGCCTCAATGGTGTCCGGCCACGGGGGCCGGAATCAGTCGACATGATCGGGACCGCCAAGCAGCAGAGCTACATGCCTCAATGGTGTCCGGCCACGGGCGCCGGAATCAGCCGACATCCTCCGCCCGAAGTTCTACGACTATCTGTGCCTCAATGGTGTCCGGCCACGGGGGCCGGAATCAGCCGACATCCTCCGCCCGAAGTTCTACGACTATCTGTGCCTCAATGGTGTCCGGCCACGGGGGCCGGAA
>NZ_JAJQJI010000004.1:383670-387466 GCF_021213805.1 Mycobacterium sp. MYCO198283
GGAATCAGCTATGAACGTCACTCGCCTGGGTCAACCCTGATAATGCCTCAATGGTGTCCGGCCACGGGGGCCGGAATCAGGCAGTCGTCGTCGTCGCCGCCGGTCCACACCTCGCCTCAATGGTGTCCGGCCACGGGGGGCCGGAATCAGCACCACTGCCACGGCATGCAGCGCGCACCGAACTCGCCTCAATGGTGTCCGGCCATGGGGGCCGGAATCAGCGGCTACGGCCGGTGAGCTGCTACCGATGACTAGTTGTAATGGCCAGGCAGGTTGTGAACGGCGTGGCTTCCGAAAGTAGGTGAGGACCTCCGGTATCGGTGTGGTTACCACACGCACCCCGATAACCGAGAGGTCCTCATGGTTCACGCTAATGCCTGTCTTACTCCGAAGGGCCGAACTCGGCTCGCGTCGGCGATCGTTGATGACGGATGGACCCATCGCCGCGCCGCTGAACGGTTCCAGTGCTCGCCGGCGACGGCCAAGAAGTGGGCCGACCGCTACCGCGCCGGTGGTGTCGCGGCGATGCAGGACCGTTCCAGCCGCCCTCACTGCAGCCCGGCTCGGATCGGTCGGCGCACCGAATCGCGAATCCTGGGGCTGCGCTTCACCCGTCGGTGGGGGCCGCATCGCATCGCCTATCACCTAGGCATTCCCCGATCGACCGTTCAGGCGGTGTTGCACCGCTACCGGATGCCGCTGCTGCGTGATCTGGACCAGGCCACCGGGTTGGCGGTGCGCAGGTCATCACCGCGACGCTACGAGCACGACGCACCCGGGGATCTGGTGCACGTCGACATCAAGAAGCTTGGGCGCATCCCCAACGGCGGCGGGCACCGCAAGCTGGGCCGCACCATCGGCAACCGCCACAACAAGAAGCAGGGCCGCGGGTACGCATTCGTCCATCACGCCGTCGATGACCACTCCCGGCTGGCGTACTCAGAAATCCTCGGCGATGAACGCAAGGAGACCGCCGCGGCGTTCTGGGAGCGCGCCAGGGCGTACTTCGCCGACCACGGGATCGTCGTCAAACGTGTCTTGACTGACAACGGATCCTGTTATCGCTCAACACTATTCGCCGAGACACTCGGCCCTGACGTCGCCCACAAGAGGACCCGACCCTACCGCCCGCAGACCAACGGGAAAGTGGAGAGATTCAACCGCACCCTCAACCAGGAATGGGCCTACGCCCAGACCTACCTCACCGACGAGGCACGCGCAGCGACCTACCAAGCCTGGGTTCATCTATACAATCACCACCGACCCCACACCGGCATCGGCGGCAAGTCACCCATCGAACGCCCCAGCGTTCACAACCTGCCCGTGAAGAACAACTAGTCGGCCTCAATGGTGTCCGGCCACGGGGGCCGGAATCAGATAGTTCTGGCCGCCCCCGTCGGAATCGGAGTGCATGCCTCAATGGTGTCCGGCCACGGGGGCCGGAATCAGGCCCTGCCGGGCCACAAGTGCCGATGCAGACATTTGCGCCTCAATGGTGTCCGGCCACGGGGGCCGGAATCAGCTGGCTCCGCATCGTCCTGCAACACGAACCCCAAGTGCCTCAATGGTGTCCGGCCACGGGGGCCGGAATCAGGCGGCGAGGCCGGCGATCGGATATCGCTGAAGGCGACGCCTCAATGGTGTCCGGCCACGGGGGCCGGAATCAGACCAACTCCAGCCGGATCACCGCCACCGCCGAATGGCCTCAATGGTGTCCGGCCACGGGGGCCGGAATCAGAACGACTCACTGATCGCGACGGTCGCGCCCGCACTGGCCTCAATGGTGTCCGGCCACGGGGGCCGGAATCAGCGGCTGGCTCACCTGGCTCAACCGGCTCGGCTGCCGGCCTCAATGGTGTCCGGCCACGGGGGCCGGAATCAGGTGCGCGGCCTCGCTGCGATCGTGGTCGCGGGTGAAGCCTCATTGGTGTCCGGCCACGGGGGCCGGAATCAGGTGCGCGTGACGCGCGGCCCGAAATCGTGGCTGGTGTCGCCTCAATGGTGTCCGGCCACGGGGGCCGGAATCAGTGGTACTCGATGTGCGGTGCGGTGCCAGACATCAGGCCTCAATGGTGTCCGGCCACGGGGGCCGGAATCAGCTTGATACTCGCCTCCAGCTTCGCCAACAGGTCTGGCCTCAATGGTGTCCGGCCACGGGGGCCGGAATCAGACCAAGTACCGCGACGGCTTCCGGCTCAGCGAGGAGCCTCAATGGTGTCCGGCCACGGGGGCCGGAATCAGCCGCCGCCGGCATCCCGCTGTACCGCGTGACCGCCGGGCCTCAATGGTGTCCGGCCACGGGGGCCGGAATCAGCACAACAACTCGGGCTCATCGCCCGCACCGCCGCAGGCCTCAATGGTGTCCGGCCACGGGGCCGGAATCAGGCGCCGAGGTGGCGATGCGCCAGCCGTCGGCGGATTGGCCTCAATGGTGTCCGGCCACGGGGGCCGGAATCAGAGCGAATGTGAGCGCTAGCGGGCGATGACGGCGCTCGCCTCAATGGTGTCCGGCCACGGGGGCCGGAATCAGCTCCCTCATCGGCGAGCTGTACGAGGAATCCAACGAGCCTCAATGGTGTCCGGCCACGGGGGCCGGAATCAGATCGCATCCTCGGGAACCGCCGCGAACAGGTCCGCGCCTCAATGGTGTCCGGCCACGGGGGCCGGAATCAGGTGGAGCCGCCCGGATAAGCCCCGGGTCGTTTAGGGGTGCCTCAATGGTGTCCGGCCACGGCGGCCGGAATCAGTCGAAGGCCGCCGGGGAGGTGACCACTCGGCAGATGCCTCAATGGTGTCCGGCCACGGGGGCCGGAATCAGGCGCCAGAACGCGTCATCGGCGCGGTACGTCCAACCGCCTCAATGGTGTCCGGCCACGGGGGCCGGAATCAGGTGAACGCTGCGGACGCCGCGCAATTCGCCGACGTCGCCTCAATGGTGTCCGGCCACGGGGGCCGGAATCAGTCGGCGCCGGCTGACGTGCTCGACGCCGAGGTGGTTGCCTCAATGGTGTCCGGCCACGGGGGCCGGAATCAGGACGTTGGTGATGTTGTCCACGACGACCAGCACCGGGCCTCAATGGTGTCCGGCCACGGGGGCCGGAATCAGGGGCGGTGCCCACAACACGACCGCATACGGCGGCCCCGGCCTCAATGGTGTCCGGCCACGGGGGCCGGAATCAGGTGCCTGCCGGGTAGTCGCCGATCTCGATCTCGTCGCCTCAATGGTGTCCGGCCACGGGGGCCGGAATCAGCTTCGACGTGTGGATCTCGTCGCCGGCCATGGCGATGCCTCAATGGTGTCCGGCCACGGGGGCCGGAATCAGGCAGGAGCGGCGACAATACGGCCAGCCACGACCAGGGCCTCAATGGTGTCCGGCCACGGGGGCCGAATCAGCGGGGCCGCTGAACAGGCTGTAGCTGTTGCCGTACTGCCTCAATGGTGTCCGGCCACGGGGGCCGGAATCAGCCCTGCGTGCTGTCTACGACTACGAATCGCACGTCCGCCTCAATGGTGTCCGGCCACGGGGGCCGGAATCAGGTGACCGTCGACGAATGCTTCGCCGACCCCATCTACGCCTCAATGGTGTCCGGCCACGGGGGCCGGAATCAGATCCGGGGCAGGCGCAGGGCCAGTTGCCGCTACCTGCCTCAATGGTGTCCGGCCACGGGGGCCGGAATCAGGCTGAACCAGAAGGACAGCGACGGCCCGAACGCGGAGCCTCAATGGTGTCCGGCCACGGGGGCCGGAATCAGGCTGAACCAGAAGGACAGCGACGGCCCGAACGCGGAGCCTCAA
>NZ_JAJQJI010000004.1:387563-401536 GCF_021213805.1 Mycobacterium sp. MYCO198283
CAATGGTGTCCGGCCACGGGGGCCGGAATCAGAACCCGATCGGAGTGTTCCATGCGTGAGCTGCTCGCGCCTCAATGGTGTCCGGCCACGGGGGCCGGAATCAGCCGCCGACCGCACCCGCATCCGCACCCGAAAGCTTGCCTCAATGGTGTCCGGCCACGGGGGCCGGAATCAGGACCTGGGTCTTGCCGGGGATATCCTGGCCGGTTTCGCCTCAATGGTGTCCGGCCACGGGGGCCGGAATCAGGCTGCCCGGCCTGCTCGGCGGCGCCGGCGCCCTGCTGCCTCAATGGTGTCCGGCCACGGGGGCCGGAATCAGCCGCCGAAAGCTGTTGCGAGAGTGGTCAACTTGCTGCGCCTCAATGGTGTCCGGCCACGGGGGCCGGAATCAGGCACCTCCGCGATCCACAACGCATAGACGGCGTCCGGCCTCAATGGTGTCCGGCCACGGGGGCCGGAATCAGGGCTCGACAAAATGAGCCCTCCTGAGCTGGAAGGTTAGAGGCTGCCGCGAGCGATGACCAACAGTTGGTGATATTGCATGACTCGGCTGACACAAACGGGCCATGTCGTGGCTCCCTACCTGGGCGCGAGCGCTCACAGGGGATCACGCCATCACTTGACCGCTCGCATCGATTCATACGATGTGTGGTCCGTCCTGTGGCAATCGCCGACCGCGCCCAATCGTGCGGATCGGAGCGGGTGAGGTGGCCGGACCGAGGTCGACCCGGACAACGCTGTCGACGGTAGAATTCATCACTAAGGTGACGGCGGACTCCAACTCGGTCAGTTCACCCGCGCTCAGGTCGCAGAGGAACACCGAATATTGGAGGCGCTCACCGTGGTCCTCCATCAATGTGCAGACCCGTCGCAGACGTCGAGGGTCGCAGATGTCATACGCAATGAGGTAGCGACGCCGCATCAGCGCGTCGCAATCGGGATGTACTCGGGGAGTTCGCCTACGAGTACCGCCGCAAGTAGTCGCGCCTGGACATCAAGGACGCGGCGGTAGCTTATGCGGTAGCCGAAGACCGGATGTGTCACAGTAGTCTCAAGACGGCGCTCGTAGGCTCGCAAGACGTTCCTCCTCCCTTGAGCCGTCAACGCCACCGCGCCTACACGTCTGACGAAGTCTTTCGGCCCGATTTCCCCGCTGTTCAGGACGCCGACGACCACGGAGTCAGCGATCAGAGGTCGAAACTCCTCGGCAAGATCGAGGGCGAGGGCGGGGCGGCCGTACCTCGAGCGATGGAAGACGCCGAGGAATGGGTCGAGGCCCACCGCGAGAGTAACCGCGACCAGGTCTTTCGTGAGCATGGCGTAGCAAAATGAGAGCAGTGCATTGACGGCATCCAACGGTGGCCGGCGGTTGCGGCCCTGCGCCGAGAACTCTGTGGCCATGTCGGCGCACGCGTCCGACAGCATCTTGGTGAAGTCACCGAAATAGAGCCGGGCCGCGGTACCCTCGATGCCGAGGAGCGTCGCGAAATTGTCGCAGTCTCCCGCGTCGGTCTTAAGCTGTTTCAATGTTGTCAGCGTGCGCGAAACGTCGCCGCGGGCGTTGCGCCGCAACAGCGCACGGCAATTCGCAATCTTGCCCGCAATCATTCGTTGCGCCAAACCGTTTCCGCCTTGGGCGTGAGCCGCGGTTTGACGTCGACGGAGCTCGACGTACTTAGGAGCCTGTCCGTTGGCGAATCCTTGCAGCCATCCTCCTGTGCTCATCCACAACACCGGGATTTCGCGCGCGAAGCACTCGTGCAACGCCTGAGTGCTGACCTGGACACGGCCGAACACCACGAGTTGCTGAACATCGATCAGCCGGAACGAGGCCACCTTCTCTTTGGCCTTGGACACTTCGAGCCTGGCGCTTCGAACACCGACAAAGGAGCCCGGGTCAGTGACGTAGACCGGGCGTTCATCGGGGTCACGGGGGACGAGTCGCCGAGGCGGCTGACTTTGGCGCGACAGCAGCGCGTTCGTTTCGTCGGGAAGGCAGAGGCCCACGAGCGAGCAGCGGACGCACTTTGGACTGTCGACCAAGGGTAATGGAGCGGTGACTCGTTCCGCCGTCGCGCGCGCCTCAGCAACAATTCGGGCGACGTTGGCTAACCGGTCAGCCGTCAGCTGTACAGTGACCCGCTTTTTGATTGCAGCGTAATATATCTCGGCACAATCACAGCGGTAACCGTTGTCGCGGAGAACGACTCCTTGAATGCACACCTGAACCTCATCGCTGGGCCACGGAGTCCCATCTGATTGCGGCGCCCCTTTCTTGTAATCGACGGCGATGACGCTGCCCTCAAGGCCCTCGACGATGTCGAGTTTGGCGGTAACGCCAAGGCTGTCAGAACTCAGGGTGACCGAGCGCGCGGTGTGCAGTTCGCCTTCCGTGGGCAGGGGCGCGGGTCCCGCCTCGCGGTCGACCCGGCTGTGTACCTGCCGCCCCACCCGCGTGTCGTCGTTGTCGGCGAATCTGCCTTGCACCCACTCCAGATAGAAGAGCTTCGCGCAGTAGACGAACTCGTTGACCATTCGGGCAGGCAACAGCTCTTCGTCCGCCACTCATCGCTCCGGAACGAACAGGCCGAGGCCGAAGTGGCTCAGCCGGCCCAATACCAACGGGCCCGGCGTCGGCTCGGCAAAGTGAAGCCGCACGAATTGACTCGGCAGCTGTGCCTGACCTTGTCGTGCATCCCCGCGTTGACGTGCACTTGGGCGGTACCTGATGAACGTCGTCCACGGTCGATCGGTGAACTCGACCTGAACGGGCCCGTTGCGCCCGCGAACCCGCAGCTCGCGCTGGATCTCCGTCTCGACGAAATGGCGCCAATGGTCGCGGTTCTTCTTCGGGTATCGTGAGGGGGCGAAAGGTGTAGCGGAGCGCCACGTCTCAGCCGGTCCGAACAGCTCTGGAGCAATCGCTGCGGCGCTACCGATTCCGGATACGCGAACGTCGACACGACGCTTGTAATCGTAGAGCGCCCGCACTTCGCAAAGGGCAGCCAGCTCTTTGTCGGGAAGTGAACCCGGAACCCATACGACGAGTGCGGTGATGCGTCGTCTGGTGACTATCGGCAGGTAATGAGCATGTCTCCCGCCGCGCATCGGTTCGTTGTCGGATGTCCGTCCGCCCAGCATCGTGCCGTGTGCCGTTTCGCCGAGCTGCCTGATGGCCGCCTGACGTAAGAGATCCGTGTAGACGACTGCGTCCGTATCGGGCGGGGCAGCAGAGCCCAACAGGCTGAATCGCACGGCAGTGACCGGGCTGTGAGGGCGCGACCGCACCTCGTGCAACAGGGGTGCCGCGGTGGCATCCAAGCCGTAGGCCACAAGCCGGGAGCCGACAGGGAAACGCAGGCCGTCGCGGCGAACCTCCGCTGGGCTGACCAGGAGAGTATCGGTAATGAGTGGTAGCTCCGGCGCGAGAACCGACGTGACACGGTCATAGCCGTCGACACGCTCGGCCACATCGAGAGGCTTCCAGACTTCATGTCTCGAAGGCGTCCAGTCGTCCTCAACTGCCGCCAGGCAGATGCTATCGGCACGCCCGAAGTACGGGAGCGAGGCGGCTACACGCCGCAACGCATCTCGTTTGTCAGGCGCCAGACTCATCGGCCATTGGACCGCCAACTGGTCTTCGGCACCCCACACGGCAAAAGCGTCGAGTACGCGGTCCTTACCGCTCTCGGCATCGGGGTAGTAGTGCCTGGTGTGCGCAATGCGGTGCGCTGGGATGTGAAACGTCGGCGGTCGCGCGAGGTCCTCCAGCAGAGGGTGTACAACATCTCCTGGCAGGTCAGGACAGCGATATCGCCACACTGCGTAAAGTGCACGGAGGAGGCGCCACGGCGAAGGCGGCAGCTCAACCGCGCCCTCGTTCACATGCCGATCCCACGGCGTTGCGTGATAGCGCCCCAGCGGGAAGGTCATGACCAAAGTGGTCATTGTCAGCTCTTCTTGCCGGACCACTCGACATTGAGGGCAGCGCCATCCCCGAATGTGGCTGCCGAATCGCTGATCAGGCGCTGCAGCCGCTCGGTCGAGTCATCAGCCGTAGGTAGATCAGGCCCGCGCCGTGCCGTGACACCCGAGGTCACATCGAGGTCACAGGCGGTACGCAGCCGCAACCCGCCATCGAGTAGGTGGCGAATCTCCCACAGCGCCAACGTCTCCAACGCTTCGGTCGCCGCCTCCGGCAGCCCGTATGACCGCAACAGCTCGACATCGACGACGAACGACGCGACGATTCGCCTAGCCGTCCACTCGGTCCGGGAGAACGGAACCGAACCGTAACCCTCGGCAGTACCGCCTTCGCCGTCCTTCTCCAGGTGGTGCCGCACATGATCTGCCTTCCGGCCGCCACTGACCGCCGGCTCGACGTCGTGCGCCTCGATCACCGAGGTGACGGCCCTCATGAACTTCGGCTGGCCGGGCCAGTTCTTGTGCGAGAAGAACACGCCGTGGACGAGGCAGAATGGGTCCAGCTGTGCCACTGCCGCAGCCATAGCGGGATAGTTCAGCGGCGTATCGGCCGCGAGGCCGAGCCGCGTCTTGATCACCTCGAACATCGATTGCCCGTCGAAGGTCGACGTGTGAACGAAAGGTGAGGCCAGGCGGTGCGCTTCGAGCCTGCTCGATGTGAGGAATTCCCCGGTTCCCGCGCGCACCACCCGGACCCACGGCAGGCCGGTGACCGCGTCGACCGGTTGATTGGTCGCGGAATCCCATGCCGTCGCCTTAAGCCGTCTCGCCATCGACTGTGTGGATTCGACAAGAAGTGCATTGACCCTGTGGCCATTCTCGTACCGAGTGAAGGTGGCCGCGCCGATGTCGGGGAAACCCGTAGGCTGAAACGTACTTCCGGCCACCGGGGCCAGTTCAGCATCGTAGATGTAGCGGGTGGTCATGCGGATTCCTCCTCGATCGATGGGGCGGGTCGTGATCGAACGACCGCAACGCGACCGAGGGCCACTTGGCGGTCCGACGTTGGTGTTGTCATGAGTAGCGCTGCCGCCAGCCGGACACCGTCGTAGGCGACACTGGGAACCGATATGACATGTCGCAAGCCCGCGAGTCGCAATCGGCGGGAGGCGTCTTGGAGCACCTCAGTGGTGTGGCCGGCGAGCAGTTGGCCGGGCCATCGGTGCCCGGGACGGACGAAGAGACTGCTGAGCGCACCGTCGAGATCGGTGTAAGCAAGTGGACGCGCTGCCGCGAACAGCGACAGCAGATCGAGCGTTGGGTCCGGCCGAGACGGCGGGCCGGACAACGTGTGGTCCTCGGTGCGCCGCCAGTCGACGCAACACAACCCCAGGGTCAAGCCCGCCGCTCGCTCGTCGTCAATGGTTCCCCCGACGAAGTGCGCGATGTCACCGGACCGTAGTCGCATGCCTCGCTGGAACACGATGCGTGCTCCGCGCACAGCAAGAATCTGGTCGGTGACAGTTTCTTGTGTTGCCAGTGGGAATCCGCGGCGGCGCGCGATATCGGCTAAGCCGGCGACAAGTCCACCACCCAGGAGCGAATCGCGCAAAGCCGCAGAGAGTGTCGTATCCGGGTCGCGAGCACTCGCCAACGCCAACGCGATTCGCAGCTCTCGGTCGTATTCGGTGGCGTCGCGAAGCTGATCGAACAACTGGCCGGCCGAATCGATACGGAGCTCCGGAAGGCTGGCAGCGCGCACCTTGCCGGATCGGAATGCCGCGGACCGACACCGCCCGAGAGCGGCGAAGACCGCGGCAAGCGATGCGGGACTGCCAGTACGGGCGTGGTCGAAAACCGCCTGGTCGAGCGAACGTAGGCGAGCGGCAGTGTAGGCCGGCGGGTCGGAGCGGCGAAGCGCATCGCACCAGCGGTCCAGCGGGGCGAGCAAATCAACGCCGCCCCGCGCGCGCACCTCAATACGCCCTGCGGGTAGGGCAAGAGAGCTCTGGCCTAGGCGTTCGACGAAAACGTAGCGGTTGAAAGCGCTAATCCCTCGGTCGACCCCAAGAGTCGCCGCAGAACGCGCCATTTCAAGTCCAGACCTCGCCGGTTTAGAGTTCCAGTCGGCACGGCCTTCCCCTAGTAGATGCATCATATCGGGTATTCGAAGTGGCTCCGTCCACTCGGGGGCCCACATTTCTCCCTCAGGCCGCTCGCCCGCCGCCGCCGAGGAGAAACCGGCCCTCGAACCGGTCACCTGAAAGGGCAAAGCTGCACCCGCATAACTCGAACCATGGCGCCGCACCATTGCAGTTGCGAATAGCAAAGTGCCTTCGATTACGAACAGAGTCGTCCAGGGGTTGGAAATCGTGTTGGGTTGGTCAGGCGCCTTAGCGCCACCGGGGTCGAACTGACCCGGAGAGCTTTTCGATAGTTTAACGCGGTTTCGGCCATCAAGCGCGCATGCCAACCACGCCGGGCTATCGCTGTGTTGAAGCACTGTCTGTACCTGCTGGAGGTAGGTTGCGGACAATTCTTGGCGACCGAAGTTTCCGCCACTCCCAAGGATCGGTGCGTATGTTAAGTCGCCAGACTGCGCGAGGGCGATTGCTGCGTCCAACCATGCTACCGCCGCGTCGGGAAGCTCGTTACGACATAATTTTATGAATTCCGCCTTATCCTTCTTCTTACTCTTGTCCCAAGGGTTCAGCTCGAGGTGTCGCGTGTCAAGAACTACTCGATCGGCAGCGGCCACGGCGAGTTTCAACGCGTTCAGCCGAGGATCTGTGCAAGTGCGCACCCACTGTAAGATGCGTTCAGCCGTTTTCGGCTTATCGCGTGGTGCGAATCCCGATTCCAGATTCCAAGGCGACACTATCGATTCGGGCGCGAACTCGGTAGACACCGCCTCGACGAGGCTCTCCATCGTCGGGAACCGGCTGCCAAGCACATAGGTTCCTCGGTGCCAACGGCCCGCGGCACGCGGATCGAAGAGCCGATGGACAGCCCGGTGCACGCCGAGGGCCGACAGATAGCCCGACAGCGACGTCACCCGGCACCCCTCGAGCGCCACTTCGGCCATTACATGCCTCCGCTCGCGCTGGCCTGCCAATCCGCCGTCCGGACCACCGCTTCACAGAACGCCAGCCGAAATGGGCCTAGATCAGCACGATCCCTCAGTTCGATAGCACGGCTGGTCAACGAGCCCGCGCCATGCGTGGTGGGGGATAGCGAAAGGTGGACCGCCGGTACGGACCGACCCTCCAACTCAAAAGCCGTTGTGCGGCTTCCATCTTCGACGCCCAGCGTGGTGCCGGCACGCTCGCCGGGCTTCCCTCGAATCGTCACCCGGACCTTTCCATGATGAGCGGCAACCAAATACACGATGAGATCCGCCTCGGGCTCTCCGTCGAGCATCGATGCCGAGCTGTCGCGGAGCCATAGCGCCCCTGCCAGTTCATGACGGAAGTGCGGCGGGTCGTGGAGAAGTGGGCGGCGACTAGGAGACTTCGCCCACGGCCCGCCCGACGGGGGTGGTGGTGTGTCCGGGTTCGCCTTCAGCAACGAGGCCGCGAACGTGGGGTGCGCCTTACCGATGTCGTGGAGCAAGGCAGCCCGTACGATGGCCTCTCGTTGTCTCACGGACAGATCAAGGTCCGAGCCGAAGTCCCGAAGCACTACTCGCGCGGCAGCTGCCGTCGCACACAGGTGGTCCTCCATTGAGACCCACTGGGGGAAACCGCAGGAAAGGGGATCTCCGGTCATCGCATCCGGTGTCCGACGCGGCACAGTGAGTGGCTCGACAGCGCTCCGACTACGGCTGTCGTACCCACGGGCCGTCGAGTAGCCACCGCGGCTGGCGTCCAGGACGATCACGCTGCCGGGACGAACGTCCTCTCTACGGGCGGCACGCCACACGCCGTCGACCTGATCGAAGATGCGGGTCCGCCGGCTGTCTGCCGAGACGATGTTCCGGACATCCGAAATGGGCGCTTGACAAATTTCGACCCGGTCGACCGCAGGAACATCGGCCGCGCCAAAATCGCGCCAGGCGACTGACACCGTGCGGTCCTCCGCGTCGCGGATGAACGGGCTGACGTCGGTGTCGTTGCCCAAGAGGTCGGGTGTGGTGTCGAAAAGGTCTAGCAGATCACGCCGGCGGAGCACTGGGTGGATGAGTTGCTCGGTCGGGACGTCCTGTTCGGCGAGTTCCCGGCCGGTCATCTCGCGGCCCTCCAGGGCGTTGAGAGCCGTCGCTGCGGATTCCAAATCGGCTGAGGTGTACGGCAAATGTGCATTCGCGCCCGCAGGTACCGTCCACAGGATCCGTGCATCCGTAGCGGAACCATCCCGGTTACACCGACCGGCACGCTGGACGATCGACGGCCATGGCGCCACCTCGGTGATCAGCGTTTCGGACGTGACGTCGACACCGGCCTCCAGAACCTGCGTTGAGATGACGATGGTGCCGCGCTGCGACGGCGCAGCCAACGCGGCGGAGGTACGGGCGGCCCGGTCACCGGGACGGAACCGCGAATGCAGCAAGACGATGTCGACGTCGGGTGTGAGCGACTCCAGTTGCGCATGTACGTTCATCGCGCGCTCGACGGTATTCAACACGACTAGCGTTCGCGTTCCAGCGCAATGCTCGCGCTGTACGGCCGATGCCATCAGCGCCGCGTACTTTTTCGGGTTGCCGTCGATTTCGAGGCGCTCGATCCTGCGCGTCGCCGCCATTCGCCGGCCGAGTACGCCGCCCTCGTCGGTCACGTCCATCACGGACAGCGGACGACGCAGGTCTACGGTGGACAACTCGCCGAGATCGATTGTCGCTGACATCCACATCGACCGGCAGGGGACTGCCGTGCCGAACGCCTCCCTGAGTCCCTGCAACTGCAGCGATGTCGGCAGGCCAGGCCCCATGAGCTGAACCTCGTCGAAGATGAATTGAACCCCGGTATGGAGTAATCCGAAGCTCATTGGCCACGCCGCGCGGGTCTCGGCGAAGCCGCGCATCAATAGCCGCGACAAGACCATGTCCTGGGTACCGACGAAGACCCGTTCGGCGCCGGGGTTCGTCTTCCAATCCGTGTCGTCGCGATCTTCTCCGCCCATAAGCACATGGACCGGAATTTCCATCTTGAGATTGTCGATCCAGCGGCGGACCGCATCGACGGTCTGTTCGACAAGCGTGCGTTGCGGTAGGACCACCGTGAGCCAATGAGGTGTTACCGCCCGCACAGCCGGGTCGGGATGCGCAGTCCGCCGGTACAGCCACGGCAACACCGCCGCCATCGTCTTCCCGGCTCCGGTCGGTGCGCGCAAGACCTCGGGCAGACCGCGCTGCGCCATTGTGACCTGGTAGCGATACGGGACGACTTCGCCACCCGTGGCTGCCGCGACGAATTCGTCGAACGCCATCTCACCCCCGTTGAGTCTGTGCTCGGAGATTACAAAGACGGTCTGACATCCGCTCGGTTTCGGAACCGATTGCGATAGTTGCCAATCCGCGGCTTCGCATCGTCGGAGTGCTTCGAGAAGAATTCAAAAGCGCTTATGGGGGGTGGGCTCAAGCCCGTGACGATCCGGCATCCTCGACCGTAGTGCTCCTTGACAGCCTCGGCGGCACACCAGGAAGCCGATGGGTGACGAGGCGGTCGGCCACGACGTCCGAGGCGGTGAAAGAATCGATCCATGCGCGCGGTCCTGTTCGACATGGACGGCACCCTCGTCGACTCCGAGAAGCTGTGGGACGTCGCGATCGAGGAGCTCTACCGTCGATTCGGCGGCACGCTGAGTCCCCAGTTGCGTGCCGCGACGGTCGGTGGCTCGTCGGAGACCGTGATGCGACTGGTGTACGCCGACCTCGGACTCGACCCGAACCCCGGGCACATGGCGGTGACGGCCGACTGGCTGCACGACTACATGGGTGAACTGTTCACCGAGCGCGGGCTGCCGTGGTGCGACGGCGCACAGGAGCTGCTGGATGCGCTGGCCGCCGAGGGCGTCCCGCTCGCGTTGGTGACCAACACCCGGCGGACGCTCACCGAGCACGCGCTCGACAGCATCGGGCGCCACTACTTCGCGGTGACCGTGTGCGGCGACGAAGTGCCCGTCGGCAAGCCCGCGCCCGACCCGTACCGCCGGGCCGCCGAGCTTCTCGGGTTGTCGCCCGAACAGTGCCTGGCCATCGAGGACTCCGCCACCGGCACCGAGTCGGCGGACGCCGCAGGATGCCCGGTGTTGGTGGTGCAGAACGACGTGCAGGTGCCGGGCGGCCCGCGGCGACAGCACATCTCGGCGCTTTCGGCGGTTGATCCCGCCGCGCTGCGGGCACACTACGCGCAGCTGAGCACCCGGATTGGTGAAAGCACCGGCTGAGCTCGGCCGTTGTGCCACGATGTGGCTCACGTCACGCAACGTCGCGGGGAGGTCGGAAATGGCCGGTCAGGGTGGTGCTCCGGTAGGCGACGACCTGCCGGTCGCAGACGAAGATTTCTCGTCCGGCAAGACAGCGGTCCGCATCGCCTCGGTGGCGGCGCTCGGCGGCCTGCTGTTCGGCTACGACAGCGCGGTCATCAACGGTGCCGTCGACTCCATCCAGCAGGACTTCGAGATCGGCAACACCGAACTTGGGTTCGCCGTCGCATCTGCGCTGCTCGGCGCCGCGGTCGGTGCGATGACAGCGGGCCGGATCGCGGACAGGATCGGTCGCATCGCGGTCATGAAGATCGCCGCGGTGCTCTTCCTGATCAGCGCGTTCGGCTCCGGTCTCGCCCCGGACGTGGTGTGGGTGGTGGCCTTCCGCGTGGTGGGCGGCATCGGGGTGGGTGTCGCGTCGGTGATCGCGCCGGCCTACATCGCCGAGACGTCGCCGCCCGGGATTCGCGGCCGACTCGGCTCGCTACAGCAGCTCGCGATCGTGTCGGGCATCTTCTTGTCGTTCGTCGTCAACTGGCTGCTGCAGCATGCGGCTGGCGGGCCAAACGAGCCGCTGTGGCTCGGGCTCGACGCCTGGCGGTGGATGTTCATCGCCATGTCGGTACCGGCGGTGCTCTACGGGTCCTTGGCGTTCACCATCCCGGAGTCGCCGCGTTATCTCGTTGCGAGCCACAAGATCCCAGAAGCGCGTCGCGTGTTGAGCACGCTGCTCGGGCAGAAGAACCTTGAGATCACCATCACCCGGATCCGCGACACATTGGAGCGCGAGGACAAGCCGTCGTGGCGAGATCTGCGCAAGCCGACCGGCGGCATCTACAGCATCGTGTGGGTCGGCCTCGGCTTGTCGATCTTCCAGCAGTTCGTGGGCATCAACGTGATCTTCTACTACTCGAACGTGCTGTGGCAGGCCGTCGGTTTCAGCGCCGACGAGTCGGCCGTCTACACGGTCATCACGTCGGTGATCAACGTGTTGACAACGCTGATCGCGATTGCGCTGATCGACAAGATCGGCCGAAAGCCGTTGCTGCTCATCGGGTCCACCGGTATGGCGGTGACCCTGCTGACGATGGCCGTCGTCTTCGCGAACGCGACGTTGACGCCCAATGCGGACGGGGACCTGGTGCCGAGCCTGCCCGGGGCGTCCGGGGTGATCGCGTTGATCGCCGCCAACCTCTTCGTCGTCGCATTCGGCATGTCGTGGGGACCGGTCGTATGGGTGCTGCTCGGCGAGATGTTCCCCAACCGCATCCGTGCCGCGGCGCTCGGACTCGCCGCGGCCGGCCAGTGGGCGGCCAACTGGGCGATCACCGTCACCTTCCCGGGCCTGCGCGATCACCTGGGGCTCGCGTATGGGTTCTACGGGTTGTGCGCGATCCTCTCGGGGCTCTTCGTGTGGCGATTTGTCCTGGAGACGAAAGGCGTGTCCCTGGAGGACATGCACGGCGACATCCTCAAGAATGACGAGCTGCCGAAGGCGACCACGTAGCGCTGCGCGTCACTCGTCGGGCCACTGGAGCGGTTCGAACGGGGGCATTACGATCCGGTGCTTCCGCCACCGGTCGGGGAAGTCGGGCCCGACGAAGTCGTCCTCGTAGGGTGAGCACCCGATGGTGCGCCCAATTTCGATAGCCGGTTCAATCAGGGTCGCCAGTGGGAAATCCCGATTGACGACGGCGAAGTCAACACGACAATGGTCGACGAGCACCTTCACTTCGGCGAAACACCCGAATACGAACACGTGCACGTCAGGATCCTCCATAGGTACTTCCGACGCGGCGGACGGGTCGTAGCGGTGGTTTCGGTAGGCGAATTCGTTGACCTGGTCCCGCAAGCTGCGAAGCTCGTCCGCTGCATCGTCGACAGCGTTGATGTGCACGCTGACGCGCGTCATCCCGGTTTCATACTCACCCCACGAACAGGCAAGCCCGTTCGGCAGCGGTACCGGATTAGATGCCGAGGTGTTGGGCAGCAAGCCAGATAAGTCGACCACTGACTCGACGATTCGGGTGATCCGTGCGACGCGGTCGCTGTAGCGGGACATCAGAACGACCCGTCCCTGCCACCGCTGCTCCGAGAGGTGACGCTCACCGGAATGCGGCCACAGCGCTATGACGTCGAGCGGATTGCAGTCCTTCACATATGGGCCGCACCCGACCTCCCGCCCGATGCGAACCGACTAACGGAGCGACATCGCTCAACGGCACGGAACTATCCCGCGGATGCGCACTGACAAGACATCGTCCGACGAGCACTTCAACGCCATGACGTACGACTTGAGGAATACATGCTCGTCGGGCCGGCCGGTAGGCACCTCCGATGCCGACCGCGTATAACAGCGGTCCTCTCCGCGCTCTGTGAGATTTGCTACCTCATTACGCAGGAACCGCCATTCGTCCGCAGAAAGCACTTCTGATATGAACATCGACCCTGGGTTTGCCGGTGACCCGATCGAACCAGCGCCACGCGAGACCATGCGGCTCCCCATAAGGATTCGGATCGCTCACCGCCGCAACATAGCGGCTTACGCTGAAACTGATCTCTAGGAGCTGCGCGTTTAGGGATTGCCGTGCCGAGTGTCTCGAGCGTTCGGATAACATATTTCTCGCACTTCCGTAAGATTTCTGTCCCGAGTTACGCCCGGCGCGGGAGGCAGCTAGAAGTATCGGCATCAGGAATCTTCCGGCGGGGGCAGGAAGATGGGGCGGTAGACGAATTGCCCGTCTCCGGTTGTCACCAGCTCCGTCTTCATTCGATCTATTTGCAGAAAACGGCACGGAATCGTCAATATACGAAGAACGCCCAACCTTGCGGGCAATTTCTAGGGCCGTTTCAGTAGTGAGTCGACGGGCGGATCGAACGGTTTGACGATCATTGTCAAGAAGCACCGTCCGACGATTGTCTGCACCTTACTGAGGTATCTCACGACGAACACATGCTCGTTATCTCGGTCGGTATTGATTTCGAGCGCTTCAGCATCGGAGTGCACCCCCCTACCGGTCGACGACGCTTCTTCCCTCATCATTTCTCTGATCCGTTCGGCTGCCTTGCCGGAATCGGTCGTTTGATGAATGTGGACGTAGATTGTGCGATCGCTGTACTCCTTTCCAGCTTCGTTCCAACTGCAGACGAGCGAATTGGTGAACGTTTCGTCAGTCGCGTCGAATGTAGAGGCCGTGTTGCTGGGCAGCATGGAAGACATGTCCACCAAAAGTTCGAGGAGATCGCTGATCGCTCGGCGGCGTCTAGAATAGGTGCTTTCTGCGTTGTTCATGAGGACACGTCGGACTTCGTTACTCGTCGGGCCATTCGAGCGGTTCGAACGGGGGCATCACGATCCGGTGCTTGCGCCATCGCTCAGGATATTCCGGCCGGACGAAGTCGTCCTCGTAGGGTGAGCACCCGATGGTGCGCCCAATTTCGATAGCCGGTTCAATCAGGGTCGCCAGTGGGAATTCTCGATCGACGACGGCGAAGTCGACACGGCAATGGTCGACGAGCACCTTCACTTCGGCGAAACACCCGAATACGGGCTCTTCGTAATCGAGGGTGCAGCTGTGCCCAGCGGGTGTCGGGGTGATGGTGTCGTGTCGGTGAGCTGAGGCGGG
>NZ_JAJQJI010000005.1 GCF_021213805.1 Mycobacterium sp. MYCO198283
GGCCGCCGCCAACACACTCGCCGGCAGCGGCGGTGGCGGGGCGGCCGGCGCTGGCGCAGCGGCTGTCGCCGCCGGCGCGGCCGGGCCGCCACTCGTCGCGACCGTCGCCGCCGGTCCGCGCGGAATGTCCGCGCCATATTGCGTGAGCGGCGCCGGCGCCATCAGCGGCGCGGAGCTCACCGGCGCCGACGTCGCTTGGGCCGTCGGCGGCGCGCTACCCACCGGCGTGGCCGGTGCCGCCACCGGCGCACCCGACGCCACCGGCGGCGCAACGCTCGAAGCACCGCCCGCCTGCGCCATCGTCGGCGGCTGATCGAGCGGCAACGCCTGCATCACGTTGTGCACCATCGGCGGCGGCGCGTTCAACCCGCTCGTAAAGCCCTTGGTGAGGTCCTGAAAACCCTGAAGTGGTGGCGGCAGTTCCGTCGGCACATGCCCCGCACCCAGTGAGCTCCCCGACGCCAGCATCGTCGGCACCGACGACGACGGAAGCGACGGCATCGACGGCATCGACGGCGAGTGCGTGGTGGGGATGGGGGGTGGGGAGACGGTAGGGGTGGCGGGGGCTCCACCGACGGCGCTCGGGCGCGCTGCAGAAATCGCGACTGGTGACAGGGTGACGGGCGGTGGAAGTGTTGGGTTAGGGGAGCCTCTGGGATCGCCTGTCAATGCTTCAGTAGGCGTTGCGGGCCCGGAGAGCTTCGTGCCTCCCGCTTCGCCTCTAGGATCAGCTTGGTCGACTCCAGTCGAAGGATGAAGTTGGGACCCATTCCCCGTGTTCTCCGACGTCGGCTCAGCTTCTGCCGGTACGCCACGCGGGTCGCCCGCGGCATACGGCGTCAACGGTTCAATGGGACTTAAGGGGCCGTCCGGACGCGAGACAGGTTCGGTTCTGTCGATTAACGAAGAATCAATCTTGTCTCTAGCGTCGGGAACACTGGGCGATTCAACCTTTTCGGGCAATCCATGAACGCCGTTGCCGACGATCTCAAAAGCGGCTAACGAGGCCGCAGTTTCTGCTTCTGCCCTGCCCGAAGATAGCGCATCGCATATCGCCGCGTCGCGTTGATTGCGAATGTCCTTGATTAGCTGCTCTCGATTCGTCGCCGTTACTGGTACTTGGCCTTCGGCTGCATCCGCGTTACTCCGGAGGGCATTAATGTAATCATGCACCCGTTGGTCGATGCCATCCAACGCGGAACGTGCGTCCGCCAACTTTACGGACGCACGTAGTGTCCACTCTGAAAGGTCCCGGTATACCTTCGACTGCGAGTCGAGCAACAACAGTGTCCGTCCGTACATATCTTTTGCGGCGTCGACCCAACTTCCCTCACTGATATCGACAATATGAGTTAGACAGGCTCGAGCGTCTGCACGAGCGTCAACCGTCAACGACGCCAAATCGGTCTGGGCCACGGAAGTCGCGACCCAAGCCTCAGTTTCCGATTCGGGCCATACGTTCCCGATGATTTGTCCGGAGAATTCCCTTGACGGCGCGGCGCTGTCGATGACGCGATCGCCATTGGACTCAGGCGGTGCCGGACGTAAGGCAGTTGGTCGGCTCGTTGGCGTCGACGCGGGAACCAAATTTTGACTTGCTGCTGCATAGTCTGATGCTTCGCCGGTCTGCGTGACAAACTCACTCGCCCCTTTCGGCGCCGAGTGGTTTACCGTTGCCAAGGCACACCAAGTACTTCGCAGCGGAACTGTGGGCCACTATAATAGCTGGAGGTGACCCGGTATGTGCTCATAGCCACATCGTCGCTTGCGTTATCACGACCGACCCAGAGCAGCATCACATCGATGAAGCTCTGAACCGTTCGCGTCAAGAACCGGGGTGGCTGGGAGTTCGAATTCAGAACATTCTGCATCTCGCTGGCCCATCCTTGAATGTAGGAGCGGAACTCAGGCAGCGCAGCCTGCTGTTCGGCCGAACCGCGAATTAAGCTATTGAACTGGCGCGTTCGGCTGTCCCCCTCCGTCATAAGCGGCGCTATTTCCTCACATAGCGCCCGGTCCGCCTTGTCATCGAGTGTCGCTTGCGGCGCGGCCGTGATTTTCGGCGTGTCAAAGGCTTGGGGTGCAGCCGGCTCGCGCAGGAGCGCCACCAACAACGCGGCAGCCGCCAGGACGACCCCCAGCGTGGACAGCGCGACCGGCAACCAGGAAGGACGGGTCTTCGATGGCGCCGATGAAGACGGCCAGCCGAAGGGAGGTTGCGCCACAGCGAACTGCGTTATGGGTCCGGTCGAGATCGGTCCTGTGCCGTGCGGGCCCGGGGGGCGCGAGCCGCCGAGATGCCCAGCGCCACCAGAGGTCGATGCGCCCAACGGCTGTCGTTGCTGCTGCGGCGGCGGCGGACTGAACGTATTCCACGGCTCCGAGCCGCCGGCCTGCGGCCCCGGATGCCCTCCCGGCGGGGGGTTCTCACTCATAATCGGATTTTAAGGGGCGACTGGTCACGTCGCGGTCGCAAAAGCGTCAACAACGCCGGAGGCCTGCCAACGCGCGGAACCGCCCTGGACGCCTGACGGTCCCAGTGAGGTCGAGCGATCGCATGTCAAATGATGGCCCAAAACCCTCCGTCGGTGATGCCGCGGCGGGACCCGAGGCAGCTCGGCTGACGGATCTGGCCGATCGACGCGTCATCCAACCAAATGCATCGGAACGATCAGCCGGTACATCACTTCGCCCGAGTGGATCTTGGACGTCCACGACGGCCGGCGAGCTTAGGCGACCGCCGCGTCGAGCCGCTGATGCGTCGTCTCCGAGCTCACCAGCGCCGCTCCGGTGCCCGTCGCGCTCAGCCCGGCCGCCGCCAACACACTCGCCGGCAGCGGCGGTGGCGGGGCGGCCGGCGCTGGCGCAGCGGCTGTCGCCGCCGGCGGCGCAACGCTCGAAGCACCGCCCGCCTGCGCCATCGTCGGCGGCTGATCGAGCGGCAACGCCTGCATGACGTTGTGCATCATCGGCGGCGGCGCGTTCAACCCGCTCGTAAAGCCCTTGGTGAGGTCCTGAAAACCCTGAAGTGGTGGCGGCAGTTCCGTCGGCACATGCCCCGCGCCCAGTGAGCTCCCCGACGCCAGCATCGTCGGCACCGACGACGACAGCAGCGACGGCATCGACGGCATCGACGGCGAGTGCATGGTGGGGATGGGGGGTGGGGGGACGGTGGGGGGTCTTAGAGCTGCAGACGCGTTCACCGAAGGCGGCGTAATTGGCTCCGGCGGAAGGACCTGAGTTGGTTGCGGGTCGACAATCGGTGCCGTTAGGAGCGGGCCGTCCGCACTCGCCTCCACAAGCGTCGCTTTAGTACCATTTCGTGGACCGGCGTCGGTTATCGCTGGGGCACCCGCTGTTCTCGCGCTCGCAGCTTGGCTTGGCTCTGTGGCTGGAACGCTCGAATCGCCCTCTGCCTCACCTGGACCTTTCCCGATTGAGGCCTCGACTCCTGCGCTATAGGCAGCGAAAGTAGTAAGTCCGTGTTCACCGGAAGGTGGCCTGAGGGGCTCACTCGTCTCGGAGTCATAATTCGACGCACTATAAGATTTGGCGTGATCGCCCGTCTTCCTTCCATCAGTGGCTTCCGAATGATCGAAATCTAATCCAGCGCTACGTGCGGCCGCCAATATCTTCGAAGTGCTTTCAAGGCAGGCCGAATGTGCGGCCGATCTCCCCTCCTCAATCAAACCTTCAATCGCAGCCTTGGTCCGCACGCGAATCATGGTGACGATAGCCGGCCTAAACGGGCCTCTGGCCGCGTCTTCCGACTCTTGAGCGTTCCGCCGAACCTCCGCGATGCGGTCGTGCGTTGCTTGATCGAGGTTGTCCAAGGTTTGAAGAGTATCGGACAGGATGTCAGCAGAAGCACTTGTGCAGTTAGCGGTTGAGCGTAAGTGTCCTGCGTATTTGCCCAAAAGAGCGGACGTTTCGTCATACATCTTCCCCGCAGCTCGCGCCCACGATCCACTGCTTGCACAGGTTATCCTGCTCGAATCGGCTTGAACCGCTTCCGCCGTATCATCTGTTCTCACCGCGAAGTCAATTTGCTTCTCGCTTGCGCCTTGCCACGCTTCAACGGAAGTAACTGGCCACGACTCGGCCAAAATACGATACGAGAACTCCCTTTCTGGTACCGCTCGACTGGGGATAGAGGCGTCAGCCATATCTAACTTTTTGGCTACCAAGTAACACCCAACTTCATACAGGTATAAAACGGTCCGCCATAGTCGCTGACAGATTGTTGCCAAGTAGTAACTCCAACATCGCTACTCACAATATCGAGTTGCACGAACAGCACAACATCGTCAAGGTAACGCTGAAGGGTTCTTGTGAGAAACCGTGGCGGTTGTTCATGCTCGTTGAGCAGAGGTTGCACCTCGCCTACCCAACCGAGCACGAAGTCGCGATAACCGGGAAGTGCTGCAGCCTGTTCGGGCGATCCGCGCTTCAAGGAGGCAAATTCCCTGCTGTGGCGGGCAGCATTTTCCATGATCGGCGCGATCGCTTCGCACAGTTCGCGATCTTGCGCGTCGCTATAAGTCACTTGATCAGGCACAACGGGAGCGGCGGATGCCGCTGATTCCGACGTTCCTCTGGTCGGAGATTGCGTCAAAGCCGCGATCAGCGCCGCAGTCGCGAGGACGACCGCCAACGCCGATAGCGCGACCGGCAACCAAGAACGACGCGGCTTCGCCAGCGCCGGCGACAGCGTCCAATCGAACGGCGGTTGCGTCACAGCGAACTGCGTCGTCGGTCCGGTCGAAATCGGGCCGGTATGAGGCGGCGGTCCGCCGAGGCGCGGGTCGCTGCTCGACGCCAGTCCGCCGAAATCTTGCCGCGGCGGTGGACCGAACGGATTCCATGGCTCCGAGCCACCAGGCTGCGGTCCCTGTTGTCCTCCGGGCGGCTGGTTCCCCTGCATCCTCGAATTTTAAGGGGCGAACGCCCCTCACCGTGCCGCTAAAAGGGTCAAGCCGAACATGCCGATCTTCAAGCCGCACCGCCCCGTACATTCGGAACGTCCCATCCCGGCCGAAGGATCGCATGTCAGCCCCGACGACCCGCTTGCACTGGGTCGCGGTCGTCGCGGCAGGACTGGTGGCGATTCAGCTGGGCATCAGAGCCGTCGTCGCGTTCGAGGGCTACTTCTATTGGGATGATTTGATCCTCGTCGGCCGCGCCGGCACGCAACCGATCCTGTCGGGAGCCTACCTGTTCGACGACCACGACGGCCACGTCATGCCGGGCGCGTTCCTGGTCGCGGGGGTGATCACCCGGATCGCGCCGCTCGACTGGTTGTGGCCGGCGCTGAGCCTGGTGATCCTGCAGCTCGTCGCGTCGCTCGCACTGCTGCGCGCTCCACGTCATCCTCGGCTGCGCAAGGCCGGTCTGTGCGGCGTGCACCGGGGAAAAGCGGTATTCACCACGGTCACCGATCCGGCCGATCAGCGGCCGGCTGATTCGTTCAATCGGCAATTCAGCGCGGCCGGACCCAACCGGCTCTGGGTCGCCGACATCACCTTCGTGCGGACCTAAGAGGGGTTCTGCCACAACGCGTTCGTCACCCGCGTCGGCACCCGCAACATCGTCGCCTGGGCCGTCGCGGCGACGATGCGCACCGAGGACCTTCCACTACAGGAAGTCAATCATGCTGTATGGCAAATCGATTCGAATCTGTGGGGTTGGTCCATTATTCCGACCGCGGAGCCCAATACCTATCGCTGACCTATACCGACCGGCTGGCCGAACTCGGGATCGCCCCCTCGGTCGGGTCGCGCGGCGATAGTCGATAGTTACGACAACGCCCTCGCCGAGGCAATCAACGCCGCCTACTAAACCGAGTTGATCAACCGCGGCAAATCCTGGCACTGCGTCGACGACGTCGAGCTGGCCACCGCCGCCTGGGTGGCCCGGTACAACCAGGAACGCCTGCACGAAGCCGTCGGCTACGTTCTACCAGCCGAGTACGAGGCCGCCCTCACCGGCACCTCACACCCCGCCAGCCAGCCAACCCCGGCCCTCACAACCAACTAGGAACAAAGCCTGGGATAGTCCAGATTTTTGCGTACAAACCGTTAGTCGTAGGGCGTTACGGTTGAGGCGTGGAAGCAATCGGAGTCCGTGCCGAGGGCTTGGCGTTGGCGGCTCGCTGTGAGCAACACGGTGCGTCGATGGGGTCTCCCCCCAAACCATCGGTGGGTGGTGGCGGGAACCTTTCAGTTCTGCCGCCGGTGTGTCCGTGTGTGTCTGTCGCAGCGAACCTCGCATTCAGCAGTTCTGCGCCAACGCGGTATTGACCATGCACCGCGTTGAACCGGCCATGGACGCCGGTGAGGTGTTCGCGATGCTGGTCGAGCAGCAGCTGCAGTCGGTGCCGGGAAGTCGTGAACTGCGCCGAGAATTCGGTGCGGGCGCCGAAGGCGCCGGTGCTAAAGGGTTGCTGGCGACGCAGGTGCCTCAGGACGTCGGCTTGATCGACAGTGTGTCACGTTCACAGATTATGACCGCCGAGCGACACACGCTGATCGCGCAACTAACGGTGCCGCACTACACGATTCACCGGTAGATCGGGCGAGTCTTTGGTTGAACGTCCGCACGGTTGGCGCGGCTGGTTCGGCGTCGCCGGCTCAGCACGGCGTCGTTCCTGTAGCTCTAACGCAGGAGGGCCATTGATAGCCGGTACCGGACGACGAATCCTTCGTCGACGCGTGGTCCCCTCTGTGATCGGGGGTGCTCTTTGCCTGCTGGCAAGCCTGGACGCGTTAGTCGGAGCGGCCTGGTACCTGCCTCTGGGCCTTGCGGCGGCCGGCGTCGGCATCCTCGTTGGAGTGAGACGGCGGATCTTCCGGCCAGGCGTGACCCGGTCGGGCCACGAAGTCATCTGCCGTTACGTTCCGTGGTACGAGGGCAACGCATACGGCGCGGTGGTGGTACTTACGCTGTTCGGGGTGGCCATGGTTCGCGCGGGCTACGCGCCTGGCTATCCGATGTGGTTTCGGTTCGGCGGGCTCGTCGTTCTGGGCGGCGGCATGCTGGCGCTGTACGGCGTTATACGCATGTGGCGCCGATGCTTCCTGCGTATCACCTCATCGGCGTTGACGGTGCGTGTAGCGAAGGGAGACGCGACTGATCTGCGGCGCAAACAAGTCAAGTCGATCAACCCGAAGGTCGTCCGGAACGCGGTGAACGGCGCTGAGTCGCTGCAAGTCGAGATCACCTATGACGCTGCGGATTCCAGCAGCGATCAGCTGAAGACCGTGCTGCTCGGCCAGCAACTGAGCGTCGAGCCGGTAAACCTGCTCAATGCGCTTATGACCTGGAAGAATCTCGGTGAAGGCGATTCCGGCGAATTACTGGAGCGGATCGAGCGAATCCTTCGAGACGGCCCCACGGCTGGCGTGTGACAACAACACGATAAGCGGCTCTTCCGAATTTAGGGTGCGGTGGACCACCGTGACGAGTACGACAGTGAGTACGGCTGTATTCGGGCGATCGCGGTTCGGATCGGTATCGGCCCGAAGACGCTGCGCAAGTGGGTCCGGCAAGCCGAGATCGATGGCGGTGAGCGTGACGGGGGTGACCACGGCCACGACCCGGGAGAATCGGGAGTTGAAACGTAAGGTCGCCGGGTTGGAGCAGACCGTCGAAATACTCAGGGCGGCAGCAACTTTCTTCGCGCGGGAGAGCGACCCGCGACATCGTTGATCTGTGCGTTCATCGCCGAGCATCGCGCTCGGTTCGGGGTCGCTCCGATCTGCCGCGTGCACACCGAGCACGGCTGCGTGATCGCCCCGAGAACGTTCTACGTGTGGCTGTCTAGGCCGCCGTCGGCCCGGGTGCTGTGGGACATGACCATCGCCGCAGTGCTGGCCGGCTATTACGAGCCCGACCAGACGGGCCGGTATGCCCCGGAGTCGCTGTATGGGGCGACGAAGATGTGGGCTCACCTGCAACGTCAGGGCATTGACGTGCCCGCTGCACCCGGCCCCGGCCAGGCCCCCGACCTGGTCGAACCACATGGTCGCGGTGGCTGCGCCGAACGGGCTGCAGGTCGCCGAATTCACCTACGTGCGTCTGGCCAGCGGGGCCGAGCACCCCACCACACCGCCGGAGACGGCAATCGCACACCGCCCCGTACAGTCGGAACGTCCCATCCCGGCCGAAGGATCGCATGTCAGCCCCGACGACCCGCTTCCACTGGGTCGCGGTCGTCGCGGCAGGACTGGTGGCGATCCAGCTGGGCATCAGAGCCGTCGTCGCGTTCGAGGGCTACTTCTATTGGGACGATCTGATCCTCGTCGGCCGCGCCGGCACGCAACCGATCCTGTCGGCGGACTACCTGTTCGCCGACCACGACGGCCACGTCATGCCGGGCGCGTTCCTGATCGCGGGGGTGATCACCCGGCTCGCGCCGCTCGATTGGTTGTGGCCGGCGGTGAGCCTGGTGATCCTGCAGCTCGTCGCGTCGCTCGCACTGCTGCGCGCGCTGCACGTCATCCTCGGCTGGCGTCCCGCACTGTTGATCCCACTGACGTTCGCCCTGTTCACCCCACTGGGCCTGCCGGCGTTTTCGTGGTGGGCCGCCGGGCTCAACGCGCTACCGATGCTCGCCGCGATGACCTGGTTCTGCGCCGATGCCATCCAGCTCGTCCGCACCGGTCGGCGGCGCTACCTGGCCACCGCTGTCGTCGCCCTCGTAGGCGGCCTGGTGTTCTTCGAGAAAGCGGCCGTCATCCCCTTCGTCGGGTTCGTCATCGCCGCCGTGCTCACTCACGTCACCGCCTCCGACGCGGTAAGCATCGTGTGGCGACAGGCCAAGACGCTGTGGATCGCGTCGCTCGGCGTCATCGCCGCCTGGGTGGCGCTGTATCTGGTGGTCGTCGACCAACGACGGTGGAGTACCGACCTGTCGATGACCGGCGAGCTGCTGCTGCGGTCCTTCACCCACGGGATTGTCCCGGGGCTGGTGGGCGGTCCGTGGTCCTGGCAACGCTGGGCGCCCGCTTCACCCTGGGCGGTTCCCCCCACCACCGTCATGGTGCTGGGATGGGCAGCGCTCGCGGCCGTCGTGGCGTTGTCGTTCCGGCTCAAACGACGCATCGGCTGGGTGTGGGCCGTCGCGTTCGCCTACGCCGTCGCGTGCCAGGTGCCGATCTATCTCATGCGGTCGTCGGCCTTCACCGCGCTGGAGCTCGCGCAGACGCTGCGCTATCTGGCGGATCTGGTGGTGGTGCTCGCGCTGTACATGGCCATCGCGATCACGGCTCCGGACCGCCAACCGGTCACGACGGCGTCGCTGCCCCGGGTGGTCGCCGTGGTTGCGACCGCCGCGGTCACCGCCTCGAGCGTGTACTCGACGCTTACCTACCTGACGGTTTGGCGTGACAACCCCGCGGAGCAATACCTGCGCAACGCCGAGCGCAGCCTCGCCGAGGCGCACCGGGGGTCGAGCGCCCCGCTGCTCGACCAGGAAGTCGACCCGCTGGTGCTGCAGCGCGTCGCCTACCCGGAGAACCTCGCCAGCCACATGTTCGCGCTGCTCAAAGACCGGCCTGACTTCGCCGCGTACACCACCGACCTGCGCATGCTCGACAACAGCGGCCGGCTCTTCCCAGCGCTCGTGACGTGGACGCGCAGCATCGCCCCCGGTCCAGAACCCGGTTGCGGGTACCTGATCCAACCCGGCCGGTCGGTCACCATGCGGCTCGACGGGCCGCTGCTTCCCGCCGACTGGACGGCCGAGATCAACTACCTCGCCAACAGCGACGGCTCCCTCACCATGTCGCTCGACGACGGCACCGCCACCCGCTTCCCGGTACGCCCGGGCCTCAACCGCGTCTTCGTGCGGCTCGCCGGCGCCGGCGACGCCGTTACCGTTGAGGCGAACACGGCCGCGTTGTCGGTGTGCATCGCAGCCGGACCGGTGGGCTTTCTGGCGATCGCGCCCCGATAAATGAAAAGGAGAAGGACTATGTCGGACGGCCTGGACAAGGGAATACAGATCTTCCGCGAGCTCATGCCGGGCGTCGACGTCGACCTGCGCGACGGCCTGTTCGCCGACGAGCTGCTCGAGATCGGCTTCGAGAGCGTCTTCGGCAAGCTGTGGAGTCGCGACGGGCTGAGTCGGCGCGACCGCAGCCTCGTCACGCTCGGCATCCTGATCGCCCAGCGCAGCGCCGAGGAGTTGCGGTCACACTTCGCGATCGCCCGCACCAACGGGCTGACCGAGACCGAGTTGGCCGAGGTCATCTACCACGCGACGGGCTACGCGGGCTTCCCGGCGGCCAACACCGCCCGCGCCGCGGCGATCGAGGCGTTGGAGCACCACACGCCCCGGGCGTGACGCGCGCTGACGGCGTTGATTCTCACCTGCGGGCGACGACACGCCGACGCCGACCGCCTCGGCGTGACAGTCAACACCGAGGCGTGAGAGTCAACGCCGAGGCAAGAACAGGGAGCCGCCTGGGGGAATCGAACCCCCGACCTATTCATTACGAGTGAATCGCTCTGCCGACTGAGCTAAGGCGGCGCACCCGAAGCATCGGGCGGCCCGAGTCTACGGCAGGGTCAGCAGCGCACCAAAGTCAGTTGCGCAGCGCCTGCCCGACGGTGGCGACCATGGCGTCGACGGCGAACTTCGGCTTGACGTTGACGGCCAGCGCCTCGCGGCATTCCAGGACGGCTTCGATGCAACGCAGCAGTCGGTCGGGCGGGGCGTGCTCGGCGAGCGACTCGATGCGGTCGCGCATGTCGGGGTGGTTGGCGGTGAGGTGGCCGGACCCCGACGACACCAGCAGCGCGTCGCGGAAGTAGTTGGCCAGGTCGATCAGCGCCCGGTCGAGCGCGTCGCGTGAGGCGCGGGTGAGCCGCGACTTCTGCCGCTTCTCCAGGTCCTTCAGCGCGCCGGCCGCTCCGCGCATGCTGCCCGCGGTGCCCTTCCCCGTGCCGCCGGCGCCCAGCGCGGTGCGCAGCTCCTCGGTCTCGCTCTCGTCCCGGCCCGCCGTCAGCGCCTTGGCTTCGGCCTCGGCCGCCGCCACCAGGTCCTCGGCCGCGGCGAAGGCACGCGACGGCGTGGCCGCGTCGCGGACCAGCGCCAACGCCCGGCGCCGCCGTTCCCGCGCGTCGGGATCGGTGGCGAGCCGGCGCGCCCGGCCGACGTGCCCGCCGCTCACCGACGCCGCCCACTGCGCCTGCTCCGCGTCGATCCCGTCGTTGTCGACGAGCACTCGGGCGATGGCCGACGCCGGCGGGGTGACGAGCGCGACGTGTCGGCAGCGCGAACGCAACGTCACCGCGATGTCCTCGGGGTCCACCGACGGCGCGCACAGCAGGAACACCGTGGACGGCGGCGGCTCCTCCACCACCTTCAGCAGCGCGTTCGCCGCGCCTTCGGTGAGCCGGTCCGCATCCTCGATGACCACGATCTGCCAGCGGCCGGTGCCTGGCCGCCGCGACGCCGTCTGCACGATGGCCCGCATCTCGTCGACACCGATCGACAGGCCCTCGGGGATGACGCGCCGGACGTCGGCGTGGGTGCCCGCCATGGTGGTGGCGCACGCCCGGCACTCCCCGCAACCCGGGACACCGGGCGAGGTGCACTGCAGCGCCGCCGCGAAGCACACCGCCGCGATGGACCGGCCGGAACCGGGCGGGCCGGTGATGAGCCACGCATGCGTCATGGTCCCCACCGTGGCCGCGCCGTGAGCGGAATCACCCCGCGCCGCGTGAGCTGCGGCCACGAGCTCGTTCTCGACGGCTTGCTGCCCGACCAGTCTGGCGAATACCCGGCTCATCGCCCATAACAGTAATGTCGAGCACCGACACGGCAGTTTACGGAAGCGGTTGAGCGTCCGCGGTCCCCGATACGGTAGGCATGTGACCAGTCAGGCGACAACGGTGGGGCGAATCCGCGCATTCGTCCGCTGGGTGGTGCGTACGCCGTGGCCGGTGTTCCTCCTGGGCATGGTGCAGGCCGACATCATCGGCGCGCTGCTGGTCCTGGGCTTCCTGCGATTCGGGTTGCCGCCGGAGGACCGCGTGCTCATCCAGGACCTCCCGACGGGCAGCCTGGTGGTGTTCGTCAGCGTCGTCGTCCTGGTGTTCGCGATCGGCGCGGCGGTGAGCTTGCGGCTGCTGATCCCGGTGATCCGCTGGCAGCGGCGGGACACGCTGCTCGCCGACCCGGACCCGGAACGCACCGAGCTCGCGCGCATCCGAGCCCTGCGGATGCCGTTCTACCGCACCGGCATCAGCATCGTGAACTGGGCGATCGGCGGCACCGTGTTCATCGTCGCCGCCTGGCCGGTGGCGGCGCACTCGACACCGGTCATCGCCGTCGCCACGGCGCTGGGCGCCACCGCGACCACCATCATCGGTTACCTGCAGTCCGAACGGATCCTGCGGCCGGTCGCGGTGGCGGCGCTGCGCCACGGCGTGCCCGAGCCGTTCCGCGCTCCGGGGGTGATCCTGCGGCAGGTGCTCACCTGGGTGCTCAGCACGGCGGTCCCGGTCCTGGCCATCATCCTGACCGTGCTGGCGAGCAAGTTCTCGATCCTGCAGGCCGACGCCGAGAAGACGTCGACGCCCATCCTGTTGCTGGCGATCACGGCGCTGGTCATCGGCGGGTCGAGCACGCTGCTCACCGCGATGTCGATCGCCGACCCGCTGCGCCAGTTGCGCTGGGCGCTCGGCGAAGTGCAGCGCGGCAACTACAACGCCCACGTGCAGATCTACGACGCCAGCGAGCTGGGCCTGCTGCAGGCGGGTTTCAACGACATGGTGCGCGACCTGTCCGAGCGGCAGCGGCTGCGCGACCTGTTCGGCCGTTACGTGGGTGAGGACGTCGCCCGCCGGGCACTCGAGCGCGGCACGGAGCTCGGCGGCGAGGAGCGCAACGTCGCCGTGCTGTTCGTCGACCTCGTCGCGTCGACGCAGCTGGCCGCGACCCGGCCGCCGGCCGAGGTGGTGAAGGTGCTCAACGAGTTCTTCCGCGTGGTCGTCGACACCGTCAACGCCCACGGCGGCTTCGTCAACAAATTCCAGGGCGACGCGGCGCTGGCGATCTTCGGCGCCCCCATCGAGCATCCCGACGGGCCGGGGGCCGCGCTGGCGGCCGCCCGCGAACTGCACGACAAGCTCATCGAGGTGCTGGGCACCATCGAGTTCGGCATCGGGGTCTCGGCGGGCCGTGCCATCGCCGGCCACATCGGCGCGCAGGCCCGCTTCGAGTACACCGTGATCGGCGACCCGGTCAACGAGGCGGCGCGCCTGACGGAGCTGGCGAAGCTCGAAGAAGGCCACGTGCTGGCGTCGTCGACGGCGGTCGCGAGCGCGCTCGACTCCGAGGCGCTGTGCTGGAACGTCGGCGAGATCGTCACGCTGCGCGGGCGCATGGCCCCGACGCAGCTGGCGCGTCCGGTGCACGTCGCCGTGCCGCAGGAGCTCTAACCGCGCTTGGCGGCCTTCTTCGCCGGCGCCTTGCGGGCGGTCGTCTTCTTGGCGGCGGTCTTCTTCGCGGCGGTCTTCTTCGCGACCTTCTTCACCGGACCCCGCGCCCGCCGGTCCGCGAGCAGTTCGGCGGCGCGGGCATCGGTGATCGACATGACGTCGTCGCCCTTGCGCAGGCTCGCGTTGGTTTCGCCGTCGGTGACGTAGGGCCCGAAGCGCCCGTCCTTGATCACCATCGGATTGCCCGACACCGGGTCGTTGCCCAGTTCCCGCAGCGGCGGCGCCGACGCGGCTTGCCGCCCACGGCGTTTCGGTTCCGCGTAGAGCTTGAGCGCCTCGTCGAGCGTGATGGTGAACAGCTGCTCCTCGTTCGCCAGCGACCGCGAGTCGTTGCCCTTCTTCAGGTACGGGCCGTAGCGGCCGTTCTGCGCGGTGATCTCCTCACCCGTGCTGGGGTCGACGCCCACCACCCGCGGTAGCGACAGCAGCTTCAGCGCGTCCTCGAGCGTCACCGTCTCCAGATCCATGCTGCGGAGCAGGCTTCCGGTGCGCGGCTTCGGTCCGGTGGGCTTCTTGCCCTTCTTGGCGGTGACGCCCGGATCCTCGTCGGGCGGCTCGGGCAGCACCTCGGTGACGTAGGGCCCGTAGCGGCCGTCCTTGGCGACGATCTCGTGCCCGGTCTCCGGGTCGATACCCAGCGACCGGCCCTCCTGCGGCGTGCTGAACAGCTTCTCGGCGAGCTCAAGGGTCAGCTCGTCGGGCGTCAGGTCGTCGCTGAGGTTGGCCCGCTGCGGGGTCGGCTCGCCGTCGTCGCCGGTGACCATGCGCTCCAAGTACGGCCCGCTGCGGCCGACGCGGACGACGATGGGGCGGCCCTGGTCGTCGTCGAACAGCTTGATGCTGTTGATCTCCCGGGCGTCGATCTCTTCGAGGTTGCCGCCGACCAGCTTCTTGAGCCCCCCGGCACGCGCGATCGAGCCTTCGACGCCGTTGTCGCCGCCGAAGTAGAAGTTGGAAAGCCAGTTGGTCCTTCGCTCCTGGCCGGCCGCGATGGCGTCGAGCTCGTCTTCCATCGCCGCGGTGAAGTCGTAGTCCACCAGCCGGCCGAAGTGCTGCTCCAGCAGGCCGGTGACGGCGAACGCCACCCACGACGGCACCAGCGCGCTGCCCTTCTTGTGGACGTAGCCGCGGTCCTGGATGGTCTTGATGATCGCCGAATAGGTCGACGGCCGCCCGATGCCGAGGTCCTCGAGCGCCTTGATCAGCGACGCCTCGGTGTAGCGGGCGGGCGGGTTGGTGCTGTGCCCGTCGGCGCTCAGCTCCGCCGCCCGCAGCGCCTGGCCCTGGGTGAGCTGCGGCAGCCGGCTCTCGGCGTCGTCGGCCTCACCGCCGGCCAGCTCGTCGACGGTTTCGACGTAGGCCAGCAGGAAGCCCGGGAACGTGAGGGTCCGGCCGCTGGCGCCGAACACGACCGCCTGACCGTCGGCGGCCTGGCCGGCGATCCGCAAGGTCAGCGTCGTGCCGCGGGCGTCGGCCATCTGCGAGGCGACGGTGCGTTGCCAGATCAGCTCGTAGAGCCGGAACTCGTCGTTGTCGAGTGCGGCGTGCAGCTGGCCGGGGGTGGCGAACGTGTCACCGGCGGGGCGGATCGCCTCGTGCGCCTCCTGCGCGTTCTTCACCTTGCGCGTGTACTGCCGCGGTGACGGCGAGACGTTCTCCTGGCCGTAGAGCTGCGCGGCCTGCGTGCGGGCCGCATCGATAGCGCTGGCCGACAGATTCGTCGAGTCGGTCCGCATGTAGGTGATGTAGCCGTTCTCGTACAGCCGCTGCGCGATGCTCATGGTGCGCTCGGACGAGAACCGCAGCTTGCGCCCCGCCTCCTGCTGCAGCGTCGACGTCATGAACGGCGCGTAGGGCCGCCGCGTGTAGGGCTTGGTCTCGACCGACTGCACCGTCAGCGTGGCGCCGCGCAGCCCGGCGGCCAGCGCACCGGCGCTCGACTCGTCGAGCACCAGCACCTCGTCGGGCTTCTTCACCGCGCCGAGCGAGTCGAAGTCGCGGCCGGTGGCCACCCGGCGGCCGTCCACGGTCAGCAGCCGGGACGTGAACGTCGGCGGCGTGGCCTGCGGGTCGGACGCGCGGGCGTCGAGCTCGGCGGTGACGTCCCAGTAGTCGGCGCTGCGGAACGCCATCCGATCGCGTTCCCGCTGCACGATGATGCGCGTGGCGACCGACTGGACCCGGCCCGCCGACAGCTTCGGCGCGACCTTCTTCCAGAGCACGGGTGAGACCTCGTAGCCGTAGAGCCGGTCGAGGATGCGGCGCGTCTCCTGGGCGTCCACCAGGTCGGTGTCGAGGTCGCGGGGGTTCTCGGCGGCCGCGCGGATGGCCGGTTCGGTGATCTCGTGAAACACCATCCGCTTGACCGGAATGCGCGGCTTGAGGGTCTCCAGCAGATGCCAGGCGATGGCCTCGCCCTCGCGGTCGCCGTCGGTGGCGAGGTAGAGCTCGTCGACCTCCTTGAGCAGCCCCTTGAGCTCGGAGACCGTGCTCTTCTTCTCGGGGCTGATGATGTAGAGCGGCTCGAAGTCGGCGTCGACGTTCACGCCCAGCCGCGCCCACGGCTCCGACTTGTACTTGGCGGGCACGTCGGCGGCGGCACGCGGCAGGTCCCGGATGTGGCCCCGGGACGACTCGACGATGTAGTCCGAGCCCAGGTATCCGGCGATCTTGCGCGCCTTGGTGGGCGACTCGACGATGACGAGCCGACGCACGGCGGTGCGGCCGTTACCGCGTTTCGAGTCAGCCAACTTGCGCTACTGCCTTACTTCTTCACTCCCGCAGAAACGGGATGTCATGGGCACACCGCAATGTGCCCGGCGTTCTCCACGGCTGTGGGGTTCCTGCCAAGATTGCACCACGACCACACCGACGCAAACCGACCTTCCCGTCGCCGACGGCGTTTCCGGCTACCGCGCCCGGGGCCACTCGGGCAACGCGTCGGGGTCGGTTGGCGGTTCCCCGACGTTTTCCACCAGCCGTAACAGCCGTCGCCGGCCGCTGATCCGCAGCGCCGGATGAGATCCCCGGGTGCCGACCAGCGTGGGCGCGATACCCACCCGCATCAGCGCCGACGCCAGCGCCGAATGGGTGTCCGGGGCGTGCGGATCGAGCCCGAGCAGGTAGCGGTCGGCCTCCGGGCGACCGGCGGCCAGCGTCCAGGCCCGCAGCTCGCGCGGGCCGGGCAGCCACTGCGGCGGCACCGTCTTCACCGCGCCGCGCGTCCACTCCGTCGCGATGGCCGTCAACCGGTGGTCGACGGCCGTCCGCACCAGCGGGTTGCCCTCGTCGGTGCGGGTGAGCTCCGGGGTGAGGCCGGCGTCGGCGATCATGTCCGCCAGCGCGGCCGCCCGCCAGTCCCGTTCGACGACGACCGACAACCGCACGCCCGCCGCCGTCAGCACCAGTTGTCCCCCGGCGGCCAGCGTGCCGGTCAGATCGGCGACCGCAGGGGGCACCGACTCTGCCGAGAAGAACGACAGCTGGCTCACACGAAGAACAGTAGGTCAGCACCACCGCGCAGGGCGGGTGCCGAGCCGGAAGCGGCGGATCAGACGACGACACCCCCGGCAGCGGCCCGGTGACGGGGGGCTGCGCGGGGGTGTCGACGCTAGCTTCTCAGCCTAGGCGGATCAGATCGAGCGGACGCCGGTGGCCTGGGGGCCCTTCGGGCTCTGGCCGACCTCGAACTCGACTCGCTGATTCTCCTCCAGGGTGCGGAATCCGCTGCCCTGAATCTCCGTGTAGTGGACGAACACGTCAGCGGAGCCGTCCTCGGGGGCGATGAAACCGAAGCCCTTCTCCGCGTTGAACCACTTCACAGTTCCCTGTGGCATCTTTCGATCTTTCCTTTACTTACTTCCGGGTGCGGTACACCGCTTTCGGTGTACCGGGCCCGTTCCGACCGCACATCCTTCGTGGAGTCGTCGGAAGGTGTTACGCCCTTCAGACCCTCGCAGGAACCGCGATCGCAACGTCGATCCTGCGAGTGCCATGACACGTACAGAAGCTGCGACCTCGTTCAGTCAACCACGTCCGGCCCGTTCGCGACAGTCTCGGAATCACGTTGCGGTGAACAATTCACCTAGGGTTTTTCACGCGCCGCGGCGCGACGGGATGAGAAGGGGTCTGCGATGGGCAGTTTCGGCCGCGACCTGCTCGCCGCCGTCCTCGCGGGCACCGATCCGCGAGAGCAGCCGCTCCGCCACGTCGCCGACGTCCCCGCCCGCCGCGGCACCACCGTGGCCTGGCCCGACTGGGCGCATCCCGACGTCGTCGCGGCGTTCACCGGGCTCGGCATCGCCGCCCCGTGGTCGCACCAGGTCGATGCCGCCACGCTGGCGTTTTCCGGTCGGCACGTCGTGATCGGCACCGGCACCGCCTCCGGCAAGTCGATGGCCTACCAGTTGCCGGTGCTCACCGCGCTGGCCACCGACCCGGGGGCGCGAGCGCTGTATCTCGCGCCGACGAAAGCCCTGGGGCACGACCAGCTGCGCGCGGTCGGCGAGCTGACCGCACAGACGCCGTCGCTCGCCGATGTCGCGCCGGCGTCGTTCGACGGCGACACGCCCACCGAGATCCGGCGTTTCGCGCGGGAGCAGTCCCGCTGGCTGTTCACCAACCCAGACATGGTGCACCTGACGCTGCTGCGCAACCACGCCCGCTGGGCGGTGTTCCTGCGCCGGCTGCGCTACCTCGTGGTCGACGAATGTCACCACTACCGCGGGATTTTCGGCTCCAATGTGGCGTTGGTGCTGCGCCGGCTGCTGCGGTTGTGCACCCGCTACGGCGGGAACCCGACCGTCATCTTCGCCAGCGCCACCACCGCGGCTCCGGGCGGGACCGCGTCGGACCTCATCGGCGAGACGGTCGTCGAGGTCACCGATGACGGCTCGCCGCACGGTGATCGCACCATCGCGCTGTGGGAGCCCGCATTCCGCGACGACCTGGTCGGTGAGCGCGGCGCGCCGGTCCGCCGGTCCGCCGGCGCGGAGGCGGCGCGCATGATGGCCGACCTCGTCGCCGAGGGTGCGCGGACGCTGACGTTCGTCCGGTCGCGCCGCGGCGCCGAGCTCACCGCGCTGGCCGTCAAGTCGCGCCTCGCCGAGTCGGCGCCCGAGCTCGTCGAGCGCGTCGCGTCGTACCGGGCCGGCTATCTGCCCGAGGACCGGCGGGCGCTCGAGCGGGCGTTGGCCAGCGGTGAGCTGCTCGGCCTGGCGACCACGAACGCGCTGGAGCTCGGCGTCGACATCGCCGGGCTCGACGCCGTGGTGATCGCCGGTTTCCCCGGCACGGTCGCGTCGTTCTGGCAGCAGGCCGGGCGCTCCGGGCGGCGCGGGCAGGGCGCGCTGGTGGCGCTCGTCGCGCGGGACGACCCGCTCGACACCTATCTCGTGCACCATCCCGAGGCACTGCTGGGCCGTCCCGTCGAGATGACGGTGATCGATCCGACCAACCCCCACGTCCTTGGCCCGCAGTTGCTCTGCGCGGCAACCGAACTGCCGCTCTCCGACGCCGAGGTCCGGGCGTGGAACGCCGTCGGCGCGGCCGAGCAGCTGGTGGACGACGGTCTGCTGCGGCGCCGGCCGACCGGATACTTCCCGGCCCCGGGCGTCGACCCGCACCCGGCCGTCGACATCCGCGGCGCCAGCGGCGACCAGGTGGTGATCGTCGAGGCCGACACCGGGCGGCTCCTGGGCAGCGTGGACGGCGGACGGGCGCCGTCGACGGTGCATCCCGGCGCGGTGTACCTGCACCAGGGCGAGACGTACGTGGTGGATTCGCTGAGCTTCGACGACGGCATGGCGTTCGTCCACGCCGAGGACCCCGGGTATGTGACCTTCACCCGGGAGATCACCGACATCGCGATCACCGGCGACGGCGAGTGCCGCGAGCTCGGCGCGGTGACGATCGGTCTGGTGCCGGTGGCCGTCTCGAGCACCGTCGTCGGCTTCCTGCGGCGGCGTTCCGACGGCCAGGTCATCGACTTCATCGACCTCGACATGCCCACCCGCAGCCTGCGGACCGAGGCGGTGATGTACTCCGTGACGCCCGACGCGCTCGACGACGCCGGGATCGACGCCCTGCGCGTGCCGGGCGCGTTGCACGCCGCCGAGCACGCGGCGATCGGGCTGCTGCCGCTGGTGGCGAGCTGCGACCGGGGCGACATCGGTGGCCTGTCGACGGCGGCGGGACCTCGCACGGGGCTGCCGACGGTCTTCGTCTACGACGGGCATCCCGGCGGGGCAGGCTTTGCGCGGCGCGGATTCCGCACCGCCGCGACATGGCTCTCAGCAACCGCCGACGCGATCGCGTCGTGTGCCTGCCCAGCCGGGTGCCCGTCGTGCGTGCAATCACCCAAGTGCGGAAGCGGCAACGACCCGTTGGACAAGGACGGCGCCGTCCGCGTGCTGCAGGTCGTGCTCCGCGCGCTCACACGACGTGAGTTTCCCTGACCCATCCGCCGGCGACGGCCGACCCCTCAAACGGCCAGCGCCTACGGATTACCGCTGTGACGGGCCTCCCGTTCGGCTGTGGCGAGGCGTTGACACCCGGCCCGACCTGCGAAAGGAACCCGTCATCCGACGGCAGACCCCATGTGCGACGAGCGGTCGGACAACGCGATCCGCTCTCCATCCCGAATTGACGGGCGCATCAGAAAACTACCGTGCGCCCGACGCCCGACGCAACCGGCCCAGCTAACGAGCACGGCCAGTTAGTTGCCTATGCAAGCACTGTCGGCCACGGATTCCGCGGCGCTGCCGTGCGGCAACAGGCCAGCGAACCCTGGGTAGACTGACCCGATGCGCCACGACTGGTTGCTCGTGGAGACACTGGGCGAAGAACCCGTCGTCGTCGCCGTGGGCAGGCAACAGAAGAACATGGTGCCCGTCAACGCTTTTCTGCGCCGCAGCCCGCTGCTGTCGTCGGTGAACGCGGCGATCGCCGACACCATCCGACACGGCCAGGGCCTGAGCAGCGCCGCACCGAAGAAGGACCGCGTGATCCGCACCGAGCCGGTGCAGATGTCCGACGGCCGGGTGCACGGCGTGCACGTCTGGGCCGGGCCGGCGGGCGCCGAGGTGCCCGAGCGGCCCGTGCCCGGCCCGCTGATCTGGGACATGACGAGCGGCGTCGCGACGGACACGCCCGAGTCGCTGCGCAACAGCGGCATGAACCCGGACGACGAAGTGACCCATGGCCGTGCGTTCGCCGAGGACCTGCCGCGTCGCGACCTCAACCCGAGTGAGACCCGGGTGCTGTCGATGGCCATCACCAGCCGACCCGGCGACGCGCTGTGCACCACCTGGGACATCACCGGCCGCGACGGGGAACTCATCACGGTCGGGTTCGTCGCCCGGGTCGGCACCGAGATCGTGGCGGGCAGTGAACATCTCATCGCCCGGGCGATGAACTGGCGCAGCGAGCGGCCGAACCCCGTCGTCGCTCCCGACCACCTCGCGCAACGCATCCTCGACGGCCTCGCGCAGCCGGGCGTGTATCGGGCGCTGGTGGATCTGCGGTCGTGGACGCTGCTCAAGTGGCTCGACGATCCCTGCCCGTACTACGACTGGCGCGCCGCCCGGCGGTTCCACCCGGACGACGAGGGCCAGTTCGCCACCATGGCAACCGAATTCGCCCGCGGGCCGACGTCACGCGTGCTGCGGCTGCCGGGCGTCGACGGCGGCTGGGTGTCGCTGCACGTGACGATCAACCGGGTGGAGCTCGAACCGGGCGTGGTCGCCGGGTTGATCGCGCTGCGGCTGCCCACCCCGAGCGAGCGCAACGACCCGCAGCTCGTCGGCCCCGCCAGCTAGGTCGCCGGTCCGGCCCGGGCCGCTGCCCGCGCCGGCCCGCCGGGCCACGCCAGCAACGCCGGCGTCACCTCGACCGTCACCACGACGTCCAGACCGTCGAGCGCGCATTCGTGCCCGCTCGCGCCCAGCCGGTGGGCCACCGCGGCCGATTCCTCGCACGCCGCCGCGGCGCCGGCCGGCACCCGGGTGGCGGCGGCGAGCGCCGCGAGGTCGGCGGCGGCCTGGGCTCGGTGCCGCGCCACCACCGCCGCGCCCAGCTGCGCCGCCGCCACCGTCAGCACGACCAGCGTGACCAGCATCGCGGCCGTCAGCACGGTCGCTATCCCGTCATCGCGCGCCCACCGGCTCCGCGACCGACACCCCCTCCGCCGCCACCCGAAGGCCCGGGAGCAGCGGCGCGGCAACCGACACTCGCGCCACCACGAATTCGCCGTCGCGCCGCAGCTCGACCACCGCACCCGCGGGCGCAATCCGTTGTGCCGCAGCGCGAGCCGACGCGTCGTCGCCCCGCGCCACCAGTCGCGCCGCCTCCCGCGCCGCATCGACGCAGCGCACCTGCATGCTGATGGCCGCGATCCCGGCGGCGCACATCGCCAGCACCACCACCAGCGTCGCGACCCCGATGGCCGCCTCGACGGTGACGCCGCCGGCCTCGCCACCTAGACGCTGGTGTTGAGCGCCCGCGCGATGAGCCCCGACAGCGCGCTGACGATGGAGTCGCCCGTCACCACGCTGTAGAGGATCGCCCCGAACGCCGCCGCGGCGATGGTGCCGATCGCGTATTCGACCGTCGACATGCCGTCCTCGTCCTCCGCGAGCAGCGCGGCGCGCACCTGCAACTCCGCGATCATCTCGTCCCACATCCTGATTCCCTCCCCTTCGCGGTCACGGACCGTCCGTGAACCAGTTACGACAGCGCCGGCCCCAGCACGTCGCCCGCCAGCCCGGCGACCACCGGCACGATGCCCAAGCAGACGAACGCCGGCAGGAAACACAGCCCGAGCGGCCCGGCGATCAGGACCCCGGCGCGTTCCGCGGCGGCTTTCGCGGCGTCGGCAGCGTCGTGCCGGCACTGCACCGCCAGGTCCTCGACGCCGTGGGCCAGCGCCGCGCCCGAGGCGGCGGATCGGCGTGCGAGCCGCAGCAGTGCCTGCCCGACGGCTCCGGCGGCCTCGTCGGGTGCCCAGGCCGCGGCCGGGTCGCCCCCCAGCGCCAGCAGGTCGGCGGCGCGGCGCAGCAGCCGTGCCAGTGCGGGCGGCGCCGATGCGGCGGCGGCACCCGCCGCCGTGGACACAGCCATGCCGGCGGTCAGACACACTGCGAAGACGTCCAGAGCGGAGGCGACGGTGATCGGATCATCCGGCGCCGGCGTCGGATTCGCCGACGCGGGAACCCGCACCGCGGCCCCGGCGCGAGCCCGTACGCGGTGCCGTCCCGGCGCCGTCAGCAGCGCCGCCGCCAACAGCAGCGCGGCCACGCTCACGACGTCACCCGCCGGGTGATCCGGTCGGCCCAGAGCAGCCCCGCGCACGCCAGACCCACACCGAGCGCGAGCACCACCCCACCGGCTCCACCCGACAGCAGGAAGGTCAGCGGGTCGGCGCCGACGAGCTGGCCGAGCAGCACGCCGAGCCCCGGCAGACCCGCGAGAACGGCGGCGGTGGCCCGCGGCCCCGCCAGGTCCGCCTCGACGCGAGCGGTCATGCGGGTGCGTTCGACGATGTCGCGCTGCGCCGACCGCATCAGGGTGGCCATCGCCAGCCCGTGCTGTGCCGCCAGTTCCCAGGCGACCGCGAGCCGGTCCCACAGCGCAGGCGCCGCCGAGTCCGCGCCCACCGCCCGCAGCCCGGCGCCCACGTCGCCGCCGAGCCGGGCCCGCGCCGCCACCGCGGCCAGCGCCGACCCGACGTCCGCACGGCTCTCGGCGGCCGCGGCGTCGAAGGCGGCCACCGGATGCGCCCCGATCCGCAACTCCCCCACCAGCGTCTCCAACGCCGACTCCAGCGCCTGTGCGTGCGCCGCGGCCGCTCGCCGCCGCACCGCTTCCCGGTGTCGCCGCCAGCCGGTGCCCGCCACGACCGCAGCGGCCGCCACCACCGAGACAGGCAGCCACCACAGCGCCGCCGCGACCGCGGCCGCGACGACCCCGACACGGACGTGCCGTGGTGGCCGACGGCGGCGGGCGGGCAGCAGCGCCCGCGAGCGCGAGGCCGTGGGCGCCACCAGCAACGCGGCCGCCAAGGCCATCGCCGCGGCCGTCACCGTGGCCGCCGCAGATCGATCAGCTGCCGCAACATCGCCGCGGCCGGGCCGTCGCCGTCCTCGGCGGACCAGGCGGTGGCCGCTACGACGCGATCGTTCGAATCCCGTTGCAGCACCGCCACTTCGGCGAGCCGCCGGGCCCCGTCGGCGCCGCGCCGCACGTGCAGCACCACCTGGACGGCCGCCGCCAGCTGGCTGTGCAGCGCCGCGCGGTCGAGCCCGCCGGTGCCCGCGAGTGCCTCCAGCCGCGCGGGCACCTCCCCGGGGTTGTTGGCGTGCACCGTGCCGGCACCGCCGTCGTGCCCGGTGTTCAGCGCGGCGAGCAGGTCGACGACCTCGGCGCCGCGCACCTCGCCGACGACGATCCGGTCGGGCCGCATCCGCAGCGCCTGCCGCACCAGATCGCGCACCGTCACCTCGCCGGCGCCCTCGACGTTCGCGCCGCGCGCCACCAGGTTCACCACGTGCGGGTGGCACGGCGCCAGCTCCGCGGCGTCCTCGACGCAGACGATGCGCTCCGCGGGCGCGATGGCCCCGAGCGCCGCGGCCAGGAGCGTCGTCTTACCGGCGCCGGTGCCGCCCGTCACCAGGAACGCCAACCGCGCCGCGATGATCCGGTGGATCAGGTCGGCGGCGGCCGGGTGGACGGTGCCGGCCCGGACCAGTGCGGGCAGGTCCTGGGTGGCGGGCCGCAGCACGCGCAGCGACAGACAGGTGCCGCCGGTGGCGATCGGCGCCAGCACCGCGTGGAGCCGGACGGCGAACCCGCCGGTGCCGATGCCGGTCAGCTGGCCGTCGACCCACGGCTGCGCATCGTCGAGCCGGCGGCCGGCAGCCAGCGCCAGCCGCTGCGCCAGCCGCCGCACCGCGGCCTCGTCGGCGAAGCGGATGTCGCTGCGCTGCAGTCCGTGTCCGGTGTCCAACCACACCGCGTCGGGGGCGGTGACCAGCACGTCGGTGGCCCCGTCGGCGCACAGCAGCGGTTCCAGGACGCCGGCGCCGGTGAGTTCGGTCTGCAGCAGTCGCAGCGTGCTCAGCACCTCGGTGTCGCCGAGCACGCCGCCCGACTCCGCGCGGATGGCCGCGGCGACGACGTTGGGCCGCAGCGGCGCTGCTTCGGCGGCCAGCCGCTCGCGGACCCGGTCGACCAGCGAGGCGCTCATGCCGCATCCCGGGCGGGCTGCCGGCCCAGCACCTGCAGCACGCGGACCGCCGCGCGGCCGAGCGGCGACCGGCCCCGCACCCGCAGGCCGCCGTGCTCGAGCGAGTCGGCGAGCCGCGGTGCCGGCCGCATCGCGGCCAGCAGCGGCAATCCGCACAGTGACGCGACGTCCCCTGCGCTCAGGCCGCCGGGCGACGGTCCGCGCACCACGAGACCGGTGTTGGGGTTTCGGCCGCTGACCGCCGGCGCCATGGCCGCGCCGGCCGCGCACGCCCGCAAGTCCCCGGCGGTGACGACGACGACGAGGTCGGCGAGGTCGAGCACCGTCTCGGCCGCGGCCGTCAGCCGGCGGGGCACGTCGCACACCACGGTCACGCCGCCGCGGCGGGCGGCATCCACCACCGCCGTCACCGGACCTGCCGCGATGTCGAGGGCGGTTCGCGCCGACGAGAGCACGCTCACGCCACCGATCCGGGGCAACGCGTCGTGGAGCGCCGTCCAGTCGATCCGGCCGTCCTGCACCACGAGGTCCGGCCAGCGCAGGCCGCTCGAGCGCTCACCGCCGAGCAGCAGGTCGAGCCCGCCGCTCCACGGATCGACGTCGATCAGCAGCGACTGCGCCGCCGAGAGCGCGACCGCCGCGGCGAAGACCGAGGCGCCCGCGCCACCGTGGCCGCCGATCACCGCGACGACCGGACCGCGACCGGCGTCCCGGCCGAGCTCGTCGACCGCTTCGGCCAGTCGGGCGGTGAGCTCCCGCACCTGCGCCGGCAGCCGCAACACCGATTCGGCGCCCACCGCCACCGCCGCCTGCCACAGCGTGTCGGTCGGCTCGGCGCCCGTCACCAGCACCACCCGCGGCCGCCGGGGAAGCGTCGATGCCGCGAGACGACGGGCCCCGGCGCCGTCGACCACCACCGCGCTCGCCGCCGACCAGACCTTGCGCGCCGGCGCCGCCGCCGGTGCCACCCGCACGACGGGAAGACCGACCGCCGCGGCGACCCGATCCACCTCGTCGCGCAGCGCTGCATCGTCGACGATCGACAGGAACCCGCGCTTCTGCGTCACCCGCTCAGCGTGCCGGCGCCGCCGCGCGGTCGACAGCGCGCCGGCGCAATCTGTGGACAACCTCGCGGCTGGGGAAGGACACCGGTCGGGAGACCGCCAAGACGACGAGCGAGAACACTGTTCCGCAACAAAGCGGTGATCATCGAAACCGGCGGCGGGGCGCGCGAGAGGTGGAGAAAAGGGACGACCCTCGCCAGGGGGGGAGGAGGCGAGGGTCGTCGTGCATCAACCCCGGGGGGTCGGGCTGATACACACTCGGAACGAGCCGAGTGGAGCCCACTATACACACGGGTTTCCGGAACGCCGCAAGCCCTCGCCGAGCCGACGGCAGTGGTCCGCAGCACACCTAACACCGTCTGACATGTGTCTTTCCCTGCCAGTTTGCGGTCGGTCGCGGAATCGGCGCCGCGGGCGGTCCTATCCTTGGGACGTGACCGCGCCCCGGCCGCAGCCGACCATCGCACCGATTCCCGACGGCATGGGAGACGGTGACCCGCCAGCCCGCACCGCAGCGTTCTTCGACCTCGACAAGACGGTGATCGCCAGATCGAGCACGCTCGCTTTCAGCAAACCCTTCTTCGCGCAAGGGCTCCTCAATCGCCGCAGCGTCCTGAAATCGACCTATGCGCATTTCCTGTTCCTGATGTCCGGTGCGGACCACGACCAGATGGACCGCATGCGGGCCTACGTCACCAAGATGTGCGCCGGGTGGGACGTCGAACAGGTCACCTCGATCGTCAACGAGACGCTGCACGACATCATGGATCCGCTGGTGTTCGCCGAGGCGGCCGAACTCATCGCCGACCACAAGCTGTGTGGTCGTGACGTCGTCGTCGTCTCGGCCTCCGGCGAGGAAGTCGTCGCGCCGATCGCCCGGGCGCTCGGCGCAACCCACGCCATGGCCACCCGCATGGTGGTCGAGGACGGCAAGTACACCGGTGAGATCGCCTTCTACTGCTACGGCGAGGGCAAGGCCGAAGCCATCCGCGAGCTGGCGGCGCGCGAGGGATATCCGCTGGAGCACTGCTACGCCTACTCCGACTCCATCACCGATCTGCCGATGCTGGAGACGGTCGGACACCCGACGGTCGTCAACGGCGACCGCGCGCTGCGCCGGGAGGCGGCCGCCCGCGGCTGGCCGACGCTCACCTTCACCAAGCCCGTGTCCCTGCGCGACCGCCTTCCGGCGCCGTCGAGCGCGGCCGTCGCCACCACCGCGGCGGTCGGCGTCAGTGCGCTGGCGGCCGGCGCGCTCACCTACTCGCTGCTGCGACGCTTCCTGCCCTGACGGCGATTCGCTGCGGCCCGGAAATCGCGGCCGGAACACTTGATGTGACCGCGGTCACGTAGTACAAAGGAGGCACGGAGCCCGGGAAGGCCAAGACCGGTTCGGAAGAGAAGGGCCGGTCTCCCGCAACCGGGTTCCCAGCACGGAGTCAGGTACCCACGCGGAGCACGCCGCGATGATGGCAGAAGCGTTGCGGGCCTGCGGCATTGCGCATAGCGGACGGTACGGTTGCCCTTTGGGTGGGGCGTCCGCCGTAGCGCAGCGCGATGTCCGCCGAGGCCAACCCACGCAACCCACAACGCACGCTTGGTAACCGGGCCCCCGTGCTAGCGGGCGGCGAGCCGAATCCTTCGGAGCGCCGCCCGCTTTCACTTTGCCGAGGCGGCGATCGACATCCCCTCGCGGGCGCCCTCGCGCAACCCGTCGCAGCACAGCAGGATCCACCTGCGCAAGCTGTCCGGACGGCCCGACCCGAACCCTTCCGCGGCGGCCCGGTAGTCGCCGATGCGGCGCATCCAGTGGACCTCGGGAACGCCCAGGCCGTGCGGGTCCAGTCCGGTGACGATGGTGATCAACCGGGACACCGCCCGCGCGACGACACCGTCGGCGGTGCCGAACGGTGCCAGGCTGAGGATCTCGCCGTGCGCCACCGCAGCGAGCACCGGCGCCGGCGCCGTGCTGGTGTCGAGGATGTTGGCCAGCAGCGCCAGCCGGCCGGCGACGGCGGCGTCGTCGCGCGGCCTGCCCAGCCGCTCGTCGTCGGTCAGATCCGCCGCCGCCAGGCTGTGCAACCGGGCGAGGGCCTGCATCGGCGCACGCTGCCACACCGAGACCAGGCTCGTGGCGCCGCCCTCGAGGGCCTGTCCGACCCGCAGTGCACCCGCCAGCACCGGCTCGGCGGCCTCGTCGCCCGTCGGCAGGTGCAGCGAGCCCCCGTCGAGCACCGACGACGACCGGGCGCCCCGCAACGCCGACTCCGCCGCCGACGCCGGCCAGCCCCGCAGGTTCGTCCGGTGCCGGTGCACCTTGCCGAGCGCCTCCCGGACCTCCTCGCTGGCAGCCGCCACACCGGGCAGTGCGGTCAGCGGGGCCAGCAGGTCAGCGCTCACGGCCGGTCACGGTACGCGCCCAGGCGCCGCGAGCGGTACCGGCGTGCGCAGCGGTCCGCCAATACCCACCGACGTCACCGGGTGCGTGACTAGGCTCAGAAGGCATGACCGACAACCATTCACAGGCGCCGTCGTCATATCCGCCCTCGCCGGAATTCGCCGCGCAGGCGAACGCCAAGGCCGACCTCTACGAGCGGGCCGAGGCGGATCGGCTGGCGTTCTGGGCCGAGCAGGCGAACCGGCTGCACTGGGAGACACCGTTCGCCGAGGTGCTCGACTGGTCGGAGGCGCCGTTCGCCAAGTGGTTCGTGGGCGGCACGCTCAACGTCGCGTACAACTGCGTCGACCGCCACGTCGAAGCCGGTCACGGGGAGCGAGTGGCCATCCACTGGGTGGGCGAGCCCGTCGACGATGCCCGCGACATCACGTATGCGGAGCTGCGCGACGAGGTGTGCCGCGCCGCGAACACGCTGACCGACCTCGGGCTGACCGCCGGCGACCGGGTGGCGATCTACATGCCGATGGTGCCGGAGGCCATCGTCGCGATGCTGGCCTGCGCGCGACTGGGCGTCATGCACTCGGTGGTGTTCGCCGGGTTCTCCGCCGCGGCGCTGCGGGCGCGGATCGAGGACGCGCAGGCCAAGCTGGTGATCACCACCGACGGGCAGTACCGGCGCGGCAAGGCGGCGGCGCTCAAGAGCGGTGTCGACGAGGCCATCGACGGCCTGGGCGACGACAACCCCGTCGAACACGTCCTGGTGGTGCGTCGCACGGGCATCGACACCCCCTGGACGGCGGGCCGGGACCTGTGGTGGGACGAGGTGGTCCCACAGGCGTCGAGCGAGCACACTGCGGCGGGATTCGACTCCGAACAGCCGCTGTTCCTGCTCTACACGTCCGGCACGACGGGCAAGCCGAAGGGCATCCTGCACACCTCGGGCGGCTACCTCACCCAGGCGTCGTACACCCACTACAACGTGTTCGACGTCAAGCCGGAGACCGACGTCTACTGGTGCACCGCCGACATCGGCTGGGTCACCGGACACACCTACCTGGTCTACGGCCCGCTGTCGAACGGCGTCACGCAGGTGGTCTACGAGGGCACCCCGAACTCCCCCGACGAGCACCGGCACTACCAGATCATCGAGCGCTACGGCGTCACGATCTACTACACGGCGCCCACCCTCATCCGCACCTTCATGAAGTGGGGCCGCGAGCTGGCCTTCGAGCACGACCTGTCGAGTCTGCGGCTGCTCGGATCGGTCGGCGAGCCGATCAACCCCGAGGCCTGGCGGTGGTACCGGCTGGTGTTCGGCGGCGACCGGACACCGATCGTCGACACCTGGTGGCAGACCGAGACCGGCGCCATCATGATCTCGCCGCTGCCCGGCGTGACCGACTGCAAGCCCGGTTCGGCCATGCGGCCGCTGCCCGGCATCTCGGCGAAGATCGTCGACGACGACGGCAACGATCTGGCGCCCGGCCCGGACCGCGGCGAGCACGCCACCGGCTACCTCGTGCTCGACAAGCCGTGGCCGGCGATGCTGCGCGGCATCTGGGGTGATCCCGAGCGGTTCGAGGAGACCTACTGGTCGAGATTCGCCCAGCAGGGCTGGTACTTCGCCGGCGACGGCGCCCGGTTCGGCAGCGACGGCGAGATCTGGGTGCTGGGCCGCATCGACGACGTGATGAACGTGTCCGGCCACCGCATCTCCACCGCGGAGGTGGAGTCGGCGCTCGTCGGGCATGCCGGTGTCGCCGAGGCGGCCGTGGTCGGCGCCGCCGACGAGCAGACCGGGCAGGGCATCTGCGCGTTCGTCATCCTCAAGTCGCACGCCAAGCAGCGGCCGCACGACGAGTTGGTGGAGGAGCTGCGCACCGAGGTCGCCAAGGAGATCTCGCCGATCGCCAAGCCGCGGGAGATCCACGTGGTGCCCGAGCTGCCGAAGACCCGCAGCGGCAAGATCATGCGACGGCTGCTGCGCGACGTCGCCGAGGGCCGCGAGCTCGGCGACACCTCGACACTGGTCGATCCGGGCGTGTTCGAAGCGATCCGCGCTTCGAAGTAGCCCCGCGAAATCGAATTCCCGGTCGTGTTTTGCGCGATTCGACGACCGGGAATTCGGTTTCGGCGCGCAAAGGGGGGCGTCAGGCGACCGGCCGGAAGCCCGCGCCGGCACGGTTCTTGGCCGCCATGTCGGCGAGCTGGGCGTTGATGGACATGGTGACCGCCGGGGTGTGCAGCGGCACGTACTTCACCACGCACGTCGGCAGGGCATCGCTGAAGGCGCCGTGGATCATGCCGACCAGCCGGTTGTTCACGGTGACCGGCGCGCCGGAGTCGCCGGGCTGCCCGCAGACCTGGTTGAGGATGGTGCCCGGCTGTTCGCCCGGCCCCCACGTCACGCCGCAGGTGTAGCCGGTGGTGCGGCCGAGCTTGCAGGCGACCTCACCGAACGCCGGGTCGGGTCCCAGACCGGCGATGGTGAACCCGTCGTAGGTGGACACCGGGGCCACCAGCGCCGGGTCGAATTCGACGACGGCGTAGTCCAGCCCCTCGTTGCCGGCGACCATCGTGCCGATGGTGCCGCGGTCGCGGGCCGCCTCGGCGGCCACCGCCGCACCGGGGCCGCCGCAGTGCGCCGAGGTGAACCCGACGAGCTTGCCGCGGTTGTCGGTGCCGATGGCGGTCAGCGTGCACAGCGACGAGTTGTCGACGACGATGCCCGCGCCGCCGCCCAGGGGAACACGCCCGTCGGCCGCGCTCGCCGGCGCAGCGAGCAGGCCGATCACCAGAAGCGTTGCGGCGGCGAGGATGTGGCAGGCGGTCCGCACGGCTTACCTCCTGCCCAGACCCATCCCCGCGGATGACGTCGTCACCATCGTAGCGAGGTCACAGCAGCACCAACCGTCCCAGCGTCGGCGGCGTGAGCCACGACCACCCTCGTCGCCGGGGACCGCACGTGGCAACATAAGCCGCGACGACGCAGCAGCGATCACGTCGACCGCGGGAAGGAACCGTCTGTGAGCAATGGTGACCGCAAGAGCAACGTGCCCACCACCGTCACCTCCATTCCGCTGACCGACCCGCACGCGGTGTCCGCCGACCCGTCCATCGGCGAGCTCGTCAAGGACGCCACCACCCAGGTGTCGACGCTGGTCCGCGCGGAGGTCGAGCTCGCCAAGGCCGAGCTGGTCCGCGACATCAAGAAGGGCCTCACCGGCAGCGTCTTCTTCATCGGCGCGCTGGTCATCCTGTTCTACTCGACGTTCTTCTTCTTCTTCTTCCTCGCCTCGCTGCTCGACACCTGGCTGTGGACGTGGGTCTCCTACCTCATCGTGTTCGGCATCATGGTCGTGGTGACGGCGCTGCTCGCGCTGTTCGGCTACCTCAAGGTGCGCCGGATCCGCGGCCCGCAGCAGACCATCAAGTCCGTCAAGGAGACACGCGACGCCTTCACCTCGCCGGACCGCAGGTCGCTGCCGGCGCAGGCCGCCGCGAAGGAGACCGCCACCGATCCGTCGGGCTGGTAGGCCGGCGCCGGGGATCGTCGGTGGGGCTGCGCAGCCGTCGCCGCGGCGGCGGGCCGCCGCCCGACCCGTCGTCGGTGCGCATCGGCGGTCCGTGGCGTCACTTCGACGTACACGCCAACGGCATCCGGTTCCACGTCGTCGAGGCGCTTGCCGACGGCGACCCGACCCCGCCGACGTCGCGCCCGCTGGTCGTCATGCTGCACGGCTTCGGTTCGTTCTGGTGGTCGTGGCGACACCAGCTGCGGGGGCTGCGCGGCGTCCGGGCGGTGGCGGTGGATCTGCGCGGCTACGGCGGCAGCGACAAGCCGCCGCGCGGCTACGACGGCTGGACGCTCGCCGGTGACACCGCCGGGCTGGTCCGGGCGCTCGGGCATTCGCAGGCCACGCTGATCGGCCACGCCGACGGCGGGCTGGTGTGCTGGGCGACGTCGGTGCTGCACCGCCGGGCGGTCCGCGCGATCGGGCTGGTGAGCTCACCGCATCCGGCGGCGTTGCGCGCGTCGGCGCTGACCCGCCGCGACCAGGGGTACGCGCTGCTGCCGTCGCTGTTGCGCTACCAGCTTCCGCGCTGGCCCGAGCGGACGCTGACGCGCGACGACGCCGCGGAGCTCGAGCGGCTGGTGCGCAGCCGGTCCGGCCCCGACTGGCCGACGACGCCGGACTTCGCCGAGACGATGACGCACCTGCGGCGCGCGGTGCGCATCCCGTCGGCGGCGCACTGCGCGCTGGAGTACCAGCGGTGGGCGGTGCGCAGTCAGCTCCGCACCGAAGGGTGGCGCTTCATGCGGTCGATGCACCGCGATCTTCCGGTGCCCATGCTGCACATGCGGGGCGAGCTCGATCCCTACGTGCTGGCCGACCCGGTCGACCGCTCGCGCCGATTCGCGCCCGACGGGCGGTACGTCGCGATCGCCGGCGCGGGACACTACAGCCACGAGGAGTGCCCCGACGCCGTCAACGGGCACCTGTCGAGGTTCCTGGCGCAGGTCTACGGGCCGCGTTAGCCGACGCAGGCGCCGGTGTCCACCGCCTGGGTGTTGGCCGCCCTGGCCCGCTGCGGGCCGATCTCCTGGGCGGTGAGCACGAAGCCGGTGTCGGCGTCGTCGACCGCGGCGCCGAAGACCACGCCGAGCACTTGGCCCTGCGCGTCGATCAGCGGTCCGCCGGAGTTCCCCTGCCGCACGGTGCCGCGGATGGTGTACACCTGCCGCGTCACGGTGGTGGTCCGGTAGATGTCGGGGCCGTTGAGCGGCAGGATGTCGCGGATGCGGGCCGGGGTGGCGGTGAACGCGCCGCCGCCGGGGTAGCCGAGCACGACGGCGCTGTCGCCCGTCTCGGCGGGTTCGGGTGCGAACGGCAGCGGCGGCGCCGTCAGGTCCGGGACGCTGAGAATCGAGATGTCGGCGCCCGGGTCGTAGGACACCACGGTGGCGTCGTAGGTCTGGCCGCCGGATTCGACGGTCACCCGCTGCGAGCCGGCGACGACGTGCGCGTTCGACATGACGCGGTGCGGTTCGAAGACGAAGCCGGTGCCTTCGAGCAGCTTGTGGCACACATCCGCCACGCCCTGGATCTTGACGACGCTGGCCTGGGCGTTGGCGACGACCGGCGAGTTCTGCAGCGCCGGATCAGGCACGTCGACGTTGACGATCGGCGTGCGGCTGAACGGCTCCAGCACATTGGGCAGGCCCGACTCGTTGAGCAGCGCCGAGAGCCGGTTCGGCACGGAGCGAAGCCACGGCGGCGCCACCCCGTCGACCTCGGCGAGCACCTTCGAGCCCTTGACGGCGGCCGCCAGCGCCGGCTGGCCGCTCGACGTCAGCGGGATGGCGAGCATCCACGCCGCCACCAGGACCGCGACGAGCTGCAGTCCGACCCCGATGATCGAGTCGACCGTGCGCATCGCCGGGTTGCGGATGGCGCCGCGGACCGCCCGGCCCAGCACCACGCCCGCCACCTCGCCGACCACCACCAGCGCCAGGATCAGAAACAGCGTCGCGAAGAGCTTGGTGCGCGGGCCGTCGATGTGACTGACCAGGTGCGGCGCCAGCAGGACACCCGCCACCGCGCCGAGGACGACCCCGACGAAGGACAGCAGCGAGCCGACCGCGCCCGAGCGCCAGCCCGAGACGGCGGCGACGAACGCGATCGCGAGCACGGCCAGATCGAGCCATTGGGACGACGTCATCGTTGGGCCTCACCGTAGCCGCCGCCCGCCGAGCCCGAACCGACCAGGGACATCGCGGCGTCGAGCTCGAGCACCCTTTCGGTGTCCCACGGCTGCGCCCAGCCCGCGACGTCGAGCAGCGCGGCGATCACCTGACCGGTGAAGCCCCACACCAGCATCTGGTTCAGCAGGAACGCCGGCCCCGCGAACCGCCGGCCGGCGCCGCCCCGGTAGACCGTCAGCCGGTTCTCGGGGTTGACGAACGCGCGCACCGGGACCCGCGTGACGACGGCCGTCTCCGCCTCGTCGACCACGGCGACCGGCCCCGGATCGGTGGCGTAGGCGAGCACCGGCACGACGTGGAAGCCCGACGGCGGGATGTACATCTTCTCCAGCGTCGCGAGCGGCGTGACCCGCGTGGTGTCGAGCCCGGTCTCCTCGGTGGCCTCGCGGAAGGCGGTCGCGACGGGCCCGTCGTCCTCGGGGTCGGCGGCCCCGCCCGGGAACGCGGCCTGGCCGGCGTGGTGGCGCAGCGACGACGCCCGGACGGTCAGCAGCAGGTCCGCGTCGTCGGGCAGGCCGCCGTCGGCGTCAGCCGGTCCGGAGAACAGCGCCAACACCGCGGCGTCGCGGCGCGAGCCGGTGACCGTCGCGGCCGCGTTGGCCGTGGTGATGGCCGCCATCACGTCGGCCGGCACCCGCTTGCGGTAGGCCTTCCGGACGTCGGAGGCGCGGTCGACGAGCGGTCGCAGCCAGGGCGGCGCGGCGTCGGGCGCCAGCGCCGGAGAGGCTCCGCTCACGGTGCTCCACCTCGCTGCTCGTCGACGGCGGCCGCGATCTCGTCGGCGTCGGAGAAGGCCCGCGGCAGGATTGCGGTCACGGTACCGTCCGCCGCCAGCAGCACGGTCGCAGGCATCACGTTGGGCACCCGCAGCGCGGCGGCGATGCGGCGATCGCCGTCGGCGAGCGTCGGCAGCCGCACACCCAGCTCGGCCAGCATGGTCAGCGCCGCCAGCTCGTCGGGGTCCTGGTGCACCGTCACGACGGTGACGGCGTCGCCGACCCGCCGCTGGTACTCGGCCATCGCGGGCAGCTCGTCGCGGCACGGCCCGCACCAGTACGCCCACAGGTTGAGCACGACGGTCCGGCCGGCGACCAGCCGGCCGACGTCGACAGGGCGGCCGTCGGCGGCACAGGTCAGCAACAGGGCGCGCAGCGCCGCCGGGCCGTTGCCGTTGCCCAATGGCGGACACGGTGCGAGGTCGGCCCGTTGCCGGGCGGCGGCCAGGGCGGCCGGGTCCGCACGCGCAGGCCGCTGCGCTGCGGGCCCCTGGCCGGTGTTCCCAGCGTCGGGGCGCAGTTCGGCGAGCAGCGCGATCGCCATCGCCGCGACGAGCACCAACACGGCCACGGTCCAGCGTGTCGTCCTCGACATGACCGGCGCGCTACAACCCCGCCAGCGCCAGCAGGTGCTCGGTCTCCGGGCCCTTGACCAGCGCGGCCGCGGTCGCCTTGGCGGTGGGCCCGATGCCGTAGGACGGGCAGTCCTTCGCCAGCACGCAGACACCGCAGGCGGGTTTGCGGGCGTGGCACACCCGGCGGCCGTGGAAGATCACCCGGTGGCTGAGCAGCGTCCACTCGCTACGTTCGATGAGTTCGCCGACGGCGTGCTCGACCTTCACCGGATCGGTGTGTTCGGTCCAGCGCCAGCGCCGCACCAGCCGGCCGAAGTGCGTGTCGACGGTGATGCCCGGGATGCCGAACGCGTTGCCGAGGATCACGTTGGCGGTCTTGCGGCCGACGCCGGGCAGCGTGACCAGCTCCTCGAGCGTCGCGGGCACCTCGCCGTCGAAGCGTTCGACCAGCTCCTGGCCCAGCCGGATGAGGGCGTTGGCCTTGTTCCGGTAGAACCCGGTCGGCCGCACCAGCTCCTCCAGCTCCGCGCGGTCGGCCTGCGCGTAGTCGAGCGCGGTGCGGTAGCGGGCGAACAGCGCCGGCGTGGTGCGGTTCACGCCCTTGTCGGTGCTCTGCGCCGACAGGATGGTGGCGACGGTGAGCTCGAGCGGGTTGGTGAAGTCGAGCTCGCAGTAGACGTGCGGAAAGGCTTGCGCGAGTGTGCGATTCATGCGCCGGGCGCGTCGCACCAAGCCGAGCCGGGTCTCGTTGTCCCAGTTGCGGGCGGCTTTCCGGCGGGTGGTGGCGCCCGCTGCGTCGCCGTCGGTCATCCCGATCAGCGTACTGACGGTACGAACCGACCGGCTTTCGTGACCGGGTCGAGACGTCGGCCCGGTTGAATCCTGCGCTATGACCTGGCTGTTCGTCCTGTTCACCCCGCTGTTGCTGATGGGGGCGACGTTCGGGTTGAACCGATTGGAACAGCACATCGGCGAGGCCTCGCGGGACGCGCAGCGGCGCGCCACGCCCGCGGCCGCCGGTGGCCGGGCAGCGCTGTCGGCGCAGGCCAATCCTGGATTTCGGCCGACTCGCCATCCCGATCCTGTGTAGCGTCGTCGGTCGAGGCCGAGAAGTGGCCTACCTTAGACTCACACCGCAATACGGCACATCCGTCGTTTGCGCGGCTCGATGACACCGACGGATTGAAGGGGCAACGTGGACGAGATCCTGGCGAGGGCCGGAATCTTCCAGGGGGTCGAACCCAGCGCGGTCTCCGCGCTGACCAAGCAGCTCAATCCGGTCGACTTCCCGCGGGGGCACACCGTGTTTGCCGAAGGCGAGCCCGGCGACCGGCTCTACATCATCATCACCGGCAAGGTGAAGATCGGCCGGCGTTCGCCGGACGGCCGCGAGAACCTGCTGACCATCATGGGACCGTCGGACATGTTCGGCGAGCTGTCGATCTTCGATCCCGGCCCCCGGACGTCGAGCGCCACCACCATCACCGAGGTGCGCGCGGTGTCCATGGACCGCGAGGCTCTGCGCGGGTGGATCGCCGACCGTCCGGAGATCGCCGAACAACTGCTGCGGGTTCTGGCCCGCCGGCTGCGCCGCACCAACAACAACCTCGCGGACCTGATCTTCACCGATGTGCCCGGCCGCGTGGCCAAGCAGCTGCTGCAACTGGCCCAGCGGTTCGGCACGCAGGAGGGCGGCGCGCTGCGCGTCACCCACGACCTGACGCAGGAGGAGATCGCCCAGCTGGTCGGCGCCTCGCGGGAAACCGTCAACAAGGCGCTCGCCGACTTCGCCCACCGCGGCTGGATCCGCCTCGAGGGCAAGAGCGTGCTGATCAGCGACTCCGAGCGGCTGGCCCGCCGCGCGAGATAGCACTCGCGCCCGCTGAAACCAGCGTCGCCGAGATCGACGAAAAGGCGCCTTCGTCTCGCACATTGGCGCCCGTTTGTCGGTTTGGGCGCTACGAGTGCAGGTAGTCGAGCTGCGCCTGGACGGACCATTCGGCGGCGTCCCACAGCGTCTCGTCGACGTCGGTGTAGACGTGCTCGACGATCTGCCGGGCCGTGGCGTCGTCGCCCAGCGCCGCCAGCGCCGCCCGCACCTGCTCCAGTCGCTCCTCGCGATGGTCGAGGTAGTACTGCGTCACCGCGACGAGGTCGTCGAGCTCGGGGCCGTGGCCGGGCAGCACCGTGCGATGCCCCAGGACCTGCAGCCGTCGCAGCGATTCCAGGTAGTCGCCGAGGCTGCCGTCCTCGCGGTCGATGACGGTGGTGCCGCGGCCCAGCACGGTGTCGGCGGTCAGCACGGCATCGTCGATCACGAACGACAGCGAGTCGGCGGTGTGGCCCGGCGTCGCCATCACGGTGATGCGCAACCCGGCGGCGTCGATGACCTCCCCGTCGCGCAGCGGGCCGCCGAGACCCCGCAGGAAACCGCTACCCACCGAGCGGACGACGGCGCCGGTGCGGTCGACGAGCTTGTCGATGCCCCCGGTGTGGTCGGCGTGCCGGTGGCTGATCAACACCAGCGAGACCGTGCCGACGGCGGCGATCCGGTCGATGTGGCCGTCATCGTCTTCCGGACCGGGGTCGACGATCACCACCTCGGCGCTGCCCGGCCCCCGCAACACCCAGGTGTTGGTGCCGTCGAGCGTCATGATTCCCGGGTTCTCGCACAGCAGCACCGACGCCGTCTCGGTGACGGGCCGCAGCTGCGCGTACGCCGGGTGCTCGCTCACGCGACCTCGGCCCAATCGTCGCTCACGCGACCTCCGCCCAATCGTCGCTCACGCGACCTCCGCCCAATCGTCGCTCACGCGACCTCCGCCCAACCGTCGCTCACGCGACCTCCGCGACCAGCTCCACTTCCACCGGCGCATCCAGCGGCAATCCCGACACCCCGACGGCCGAGCGGGCGTGCGCGCCGGCATCGCCGAACACCTCGCCGAACAGCTCCGACGCGCCGTTCACCACGGCGGGCTGACCGGTGAAACCCGGCGCCGACGCCACGAAGCCGACCACCTTCACGATGCGGACGATCGCGTCGACACCGACCAGCGCGTGCACCGCGGCCAACGCGTTCAACCCGCAGATCCGGGCGAGCGTCGCGGCGAGGTCGACCGAGACCTCGGCGCCCACCCTGCCGGTGACCAGCAGTTTGCCGTGCGCCATCGGTAGCTGGCCCGCCGTGAAGACGAGGTTGCCAGTGCGGACGGCCGGCACGTAGGCCGCCAGCGGGGCGACGACCTCGGGCAGCTCGATCCCCTGCTCGCGCAGCCGGGCGGACCACCGCGTACCCACCGGGTCCCCGCCGGCTGCGCTCACTTCGGGCGTTTGAGGTACGCGACGTGCTGCTCGCCGGTGGGCCCCGGCAAGACGGCCACCAGCTCCCAGCCGTCGGCCCCCCACTGGTCGAGGATCTGCTTGGTGGCATGGGTCAGCAACGGAACCGTCGCGTACTCCCATGTCGTCGGCTCACTCATGGGCTCACCTTATCGGGCGCGGGCCCTTGGATAGCATGACCACGTGGCTTCGTCACCCAACGTCGGGACCGACGGCTCGCCCTCCGTGGGCTGGCCCGCACGGCTGCGCAACGCGCGCCTGCACTTCGTCAGCGGCAAAGGCGGCACCGGCAAATCGACGGTGGCGGCGGCGCTGGCACTGGCGCTGGCCGCCGGGGGCCGGCGGGTGCTGCTGGTCGAGGTCGAAGGCCGCCAAGGTATCGCCCAGCTCTTCGACGTCCCGCCGCTGCCCTACGCGGAGGTGAAGATCGCCACCGCGGAGGGCGGCGGACAGGTCAACGCGCTGGCCATCGACACCGAAGCCGCGTTCCTCGAGTACCTCGACATGTTCTACAACCTCGGGCTGGCCGGCCGGGCGATGCGGCGCATCGGGGCGGTCGAATTCGCCACCACCATCGCGCCGGGGCTGCGCGACGTGCTGCTGACCGGCAAGATCCGCGAGGTCGTCACCCGCGCCGACAAGCCCGGCAAGCAGATCGTCTACGACGCGATCGTGGTGGACTCGCCGCCCACCGGACGCATCGCCCGCTTCCTCGACGTCACCAAGGCCGTGTCCGATCTCGCCAAGGGCGGGCCGGTGCACGGCCAGGCCCAGAGCGTGGTGAAGGTGCTGCACTCGGAGCTGACCGCCATCCACCTCGTCACGCTGCTGGAGGCGCTGCCGGTGCAGGAGACCCTCGAGGCCATCGAGGAACTGCGCGGGCTCGGACTGCCCATCGGCAGCGTGATCGTCAACCGCAACATCCCGGCCTACCTCGCGCCCGCGGACCTCGCCAAGGCCGCGCAGGGCGACATCGACGCCGACGCCGTGCGCTCCGGGCTCAACGCGGCCGGAATCACGTTGTCCGAGAACGATTTCGCCGGCCTGCTCACCGAGGCGATCGAACACGCCAGCCGCATCGCCGCCCGCGCCGAGAGCGCCGAGCAGCTCGACGACCTGCAGGTGGCGCGCCTCGAACTCCCGACGCTGACCGACGGGGTCGACCTCGGCGGGCTCTACGAACTGGCGGAAGTGCTGAGCGCACAGGGGGTCTCATGAGCACGGCACCACCCGCCCTCGACATGGGCGCGATCCTGACCGACCGCAACAACCGAGTCGTCGTGTGCTGCGGCGCGGGCGGCGTGGGCAAGACGACGACGGCGGCGGCCATGGCGCTGCGCGCCGCGGAGTACGGCCGCACCGTCGTGGTGCTCACCATCGACCCCGCCAAGCGGCTCGCGCAAGCGCTCGGCATCCAGACCCTCGGCAACGTGCCGCAGCGGGTGCCGCTGGCGCCGGAGGTGTCCGGCGAACTGCACGCCATGATGCTGGACATGCGGCGCACCTTCGACGAGATGGTGGTGCAGTACTCCGGACCTGAACGCGCCGAAGCGATCCTGGAGAACCAGTTCTACCAAACCGTCGCGACGTCGCTGGCCGGTACGCAGGAGTACATGGCCATGGAGAAGCTCGGCCAGCTGCTCTCGGAGGACCGGTGGGATCTGGTCGTCGTGGACACCCCGCCGTCGCGCAACGCCCTCGACTTCCTCGACGCGCCCAAGCGGCTCGGCAGCTTCATGGACAGCCGGCTGTGGCGGATGCTGCTGGCGCCCGGCCGCGGCATCGGCCGCCTGGTGACCGGCGCCGTCGGATTGGCCATGCGAGCCATGTCGACCATCCTCGGCTCGCAAATGCTCTCCGACGCAGCGGGTTTCGTGCAGATGCTCGACACGACGTTCGGCGGGTTCCGCGACAAGGCCGACCGCACCTACGAGTTGTTGAAGCGGCGCGGCACCCAATTCGTCGTGGTGTCGGCGGCCGAGCCGGACGCGCTGCGCGAGGCGACGTTCTTCGTCGACCGGTTGTCGCAGGAGCGGATGCCGCTGGCGGGGCTGATCCTCAACCGCACCCACCCGACGATGTGCGACCTCGGCCCGGACGTGGCGAGCGACGCCGCGGAAAAGCTGGCCGAAGCCGATCCCGAGTCGATCGCCGCCGCGGTGCTGCGCATCCACGCCGACCGGACCATGACGGCACGCCGCGAGGTACGACTGCTGTCCCGCTTCACCGCGGCCAATCCCAAGGTGCCGCTGGTCGGTGTGCCGTCGCTGCCGTTCGACGTATCGGACCTCGAGGCGCTGCGCGCGATCGCGGATCAGATCACCGGCGCGGCGACCGCCGTCGAGTAGCTCAGCTCACGCTGCGGTGCTTGCGCTGGGCGGCGAAGAACTCCGCCCATGACGACACCTCGGGGTGTTGCTTCAGCAAGGCGCGGCGCTGCCGCTCCGTCATGCCGCCCCACACCCCGAACTCGACGCGGTTGTCGAGCGCGTCGGCGCCGCATTCGGCGATCACCGGGCAGTGTCGGCAGATGATCGCCGCTTTGCGCTGTGCGGCCCCGCGGACGAACAGTTCGTCAGGATCGGCGGCCCGGCAGCGGGCTTGCGTCACCCATGCGATGCGCGCCTCCGCCTGTGCACCGTGGACCACACCGGTGAGTGAGGTCGACATGGTCCTACGGGCCGCGGGCCGTGATGAAGTCACCGGCGATCCCTCCGTTTCCCGGCCGCCGAAGCGACTATCCCCAAGACGCGCGCCGCTGTTGCGATCTACGCCACATTGCGCCCCGAAGTGTTACCTATGTCGCAATGTGGTTACAAGCTAAGTGCTCAGGGCCGGTTTACGCAACACTTCGTGACCGGCTTTTGTGGCACTGCCGTCCAGACCCGGCCACTCCGCATCGGTCGCCGCCCCAACCAGCGCGTCTCGCCCGGCACGAACCGTGGTAACGGCGTCAGGATCGTCGAATTGTGTTCGCGTCGGCAGTCCTCAGTACGCTGTTGCCATGTCGGATCGTCCGCCGGTCGGCGTCACGCTGGTCAAGCTGGCGTGGTGCTGCCTGCTGGCCAGCGTCGTGGCCGCGGGTTTGATGTTCCCGTTCGTCGGTGGCGTCGGGCTGATGTCCAACCGCGCATCCGACGTCGTGGCCAACGGATCAGCCCAGCTCGTCGAGGGCGAGGTGCCCGCCGTCTCCACCATGGTCGACGCGCAGGGCAACGTCATCGCCTGGCTGTATTCACAACGCCGCTTCGAGGTCAGCAACGACCAGATCGCGGACACGATGAAGCTCGCGATCGTCTCCATCGAGGACAAGCGGTTCGCCGAGCACAACGGCGTCGACTGGAAGGGCACGCTGACCGGTCTGTCGGGATACGTCTCCGGGAACCTCGACACCCGCGGCGGCTCCACCATCGAGCAGCAGTACGTGAAGAACTACCAACTGCTCGTCGTGGCGCAGACCGACGAGGAGAAGCGAGCGGCGATCGAGACCACGCCGGCGCGCAAGCTGCGGGAGATCCGCATGGCGCTGACGCTCGACAAGACGTTCACCAAGCAGGAGATCCTCACCCGCTACCTCAACCTGGTGTCGTTCGGCAACAACGCCTTCGGCATCCAGGACGCGGCGCAGACGTATTTCGGCGTCGACGCGGCGCAGCTGAGCTGGTCGCAGTCCGCCCTGCTGGCCGGGTTGGTGCAGTCGACGAGCGCGCTGAACCCCTACACCAACCCTGAGGGCGCGCTGGCCCGGCGGAACCTGGTGCTCGACACGATGATCGAGAACCTGCCGCAGTACGCGCAGGAGCTGGAGGCGGCGAAGGCGGAACCGCTCGGTGTGCTGCCCACCCCGCAGGAACTGCCGCGCGGCTGCATCGCGGCCGGCGACCGGGCCTTCTTCTGTGACTACGCGCTCGAATACCTGGCGCGCGCGGGGCTCAGCAAGGAACAGGTCGCCCGCGGCGGATACCTGATCCGCACCACGCTCGACCCGAAGGTCCAGGACACCGTCAAGCGCGCCGTCAACGAGAACGCGCCCCCCGATCTGGACGGCGTGGCCAGCGTGATGAGCGCGATCCGGCCCGGCAAGGACCGCCATCCGGTGGTCGCCATGGCCAGCAACCGCAACTACGGGCTCAACGGCGACGCGGGCGAGACCATGCAGCCGCAGCCGTTCACGCTCGTCGGCGACGGCGCCGGCTCGACGTTCAAGGTCTTCACCGTCGCCGCCGCACTCGACATGGGCATGGGCATCAACGCCCAGCTCGACGTGCCCGGCCGGTTCGAGGCGAAGGGCATGGGCAGCGGCGGCGCCCGCGGCTGCCCGAAGGACACCTGGTGCGTGCAGAACGCCGGCTCCTACCGGGGTGCGATGAACGTGACCGATGCGCTCGCGACGTCACCCAACACCGCGTTCGCCAAACTCATCCAGCAGGTCGGGGTGCAGCGCACCGTCGACATGGCGGTGCGGCTGGGGCTGCGGTCCTACGCGCTGCCCGGCACCGCGCGGGCCTACGACCCGGAGAGCAACGAAAGCCTCGCCGACTTCATCAAGCGCCAGAACACCGGGTCGTTCACGCTGGGGCCCTACGAGGTCAACGCGCTCGAGCTGTCGAACGTGGCGGCCACGCTGGCCTCCGCCGGCACCTGGTGCCCGCCCAGCCCCGTCGACAAGGTCTTCGACCGGCACGGCAACGAGGTCGCGATCACGACGGACGCTTGCGAGCAGGCGGTGCCCGAAGGGTTGGCGAACACGCTCGCCAACGCCATGAGCAAGGACGACCAGGGCTCGGGCACCGCCGCGGGGGCCGCCGGATCGGTGGGCTGGGATCTGCCGATGTCCGGCAAGACGGGCACCACCGAGGCGCACCGGTCGTCGGCGTTCCTGGGCTTCACCAACCAGTACGCAGCCGCGAACTACATCTTCGACGATTCGTCGAGCCCGTCGGAGCTGTGCTCGTTCCCGCTGCGGCAGTGCGGCAGCGGTGACCTGTTCGGCGGCAACGAGCCGGCACGCACCTGGTTCTCGGCGTTCAAGCCCATCGCCACCGACTTCGGTGAGATCCGGCTGCCACCCACCGATCCCCGCTACGTCGAGGGCTCGCCGGGCTCGCGAGTGCCCAGCGTCGCCGGCCTCTCCCAGGACGTCGCCCGGCAGCGGATCCGCGACGCCGGTTTCCAGGTGTCCGACCAGACGAACTCGGTGAACAGCAGCGCGCGCGCCGGCACGGTGGTCGGCACCTCGCCGAGCGGGCAGACCATCCCGGGCTCGATCATCACGCTGCAGCTGAGCAACGGCATCGCACCTGCGCCGCCGCCGCCGGTCGACGTCCCGAACGGACCGCCGCCGCCGGTCGGCCAGACGGTCGTCCAGATCCCGGGCCTGCCGCCGATCACGGTGCCGGTGCTCGCGCCACCGCCACCACCGCCGTGACCCGCGGCCGTGCTGGTCGTCGCGAGCACGGAACGTCGTCCTCGCAGTACGCTGGCCGCATGACTGACGGGGTCTCGGTGTTGAAAACCTCCGCTGCCGTCGCGCTGGGCAGCGTGGCCGGCGGCATCGCGTACGGCTCACTGATCGAGCGCAACGCGTTCACCGTGCGGGAGTGCACCATGCCGGTGCTCGCACCGGGCTCGTCGCCGCTGCGGGTACTGCATCTCAGCGATATCCACATGCGGCCCGGCCAACGTCGCAAGCAGGCGTGGCTGCGCGAGCTCGCCGCCTGGGAGCCGGACTTCGTCATCAACACCGGCGACAACCTGGCGCACCAGAAGGCCGTGCCGTCGGTGGTGCAGGCCCTCGGCGACCTGCTCAGCGTTCCGGGCGCCTTCGTCTTCGGCAGCAACGACTACTTCGCACCCAAGCCGAAGAACCCGGCGAAGTACCTCACCGACCCCAAGCACCGGACGCTGGGCACGCCGCTGCCCTGGCAGGATCTGCGCGCGGCGTTCACCGAGCGGGGCTGGCTCGACATGACGCACGTCCGCCGGGAGTTCGAGGTCGCCGGCCTGCACATCGCGGCGGCCGGCGTCGACGACCCGCACCTCAAGCGCGACCGGTACGAGACCATCGCCGGGCCGGCGAGCCCCACCGCGGATCTGCGGCTGGGCCTGACGCACTCACCCGAGCCGCGCGTGCTCGACCGGTTCGCGGCCGACGGCTACGACCTGGTGCTGGCGGGCCATACGCACGGCGGGCAGCTGTGTGTGCCGTTCTACGGCGCGATCGTCACCAACTGCGAGCTCGACCGCTCGCGGGCCAAAGGCGCGTCGCAGTGGGGCGCGCACATGAAGCTGCACGTCTCGGCCGGCATCGGGACGTCGCCGTACTCCCCGATCCGGTTCTGCTGCCGGCCCGAGGCCACGCTGCTCACGCTGGTGCCCACTCCGATCGGCGGCGCCGACGCCGCGATCCGTTCACTGCAGAAGCACCCGACCGCATCCGTGCGGTGACGACGACGGCGTCGTCGGTCGCTGCCCGGCAGCATCCGCGGGCGTGGCTCGACAACGCCGTCCAGCTCATCGAGGCCGACGCACGGCGCAGCGCCGACACCCATCTGCTGCGGTATCCGTTGCCGGCGTGGGCGGCGCGCCACGACGTCGCGCTGTACCTGAAGGACGAGACCACCCACATCACCGGGAGCCTCAAGCACCGGCTGGCGCGCTCGCTGTTCCTCTACGGGCTGTGCAACGGCTGGATCGCCGAGCACACGACCGTGGTCGAGGCGTCGTCGGGGTCGACCGCGGTGTCCGAGGCCTACTTCGCCGCCCTGCTCGGGCTGCCGTTCATCGCGGTGATGCCCGCATCGACGAGCCCGGCGAAGATCGCGCTGATCGAAGCCCAAGGCGGCCGCTGCCACTTCGTCGAGCGCGCCGGCGAGGTCTACGCCGAAGCCGAGCGGTTGGCGCGGGAGACCGGCGGCCACTACCTCGACCAGTTCACCAACGCCGAGCGGGCCACCGACTGGCGCGGCAACAACAACATCGCCGAGTCGATCTTCGAGCAGCTCACCGAGGAGCGGCATCCGGTCCCGGAGTGGATCGTGGTCGGTGCCGGCACCGGCGGCACCAGCGCGACCATCGGCCGCTACATCAGGTACCGCCGCCATCCCACGCGGCTGTGCGTGGTCGACCCGGAGAACTCCGCGTTCTTCCCGTCCTATGCCGCCGGGGAGGAGGTGCGGACCGGGGCGTCGTCGCGCATCGAGGGCATCGGCCGGCCGCGGGTGGAGCCGTCGTTCCTGCCCGACGTGGTCGACCGGATGGTGGCCGTACCCGACGCCGGATCCATCGCACTGGCTCGCCACGCCAGCACGGTGCTGGGACGGCGGGTCGGCGCGTCGACGGGTACCAATCTGTGGGGTGCGTTCGGGCTGCTGGCCGAACTGATTGCGCAGGGGCGAAGCGGGTCAGTGGTGACGCTGCTGGCCGACAGCGGCGACCGCTACACCGGCACGTACTTCGACGACGACTGGCTCATTCAACAGGACCTGGACCCTGGCTGCGTCGCCGACGCCATCGCCGAATTCGAGCGCTCCGGCACCTGGGTCTGATCGTCCCCGACGGGCTCGTCGTCGGGCTCGCGCGTCGCGAACAACCACAGCGCCGCGAGCGCGAAGAACCCGCAGTACACTGCCGCTCCCAACCCGGTCATGGCGCCTCCGTCGTCTCGGTCCTGCTGCCAGAACACCACCGCTGCGCCCGTTTCGTCCCGAGCCACGCCGCACGGGTTACGCGACCGTCCCGCGTTTGGCTTCGCGGGCCACCCGTGCGATACGCTGTCGTGGCTTATCGCGGGGTGTGGCGCAGCTTGGTAGCGCGCTTCGTTCGGGACGAAGAGGTCGTGGGTTCGAATCCCGCCACCCCGACTCGCGTCATCGCAGAAGCCCTGATTCGGCCCAGCCGGTCAGGGCTTCTTCGCGTCCGGCGGCCGCAGCGCTCGCACTACCCGCCGCCGCGGGGGCCGCTCCCCGGTGCGGTGCCGGTGAGGATGGTCTGGATCCAGGCGTCGAGCTGCTCGACGTCGGCCACCACCGGCGTGCCGTGGGTGAAGCTCATCATCACGCCGTTGATCAGGGCCAGGAGCATCGCCGCTCGTTCGTCGACGGTGCCGGCGGCCGGCTCGGCGTCGCCGTGCCAATCGCGGATGACCTGGCGGACGAGGTCGGTCACCTTGACGGTGAAGCGTTCGAGAAGCGCGGCCAGCTCGGGTTCCCGACTGGCTTGCATGGTCAACTCGTACCGGGCGCGGGTGCGGGTGAGATACGGCTCTGCGCTGGAGGCCATGACGAGCGCGGCCAAGCCCCGGGTGCCGGTGTAGCCGGCCGTGGGATCGCCGGCCAGTTCGGTCATCCGCGACAGGTCGGCGACGTCGAGCTCGGTCATCCGTTCGGCGACGCCGAGCAGAAGCGCTCGACGGGTGCGGAAGTAGAACGACGTCGTGCCGGCCGGGACGTTCGCGTGCCGGTCGACCTTGCCGTGACTCACCTCGCGGGCGCCGCGGCTTCCCAGCAGGTCTATCGCAGCGTCGCTCAATTCCCGCCGACGCTCGCGAGCGTTGTACTTCCGCCGTTCTCCGATGGCTGTCCAGGGTACCGAGGCGTGTGCCGCCGCAGCGGACGTCTCGCAAGGCAAGTATCTCTACGAATATAGAGAAATCCCTTCCTGCGGCGCCCTCGCATTGCTAGCGTCCGGACATGCTTCGGTCTGGCGGGATCCTGCTCGCCGTCATCGTCATCGCGTGCGGCGCGCTCGGAGTGGTCCCGACCGCCGGTGCCGACGCGGGCGACTTCGGCACCTTCTACGAACCGCCGGATCCCTTACCGGTCGGACCGCCCGGCGAGGTCCTGCGCTCCGAACCGTCGCGCATCCCCGCCGCGGTCGACTTCCCCGACGCGCTACCGGCGACCGCCACGCGACTCATGTATCGCAGCGCCAACGCCCGCGGCATTCCGACCGCGGTGACCGGCACCTACATCCGCCCGACGCTGCCGTGGACCGGGCCGGGTCCGCGACCGCTGATCTCCTTCGCCGTCGGCACCCACGGCCAGGGCGACCAGTGCGCACCCTCCCGCCTGCTCAACGAGTACCTGTACCAGAACCGCGTGCTCGACACGTTCCTCGAGTACGAGCTGCTGCTGATCCAGCGGATGATCAAACGCGGATGGGCCGTTGTCGTCACCGATTACGAGGGACTGGGCACACCCGGCGTACACACCTATGTCAATCGGGTCGCCTCCGGCCAGGCGGTCCTCGACGCCGCGCGCGCCGCGCGAAACCTCCCCGAGTCCGGGGTCGATCCGACGGCACCGATCGCGCTCTACGGGTACTCCCAGGGCGGCGCCGCGACGGCGTCGGCAGCCGAGCTGGCCCCGACGTATGCCCCCGAACTGCCCATCGTCGGCACCTACGCCGGAGCGCCACCGGCCGAACTGTCCGGACTGCTGCCTTTCCTCGACGGCAGTGTCGTGTCCGGCATCCTCGGCTACGTCATCAACTCCGCCATCGCGTCCTACCCCGAACACGCCGACGCCATCCACCAGGCGCTGACCCCCGACGGCGAGGATCTGATCGCCAAGACCCAGAACCAGTGTCTCGGGGAGACCATCGCGAACTTCATGTTCCGCCACAACCGGCGCTACTTCACCGTCGACACCGAGCTTGCGCCCAGCCTGGAACCGTTCAAGAGCATCTTCGCCGACCAGCGCATCGGCCTGCGCAAGCCCGCCCAACCGGTGCTCATCGTCAGCAACCGCTACGACCCGCTGGTGCCCTACGAGCCGGCTGCTCAACTGGGGCGCGACTGGTGCGCGCAGCACGCCGACGTCGAATTCTTCACCAACGAGCAGCCGCCGCTGTTCAACAAGCTCATCGCCAACCACGCCTTCCCCATCGTCGTCGACGCCCACCGCGCGCTGGAATGGATCGACGCCCGCCTCACCGGCGGACCGCCCACGACACCCAACTGCGGCCAGTTCTGAACCGAGCGCATCCTGCCCCGTTGCGGCCGAGGGCGCCGCGGGAAGTGCCCCTACTTCTCGCCGCCGACGAACGGCCACGCCGCGAGCGCGTACACCCCGAGCGCGGCAGGGGCGGCGACGAGCGGCACCCACGGCAGCGTCACCGGCACCCACGTCACCGCCAGCACCGCACCGGTGAAGCCGAGCGCGGCGAGCGCCGTCGTGCGACCGATGGCGGCGTCGTAGCGCGTCAGCAGGTAGGCCGTGGCGGCCACGCCGGACAGCGCGACCGCCTCGGGCGCGGCGTCGGACATCGCGAGGGCCAGCACGACGCCGGCCACCGCCACCGTCGCGGCGGGCCGGGCGAGCACCCCGACGGCCACCGCAGCTGCCGCTGCCACCAGCACCGGCACCGCCGCGGCGACCACCTCCAGCGCCGCCGCGAGCAGCATCACCACCCCGAACGCCACGCTCAGTTGCCTCATCGGACGTACCTGCGCCGCCGGTCGGGCAGCACGTGCATCGCCTGGTCCAGGCCGCTGTCGGACTGCCACGCGACGACGTCGACGCCGACGGTCGCCATGTCGCGGTACATGAAGGACCGCTGCAACGACCACATCCGCGCGACCAGCGGATCGGCCTGCTCGGGCAGCGGGAACCCCTCCAGCACGTCGACCGCGACGACGACGTGCCCGCGGGTCCGCAGGTCGATCAGCGCCAGCGCAAAGGCGGTGTCGAGCAGTGTGGAGAAGCCGATCACGATGGCGCCGGGCGGCACGGCGGCCCGCGGCGCCAAGGTTCCCGTGGTCGTCTCGAAGGTGCCGCTCGCGTCGAGCACGGTGTCGAGCACCCGGTAGAACTGCCGCCGCCCGATGTCGGCGCCGATCCACCGCGGCCGGCTGCCGCCGAGCGCGACGATGCCGGCGCGGTCGCCGTTGCGCAGTGCGGTCTGCACCACCTGCACCGCGCCGTGCACCATGCGCTCGGTGGCGTCGGTCGCCGGGCCGGGCGGCTGCGCGCTGCCGTCGACGAGCACGACGACATCGGCGGCCCTGTCGGTCAGCCGCTCGGTGACGTGCAGGCTGCCGCGCCGCGCGCTGACCGACCAGTTGACGGTGCGCAGCGGATCGCCGGGGACGTACGACCGGATGTCGGCGTATTCGACGCCGGGGCCGACATGACGGGTGAGGTGGGTGCCGAGCCGGTCGGGTAGGTCGGTGCGCGGCAGCGCCGTCGGCTGCGGCGCCGCCATCGGATACACCGTCAGCTCGGCGGCGTCGACCACGGCGACACCGGTGAACAGCCCGCCCGCGGAGACCATCTCGACCTGCACCCGCAGCGGATACCGTCCCCAGCGCTGCGCCGACATGTCGACCGTCGTGCCGTCGTCACGCAACGTCGCGTCGAGGCCGTCGACGCCCACGACCCGCAGCGCCACCGGGCTCCTAGCGGACGCGCGCACCGTGAACCGCACGGTCTCGCCCTCGAAGCACCGCTCACTCGCCGGCTCGGCTGCCACGTCGACGGCCGACGCCGGCCGCTGCCAGCTGACCGCGCACAGCACACCCAACAGCGGCGCCGCGAACACCAGCAGCTGCCACCTGCCCGCCACCGCGGCCGCCAGTGCCAGCGCCGCGCACGTCAACAGCACCTTCGCCAACGGTGATGCCCGCCAACGGAGTTCGGGCGTCATGCCCGCGGAACCGGCAACCGTCGCAGCAGTTCGCCGATCACGTCGGCGCCGCGCACGTGCCGCACCCACATCTCCGGTCGCAGCGTGATCCGGTGCGCCACCGCGGGCACCGCCAGCGTCTTCACGTCCTCGGGGACGACGTAGTCGCGGCCCAGCAGCAGCGCCCGAGCGCGTGCGAGCTGGACGAGGTCGAGTTCGGCGCGCGGGCTGGCGCCGACGGCGACCTGCGGATGCTTGCGCGTCGCGGCGGCGAGTGAGACCACGTAGCCGAGCACGTCGTCGTGCACGGTCACCTGTTCGACGGCTTCGCGCATCGCCACCAGCTCGTGGGCCGCGACGACCCGCTCCACCACGGCCGGCGCCGAGCCGCGATCCAGGCGCCGCCGCAGCATCGAGGTCTCCTCCTGCTCGGAGAGGTACTGCAGCTCCAGCCGCACCGCGAACCGGTCGAGCTGCGCCTCGGGCAGCGGATAGGTGCCCTCGTATTCGATCGGGTTGTCCGTCGCGAGCACGATGAACGGCTCAGGCAGCCGGTGGGTGACGCCGTCGATGCTCACCTGGCTCTCGGCCATGGCCTCCAGCAGCGCGGCCTGGGTCTTGGGTGGCGTGCGGTTGATCTCGTCGGCGAGCAGCAGATTGGCGAAGATGGGGCCCGGACGGAACTCGAAGCGGCCGGACTGCATGTCGTAGATCGTCGAGCCGAGCAGATCGGCGGGCAGCAGGTCCGGGGTGAACTGCACGCGGGTGAACTGCAGGCCGAGCGCGGCCGCGAACGAGCGGGCGATCAGCGTCTTGCCGAGCCCGGGCAGGTCCTCGATCAGGATGTGGCCGCCGGCCAGCACCGCGGTGAGGATGAGCGTCAGCGCCGACCGCTTACCCACCACCACCCGGCCGATCTCGTCGAGCACCGCCTCGGCGCGGGTGGTGGCGTCGGTCGCCGACATCGACACTTCGGTCATAGCTGCTCCAGCCGCCGCAGGATCTCTTCGAGCGCGTCGCGCCCCGGACCGGGTTCGTTGGCGCGCGAGGCGATCACGTTGTCGGGATCCACCCAGGCCCACAGGTCGGTGCCGAACAGCAGCTCACCGCTGGCCCGGTAGGCGTCGGGGTTGCGGGCCTTCACCTGGCCGGTGGCCGTCGCGAACTGCCGCGCCAGCAGCGGTCGCAGGTGCCGGTCCCAGTCCCGGCGGCTGGCGTCCGACCAGTTGATCAAGGTGTGGGTGCGGGCGAGCCAGCGCCGCAGCGTCACCGCCGGATCGTTCGAATCACCGGCCGCCGCAACGGCTCCCGCCGTGACCGATACCGCGTGCCGCACCGTGACCAACGCGAGCACCAGCGCAGCGGCCGCCACCCACGTCGCCGTCGCGCGGTCGGGCAGCGCCAGCGCCAGCGCCTCCGCGCCGACCACGAGGCAAAAGGCGCCCGCGAGCAGGGTCTTCATGCGCCGGTGTGCAATTCGTCGAGCACCTGCCCGAGCACCGAGACCGCGACCTGCCGATGCTCTTCGGTCATCACGTGTGGGCTGAAGCGCGCTTCGGCGAACAACTCGACGAGCGTCGCGGCGCTGTCGGCGCGCAGCGCCCGCTGCTGCACCGCCCGGGCGAGCACCTCCGTCGGGGTGTCGTACTCCTGCGGCACGGCGCCGGGCACGCGCGCGAGCTCCCGCTCCATCGCGGCGTAGCACGCGATGATGGCGTCGCGCGGCTCCCGCTCCAGATCGGTGATCTCGGCCAGCCCGAGCTCCGCTGCGCGCGCGAGGCTGTGCGACGCCGGGGACGCCTCGGGCGTCGTGACCGGTGTGGGCGACGCGGCGTCGGAAGGCCGGCGACGCGACGAGGCGACCGATCCGGCGGCGACGAGGAAGAGCATGAGCATCGTCGCGAGCGCGAGCAGCGGCAGCGGGTCGGGCCGCTCGCCGGGTTGTTCGGTGGGCGAACGCGGCGCACCGGGCGCGCCGGCCGGATCGCCGCCCCGCATGCCGCTGCTGCCGCCGTCGTCGGGCCCGTCGAACTCCAGCCGGTTGAGCAGCGCGACGACAAGGAGCCACACCAGCACCGACACCGCCACCGCCAGCCAGAAGCGCCAGGTCGGGCGCGCGCGCTGACCACCGACGCCGGTCGGCAGGGCGCGCGCTGCGGGGGCCACCGCCCGGCCGGCGCGCAGCCGGACCACCACCGCGATACCCAGGACGGTGAGCCCGAGCCCGAGGATCGCGACGATCACGATCGGCGCGGCGGCGCTGTCGTCGGCGCGGGCAGCCGGGCGGGTCCGCTCGGGCAGGTAGCCCTGCAGGCCGATGGCCGCAACGAGGAGCAACGTCAGGACCGTGAGTGCCCGGCGTTCCGGCGTATCGATGCCGGCGACCATGGTCGCGACGGTACCCCGGGCGGTTCACCCGGAACCGTCCTTTTGGGGCGGGGCCGAACGGCACCCGACCAAGCGGTCGGTAGCGTCACCGCCGATGACCGCACCCATGGCCGCACCGGACCGCAGCTGGCTTGCCGCGCTGATGTCGTTCCGCCGCGACGGCGGCGACGTGTTCACGACGACACCGAGCGAGGGCCCCAACGACCGGCTGTTCGGCGGCATGGTCGCCGCCCAGGCGCTGGCCGCGGCGGGCGCGACGGTCGAGTCGGCCAAGCATCCGCAGTCGCTGCACGCCTATTTTCTGCGCGGCGGCCGCTACGACCTCGACGTCGAGTTCCACGTGGCGCGCTCCCGCGACGGCCGTTCGTTCGACACGCGCCAGGTGACGGCCGTGCAGGGCGGTGCCGTCATCCTCGAGTTGCTGGCGTCGTTCCACGCCCCCGAGCCCGGCACCGACTGGTATCCGGCCCGCGAGCCGGGCGTCACCTTCGACGACGCGGTGCCCAAGTCGCCGGACATCGACTTCGGTGACCGCTTCGACATCCGCACGCGGGTCGAGGACACGTCGGTCTTCGCGATCCCGCCGTTCTGGATCCGCTCGCGGGCGCCGATCGAGGACGACCCGCTGCTGCGGGCCTGCGCGCTGACGTTCATGTCCGATCTCGGGCCGGTGCCGGCCGCCGCACCGCCCGACTTCCGCCACCGCCGGGACAAGGCGTTCGCCACCACGCTGGACCACGCGGTGTGGTTCCACCGGCCCACCGACCCGGCCGAGTGGCACCGCTACGAGGTCGACCGCGTGAACCACAACGACTCCCGCGGGCTGGTCGTCGGTTCGTTCTACGACGCGGCCGGCCGGCTGATCGCCAGCATGACGCAGGAAGCGCTGTGGCGCCGCTGACGCCTCCCGGCAGTTGAGTTCCACATCCCGGCGTTGAGTTCCACTCAGCGGCGGGAAATTCGTCGAAATCTCGCCGTGGCGTGGAGATCAACGCCCAGGAGTGGACATCGACGCGCGCGGCGTCGCGGCCGGGCGCAACCATGACCCGCGGCTGACGCCACGTTTGGGTGCGACGCGGGCGGGGGTAGACCTGCGCCATGACGCTTGCTCTCACCGCGATCGACCCTGCCCTGCCCACGGCGCGGGGACCGATCTCGGCCGCGGTGCTCGACGCGTTGCGGCAGCCGCCCGGCGACACGGCCATCGCGGTCCCGGTGGCCGACGCCGACCCGTGGGGGCAGGATCTGCAGCTGGCGCTCTACGTCCTCTACGAGCTGCACTACCGCGGGTTCGCCGGAGTCGACGCCGACCACGAATGGAATCCGGAGTTGCTGCGGCTGCGGCGGCAACTGGAAGCACCGTTCGAGGCCGCGGTCCGCGCGGAGGTCGGCGACATCGGAGCCGACGAGCGGGTCGACGCCGAGATGGACGGCCTGTGCGTCGAACCCGCCGACGGCAACGGCCCGTCATACTACCTGCGTGACCGCGGCACCTGGGATCAGCTCGCGGAGTACTTCGTGCACCGCTCGGTCTATCACCTCAAGGAGGCCGACCCCCACGCCTGGGCCATCCCGCGGCTGGTCGGCCACGCCAAGGCCGCGTTCGTCGCCATCGAATTCGACGAATTCGGCGGCGGGCGCGGCGATCACGTGCACCAGCAGCTCTACAGCGATCTGCTCGAAGCGGCCGGCCTGAACTCCGCCTACCTGGCGTACCTCGACGCGGTGCCGGCCGAATCGCTGGCCGTCGTGAACCTGATGTCGCTGTTCGGGCTGCACCGCCGGCTGCGCGGCGCCACGGTCGGACACTTCGCGGCCGTCGAGATCACGTCCTCCCCCGGGTCCAGGCGCCTCGTCGAGGCGATGGAACGGCTCGACGCGCCCGAGGCCTGCAAGGCCTTCTACGCCGAGCACGTGGTCGCCGACGCCGTCCACGAACAGGTGGTGCGCACCGACGTGGTGGGCGATCTGATCGCGCGGGAGCCGCAGCTGGAGCGCGATGTGATCTTCGGGATCCGGGCGTGCGACGCGGTGGAGAACCGGCTGGCCGCCCACCTGCTCGACGCCTGGACCGCCGGCCGCTCGTCGCTGCGCCGGCCGTTGACGTAAGGCGCGGACCCGCTAGGCCGGCCGGCGCCTGCGGCGATGGCTGGTGTCGCACAGCGGATAGGTCTTGCTGCGCTTACACACACAGATCGCGACCATGAAACGGTCGCAATCCACGCTGGTGCCGTCGGGCAGCTCGATGCTCACCGGGCCCTGCACCATCACCGGACCGGCCGGCACCACCCGCACGACGCGACGGTCGTCGCCGGTCACCTCTTGTCGCCCCGGACCACCACGAGCTCTTCCTCGCGACGCCCCGGCTCCAACCGGCCCTGCGACTCCAGCCACTCGGCCCGCGCTTCCATCACCGGCCCGAACGGGACGAAACGGGTGGCGGCCAGCGATGTCTTGAGCCCGGAGGCCGTCAGCGCTTCGAGGGTGGCGTCGGTGTCCGAGAACTCCGAGTGCACGATCAGCACGGTGCCGCCGGGCGCCAGCAGGTCACCGGCCGCCTTGCACAACGGGTCCAGCACCATGCGGCCGTCGTCGCCGGCATCCCAGGCGCGGGTCGGGCCCACCTCCGCCGGGATCTCCTCCACCGCGGAGTGGGGCGTGACGGGCACGTACGGCGGATTGGAGATGACGAGGTCGAACGGCTCCAGGCAGAGCGCCTCCTCGAGCGATCCGAGCCGCACGTCCACCCCGACACCCTGCCGCTGCGCGTTCGACTGCGCGCACTGCACCGCGCGCGAGCAGATGTCGAACGCCGTGACCGACGCGGCGCCGAACGTCGCGGCGGCCACCGCGAGCACACCGCTTCCGGTACACAGGTCCAACACCCGGCGACCCGCTGCGAGGCCGGTGCGCTCCAGCACGTCGACCATCAGATGTGAATCGTCCTGCGGTGCATACACTCCCCGGTCGGCGACGATCGCCTTGCAGACATCGGGGTAGGCCAGCGTCACCGAGCCTGACCTGCGGTCGGGGCGTTTCGCCGTCGAATGCTCATAACAACCTTTCGACACTCGTTGTCGCGGGCGGGAGCTGAATGCCCTTGGGGCGACGGCGCGAAACACGTTTGTGCACTGACGACGCCGGCAACCCGGTGACGAATCCGTCATGAAAGGAGCGCTCGTGAAGGCCTCTGACCTTGCCGCCCTGCCCCTCCAAGTGGGATCTGCGGTCCGTCACCGCCGGGTCTTCCATCCCATCGGCGTGCTGGCGCGCGGGCGGCTCGAGCGCACGGCCCCGCCCGGTGTAGGGCTCCCCGTCGAGTCCACCGACGTGGTGGCGCGCGTCTCCAAGGGCGCCGGCGTCCCCGGCGCCCTGCCCGATGTGATCGGGCTGGCGGTGAAGATGCCGCCGCAGGCCTTTGCCGCCACGGCATGGGATCTGCTGCTGGTCTCCGCGGGGTCGGGGCTGCTCACCCGCTTCGCGCTGCGACCCACGCTCACCTGGGGCGGCACGGCCATGACCACGCTGATGCCGCTGCGCTACGAGGACGCCTGGTGGTGGGTGCAGGCGCGGCTGACGACGGAGCTCGAGGGCGGGCTGTCCATCGACGCCGTGTCGGAGGCCATCGCGAACGGCGGCGTGACGTTCGAGCTGAGCCAGGCCCGGGGCACCGGCGGGTTCGAACCGCTCGCCACGCTGACGCTGACCGAGGTGGTGCCCACCGACGAGCAGCACGACGTCAACTTCGATCCCACCCGCAACAGCGCCCCGAACGTGAAGCTGGGCCCCGAGTGGCTGACGCGGCTGCGCGAACGCGCGTACTGGCGCAGCCGCAAGGGCCGCCACGCACCGGGCGCCAACCCGGAGTAGCCGACGGCGCGTGCCGACTCAGTCGGTCGGCTCGCCCTCGCCGTCTCCGCCGCCGCCCGCCTGGACGTCCTCGGTCAGCTCCGGGGCGTGCTCGCGGGTGGCCATCCCGCCCTCGCGGCCGTGGTCGACCGGACCGGGCGGGGTCTCGTCTTTCGCGCTGTAATCGTCGGCGTCTTCCTGCGGCGACGTGTCGTATGCCATGGGGAATCCTTTCCGGGAGTGGCTAGTGGGCAGCCGCGCGCAGCGCCGCGAGCAGCGGTTCAGCGGCCTCGTCGAGGAAGCGCTGCTGTCCTTCGTCGCCGACCTGCACCAGCGCGATGTCGGTGAAGCCGGCCTCCCAGTAGGCCCGCACCGCGTCGACGATGGCGTCGAGGTCCGGTCCGCACGGAATGTTCTCGGCGACGTCGGACGGCCGCACGAACTGGGTGGCGGCGGCGAAGCCGTGCGGGGTGGGCAGATCGGCGTTGACGCCCCAGCCGCCGGCGAACCACCGGAACTGGTCGTGCGCCCGGGCGATCGCGGTGTCGCGGTCGCGGTCCCAGCAGATCGGGATCTGACCGATCGCGCGGACGTCACCCGGCAGGCCGGTCGCCCGCCGCGCCCGGTGCCAGCCGTCCACCAGGTCCTTGTCGGGCTCGACGGCGATCAAGTGATCGGCCAGCGGCGCGAAGGTGCCCACCGACTTCTCGCCGGAGACCGCCGCGGCGATCGCGACCGGCGTCTCGGGCAGATCCCACAGCCGCGCCGAGTCGACCTCGAAGTATTCGCCCTTCCAGTCGACCAGCTCGCCGGTGAACAGCTCGCGGATGATCTGGATGGCCTCCCGCAGCATGTCCTGGCGGCGGACGGCGGTGGGCCAACCCCGCCCGACGACGTGCTCGTTGAGGTTTTCGCCGCTGCCCAGCCCGAGCGTGAACCGGCCGTCGGCGAGGATCTGCAGCGTCGCCGCCTGCTGCGCGACGATCGCCGGGTGGTAGCGCATCGTCGGGCAGGTCACGTAGGTGAAGAGCTCCAGCCGCTCGGTGGCGTGCGCCACGGCGCCGAGGGTGGTCCAGGCGTTCGGCGCGTGCCCCTGGGTGGCGAGCCACGGCGAGAAGTGGTCACTGGAGACGGCGAAGTCGAAGCCTCGTTGTTCTGCCGAAACCGCATAGGAGACAAGCTGTTTCGGCCCGCTCTGCTCCGTCATCAGGGTATATCCGAACCGCGTCATGCCCGCCGGATACCCCCGGCCATCCGCACAGAAACGACGCCTACAGCCGCGCCCTGACCGCCGCCGAGATTCGCGCGCCGTCGGCCTTGCCCTGCGCGTCGGCGGTGGCCGCCCGCATCACCAGGCCCATCTCCTTTTGCGTCGGCCGGCGGCCGATCTCCTCGGCGACCTGCGCGAGCGCGGTGTCGACGACGTCGGCCAACTCGGCCTCCGTCAACTGCCGCGGCAGGTAGTCCTCGATCACCATCGCCTCGGCGCGCTCGTTGGCGGCCAGCTCGCCGCGGCCGTTCTGGTCGTAGACGGTGGCCGCCTCGGCGCGCTTCTTGGCCTCGCGCGCCAGCACCTTGACGACGTCGGCGTCGGTGAGCTCGCGGGACTCCTTGCCCGCCACCTCGGCGTTGGTGATCGCGGCCAGCAGCATCCGCAGCGTCGCCGTCCGCAATTTGTCCTGCGCCTTCATGGCCGCCGTGAGATCCGACCGGAGTCGCTCCTTGAGTTCCGCCATAGGCTCGGACGTTACGCCGGCGGCGGCGGGTGTGTTTGCCTTGCGTCATGCCCGCCGCAAGGATGGTGGCCATGACGAGCCCGACGACGGCGGCGCCCGGCGGGCCGGTCCTGCTGCCGTCGGGGGTGGTGCCGTGGCGACCGCTCACGCTCGCCGACGTCTTCAACGGCGCGGCCGCCTACGTGCGCGCCAATCCGCGGACCACGTTCGTCCTGACCACCGCCGTCGTCGTGGTGATGCAGCTGTTTGCGCTGCTGCTGCAGGCGTTGCCGCTGCACGGCCTGACGACGCCCGACGAGGTCGCGGCCCTCGATCCGGCGACGGTCGTCGCCGCCGTCGTCGGTGCGTTCGCGTTGTCCGCCGTGACCTTCACGTTGTCGAATGTGCTGGTCGGGATGCTGTCGCTGGTCGTCGGGCACGCCGTCTTCGGCGCCACCCCCGCTCTGCGCGAGGTGTGGCGCCGGCTGAAGGGGCGGCTGGTGCCCCTGATCGGTCAGTCGCTGTTGGTGGCGGTCGCCTACTCGGTGGGCGCCGCGCTCTTCGCGGTCGTGGCAGGGGTCGCGATCGCGTTCCTCGGCGCGCTCGGACTCGTGCTGTCCGTCGTGCTGGCCCTGGTCGCCGGGACGGCCGTCCTCTACCTGTGGGTGTCGGTCACCTTCGCCCCGGTGGTGATCGTGCTCGAGCGGCTGCCCGTGTTCGCCGCGATCGGGCGTTCGTTCCGGTTGACCCGGCGCGGGTTCTGGCGGGTGCTCGCTATCCGATTGCTGGCCGCCGTGGTGTTCTACGTCGTCGGGCTGGCAGTGGCGGTCCCGTTCTCGCTGCCCGGTGATGTGCTGCGCAGCGGTGACGGCTCGTGGCCGGTCGCGCTCACCGGTTGGGCGCTGCTGGCCGTCGGCGGCGCCGTCGCCAAGCTGGTGACCGCGCCGCTGACGGCCGGCGTGGTGACGCTGCTCTACGTCGACCGGCGCATCCGCGGCGAGGCGTTCGACCTGCTGCTGCGCACCGGAACGTCATGGCGCCCGGGCGATCCGGTCGACGACGCCTGGCTGCCCTTCCCATCCCGGAGGCGTTGATGCCGCCGGTGGTCATCGACCGCGACGCCGCCCGCGAGGCTGCCGAACGTGAGCTCGCGGATCCGAAGTACCCGAAGCCGAGCACGCTCGACCAGCTGCTCGACACCGTCCGCGGCTGGCTGTCCGACCTGATCGCCGCCGGCGCCGACACCCCGGGCGGCTGGTTCACCGTCGTCGTGGTCGTCACGCTGGTCGCCGTCGCGGCCGTGGTGGCGGTGCGGACCGCCCGCCGGGCCATGCGGACCGCCGCGGGCGCCGACCACCCGCTCTTCGACGCCGCCGACCTCAGCGCCGACGAGCACCGCGCCGCCGCGCAGCGCGAAGCGGCGGCGGGCAACTGGCGCAGTGCGATCCGGCAGCGGCTGCGGGCGGTCGCCCGCCAGCTCGAACAGGACAGCGTGCTGCCGCCGATCGCCGGCCGCACCGCGACCGAACTGGCCCGCGACGCCGCCGCCCACGCGCCGGAGCTGCGCGACGAATTGGTCGCCGCCGCAGCGACGTTCGACGACGTCACGTTCGGCGAGCGGATCGGCACCCGCGGGGCCTACCTCGCGATCGCCGACCTCGACGACAAGCTCCGCCGGCGAGCCGCGAGACACGTTGTCGCCGAACGACCTTCGCCGACCGCCGAGTGGGCGCAGCGCTAGATGACCGCCACCACCACGCTTCCGGCCGGGCGCCGGCGCACCTGGCTGGTGCTCGCGCTGTGCGTCGTGGTCGTCGGTGTCGTCACCGCGGTGGCGGCGGTCCTCACCGCGCCGCGGCCGGGGAGCCGCCTGGCCGCCGACTCCACCGGGCCCGACGGCGCTCACGCGCTGGTCGCACTGCTCGAACGCCAGGGTGTCGACGTGGTCGTCGCCCGCACGATCGCCGACGTCGAGCGCGCGGGGCGCCCCGACGCGCTGCTCCTGGTGGCCCAAACCCCCTACCTGATCGACGGATCGAGCTACGCGCGGCTCGCAGCGGTCGCCGGCGACCGCCTCCTCGTCGAACCGACCAGCGCGACGCGGGAAGCGCTGGCACCCGGCGTCGACACCGACTCCGCGGACCGCGGCGACGCCGCCCCCGGCTGCTCCCTGCCCGCCGCCCAGCGGGCCGGGCGGGCGGCGTTCGGGTTCACCGAGACCTTCCGCGCGTCGAACGGCACGTCGGCCACCAGCTGTTACGGCGGCGCCCTGGTGCGCTACCGCGACGGCGATCGCACCGTGACGGTCGTCGGCAGCGGCGACTTCCTGACCAACGCCGGCCTCCCCGACCAGGGCAACGCCGCGCTCGCGATGAACCTGGCCGGGGAACGCAGCCGGCTGATCTGGTACGCCCCGCAGCGGATCGACGGCGAAACGCATACCGACGCCTCGATTCTCGAGCTGCTGCCGGCCGCGGTCGACTGGATCGTCCTGCAGCTGGTGGTCGTCGTCGCGGTGGTGGCGCTGTGGCAGGGCAGGCGGTTCGGTCCGCTGGTCGCCGAACAGCTGCCGGTCGTGGTGCGCGCGTCGGAGACCGTCGAGGGCCGCGGCCGGCTGTATCGCTCGCGGCGCTCCCGCGACCGGGCGGCCGCTGCGCTGCGCGCCGCCACGCTGCAGCGCCTCCTGCCCCGGCTCGGCCTGCCGGTCGCCACCGCCGCGACCGCCGTCGTCGGCGCCGTCGCCGCGCGCACCGGCCGCCGCCCAGATGTGCTGCACCACATCCTCTTCGGACCGCCGCCGGCCACCGACGACGAGCTCGTCGCGCTGGCCCACGAACTCGACACCATCGAAAGGCAGGCCGTGTGACGAACCCGACGCAAGCGCCCGAGCGGGCCCGTGAGGCGCTGCTGGCGCTGCGCACCGAGATCGGCAAGGCCGTGGTGGGGCAGGACGCCGTCGTCAGCGGGCTCGTCGTCGCGCTGCTGTGCCGTGGGCACGTGCTGCTGGAAGGCGTTCCGGGCGTGGCGAAGACGCTCCTGGTGCGGTCGCTGGCGGCGGCGCTGCAGCTGGAGTTCAAACGCGTGCAGTTCACCCCCGACCTGATGCCCGGCGACGTCACCGGCTCGCTGGTCTACGACAACCGGACCGCGGCGTTCGAGTTCCGCGCCGGCCCGGTGTTCACCAACCTGCTGCTCGCCGACGAGATCAACCGCACGCCACCAAAGACGCAGGCGGCGCTGCTCGAGGCGATGGAGGAGCGGCAGGTCAGCGTCGACGGCGATCCGCGCGCCCTGCCGGACCCCTTCATCGTGGCGGCCACCCAGAACCCCATCGAGTACGAGGGCACCTACGCGCTGCCCGAGGCGCAGCTCGACCGGTTCCTGCTCAAGCTCACGGTGCCGCTGCCGCCGCGGGACGCCGAGATCGCGATCCTCGACCGCCACGCCCGCGGCTTCGACCCGCGCGACCTGTCCGGGGTGCAGGCGGTCGCCGGCGCCGCCGACCTGGCGGCGGGCCGGGCCGCCGTGGCGCAGCTGCACGTCGCGCCGGCGGTGCTCGCGTACGTCGTCGACGTCGTCCGGGCCACCCGGCAGTCGCCGTCGCTGCAGCTCGGGGTGTCACCGCGGGGCGCGACGGCGCTGCTCGCCGCCGCCCGGGCGTGGGCCTGGCTCACCGGACGCCACTACGTCACCCCCGACGACGTCAAGGCGATGGCCCGGCCCGTGCTGCGACACCGCGTCGCCCTGCGGCCGGAGGCCGAACTCGAAGGATCGACCGCCGACGGCGTGCTCGACGGGATCCTGGCGTCGGTGCCGGTGCCGCGATGAGGTCCCGCCGGTGGTGTTGACCGGCCGTGCCGCGCTGGTGGCGCTGCTGTGTGTGCTGCCGATCGGGGCGGCGCCCGAGCCCGCGATCGCGTTCGGCGTCGCCGCGGCCGGATTGCTCGCCGCCGTGGCCGCCGACGTGTTGGCGGCGGCGCGCGTGCGCGACCTGGCGTTCACCCGCGACGGCGACAGCTCGGCGCGGCTCGGCCAGCCGGTCACCGTCGGGCTGACCGTCCGCAACACCGGGCGCCGCCGGTTCCGCGGCCGGGTACGCGACGCGTGGCCGCCCAGTGCCGGCGCCGGTCCGCGCTCGCATCCCGTGACGCTTGCGCCCGGGGCGGCCGAACGGGTGGTGACGACGCTGCGGCCGATGCGCCGCGGCGACCAGGTGTCGGCGGTGGTGACGGCCCGCGCGCTCGGGCCGCTCGGGCTGGCGGGCCGCCAGCGGTCGGTGGCGGTGCCGTGGCAGGTGCGGGTGCTGCCGCCGTTCCTGTCGCGCAAGCACCTGCCGGCGCGGCTCGCAAAGCTCCGCGAGATCGACGGCCCGCTGCCGGTGCTGATCCGCGGACAGGGCACGGAGTTCGACTCGCTCCGCGAATACGTGGTGGGCGACGACGTCCGCTCGATCGACTGGCGGGCGACGGCCCGCCGCGCCGACGTCGTCGTCCGCACCTGGCGCCCGGAACGCGACCGCCGCATCGTGATCGTCGTCGACACCGGCCGCACCTCCGCCGGCCGCGTGGGTGTCGACCCGACCCAGGCACGACTGCCGGCCCCGCCGGCGGCGTTGGACCCGGGAGCCGGCTGGCCCCGCCTCGACTGGTCGCTCGACGCGGCGCTGCTGCTCGCCGCGTTGGCGTCGCGGGCCGGCGACCAGGTCGACTTCCTGGCGTTCGACCGGGTGCAGCGCGCCGCCGTCCACCACGCCACCCGCGGCCAGGTGCTCACGCAGCTCGTCGCGGCGATGGCGCCGCTGCAACCCGCGCTGCTGGAATCCGACGCCCGCGCCATGGTCGCCGCGGTGCAGCGCCGCAGCCGGCACCGGGCGCTCGTCGTCCTGCTGACCGACCTCAACCCCACGGCGCTGGAGGAAGGTCTGCTGCCGGTGCTGCCCCGGCTGGTCGCCACCCACGAGGTGCTGCTCGCGGCGGTCGGCGATCCGCGGGTCGACGCACTCGCCGCCGGACGGGCCGACGCGCCGCAGGTGTACGCCGCCGCCGCGGCCGAGCGGTCCCGCAACGACCGGCATGCGATGGCGACCCGGCTGCGCCGCGCCGGGGTGGACGTCGTCGACGCCGCCCCGGAAGACCTCGCGCCAGCGCTGGCCGACCGCTACCTGGCCGCCAAGGCCGCGGGCCGGCTGTAGCCGGTCACCGCACCAGGTCGGCGTCCGGTGCGTGCGCCGCGTCGCCCGTCTCACCGGCCGCGACGGCCCTGCGGCCGAAGTGCACGACGTAGCCGATGAACGCGGCCTCGAACAGCACCCCGATCCCGATGCGCACCGGCGTCGGCAGCGGCGACGGCGTCACCAATCCCTCGATGAGCCCACAGCCGAGCAGCACGACGAGCAGCCCGGCGGCGGCCGCGACCACGGCGCGGCCCTGTTCGGCGAGCACCTGCCCGCGCGGCCGGTCGCCGGGCGCGATCACCGACCAGCCCAGGCGCAGGCCCACCGCCGCGGCGAGGAACACCGCCGTCAGCTCCGGCAGGCCGTGCGGCAGGATCAGCCCGAAGAACACGTCCGCGCGGCCCGCGTCCACCATCACCCCGCCGATCGCGCCCACGTTGGCGGCGTTCTGGAACAGCACATACGGGATCGGCAGGCCGAGCAGGATCGCGAAGGCGATGCATTGGGCGGCCACCCAGGCGTTGTTCACCCACACCCGGAACGCGAAGGAGCCGGCGGGGTTCTCGCTGTAGTACGACGCGAAGTCGTCGTTGACCAGCTGATCGATGTCGTCCGGGGTGCCCAGCGTCGCCAGCACGTCCGGCGACGTGGCCACCCAGATCCCGATGAGCAGCGCGACGGCCAGCGACGCCACCGACACCGCCAGCCACCACCGCCACGCCCGGTACGCGACCACCGGGAAGGACACCGTCCAGAACCGGGTGAACTCCCGCCACAGCGGCGCGTGCGCGCCGGTGACGGCCGACCTCGCCCGGGCGACCAGCGACGACAGCCGCCCCACCACCGCCGGATCGGCGGCCGCCGACCGCACCATCGACAAGTGCGTCGCGGTCCGCTGATACAGCTCGACGAGCTCGTCGACCTCCGCGCCGGTGAGCCGTCGCCGCCGGGAGACCAACTGCTCCAGCCGGTCCCACGCGGGCCGGTGGGTGAGCACGAAGGCGTCGACATCCATCGCGACCAGCCTAGTAGCGTGCCCCTCATGGCGGACGTGGTGACGGGGGACGCCGTCGTCCTCGACGTTCCGATCGCCCAGCTGCCGGTGCGCGCCGCCGCCGCGCTGATCGACCTCACGGTGATGGTCTGCGGCTGCGTCATCGGTTTCCTGCTGGCGGCACTGACCCTCACCGGGTTCGACGAGGCGTTCACCGCCGGGCTGGTGATCGTCTTCACCGTGCTGGTGCTCGTCGGCTATCCGGCCGTCGTCGAATCCGCCACCCGCGGGAAGTCGCTGGGCAAACTGGCCCTCGGGCTGCGGGTGGTGTCCGACGACGGCGGCCCGGAACGCTTCCGCCAGGCGCTTTTTCGTGCGTTGGCGGGGTTCGTCGAAATCTTCCTGCTCGCCGGCGGGCCCGCGGTGATCTGCAGCCTGGTCAATGCGCGCGGCAAGCGCATCGGCGACATCTTCGCCGGCACCATGGTCGTCAGCGAGCGAGCCCCGAAGCTGCCGCCGCCGCCGGTGATGCCGCCGCAACTCGCCTGGTGGGCGTCGTCGCTGCAACTCTCCGGTCTGAGGCCCGAACACGCCGAGCTGGCGCGCCAATTCCTCTCCCGCGCGGCGCATCTCGATCCCCGCCTGCGGTGGGAGCTGGGGCAGCGCATCACCGCCGACGTCGTCGCGCAGATCTCGCCGCCACCGCCGCCGCCGGGCGCCCCGGCGACGCACGTGCTGGCCGCGGTGTTGGCCGAACGGCACCGCCGCGAGCTGATCCGCCTGTCGTCGGCGCGGCCACCCCACGCGCCCCGGCCGCCGACGCCCTATCCGGCGCCCGGCGGCTTCGTCCCGCCGAGCTGAATCAGGGCGCCGGTATCCAGTTGCCGTGAAAGCCGTGCGGAACCCGTTGCGGCAGAGCGATGCTGGCCACCGGCTCGGCGCCGAGATCGTCGGCGGCCAGGATCACCAGCTCACTGGTGTCGCGTCCGGCGTCATAGACGTAGCCGAGGTAGTACCCGTTGGTCTCGTCGGCGGCACCGGCGCCCGGCACGAACACCGCCTCGTCGGGCGTGCCCGCCGGCCCGAAGTCGTGGGCCACGCTGCTCCCGGACGTCAGGTCGTAGCGCAGCAGCGCGCTCCCCGCGACGGTGACGGCGTAGCGGGCGGGCAGCGTCGCCAGCCGGTCGTCGATCCGCGGGAACTCCACGGCGCGGTCGTCGAGCTGGCGTTCCCGCACGACGCCGGTGCTCGGGTCGATTCGCCACTCCCACAGCACCGCGGCGCCGTCGCCGGTGCCGCCCCGGCGCCACAGTTCGGGGTATCTCACCGCCTGCAACACGACGGTGTCGCCGTGCTCGTAGGCGTTGGCCACGTGAAAGACGTAGCAGGGGTCGACGTCGAACCAGCGGACCTCGCCGAACGGGTCGTCGCGGCGCAGCAGCCCCAGCCGCGCGCCGTAGCCGTCGTCCCAGGCGAAGGGCATGCCACCGGCGATCGCGGCGTCGAGGTCGAACACCACCGGCAGGTCGAGGAAGATCACGTGCGCCGCGGTGAGCGCGAAGTCGTGCATCATCGTCAATGCCGGCACGTGGATCGGCGCCTCGATCGTCAGCTCCCCGCCGGCGTCGGCGCGGTGATAGGTCACGTGCGGTTCGACGATGTTGCCGTAGCCGAAGAAGTGCAGCTCGCCGGTGGCCGGGCAGATCTTGGGGTGGGCGGTCATGGCGTCGGCGAGCCGGCCGCCGAAGTCGAAGGCGCCGACGGTCTCCAGGTCGTTGGTGATCTCGTAGGGCAGCGAGGACTCGACCAGCGCGAGCGTCCTGCCGGCGTGGTTGACGACATGGGTGTTGGCGACGCTGCTGCGCAGATTGCGGGTGCCGTCGTCGTCGAAGATCGGGAACGGGTGGTCGAAGCTCTCGGTGCGCACCCACCGGTTGCGGTACCACGCCGCCCGCCCGCCTTGGATGCGGACACCGTGAATCATGCCGTCGCCGAGGAACCAGTGGGCCGTCGCCTCGCGGGGGTTGGGGCCGTTGCGCAGATACCAGCCGTCGAGTTCGGGCGGGATGCGCCCCTCGACCGGGAGCTCGAACGCGGTCAGTTCGTCGGCAACCGGCGCGTAGTTGCCCTGCAGGTGAAAGGCGACGGCGTCGCTGGTGTCGGTCATGACGACTCCTCTCCGCTGTCCCAGCGTGACACGCGGGCGGCGACCACGGACCCGATCTGCCGCATTTTGCCCGTTGCATCGACGATAGGTTCCGATATATCGTTATACGCATCAGGTCCCCTGACAGAAAGAGAGACACCCATGAACTTCCCCTTCGATCCCACAGCGCACCCGGGGTTCGCACCCCACTCCCGCCGCGACGCCCGGCGCGAGCAGCGGAGCCGATTGCGTGACGAGCTCCGCGAGCAGGCCGCCGATCGCGGCGGCCGGTTCGGGCCGGGCGGCTTCGGCTTCGGCCCCGGTGGACCGAGCTTCGGTCCCGGCGGGCCAGGCTTCGGCCCGGGCGGTTTCGGTCCCGGCGGCTTCGGCTTCGGCCCCGGCGGGCGACGCGGCCACCACCCCCGGCGCAACCGTCGCGGCGACGTCCGCACCGCCATCCTGGTGCTGCTGGCCGAGCGCCCCATGCACGGCTACGAGATGATCCAGCAGATCGCCGAGCGCACCGACGGGCTGTGGAAGCCCAGCCCCGGTTCGGTGTATCCGACCCTCCAGCTGCTCGTCGACGAGGGGCTGATCTCCGCCGCCGACGCCGACGGCAGCAAGCGGCTCTTCCAGCTCACCGACGACGGCCGGGCCGCCGCGGAGAAGGTGGAGACGCCGCCGTGGGATCAGATCACCGAGGACGCCGACCCGGCGCACAAAGATCTGCGCACGGCCATCGGGCAGCTGATGGGCGCCGTCGGGCAGTCCGGCTTCGCCGCGACACCCGAACAGCAGCAGCGGATCATCGCCGTCATCACCAACGCCCGCCGCGAGATCTACCAGATCCTCGGCGACTGAGAAGTCTGCAGTGCGAAGTGTGCGCTGAGCCGCCCCACCGCGGCTCAGCGCACACTTGTTTCCCGGTTCGCGAATAAATCCGCGGCGGAATCACTTGAAACCTGACATGCAGACCTTCGACATCGGAACTCATACCGTTGGCCGCGTCGGCTTCGGCGCCATGCAACTCCCCGGTCCCGGCGTCATGGGGCCGCCGCGTGACCACGACGCGGCGATCGCCGTCCTACGGCGCGCCGTCGAGCTCGGCGTGAACCACATCGACACCGCCCAGTTCTACGGACCGGATGTGTCCAACGAGCTGATCCGCGAGGCGTTGCACCCCTATCCGGCGGACCTCGCGATCGTCTCGAAGGTGGGTGCACGGCGCGACGAGGCCGGCCATTGGCTTCCCGCGCAGCAGCCCGACGAACTCCGCGCGGACATCGAGCGCAACCTCCAGACGCTGCAGACCGACCGGCTGGCCGCGGTCAACCTGCGGGCGTTGAGTCCCGGCGACGACCCGAACGGTCCGGCGAGCCTGGACCGGCAGCTCTTCGAACGCCAGCTCGACGCCATGATCGCCGCCCGCGACGAGGGCCTCATCGACGGCATCGGCCTGAGCAGCGTGCGGCCCGAGCACCTGCAGATCGCCCTCGACCGGACCGAGATCGTGTGCGTGCAGAACGCCTACAACTTGCTCGACCGCACCTCGCAGCCGTTGCTCGACGCGTGCGTCGACGCGGGCATCGCGTTCGTGCCGTTCTTCCCGCTCGGCTCGGCGTTCAACGCCCAGAACCCCGTCCTCAACCATCCGGTGGTGCAGCGGGCGGCGCAGGCGCTGAGCCGCACCCCGGCGCAGGTGGTGTTGGCGTGGACGCTGTCCATCGCACCGAATGTGCTGATCATCCCGGGTACGTCGTCGGTGGCGCATCTGGAGGAGAACGTCGCCGTCCGCGACATCGAGCTCGACGCCGAGACCGTCGCGGCCCTGAACGCGGCGGCCTGACCTCGCCGGCCTAGACGTCGACCCAGTTGTAGGTGCGTTCGACGGCCTTGCGCCAGCCGGCGTAGCCGTCGGCGCGCTGGTCGTCGGTCCACTGTGGTGACCAGCGGCGGTCTTCCTGCCAGTTCGACCGCAGGTCATCGGGGTTCGCCCAGTGGCCGACGGCCAGCCCGGCGGCGTAGGCCGCCCCGAGCGCCGTCGTCTCGGCCACCTTCGGCCGCACGACGTCGACGCCGAGCACGTCGGCCTGGATCTGCATGCACAGCTCGTTGGCGGTGATCCCGCCGTCGACCTTGAGCACCTCCAGGTGCACCCCGGAGTCGGCCTCCATGGCGTCGACGACGTCGCGGCTCTGGTAGCAGATGGCTTCGAGGGTGGCCCGCGCCAGATGGGCGTTGTTGTTGAACCGGGAGAGCCCCACGATGGCGCCGCGGGCGTCGGAGCGCCAGTACGGCGCGAACAGGCCGGAGAACGCGGGGACGAAGTAGATGCCACCGTTGTCGGTGACCTGTCGGGCCAGCGCCTCGCTCTGTGCCGCGCCGCTGATGATGCCGAGCTGGTCGCGCAGCCACTGCACCGCCGAGCCGGTCACCGCGATCGAACCCTCCAGCGCGTACACGGGTTTTGCGTCCCCGAACTGGTAGCACACCGTCGTGAGCAGGCCGTTGTCCGAGCGCACGATCTTCTCGCCGGTGTTGAGCAGCAGGAAATTGCCGGTGCCGTAGGTGTTCTTCGCTTCGCCGGCGGTCAGGCAGACCTGCCCGACCATCGCCGCCTGCTGGTCGCCGAGGATCCCGGTCAGCGGCACCTCGCCGCCGGCCGGCCCGGTGTCGAGCGTGGTGCCGTACGGCTCGGGCGACGACGACGGCGCGATGCGCGGCAGCATCACGCGGGGAATGTCGAAGAACGACAGCAGCTCGTCGTCCCAGTCGAGCGTCTCGAGGTCCATCAGCATGGTGCGGCTGGCGTTGGTGACGTCGGTGACGTGCACGCCGCCGCGGCTGCCGCCGGTCAGATTCCACAGCAACCAGGTGTCGGAGGTGCCGAAGATCGCGTCGCCGTTCTCGGCGGCCTCCCGCACCCCGTCGACGTTCTCCAGGATCCACTGCACCTTGCCGGCGGCGAAGTAGGTGGCCGGCGGCAGCCCGGCCTTGCGGCGGATGACGTCGCCGCGCCCGTCGCGGTCGAGCGCGGCGGCGATCTTGTCGGTGCGGGTGTCCTGCCAGACGATCGCGTTGTAGTAGGGCCGGCCGGTGCGGCGGTTCCACACCAGCGTCGTCTCCCGCTGGTTGGTGATCCCGAGCGCGCACAGATCGCCCGCCGACAGGTTGGTGTGGTTGAGCGCCGAGGTCAGCACCGAACCGGTGCGCTCCCAGATCTCGACCGGGTCGTGCTCCACCCACCCCGCCTGCGGCAGGATCTGCTGGTGTTCGAGCTGGTGGCGGCCCACCTCGGCACCGTCGTGATCGAAGATCATGCAGCGGGTGCTGGTGGTGCCCTGGTCGATCGCCGCGACGAATTCAGCCATCGCGCACCTCCTTTCGTGTCAGCGCAGCAGCGCGTCGAGCCAGCCGGGATCGCTGATGTCGACGTTGCGCTCGTCCTCGTAGACCAGCGGAACCGCGGCGTCACCGAGTTCCTCCAAGCGTTCGACCGCCAGCTGCGTGCGATCCGCCGCGGTGTCCCCGAACTCGCCGGCCTCGATGCAGCCGACGACCTCCTCCGACGCCCCGGCCTGCTCGGCGAGGTCGGCGAGCTCACGGTCGGTGTGGTCGGTTCCGCCGCTCTCGAACGGCTGGTAGGCGGGGTCGAACAGCCCGCGGTAGAACCGCTCGAACAGCTCGACATCGTTGTCGGCGGCGACGCAGTACGCCGCCGCTGCCGCGCGCGACGAGTAGTCGCCGCTCGCCGACACCCGGTCGAGGATGTTGACCAGGTGGTAGCGGACCTGCAATTTCTTGTCGACGATCACTGTCTCCAGCTGGTCGGTGTAGGCGGAGATCAAGCGGCTGCACGACGGGCAGAGCGCGTCGTTGAACATCTCGATGGTCACCGGCGCCAGTCGGCTGCCGACCAGCATGCCGTCGTCGACGAGCTGCACCACGACGTCGTCGGTGTCCGGCGCGGTGGTGGTGCTCGACGTCGTCGGCGCGGACGCGGCGGTGTCCGGCCTGGACGACGACCGGAAGACGAGGACCAGGGCGACGACGACCGCGACGACGAGCACGGTCGCGAGCGCTCCGATGATGCCCAGCGTCCGGGCCTGCGACGGCCGCGCCTGCGGCGGATACGGCGCGTAGCCGGGCGGCCCGTACGGCTGCTGCCAGGCGCCCGGCTGCGGGGCGTACCAGCCGGGCTGGGGTTGCGGCTCGGCGGCTTGGGCGAGCTGCTCGAGGTAGGCACGGCTGTCGGGCGTCAGCGCCGGATTGGCCCGCAGCGAGTGCAGCAGCGTGGCGATCCCGCCGCGGACGGCCGGGTAGTCGAAGTCCTCGGCGAGGCCTGTGCGCAGCGTGGTCAGCAGCTCGTGCTGCTGCTGGGGCGACAGCTGCGGGTCGGCCACCCGATCGGCCGCCCACGCCAGGTAGCCGAACGGCCATGGTGGCGGCGCCGGAACGGGCACGGGCGGGCGAACGGCCTCCTGCCCCAGCCGGTACGCGGTCGCGGTGAGTGCGGGATCGCCGGGCTCTAAGACGGTGGCGCCCGCCGGCGCCGGCCGATCGGTCCGGACGGCGATGACCGGCTTGTTCAACGCCTGGGCGTACGCCACCTCCGCGGTCGGCGCTTTCGCGTCCGAGGGCAGCATCACCACGACGTCGGCGGTCCGGATGGCGTCGACGGCGGTGCGCCACCACTGCTCGTCGCCGGTGGCCTCGGCGTCCGAGACAACCTCGAAGCCGGCGCCGCGCAGCTCCCGGAGGACCGGCTCGGCCACGGCGCGCTGCCCAGGGGTGCAGGCCACGAACACCCTCATGACCACCTCCGAGCTGCCGATGTCGCGCCGGTTCAGCATGCCATGATGGCCGGTATGCCCGGCCGGACCACCGATATCGCGGCGATGCCGCGCGGCGGGTTCCGGGCGTCGTGTCTGGACCGGTTGCTGGAGACCGACCGGCAGGAGTACCTCGACCGCGACGACGTCGACGACCGGGTGAAGCGCCGGGTCGTCGGCGCCCTCGAGTGGACCGGACGGGTGTTCGGCCACCACCAGCGGTTCGCGCACCTCGTGCTGGACCTCGTCGCCGATATCCCCGATCCGCGCATCCTGGAGCTGGGCGCGGGTCACGGTGCGGTGAGCCGGCTGCTGCTCGACGCCCATCCGACGGCCCGCCTCACGGTCACCGACCTCGACCCGGTGTCCGTCGCCGCGCTGGCGAACAGCGAGCTCTGGCGCGACGAACGGGTGAGCGTGCGCACGATGGACGCCACCGCCATCGACGCACCGGACGGCAGCTTCGATCTCGCGCTGTTCGCGCTGTCGTTCCACCACCTGCCGCCCGCCGCGGCGGCCCGCGCGCTCGCCGAGGGAACCAGAGTCGCGGACACGTTGCTGTTGATCGACCTGCCGCGCCCGCCGGCGCCGCTGCACCTGGCGCGGCTGGCGACGATGCTGCCGTTCTCGGTGGTCGGCCCGCTCGCGCCGTTCGTGCACGACGGGATGATCAGCTCGCTGCGGTGCTACAGCCCGGCGGCGCTGCGCGACCTGGCCCGCCACGCCGGGGTGGACATCGAGTTCCGGCGGGGCCGCGGGCTGCCGCAGGTGAGCGTCGTCCGGCGCCGGTGACGCCTCAGAGCGTGACGCTGGCGCCACGCTCCAGCACGGTCACCCGGTCGGCCATCCCGCGGTCGGCCATCGCGCCGGTGAAGTCCGAGAGCGGCGAGGCGAACACCCCGTAGTCGTCGAAGTGCACGGGGATCACCCGCGGTAGCTGCAGTCGGTGCGTCAACTCCGCGCCCTGTTCGCCGTCCATGGTGACCGTGAGCCCGAACGGCAGCTTCGGCCCAGCGGGCAGCCGCGTGCCCCCGAGATGGAGCAGGCCCGCGTCGATCGACTGGAAGCGCACCGGGATCTCGCCGAGCTCGTCGATCAGCAGCGTGTCGCCGGAGATGTACAGCGTGCGGCTCGCCTCGCCGCCGGCCGACCCGAACTGCAGCATGGTGCCGTTGACGGGCGGCAGCAGCCGCTGCGTCCACGACGGTGCGTGCCGGCCGGGCAGCGCCGTCATCGTCAGGCGGGTGTCGCCCTTGATCACGGTGTGGTCCTGCCAGGTCCGCAACCCGAGGGATGCGCCGAAACCGCGCCGGCGCAACCGATTTGCGGCTTCGGTGGTGGTGATCACCGGGAGCGTCTTGTCCAGTGCGTTCTGCGCGACGCGGTCCCAGTGGTCGCCGTGCAGGTGCGACAGCACGATCACGTCCAGCGGGGGCAGCTGCTCGACGTCGAGGGCCGGCGGCTTGCGCCGACGCGACAACAGGCCGTAGCCGAGGTAGGCGTGTTGCCCCTGGTGCAGGAAGTTCGGGTCGGTCAGGACGGTGATGCCGCCGCCGGAGATGAGCGTGGTCGCATTGCCGATGAACGTGACGGTGACGTCGAGGCCCGCGTGCATATCGGCCCGTACCCTATTGGGCCGCACTTCATGCATGATCGATGCAGTGGGCGACGAACTGCGGGACACCAGCTTCGACGGGTCGCACCGCCGCGACTACCGCCGCAAGGTGCAGCTGTGTCTGGACGTGTTCGAAACCATGCTCGCCCAGTCCAGCTTCGACTTCGAGCGTCCGCTCACCGGCATGGAGATCGAGTGCAACCTCGTCGACGGCGACTACCAGCCGGCGATGCGCAACTCCGACGTGCTCTCGGCCATCGCCGATCCGGCGTACCAGACCGAATTGGGCGCCTACAACATCGAATTCAACGTGCCGCCGCGGCCGCTGGCCGATCGCGCGGCGCTCGACCTGGAAACCGACGTGCGCGCCAGCCTGAATGCGGCCGAGAAGAAGGCGAATGCGCGCGGCACCCACATCGTCATGGTGGGCATCTTGCCGACGCTGATGCCCGAACACCTCACCGGTCACTGGATGAGCGAGTCGACCCGTTACCGGGCGCTCAACGACTCGATCTTCACCGCCCGCGGCGAGGACATCGCGATCGACATCAGCGGGCCCGAGCGGTTGTCGCTGCAGACCGAGTCCATCGCACCCGAATCGGCCTGCACGAGCATGCAGCTGCACCTGCAGGTGTCACCGGCCGACTTCGCCGCGAACTGGAACGCCGCGCAGGTGATCGCGGCTCCGCAGCTGGCACTGGGCGCCAATTCGCCGTTCTTCTTCGGCCACCGGCTGTGGGCGGAGACCCGCATCGAGCTGTTCGCCCAGGCCACCGACACCCGGCCCGACGAGTTGAAGAGCCAGGGCGTGCGGCCGCGGGTGTGGTTCGGCGAGCGGTGGATCACCTCGATCTTCGACCTGTTCGAGGAGAACGTGCGGTACTTCCCGTCGCTGCTGCCGGAGCTGTCCGACGAAGACCCGGTGGCGGAGCTGGCGGCGGGCCGGACCCCGCAGCTGCGCGAGCTGCGGCTGCACAACGGCACCGTCTACCGCTGGAACCGGCCCGTCTACGACGTCGTGGACGGCCGGCCGCACCTGCGGGTGGAGAACCGGGTGCTGCCCGCTGGGCCCACGGTGGTCGACATGCTCGCCAACTCGGCGTTCTACTACGGCCTGCTCCGGACCCTCAGCGAGGACGACCGGCCGCTGTGGACGAAGCTGACTTTCGCTGCGGCACAGGCGAACTTCGCCGCGGCGGCCCGGTTCGGGATGGACGCGCGGTTGTACTGGCCGGGCGTGGGCGAGGTGACGCCCGACGAACTGGTGCTGCGGCATCTGCTGCCGATGGCCGACGATGGGCTGCGCCGGTGGGGCGTCGCGGCGGAGGTCCGCGACCGCTATCTGGGCGTGTGCGAGGGCCGCGCGAAGACCGGCCGCAACGGCGCGGTGTGGCAGGTGGAAACGGTGTCGGCGCTGCAGCGGCGCGGGCTCACCCGGCCCGCGGCGCTGGCGGAGATGCTGCGCCGATACTGCGGCAACATGCACCGCAACGAACCGGTGCACACCTGGGACGTGCCCGAGTAGGTTGAGCGCCATGACAGAGGTCATGGACTGGGACAGCGTCTACCGCGGCGAGGGTGAGATGCCCGGCCCGCCGCCGTGGAACATCGGTGAGCCACAGCCGGAGCTGGCGGCGCTCTGGCGCGACGGGCGCTTTCGCAGCGACGTCCTCGACGCCGGCTGCGGTCACGCCGAGCTGTCGCTGGCGCTCGCCGCAGACGGCTACACCACCGTCGGCATCGACCTCAGCCCGACCGCGATCGCGGCGGCCACCGCCGCCGCCGAAAAGCGCGGGCTCAGCGACCGCGCGTCCTTCGTGCAGGGCGACATCACCTCGTTCGGCGGGTTCGACGGACGGTTCAACACGATCGTCGACAGCACGCTGTTCCACTCCATCCCGGTCGAGGGGCGTGAGGGCTATCTGCAATCGATTTACCGCGCCGCCGCACCCGGCGCGTCGCTGTTCGTGCTGGTCTTCGCCGTCGGCGCCTTCCCGGCGGATGCGCCGCAGACACCGAACGCCGTCACCGAGGACGAGCTGAGGGAGACGGTGTCGCGCTACTGGACCGTCGACGAGATCCGGCCGGCGTTCATCCACGCCCACACCCCGGCCGGGCAGCCGCCGGACGCCCCGTTCCAGATGCCCGACCATCCGCGCGACGAGAAGGGCCGCTCGAAGCTCCCGGCGTTCCTGCTGAGCGCACACAAAGAGTAGCCGCGTGAGCGCCTACAACACGCTGCTCGACCGATTCGTACGGAGCCGAGCGGGCGGCTGGACGGTGCTGCACGTCCTCAACCCGGTCGACGCCCGGCTCATGCGGTGGTCGAACGGAACGTTGAACACCGGCCTGGGCAGCTCGTTCCGCGAACGCGGGGTGCTGTTGCGGTGCACCGGCGCGAAAACCGGCGCGCAGCGCGAGATCCCGTTGCTGGCGACCGCCGTCGACGACGGCTGGGTGCTGATCGCTTCGGCCACCGGCCAGCCGAAGAACCCCGGCTGGTACCACAACCTCAAGGCCAATCCCCGCTGCTCGTTGCTGATCGCCGGCCGCGGGGTCGTCGAGTGCACCGCCCGCGAACTCCACGGCGAGGAGCGCGACCGTGCCTGGCGGCTGGCGGTGGGCACGTACTCCGGGTACGAGGTCTATCAGGGTCGGACGGCCCGCCGGATCCCCGTCATGAAGCTCACGCCCGCCTGACGGCGGCAGCCCCGGGTAAGGACTCCATGACCGACGACACCAGCCAGCGCGAGCTCGGCGATTCCGACAGCCCCATCGAGGACGCGCTCGAGCACGCCTTCCGCCGGATGGTCGACGAAGGCACGCAGCGCCTGCACCGCGGCTGGCGAGAAGTGCTGGTCACCGGCTTCTTCGGCGGCACCGAAGTCGCCGTCGGCGTGCTCGCCTACCTGACGGTGCTGCACAGCACAACAAATCAGCTGCTTGCCGGCGTGGCGTTCTCGATCGGGTTCCTGGCGCTGCTGCTCGGCCGAAGCGAGCTGTTCACCGAGGGTTTCCTGGTGCCGGTCACCACGGTCGCGGCGAAACGGGCCAGCGTCCGGCAGCTGCTCAAGCTGTGGTCCGGCACGCTGGCCGCCAACCTCGCCGGCGGCTGGGCGATCATGTGGCTGATCGTCACCGGCTTCCCGAAGCTGCACGACCAGACCATCGAGTCGGCCGGCCACTTCGCGACCGCGCCGCTGTCCGCCGAGACGATGGCGCTCGCGGTGCTCGGCGGCATGGTCATCACCCTGATGACCCGCATGCAGCACGGCACCGATTCGGTGCCGGGGAAGATCGCGGCCGCGGTCGCCGGCGGCTTCGTCCTCGCCGGCTTCCAGCTGTTCCACTCGATCCTCGACTCGCTGCTGATCTTCGGCGCGCTGCTGACCGGCCGCGCGCCGTTCGGCTACCTCGACTGGTTGGCCTGGTTCGGCTACACCACGGTCGGCAACGTCGTCGGCGGCCTGGGTCTGGTGACGCTCCTGCGGCTGCTGCGGAGCAAGGACCGGCTGCGCGAGGAGCGCAGCGCCGCCGAATCGTCCTGACCTGCGAGCCAGGCCGTCGCACAGCGGCGTTTCGTTCATCGCGAATTGAAGTCTCCGCCGGCCGTCGCTACCGGCGCATTGCCGTGCTGGCGTCACATAGCGCCAGGTGGCCGCGCGCGCAGGGCGGCGCATTCATCGTTTCCCGCCGCGACGTGCCGCTTTCGGCGCCGACAGCGCGCCGCAGCGTCACTACCGTCCTGAGCAGTTCGATTGCGGATCGCGCGACGTCAGGAGGTGACCGTGCCCGCCGGGAAAGCGACAGAACCGACGCCGTTGCGGCGGCCGCGCGCCGATCAGGCCCGATTGGTGGCCGACGTGCTGCGCCACCAGATCCACGCCGGTGGCTACCCCGACGGACTGCCCACCGAAGCGGTGCTCGCCGCCGACTTCGTCGTGTCGCGCAACACCGTGCGCGAAGCGCTGGCGACCCTCAAGGACGAGGGCCTCATCGATCGCGGGCCGCGCACCGGCACCCGCGTCGCGATCCGCAAGTACGACCACGGTCTCGACGCGCTGGTCGGGCTCAAGGAGACGTTCAAGGGCTACGGCGAGATCCGCAACGAAGTCCGCGCCACCATGACCGTCGCCGCGCCGCCCTCGGTGGCAGGCAAGCTGAAACTGGCGCCCGGTGAACCCGTCGTGTTCGTCGAGCGGCTGCGCTATCTCGGTGACCTCCCGCTCTCGCTCGACATGACCTACCTCGCCGAGGGCATCGGCGCCCAGGTGATCGAGCACGACCTCGAGCACAACGACGTCTTCGCGCTCATCGAGCACGTCACCGGCCGACGGCTCGGCAACGCCACGCTCGCCGTCGAAGCCGTTCCCGCCGAACCACATTCGGCAGCCATCCTGCAGGTGCCCGACACCGCCAGCCTGCTCTTGCTCGAACGCCTCACCCACCTCGACGACGGCCGGCCCGTCGACCTCGAGTACATCCGCCTGCGTGGCGACCGGATCACGCTGCGCGGCAACCTGATCAGAGGAGAATGACCGTGGCCCAGGTCAACCAGCGGGTCGACGTACCCGTCACCATCGACGAATCGCTGTGCATCGAAGGCTGCACCCTCTGCGTCGAGATCTGCCCGCTGGACTCCCTGGCGATCAACCCCGAGAACGGCAAGGCGTTCATGCACGTCGACGAGTGCTGGTACTGCGGGCCGTGCGCAGCGCGCTGTCCCACCGGCGCCGTCACCGTCAACATGCCCTATCTCATCCGATGACCCCAGGACACACCGTGAAACGCACCCTCGCCACCCTCCTCGCCGCCGGGGCAGTCGTCCCGCTGGCCGCCTGCTCGCTCGACTCGCAGACCCAGTCCGACGACACCGTCACCGTCGTCATCGGCTACCAGTCCAAGACCATCAACACCGTCACCGCCGGAACGCTGCTGAAGGCCAAGGGCTTCCTCGAGCACCGCCTCGCCGACCTCTCGAAGACCAGCGACAAGAAGTACGACGTGCAGTGGCAGGACTACGACACCGGCGCGCCCATCACCGCCCAGATGGTCGCCGAGAAGATCGACATCGGCTCGATGGGCGACTATCCGTTGCTCATCAACGGCTCCAAGACCCAGGCCAACGACCGCGCCCGCACCGAACTCGTCTCGATCACCGGCTACAGTCCCACCGGATCGCTCAACATGATCGTCGTGCCACCCGGCTCGGACGCTCGCGGGGTCGCCGACCTCAAGGGCCAGAAGGTCTCCGCCAGCGTCGGTTCCGCCGGCCACGGCACCCTGGTCCGTGCGCTCGACAATGCCGGCATCGACCCCAAGACCGGGGTCGAGGTGCTGAACCAACAGCCGCAGGTCGGCGCCTCGGCGCTGGAATCCGGCCAGGCGCAGGCACTTTCGCAGTTCGTGGCGTGGCCCGGCCTGCTCGTGTTCCAGGACAAGGCCAAGCTCCTCTACGACGGCGCCGAAGGCGACTACCCCACCTTCCACGGCGTCGTCGTCCGCCGCGACTACGCCGGCCAGCACCCCGAGGTGCTCGACGCCTTCCTGCAGGCCCAGCTCGACGCCACCGAATTCCTCAACGAACACCCGCTCGAGTCGGCCACGCTGGTCGCCGACGGCAGCGGACTGCCGCCCGAAGTCGTGTACCTCTACAACGGGCCGGGCGGCACCAGCTTCGACACGACGGTGAAGCCCTCACTCGTCCAGGCGCTCAACGGCGATGTGCCCTACCTGAAGTCGATCGGCGACTTCGCCGACCTGGACGTCGACGGGTTCGTGCAGGACGCCGCCATCCGCAAGGCCTTCGCCGACCGCGGCCAGGACTACGACGCCGCCGTGGCCAACGCCGGCAACCCCTCGGCGCTGAGCGGCCAAGACCCCGTCTGCAACGTCGCCGTCACCGACCGCAGGCTCGCCGGCGAACTGTGGATCGACGGCCGGGACGCCACCCAGCCCGCCGCCAACCCCGACTGCCTGCTGCGCGCGATCCGCGAGACCACCGCTCGCGGCGGGACCGTGCGCGCCGCCTATGTTCCCGACACCGAGTTCGGCACCCGCTGGTTCGCCGACAAATCGGTGTGGGTGCGGGACGGCCGGCGGCACCTGCCGTTCGACACGCCCGCCGGCGCGGGGCGCTACACCGCCGCCCACCCCGGGTCGACCGTGGTGGATTACCAGCAGGCGCTCGCGGGTGCGATATGACCGCCGCGCCCGTGGTCCTCGCCGTCGACGAACCCGCCGTCGCCGTGGCCCCCACCGCACGTCGGCGTCGGCGGACCTGGCCCTCCTGGCTCATCCGCATCGCCTCGGTCGCAGCGGCGATCGCGCTGTGGCAGTGGCTGACGGCCAATGACGTGCGGCTGTGGTTGCGCTTCGACACCCTGCCGACGGTCGTCGACATCGTCCACGCGTTCGGCGCCCGGCTCGGCACGCAGGACTACTGGCTCGACCTCGGCCAGTCGCTGATCAGGATCCTCACCGGCTTCGCCCTGGCCGCCGTCGCGGGCGTCGTCACCGGCATCCTGCTCGGGCGGTCACCGGAGTTCGGCAACATCTTCGGTCCGCTCACCGAGCTCGCGCGGCCCATCCCGGCCATCGCGATCGTGCCCGTGGCGATCCTGCTGTTCCCCTCCGACGAGGCCGGGATCGTGTTCATCACGTTCCTCGCCGCGTACTTCCCCATCATGGTCAGCACCCGCCACGCGGTGCGCGCGCTCCCCACGCTGTGGGAGGACTCGGTGCGCACCCTCGGCGGGAACCGGTGGGACGTCATCGCCCGGGTCGTGCTGCCCGGGATCCTTCCCGGCGTGTTCGGCGGGCTCTCGGTCGGCATCGGCGTCGCGTGGATCTGCGTGATCTCCGCCGAGATGATCTCCGGCCGCCTCGGCGTCGGCTACCGGACGTGGCAGGCCTACACCGTGCTGGCCTACCCCGAGGTGTTCGTCGGCATCATCACCATCGGCGTGCTCGGCTTCGGCACCTCGGCGGCGATCGAACTCGTCGGCCGCCGCGTCACGCGGTGGCTGCCGCGCGGGCAGGAGGCCCGTCAGTGACCGGTATGACGCTGACGCTGCGCGACGTAGCGCTGAGCTACGGCGCGACCCCGGTGATCGACGGCCTCGACCTCGAGGTCCGATCCGGCGAGATCCTCGTCCTCACCGGACCGTCGGGCTGCGGCAAGTCGACCGTCCTGCGGGCGCTCGCAGGCTTGCTGCGGCCCGACGCCGGAGAAGTACTGGCCGACGGCGCCCGCGTCACCGGCACCTCGCGGGACCGCGCCATGGTGTTCCAGGACAACGCGCTGCTGCCATGGCGCACCGTGCGGTCCAACGTCGAACTCGCGCTCAAGCTCGCGGGCCGGCCCCGGCAAGGGCGCCGCGGCGAGGCGCTCAGCTGGATCGCCGACGTCGGCCTCACCGGCTTCGAGGACTACCTGCCCAAGAGCCTGTCCGGCGGCATGCGCCAGCGCGTGCAACTCGCCCGCGGCCTCGCGGGCGCCCCGCGTGCGGTGATGATGGACGAACCCTTCGGCGCGCTCGACACCCAGACCCGAACCACCATGCAGCGCTTGCTCGTCGACACCTGGCGCGCGCACCCGACCACGGTCGTGTTCGTCACCCACGACGTCGACGAAGCACTGCTGCTCGCCGACCGGATCGCCGTCCTCGGCCGGGCCGGCCGGCCGCTGCGCGCGCTCTTCGACGTCCCCGCCCCGCGGGACCCGAACGTCTCCCGCACCGCCCTGCGCGCCGACGTCATCGCCGCCCTCGAGTATTCGGAGCTTGTTCCCTGATGCAGATCCCCACACTCGACCAAGCCGTACGCCTCGACTGCGATGTGCTGGTCATCGGTGGCGGCACCGCGGGCACCATGGCCGCGCTCACCGCCGCCGAGCACGGCGCGCAGGTGCTGTTGCTGGAGAAGGCGCATGTCCGGCACTCCGGCGCGCTGGCGATGGGCATGGACGGCGTCAACAACGCCGTCATCCCCGGCAAGGCCACGCCCGAGGACTACGTCGCCGAGATCACCCGCGCCAACGACGGAATCGTCAACCAGCGCACCATCTATCAGACCGCCACCCGTGGCTTCGCGATGGTGCAGCGCCTCGAGCGCTACGGCGTCAAGTTCGAGAAGGACGAACACGGCGAGTACGCCGTCCGTCGCGTCCACCGCTCCGGCTCCTACGTGCTGCCCATGCCCGAGGGCAAGGACGTGAAGAAGGCGCTCTACCGGGTGCTGCGGCAACGGTCCATGCGGGAGAAGATCCGCATCGAGAACCGGTTGGTGCCGGTGCGGGTGCTGGTGCAGGATGGCCGCGCGGTGGGCGCCGCCGCGTTGCACAGCCGCACCGGCGAGTTCGTCGTCGTCGGCGCCAAGGCCGTCATCCTGGCCACCGGACCGTGTGGGCGGCTCGGGCTGCCCGCGTCGGGCTACCTGTACGGCACCTACGAAAACCCGACCAACGCCGGCGACGGCTACTCGATGGCGTTCCACGCCGGCGCCGAGCTGTCGGGCATCGAGTGCTTCCAGATCAACCCGCTGATCAAGGACTACAACGGCCCGGCGTGCGCGTACGTCGCCAACCCGTTCGGCGGCTACCAGGTGAACGCGCTCGGCGAACGCTTCGTCGACTCCGACTACTGGTCGGGGCAGATGATGGCCGAGGTCAAGGAGGAGATCGAGTCCGCGCGGGGGCCCATCTACCTCAAGGTGAGCCACCTGCCCGACGAGACGCTCACCACGCTCGAGAGCATCCTGCACACCACCGAACGCCCGACCCGCGGCACGTTCCACGCCAACCGCGGACACGACTACCGCACGCACGACATCGAGATGCACATCTCCGAGATCGGGCTGTGCAGTGGACATTCCGCGTCCGGGGTGTGGGTCGACGAGCACGCCCGCACCACCGTGCCCGGCCTCTACGCAGCGGGCGACCTGGCGTGCGTGCCGCACAACTACATGATCGGCGCCTTCGTCTACGGCGAGCTGGCCGGCGCGCACGCCGCGTCCACCCTCGATGCCGCCCCGGCGCCGGAGGTCCTGCCCGCCGACCAGGTCGCCGCGGCCCACGAACTCATCTACCGTCCGCTGCGGCATCCCGACGGCCCGCCACAGCCGCAGGTCGAGTACAAGCTGCGCCGCTTCGTCAACGACTACGTCGCGCCGCCCAAGACGGCGGCCAAGCTGTCGCTGGCCGTGCAGACCTTCGACCGCATGCGCGACGAGGTCGCCGGCATCGGCGCGCGGACGCCGCATGAACTGCTGCGTGCGGTCGAGGTGTCGTTCATCCGGGACTGCGCCGAGATGGCCGCCCGTTCCAGCCTCACCCGCACCGAATCCCGCTGGGGCCTCTACCACGACCGCAGCGACATCCCCGAGCGCGACGACGAGAACTGGCGCTATCACCTCAACCTCCGCAAGACCGCCGACGGCGGCATGGAGTTCCTCAAGCGGCCCGTTGCGCCCTACTTCGTTCCCGTGCCCGGCCTCGACGACCTGCCCGGTGGCGAGGTCGAGCCGGTGCAGGTCGCGCAGCCGGACCTGGTCGGTGGGCAGGCGCCGACGTCGGAGCGGTCGCGCATCGAGAGCGGCCCCGTGCAGCCGCCCTCGCCGCGCATCGCGACGGTACTGGCGCTCGACGAGCCCACGCTCGCCGACCTGACACCGTTTCTGCGTGACGGCGACCCCGCCGTCCGCCGCACGGCCGTCGACGTGCTCACCGAACACCTGCCCGAGGGCTACGCACCGGCACTGGTGGCGGCGTTGGCCGACGCGGCTGTCGGCGTGCGCCGCGTCGCCGCGGACGCGATCCGTGAGCTCGTGGAGGTGCTGCCCGAACCCGAATCGGTGACGCCCCTGCTCGACTCGGGCGACGCCATGGTGCGCGGCGCGGCGGTCTACGTTCTCAGCGCCCGGCGTGCCGGCGACTCCGCCCGCTACCGCGCGGCGCTGGCCGACCCCGATCACCGCGTCCGCATCGAGGCGGTCCGGGCACTGGTGTCGGTGAACGACGAGGACGGCATCGCCCGTGCCCGCGACGACGCCAACCGTGAGGTGCGCATCGCCGTGGCGAACGGCCTCGGCACCCTGGGCACCGGGGCGGACACCCTGCGCGGCCTGGCCGCCGACCCCGATCCGCTGGTGCGGGCCGCGGCGCTCGCGGCTCTGGGCGCCGTCGGGTGGGAGGACGCCGACACCGCCACCATCGAAAGCGCGCTCACCGCGTCGGCATGGCAGGTCCGCCAGGGTGCGGCCCGCGCGTTCGCCGGGGCGCCGTCGCCCTGCGCCGCCGTCGGTCCGTTGTCGCGGGCGCTCACCGATCCGCACCTCGACGTGCGCAAGGCGGCGGTGCTCAGCCTGACCCGGTGGGCCGGGGAGGAGGCCGCCGCACGCGATGCGCTCACCGCGGCGCTCACGGACGGGGACGCCGACGTACGCGCCTACGCCCGCCAAGCCCTCGCCTCCGCCGAAGAAGGGACTGCCCGAGGCGTCGTCGCCGCCGGTGTCAGGTCGCGCTGAGCTGACCCTTGTCCGGCGCCTGCTCGGGGCGCTCGGCCGCCCCGCCGCGGTCGTCGACCTCGTCGAGGCTGGATCCGTGGTCGTCGACCATGTTCTGCTCGTCGAACGGCTCGTCACCGTCGAGCACCTTGTGCATGCGCGCGTGGTTCACGGTTCGCGTCCACGCCCCGACGAGCACGGTCGCCACCGCGTTGCCCGAGAAGTTGGTCAGCGCGCGGGCTTCCGACATGAACTTGTCGATGCCGACGATCAGCCCGATGCCGTCGAGCAGCTCGGGCCGGTGGCTCTGCAGGCCCGCCGCGAGGGTGGCGAGCCCGGCGCCGCTGACCCCCGCCGCGCCTTTCGACGCGATGATCATGAAGAGCAGCAGCGACAGCTGTTCGCCGATGCTCAGCGGATTGCCCATGGCGTCGGCGATGAACAGCGACGCCATGGTCATGTAGATCGCGGTGCCGTCGAGGTTGAACGAGTAGCCGGTGGGCACCACGATGCCGACCGTCGCCGGCGCCACGCCGGCATGTTCCATCTTGGCGATGAGCCGCGGGAGCGCCGATTCGCTCGACGATGTCGCCACGATGAGCAGGTACTCGCGGGCGAGGTAGCGGGCAAGCTTGAAGATCGACATGCCGGCAACGATGCGCAGCAGCGCCCCGAGGACGCCGAAGATGAACACCACACACGTCAGGTAGAACGCCAGCATCAGCACGCCGAGCTGGATCACCGCGTCGAAACCGGTGTCGCCGACCACCTTGGCGATGGCGCCGAAGGCCCCGATCGGGGCGAGCCACAGGATGCCGGCCAGGATGCGGAACACCAGCTTCTGGACGATCTCGACGCCGCGCAGCACCGGAGCGCCCGAGGCGCCCATCGCCTGCACACCGAACCCGACGAGCAGCGCGACGAACAGCGTCTGCAGCACGTTGCCGGCGGTGAGCGCCGAGAAGAGCGTCGTCGGGACGATGTCCTGGATGAACGCCATCGTCCCGCCCTCGCCGGCCGCCTCGCTCGCCAGCTCGCGGCCGGCGTTCGGGTCGCCCTGCACGTCCAGGCCGGTCCCGGGGCTGATCAGGTTGCCGACGACCAGGCCGATCGCCAGCGCGACCGTCGACATCACCAGGAAGTAGCCGAGCGCCAGCCCGCCCACCTTGCCCACCGATGCGGCCGCGCGCACCTTGCCGATGCCCAGCACGATGGTGCAGAAGATCACCGGGCTGATCATCATCTTGATGAGGTTGACGAACAGCGTGCCCAGTTCACCGAGCGCACTGCCGGTGTCGGGCGCCAGCAGGCCGACGACGATGCCGGCGACCACGCCGACGATCACCAGGATGTACAGCCAGTGCGTGCGGTCGCGTTTGGGTTCGGCTGGCTGGTCGCCGGTGGCGCTGTCGGTGTCTGCCGCGGTCATGGCCCATCTCCTTCGAGTAGGTGACCCACGGATAACCGGAAGTGTGGCCCGTCACACGGACGTTTTCACCGGCCCAGGGGATACAGCGCCGCCGCGACCGCGGCGAGCTCCTCGGCGGTGACGTCGACGTGCGGCGACAGCCGCAGCACCGGGGTGCGCAGCTCGTGCGGCGCGCGCTCGATGCCGGCGTAGGTGGTGAGGACGCCGCGTTCGGCGATGAGGCGTGACCGCACGACGGCCGGATCGGCGCCGTCGGTCGGTTCGAGGGTGGTGATCGCGGTCGGCTCGTCGACGGGCTCGACGACCCGCCACCCGGCTACGCCGGCGACCGCCTCGCGGGTGAGCCGGCCGACCTCGGCCAGCCGGGCCTGCACCTGCTGCGGTCCGGCGGCGAGGTGCTCGCCGACCGCCACCGCGAACCCGATCCGGGCGGCGACGTTCGCCTCCCCGGCCTCCAACCGCCGGTGGACGGGCGCATCGCCGGCGGGACGAAGTCGCGGTGTGAGCCGGTCGGCGAGCGGGCGGCGGATGGCGAGCACGCCGACACCGCGCGGGCCGGCAAGCCATTTGCGCGACGACGAGTAGACCGCGTCGGCGCCGACATCGCAGTCCGTGTGCCCGAGCGCCTGGGCGGCGTCGACGACGTAGGGAACGCCCAGCTCGCGGCACACCTCGCCCACCGCGGCCGCCGGCTGCAGCAGCCCGCGGTGGCTGCCGACGGCGGTGAGCTGCACCAGATCCGGCGGCTCGGCGGCAAGGTCGGCGGCGGCCGCGGCGACGTCGAGGCGGCCGGCGACGTCGGTGGGCAGCAGCCTGACGTCGAACCCGTGCGCGGCGACGACGGCCAGGTTGGGGCCGTATTCGCCGCGCGCACAGGCGAACACGCGGCGGCCGCGCGGCCACGCGCCGAGCAGGACGTCGAGCGCGTCACCCGAGCCGGTGGTGTAGACGACCTCGTCGGCGGCCATGCCCACCAGCGCCGCGACGGCCGCGCGACCGGCGTCCAGCACCGGTGCGGCCGCCTCACCCGCGACGTAGCCGCCGACCTCCGCTTCATGGTGGGCGTGGCGGTCGGCGGCGGCCATGGCGGCCACGCTCTGGCGCGAGCAGGCGGCGTTGTCGACGTGGATCCCGGCCACCGGTGGCCGCGCGGCCCGCCACCGCGCAGCCAGCGAGTCGGTCACCGCACCGCCAGCGACAGCGCGAAGTCTCCCGCGGGGTCCGTCCACCACCGCGTGCGCCGCAGGCCCGCGGCCGCCAGCTCGGCAGCAACACCGTCGGGGCGGAATTTGCAGCTCACCTCGGTGAGGATCGCCTCGCCGGCGGCGAAGTCGACGTCGACGTCGAGCGCCGCGATGCGCACCCGCTGCGGCATCTCGCTGCGCAGCCACATCTCGATGCGCTCGGCGGCGGCGTTCCAGCGGGCGACGTGGGTGAAGGCCGCGAGCTCGAAGTCCGCGCCGAGCTCGCGGTTGATCACCGCCAGCACGTTGCGGTTGAACGCCGCCGTGACCCCGGCGCTGTCGTCGTAGGCGCGCACCAACCGCTGCGGGTCCTTCACCAGGTCGGTGCCGAGCAGCAGCGCGTCCCCTGGCCCCAACGTGGCCGCGAGCGCGGTGAGGAAACGGGCCCGCGGCGCCGCGGTGAGATTGCCGATGGTGGAGCCGAGGAACGCGATCAATCGCCTGCCGCCGGTGGGTAGCTCGCCCAGGTGGTGCTCGAAATCGCCGCACACCGCCGCCACGTCGACGCCCGGATACTCGGCTTCGATGGCGGTTCCGGCGAGTCGGAGCATTCCGGCGTCGACGTCGAACGGTACGAAGCGTCGCAGCGTGCCGCGGTCGCGCAGCGCGTCGAGCAGCATCCGGGTCTTCTCCGACGTGCCGCTGCCGAGTTCGACGAGGGTGTCCGCCGCGGTGAGCGTCGCGATCTCCGCCGCGTGATCGCGCAGGAGCTGCGCCTCGGTGCGGGTGGGGTAGTACTCGGGCAGCCGGGTGATCCGGTCGAACAGTTCGCTGCCGACGCTGTCGTAGAACCACTTCGGCGGCAACGACTTCGGCGTCGCGGTCAGGCCTTCGCGGACGTCGCGTCGAAGCGCCTGCGCGGCGTGGTCGGCGTCGAGGTGCACGGTCAGCGTCGTCACGTGAGCTCGCTGATGGTCACGTCGTCACCGTAGACGTCGACGAGCCGGCGGTCGGGCACGTCCTCCCATGCCGGGTCGTCGTCATAGGGCTCGCTGGCCAGCACCACCCCCTCCGGGGTGCGCAGAATCGACAACGTGTCACCCCAGGTGGTGGCCAGCAGTCGAGAACCGTTGCCCGCCAATATGTTCAGCCGAGCGCCGGGGTCGGCGGCCGCCACCTCGACCACCGTTTCGCCGAGCCGTTCGATGCCCGCGGCGAACAGGCGGGCGGCCAGCACCGCGCTGTCGACCACCGACTCCGCCTCGCGGGTCGCGGGGAGCGCCGATCGGTCGACGACGCCGTTGTGCGACACGAGCCACCGCCCGTCGGTGAACGGTGCGACCGCCGCGGCCTCGATCGGCATGCCGACGGTCGCCGAGCGCACCGCCGCGACGACGCAGGTGCTGCGCAGCGCGGGGGCCACCGAGGCAAAGGACGCGTCGCCCCACAGCGGCGAGGCGCTGCGCCACCGGCAGGGGGCGGCACCCGGTGCATCGACCCGGTAGAAGCCGACACCCCAGCCGTCGGCGTTGAGCAGCCCGTGCCGCTGCCGGCGCGGGGCGTAGGACTGGCGCACCAAGCCGAACGGCGGCTCGCACACCAGCGACGACACCGACCGCGGCTCGCCCAGCCACGCGACATGGCGGCACATCAGCGCTCGGGGTCCTCGGCCGACCACGCCAGCCGCACGCCGGCGAAGATCTGGCGTCGGATCGGGTGGTCCCAGTTACGGAAGCTCGGCCGCAGGATGTCGGGTGCGACGGCCCAGGAGCCGCCGCGCAGCACCCGGTAGTCACCGTCGAAGAACGGCGCGCTGTACTGCTCGTAGAGCATCGGGCGGAACCCCGGCCAGGGCCGCAGCGGCGACGACGTCCACTCCCACACGTCGCCGAGCAGCTGCTCCACGCCGTACGCCGACGCCCCCGCCGGATAGGCGCCCACCGGCGCCGGGCGCAAGGCGTCGCCACCCAAATTGGCGCGCTCGGCCGTCGGCGACGCGTCCCCCCACGGATAGCGGCGGCGCCGACCCGCCGCGGGATCCCAGGCGGCGGCCTTCTCCCACTCGGCTTCGGTGGGCAGCCGCGCGCCGGCCCACCGCGCGTAGGCCTGCGCCTCGAAGTAGGTGACGTGCTGCACCGGCTCGTCGTCGGGCACCGGCTCGACCTGCCCGAAGCGGGTGCGGCTGCCGTCGGGCAGCCAGAACTGCGGTGCCACGAGACCGGCCTCGACACGGTGTCGCCAGCCGCGCGGCGACCACAGCTCCGGCCGGTGATACCCGCCGTCGGCGATGAAGGCGCGCCACTCCCCGTTGGTCACCGGCACCCGCCCGATGCGGAACGCCGGCACGTCGACCACATGCGCAGGACGCTCGTTGTCCAGGGCGTACGGTTCGTCGGCGCCGTCGACACCCAGCACGAATGGACCGCCCGCGATCACCACCGACGTTCCGGCGACGCCGTCGCGGCCGGCCGGAAGTGTGGTGCCCGGGCTAAGCACCGGCGGGCCGCTGCGCAGGTTGAGTGCCTGCAGCATCGTCTCGTTGTGCTGCTGCTCGTGGCTGACGGCCAGCGCGAGGGTGAACGGGTCGCGCTCGGTGAGCGCGTCGAGCGCCTGCTCGCGGACGACGCGACAAAAGGTGCGCGCCTCGGCGGGCGACAACAGCGGCAGCTCCACGCGGCTGGCCCGGGGGTGGCGGAAGGCGTCGTACAGCGACTCCTTGTCGCCGAGCAGGCTGGGCCGCCGCGCGTCGCCGCCCCGCAGCAGCCACAGCTCCTCCTGCTGGCCGATGTGCGCGAGGTCCCACACCAGCGGGCTCATCAACGGGTGGTACTGGCGGCGCAGCTCGTCGTCGCCGAGATCGGTGAGCCGCAGGGTCCGTCGCCGGGCGGCGTGCAGTGCGTCGACGACGGTGGTCACGGCTGCTCCTCGGCGAGCGCGACGAGGGTCGCGTCGATGCCCGACCGTTGGACCCGGTCGGTGACGTCGTCGGCCGGTGACCTTTGCCGATCGACCGCGTCGAGCAGTCGTTGCATCGAGGTGTGCAGCGCGCTCGGGGTCCGGTCGGCGACGGCGGCCAGGCAGCGCACGGCGGCGGTGTGCAGGGCCGGGTCGGCCAGTCCCGCGCGGGCTGCGGTGCCCCAGGCCGCCGCGACGGGCTCGGTGGCGTCGGCCGCGACCTCGGGTAGTTCGTCCATCAGCGTGACGAACGCGAACACCACGGCGGGCCACAGCGCGTCCGGCACGCTGTCGAGGTAGCGGATCTCCAGCCAGCGGCGCGGGCGGACCGGCGGGAACAACGTCGTCAGGTGGTAGTCGAGGTCGGCTGCGGTGGGTCGGCGGCCGCCCAGGCGGACATCGCCGGTGATCCACTGCACGAACGGGATCCGAGCGGTCACCGGTGTGGCGCCGGCCGCGGTGCGCACCAGCATGACCGGCGCCTTGAGCGCATACCGTGCCCACTCGCCGGCGGGGTCGTCGCTGCGGCCGAGGACCGGGCCGCAGCGCGCGGTGTCGAGCTGTCCCCAGACCCGCTGCCGGGTGCTGCGCCAGCCGGTCGCGGCGCCCCCCAGCATCGGCGAATTCGCGGTGATCGCGACCATCACCGGACCGAGCGCGTGCGCGAGCAGCACCCGACGCGACCAGTTCTCCCGCGGTCCGGCGTCGAGGTTCACCTGAACCGATGCCGTCGACGTCATCATCGCGGCCCCGGCGGCGCCGGTCCCCGTCGCGGCGAAGAACTGTTCCATCGCGGTGTAGCGGGCGCCGGGATGCACCCGCTCGGGTGGCCGCACCGGATCGGCGCCGAGGAGCACCAGCCCGAGCCCCTGCCGGACGAACGCCGTCCGCACCACGGCACGGTCGGCGGCCATCGCCGTGATGGCGGCGAGCGCACCGGCCAGCGGCGGGCCGGACAATTCGACGGCGCCGCCGGGTTCGACGGTGACGACGCTGCCGCCGGGCAGCTTGTCGAGGCCGTCGATGACGTCGGCGATGCGGCGCCACGTCGGACGGCGGCGCGGTTCGGCGAGGTCGAAGCAGTGCGCCTCGATCTCGAGCCCGACCCTGCCGACGGGCCCGTCGACGAGGGCGCCGGCCGCGAGGTGGCATGCGGCGGCCTCCACTCCGGCCAGTGGGTCGTCGGCTCGCAGCGGTGTGGGGCATGCGGTGGTCGGGGACATGGCGATGCCGGCCGCTACTGCCCGAGGGCGTTCTGCATGGCCCCGGCCAGCACGTTGACCGCCGGCCCGCCGTTGCCCGGTTGACAGACCTTCGCCTGCAGCAGCACGTTCTCCCGTTTGCGGGTCTGGACGAAGCACCGGCGGTCGGTGCCCGCTTCCTGCTTGGTGAAGAACTGCTCGGTGGCGTTGTCGACGCCGGCGGCGAAGCTCCACACCTGCACCGCCCCGTCGGCGAAGTGCATGGTCGCGGTCTGCCCGCCGCAGCCGACCGTCCGGTCCGTCAGCCGGTGGAAGGCGCGGTCGGCGGCGTCGGCGGTGGCGAACACCCCGACCGCCTGCTTGACGAAGTGCGTGCTGTCCGTGGCGGAGGTCTGCGCTTCCGCCCCGTTGAACGATGCGAGGTCGGGATCGGCGTACACCTCGGGCAACCCGATGTCGGCCCAGTCGTTGCAGGCCGGCACGTCGACCGAATACGCCTGGAACGGTTCGGTGAACAGGCGCTCGACGGTGATCGGCGCGCCGACGATGTTGCTCACGGCGCCCTTGGCCTGCACCGCGTAGTTCACCACACCGGGTTCGGACGGCCGGGCGTGCGCGGGCGTCGCCACGACGACCGCGACGCAGGCCGCCGCCACGGCCGCGGCGGCGCTAGACCTTCGCCGAGATCGCAACGTCGACATTGCCGCGGGTGGCGTTGGAGTACGGACACACCTCGTGGGCCTGCTCCACGAGATCGTCGGCGACTTCCTGCTCCACACCCGGCAGGTAACTGACGATGGTGCCGACCAGCCCGAACCCGCCTTCCGGCGTCTTGCCGATGCCGATCTGGGCGGTGACCTTCGTGTCGTCGTCCAGCGTGACGTTCGCCTTCTTGGCGACCAGCCGCAGCGCGCCGAGGAAGCACGCCGCATAGCCCGCCGAGAACAGCAGCTCGGGATTCACGCCGTCGCCACTGCCGCCCATCTCCTTCGGCGGGCGGGTGTCGAGGTCGATCTTCCCGTCGGCCGACGTCACATGGCCGTCGCGGCCACCGCCCGTCGCAGTGGATTCCGCCGTGTAGATGGCTTCGATAGTCATGCCGCCGATCATGCCAGCCGGGGCCGACATCGACGGCGCAACGGAGCGGCGTCAGGAAACGGTATCCAGTTTGGCGCGCACGCCTTCCTCGACCTTCTTGCCGAGATCGGGATCGACGTTGCGCCAGTACTCGAACACCCGCGACAGCACCGGCTCCTTCACGCCCTTCGCCACGTGTCCGACGATGTTCTCGACCAGCCGGTTGCGTTCGTCGTCGTCGAGCACCTCCCGCACCAGCACGCCCGCCTGCGTCCAGTCGTCGTCCTCCGGGCGGAGCGTGTAGGCGGCGCGCACGAACTCGCCGTCGGCCATCCAGCCGATCTCGGTGCCGCGCGCCGGATCGGCCACGGGCCCGCCCATGCTGTTCGGCGCGTACACCGGATCGCTGACGTTCTTCACGCGCATGACGCCGTCTTTGCTGTAACTGTTGACCTCGACCCGCGGGGTGTTGACGGGGATCTGCTTGTAGTTGACCCCGAGCCGGGCGCGGTGGGCGTCGGCGTAGGAGAAGCCGCGGGCCAGCAGCATCTTGTCCGGGCTCAGCCCGGTGCCGGGCACGATGCTGTTCGGCTCGAAGGCCACCTGCTCGATCTCGGCGTGGTAGTCGGTGACGTTGCGGTTCAGCGTCATTCGGCCCACGTCGATCAGCGGGTAGTCCTTGTGCGACCACACCTTCGTCAGATCGAACGGGTTCACGCGGTAGGTCTTCGCGTCCTCGAACGGCATGATCTGCACCTTGAGCGTCCAGCTGGGGTACTCGCCGGCCTCGATGGAGTCGTAGAGGTCCCGCTGGTGGTAGTCGGCGTCCTCGCCGGCCAGCCGATCGGCCTCCTGCTGCGTCAGGTAGTCGATGCCCTGGTCGGTCTTGAAGTGGTACTTCACCCAGGAGATCTCGCCGGCGGCGTTGACCCAGCTGTAGGTGTGGCTGGAGTAGCCGTTCATGTGCCGCCACGTCTTCGGGATGCCGCGGTCGCCCATCAGCCAGGTGACCTGGTGCGCCGACTCGGGCACCAGCGTCCAGAAGTCCCACTGCATGTTGTGGTCGCGAAGGTTGTTCGCCTGCAAGCGTTTCTGGCTGCGGATGAAGTGCTGGAACTTCATCGGGTCGCGCATGAAGAACACCGGGGTGTTGTTGCCGACCATGTCGAAATTGCCCTCGGAGGTGTAGAACTTCAGCGCGAAACCCCGCGGGTCACGCCAGGTGTCGGGGCTCCCCCGCTCGCCCGCCACCGTCGAGAACCGGGCGACCATCTCCGTCTCCGCGCCTGGCTGCAGGAACGCCGCTTTGGTGAACTGGCTGACGTCGTGCGTCACCTCGAAGGTGCCGTACGCGCCGCCACCCTTGGCGTGCGGCTGGCGTTCCGCGATGCGCTCGCGGTTGAAGTTCGCCATCTGTTCGATCAAGTAGTGATCCTGCAGCAGGATCGGACCGTCCGGCCCGACCGACAGCGAGAACTCCGTGCTGGGAACCGGATTGCCGGCGTCGTTCGTGGTGTGGCTCGCCGTCATGACGACTCCTTCATCGATGGGGCTGTCTGCACAGTCTGCCTTCACGACGGGCCGGCAATCCGGTGTTTCGGTGCCTAGGGTCTCGCGCTCGGCGTGGTGGTCGGCTGCTGCGGGGTCGACTGACCGGGTTGGGGGCCCGGCTGCTGACCCGGCTGCACGCCAGGCAGCAGGGCCGGCGGGCCCACGCGGTGGTCGGGGCCGACCATCATGTCGCCGCGGCTGCGATCGCCGCGCGGACCGTCGTGCCCGCCGTGCCCGCCGTGGCTGCCGAGCGCGAACCCGGTCCAGAAGATCGCGCCGACGATGAAGACCACGCCCACCACGATCCCCACCCACAGCGCGATGGTGGTGAGACGGCTGCGGCGTTCGACGACGGTTGTCGGAGTGTTCGATGTTTCAGTCATGCCGTCGATCGTGGTCGTCGTCGGCATGCGCCCGATGTGCCTGCGCTGTGAGTTGGCTGTGAGCGGGTGCGCCTGGCGTTTGGTGTCCACCTGGCGGCGTTGGTCTCCACTCGCCGGCGTTGGTCTCCACCTTGCGGCGTTGGTCTCCACCAGACGGCGCGGAATCGCCCGAATCTTCGCCCTGGCGTGCGGATCAACGCCCAGGCTGCAGACTCGACTGGCTGTGGACAGCCAGGTGCCGAGAGCTGGCAGCGCGTGACACGGTGCCGACATGGACCGAGTCGACGTCTGGCGGCCCTTCGTCGGCGCCGAGGCCCTCGCCGCCGGGGTACTGAACCGCCACCAGCTCCGCACCAGGTGCTGCCCTACCTTGCCCGGCGTATACCTGCGGAAAGGCATCCGGCCGACGCTTCGGGCGCGCACGCATGCCGCGTATCTGTGGTCGCGGCGCAACGGCGTGGTCGCGGGTCTGGCCGCCGCGGCTTTCCACGGCGCCCGCTGGGTCGACGAGGAGTCGCCGATCGAACTGATCTATCGCAGCACCCGGCCACCGGCCGGTGTCGTCTGCCGCGCCGACCGCCTGCTCGTCGACGAGGTGATGGGCGTCGACGGGTTGCCGGTGACGACGCCGGCCAGGACGGCTTTCGACATCGGGCGGCGCGGCCGGCTCGACTCGGCGGTCGCCGCGCTCGACGCCCTGCTGCACGCGACCGGTGTGCCCGTCGCCGCGGTCGCGGCCATCGCCGCCAGACACCCGCACGTCCGTGGCCTGCGCCAGCTCGAGACGGCACTCGAGCTGGTGGACGCCGGCGCGGAGTCGCCGAAGGAGACATGGCTGCGGCTGCTGGTCCACCGCGACGGCCTGCCGCCGGTCGAGACGCAGATCGAGGTCCGCGTCGACGGCCGGCTGGTGGCGAGGCTGGACATGGGCTGGCCGGAGCTGCAGATCGCGCTCGAGTACGACGGCGACCAGCATCAGTCGGATCGCGACCAGTACCTGCGGGACATGCGGCGGCTGGATCAGCTGACAAGACTCGGCTGGATCGTCGTGCGCGTGGTGAAGGAGGACCGGCCCGCCGACGTGCTGCGGCGGGTGCGCGAGGCGATCGACGCTCGCCGTTGAGACCGCCTCGCGGGCGTTGAGGCTCACTGCAGGGCGGAATCTCGGGCGGATTCGCGCCGTGGTGTGGAGACCAACGCCGGCAAGCGGAACTCAACCGGCCACGTCACTGCACAAACGGCCGCACCGCGAACTGGATGACGCGATAGGGCGCATGGCTGCGGGGCAGGGTGTTCCACTGGCTGACGAAGATGCGCAGCTCGTCGAGCGTGGAGGCCGGCGAGATGTACCCGCCGTACGGCTGGGCGAGCCGGTTGTCGAAGGGTTCGGGCAGCACGTCGGCGGGATCGGGCCAGTCGCTGTGCCGGACCACGGTCGTGACGGGTGCGGTGCCCAGGTCGACGGGCGAATTCGCCACCCGCACTTCGATATCGCCGGTGGTGGCGTTGAAATACGACAGCACCGCCTTGCCGTCGATCTGCTGGAAGCTCATCTCGCCGACCCGGTCGGGCCACAGCGGGGCAGGCTCGCCGCCCCACATCCCGCCGCCGAACCCCTGCCAGGCATCGCGATCCGTGAAACGCTGCGGGGGAACGCGATACAACCGCACCGGTCGCGTGCGGTCGAAGCTGTTGGCGACGACAAACACCCAGCCGGTCGGCGAGTCGGGCGTCGGGATCGGGTCGTAGAAGCCGCTGACCTGGGTCTGCGCGCCGTCGTCGTAGGAGGCGTTGCGCACCGATCCGGGGATCGTCGGCCAGTTCGCCTGCGTGGGCGACGCTTTCACCAACCGCGACGACCGCGGCACCAGGCTCTCGGTAGTGGTCACCAGCAGGTAGTTCTCCCGGTTGATCTGCACGACACCGGCCGGCAGCTGCGAGGCGCCCGGCGGTGCGGAGTCGGCGAGCAACGGCTCGCGAATACCCGTGATCCCGAAGTACTGTGGGTCGTCGACCGACGCCATGTCGACGTGCAGGGCGATCGGCGTGAACCAGCCGCCGAAGCCGACACCCTGGCCGGCGAAGCTGTCACCGCAGACCTGCAGCAGCTGGCTCGGGAACTCCATGAACTCGCACAGGTCCGTCGCGCCGATACCGTAGTCGCGGGTCGGCGTGCCGGTGCCGGCGACGGGGCCGACGCGGTACACCTCGCCGGCCGCCAGCGGCGGGGTGGCCTGCGCGACCGGGGCGAGAGCAACCAGCGCCGAGATCGACGAAAAGGCGGAAACCACTCGCACTTTGGCGCCCGTGTGTCGGTTTCGGCGCAAGGGGGGCAGGGGTCAGATCTGCGCGGACAGCAGCTCGGCGATCTGGATCGTGTTGAGCGCCGCGCCTTTGCGGAGATTGTCACCGGAGATGAACAGCGCCAGCCCGCGACCGTCGGGCACGCCGGGGTCCTGACGGATGCGGCCGACCAGCGACTCGTCGACACCCGCGGCGGCCAGCGGCGTCGGCACGTCGACCAGCTTCACGCCGGGCGCGTCGGCCAGCAGCTCGCGCGCCCGCGCCGGCGAGATCGGTTGTGCGAACTCGGCGTTGACGGAGAGCGAGTGTCCGGTGAACACCGGCACGCGCACGCAGGTGCCGCTGACCGCGAGGTCCGGGATGCCGAGGATCTTACGGCTCTCGTTGCGCAGCTTCTGGTCCTCGTCGGTTTCGCCGCTGCCGTCGTCGACCAGCGAGCCGGCCAGCGGCACCACGTTGAACGCGATCGGCGCGACGTACTTGGTGGGCGCCGGGAACTCGACCGCGGACCCGTCGTGCACCAGCTTCTCGGCATCGTCGATCACCGCGCGCGCTTGCGACGCCAGCTCCTCGACGCCGGCGACCCCGCTGCCCGACACCGCCTGATACGACGACACCACCAGCCGCTGCAGCCCGGCCTCGTCGTGCAGCACCTTGAGCACCGGCATCGCGGCCATCGTGGTGCAGTTCGGGTTGGCGATGATGCCCTTCTTGAGCCGCCGCGGATCGCCGACGTCGCGGTCGAAGTTGACCTCGCTGACCACCAGCGGCACGTCGGGGTCCTTGCGCCAGGCCGACGAGTTGTCGATGACGGTCACGCCGTGGGCGGCGAACCGCGGGGCCTGCACCCGCGACATCGTGGCGCCCGCGGAGAACAGCGCGATGTCGAGGCCGGCGGGGTTGGCGGTCTCGGCGTCCTCGACCTCGATCTGCTGCCCGCGGAACTCGATCTTGCGGCCCTGCGAGCGCGCCGAGGCGAAGAACCGGACGCCGGCCGCCGGGAAGTTCCGCTCCTCGAGCAGTTGCCGCATCACCCGGCCCACCTGGCCGGTCGCGCCGACCACGCCGATGTTGAGTCCTTCACGCGTCATGACAGCTCCTACCGCCCCGTCCCCGCGTACACCGTGGCCTGCTCCTCGCCGCCGAGCTCGAAGGCCTCGTGCAGCGTGGCGACCGCCTTGTCCACGTCGGTGTCACGGATCAGCACCGAGATCCGGATCTCGGAGGTGGAGATCAGCTCGATGTTGATGTCCGCATCGGCGAGCGCCTCACAGAAGGTGGCGGTGACGCCCGGATGCGAGCGCATCCCCGCGCCGATCAACGACACCTTGCCGATGTGGTCGTCGTACATCACGCGGGTGAAGCCGATCTCGTCCTGCAGCGACGTCAGCTTCTCCACGGCGCTGGGTCCGTTGTCCCGCGCGCAGGTGAACGTGATGTCGGTCTTGCCGTCCTCGATCTTGCTGATGTTCTGCAACACCATGTCGATGTTCACGTCGGCGTCGGCGACGGCGCGGAACACCTTGGCGGCGTACCCGGGAACGTCGGGCAGCCCGACGACGGTCACCTTGGCCTCGCTGCGGTCGTGCGCGACACCGGTGAGGATGGCGTCTTCCATCGGGATGTCCTCCATCGATCCTTTGACGAGCGTGCCGGGCTTGTCGGAGTACGACGACCGGACGTGGATCGGAACGTCGTAGCGGCGGGCGTATTCCACGCAGCGCAGCATCAGCACCTTGGCGCCGCACGCGGCCATCTCGAGCATCTCCTCGAACGAGACGGTGTCGAGGTGGCGCGCGTTCGGGACGATCCGCGGGTCGGCGGTGAAGATGCCGTCGACATCGGTGTAGATCTCGCACACATCGGCGTCGAGCGCGGCGGCCAGCGCGACGGCCGTGGTGTCCGAGCCGCCGCGGCCCAGCGTCGTGACGTCCTTGCTGCCCTGGCTGACGCCCTGGAAGCCGGCGACCAGCACGATCAGCCCCTCGTCGAGCGCGGAGCGCAGCCGGCCGGGCGTGACGTCGATGATCTTGGCGTTGCCGTGGATCTCGGTGGTGATGACCCCGGCCTGCGATCCGGTGAACGAGCGGGCCTGCGCCCCCAGCGAGTTGATGGCCATGGCGACCAGCGCGTTGGAGATCCGCTCACCGGCGGTCAGCAGCATGTCCATCTCGCGGGCCGGCGGGGCCGGGCACACCTGGCGGGCGAGGTCCAGCAGGTCGTCGGTGGTGTCGCCCATCGCGGAGACCACCACGACGACGTCGTGCCCCTGCTTCTTGGTCTCGACGATGCGCTCGGCGACGCGCCGGATGCGCTCGGCATCGGCCACCGAGGATCCGCCGTACTTCTGGACGACGAGCGCCACCGTGCTCACCTCATCTGCTTGAGCGGGAGTCGCCGTCAAGGATAAGGGCTGCAGACGTCACATCCTGACCGCGTGCACCGGGGGTAGCGTGGCCGCGATGCAGCGTGACCGCACCGCCGTCACCAGCGTTCCCATCCATCCGCTGATCGCGCAGCGGTGGAGCCCGCGGGCGCTCGACCCCGATCATCGCCTGGCCGACGACGACCTGACCGCGCTGCTCGAGGCCGCGCGCTGGTCGGCCACCTGGGGTCGCCGCCAGCCGGTGCGCGTCGTGGTCGGGCGCCGCGACGACGACACCTTCGACGCGCTGGCGGCCACCCTCAAGCGCGGCAACAGCTGGGCTCGGGCGGCCAGTGCGCTGCTCCTGGTGTGCGCCGACGAGGGTGACGACGAGAAGACGGCCTACTACGCGGCCGTCGACGCCGGCGCCGCGATGGCCAACCTCGCGATCGAGGCCGTGGCGCGCGGGCTCGTCAGCCACCCGATGGCCGGGTTCGACGCCGACGGCGCACGCCGGGCGTTCGACATCCCCGCCGGTGTGCGCCCGGTGGCCGTCGTGGCGATTGGCCGGCTCGGTGAGCCTTCGGACCCGGCGATCGCCGAGCGGGACGCGCAGCCGCGCGCGCGGCTGCCGCTGTCGGAGATCGCGTTCGCCGGCACCTGGGGCCGACCGCTCAACCCCTGACGGACGACGTTTTGAGACCGCGGGCGTCGCGCGGTACGGTGAGCCCGTGGCGCGGCAGCTCCTTCTCGGACGCCGCGGCGGGATCTGACCAGACCGGCTTCCCGTCGCGGGTCTTTCGCGATGCGCCGGTCGAGTCCCTTCCACTCCCGGAGCCGAACTCGTGACTACTTTCTCGAAGCCTGCCGCCGACGGTCCTGACGCCTTCAGCGCGGTACGCACCATCACCACCCCCGCCGGTCCGCCGAACCCCGGCCAGCCGGCGTACAACACCCAACGCGGCTCGGCGATGCCGGTGACGCGCTACCGGCCGTTCGCCGACGAGGTCGAACCGATCACGCTGCCGGACCGCACCTGGCCCGACAAGGTGATCGACACCGCGCCACTGTGGTGCGCGGTGGACCTGCGCGACGGCAACCAGGCGCTGATCGACCCGATGAGCCCGGCCCGCAAACGCCGGATGTTCGACCTGCTGGTCCGCATGGGCTACAAGGAGATCGAGGTCGGTTTCCCGTCGGCCAGCCAAACCGACTTCGACTTCGTCCGCGAGATCATCGAGCAGGGCGCCATTCCCGACGACGTCACCATCCAGGTGCTGACCCAGTGCCGGCCCGAGCTGATCGAGCGCACCTTCGAGGCGTGCGCCGGGGCGCCACGGGCGATCGTCCACTTCTACAACTCGACGTCGATCCTGCAGCGCCGCGTGGTGTTCCGCGCCGACCGCGACGCCGTCAAGGACATCGCGGTGCAAGGCGCGCGGATGTGCATCGAGGAGGCGAAGAAGTATCCGGACACGCGGTGGCGGTTCGAGTACTCGCCGGAGTCCTACACCGGCACCGAGCTGGCGTACGCCAAAGAGGTGTGCGACGCCGTCTCCGAGGTGATCGCACCGACGCCCGAGTGGCCGATGATCGTCAACCTGCCCGCCACCGTCGAGATGGCGACGCCGAACGTCTACGCCGACTCGATCGAGTGGATGAGCCGCAACCTGGCCCGCCGCGACGCGATCATCCTGAGCCTGCACCCGCACAACGACCGCGGAACCGCCGTCGCCGCAGCCGAATTGGGCTACCAGGCGGGCGCCGACCGCATCGAGGGCTGCCTGTTCGGCAACGGCGAGCGCACCGGCAACGTGTGCCTGGTGACGCTGGGGCTGAACCTGTTCAGCCGCGGCGTCGACCCGCAGATCGACTTCTCGAACATCGACGAGATCCGCCGCACCGTCGAGTACTGCAACCAGCTGCCCGTCCACGAGCGGCATCCCTACGGCGGCGACCTGGTCTACACCGCGTTCTCCGGCAGCCACCAGGACGCGATCAACAAGGGCCTGGACGCGATGAAAACCGCTGCAGACGAGGCGGACACCGACGTCGACGACCTGCTGTGGCAAGTCCCCTACCTGCCGATCGACCCCAAGGACGTCGGCCGCACCTACGAGGCCGTCATCCGGGTGAACTCGCAGTCCGGCAAAGGTGGCGTCGCCTACATCATGAAGGCCGACCACGGCCTGTCGCTGCCGCGTCGGCTGCAGATCGAGTTCTCGCAGGTGGTGCAGAAGATCACCGACGGCGAGGGCGGCGAGGTGTCGCCGAAGGAGATGTGGGACGTCTTCGCCGAGGAGTACCTGAACCCGGTGCGGCCGCTGGAGCGGATCCGGCAGCGCGTCGACGCCGCGGAAGTCGACGACGGCACCGACACCATCACCGCGACGGTGCGCATCAACGGCACCGAGAGCGAGATCACCGGCAAGGGCAACGGCCCGCTCGCGGCGTTCGTCGACGCGCTGTCGACCGTCGGCTACGACGTGCACGTCCTCGACTACTCCGAGCACGCGATGTCCGCCGGCGAGGAGGCACAGGCGGCGGCCTACGTCGAGGCGTCCATCGGCGGTCGCACGGTGTGGGGCGTCGGTATCGCGTCCTCGATCACGACCGCGTCGCTGCGGGCGGTGGTGTCGGCCGTGAACCGCGCCGCCCGCGGCTGACCGACCCGCACGCCCGCCGGCAGGCTGCTAGAAGAGCGCGAACTGGTGCCCGCTGGCCGGCGCGTCGGCGAACAGCGGCACATCGCTTCCGCCGACCACCGCGGCGGCGGCGGTCAGGAATTCGTCGTCGCCCATCAGCGGGATGCCGAGCTCTCGCGCCTGGAACGCCTTGCCCTGCTCGGCCGCCGGATCGTTGCCCAGCACCAGCGAGGTGTGCGGGTCGACCAGGTCGGTGAACGCCAGCCCCGCGTGCACCATGCGCTCGACGAGTTCGTCGTGGGTGCGGTCGAGCTCCGCCGACAGCGCGACCCGCATGCCCTGCACCAGCGGCCGGCCCGGCACGTGGCGGCCGGGGTTGGCGTACGGGCACGTCAGCCGCGCCGCCATCGCCTTGAGCGGCCGCAGGTCGTCGTGGGTGACGCGGCCGTTGGGCCAGCGACGACGGCTGACCGGCCGGACGGGCAACCAGACGTCGCGGGCGCGGGCCCGGCGCAGCGCCGGCAGCAGGATGCCGGCGAGCACCAGCGCGTCGTCGTAGGCGTCGTGCGGGCGCAGCTGCGGCACCGACCAGTGCTGCGCCAGCGTCCCCAGCCGCAGGTTCTCCAGCCCGAGGGCGAGCCGGCGCGTCAGTTCGACGGTGCACATCACCTCGTCGACGGGCAGCTCGACACCGGCCTCCTCGGCTTCGGCGGCCACGAAGGCGTAGTCGAACGCGACGTTGTGGGCCACGAGCGTGCGGCCGCGGAGCAGGGCGACCAGTTCGCCGGCGATGTCGGCGAACGTCGGCTGCCCGGCCAGCATCTCGGCCGTCAACCCGTGCACGTGGGTGGGCCCGGGGTCGACGCCGGGATTCAGCAGGGACGCGAAGGAGCGCTGCACCGCACCGTCGGCGTCGAGGGCCACCACCGCGATGCTGACGATGCGTGCCTGGCCGGGCCGGAATCCCGACGTCTCGACGTCGAGCACCGCCCAGCCGCCGTCGTGGTCGGTGGCGGGACGGCCCCACTGCGGGCAGCGGGGCGGGCTCAGCAACGGCACGGTCCTCAGGTTGCCACGGCGGGGTGACAACTCCCGGCCGGCGCCGACGCGTGTCGCGAGGTCTGGTTGCGATCGGCATAAACTCGGCCGGTGATCACCGCCCGCGGCCGTGCCGCTCTCGCCGCCGGTTCGGCCGCGCGGTGGGCGTCGCGGGCGACCGGTCGCGGCGCCGGCGCCATGATCGGCGGGCTGGTGGCGCTGTCGCTCGACAACACCCTGCTGCGCCAGCTCGGCCACGGCCGGCGCAATGTGCTGGTCACCGGCACCAACGGCAAGTCCACCACCACCCGGATGATTGCCGCCGCGCTGGCCACGGTCGGCGAGGTGGCGACGAACTCCGAGGGCGCCAACATGGACGCCGGGCTGGTCGCCGCGCTCGCGGCAGCACGCGGCGCGTCGCTGGCCGCCCTCGAGGTCGACGAGATGCACCTGCCGCACGTCGCGGCCGCCGTCGACCCGCAGGTCGTCGTGCTGCTGAACCTGTCGCGCGATCAGCTCGACCGCGTCGGTGAGATCAACCACATCGAGCGGACGCTGCGCGGCGCGCTTGCCGACCACCCCGCGGCGGTGATCGTCGCCAACTGCGACGACGTGCTGATGACGTCAGCCGCCTACGACAATCCGAACGTGCTGTGGGTGGCCGCCGGCAGCACGTGGGCGAACGACTCGGTGAGCTGCCCGCGCAGCGGCGAGGTGATCGTCCGGGAGCGCGGCCACTGGTATTCGACCGGCACGGACTTCAAGCGGCCGACGCCGCACTGGTGGTTCGACGAGCGCACGATCTACGGCCCGCACGGGTTCGCGCACCCGATGGAGCTGGCGCTTCCCGGCGACGTCAACCGCGGCAACGCGACGCAGGCGGTGGCCGCCGCGGTGGCCCTGGGCGCCGACCCGGTCGCCGCCGTCCGCGCGGTCGGCGGCGTCGACGAGGTGGCCGGCCGCTACCGCACCGTGCGGGTGGGCCGACACACCGCGCGGCTGCTGCTGGCGAAGAACCCGGCCGGCTGGCAGGAGGCGCTGTCGATGATCGACAAACACAGCGCGGGCGTGGTGATCGCTGTGAACGGCCAGGTGCCCGACGGCGAGGACCTGTCGTGGCTGTGGGACGTGCGGTTCGAGCATTTCGAGGACACCGAGGTGATCGCCGCCGGCGAGCGGGGCACCGACCTCGCGGTGCGGCTCGGCTACGCGGGGGTGCAGCACTCGCTGGTGCACGACACCGTGCAGGCCATCGAGTCCTGTCCGCCCGGCCACGTCGAGGTGATCGCCAACTACACCGCGTTCCTGCAGCTCAACCGCGCGTTGGAGCGGCGTCGTGCCTGAGTCGACGGTGCGGATCGGGCTCGTGCTGCCCGACGTGATGGGCACCTACGGCGACGGCGGCAACGCCGTGGTGCTGCGACAGCGGCTGACGCTGCGCGGTATCGACGCCGAGATCGTCGAGATCACGCTGGCCGACCCGGTGCCCGACTCGCTCGACCTCTACACCCTCGGTGGCGCCGAAGACTACGCGCAGCGGCTGGCCACCAAGCATCTGCGGACCTATCCGGGGCTGCAGCGCGCCGTCGAACGCGGGGCGCCGGTCCTGGCGATCTGCGCGGCGATCCAGGTGCTCGGCCACTGGTACGAGACGTCGTCGGGCGAACGGGTCGAAGGCGTCGGCCTGCTCGACGCGACCACGTCCCCGCAGGCCGAACGGACCATCGGCGAAGTCGTCAGCACGCCACTGATCCCGGGGCTGCACGAGCCGCTCACCGGCTTCGAGAACCACCGCGGCGGAACGACTCTGGGTGCCGACGCCGCGCCGCTGGCCCGCGTCAGCAAGGGCGCCGGCAACCGGCTGGGCGACGGCGTCGACGGCGCGGTGCAGGGCAGCATCGTCGCGACCTATCTGCACGGGCCGTGCCTGGCCCGCAACCCCGAGCTGGCCGACCACCTGTTGGCCCAGGTCGTCGGCGACCTGCCACCGCTGCAGCTCGCCGAGGTCGCCCAGCTGCGCCGCGAACGCCTGGCCGCCCCGCGCCGCCCCTAGCGTCAGGCCACTTCTCGCCCAAACCGACGATCGGGCGCGAAACTGCGAGTAGATCGCGCCATTTCGTCGATCTCGACGCCTCGCCGTGCGGCGGCTTCCCTCACCCGCGCCAGCACCTGAGCGGGCCGGTCCTCGGCGATCACCCGGATGACTTCCCAACCGCGGTCGTGGAGCATCGGCAGCCGCCGGAGGTCGCGGAGCAGCAGGCGCCCGCATCAGCGCGTCCAGTCGCGCCAGCGCCGCGTGCGTCGTTGGCAGCGGCCGGAATCGAAGGCCGTCCGTGCCGGTGCGGCGACCGGCAGATCGGCGACCACCATGACTTCGTCGTCGGCCACCCGATCCATGCGAACGATCAGGCCGGCTTGAAGGCCGCGGAACATGGGTCGGCATGAACGTCGTAGTTTTGATCGCCGCATACCGTCGGCGATTGCCTCGCCGGCTTCAGTCATGGCCGCATCGTGCTCGCGGCCTCCGACACCTCGCCGAGATCGACGAAATGGCGGATCCTTCTCGCACTTTCGCGCCGAAATGTCGGTTTCGGCGCCAGCGCGGCGCGCGGCGCGCGGCGCCGGCGAGCGGCGGCGCCGCGGCGCGTCAGGTCAGCGCGCGGCGGCCGGACAGTGCACGGCCGAGGGTCAGCTCGTCGGCGAATTCGAGGTCGCCGCCCATCGGCAGGCCCGAGGCGATGCGGGTGACGGTGAGCCCCGGGATGTCGCGGAGCATCCGCACCAGATAGGTGGCGGTGGCCTCGCCCTCGGTGTTGGGGTCGGTGGCGATGATGACCTCGGCGACGTCCACGCCGTCGACCCGCTCACCGATGCGGTTCAGCAGCTCACGGATCCGCAGCTGGTCCGGCCCGACGCCCGACAGCGGGTCCAGCGCGCCGCCCAGCACGTGGTAGCGGCCGCGGAACTCCCGGGTGCGCTCGACGGCCTGCACGTCCTTCGGCTCCTCGACCACGCACACCAGCGACGCGTCGCGGCGGGGGTCCGAGCAGATGCGGCAGCGGTCGCCGTCGGAGACGTTGCCGCAAACCGAGCAGAACGTCACGCCGTTGCGGACGCGATCGAGCGCCGCGGTCAGCCGGTCGATGTCCGGCGGTTCGACGCTGAGCAGATGAAAAGCGATGCGCTGCGCGCTCTTCGGGCCGATCCCGGGCAGTTTGCCGAGTTCGTCGATCAAGTCCTGGACCGGACCCTCGAACAAGTCAGGACCCCGGCGCGCCGAACAACCCACCGGCGCCGCCGGCCAGCGGCCCCAGCGTGCGCTGCGCGAGCTGCGTCACCTGCTGGGCCGCGTCGCCGTGCGCGGCAACGATGAGATCCTGCAGCGTCTCGACGTCGTCGGGATCGACGACCTTGCGGTCGATGGTCACCGCGACCACCTCGCCGCTGCCCTTCATGGTCACCTGCACCAGCCCGCCGCCGGCCTGTCCGCGCACCTCGGACGCCGCAAGCGCCTCCTGCGCCGCCATGAGCTGCTGCTGAACCTGCTGCGCCTGCGCGAGCAGGGCCGACATGTCGGGTTGGCCTCCCGGTTGCATCCGGTGTCCCCTTGCGTCTCGTTGGTCAAGGCTGGGTCTCGACTTGGTGTCGCCTGCGGATATCGGGCGCTTCGGCCTTCAAGCCTAGACGGCCGATGGCTAGCGTGACGCGAGTGCTCCGTACCGCATGTCTTCGTGGATTCGCGGCCGCTGTGGTCGTCGCGGTGGCCGCCGCGGTCGCGCCGACGGCCGGCGCCGCACCGAACACCATCGCCGGGAAGATCGTCTTCCTCGACCCCGGGCACAACGGCGCCAATGACGCGTCGATCTCCCGGCAGGTGCCCAACGGTCGCGGCGGCTACAAGGAGTGCCAGACGAGCGGCACCACCACGCCCGACGGCTACCCCGAGCACACGTTCACCTGGGACGTGACGCTGCGGATCCGGGCGGAGCTCACCGCACTCGGCGTCCGCACCGCCATGTCGCGCGGCAACGACAACGCGCTCGGTCCCTGCGTCGACGAGCGGGCGGCCATGGCGAACGCGCTCAAGCCCAATGCCGTCGTGAGCATCCACGCCGACGGCGGACCGGAGACCGGGCGCGGCTTCCACGTCAACTACTCCGCGCCGCCGCTGAACCCGGCGCAGGCCGGGCCGGCGGTGCAACTCGCCCGCACCATGCGCGACCAGCTGAGCTCGTCGGGGATCCCGCCCGCCAACTACATCGGCTCCGACGGGCTCTACGGCCGTCCGGACCTCGCCGGGCTCAACCTGGCGCAGTACCCCGCGGTGCTCGTCGAGCTGGGCAACATGAAAAACCCCGCCGACCTCACGCTCATCACCAGCCCGGAGGGCCGGCAAAAATACGCCGACGCCGTGGTCAAGGGCATTGCCGGCTTCCTCGCCACCCAGTAGCGCGGCGCTACGCCGATTCCACGGCCTTCTTCAGGTTCTGCAGCACCTCGGACTGAATGCGCTTGAGCCCCAGCGGCGCGAAGATCCCCTCGAAGATGCCCTTGATGCCGCCCGCACCCTGCCAACTCGTCTTGACGGTCACCGACGCGCCGGGTCCGGCGGGTGCGACGGTCCAGTTGGTCACCAGCGTCGAGTTCTTGTCCTTCTCGATGACGGTGTGCCCGGCGACGTCGACGACGGCCTCGACGGTGCGGCTCCGCGACTTGGTGGCCTGCAGCGTCCAGGTGGCAACGGTGCCCTGCCCCTGACCGCCCTGCAGCACCCGGTAGCCGCTGTAGTGCGAGGTCAGGATCTTCGGCCGGACCTGCTCGTAGTCCGCGACGGCGGCGAGCACGGTTTCCGGCGCGGCGTTGATCAAGACATCGCTGGTGGCGCTGACCTGTCCCATGTGCCGAATCTCCTCGATCCCTCGATTGTTTGCTGACGGGTGCCTGCCGGGCAAGCGGTCGCACCGGCCGGCACCGAGGGCTAGCGTATAGCCGTGTCAGTTCAGCCCATCCAGGCGTCGACAGCGCATGCCGACGGGGTTCGGAAGCTGATCGACAGCTACCGCGCGATCCCGGCGTCCGCATCGGTGCGACTGGCGAAGCCGACGTCGAACCTGTTCCGCGCCCGCGCCCGACGGAACGCCCCGGGCCTGGACACTTCCGGGCTGACCGGTGTGATCGCCGTCGATCCCGAGGCCAGGACCGCCGACGTCGCCGGCATGTGCACCTATGAGGACCTGGTGGCCGCGACGCTGCCGCACGGCTTGTCGCCGCTGGTGGTTCCGCAGCTCAAGACCATCACCCTCGGCGGCGCCGTGACCGGTCTGGGCATCGAGTCGGCGTCGCTCCGCAACGGCCTGCCGCACGAGTCGGTGCTGGAGATGGACATCTTCACCGGCGCAGGCGAAGTCGTCACGGCCAGTCGCGACCTGCACCCGGACCTCTACCGCGGCTTCCCCAACTCCTACGGCACCCTCGGCTACGCCGTGCGGCTCAAGATCGAACTGGAGACCGTCAAACCCTTCGTCGCGCTGCGCCACGTGCGTTTCCATTCGCTCACCGACCTCGTCGAGGTCATGGGACAGGTCGCCGACAGCGGGCAATACGACGGTGAGCCTGTCGATTACGTCGACGGCGTGGTGTTCGGCGCCGACGAGAGCTACCTGTGCCTCGGCACCCAGACCCCGACGCCGGGTCCGGTGAGCGACTACACCGGCCAAGACATCTACTACCGGTCGATTCAGCACGCGGCCGGCGTGACGCGGGACCGCCTCACCATCAACGACTATCTCTGGCGGTGGGACACCGACTGGTTCTGGTGCTCACGGGCTTTCGGCGCGCAGGACCCCCGCATCCGGCGGTTCTGGCCGCGGCGCTACCGGCGCAGCAGCTTCTACTGGAAGCTCATCGGCCTCGATCAGCGCTTCAACATCGCCGACCGCATCGAAGAGCGCCACGGCCGGCCGCCGCGCGAACGGGTGGTGCAGGACGTCGAGGTGTCGATCGACCGCTGCGCGGAGTTCTTGCAGTGGTTCCTCGACACCGTGCCGATCGAACCGATCTGGTTGTGCCCGTTGCGGTTACGCGACAGCGCCGGATGGCCGCTGTATCCCATCCGGCCCGGGCACACCTATGTCAACGTCGGCTTCTGGTCGTCGGTGCCGGTAGGCCCGAGCGAGGGATACACCAACCGGCTGATCGAGCGTAAGGTCAGCGAGCTCGACGGCCACAAGTCGCTCTATTCCGACGCCTACTACAGCCGCGAGGAGTTCGACGAGCTCTACGGCGGCGAGACCTACAAGACGCTCAAGAAGACCTACGACCCCGACGCGCGTTTCCTGGACCTCTACGAAAAGGCGGTACTGCGCCGATGAGCCGCTTGCGCGAAGAGCAAAGGACCTAGATGACCACCACCAAGGAACCCGCCCGGACCACCGCCGGCAGGCTGCCGCTCGCCCAGATCCTGGAGATGTTCGCCGGCGGCGGCCGGAACCCGTTGCGCTTCACCGCCTACGACGGCAGCAGCGCGGGCCCCGAGGACGCGGCGGTCAGCCTCCACCTGCGCGCGCCGCGCGGCACGACCTATTTGGCGACCGCGCCCAGCGACCTCGGCCTGGCGCGCGCCTACATCTCCGGCGACCTGGAGATGGGCGGTGCGCATCCCGGCGATCCGTACCCGCTGCTGACGGCGCTGTCGGACCGGCTGCAGTTCAAGAAGCCGTCGCCGCTGATGCTCGCCACCATCGTCCGTTCGATCGGCATCGAGCACTTCAAGCCGATCGCGCCGCCCCCGCAGGAGGCCCTGCCCCGGTGGCGTCGGCTGGCCGAGGGGTTGCGGCACAGCAAAACCCGGGACGCCGACGTCATCCACCACCACTACGACGTGTCGAACGCGTTCTACGAGTGGGTGCTCGGCCCTTCGATGACCTACACCTGCGCCTGCTACCCGGACGCGGACGCGACGCTCGAAGAGGCGCAGGACAACAAGTACCGGCTGGTGTTCGACAAGCTGCGGCTGCAGCCGGGCGACCGGCTCCTCGACGTCGGCTGCGGCTGGGGCGGCATGGTCCGCTACGCCGCCCGCCACGGCGTGCGCGCGATCGGCGTGACGCTCTCGGCCGAACAGGCGGCGTGGGCGCAGCGCGCCATTGCCGCCGAAGGCCTCGGGGAGCTCGCCGAGGTCCGCCACGGCGACTACCGGGACGTCGGCGAGGCCGGGTTCGACGCGGTGTCGTCGATCGGCCTGACCGAGCACATCGGCGTCGCGAACTATCCGGCGTACTTCCGGTTCCTGAAGTCGAAGATGCGGCCCGGCGCGTTGCTGCTGAACCACTGCATCACCCGCCCGGACAACCGCTCCGGCACCACGGCCGGCGGGTTCATCGACCGCTACGTGTTCCCCGACGGGGAGCTGACCGGTTCGGGCCGCATCATCAGCGAGGCGCAGAACGCCGGCCTCGAAGTGCTCCACGAGGAGAACCTGCGGCACCACTACGCGATGACGCTGCGCGACTGGTGCCGCAACCTCGTCGAGCACTGGGACGAGGCGGTCGACGAGGTCGGGCTCGCGACGGCCAAGATCTGGGGCCTGTACATGGCCGGGTCGCGGGTCGGCTTCGAGACCAACGTCGTCCAGCTGCACCAGGTGCTGGCGGTCAAGCTCGACGAGCGGGGCGGCGACGGCGGGCTGCCGTTGCGGCCGTGGTGGCAGCCCTAGCTGCCGTCGATCCGGCGCGCGCCGAGCTCGTTCTTCAGGAGCTCGAGAGCAGCCTCCTCGGGATCGCGGCGCGGCGTCGGGTCCTCGCTGTCACGTTCGGCCTCGGCGAGCATCCGGTCTTCCTCTTCGCGCGCGGCGACGTCGTCGACCGCGGCGGGCGCCGGCGTCGCGGGCGTGGTCTCCGCCGGCGTCCCGATCTCGAACCTCAACCGGAAGCCGATGCCCAGCGCGTCCTTCAGCGCGTCCTCGATCACCTGCGCGTTGCGCTGTTCGGTGAGGCGCTTCGCCAGCGGCGCCGACTGGTGGGTCAACACCAGCGTGTCGCCTTCGATGGTGCGGACCACCGCCCCGGCGAGCATCACGTCCAGGGTGCGGCTGCGCTCGCGCACCTTCTCCATCACGGTGGGCCATTGGCGGCGCACGGCGGCGGCGTCGGCCACGGCGGCCGACGCGTCGTCGGTGACCGGTGGCGACGGCGGTGCCGCGACGGGCGGGGCGGCGCTCGGCGTCGCGACCGGCGGAGGTGACGGCGGCGCCGACCTCGTCACCGGAGGCGCGGGCGGTTCGGCGGCCGGTGCGGGCGCCTGTGCCGGCGGGGCGGCGCTGCGACGGGTGTAGCGCCGAGAAGGCTGCGCGGACTCGGCCCCGGCCGACGACGCCTCGTCGGCCGGAATCGCCATGTCGAGCCGGGTCTCGATGCGCTCGATGCGTTGCAGGAGCGCCGATTCGGTGTCGCTCGCCGACGGCAACAGCAGCCGCGCGCACACCACCTCCAGCAGCAATCGCGGCGCCGTCGCGCCGCGCATCTCCCCCAGCCCCGCATGGACGACCTCGGCGTAGCGGGTCAACGTCGCGGTGCCCACCCGACCGGCCTGGTCGCGCATGCGATCGAGGACGTCGTCGGGCGCGTCGACCACACCGCGCGCGGCGGCGTCGGGAACCGCCTGCAGCACGATCAGGTCGCGGAACCGTTCGAGCAGGTCGACGGCGAACCGGCGCGGATCGTGGCCGGCGTCGATGACGGCTTCGACGGCGCCGAACACCCCGGCGGCGTCCCCGGCGGCGAGCGCGTCGACGGCGTCGTCGATCAACGCCACGTCGGTGGCGCCGAGCAGCGCGAGCGCCCGCCGGTACTCCACCCGCCGGCCGTCGGCGCCGGCCAACAGCTGGTCGAGCACCGACAGCGTGTCGCGGGGCGAGCCGCCGCCGGCACGGATGACCAGCGGGAAGACCGCGTCGTCGACGGTGACGTGCTCGGCGGCGCAGATGCGCTCGATGAGCGACCGCATGGTCTTGGGCGCGAGCAGCCGGAACGGATAGTGATGGGTGCGCGACCGGATGGTGGGCAGCACCTTGTCCGGCTCGGTGGTCGCGAACACGAAGATCAGGTGGTCGGGCGGCTCCTCGACGATCTTGAGCAGCGCGTTGAACCCGGCCGTGGTGACCATGTGCGCTTCGTCGACGATGAAGATGCGGTACCGCGACTGCGCCGGTGCGTAGAATGCGCGATCGCGGAGCTCGCGGGTGTCGTCGACACCGCCGTGGCTGGCGGCGTCGAGCTCGACGACGTCGACGTTGCCGGGGCCGTTCGGGGCGAGCGCCACGCAGGAATCGCACACTCCGCACGGCGTGGGTGTGGGGCCCTGCACGCAGTTGAGGGAGCGGGCGAGGATGCGCGCCGACGAGGTCTTGCCGCAGCCGCGCGGACCGGAGAACAGGTAGGCGTGGTTGATGCGGCCCGCCGCCAGCGCCGTCGACAACGGTTCGGTGACGTGCTCCTGGCCCACCACCTCGGCAAAGGCCGCCGGCCGGTACTTGCGGTAGAGAGCCACGCGAAGAGGCTACCGAGAAGGTCCGACGCCCGGGAAACTCAGCCGAGGAGCTTCTCGGTGGCCGCGAGCAGCGCGCAGGTGGCGAGCCCGTCGACCGCTTGCCGCAGGTCCGGCAGCGACGGGAAGGTGGGCGCCAGCCGAATGTTCGTGTCGTCCGGGTCCTTCCGGTACGGGAACGACGCGCCGGCCTCGGTGACGGCGATGCCCGCGTCCTTTGCGAGCGCGACGGTCCGCTTCGCGGTGCCGGGCAGCACGTCGAGGCTGATGAAGTAGCCGCCCTTGGGTTCGGTCCACGACGCGATCTTCGGCTCCGCCAGCCGCTCGTCGAGAATCTCCAGCGCCGCCGCGAACTTCGGGGCGACGAGCGCCCGGTGCTTCTGCATGTGCTGCCGCACGCCGTCGGCATCGCCGAGGAACCGCAGGTGCCGCAGCTGGTTCACCTTGTCGGGGCCGATGGTCTTCTTGCCCGCGTACTGCAGGTACCAGGCGATGTTGCCCAGCGAGCCGCCGAAGAAGCTGACGCCGGCGCCGGCGAAGGTGATCTTCGACGTCGATGCGAACACGTACGGGCGATGCGGGTTCCCGGCCTGCTCCGCCAGTCCGAGCACGTCGATCTGACGCGGGAAATCGTGCGTCAGCGTGTGCACGAAGTAGGCGTTGTCCCAGAACAACCGGAAATCCGGTGCGGCGGTTCCCATCTGGACCAGCCGGCGTGTCACGTCCCACGAGTAGGTGACGCCGGTCGGGTTGGCGAACACCGGCACACACCACATGCCCTTGATGGCGGGATCGGTCGCGACCAGCTCCTCGACCAGGTCGACGTCCGGGCCGTCCTCGCGCATGGGGACGGCGATCAGCTCGATGCCGAGGGTTTCGGTGATGGCGAAGTGCCGGTCGTAGCCCGGCGCCGGACACAGGAACTTGAGGGCCGGCTCGCGGATCCACGGCCGCGGTGAGTCGACGCCGCCGTGCAACATCGAGAACGCGACGACGTCGTGCATCAGCTCGAGGCTGGCGTTGTTGCCGGCGATGAGGTTGGCCACCGGGATACCGAGCAGCTCTGCGAAGATCGCCCGCAGCTCCGGCAGGCCGTGGGAGCCGCCGTAGTTGCGGGTGTCGGTGCCCTCCCCGTCGCGGTAGGCGTCCTTCCCGGAGCCGGGGAGGCTGAGCAGGCCGTTAGACAGGTCGAGCTGGTCCGGCGCCGGCTTTCCGCGCGTGAGATCGAGCGTCAGCTTCCGGGCCTGCAGGTCCGCGTACTCCCGCCGGTGAAGATCCCGCCGGGCCTGCAGATCCTCCGGGCGCAGGGATTGATACGCGACCATGCGCCTTCCCCTCGACGTCCTCGGAAAAGTTAAGGGGACCCCGCGCACCCGCCAGAGCCCGCTGACCCTTGCTGCCTTCCGGCCCTGGGGGAGTTCACAGGATGGACGCCGCACGGGGTCCACGCAGCAGTGTAGTCGGACGTCGCACCTGACCGCTGGCCCGCGCGGTTCTGCCTCGCACAATTGGTGCGCCGAGGGGCTGCTCCGCCGACATAGGCTCTTCTTCACCTGAACCGCTTCCGAGACGTTTGGAGGGAGCATGTGGGTGGAGGCCGAGCTCTTGCGCGACGGAGCCGCGGTGACACGCAATGCCGGACGGTTCGCGCTGGATGCCGCTGACCGACTCGACGCGGTGTCACCGATGAACTCGATATTCGGCGACTTCGAGGCAGCGCACCACTTCCACAGCAAGCTCGTCGCCGGTCAGCGCTCACACGTGGCAGTTATGCGTCGTCATCACGCAACGCTGCACGATGTGGGCGCAAAAGCACGATGCGCAGCCGCGACCTTCGACCAGTGTGAGGCTGACAACGTCGGCAACCTCGGCGCGATGGCGAATGCCTAGGTACCCAAGCCTCACCCACCTCAGCGTGCCGCAATTGGTCGACGCCGCCGGCGGTGATCCCTGGATAATTGATGACACGCTGCAGGCAGGAGCTCCCGGGGAGATCAGCCAGCTCGCGCAGGCGTTTCACAACTCCGGCGTTTGCATCACCGCGGCATCTGACGAGTTCGACGCCGCTCAGAAGCGATTCACCGCGGCATGGGACCGCGATGATCCCGCCCATCCGATCAATGACTCACTGGAAGTACGCCGGGCAACGGAGATGATGCTGCTCAACTTTGCCGCGATCGACGCCACCAAATCGGGACTAAGTCAGCTCAGCACAGCCCGTGACACCTACACCGATGCTTTGGCCGACGCACGTGTGGACATGGCGGCCGAAGGTTACGACTCGGGTACGATTAACGGTGCGGTGTCCGACGGGACCTTGAGCGGGCAAGATCAGGCCCGCGTCGAGGCCGACCATTACGGCGCTACACAGCGAGTCGAAGATCAGGCGCTGGTGAACAGCGCGGGCGCGTGGACGCCGGAGAAGCAGAGCGCCGCTGGCCGCCTGCGCGATTTCGAGACGATTACCACCCCGGGTTCCAACCCCGAAGCAGTCCGCTACGCCGGCGAGCGACTCGGAGATTTCCGGATGGCAACGTTCATCGGGCCGCTTGCGGTGGACCCGGTTACCGGTCAAGACGCACGAACTCGCGCGCAGCAGCGGCAACACATGCAGCAGATGCTGGAGAGCGGGTTCTTGACACTTCCGCCGTTGAATCCTGACCAGGTCACCGCAATGCTCGATCAAGGCGAAGCCGAGGCGCGTCAACGGATCATGGCTCAGGCGACGCTGAGTTTGGTCAAGGCCGGCCTATCGCCCGAAGGCGCTAAGGCTGTGGTGGGCGATGCGGCACGCGGAATTTCCTGGAACAAAATACTCGAGTCAACTGGCCAGGTCTCTGGCGGTGCAGGCAACAGTATGAGCGGGCTGGCAAGGACGGTGTCGGACGGAAGTCATGCAAGTCCCACGGAATTGTCGGCGAAAGATTCCGGCGCATTGAAGGCGATTGGCAAACGCCTGAATGGGGTAGGAAACCTCATAGAAGCAGCCGATGCCACCTACGACATCATTCAGGGCGGCGCGCCGGCGGGCCGCCGAATCGGCGAAGCTGTTGGTGGGCAAGCCGCGGGCGCGGCCGGCGCGGTGGGCGCCGCAATGCTCGCCGGATCTTTTCTCGGGCCGGGCGGAGTGATCGTGGCGGCAACGGTGGCGGGCCTCGCCGCGTCCGAAGGCGGAAAGCGGTTAGGGGGTTGGGTTGGCAGCCACTTCGACAGCTGACCCGCCGATTTGGTCAGACGTCCTCTTTCTCCTGATGATCGTGCTGCTCATCGTTACGTCCGCGACCTTCGTACTTGCGCGGAACGACCGAACTGAGCGCATCGCTTTCTGGTCGTCCTGGCTGGTCGTCATCGCGCTCGGGCCTGCAGCGGCGTTTCCTCGCGGTTGGGGGGCGTCGCTCGGCGTGTTCATCGCGGGCGTCTCCCTCAGCCTGCTCACCGCCTTCGTCCACACCGACTACCTGAGGATCGGGTCGAAGACCTCTCGATTCCGGCGACCCGGCCGGTCGCGCCATAGCAAGTGACGGCAGGCCGAGCGGGCAGGTCGGCTACCATGTCCAACGGAGGATTCGCCTAGTGGCCTATGGCGCTCGCCTGGAACGCGGGTTGGGTTAACAGCCCTCGCGGGTTCAAATCCCGCATCCTCCGCACCAGGGCGTGGGGTGCGACCGATCTCGACGGTCGCACCCCACCGCCTGTGAAGGCAGAGGAGTTTCATGCGTCGCACCGTGGCGATCGGCTGGCATGCTGTGTTCTCCGTCGCCGCGGGGGTGCTGTACTTCTTTTTCGTCCTCCCGCGGTGGCAGGAACTGCTCGGCTCGGTGTCCCACACCACGGGCACGGTGCTGCGGATCGTCGTCGCCGCGCTGGTCGGACTGGCCGCGCTGCCCGTGGTGTTCACGCTGCTGCGCACCCGCAAGCCGGAGTACGGCGCGCCGCAGCTCGCGCTGACCCTGCGCACGTTGTCGATCGCCGGGCACGTGCTGGCTGCGGTGATCATCCTCGGCACGGCGATCAGCGAGATCTGGCTGAGCGTCGACGACTACGGCCGCTGGCTGTTCGGGCTGTACGGCGCCGCGGCGGCCATCGCCGTCCTGGCGATGTTCGCCTTCTACCTGTCCTTCTTGGCCGAGCTGCCGCCTCCGCCGCCCAAACCGATCAAGGGCAAGAAGAAGCGCAAGCGCCGCAGGCGCAGCAAGGGTGACGACGCCTTCGCCGCCGCGGATGCCGACGAACCGGACGCCGAGAACGCTGACGAACCCGACGCCGAGAGCGCTGACGACACCGTGCAGGAGCCCGTCGCCGACGCTTCGGGAACCGCGGCGGCGGCCGAACCGGAGTCGGGTGCCGCGGAGCCGGCAGCCGACGAGCCCACGACGCTCGTCGACGAGGTCAAGGCCTCCGGCGACGAGGTCAAGGTCGACGACGAAGTCGTGGCCACCGCCGACGACGAGCTGCCCGCCGCGACGGACACGACCGCGGCGGAGGCACCCCGCGCCGGCGGTCTGAAGAACCGGCGGCCCAGCGGCAAGGCGGGCGGTATCCGGCGCCGGCGGACCCGCGGGGGCGTCGCCACCGAGGACGGCAAAGAAGGCTGATTCGGGTCCGTGCGGAGACGCCGCACCCTACGCTGAGCGAGTGCCCAAGACCTCTTCCTACCGTGTCGTGCAGTGGACGACCGGCAACGTCGGCAAAAGCTCCGTAGCGGCGATCGCGGCCCATCCCGCACTGGAACTGGTGGGCCTCTACTCCTGGTCGCAGGACAAGGTCGGTAAGGACGCCGGCGAGCTGGCGGGCATCGATCCGCTCGGCGTCGCCGCCACCAACGACGTCGACGAACTGCTGGCGCTCAAACCCGACGTCGTGGTGTACAACCCGATGTGGATCGACGTCGACGAGCTGGTGCGCATCCTGTCGGCGGGCGTCAACGTCGTGGCGTCGGCGTCGTTCATCACCGGCCACAACCTCGGCGCAGACCGCGACCGGCTGGTGCAGGCCTGCGAGAAGGGCGGCGCGACGCTGTTCGGCTCGGGCGTCAGCCCCGGCTTCGCCGAACTGCTGGCGATCGTCGCGGCGACGGCGTGCGACCGCGTCGACAAGGTGACCATCGCCGAGTCCGCCGACACCACGCTCTACGACTCCCCCGACACCGAGCGGCCGACGGGTTTCGGCGCCGCGATCGACGATCCGAGCCTGGAGCCGATGGCGGCCGAGGGCACCAAGGTGTTCGCCGAGGCGGTGCAGCTGGTCGCGGACTCACTCGGCGTCACGCTCGACGAGATCGTGTGCGAATCGGAGTACGCGCAGACCACCGAAGACCTGCCGATGGCGTCGTGGACCATCCCCGCCGGCCACGTCGCCGGGGTGTACGCCAGCTGGCAGGGCCGCGTCAACGGCAAGACCGTCATCGACATCAACGTCCGGTGGAAGAAGGGACAGACCCTCGACCCGGACTGGCAGCTCGACGGCGACGGCTGGAAGATCACCATCGACGGCCGCCCGACGGTGAACATGCAGGTCGGCTTCCTGCCGCCGCCGGACATGATCGAGAACGCCAAGACGCTCGAGGACTTCTTCGTGCTCGGCCACATCATGACCGCGATGCCGCCGATCCACGCCATCCCCGCGGTGGTCGCCGCGGCGCCCGGCATCGCGACCTACAACGACCTGCCGCTGCCGCAGGCGCGCGGCGTGGTGTCGACGGCGTAGCTCAGCGCGGGCGGGTGCGGCTGCCGATCCCGATGAGGACGACGCCGACGATCGCGATGACCGGCCCCAGTACCGACCAGGTGGTGGTGCCGGTCATCGGGCTGCCGGCCACCACGCCGAACCCCTGCAGCGCGAACAGGGTGCCGGCCGCCGCCAGGATGATGCCGAGGGAGATGAGCGCCAAGCGCATGGTCAGTCCTTCCAGGCGCGATTGCCGTAGGAGTCGAGGTGGACCACCGACTCGACGGGTTTGCGGGTGGTGGGCCCGTAACGGCCGCGCGGCCAGCCGAGCGGGACGACGCAGTACGGCGTGACCGTCAGCGGCAGCTTGAGGATGCGTCGCGCCGAGGTGGTGCTCCACAGCGGCAAGGTGATCAGTGAGGCGCCGAGTCCCATCGCCCGCGCCGCGAGCAGCAGGTTCTGCACGCTCGGGTAGATCGAGCCGTTCGCCGACGACGTCGCCACGTGGGGCATCGGCACGAACGGGATGAGACCCGGCGAGCGGAAGTCCGAGCGCAGACACGGCACCACGAGCACCGGGATCTCGGTGAAGTGGTCGACCTGCCACTCGACCGCGCGCAGGATCTTCTGCATCGACTCGTCGCCGGCGGCGGCCCGCTTGCCGAGGGCGCCGTACACCGACCACGCCTGCCGGTAGCGCGCACCGAGCTTCTCCTTGACCGCGGCGTCCTTGACGACGATGAACTCCCAGTTCTGGCCGTTGGAGCCGGTCGGCGCCCGCAGCGCCAGCTCGATGCACTTGAGGACCACGGCGTCGTCGACCGGGTCGGGCAGCACGCGGCGCACGGCGCGCTGCGTCATCATCGCGTCGATCAGCGGCATCCGGAGGCCGGCCAGCGCCTCGTCGGTCGTCGGCGGTTGTGTCATGTTCCCGGACGCTACCGGGTGCCCCGTCAGCGCCGGTTGCCGTCCTCGTCCCAGTGCGCGGCGACCTTCTTGCTCGGCTGCACGCGCGGCGGCTCGCCCGGCATCTTCGGATAGTTCGGCGGGTACGGCATGTCGCCCAGCCCGCGCTCCTCGTCGGCGGCGACCATGTCGAGCAGCGGCTGCAGTGAGTACGCGGTGTCGTCGATGCCGGCCCACGGGTCGTCGCGGCCGGTGAGGAACCCGGGGACCGTCGTCATCGTGTAGTCGTCGGGGTCGGCCGACGCCAGCTCCTGCCAGGTCAACGGCGTCGACACCGTGGCGATCGGCGTTCTGCGCACCGAGTACGCCGACGCGAACGTCCGGTCGCGGGCGTTCTGGTTGAAGTCGATGAAGACCCGGGTGCCGCGCTCTTCCTTCCACCACGACGTGGTCACCGCATCCGGGGCGCGCCGCTCCACCTCGCGGGCCAGCGCGATGCCGGCGCGGCGGACGGCGACGAAGTCCCACTCGGCGGCGATGCGGACGAACACGTGCACGCCGCGGCCGCCGGACGTCTTCGGATAGCCGACGTAGCCGAGCTCGTCGAGCAGGGGCCGCAGCACGTCGACGGCGATCGTGCGTGCCTCGGTGAAGCCGGTGCCGGGCTGCGGGTCGAGGTCGACGCGCAGCTCGTCGGGATGGTCGACGTCGGGGCAGCGCACCTGCCAGGGGTGCAGCGTCACGGTGCCCAGCTGCGCGGCCCACACGATGGCCGACGGATGCGTCACCTGCAACACGTCGGCGGTGCGGCCCGACGGGAACGACACCTGACAGGTCTGCAGGTAGTCGGGGCGCTTGACCGGCACCCGCTTCTGGTAGATCTCCTCGCCGTCGATGCCGTCGGGGAACCGCTGCAGGTGGGTCGGCCGGTCGCGCAGCGCGTTCAGCATCGGGCCGGCGCCGACGGTGCGGTAGTACTCGACGAGCCTGCCCTTCGTCCCGTCGCTCCCGAGCTTCGGGAAGTACGGCTTGTCGGGGTTGGTGACCCGCACCGCGACGCCGTCGACGTCGAGTTCGATTGCGGGCGTTGCCATCAGGACCCCTCCAGCACGTCGGCGAGGTCGTAGCGCAGGGGCACGTCGAGCTGGTCGAAGGTGCAGCTCGCGGGGTCGCGGTCGGGTCGCCACCGCACGAACTTCACCGCGTGCCGGAAGCGTTGACCCGGTCCCGGACTACCTTCCATCTGGTCGTAGTGCACCTCGCACACCTTCTCCGGGCGGATCGGCACCCAGCGCTTGTCGGCCGCGGAGTTCCAGCGGCTCGGATCCCCCTCACGCAGCTCGTCGCCCAACCGCAGCGGCTCCAACTCCGCGAGCAGCTTCAGCCGGTCCTTCGCCGTGAACGCCGCCGCCCCGCCGACCATGTGCAGCTCCCCGTCGTCGGCGTAGAGGCCCAGCAGGATCGACCCGATGCCCTGGCCGCTCTTGTGGATGCGGTAACCCATCGCCACACAGTCGGCGTCGCGGGCATGCTTGATCTTCACCATGTCTCGCTTGCCCGGCAGGTACGGGCCGTCGAGCCGCTTGGCGATCACCCCGTCGAGTCCGGCCCCCTCGAACGTGGTGAGCCATTCGGCGCCGAGTGCCGGGTCCTCGGTGGTGCGGGTGACGTGGCACCACCGGGCCTCATTGACCGCTTCCCGCAGCGCCTCCCGACGCACCCGGAACGGCGCCGCGAGCAGGGAGTCGTCGCCGACGGCAAGCGCGTCGAACCCGATGAAGTGCGCCGGCGTCTGCGCGGCCAGCAGCTTGATCCGGGAGGCCGCCGGATGCACGCGCTGCGACAGCGATTCCCAGTCGAGTCGCGTCCGGCCGCCGATCTGCCGCGGGACGACGATCTCGCCGTCCAGCACACAGCGCGGCGCGGTCTCGGCGCGCAGCGCGTCGAGCAGCTCCGGGAAGTAGCGGCCCAGATCCTTGCCGTTGCGCGATTGCAGCACCAGCTCGTCGCCGTCGCGGAAGACCAACGCGCGGAAGCCGTCCCACTTCGGCTCGTAGGACCAGACGCCGGGATCGTCGGGGACTGTCGTCACCGCCTTGGCCAGCATCGGCTCGACGGGCGGCGTCACGGGCAGGTCCACGATCCCCATTCTGACGGCTGGGAGGATCGAAAGGATGTCGATCACCTCGCTGCACGATCCCGACTGGCGCACCTTCGCCAGCGACAACTACGCCGGCGTGCATCCGGAGGTGCTTGCCGCGCTGGCCGCCGCGAACGGCGGTCACCAGGCCGCCTACGGCGCGGATCGCTACACCGCCCGGCTGCAGGAGGTGATCCGCGAGCAGTTCGGCGATCGGGCCGAGGCGTTCCCGGTCTTCAACGGCACCGGCGCCAACGTCATCTCCCTCACCAGCGTGCTGCCCCGCTGGGGCGCCGTCGTCACGCCGGCAACGGCTCACATCAACACCGACGAGGCCGGCGCCCCCGAACGGGTGACCGGCATCAAGCTGCTCACCGTGCCCGCCCCGGACGGCAAGCTCACCCCTGACCTGATCGCCCGCGAAGCGTGGGGCTGGGGCGACGAGCACCGCGCCCAACCGCTCGCGGTGAGCATCACCCAGACCACCGAACTGGGCACGCAGTACACCCCGGATGAGCTGCGCGCGATCTGCGACTTCGCCCACGGCCACGGCATGGCGGTCCATATGGACGGGTCGCGGCTGTGGAACGCCGCCGCGGCGCTCGGGCTGCCGCTGCGCGACCTCACCACCGCCGTCGGCGTCGACGTGCTGAGCCTCGGCGGGACGAAGAACGGGCTGCTCGGTGTGGAGGCGACGGTCGTCCTCGACCCGGACCGGGCCACCGGCCTGGTGTATCTGCGGAAGCTGACGATGCAGCTGTCGAGCAAGATGCGCTTCGCCTCGGCGCAACTGCTGGCCCTGTTCGACGACGACCTCGGCCTGCGCAGCGCCGCGCACGCGAACGCGATGGCCAACCGCCTGCGGTCGGCGCTGGAGGCGGGCATCGCCGACGGTTCGCTGCCCGGGCTGGCGCTCACGCAGCAGAGCTCGGCCAACGCGGTGTTCGCGACGCTGCCGACCACCGCGGCGGACCGCATCCGCGAGCGGGTCCGCTTCTACGACTGGGACCGCGCCCGCGGGGAGGTGCGGTGGATGACGGCGTGGGACACCACGGCGGCAGATGTCGACCGGTTCGTCGCCGTCATCGGCGAGGAGCTGCGACGACGGGACGACCGCTGATGCGTCCGCGCGGTAGGTTGACCCCGCCGGCCGACCACGCCGCCGGTGACGACGGATCGCAGGACGGCCCCTGGTGAGCGAAGCCCTTCCCGACAGTGCGACGACGCGCGACCGCGGCGCGGTGATCGGCGCGGGCGGTCGATGGCTGGCGAAGTGGTCGCTGATCGTCGTCGCGATCGCGGCGGGAGCGGTGGTCATCGGCTGGATCTTCGCCAAGCTGTGGGTGATCGCGCTGCCGGTGCTGCTCGCCGTCGTGCTGTGCACCGTGCTGTGGCCGCCGACCCGGGTGCTGATGGACCGCGCCGGGCTGCCGCCGGCCGCCGCGGCCACGACGACACTGCTGGCGTTCGTCGCGGTCACCACCGGCATCTTCGCGCTCATCGTGCCGCCGGTGCTCGATCAACTGCCCCAGCTGGTCGACCAGGCGACCCAGGGCATCGGCCGGCTGCAGCAGTGGATCGAAGGCCCGCCGCTCAACCTGCAGCAGGACCAGCTCGACCGCTTCGTCGACACCTTCGTCAACACCCTGCGGGAACGCTCCTCGGCGATCGCGACCAGCGTCGTCACCGGCGTCAGCACCGTCGGCTCGATCGTGGTGACGCTGCTGCTCAGCGTCGTGTTGACGTTCTTCTTCCTCAAGGACGGCCGCCGGTTCCTGCCCTGGCTCACCGGGATCACGGGCCGGCGCGCCGGCCGCCATCTGGAGACCGTGCTGGGCCGGATGTGGCAGAGCCTCGGCGGGTTCATCCGGGCGCAGGCCGCGGTGGCGCTCATCGACGCGGTGTTCATCGGGGCCGGGCTGCTGATCCTCGGGGTGCCGCTGGCCCCCGTGCTGGCGGTCATCACGTTCCTCGGCGCGTTCGTGCCGTTCGTCGGCGCGTTCGTCGCCGGTGCGCTCGCGGTGCTCGTCGCGCTGGTCGCGAACGGCTTCTCCACCGCGCTCATCGTGCTGGGCATCATCGTGGTGGTGCAGCAGCTCGAGGGCAACGTGCTGCAGCCGCTGCTGCAGAGCCGCACCATGAAGCTGCACCCGGTGCTGGTGCTGCTCGGCGTCACCGCCGGCGGCTCGCTGTTCGGGATCGTCGGTGCGTTCCTCGCGGTGCCCGCGGTCGCGATGGGCGCGGTGATCTTCCGCTACCTCGGCGAACAAATCGACCAGCGCACCGAACCAGCAGCCGAGAGCGCCGCGGACAGCCCAGACTGATGCGGCTGCCCGTGCTGCCGCCGGTGGCGCCGATGCTGGCCAAGCCGGTGCGCGGCTTTCCGCCCGGCGCCTGCTACGAGCCGAAATGGGACGGGTTCCGCTCGATCTGCTTCCGCGACGGCGACGATGTCGTATTCGGCAGCCGCAACGAACGTCCGCTCACCCGCTACTTCCCGGAGCTGGTCGAGGCCGCGCGGGCCGAGCTGCCGCCGCGGTGCGTCGTCGACGGCGAGATCGTCGTCGCCACCGACGCCGGCCTGGACTTCGAGGCGCTGCAGCTGCGCATCCATCCGGCGGCGAGCCGCATCGCCCTGCTCGCCGGGGCGACCCCGGCGTCGTTCATCGTGTTCGACCTGCTCGCGCTCGGCGACGACGACTACACCGGCCGCCCGTTCACGCAGCGCCGCGCCGCGCTGGAAGACGTCCTGCCCGCCCCCGGCCGCTCGATCCACCTGACGCCGCTGACCACCGACGTCGACGTCGCGCGCCGGTGGTTCGACGCCTTCGAGGGCGCCGGGCTGGACGGCATCATCGCCAAAGCGCCCGACCTGACGTATCAACCCGACAAGCGGGTGATGGCGAAGGTCAAGCACGAACGGACCGCCGATTGTGTCGTCGCCGGCTACCGGCTGCACAAATCCGGCAACGACGCGATCGGGTCGCTGCTGCTCGGCCTCTACACCGACGACGGCGAGCTGGCGTCGGTGGGCGTGATCGGCGCGTTCCCGATGGCCGTGCGCCGGCAGCTGTTCACCGAGCTGCAGCAACTCGTCACCGACGTGGCGAACCATCCGTGGAACTGGGCCGCGCAGGCCGCCGCCGACCCGGAGCTCGCCCGCCGGTACGGCGGCGGCTCGCGGTGGAACGCCGGCAAGGACCTGTCGTTCGTGCCGCTGCGCCCCGAGCGGGTGGTGGAGGTGCGCTACGACCACATGGCGGGCGCCCGCTTCCGCCACACCGCGCAGTTCAACCGCTGGCGCCCCGACCGTGATCCGCGGTCGTGCACCTACGGGCAGCTCGAGCACCCGGTGACCTTCCGGCTGGACGACGTGCTGCCGGGCTTGCGGCCCGCCGGTCACACCCCGGCGTAGACGGCGTCCCGCAACCACGCGCGGTCGTGCAGGTAGCGGCGCGCCAGCCCTGCGGTGCCGGCCGCGAACCCGTCGGCGACCGCCAGCGCGTGGTCGGCGTCGGCGTGCGAGGCGACCCACGCGGTGAGCGTCAGCCGGCGCAGCATCACGAACGTCGGCACCATCGCCAGGTGCTCGTCGGGCAGTCGGCGCACCTCGCGGTAGCCGTGCAGCCACTCCGCGATCATCGACTCGGCCGCCGGGGTGTCCTCGATGAACGACACGACCGCCCCAAGGTCCGCCAGCTGCCACGACCACCCGCAGTCGTCGAAGTCGATGACGGTGATCGGCGATCCGGGCGTCGACGGATCGATCATCAGGTTCGCCAGCCGCAGGTCGGCGTGCACCAGCCCGAACCGGTCGGCGCCGAACCCGAAGTCGGTGAGCCGCCGGGCCACCTCGGTGGCGGCCCGTTCGATGACCGCGCTGTCCGCCGCGGTCAGCCCCGGCGCCCGCCGCCAGTTGCCCCACCGGGCCCGCGGGCCCAGCGTGGCGTCGACGTCCCAGCGGAACCGCGTGAACGACGCGGGCGGACACCAGGTATCGGCGTGATCGTGCATCGCGGCCGTGAGCCGCCCCAGCTCGTCGAACCCGACGCCGTTGGGCTGCTCCTCGGCGGTGCAGCCGGGGATGAAGGTGTACGCGTCGACGTGCAGCTCCCGCTCGCCGAGCATCACGGTGACGACGTCGCTGCCGTCGCGGGCCGGCACCAGCTCCGGCGTGACGACGGCGGTCTCGCGCCGCAGCGCCGCCATCCAGCACAGCTCGGAGCGGATGGCGGCCAGCGAGTGGTAGCCGGGCCGGTGCAGCCGCAGCACCAGCGGATCCGCATCCCGCCCGACCAGGTAGGTGGCGTTCTCCGACAGGCTCAGCAGTTCCAGCGGCGCGTCCTCGGGGCGGCCGTACGCGGGCAGCGCGGCCCTCGCGAACTCTTCGTGTTGCGGCGGCAGTCCGGGCACCTCCTCAGTCTGACCGAGCGCCGCGGCGATGCAGCAGACTGGAGCCGGTGAGCGTTCCCGCAGTGCGCGGCGCCGGCCGGTTCGCGCCGAGCCCGTCGGCCGATCTGCACATCGGGAACCTGCGCACCGCGGTGCTGGCGTGGCTGTTCGCGCGGTCCACCGGCCGCCGGTTCCTCATCCGCGTCGAGGATCTCGACGACCGCACCTTCGCCCCCATCGGACACCGCCAACTGGCCGACCTCGCCGCCATCGGCGTCGTCGGTGACGAGCCGCCGCAGTGGCAGTCGTCGCACGCCGACCGCTACGACGCCGTGGTGGAGGGGCTCGCGGCCCGCGGGCTGCTCTACGAGTGCTATTGCAGCCGCAAGGACATCCAGCAGGCGCCGCGGGCGCCGCACGCACCCGAGGGCGCCTATCCGGGCACCTGCCGCACCCTGAGCGACACCGCACGCCGGCGACGACGCACCGAGACCGGCCGCCCGCCCGCGCTGCGGCTGCGCAGCGACACCTACTCGTTCCCGGTGACGGACGCGCTGCACGGCACCTATACGGGGCTGGTCGACGACTTCGTCGTCCGCCGCGGCGACGGCGTGCCCGCCTACAACCTGGCGGTGGTGGTCGATGACGCCGCGTCGGGCGTCGACCAGGTGGTGCGCGGCGACGACCTGCTCCCGTCGTCGCCGCGGCAGGCCTACCTGTGCGCCGTCCTCGGCCATCCGGCGCCGGACTACGCCCATGTGCCGCTGGTCCTCGGCGCCGACGGCAAGCGGCTCGCCAAGCGCGACGGCGCCGTGACGCTCGCCGAGCTCGGGGTCGAGCGGGCGCTGAGCCTCATCGCCTCGTCGCTCGGCTACCCGTCGACCGACCTCCCCGGCATGCTCGCCGGGTTCGACCCCGCCCGGCTGCCGTGCGAACCGTGGATCTACCAACCGGACTGAGCGGAAGGCTGTCTCACCCGCGGCCGGGCGGGTAGGTTGCGCCGATGCTGCGAAACCTCCGGCGCGCCGCGATCGCCGTCGCACTCGTCGCGGTGATCGTCCTGGGTGCCGCGAGCTGCGGCCGCTCCGCAACCACCGGCGACGACCCGATCAAGGCGGCCGGCGTGCTGCGGGTCGGCACCGAAGGCGTCTATCCGCCGTACTCCTTCCACGATCCGACCCAGGGCGGGCAGCTCGCCGGATACGACGTCGACGTCGCCCGCGCGGTCGGCGACAAGCTCGGTGTCCGGGTGGAATTCGTCGAGACGTCCTGGGATTCGATGTTCGCGGCGCTGGAGGCGGGCCGCTTCGACATCGTCGCCAACGAGGTGACGATCACGCCCGAGCGCACGGCGAAATACGACCTCTCCGAACCGTATTCGGTGGCCCAGGGGGTGTTGGTCACCCGGGCGGACGACCGGTCCATCACCTCGCTCGCCGACCTCAAGGGCAAGCGGTCCGCGCAGAACCCCACCAGCAACTGGGCGCAGGTCGCGCGCGACGCCGGTGCGCAGGTGGTCTCCGTGGACGGCTTCTCCCAGGCGATCAGCGCGCTGCGCGACGGGCGCGTCGACGCGGTGGTGAACGACAGCCTGACGCTGATCGCCTACCGGGCGGAGAACCCCGGCGCGCCGATCAAGGTGACCGACATCGGCGGAGAACGCAGTGAGCAGGCGTTCGCGGCGCGCAAGGACAGTGGCTACCTGCCGGAGCTGAACGCCGCGCTGGGCCAGCTCCGCGCCGACGGCACGCTGACCGAGATCTCGAACCGCTACCTCGACACCGACCTGTCACGGGCCGAGCCGCCGAGCACCTGGGAGCTGGTGGCCGACAACCTGTGGCCGCTCGCCCGGGCCGCGCTGACCATGACCATCCCGCTGACCGTCATCAGCTTCGCCATCGGGCTGGTGATCGCGCTCGTGGTGGCGCTGGCGCGGCTGTCGGCGAACCTCGTCGCGGCGGGCGTGGCGCGGTTCTACATCTCGATCATCCGCGGCACCCCGCTGCTGGTGCAGCTGTTCATCGTGTTCTTCGCGCTGCCCCAGATCGGCGTGCGCATCGACCCGTTCCCCGCGGCGGTGATCGCGTTCAGCCTCAACGTCGGCGGCTACGCGGCGGAGATCATCCGCTCGGCCATCCAGAGCATCCCGAAGGGCCAGTGGGAGGCCGCCGAGACCATCGGCATGACCTACCTGACGGCGCTGCGGCGCATCGTGTTGCCGCAGGCGACCCGGGTGGCGGTGCCGCCGCTGTCCAACACGCTCATCTCGCTGGTGAAAGACACCTCGCTCGCCTCCACCATCCTGGTGACCGAGCTGTTCCGCACCGCACAGAACGTCGCGGCGCCCACCTTCGAGTTCTTCGCGCTGTACGGCACCGCGGCGCTGTACTACTGGATCATCTGCCTGGTGCTGTCCTTCGGGCAGAGCCGGTTCGAGCACCGGCTGGAAAGGTACGTGGCCCGATGAGCGATTGCGTGGTGGCCCGCGACGTCCACAGGTCCTTCGGGGAGAACCTGGTCCTCAAGGGCGTGTCGTTCACCGTCGGGCAGGGAACGGCGACGGCGATCATCGGGCCGTCGGGATCCGGCAAGACGACGCTGCTGCGCGCCCTCAACGCCCTCGACGTGCCGGACCGCGGCGTCATCAGGGTCGGCGACGTCGAGATCGACTTCGGGAAGGGCCGGCCCGACAAGGACCTGGTGCGCCGGTACCGCGCGCAGAGCGGCTTCGTCTTCCAGTCGCACAACCTGTTCCCGCACAAGACGGTGCTGCAGAACGTCACCGAAGGACCGGTCGTCGTGCAGAAGCGTCCCAAGGAGCAGGCCGAAGCCGAGGCGCTGGAGCTGTTGGACCAGGTCGGGCTGGCCGACAAGCGGGACAGCTACCCGTTCCAGCTGTCGGGCGGTCAGCAGCAGCGCGTCGGCATCGCCCGCGCGCTCGCGCTGCGCCCCAAGGTCGTGCTGTTCGACGAACCGACGTCGGCGCTGGACCCCGAGCTCGTCGGTGAGGTGCTGGGCGTCATCCGGGATCTCGCGACGCAGGGCTGGACACTCGTCGTCGTCACCCACGAGATCCAGTTCGCTCGCCAGGTCTCCGACCAGGTGCTGTTCACCGACCAGGGCCTCATCCTGGAGCGCGGGACGCCCGACGAAGTGATCGGCAACCCGAAACACGACCGCACGCGGCAGTTCCTGCAGCGGATCCTGCATCCGCTGTAGACCCGTCGCGCGGGCGGGTACCCGGCACGCATGGCTGAGATCACCGCCCACCACGGCATCCTTCGCAACACCAACCTCCACGTCGACGACACCGGCGGATCCGGGCGGCCGGTGGTGCTGATCCACGGCTGGCCGCTGTCGGGCGAATCGTGGTCGCTGCAGGTGCCCGCGCTCGCCGACGCCGGCTATCGCGTGGTCACCTACGACCGGCGCGGCTTCGGCCGCAGCGACAAGCCGCTCACCGGCTACACCTACGACACGCTGACCGACGATCTGCACGCCGTCATCGAGGCGCTCGACCTGCGGGACGCGACGGTGGTCGGCTTCTCCATGGGCGGCGGCGAGGTCGCGCGGTACTTCACCCGGTTCGGCGCCGACCGGCTGCGCAGCGCGGTGTTCGCCGCCGCCGTCCCGCCGTACCTGCTGCAGACCGCCGACAACCCCGAGGGCCCGCTCACCAAGACCGCCGCAGCCGAGCTGGCCGCCGGCCTCACCAAGAACGAGGACAGCTTCTACGACCAGTTCATGACCGACTTCTTCTCCGCCAACGGCGAGCTGAAGGTCACCGAACAGCAGCGCCAGGACGCGCTCGCGCTCTGCAAGCAGGCCGACAAGTCGGCAGCGCTGGCGTGCATGACGGCGTTCGGCACCACCGACTTCCGCGACGACCTGCCGAACGTCACGGTGCCGACGCTGGTGATCCACGGCGACGCCGACGCCACCGTGCCGTTCGAAGGGTCCGGCAAGCGCACGCACGAAGCGGTGGTCGACAGCCGGCTGCAGCTGATCGCCGATGCGCCGCACGGGCTGAACGTCAGCCACGCCGACGAGTTCAACCGGGTGCTGCTCGATTTCCTCGGCAGCTGAGGCGTCAGAGCGCGACGGGAAGCGTGGCGAGCCCGCGCAGCGTCAGGTTCGGCTTGTACAGCGGGTCGCCGGCGAGCCGGGCGGTCGGGAAGCGGCTCGTGACCGCCGCCAGCGCGACCGACGCCTCGAGCCGCGCCAGCGGGGCGCCGAGGCAGAAGTGCGGCCCCTTGCCGAAGCCGAGGTGACGGATGTGCTCGCGGTCGGGGTCGAAGCGGTCAGGCCGTTCGTGGGCGGCCGGATCGCGGTGGGCGGCGGCGATTAGCAGCAGCATCGAGTCGCCCTTCGGGATGTCGGCGCCGCCGATGTTCATGTCCTCGGCGGCGATGCGCATCACCAGTTGGACGGGCGGGTCGTAGCGCATGGTCTCCTCGGCCACCGCGGCCACCCGGCCGGCGTCGTCCGCGAGCGCCCGCCACTGCGACGGCTCCCGCACCATGGCCAGCGTCGCGTTGGCGATCAGGTTCACCGTGGTCTCGTGGCCGGCGATGAGCAGCAGATTGCACGTCGAGACGATCTCGTCCTCGGTGAGCTGGTCGCCGCCCTCCTCGGCGGCGATCAACCCCGAGATCAGGTCGTCGCGCGGCGCGGCGCGGCGCCGGTCGACGAGGCCGTGCAGGTAGTCGCGCAGCCACCGCCCTGCTTCCAGGCGCTGTTCGGCCCCGTCGGAGGCCTCGCCGGTGAGGGTGATGAACGGGTCGAGCGCTTGCGCCAGCAACGCCGACGCCCGGCCGAACAGCGGTTCGTCGTCGAGCGGCACCCCCAGCAGCCGGCAGATCACCGCGACCGGCAGCGGGTAGGCGAGGTCGGCGACCACCTCGAAGGAGCCCCGCTCCTCGACCGCGTCGAGCAGCGACGCGACCATCTCGGTGATGCCGGGCTCCAGGGCCTTGACCACCTTGGGGACGAACGCCTTGCTGACCAGCCGGCGCAACCGGGTGTGGTCCGGCGGATCGAGGAACAGGAACCCCGGCGGACCCCAAGACCGCGCCGGCGCGCCCTGCGCGAGCTGGCGCTGCACCGCCGTCGACTTCATCCCGTCGCTGGCCGACGCCGGATGGCGCAGCACGGCGTCGCAGTCCGCGAACGTCGAGAACACGGTGAGGTTCGCCTCGGGCAGGTGCAGCGGGCCGCGAGCGCGGATGTCGCCATATAGCGGGTACGGGTCGGCTCTGTTGGCGGGATCCAGCAGGCGCATCAGCAAGTCCCGGGATTGCGCCACCTCCGAGGTCGTCATCCCCCGATTGTGCGCCGCGTCCCGTAGTAGCGGCCGAGAACCTCCTCGCGCAGCTCGGCGAAGCGGCCCGCCGGGATGGCGGCGCGGATGGCGTCGACGAGCCGGACGATGAACCGCTCGTTGTGGATGGTGCACAGCGTCGAGGCCAGCATCTCCTTGGCCTTGAACAGGTGGTGCACGTAGGCGCGGGTGTAGTGGGCGCAGGTGTAGCAGTCGCAGTCGGGGTCCAGCGGCGTCCAGTCGCGGCGGTACCGGGCGCCGGTGATGTTGTAGCGGCCGTCGGTGGAGTAGACGGCGGCGTTGCGGGCGACGCGGGACGGGGACACGCAGTCGAAGGTGTCGGCGCCGGCCGCGACCGCGGCGAACAGGTCGTCGGGCTCGCTGATCCCCAGCAGGTGCCGCGGCTTGTCGGCCGGCAGTTCGGACGTCACCCATCCGACGATCTCGGCGAGCTGCGTCTTCTCCATCGCGCCGCCGACGCCGTAGCCGTCGAAGCCGCGCCCGTCGGGTCCGGTGAGTGACGCGAGGCCGCGGCCGGCGGCGCGGCGCAGATCCTCGTACTGCGCGCCCTGCACCACGCCGAACAGCGCCTGCGGCGGCTTGTCGGGCCGCAGGGCGGCGAGCCGGTGGTGCTCGTCGAGGCAGCGCTGCGCCCACGCATGCGTGCGCGCCACCGAACGCTCCTGGTAGCCGCGGGTGTTCACCAGCGTGGTGAGTTCGTCGAACGCGAAGATGATGTCGGCGCCGAGCTGGTGCTGGATGCGCATCGACACCTCGGGGGTGAAGCGGTGCGACGAGCCGTCGAGGTGCGAGGTGAAGGTGACGCCGTCGTCGTCGACCTTGGCCAATCGCTCCTTGCCCTCGGCGATGACGTCGTCGGCCCGCGCCATCGTGCTGTCCATCGACAGCACCTTCCGGAACCCGGCGCCCAGCGACAGCACCTGGAATCCGCCGCTGTCGGTGAAGGTCGGCCCCGGCCAGTTCATGAACGCGCCGAGGCCGCCCGCCTCGTCGACGATATCGGCGCCCGGCTGCAGGTACAGGTGGTAGGCGTTCGTCAGGACCGCTTGCGCGCCAAGCGCTTTCACCGCTTCGGGGAGGACGGCCTTGACCGTCGCCTTGGTGCCCACCGGGACGAACGCCGGGGTGCGGATCTCGCCGTGCGGGGTGGAGATGATTCCGGTGCGGCCCTGCGAACCCGGCAACTCGGCGTCGATACGGAAGAAGGGCGGCACGCCGGTATTCAACTACAGCGCCCGAGCGGCGACAGCGCGCAATGTCGCCAAGAGCCGAACGCGGGTCCGCAGGTCGCGAGATACTTTCGGGGGATCCGGCGACCTGGCGGATCACAACGGCAAAGGAGATACGGGTGAAGCGTGGCTTAGCAATCGCCGCCAGCGGGACGGCGATTCTTGCGGCAGCCCTGACCGGTTGTGGTGGTGACAACGCCGAGTCCAGTGCGACCAGCGCGTCGTCGGGCGAATCGTCGTCGACGGCCGCCGGCGCCGGCACCTCGTCGGGTTCGGGCACCTCGCAGGTGATCATCGACGGCCAGAAGCAGGAGATCGCCGGCAACGTGGTGTGCACCGACGTCGGCGGCAACAAGGAGATCGCCATCGGCGACGCCGCCACCGGGCAGGGGCTGACGGTGTCGATCACCAACGCCGATCCGCCCGCGGTCAACCGGGTGGTCTTCGGCGCCCTCGGCGGCGGCAACCTGATGTACCAGCAGGGCGTCATGGGCGGCAACGCCGAGGTCGAGGTGGACGACAAGACCTACAACGTCAAGGGGAACGCGATGAGCGGCATGCAGCAGAAGCCGTTCGAGATCTCGGTGACCTGTCCCTGACACGTCCCGGCGCGACGGCGGCGTCCCCGGTGTGGGGGCGCCGCCGTTCCCGTTTCGCCGATCAGCGGCTTCCTGCCAGCCGGTAGGCTTCTCCGCGTGCCGCTGACCGACGGCGAAACCTTTGCCGGCTACACGATCCTGCGGCTGTTGGGCTCCGGCGGCATGGGTGAGGTCTATCTGGCGCGCCATCCCCGGCTGCCGCGGCACGACGCGCTGAAGGTGCTGCCCGCCCACCTCACCCGGGACGCCGAGTATCGCGAGCGGTTCAACCGGGAGGCCGACCTGGCGGCCGGGTTGTGGCATCCGCACATCGTCGGCATCCACGACCGCGGCGAGTTCAACGGCCAGCTGTGGATCTCGATGGACTACGTCGCCGGCAGCGACGCCCGGGAGCTGCTGCGGGCCCGCTATCCCGGGGGCATGCCGCCGGCCGAGGTCGTCGACATCGTGGCCGCCGTCGCCGACGCCCTCGACTACGCCCACCAGCGGGGGCTGCTGCACCGCGACGTCAAACCGGCGAACATCCTGCTGACCGAGCCCACGCCGCGCGGCCGGCGCATCCTGCTGACCGACTTCGGCATCGCGCGCCAGCTGGAAGACCACCGCGGCCTGACGCACACCAACATGGCGGTCGGATCGGTGGCCTACGCGGCGCCCGAACAGCTCACCGGTTCGCCGATGAGCGGACGCGCCGACCAGTACTCGCTGGCGTGCACCACCTACTTCCTGCTGACGGGCATCTCGCCGTTCGACCACTCGAACCCCGCGGTGTCCATCAGCCAGCACCTGACCGCCCCGCCGCCGCGGCTCGCGCCGATACGGCCCGACCTGGCGGTCCTCGACCCCGTCCTCACCCGCGCGTTGGCCAAGGATCCGGGCGCCCGGTTCCGCAGCTGCTCGGAGTTCGCGGCCGCGCTGCGTCAGCAGCTGTTCGCCGGGCCGCCGTCGTATCCGGTGGCGGCGCACCAGTTGTCCGGCCCGCCGCGGCGGTCGCGGGCGGCGTGGCTGTTGGGCAGCGCGGCGGTGCTGCTGGTCGCGGCGCTGGTGGCCGGGGCGATCGTTGCCTTCGCCGGTGACGACCGCGACCCGTCGGCGGCGCCGTCGTCGAGCACCACGTCGTCGAGGATCGGGTCGTCGAGGACCGGGTCGTCGAGCACCGGGTCGTCGGGGTCCTCGACCACGCGTACCTCGGCACCGACCCGCAGTGCGGCACCACGGACCCCGCTGCCGCCCGTCGGCACCGGCGCCACGAAACTGACCCTGGACGGCAAGCCGGTGACGGTGCCCGGCGGCGTGGTGTGCGCGCGAAGCGAGGGCAAGCTGGTGGTCACCGCCGGGCTGTCGGGGCCGCTGAGCGCGACCGCCATGATGACCGATGTCGAGCCACCGGTCGTCGAGTTCCTGTCGATCGGCGAGCTCGACGGGCTGACCTACACCTACCTCGACGACTTCGCCCGCGGCGCCCGCGCCGACGTCGACCGGCAGGGCCGCGTCTACCACTTCACGGGCGACCTGGTCGCCATCGATCCGGCCGACATCGGCCGCACGACGCCGCCCAAACCCTTCGACCTCGAGGTGATCTGCCCCAGCTGACCGCGGAGTGATGCGGGTGGCGTGCTCAGGTGAGCGGCAGTCCCGCCACCGCGGCGGCGGCACCGAGCGCCGCGCACACCGCCAGCGTGCGCAGCACGGACCACTGCCCGATCAGCAGCGCAGCCAGTGCGGCGATCCCGACCGCGAGCGGCCTCCAGGTGCCGAGGTCCGGCCATGCGAGGTGCACCGGACCCCAGGTCCGCTCGTCGGTCGCGCGGAACAGCGTGTGCAGGGCGAGGTAGACCGCGAGGTTGCCGATCACGCCGACCACCGCGGCGGTGATGCCGGTCAGCGCGGCCGACAGCGCCGCGTGGTGGCGCAGCCGCTCGACGTAGGGCGCGCCGAGGAACACGAACAGAAAGCACGGCACGAACGTCACCCAGGTGGTGAGCAGCGCGCCGAGTGTGGCGGCCAGCCACGGGTTGAGCGGGCCGGGGTTGCGGTAGGCGCCGACGAAGGCGACGAACTGCACCACCATGATCAGCGGGCCGGGCGTCGTCTCCGCCAGCGCGAGCCCGCGCACCATCTCCGCCGGTGCGAGCCAGTGGTAGACCTCGACCGCGCGCTGCGCGACGAACGCCAACACCGCGTACGCACCGCCGAACGTCACCAGCGCCGTCCCGCTGAAGAAAAAGCCCTGCGTCGCGAACACGCTGGCAGTGCCGAAGAGCGCGACGACCGCGACGAGCGGCGCCGCCCACAGCGCGGCGCCGATGAGCAGGATCGTGGTGAGTCGCCTGGCGGCTGGCTTCTCGTCGGGCAGCGCGTCGTCGGTGACAAGTGCCGCGGGGCCTGCTGCTGCTGCGTCAGCGCGCGGTCCGTGCCGGCCGAGCGCCCAGCCCAGCAGCGCGGCGGCGACGAGGACGGCGGGAAACGGCGCCTTCAGGAACGTCAAGGTGAGGAAGGCCGCGGCGGCGATGGCCCGCTGCGGTGTGTTGTGCAGTGCCCGGCGGCCCACCTTGACGACGGCGTCCGCGACGATCGCGAGCACCGCCGGAGCCAGGCCCGCGAACAGCGCGAGCACGGCGGTGGTGTCACCGAAGGCGACGTAGCCGGCGGAGAGCGCGAGCATGGTGAGCATGCCGGGAAGGACGAACAGCGTGCCCGCCGCCAGCCCGCCGCGGGTGCCGTTGAGCAGCCAACCGGTGTAGATCGCCAGCTGTTGCGCTTCGGGGCCGGGCAGCAGCATGCAGTAGTTCAGCGCGTGCAGGAAGCGTTGCTGGCCGATCCAGCGGTGCTCGTCGACGAGCGTGCGCTGCATGACGGCGATCTGACCGGCCGGCCCGCCGAACGTCTGCAGCGAGATGAGGAACCATGCCTTCAGCGCCTGCCGGAACGGGATCAGATCGCGGCTACCGGCGGCGGTCACGCGCGTAGCGTAGCCAGCCGTGGGTCCGATGGCGCCGGCGCGCGACGAGCGGCGAGACTTCGCAACCGCTCGCCCGCGGATCTGGTGGCATGGATGCGGGCGTGCGAGGAGCCACGCGGCCTGACGCGGCGCTTCGGCAGCCGGATCGCGCTGACCGACGGCATATCCATCGGCAGGACATTCCGGGCGACCGACTGCGGGTTGCGCTGGACTTCGCGCGGTTGGCGCCGCCGCTGCGAGGCGCGTGGCGGACGCGCGGGCTGCGGCTCGTGGCGACGGCGGGTCGTCAGCACGCGCTGGCCGATCTCGCCGGCGACGGCGTGGCGACACTGTCGCGGCGGATGGGCGCTCGCTCGTCGAGATCGACGTAGCCGGCGGGCTATGGCGGTGGCGGAGGGATTTGAACCCTCGGACGGGGGTTACCCGTCACACGCTTTCGAGGCGTGCTCCTTAGGCCGCTCGGACACGCCACCGCAGAGCAGCTTACCGGCCCGGTGCGGCTCACCCAAACGGGCCGCGAGCGTGCGCGGACCGCACGCAATCCGCGGCGTGTCGACGTACAGACACGCACGCTCGCGGTGCATGGGGACACGCACGCTCGCGCAACACGGGGCGGCTAGCGGTGGCGGGCGAAGAAGGCCTCGACGGGGGCGGCGCAGCGGTCGGCGAGCACGCCGCCGCGGACCTGCGGGCGATGGTTCAGTCGCCGGTCGCGCACGACGTCCCACAGCGATCCGACGGCGCCGGTCCTCGGCTCCCACGCCCCGAACACCAGCCGCGACACCCGGGCCATCACCAGCGCGCCGGCGCACATGGTGCACGGCTCGACGGTGACCGCCAGCGTCGCCCCCTCGAGCCGCCAGCCGTCGCCACCCACCGCCGCCGCGGCGCGCAACGCGAGGATCTCGGCGTGCGCGGTCGGATCGGCCAGCGCCTCGCGGGCGTTGGCGGCGCGGGCCAACTCGGTGCCGTCGGGTCCGAAGACGACGGCGCCGATCGGCACGTCGCGGGGACCGGCCGCCGCGGCCGCGGCCAGTGCGGTCTCGATGAGCGCCTCGTCGCCTGTGCTCACCTGTCCAGGTTGTCGAGGACCGCGGCGAACTCGTCGGCGAAACCCATGCGGGCGGCGATCATGCCCAGTTGTTCATCGGCGTAGAGGTCGGTCTCGTCGAGGATGACGCTCAGCACCGGCTCGGGCAACCCGATGTCGGAGAGCACACCGAGGTCGCCCTCCTCGAAGGGCTCGGCGCCGTCGAGGTCGTCGTCGTCGATGTCGGCGTCCAGCTTCTCCAGCACCTCGGCGGCGATGTCGTAGTCGAGCGCCGCGGTGGCGTCCGACAGCAGCAGCCGGGTGCCCGCCGGGCCCGGCCGCACGATCACGAAGAATTCGTCGTCGACGTTGAGGAGGCCGAACACCGCCCCGGCACTGCGCAGGTCGCGCAGTTCGCGCTCGGCGGCGGACAGGCTGGCCAGTGCCGCGGCCCGCATCGGCGCACACCGCCACGTGCCTTCCTCGCGCACGACGGCCACCCCGTAGCCGTCCGGAGTCTCCGCGGCCTGCTTGGCCTGCTGCGCCCGCTGTGCCTCCATGGCCGCTTACGCTAGTCCCCCCACCAGCGCCTTGACCACCGTCGCCGGCCGCCGTGCGGCGAGGTGTGCCAACCTGGGACGCGTGGCATCCGCGAACGGCAACACCGGCGTCTGCGTGCTCGGACTGGGGCTGATCGGCGGGTCGATCATGCGGGCGGCCGCGGGCGCCGGACGTGAGGTGTTCGGCTACAACCGGTCGGTCGAGGGCGTGCAGGCAGCCGCCGCCGACGGCTACGACGTCACCGTCCGCCTCGACGAGGCACTGTCGCGCGCCGCGGAGTCCGAGGCGCTGATCGTGCTCGCGGTGCCCGCGCCGGCGCTCGGGCAACTCCTCGGCTACATCAAGGACCAGGCGCCCGACTGCCCCCTCACCGACGTCACCGGCGTGAAGGCCGCGGTCGTCCGGGAGGTGGCGCAGGTCGGGCTGCTCGACCACTTCGTCGGCGGCCACCCGATGGCGGGCACCGTGCACTCGGGGTGGTCGGCGGGCGACGCCCGGTTGTTCGTCGGGGCGCCGTGGGTGGTCAGCGTCGACGACCACGTCGCGCCGGAGTGCTTCATGGCGGTGACCGCGCTGGCGCTCGATTGCGGCGCCGTCGTCGTCCCCGCGCGCTCCGACGAGCACGACGCGGCCGCGGCGGCGATTTCACACCTGCCGCACCTGGTCGCCGAGGCCGTCGCGATCGCGGCGGGCGAGGTGCCGCTGGCGTTCCCGCTGGCGGCGGGCTCGTTCCGCGACGTGACCCGGGTCGCGGCGACGGAGCCCGAGCTCGTGCGGGCGATGTGCGAGGGCAACGCCACGGAGCTGCTGCGCGGGCTCGAGCGCACGATCGAACTGCTCGCGCGCACCCGCGACACCCTGGCCGAGCGTGGGTCGGTGGCCGAGCTCGTCGACGACGGCCACGCCGCGCGCGCCCGCTACGAGAGCTTCCGCCGCCACGACATCGTCGGCATCACCGTCGGCGACGACGACTGGCGGGATCAGCTGGCGGCGGCGGGGCGGGCCGGCGGCGTCCTCAGATCCGTTCCGCCAGGCCCGGGTAATCCCGGATGAAGCCCTCGACGTCGACGGTCACCGTGGTGTCGGCGCCCGGCGACTGGATGGTGATGCTGCCGTCGCCGGCGCTGACGTAGGTGATGGACGCGGCCTTGACCGTCAGCTCCGGCAGCGAGACGTAGACCACCGGGACGGTCACGGCGTCGGCGCGCCGATGGATGCCGGTGCGGCGGACGGGCAGCGCGTTGAACAGCGGGCTCAGCAGCACGTCGACGTCGAGGGCGCCGCCGTAGGCCGCGCGGGACTGTCCGCGGTGGTCCTGGATCAACCACATGCCCTCTTCGTCGCGGGCGACCGAGAGCTGTCGTTCGCGGGCCGCCAGCGTCACGCTCATCGACAGCCGCTTGGTGGCGCCGGCCTCGTCGGTCACCAGGTCATAGGAGGCGCTGAACGCCGGGTGGGCCGCCGCCTCGCCCGCGACGAGCCGGCCGTAAGCCTTGATTCGCTTGTTGGACAACGACACTCGTACCGATTCGAGGCGCGGCGCGTCATGGGCGCGCCAGGTGAGGATCGCCGGCCACACACTGTCGGTTGCATCAGATCGGGTCGCGCTCACGCTTCTACCGTAGGCGACGGGCGACGGCGGTGTTGCGAGTCGGGCAAGTGCGCCGCCGCCCCCGGACCGTGAGTGAACGGGCACTGCAGCGGGTACTAGCTCTCGGTCCGGCCGACGACGAAGGATGAGCACATGAGCAGCGACCCGGTTCGCGATCCCGACCGCCCGATCGGCTCCACCGCACCGGCCACCCCGCCGCTGACCGAGCAGTCCTACTCCTCCGCCGGCGCCGTCGCGCCGCCGCGGTCGACGCCGCAGAGCGCCGTGCATTTCACCCGCGCCGCCGCGCTGTGGACGGCCGTCGCGCTCGGGCTGCTGGTGTTGATCGTGCTGTTGATCTTCATCGCGCAGAACACCGAATCGGCACAGATCGCGTTCCTGGGCTGGGATTGGACCCTGCCGCTGGGCGTGGCGATCCTGGGCGCCGCGGTGCTCGGCGGCCTGGTGACCGTCGCGGCCGGCGCCGTCCGCATCTTCCAGCTGCGGCGCGCGGCGAAGAAGAACCTGCGCGGCGGCCGGGTCTAACCGCTCGCCAGCGCCGCCAGCCCCGCCGCGATCAGCGGTGCCACCGTCTCCCCCACCCGGTCCGACCCGTCGGTGGCGCCGCTGCTGCGGCGCCGGAAGTCGATGCCGGCGGCGATGATCGCGAGCTTGAAGTACGCCAGCGACACGTAGAACGGCCAATTGGCCAGCGGGCGACCGGTGGCCCGGGAGTACCGCTCGGCCAGCTCGTCGGCCGACGGGATCAGCGGCGACGTCCACGCCGCGTCGGTGTCGATGATGAGGTCCAGCGCCGGGTCGCGGTACACGCACATCAGTGCGGCGTCGCTGAGCGGATCGCCCAGCGTGGACATCTCCCAGTCGACCACCGCACGCACCCGACCGGGGTCGGTCGCATCGAGGATCGTGTTGTCGATGCGGTAGTCGCCGTGCACGATCGACGCGCCGCTCTCGGCGGGCACCGAATCGGCGAGCGCGGCCCGCAGCCGGTGCACGTCGGCGTCGCGCTCGTCGTCGGGCAGCCGGACGTGGTCCCACTGCGAACCCCAGCGGCGGACCTGGCGCTGCAGGTAGCCCGCCGGACGCCCGAAGTCGGCCAGCCCGACCGTGGCCGGGTCGACCGCGTGCAGCGCAGCGAGCACCTCGATCAGCCCGTCGACGCAGCGGTCCACCACGGCTTCGCCGCCCAGCGTCTGCAACTCCTCGGCCGTGCGCACGACGCGGCCCGCCACGTACTCGACCATCGCGAACGGCGCCCCGAGCGCGGAGTCGGCGCCGCCGGCGGTCACCGGCCTGGCCACCGGCACCGCGGTGTCGGCCAGCGCGGCCACCACCGTGTACTCGCGGGCCATGTCGTGCGCCGACGGCGTGAGCCCGTGCAGCGGCGGCCGGCGCAGCACCCAGGTCGAGGCGTCGTCGCGCACCAGGAACGTCAGGTTGGAGCGGCCGCCGGCGATCAGCTCGGCCCGCAGCTCACCGCGGCGCGGCACGCCCGCGGCGCGCAGGTGCGTGTCGAGTGCCGCCAGGTCGAGGCCGTCGTGCGAGGTCACCGCCCCTGTATAACGGACGCGCCCCCGGGTGCGGCGAGCGCGTCAGCGACGGTTGCGGGGCAGCAGGTCCCACACGTGGTCGGTGCTGTTGACGGCCGCGACCGAGCCCTTGCCGGACCTCGAGTAGAGCAGGCGGGTGATCGACGTGTAGTCGACCGCGAACGACAGCAGCCGCGGGGTCTCCAGCAGCCGGTGCAGGATCACGTTGATGACCCCGCCGTGGCTGAACACCGCGACGGTGTCGTCGTGGCGGGCGGCGGCCACGACGTCGTCCACGGCGGCGTAGACCCGCGCCGTGAAGGCGTCCTCGTCGACGCCGCTGGGCAGCCGGCCCGCCGCGAGCCGGGCCCACTGTTCGGGCTGCTCGCTCCGGATGTGCTCGATGGGCACGTAGTGGCCGAGCCCGCGGTCGTACTCGGCGAACCGCTCGTCGACCTCGATTGCCAGGCCCCGCGCGGCGGCCACCGGCTCGGCGGTCGAGATCGCCCGCCGCTGCGGGCTGCTGACGATGCGCGCGAGCGGATAGCGCCGCAGTGCGTCGGGCAGGCGATGCGCTTGGGCCACACCGTCGTCGGCGAGTGCGGGATCCGAGCCCCGACCCGGCTCGCTGCGCAGCGGCAGCGCGTGGCGGATCAACAGCAGCTGCATGGCAGCCACCCTAGGAGGCGGTGCAGTTCGGCACCCTCGTGCAGGCGTTTAAGCGCATCATCTAAACCGCCCGGCCGCGCTGCGCCGCTGCCACACTGACGGCGAGACCAGTGAAAGGGCGGTTCTCGTGACGGTCAGCACCCACAGCGACGTGTACTTCGATCCCTATGACGTCGACATCAACGCCGATCCGTATCCCACCTTCGCGCGGCTGCGCGAGGAGGCGCCGCTGTACTACAACGCCCAGCACGACTTCTACGCGCTCAGCCGGTACAGCGACGTCGACAACGCGCTGTGCGACCACGAGACCTTCAGCTCGGCGCGCGGCGGCATCCTCGAGATCATCAAGTCGGGCATGGAGATCCCGCCGGGGACGCTGATCTTCGAAGACCCGCCCATCCACAACATCCACCGCAAGTTGCTGTCCCGCATCTTCACGCCCCGCAAGATCGCCGCGCTGGAGCCCAAGATCCGCGAGTTCAGCGCGCGCTGCCTGGATCCGCTGGTCGGCACCGGGCGGTTCGACTTCGTCAAGGACTTCGGCGCCCAGATGCCGATGCGCGTCATCGGCATGCTGCTCGGCATCCCCGAGGAAGACCAGGAACACGTCGTCGCCCACGGCGATGCGCCGCTGCGGACCGAACGCGGCGGCAAGATGACCGACAACGCGGGCGGCCCGATGGCCACCGGCGAGGTGTTCGGCGAGTACATCGACTGGCGCGCGAAGCACCCGTCCGACGACATCATGACCGAGCTGCTGCACGCCGAGTTCGCCGACGAGACCGGCGCCCGGCGGCAGCTGACCCGCGACGAGCTGCTGCTGTACCTGACCGTGATCGCGACGGCGGGCAGTGAGACCACGACCCGGCTCATCGGCTGGGCCGGCAAGGTGCTGGCCGAGCATCCCGACCAGCGCCGCGACCTCGTGGCCAACCGCACGCTGCTGCCGGCGTGCGTCGAGGAGCTGCTGCGCTTCGAGCCGCCCGCCCCGCACGTCAGCCGCTACGTCACCCGCGACGTCGCGTACTACGGCCAGACCGTGCCGGCGGGCAGCGCCATGATGCTGCTGATGGGCGCCGGCAATCGCGACCACCGCCGCTTCCCACCCGACGGCGACGTCTTCGACGTGCACCGTGAGCTGCGGCAACACCTGTCGTTCGGCGTCGGCACGCACTTCTGCCTCGGCAACGCGCTGGCACGGCTGGAGGCCCGCGTCGCGCTCGACGAGATCCTCGACCGCTTCCCCGAGTGGGACGTCGACCTCGCCGCCGCCGAGCTGAGCCCGACGTCGACCGTGCGCGGCTGGGAGTCGATGCCGGCGATCGTCTGAGCGGCGGGACGCCCACCCCAGGATCACCAGCCAGAGAACGGAGACGCACCATGCCCGAATACGACTACGTCGAACTGAAGAAGGAAGCGGCGCAGTACATCCGCTTCGAGAAGGACCGTAAGAACCGCATCGCCACCATCACCTTCGACCGGCCCGACGCGCAGAACTCCGCCACGCTGGGCATGCGCCAGCTCTACGCCGACATCATCCACAAGTGCAACGTGGACGACGACGTCAAAGTGGTCGTGATCCGCGGCGAGGGACAGGATTTCGGCAGCGGCGGCGACCTGCCGGAGCAGCGCGGGATGATCGAGAACCCCGGGATGCCGCTGCACCACGAAGTCGCGATCAACGACGACGACGTCAAGTACCCCGACGGGGGCTCCTACCGCTACCTGTCCACCGTCACCGACTTCTACGCCAAGGCGCCCGCCGGCAACCGCCCGCTGCAGGAGCTCCGCAAGGTGAGCATCATCGAGGCCAAGGGCTACTGCTACGGCTGGCACTTCTACCAGGCCGGTGACGCCGACCTGGTGGTGTCCTCCGACGACGCGCTGTTCGGCCATCCGGCGTTCCGCTACGTCGGCTGGGGTCCGCGGCTGTGGTGGTGGGCCGAGACCATGGGGCTGCGCAAGTTCTCCGAGATGCTGTTCACCGGGCGGCCGTTCAGCGCCAAGGAGATGTACGACTGCGGGTTCGTCAACAGCGTGGTGCCGCGGGAAGACCTCGAGGCCGAGACCATGAAATACGCGATGGCGTGCTCGAAGTCGCGTCCGACCGACACCGTCGCCGTGCAGAAGACCTTCCTGGAGATCTACAAGCAGCACAAGGGCGAGTACATGGGCAGCCTGCTGACCGGCATGGTCGAGGGCATGCTGCCGATGATCACCAACGACCGCGACAACGAGGTTGACCTCACCGGCGGCACGTTCGAGAAGGGCCTCAACAACGTGGTGAAGGACAACGACATGAACTTCCCGCCGGAATGGCGGCTGAGCCGCGGCGGGCGCGCCAAGCCCTGAGACATGTCCGCGCTCACCGGGTTTCGCGTGGTCGAGCTCGCCGAGACCGTGGCAGGCGAATACTGCGGGAAGCTGCTCGCCGACTTCGGTGCGGACGTCGTCAAGGTGGAGCGGCCGGGCGCGGGAACCCCGACGCGGGCGCTCCATCCGGCCGCGGTCTTCGAGTTCTGCAACACCAACAAGCGTTCGGTGGCGCTCGACGTCGCCGCCGACCCCGACGCCCTGCACCGCCTGATCGCCGATGCCGACGCGGTGGTCGACGACCACCTCGGCGATTGGCTCGCCCGCGTCGGGCTGAGCGCGGCCGACGCCGCGTCGCGTCACCCGGACCTGGTGGTGTGCTCCATCACCCCCCACGGCGCGGCGGACCGGCGAACGGCGCACAGCCTCAACGTCTTTCACAGCAGCGGCTGGGGATATCACACGCCGAGCCATGCCGATCCGGCGGTGCCGCCGCTCAAGGGGCCGGGCCGTTTCCTCGCCGACTACGAGGCCGGCCTCGACGCCGCCCTGACGGTGGCTGCGTGCCTGTTCGGGCGGCTGCACACCGGCCGCGGCGAATTCGTCGACCTGTCGGCGCAGGCAGTGCTGGTGTCCCGGGCCGATTGCATCCTCGGCCGCTTCATCACCGGGGAGGTCGAACCGGACGGCACCCGTGAGGATTTCGACCAGCAGGGGCCGGCGTCGTTCTTCGCGAGCCGCGACGGCTTCGTCTACCTGTACCTGACGAACGGCCGCCACTGGTGCGCGCTCAAGCGGCTGCTGGGCGACCCGGCGTGGCTCGACGACTACGACGACGACTGGCTGGAGTTCGGCGTCACCCCGGACGGAGTGGCACGCTTCCGGCGCGGGTTCGCCGCATGGATGGCGCAGCGGGACAAGGCGCCGACCTCGGTGCGCGCCCAGCAGCTCGGCGTGCCGCTGGTGCCGGTCAACGGCGTCGCCGACCTGCTGGCGTCGCCGCAATACCGGCATCGCGGGTTCTTCGCCACCGTGGACCATCCCGCGCTCGGTCAGGTGGCCTATCCCACGGTGCCGTACCGGCTGAGCGCGTCGCCTGCGCAGCTGCATTCCCTCGCACCCGAACTCGGGGCGCACACGTGCGGGTTTGCGCCGCGTCGGCGCCCGACCGTGCTCGCACCGCAGCTCAAGCCGACGCCGGCGCCACGCGGCGGGCCGCTGCAGGGCGTCCGCGTCGTCGAGCTCACCAAGGTGTGGGCCGGCCCCTATGCGGGCAAGCTGCTGGCGTTCCTCGGTGCCGAGGTCATCAAGGTCGAGAGCGCCGACCATCCCGACGAGATGCGCGCCTACGGCGGCACCGACATCGACCACGCGCCGTATTTCCTGTCCATCAACCCGGAAATCCTCAGCGTCGACCTCGACATCAAGTCGCCCGGCGATATGGCGCGGCTGCGCGACCTGATCGCGGCCAGCGACGTCGTCGTCAACAACCTGCGGCCCGGCGCGATGGAACGGCAGGGCCTGGGCTACGAGGACCTGCGGGCGCTCAAGGACGACGTCATCTCGGTGTCGATCAAGATGTGGGGCAACGACGGTCCGCTCGGCTACCAGACCGGTTACGCGCCCTGCTTCGCCGCGCTGGCCGGCATGTCGGCGCTGGTCGGAATGCCCGGCGGACCGCCGCTCGGGGCGAGCATGCGCTACGGCGACTCCACGGTGGGCGCCGCGACCGCCTACGCCACGGTCGCCGCGCTGCTGCACCGCGAACTCACCGGCGAAGGGCAGTTCGTGGACGTCTCGGCGGTCGAGACGCTGTCCAGCATGATCGGCGACAGCCTGCTGGCCGGAGAACCGTTCGGCCCGGACGGCAATCGGCACGCCGACCTCAGCCCGCACGGCTGCTATCCGTGCCGCGACGGCGGCTGGCTGGCGCTGGCGGTGGCGGCCGACGACGAGTGGTCGCGGGTGCGCACCGTGCTCGGACTGGCGGCCGATCCACGCTTCGCCGACGCCGCCGGGCGTCAGAAGCACGTCGACGCACTCGACGCCGCGCTGGCGCCGGTGACGGCGGACTGGGACGCCGACGAGCTGGCCCGGCGGCTGCAGGCTGTCGGCGTGGCCGCCAACCGCAGCGCGACCGCCGCCGACGTCATCGCCGACCCGGTGCTGTGGGAGCGCGACATGTACTGCTTCGTCTCCGACCATCGCGAAGGCCAGCGCCCGGTGCTCGGTGCGCCGTGGCGGCTGCTGCGCCAGCCCGCCCGCATCGAGCGGGGAGCGCCACTGCTCGGTGAGCACGACGCGTATGTGCAGAGCCTGCTGGGGGCGCGGTGACGGGCGCACTGACGGGCACCGTCGCGCTGGTGACGGGCGCCAGCAGCGGGATCGGCGCCGCCACCGCTGCCGAGCTGGCGACACACGGCGCGGCGGTGGCGCTGCTCGCGCGGCGGGGCGCCCGGCTCGAGGAGCTGGTGTCGGCGATCCGCGACGCCGGCGGGTCGGCGCTGGCGGTGCCCGCCGACGTCACGTCGCGGGACGCGGTGCGGGACGCGATCGCCGCGGTCATCGACGGGTTCGGGCGGCTGGACACCGTGGTGAACAACGCCGGGCAGCTCATCATGGGTCCGGCCGCCGAGGCCTCGCTCGACGACTGGGACAGGCTACTCGAGGTGAACGTCCGCGGCGTGCTCTACGTGACGCGGGCGGCGCTGCCGCACCTGATCGACGCGGCCACGTCGTCACCGCGCGGGGTGGCAGACCTGGTGACGATCGGCTCGACGGGCGGCTGGGTTGCCCGCGGCGGCACCGCGGTCTACTCGCTGACGAAGTTCGGCGTCAACGCGTTCAGCGAAGGGCTGCGGCAGGAGCTGGTCGGCCGGCGGGTCCGGGTCGGCGTCGTCAGCCCGGGCACCGTGGACACGGAGATCAACTCGCATCTGCCGCAACGCTTCCAGGACGCGTTCGCGCGCACCACTGCCGACATGGAAAAGCTGCGGCCCGCCGACGTCGCCGACGCGGTGGGGTACATGGTCACCCGCGACCGGCGCGTGGCCGTCAACCACATCCTGGTGCGGGCCGGCGAGCAGACCTGGTGACGGGGGTTATCCGAAGGACACGCCGGTCAGCCGTTCGGAGAGCTCCCACAGCTGGCGGCGCTGCTGCTCGTCGTGGGCCAGCGGCGGAACCTTTGCCGGACCGACGCCGCCGCCGGTTTCGTAGCGTCCGCGCGGCCCGTAGTACGCGCCGCCCGCGGCGTCAGGCGAGGTGGCGGCGTGCAGGGTCGGCTCGATGCCTTCGTCGACGTCGAGCCACAGGAACGGCAGCAGCCGCCAGGTGAGCTGCGTGAAACGTGCTGACAGCGTGGGCTTCTCGCGGCCGAAGGACGCGCCGGAGAGCAGGTTCGTCTTGGTCAGGCCCGGATGCGCGGCGTTGGACAGCACGTTCCAGCCCTGGGCGCGGCTGCGGGCGTCGAGCTCGAACGCAAAGAGCAGCTGCGCGACCTTCGACACCCCGTAGGCGCGCATGGGCCGATAGCCGCGCTCGGCGTTCACGTCGTCGAACGACAGCCCGCGCTGGGTGGCGGCGATGCTGCTGACGCTGACCACCCGCCCGCCCGCCAGCAGCGGCAGCAACCGGCCCGTCAGCGCGAAGTGGCCGAGATGGTTGGTGCCGAACTGCAATTCGAAGCCGTCGGCGGTGCGCTGCAGGTCCGGCGGCGTCATGACACCGGCGTTGTTGATCAGGATGTCGATCGGGCGGCCGCCGGAAAGGAGTTCGTCGGCGGCCGCGGCGACCGCCGACAGCGAGCCCAGGTCCAGGCGCGTGACCGTCAGCTTCGCGGCGGTGACGTCGCGGCGGATCTCCGCGGCCGCCGCCTCTCCCTTCTCCGGGCTGCGGACCGCCATCACCACCTCGGCGCCCGCGGCGGCCAGCCGACGCGCCAGCCCCAGCCCGAGCCCGCTGTTGGCGCCGGTCACGACCGCGAGCCGACCGGTGAGGTCGGGCATCGGCTGGTGACCGGTCACCACGTGACGGGCAGCTCGTAGAGTCCGTAGGCCAACGCGTCGTGCTTGAACGGCAGGTCGTCGACGTCGACGGCGAGCGTCAGGGTCGGGATGCGTCGGAACAGCGTCGGCAGCACGATCTGCAGCTCCATGCGCGCCAACTGCTGGCCGACACACAGGTGGCGGCCGTACCCGAAGCCGACATGCGGGCCGTCCTGGCGCTGCAGGTCCAACCGGTCGGGCTCGGGGAACTGGCGCGGATCCCAGTTCGCGGGCGCGACGTCGAGGATGATGCCCTCACCGGCGCGGATCACCTCGCCGCCCACCTCGATGTCCGCGGTGGCGATGCGGCGCTGGCCGGTCTGGATGATGCTGCAGAACCGCATCAGCTCCTCGACGGCGGTCGCGATGGCCTTCGGGTCGTCGGTGTCGCGCAGCAGCGCCAGCTGGTCCGGATTCTGCAGCAGCGCAACGATACTGACGGCGATCTGCCCGGCGGTGGTCTCATGGCCGGCGATCAGCACGCCCGTCGCGAGCTGCGCTGCCTCGCGCACCGAGATCTCCCCCGCCTTGACGCGCTCGGCCAGGTCGGACACCAGGTCCTCGGCGGGGTCGTCCTGCTTCGCTTCGATCAGCTTGATGAGGTACTTGAACAGCGCCCCGGCGCCCTTGGCCGCGTCCTCGGCGCTCGCAAAGCGGTTCATGCCGCGGTTGGCCTCGGTCTGGAAGAACTCGGCATCCTCGTACGGCACCCCGAGCATCCGGCTGATCACCAGCGACGGAACCGACAGCGCGAGCCCTTCGACGAGGTCGGCCGGCTTCGGGCCGGCGAGGATGGCGTCGATCTGCTCGTCGGTGATCTGCTGGACCGCCGGTCGCAGCGCCTCGACCCGCTTGTAGGTGAACGGCCGCGACAGCATCCGGCGGTAGCGGGTGTGCTCCTCGGCGTCGGAGGTGAACACCGAACGCGGCCGCTTGTGCACCGTGGCCTGCATGCCCTCGTTCCAGTGCGGATAGCCGGGCAGCCGGTCGTCCACGCTGGCCCGGCTGTCGCCGAAGACGGCGCGGATCGCCTCGTACCCGTGGATGAGCCACGGGGTGCTGCCGTCCCAGATGCGCACCTTCGTCAGCTGCCGGTGCTCGTTGAGGGCGCGCGACTCCGGCGGCGGGGCGAGCGGGCACCCCGGCGCGCGGCTCAGCGGAAAGTCGAGCACGGTGTCGGTCATGAGGCTCCTTGGTCGGGGGCGTGGACGGGCGCTTGCCAGAGCCCGACGATCGCGTCGGTCAGCCCCTCGGCGGCTTGCGCCCACCGACTCGGCGACCCCTGGCGGGACAGCTGTTCCTCGTACTCGGCGCAGGTGTGCATCAGCAGGTTGCGCGCCATGACGGCGCGCTCGGAGCGGACGCGTCGCGGCAGTTCGGGCAGGCAGCGGGTGATGCCGTCGACGGCTTGTACGAGCAGCGGCGAACTCAACGCGTCCTGGGTGACGACCTGCCGGTACGCCGGATCGGCCATGGCCTGCGCCGCGAAACGGGCGTACCAGGACGGCGTGCCCAGCTCCGCGAGGTGGTCGGTGAGCGGCCGCACCAGCACGCCGACCCAGTCGCGCAGCTGCGTCGAGCCCTCGATGTCGGCCATGCGCTGTGCGCGGAGCGCGTCGATCGGTGCGCGGTGCTTGCTCTCGATGGCGCGCAGCAAGTCGGTGCGGGTGCCGAAGTGATAGCAGGCGGCGGCGTTGTTGCCCTGCCCGGCGGCCTCGCTGATCTGCCGGTTCGACACCGCGTACATGCCGCGCTCGGCGAACAGCCGTTCGGCCGCTTGGAGGAGCGCTTCACGCGTGGCTTCGGAGCGGCCGGTGCTCAACACCCGGGCTGCGGTCACCTGGCCAGTAGACCGCGTGGCGATCGTTAAATCAAGCGCTTTATTTATTGACCGGCCCGTTCGGGGGGGCAGTGGCCCGCGACACTCAACTCACGCACGGGACACGCCGGACCACGTCGCAGTGGCGCACGTTTCGGCAATTTCGGCCCCCGGGTGCAAAGCGCCGAAAACGGCGTTCTGATATGGCAGAATCTTGTTCTGTGAGTACCGCGATCGACACGGCCGCGCTCGGTCGTTGGCTGGACGCCCAGGGCGCGCCCGGCGACGGCGAGCAGCCCGTCTTGAGTCCACTCACCGGCGGCTCGCAGAACACCTTGTTCCTCGTCACGCGAGGGGGCGCTCGGATGGTGATCCGCATGCCCGGTCCGCGCGCCGATGCCGCGCGGCTCGACGGGCTGCGGCGGGAGATCCGGCTGGTCAGCGCACTCAAGGGCACCGACGTCCCGCATGCGGAATTGATCGCCGCCGACGAGACCGGCGATGTGCTGGGCCAGCCGATGTACGTCATGGCGGCCGTCGACGGCTGGAACTCCACGGGCGACCGGTGGCCGCCGCCGTTCGACACCGACCTCGACGCGCGCCGCGGGCTCGCGTTCCAGCTCGTCGAGGGCGCCGCGAGGCTCGGCCGGGTGGACTGGCGGGCGCAGGGACTCGAGGGTTTCGGCCGCCCCGAGGGCTTCCACGACCGCCAGGTCGACCGCTGGCTGAGCTTCCTGCAGGCCTATCAGGTGCGCGAGCTTCCCGGGCTCGACGTCGCCGCCGACTGGTTGCAGAAGCATCGGCCCACGCACTACCGGCCCGGCATCATGCACGGCGACTACCAGTTCGCGAACGTCATGTATGCGCACGGCACGCCCGCGCGGCTGGTCGCGATCATCGACTGGGAGATGACCACCGTCGGCGATCCGCTGCTCGACCTGGCGTGGGCGCTGCTGGGCTACGACGGCGAATTCCCGCGGACCGAGGGCTATTACGCCGATCTCACCGGTATGCCCACCCGCACCGAACTGCTCGAGCACTATGAGACCGTCAGCGGCCTGTCCACCGCGAGCATCGACTACTACCTGGTGCTCGCCAACTGGAAGCTCGGAATCGTGCTCGAGAAGACGTACGCCGCCGCGGTCCGCAGCGGCTGGAGCGATTCCCCCATCGCCGCGGCGATGGGGCCGATGATCCCCGACCTGATCGCCACGGCAGCGGAGCTCGCACGCTCACTGCCGCACGGGCCCCGCTGAGATGGCCTGGGTGGAACGGCTTTTCGACCTCACCGACCGCGTCGTCCTGGTCACCGGTGGCAGCCGGGGGCTGGGCCGGGAGATGGCGTTGGCCGCGGCCCGCTGCGGTGCCGAGACCGTGATCGCCAGCCGCAAGTACGACAACTGTGCGACGACCGCGGCGCAGATCGAGGCCGAGACCGGCCGGGTATCGATGCCCTACGCGGTGCACGTCGGCCGGTGGAACGAGCTCGACGGCCTCGTGGACGCCGTCTACGACCGCTTCGGCAAGGTCGACGTGCTGGTCAACAACGCCGGCATGTCGCCGGTGTACGACAAGCAGACCGACGTCACCGAGAAGATGTTCGACGCCGTGGTGAACCTGAACCTCAAGGGCCCCTTTCGGCTGTCGGCGCTCATCGGTGAGCGCATGGTCGCCGCCGGGCGCGGCGTCATCGTCAACGTCAGCACCCACGGCTCGCTCAAACCGCACCCGACGTTCATCCCGTACGCCGCGTCGAAGGCCGGCCTGAACACCATGACCGAGGCGCTCGCCATGGCGTTCGGGCCCGCCGTGCGCGTCAACACCCTGATGCCCGGACCGTTCCTCACCGACATCAGCAAGGCGTGGAACGTCGATGGCGTCCAGAACCCGTTCGCCGGCGCCGCCCTGCAACGGGCCGGCAACCCGTCCGAAATCGTCGGCGCCGCGTTGTTTCTCATGTCGGACGCGTCGAGCTTCACCACCGGGTCGATCGTGCGGGCCGACGGCGGCACCGTATGAGGAAGGCAAGCTGATGGCGTGGGACTTCTCCACCGAACCGGAGTTCGAGGCGGTCCTTGCCTGGATTCGCGACTTCGTCCGCGACGAGGTCGAGCCGCTCGACGTGCTGTTCCCAGGCTGCGCGTTCCTGCCGCTCGACGACGAACGCCGGGCGATCGTCGACCCGCTCAAGCAGCAGGTCCGCGATCGGGGGCTGTGGGCGCCGCACCTCGGCCCGGAATTGGGCGGCCAGGGCTTCGGCGCGGTCAAGCTGACGCTGATCAACGAGATACTGGGCCGCAGCGGCTGGGCGCCCATCGTCTTCGGCACCCAGGCACCCGACACCGGCAACGCCGAGATCCTCGCGCGCTTCGGCACCGACGCGCAGAAGGAGCGTTACCTCGCCGGACTGCTCGGCGGCGAGATCTTCTCCTGCTTCTCCATGACCGAGCCGCAGGGCGGCGCCGATCCGCGGGTATTCACCACCCGCGCGGTCCGCGACGGCGACGATTGGGTGATCAGCGGCCGAAAGTACTTCTCGTCCAACGCATCCGTGGCGTCCTTCTTCATCGTCGTCGCCGTCACCGACCCGGACGTGCCCATCCACCAAGGGGCGTCGACGTTCCTGGTGCCGGCCGGTACGCCCGGCCTCGTCATCGAGGCGACGCACCAGCTGTTCGGCGCCGACCCGCACGACCCCGGTCACTCGCTGGTCCGCTACGACGACGTGCGGGTGCCCGCCGATGCGCTGCTGGGTGAGCCCGGCCAAGGCTTCCACGTCGCGCAATCGCGGCTGGCGGGCGGGCGGCTGCACCACGCGATGCGCACCATCGGCCTGGCGCAAAAGGCGATCGACATGATGGCGGTGCGCGCGAAAAGCCGCTTCACACAAGGCAGTCCACTCGCGGACAAGCAGCTGGTGCAGCAGCACATCGCCGACTCCTACACCGAGCTGATGCCCTTCCGGCTGGCGGTGCTGCACGCGGCGTGGCTCATCGACACCGGCGGCGAGCGGGCGGCCCGCGCGGCGATCGGCGCCTGCAAGATCCTGTCGGCCACGGTGCTGCAGTCGATTGCGCTGCGGGCCATCCAGGTGCACGGCGCGATGGGCGTGAGCGACCAGCTACCGTTGGCGAACATGCTGCTCGGTGGCGTCGTGCTCGGGCTGGCCGACGGGCCGACGGAGGCGCACAAGGTGAACCTCGCGAAACTGCTGCTGAAGTCGTATGCGGCCGAGGACCCGGAGTGGCCGAGCGAATTCCTCGAGAAGCGCATCGCCGCCGCCGAGGCGAAGTACCCGCAGTTCGCGGGCCGGATCCCGGTGGTGCCCCGCTGATGCGCGCCGTCGTCTGCCAGGCTTACGGGCCGCCCGAAGATCTCGTCGTGATGGACGTCCCGCAGCCGGCGCCGGGTGCGGGGCAGGTGCTGGTTCAGGTGCGGGCCGCAGCCGTGAACTTCACCGACGTGCTGTTCATCCAGGGCAAGTACCAGGTGCAGGTCCCGGTGCCGTTGACGCCCGGCAGCGAGTTCGCCGGCGTCGTCGCCGCCGTGGGCGACGGGGTGAACCTGGCGCCGGGCACCCGGGTGATCGGCTCGACGTTCGTCGGCGCGTTCGCCGAGTACGCCGTCGTCGATGCTGCGGCCTGCACGCCCATCCCCGACGGGGTCGACGATGCGGAAGCGGCCGCCTTCGGCGTGACTTACCGGACGGCGTATCACGCGCTGCGCTCGGTGGCCGGTGTGCAGGCCGGTGACTCGGTGGTGGTGCTCGGCGCCGCCGGCGGGGTGGGCCTGGCCGCCGTCGACCTGGCGGTCGGCATGGGTGCCCGCGTCATCGCCGCCGCGTCGTCGCCGGAGAAGCTGGAGCTGTGCCGCGGGCGCGGGGCTGCCGCCGTCGTCGACTACGCGCGGGAGCAGCTGCGCGACCGCATCAAGGAGCTCACCGACGGCGGCGCGCACGCGGTGCTGGACCCCGTCGGCGGGCCGTACGCCGAGCCCGCGCTGCGCGCCATCCGCCGCGGCGGCATCTTCGTCACGCTCGGCTACGCGTCGGGCGTCATCCCGTCGATTCCGCTGAACCTGGTGCTGCTCAAGGCGATCACGGTGCGCGGCATGGAGATCCGCTCGTTCACCACCGATTACGCCGACGACGCCGCCCGCGACATCGCCGAGCTGTCAGCGATGTTCGCCGCGGGCGCCATCCGCCCCTGTGTGGGCGCGCGCTTCCCGTTGGCCGAGGCGCCGGCGGCGCTGCGCCACGTCGCCGATCGCAAAGCGTTGGGGAAAGTCGTCATCGACGTCAGCTGAGGCTGCGTTCCCGGCGTTGATCTCCACCTGCGGGCGATGATCTCCACCTGCGGGCGTTCATCCTCACGCCAGGGCGAGATCTCGGTCGAATTCGCGCCGTGGTGTGGGACTCAACGCCGTGGTGTGGGACTCACCGCCGTGGTGTGGGACTCACCGCCGCCGCGCCACGGTCAGCGGGCGGCATTGCGCAGGTCGTACACCGTCGTGTTGCCCACCTGGTGCGGCGTGAAGTGCTCGGCCACCCATGCGGTGATGGCGCTGCCGGTGCCGCGCTGGCCGCCGGGCCCGCCGCCGCCCGGCCCTTGACCGACGAGGAAGTAGCCGATGTCGCCGTCGGCGACGTAGCGCTGGAACTGCTCGAGCGTCGGAGCCGGGTCGCCGCCGTTGAACCCGCCGATCGCCATCACCGGCTTGCCGGTGCTCAGCTGCAGGCTGCCGGCCAGGTGCGAGCCGACCGTCGCGGCGGCCCACCGGTTTCCGGTGCCCGTCAGCAGGTCCTGCAGCGCGGCGTTGTCCGCTTCGCCGCCGAATCGGCCGCCGCCGGGCCCGCCCGGACCGCCGGGGAACCTCATGCCGTCGGCGCGGGCCGGACCGGAGGTGGGAATGCCACCGCCGTGGGGCTGGGCGACGGTCTCGACGGTGTACGCCGCGGTGCCCGCGAGCCCGACGAGGACGCCCGCAACCGCCAGTGCGGCGGTGTAGCGGCCCAACCGGTGACCGCCGACCGCGATCACGGCGGCGAGCAGGATCGCCGCGACGAGCACCACCCACCGCAGCCACGGCTGCCACTCCGGCGTGCGGTCCAACAGCACGAAATTCCACGCGCCGGTGGCGGCCAGCATCACCGCAGCGATCAGCCGCGACGCGAATCGTGCTCTGCCACGCCAGCATTCCACGGCCGTGAGGGCGACGACGGCAGCCACGGCGGGCGCGAGTGCCACCGTGTAGTAGGGGTGCATGATGCCCTTCATGAAGCTGAACACCAGGGCGGTGACCAGCAGCCAACCGCCCCACAGCAGCAGCGCCGCCCGGGTCCGATCGGTGCGGGGCGCCCGCCGCGTGAACCACACGCCGGCGATCAGCCCGATGAGCGCCGCGGGCAGCAGCCACGAGATCTCGGTGCCCATCGACTCGCCGAACATGCGGGTGATGCCGGCGTGGCCGCCGAACATCGAACCGCCGCCGGGCATTTCACCGCCGGGCATCCCCTCCGGCGGGCCACCGGGCATCCCCTCCGGCGGGCCACCCATCGGATCGCGCGAGGTCGGGTTGCCGTCACCGCCGAACACGCGGCCCAGGCCGTTGTAGCCGAGCGCCAACTCCAGCAGGCTGTTGTCCGTCGACCCGCCGATGTAGGGCCGCGACGCAGCGGGCCACAGGCTCACCAGCGCCACGAACCAACCGCCGGACACGATCATCGCGACCGCGCCGGCCGCCAGGCTGCCGACCCGTCGCCACCAGCCGCCCGGCGCCGCGACCAGCACCACCAGCGCGAGCGCCGGCACCGTGAGGAACGCCTGCAGCATCTTGGTGAGGAACGCGAACCCGATCGCCGTGCCCGCGATCACCATCCAGCGGGTCGTCGATCCCTCGACGGCGCGCACCGTGCAGTAGGCGGCGGCGACCAGCAGCAGCACCAGCAGCGCGTCGGGGTTGTTGTACCGAAACATCAACGCCGCCACCGGCGTCAGCGCGAGCGCCGACCCGGCGAGCAGGCCAGCGACCGGACCACTGACCCGGTTGACCGCGGCGTACAGCAGTGCCACCGCCGCGACGCCCATGAGTGCCTGCGGCACCAGCATGGACCAGGTGTTGAAGCCGAACAGCCGGCCGGACAGGCCCATCACCCACAGCGCCGCGGGCGGCTTGTCGACGGTGACGGTGTTGCCGGGATCGAGTGAGCCGAACAGCAGCGCGGTCCAGTTCTGGGTGCCCGCCTGCACCGCTGCGGCGTAGAACTCGTTGCCCCACTTCGACGCGCCGAGGCCCCACAGGTACAGCACGGCGGTTCCGGCGAGCAGCGCCCAGTAGGCGGGCCGGAGCCAGCGGGCCGGCGTGGGCGGGCCGTCGGCGTCGCCGGGTCCGGCGTCGGGACGGACGCGGTCGATGACCGTCATCGGGTGACCTCCAGGGTGTTGTGCCGGCGGCGGGGATGGAACACCCAGCCGCGCAGCAGGACGAAACGGACGGCGGTGGCGAGCAGATTGGCCGCGACCAGGACGACGAGCTCCAGCCACCGCTGCGGTTCGGCGAGCGCATGCAGTGCGGCGAGCGCGCCGCTGGTCAGGGCGAGTCCGATCGCGAAGACGACGATGCCCTCGAACTGGTGGCGGCCGGCGCCGGCCCGGCCGCGGATGCCGAAGGTGAACCGCCGATTGGCCGCGGTGTTCGCGACGGCCGTCAGCAGCAGCGCCACCAGGTTGGCGCCCTGGGCCCCCAGCCCGCCGCGCAGCGCCACGAACAGCAGCAGGTAGGCGAGCGTCGAGAGCACGCCGATACCGGCGAACCGCACGGCCTGCCGCAGCAGCGACGACGGCGCCGTGGTCGCCGTCGCGGGACGCAACTGCGCGGCGATGGTCGCCACCGGGATCTCGCCGGTCGCGAAGCCCTTCGCCAGCCGGGCGACGCCCCGCAGGTCGGCGAGCGCGGTGGCGACGATGTCGACCTTGCTGTTCGGGTCGTCGACCCAGTCGACGGGCACCTCGTGGATGCGCAGCCCGCTTCGTTCGGCGAGCACCAGCAGTTCGGTGTCGAAGAACCAGCCGGTGTCGCGGACGTGCGGGAGCAGCTGCCGGGCGACGTCGGCGCGGACCGCCTTGAAGCCGCACTGCGCGTCGGTGAAGCGGGCCGACAGCGTCGAGCGCAGGATCAGGTTGTAGCAGCGGGAGATCACCTCGCGTTTGGCGCCGCGGACCACCCGGGCGCCGTGGCCCAACCGGGTGCCGATCGCGAGGTCGGAGTGACCGGAGATCAGCGGCGCCACCAGCGGTGCCAGCGCCGCCAGGTCGGTGGACAGGTCGACGTCGGTGTAGGCGACGATTGCGGCGTCGGAGTGCGTCCACGCCTCGTGCAGCGCATGGCCGCGGCCCTTGCGCTCCAGCCGGACGGCCCGGACGCCCGGCAGCTCACCGGACAGCGCCGCGGCGACGGCGGGCGTGGCGTCGGTGCTGGCGTTGTCGGCGATCGTGATGCGCCAGCTGAACGGGAACTGCTCGGTGAGGTGACGGTGCAGCCGGCGGATCGAATCCGCCAGTGCCGCTTCCTCGTTGAACACGGGGACGACAACGTCGAGGACGGGGACTCCGCGCGCCGCCGCGTCGGCGGCGGCGTTGGTCCGCGGCCGGGAGGCGATGCGCTCGGGGATGGCGGTCGTGGTCATGACTCGATGGTGGGTGTGGGCGTTGTGCCGAGCTTGGGCGCGCGCTATGCGCCGGCTGTGAATCGCGGGGCGGTGAGGTCGTAGACCGTGACGCCGTCGACGTCGCGCGCCGAGAAGTGGGCCGCCACCCACGCGTCGATGCGGGTCGCCGCGTCGCTGCCGCCTCGCGCCCGCGACGCCATGTGCACCAGGGGGCTTCCGAGGTAGTAGTGGATCCGGCGCTGGGCGACCAGCTCGATGAACCGCTCGAGCGTCGGCGCCGGGTCCGTGCCGTTGAAGCCGCCCACCGCGAGCACCGGGGTGCCCGTGGCCAATTGGTAGCCGGCCGCGGTGTTCGAGCCCACCACCGCCGCCGTCCACGTGTACGCGTCGGCGTCGGCGGCGAGCAGCGACGTGACCGCGGCGGGCGGGGTCGTGGCACCGAGCAGGCCTCCCATCGGGCCGCCGCCGTCGGCCTGCCGGCCGTGAGCCGGTCCGACGTCCGGCACCGCGCCGCGATGCGGGGTCGCCGCGGTCGCCACCGTGTAGGCGGCGGTCGGTGCCAGCGCCGCGACGACGGCCACCGCCGCGATCGCACGCGTCACCGCGACGGGGGTGCGGCCGGCGAACACCAGAGCCGCCGCCGGCAGTCCCACGACCGCGACCAGCCACGGCAGCCACGGCAGCCACGCCGGTGTGCGGTGAAGCAGCACGACGCCCAGCGTCACCGTCAGCGTTGCCATGCCGGCGAGGGCGGTGGCCGCTGGCAGCGCGGCGCGGCGGGCCCACAGCAGCGCCGCGCCGGTGGCCGTCGACGCGGCGACCGCGGGCGCGAGCGCCACCGTGTAGTACGGGTGCACGATGCCGTTCATGGCGCTGAACACCGCCGCGGTGACCGCGAGCCAACCACCCCACAGCAGCACGGCGGCACGCACGCGGTCGGTGCGCGGGGCCCGGCGGGTGAGCAGGAGTCCGGCGGCGGTGGCGATCGCCGCCGCCGGCAGCAGCCAGGCGATGTGGCCGCCCATCTGCGGCCCGAACAGCCGTGCCCAGCCGACGTCGTGGTTGAGGTTGCCCAGACCACCGGTCTCCGCGCCGGTGAGCCGCCCGACGCCGTTGTACCCGAGCGTCAGCTCCAGGATCGAATTGTGTTGCGAACCACCGATGTACGGGCGGGCGTCGGCCGGCCACAGCGCCACGACCGCGAGATACCAACCGGCCGAGACCATCAGCGCTGCCGCGGCGGCGGCCGAGCGCCACAGCCTGGTCCGCAGCGGCGCGGGCGCCGCCAGCAGGTAGACCGCGCCGAACACCGGCAGCACGAGGAACGCCTGCAGCATCTTCGCGAGGAAACCGAACCCGAGCGCGACGCCCGCGAGCGGCAGCCACCACGCCGCGCTGCCGGGTTCGATCGCGCGCAGCACGCAGTAACCGGCCTTCACCAGCAGCAACACCAGCAGCGCGTCGGGGTTGTCGAACCGGAAGATCAGCGCCGCAGCCGGGGTGAGCGCCAGGATCGCACCGGCCAGCAGTCCGGCGCCGGGTCCGGACACGCGGCGGACCGCGGCGTACAGCAGCGCCACCGCGGCCACGCCCTCGACCGCCTGCGGCGCGAGCACCGCCCACGAGTTGACGCCGAACAACCGCACGGACAGGTCCATCACCCACAGCGCCGCCGGTGTCTTGTCGACGGTGATGGCGTTGGCGGCGTCGCTGGAGCCGAAGAACATCGCCGTCAGGTTCTGCGACCCGGCCTGCGCGGCCGCCGCGTAGTACGCGTTCGCCCAGCCGCTGTCGGACAGCCGCCACAGGTACAGCGCCGCCGTGCCCGCGAGCAGCGCCAGCACGCGCAGCCGATGGGCACGCGACGGTGGTCGCGCCGCGAAAGCCATGCCACCATGCTCGAGTGCGGAGCTGACCGCCACCTGTGCGGTCACTGTGCGGCGGCTGTGCGCGGCAGCCGGACGGTGAACACCGTCTCGCCGGGCGTGCTGCGCAGTGCGATGTGCCCGCCGTGGGCGCGGACCACCGCCGCGACGATCGCCAGTCCGAGCCCGGTACTGCCCGCCTTGCGGGAGCGCGACGTGTCGCCGCGGGCGAAGCGCTCGAACACCTGCGGCTGCAGCGCGGCCGGGATGCCGGGGCCGTCGTCGGCCACCTCGATAATCGCGGCCGCGGCGTCGGCACTCAGTGACACCGTGACCGACGTCCCGGGCGGCGTGTGCACGCGGGCGTTGGTCAGCAGGTTGCCGATCACCTGGTGCAGCCGCGTCGCGTCGCCGATGACGACTACGGGATCGTCGGGTAGCTCGAGGTTCCAGTCGTGGTCCGGTCCGGCGACATGGGCGTCGCTGACCGCGTCGACGACGAGCTGCGACAGGTCGACCGGCTCACGTTCCAGCGGCCGCCCGGAGTCGAGCCGCGCGAGCAGCAGCAGGTCCTCGACGAGGTGGGTCATCCGCCCGGCCTCCGACTCGACACGGCCGATCGCGTGCGCCACCTCGGGCGGCAGCTCCTCGCCGGCGCGCTGCGCCAGCTCGGTGTAGCCGCGGATGGCAGTGAGCGGCGTCCGCAGCTCGTGGCTGGCGTCGGCGACGAACTGCCGCACGCGGGTCTCGCTCTGCTGACGCGCGGACAGCGCGGCGGCGATGTGGTCGAGCATCCGGTTGAGCGCCAGCCCCATCCGGCCGACCTCGGTGTTGGGGTTGGCGTCGGCCTCCGCGACGCGGACCGGCAACGCGACCTCGCCCCGGTCGAGCGGCAGCCCGGCGACGCGGCCCGCGGTGTCGGCCACCCGGTTCAGCGGTGTCAGCGCGTGGCGGATGATCACCGCGCCGACGGTGGCGGCCGCCGCCAGCGCCGCCGCGGTGACCACGCCGAAGATGACGAGGACGCGCAGCAGCGTGTCGTCGACCTCGGCGAGCGGCAACCCCACCACGACGGTGTCGCCGGCGGGCGTCGGCTCGGCCACCACGCGGTAGCGACCGAGCCCGTCGATGTCGCGGGTGTCGGGCCTGCGGTCGGCCGGGACGGCGGCGAGCTGCGCCTCGGCGGCGGCGGTCAGCGCCTGCCGCTCGCCGGTGCGGCTGAGGTAGCCCGCGGCCCGCGGCGCTCCGTCGGACACCACGGCCGCGACGAGCCCGACCGGCTGGGCGGGCGCGTCGAGGAACTCCGGCCCCGGCCCCGGGCGGGGAAAGGGCCGAGCCGCCCGCCACGGCGGTGGCGGGGGCGGCGGCTCGCCGAACATCACCGCGGACCGGCGCCCGACCTCGTCGAGTCGTTCGTCGAGCTGGTGAACGAGGTACTGGTAGAGCGCGAGTTCGGTGGCCGCCGCGATGCCGACGCACACCGTCGCCAGCAGCAGGATTTGGCCGGCGAGCAGCCGCGCCCGCAGCGACCAGCCGCTAAGGAGCCGGCTTGAGGACATATCCGGCGCCGCGCAGCGTGTGGATCATCGGCTCCCGGCCGCTGTCGATCTTCTTCCGCAGGTAGGAGATGTAGAGCTCGACGATGTTGGAGCGGCCGCCGAAGTCGTAGCTCCAGACGCGGTCGAGGATCTGCGCCTTGCTGAGCACCCGCTTGGGGTTGCGCATCAGGAACCGCAGCAGCTCGAACTCGGTGGACGTCAGGGAGATCGGCTCGCCGCCGCGCGTCACCTCGTGGCTGTCCTCGTCGAGCACCAGGTCGCCCACCACGATGCGGGCGCCGCTGTCGGAGGTGGTGACCCCGGTGCGGCGCAGCAGTGCCCGCAACCGCAGCACCACCTCTTCGAGGCTGAACGGCTTGGTGACGTAGTCGTCGCCGCCGGCGGTCAGGCCGGCGATGCGGTCTTCGACGGCGTCCTTGGCGGTGAGCAGCAGCACCGGTACTGCGGGGTGGTCGCGGCGCAGGCGTTGCAGCACCTCCAGGCCGCTCATGTCCGGCAGCATGACGTCGAGCACCACCGCGTCGGGCCGGGCGTCACGGGCGGCGGCGAGCGCCGAGGCGCCGTCGGCGGCGGTTGTGATGCTCCAGCCCTCGTAGCGCAGCGCCATCGCGACCATGTCCGCCAGCACCGCTTCGTCGTCGACGACCAAAATGCTGATCGGCTTGCCGTCGGCGCGGCGCATCACCACCCGCTCCGCGGGCGCCGTCGCGCGAGGGCTCTGCGTGCTCATATCCCTCGAGTATGTCGCCGCCGCTGGGCCGGTCCTAGGCGGCTGCTGTGCGTCTGCTGTGAACAGCGGACCATATGGGGCGCTCACGGCCGTCACAGCGCACACACATCGCGGACCGCCACGGTGGGTGCATGACGACGACACCACCGACCTCGCACGACGTCCCGCCGGCCTGGGGCGCGCCGCCCGCCGCGCCCAACGGCTGGTCCCGAAAGACGACGCTGGCCGCCGCGGGCATCGCCGTGGTGCTCGCCGCCGGCGGCGGCGCCGTCATCTACGCCGCAACCCGCGACGATGCCACGCACGCCGGGATGGAACCGGGCATGGGCGGCGGCCAGGGCATGGCGCCGCCCGGCGCAGCCGGTCAGGGCGGTCCGGGTATGCGTTCCGGCGGCCCCGGCATGGGACCCGACCCGGGGATGGGGCCGGGCGGCGGCGAGCCACCGCTGCACGGCGAGTTCGTCGTCGCCGACGGCAATGGCGGCTACCGCACGACGGTCACCCAGACCGGCACGCTCACCGCCGTCACCGACACCTCGATCACCGCGAAGAGCGAGGACGACTACACCCGCACCTACGTGCTCGACACGTCCACCCAGACCCGTTCCCGGGACCGGCTGCAGGTCGGCGACACCGCGGCTATCACCGCGACGGTCACCGACGGCAACGCCGTCGCCACGACGGTTGCGGAGATGGGCTAGGGGCGCCCGGCCTGCTGCAGCAACTCCGCCATCTTCGGTATGACCGTCTGCAGCGCCTTGAACGGCCGCAGCATCACCTTGAAGGCGTCGATCTCGCCGTCGTCGTTCCAGGAGATGATGTCGACCCCGTTGACGTGGATGCCGTCGACCTCGGTCTCGAACTCCAGCACCGCCGATCGCTCGCCCCGCCACTGCTCGACGTAGCGGAAATCCGGGCCGCCGAGCAGCGTCGCCGCCGCCGACAGGTAGGCCAGCGTTGTGGCCTTGCCCCGCTGCGGGGTGAAGACCGCGGGCGAGGAGAACACCGCGTCCTCGGCGAGCAGGTCGGCGATGGCGGCGGTGTCGCCGCTCTCGGCGACGGCGATCCAACGGTCGATGACGGTCATGGCCGAAGTGTGGCAGGTGGCCGCGCGTTCAACGCCGGGTCCCGTGCGCCTTGACGAGTTTCTCGATGGCCCAGAACATGTTGCGTGCCTCGCCGCCGCCGGCCGGATAGCCGACGTAGACGTCGCTGTCGCCGACGTACACCGTGATCGTGTAGTGCTTGCGGCCGCGGCTGCGTGGACGGTGCGCCGGCACGTGCAGGGTGCGGTCGGCGGGCAGCTCGGGCTGCCCGGGCTCACCGACGCCGATGTCCAGGAACACCCGGGCGTTGTCGAGCGGTATCGGGATGGGCGCCAGGTACGCGCGGCGCTCCTCGGGGGTGTCGAGCAACCGGAACTGCGGATCGGAGACGTAGCGCTGCGCAAACAGCGTGCCGTTCTCGACGAAGAGCCCGTGGCAGTGCGGCCGGAACGCCTCCCGCCAGATGCCCATTCGCGTACTCCCCGATCGTCAGCCGGCCTGCACCGAGTCCACAGTGAATCACGTCGCTGCCGGCGCGGTGAGCAGCGTCGAGCGACCCTGCCGGCGTGCAGTAGCGTCGGTTCCGCCATTGGACAGCGATCAGGAGGCGCGTCGTGCCGCCCAGCACCGAACTCACGTCGCCCCTGGCCGAACTGCCAGACCACGGCTACGTCTACCGCACCTCCTGGCCCGTCGCGACCTACGACATGGACACGTCGCAGCACCTCCGGCTCGACGGCGTGGCCCGCTACATCCAGGAGGTCGGCGCCGAGAACCTCACCGACGCCGGCATGGCGGACGTCCACCCGCACTGGATCGTGCAACGCACGGTCATCGACGTCATCCAGCCGATCGCATGGCCGGCCGTCATCTCGTTCCAGCGCTGGTGCTCGGGCATGTCGACGCGCTGGTGCACCATGCGCGTCCGGCTCGACGGCGACGACGGCGGCCGCATCGAGACCGAGGGCTTCTGGATCAACATGAACAAGGAGACGCAGACGCCGTCGCGCATCTCCGACGACTTCTTCGACCGGTTCGCCACCACCACCGACAACCACCGGCTCAAGTGGCGGCCGTGGCTCGACACGCACGTGGAGTCCGACACCGTGACGCCGTTCCCGCTGCGCGTCACCGACATAGACCACTTCCGGCACGTCAACAACACCGTCTACTGGCACGCCATCCACGAGGTGCTGGCGAGCGCACCGGAATTCGAGCGCGCGCCGTATCGCGCCGTGCTGGAGTACCGCCAGCCGATCCAGCCGCAGGAGGCCGTCGAGTTGCATTCGGCCGTGCGCGACGACGGGCTGCGGATCTGGTTCGTCGTGGCCGGCGAGGCGCGGGCCTGTGCGCTGGTGCGGCCGCTCGCCGGCGATGCGCAACGCGGCTGAAAATCGGCGACAGTGGGTGCGCCCGAAGGGATTCGAACCCCTAACCTTCTGATCCGTAGTCAGATGCTCTATCCGTTGAGCTACGGGCGCCTGGTGTTCAGTTGTGTGGCTGACATGTCAGCGCAGCGGAGGCGAGAGGATTTGAACCTCCGGTCCCCGTGAAGGGACAACTCATTAGCAGTGAGTCCCAATCGGCCGCTCTGGCACGCCTCCAACGACGAATTACCGCCGAGGGCACAGCGTACACAAGCCTCACTATGCTGGTCCAAATGACCGCCCGTCTGCGCCCTGAGCTGGCCGATCTTCCGGCCTACACGCCGGGCAGGACCGTTCCGGGCGCCATCAAGATCGCCAGCAACGAGACGGTGCACGGGCCGCTGCCGAGCGTGCGCGCCGCGGTCGCCGACGCGCTGCAGACCATCAACCGCTACCCCGACAACGGTTGTCTGGAGCTGCGGGAGACCCTGGCCAAGCACCTGGCCGACGGCGCATTCACGCCCGAGCACATTTCGGTGGGCTGCGGTTCGGTGAGCCTGTGCCAGCAGCTCATCCAGATCACCGCCTCGGTGGGCGACGAGGTGGTGTTCGGCTGGCGCAGCTTCGAGGTGTACCCGCTGCAGGTGCGGGTCGCCGGCGCGACGCCGGTGCAGGTGCCGCTGCGCGACCACACCTTCGACCTCGACGCGATGCTCGCCGCGGTCACCGACCGGACGCGGCTGATCTTCGTCTGCAATCCCAACAACCCGACCTCGACGGTCGTCGATCCCGATGCGCTGCGCCGCTTCGTCGCCGCCGTGCCGTCGCACATCGTCATCGCGATCGACGAGGCCTACGTCGAATACATCCGCGACGGCTTGCTCCCCGACAGCCTCGGCCTGGCGCGCGACCACGACAACGTCGTCGTGCTGCGGACGTTTTCGAAGGCCTACGGGCTCGCCGGGCTGCGGGTGGGGTACGCCGTCGCCGACCCCGAGATCGTCACCGCATTGGGCAAGGTGTACGTGCCGTTCACGGTGACCAGCGTGTCGCAGGCGGCGGCGATCGCCTCACTGTACGCCGCCGAGGAGTTGTTGGCCCGCACCGACGCGGTCGTCGCCGAGCGCGCCCGCGTGAGCGCGGCGCTGCGCGAGGCCGGCTACCCGCTGCCGCGCTCGCAGGCGAACTTCGTCTGGCTGCCGCTGCCCGGACGCGCTCGGGAGTTCGCGGGCGCCGCGGCGAACGACCGCGTGATCGTCCGCCCCTACGGTGACGACGGCGTGCGGGTCACCGTCGCCGCACCCCACGAGAACGACGCGTTCCTCGACGTCGCCCGCCACTGGAAAGGATCCGCATGACCAGCACCCGCACCGCCCGGGAGATTTTCACGGAGCTGAAGGGCCGTGACGAGCTGACCGACGCCGAACTCGACGAGTACTGGTCGACGCTCACCCCGGTCACCATCGACGACATGATCGGCGAGTGGCGGGGCGGCGAATTCCACACCGGGCACCCGGCGAACGGTTTCATGAACCGGCTCAACTGGTTCGGCAAGACGTTCGTGTCGGCCACCGACGCCAAGCCGCTGGTGTGCCTGGACGCCGACGGCAACCGCTTCTCCAACACCGAGGCGATGAAGGGCGAGGCCAGCCTCTGGATGGAGGAGTTCCGCGGCGAGGTCACCGCGACGATGGTCTATGACGGCCGGCCCGTGCACGACCACTTCAAGCGCATCGACGACCACGCCGTCATGGGCATCATGAACGGCAAGGGTGCTGTGGTCGACGGGCGCTACCTCTACTTCTGGCTCGAACGCGTCTAGTTCGGTCGGCGGCCGCTGAAGGCCAGCAGCTTGTGCAGCGCGGGCGCGTCGTCGGCGACCTCCACCGGGTCGTCGAACCCGGCCTGGCGACGGGCCTCCGGGGTCAACGTGCGGCGCATCACGTCGAGCACGTAGTCCGCGAGCGAATCGGGCACGTCGAGCGGGCGGCCCACCGCCGTCGCGTAATCCCAGGCGTGGATCAGGAACTCGACGCTCAGGATGCCGGCGACCATGCGGGCGGGCAGCTCGTTGCCACCGATCGTGATCGAGCCGTCGAGCCCGCGGCGGTGCCAGGCGTCGACGGCGGGCCTCGCCGCCGCGATGATCCGGCGGTCGACGGCCTCGTCGGGGCCGGGATCGGAGATCTGCGCACCGGCCGCGCCACCCAGCGCCGTCAGCGAACGCAGCAGGTGGTCGGTGAGCGCCGCAACGTCGTAGTCGCTACACGGCGTCGGCTTCGACAGGTCGTCGGCGGCGATGCCGTGCACCGCCTGCTGCAGCACCGCGAGCGTCGCCTCGGCGCTGCGCAGCTCGTCGCTGGGCGGAGACGCGGGTCCCGAACGCAGATCGGCCATGGGCGTAACGGTACCCACCGCACCGGCTGACGATCCGCCGACTCGGCTGTTCTGCGGGCCGACGTCGTCGAGGTCGGCGTCGCGGCCGCGCCCGTATACATTGCGCTCATGAGCGAGCACTACGAGGCGGTCACCGTCGAGGTGAAGGACCGCGTCGCCACCGTCACGCTGATCGGCCCGGGCAAGGGCAACGCCATGGGGCCGGCGTTCTGGGCGGAGCTGCCGGTGGTCTTCGAGTCGCTGGACGCCGATCCCGACATTCGCGCGATCGTGCTGACCGGGTCGGGCCGGAACTTCAGCTACGGCCTCGACCTCATGGCGATGGGCGGTTCGATCTCGCAGGCCATGGCGGACGGCGGACTCGCCCGGCCGCGCACCAATTTCCATGCCGAGGTGCTGCGGCTGCAGAAGAGCATCAGCGCGGTCGCCGACTGCCGGACACCGACCATCGCGGCGGTCTCCGGCTGGTGCATCGGCGGCGGGGTCGATCTGATCAGCGCGGTCGACATCCGCTACGCCAGCGCCGACGCGAGATTCTCCGTCCGCGAGGTGAAGCTCGCGATCGTCGCCGACGTGGGCAGCCTCGCGCGGCTGCCGCTCATCCTGCACGACGGCCACCTGCGGGAATTGGCGTTGACCGGCAAGGACATCGACGCCGCCCGGGCCGAGAAGATCGGCCTGGTGAACGACGTGTTCGCCGACCAGCAGGCCTGCCTCGACGCCGCGTACACGACGGCCGCCGAGATCGCGGCGAACCCGCCGCTGACCGTGCGGGGCGTCAAGGACGTCCTCGATCAGCAGCGCACCGACCGCGTGGCGGCGAGCCTGCGCTACGTCGCGGCCTGGAATGCGGCATTCCTGCCGTCGAAGGACCTCACCGAGGGCGTGCAAGCGACCTTCGAGAAGCGTCCGCCGAACTTCACGGGCGAGTGACACGGCTGGCGGTTACCGGCGCCGACGGGACCGTCGGCCGGGCGTTGCGCGCGGCGCTGCCCGCCGAGGTGACCGTGGTGCCGGTCCGCCTGCCCGACTACGAGGGCGAGATGGTCGGCGCTGACGCGGTGCTGCACCTGGCGTTCGCCACCGGACCGCCATCGGAGCCCGAACACTTCACCTCGCCGCACCGCAACCCCGTCAACACCGTGCTGTTCGTGCAGGCGCTGCGTGGCGCACTGACGGCGGGTGTCCCGATGTTCTTGCACGCCAGCAGCATTCACGTCGAGGACACGCTGCACTATGGCGGGCCGCCGCTGCGTGCGCTGCCCAAGCAGTTCGCCACGGCGGCCGCCAGTGGCTACGGCCGGTCGAAGCGCCAGCAGGAGGAGGCGCTGCAGGCGTCGGCCGACAGGTTCCCGCACGGCGCGGTGAGTCTGCGGCTGGGCGCGGTGACCGCCGACAACCGGCCGCCCATCTCGGACGACCCGGCGCTCGCCGAGCACGAGCGGCGGGTGTTCTGCGACCGGCGAGACCTGGCGGCCCTGGTGGTGGCAATACTGGCGGCGCGGCGGCCCGGCTATTCCGTCGTCTATGCGGTCTCCGACAACGCCGGGCGGTTCCATGACCTGTCGAACCCGTTCGGCTGGGCGCCGGCACCTCGGCAATAGCGGCCGCTCGTGCGACGCCGGTGGTTCGGCTACAGCTCCCGGGTGTAGTCGTTGAACGACTGTGGCCAGGAAGCGCAGCGCGTGACCGACGTCGTGCTGGTCAGCGCGTCAGAAACGAATCGAACAACTTTTGGCGGAGGAAACGGGATGGCTTTCGAACCTCTCGCCAGAGACGAAGCGCCTGCTGAGCCGCAGCAATGACAGCTAGCTTCGAGCGACGTGTGCGTGGAACGTGCTCACAGCACTTGACTAGAGGGCACCGGGCAGACGGCTACTGCCTGTTTCACCTGGTGCGACTCGCCACCCTCGGCGCATGTCAATGATCGCCTCGCCCCCGAAGTCATCACCCGCGCCGTGCAGGACGAAGACCCGTTTGTCGAACGTGAGATTGCACGTCCGCGGAATGCCGTCGTCGTCCGCCGCCTTACCGGTGAACAACAGCAGGCCTTTCTCAGGTATCGGCGCATCGACGCTGCGTATCCAGGGACCCCATTCGATGTCAACGTGGTGCACTTCGTCGATATGCTCCGCCGTCGGCTTCACCTTCATCCATACCGGCCCTGAGTACTGGGCGAGCCAAACTGCAGCGTGGAACCTGCTGGGACCCGCATGATCAAGCGCCCAGGGATCCCAACGCGCTCGCCACAAGCTGCGTATCGCCACCTCGACCCAACCCTCGCCTTCATACAAGCGATCTAGGTGCGCAGCGTATTGCAAAGGCGGGAGCGTCTGACCCGTTTCGTAACGTGCCAGCTGCGATTTCGATAGCACGACGCCGAACGCCGGCTGGGATTCCTGCTGTTCGCTAGACGGCGGAGCCCCCGCCGACCACGAAGATGCCGCAACCTGGTGCCGCGCCACAAACACCGCCAGCACCAAAGTAACCAGGTCCTCCCGCTCCCGTCAGCGCCGCACCGACCCGGTCGTTGATCGACATGCGTCGCTCATTCTAAGCTCAGCCGTGGAGCTAGGCGTTCATGAGCTCTCGTACACCGGTTCTTGATCGGCCCTGCGCCCCTGCACCTCAGCGGTAGCGGGTCGTGCGGGAAAGAGGCCGCTGCGGGCTCTCGACCGGGTTCCCCGCTGTTGTGCCTCGACGCTGGCTGCTGGATTGGGCCCTGGAGATCGGGGGTGTACTCACTGGTCCTCTTCCCTGAGCTTGCCCAGGAACGTCCGTTCCGGCCGTCCGGCGTCTACCCACGCGTTGTACCCGCGCTGAGCAATGCCGTAGGTGGTCATCAACTCGTGACCCGTCCGTCGGTTCACTACGATCTTGACGCTATCGGTAGGCGTTGTGAAGCCCTCCCGGAATGGATAGTCGATCGCGGGCATGGGTGTAGACCGCTCGTCGTTGGCGGGCAGCACCACCCATCGCCCCTCGAACGCCCGTCGCATTGTCTCGCCAATATAGTAGGCGTACCGCATTGTGGTGTGAATGTTGCTTTCGTTGAAGGCCTCCCGGTGATTGGCGTACATATCAAGGAGCGCGGATTCGACGACTTGGAGCGTGTCAGCCTCAAACATACGCCCCTGAAGTCCGGGTAAGTCGTAGTATGGAAACTCAATATCCATGGCGGCTTCCTGCATCTTCAGCCAGCATTGGAATGTCGGATCGGACTGCGCCTGACGAAAAGCCCTTGTAAGCTGTACTGGCACGTAAGCGGTGACGTCACCCATTGCCCATCGGCCCTTTCCAGACTAGTTATAGTTGACAATGAAACGGCCAGGATATAGCTCCTGGAGGCGCGATAGTTCTCTCAACTCGCGTTCAGAGTACGGATAATTAGCATTCAGTTCGGGAAAGACGACGAGGAGCGGGCCGATGAACGGCTGCGCCGCGTCCTCGCCAGCCAGGCGCCCGCCCTGCGACAAGCCGTCATCAACGGCTTCGCCTTCGATGCCGACGATCTTCGCCGGGTGGCCACGTCCGACACTCTCGACCGGGTGATGCGCAACAGCCTCGCCCTGCTACGGGCTCTATGAGACCGCCCACCATCGCGAGAAGCGCATGTTCAACCAGGGCTTCTTCACCAAGATCTATATCGCGGCGGACGGCAGCGTCGACCGCGCCGAGCTGCAGGAGCCGTTCGTCCAGCTCTTGGCGTGGGACGAGACCGTGACGGTGCTCCGGCAGTCGGAGCCGGTCATTGGTACTCAGACGATGTCCAGGACGCCCCTGACGGCGACGGGCACCGACAATGCCATTGCCGCAGCCGCGATGCTCTCTCGTGGCGAGAAGGCGCAGCGTGAAGAAGCGCAGCGCGTGACCGACGTCGTGCTGGTCAGCACGTCAGAAACGAATCGAACAACTTTTGGCGGTGGCGGAGGGATTTGAACCCCCGGACGGTGTTAGCCGTCTCTCGCTTTCAAGGCGAGTGCATTAGGCCGCTCTGCCACGCCACCGTCGGCAAGCGTAGCGAGCGGTCACCGACTGCGGCCTTGCAGCGCGGTGTTGATGCGCCGGCAGTTTTCTCCGAGCGCCGTCATCTGCGCGCGGGTCAGCTGATCAAGGTAGTGGACGCGGACGCCGCGCCCGTACGTCACTTTTGCCTTGGCGACGAGCGCGCGGCCTTCGTCGGTGATGGTTGCGTTGACGCCGCGGCCGTCCTCTGGGCTGGCCTGGCGCTGCACCAGCCCGTGCGCCTCGAGCCGGCGGATCTGGCGGGTGATGCGGCTCGGCAGCGCCATGAGCGCCTCGGCGAGATCGCCCATGCGCGCCGAGCCCGTGGGCGAACGGTCCAGCAGATCGAGCAGCCGGACGTCGACCAGCGTCACCGTGTGCGCTTCGACGAGTTCCCGGTTCAGCGTCGAGGACAACCGCAGCGCAGCCTCGAGAAAATTTTGCCAAGAGCGGAATTCGGCGATGTCCAGCCCCGGCATCTCACTCGCCGTGCGCCCGGCGATCGTCCCCGACATGGGTGCATCCTAAGGCCGTACTCCGACACAGACCACGCAAATGGCAGAGAGTAGCGTTTGACGCATGCTGACGATAGTCGCCGATCCGACCGCCGGGCTGACTGTCCGGGAAGCCCCTGCTGAACACCCGCAGCCGGGCGAAGTGCTGGTCAGGGTTTTTGCCGCCGGAGTCAATAGAGCGGACCTCCTGCAGGCCGCCGGCAACTACCCGCCGCCGCCGGGCGCCAGCGAGGTGCTGGGCATGGAAGTCTCCGGCGTGGTCGCCGAGATCGGCGACCACGTCGACGGCTGGTCCGTCGGAGACCCGGTGTGCGCTTTGCTGGCAGGCGGCGGATATGCGGAATTCGTGCGCGTGCCCGCCGGGCAGCTGATGCCGGTGCCCGACGGATGCGACCTGACCGCCGCGGCCGGGCTGCCGGAGGTTGCGTGCACCGTGTGGTCGAACCTGATGATGACCGCGCGGCTGGCGGCGGGCCAGACGCTGCTGCTCCACGGCGGGGGCAGCGGGATCGGCACCCACGCCATCCAGGTCGCGAAGGCACTCGGCGTGCGCACCGCGGTGACCGCCGGATCGCCGCAGAAGCTGGACGCCTGCCGGGAACTCGGCGCGGACATCTGCATCAACTACCGCGAGCAGGACTTCGTCGCCGCGCTGCACGACGCCACCGACGGTGCGGGCGCCGACGTCATCCTCGACATCATCGGCGCCAAGTACCTCGACCGGAACATCGACGCGCTGGCCATGGACGGCCGGCTCGTCGTGATCGGCATGCAGGGCGGCGCCAAGGGCGAACTGAACCTCGGCAAGCTGCTCGCCAAGCGGGGCGGCGTCTTCGCGACCGCGCTGCGGGCCCGCACGGTGGCGGACAAGTCGGCGATCGTCCGCGAGGTGGTCGAGCACGTCTGGCCGCTGATCGCCACCGGCCGGGTGCGGCCGATCATCGGCGCCGAATTCCCGCTGGCGGAGGCGCAGGCCGCGCACCGGGCGCTGGAAGCCGGCGACGTGACCGGCAAGATCCTGCTGCGCGTCGCCGGGTGAGCCGGCCTGCGCTCAGCCCAGCGACGCGAGCGCCCGGATCAGCTGATCCACTTCGGCCGTCGTCGAATAGTGAGCGAGGCCGATCGTGACCGCCCCGCCGATGTCGTTGACGCCGATGATGTCGAGCACCCGTGAGCTGACGTTCGAGACGGCGCAGATGCCGTTGTCGGCGAGCCGCTTCATCACCCGCTCCGCCGGCACGTCGGACACCGCAAACGACAGCGTCGGGATGCGGACCTCGGGACGGCCGATCACCATGACCAGCGGCAGCGAGCGCAGCGACATCAGCAGGTAGTCGAACACCCGGTCCATGTAAGCGCCCGCGGACCGCATGGAGACGGCGAGCCGCTGGCGGCGACTGCCGACCGCGGACTCGTCGAGGGACGCCAGGTACTCGATGCTGGCGACCATTCCGGCGAGCAGCCCGTACTGGTGCACGCCGATTTCGAGCCGCGCCGGCCCCGTCGCGTACGGGTTGGTCGACACCGACGTCAGCGAGTCGAGCATCGCCGGATCGCGGAATGCCAGTGCACCTACCGGCGGGCCGCCCCATGCCGCGGCGTTGACCGCCACGACGTCGACGTCGACCTCCTGCAGGTCGATGAGCCGGTAGGGCGCGGCGGCCGAATGGTCCACCACGATGAGGCCGCCCGCCTCGTGCACCAGTTTGGCCGCGGGCCGCAGATCCGTCACGGTGCCGACCGTCGCCGACGCGGAAGTCACCGCCACCAGCCGCGTCGACTTGCTGATCAAGGTTTCCCACTGCCAGGTCGGCAGGTCACCGGTCTCGATGTCGACCTCGGCCCACTTCACCTTCGCGCCGTACCGATTGGCGGCGCGTAGCCACGGCAGGATGTTTGCCTCTTCGTCGAGACGCGTCACCACGATCTCGTAGCCCAGCCCGGCGCGCGAGGCGGACGCATCGGCCAGCGAGGACAGCAGCACCGCCCGGTCGGCGCCCAGCACGACGCCCCGCGGATCGGCGTTGACGAGGTCGGCGACGGCCTGCCGGGCCGCCTCGATGACGGCGGCGCTGCGGCGGGCGGCCGGATGCGGTCCGGTGGCGTTCGGCATCGATCCGCGGAACGCCGTCGACACCGTGGTGGCCACCGAGTCGGGAATGAGCATGCCCGCCTGGGCGTCGAAGTGCACCCATCCGTCGCCCAGCGTCGGGTGGAGCCCACGCACCCGGGCGACGTCGAACGCCATTGCAGGGCCCCCTTCGGATGTCGATCGATCGGCCAACGGGCGCTGGTGGTGCCGCGCGGCCCTGCACTGCCCCGATCGGACCGGGCACCTGGACCGCCATACTAGTCCAGTGAGCTTGGGCTTCGGACTGCTAGTGGCGGTCTTGTTGCTGATTGTGCCCGGAGCATTCTTGGCCCGCGCCGGTGGACTGCGCTGGCCCATCGCCGTCGCGGCCGGACCTGCGCTGACCTACGGCGTGGTGGGCATCGCGATCATGGTGTACGGCGCCGTCGGCGTCCCCTGGAATGCGTTGACGGCCTTATTTGCTCTCGCCGTTTTCGCGGTGTTGGCCTGGAGTTTGCGCAAACCGCTGGGTCGGTTCCAGGATCCGGCCGCCGACGCACAGCGCGTCGCGCTGCGGCCGGCGCTGCTGGTGGCCGCCGGGGTGCTGATCGGCGCCGCGCTGATCGCGTGGGCCGCCGTCGCTGGGCTCCCGCAGTGGCAGTCGATCCCCAGCAATTGGGATTCGGTGTGGCACGCCAACACCGTGCGCTTCATCCTCGAGACCGGTCAGGCGTCGCCGACGCACATGGGCGAACTCCGCAACGTCGAGACCCACGACCCGCTGTACTACCCGTCGACCTTCCACGCGCTGGCCGCCGTGCTCGCCCAGCTCGTCGGTGCGGCGCCCACCAGCGCGTACACGCTCAGCGCGCTGGCCGCCTCGGTGTGGCTGTTCCCCGCCAGCGCGGCGGTGCTCACCTGGCACCTTGCCCGCGACCGGACGGACGTCTGGCGCGCCGCCGGCTGCGCGGCCACCGCCGCGGCGTTGTCGGCGTCCTTCACCTCGGTGCCCTACGTCGAGTTCACCACCGCCTCCATGCCGAACCTCGCCGCCTACGGCATCGCCGTGCCTGCGATGGCGCTGACCGTCTCCGCGCTGGCGCACCGCGACCGCATCCCGCTGGCCGTCGTCGCGATCGTCGGGGTGTTCTCGGTGCACACCACGGGCGGCATCGTCACGGTGCTGTTCCTCGCCGCGTGGTGGGCGTGCCACGGCGTGTGGCGGCCGGTGCGGAGCCGGGGGCAGGACCTGGCGGCGCTGCTGGCGGTCGGCGCGCCGGCGCTGGTGATCCTGCTGCCGCAGTTCGTCGGCATCCTGCGGCAGGCCGAGATCATCGCCGGGCACGCCTTCGTCACGGGCGAGGGCAAGAAGCGCGCGTTGATCGACGCCGCCGTGCAACACACCCGGCACCTCAACGACTTTCCGATCCAGTGGGCGCTGATCGTGGCCGCGGCGGCCGGCGCAGTGGTGCTCGTCGCCAAGCGGGTGTGGTGGCCGCTGGCGGTCTGGGCACTGCTCGTGGTGGCGATCGTGCACTCGTCGGCGCCGGTCCACGGCGCCGTCGGCCGGGTGATCGGCTTGTTCAGCGACACCTTCTACAGCGATCCGCGCCGGCTGTCGGCGGTGGTCACGATGCTGCTCACCTCGGCGGCCGGCATCGCGTTGTTCGCCGTGGTGGGCGGCGGCGTCCGCCTGCTCACCCGCCGGAAGGCCGATCCGCGGTGGGGCGCGGGCATCACCGCGGCGGTGCTGGCGGCGGTCTGCGTCGGCGCTGCGTGGCACTACCTGCCGGTGCACCGACACCTTTTCGGCGAGAAGTACGACGCCGTGATCATCGACGACGACGACCTCGCCGCGATGGCGTACCTCGCGCAGCTGCCGGGCGCCCGCGACACGCTGATCGGCAACGCGAACACCGACGGCACCGCGTGGATGTACGCCGTCGCCGGCCTGCACCCGCTGTGGACCCACTACGACTACCCGGTCCAGCAGGGCCCGGGCTACCACCGCTTCGTGTTCTGGGCCTACGCCGACGATGCGGACACCGATCCGCGGATCGCCGCGGCCGTACACGCGCTCAACATCCGCTACGTGCTCGTCAGCAAGCCGGTAGTCCGCGGGTTCGTGATGCCCGACGGGCTAGTCTCACTCGACAGCTCACGGTCGTGGAAGAAGATCTACGACAACGGCGGCGCCCGCATCTACGAATGGCGTGGCGACGCCGCGGGTAACCGCTGAGACCGCAGCCACCGGCCACCGTTGAGGAACTAGGGATGAGTATTCAGAGCGACGACGACGAGATCGAGATCATCGGCGGCTCCGGCCAGCAAGAGAAGAACGACGACAAGTCGGTGATGGACATGGTCGAGCAGCCCGCGAAGGTGATGCGCATCGGCACGATGATCAAGCAGCTGCTGGAGGAGGTGCGGGCGGCACCCCTCGACGAGGCCAGCCGCAGCCGGCTGCGCGAGATCCACGCCACCAGCATCCGCGAACTCGAGGAGGGCCTGGCGCCCGAGTTGCAGCAGGAGCTCAACCGGCTGGCGCTGCCGTTCGGTGAGGACACGGTGCCGTCCGACGCCGAGCTGCGCATCGCACAGGCGCAGCTCGTCGGCTGGCTCGAAGGGCTTTTCCACGGCATCCAGACCGCGTTGTTCGCCCAGCAGATGGCTGCCCGCGCGCAGCTCGAGCAGATGCGTCAAGGCGCCCTGCCGCAGGGCATGCCGGTGCCGGGCGGCCGCGGCGGCTCGGGCACCGGGCAGTACCTGTAGGCACCCAGCGGTGGCCGAGCCCTTCATCGAAACCCGCAACGCCTGGGTCGAGTTCCCCATCTTCGACGCCAAGTCGCGGTCGCTGAAAAAGGCGTTCCTCGGCAAGGCGGGCGGCGCCATCGGCCGCAACGCGTCCAACGTCGTCGTCATCGAGGCGCTGCGCGACATCACGCTGTCGCTGCGGCACGGCGACCGCGTGGGGCTCGTCGGCCACAACGGCGCCGGCAAGTCGACGCTCCTGCGGCTGCTGTCCGGCATCTACGAGCCCACCCGCGGCTCGGCGACCGTGCGCGGCCGCGTGGCGCCGGTGTTCGACCTGGGCGTCGGCATGGATCCGGAGATCTCCGGGTTCGAGAACATCATCATTCGCGGCCTGTTCCTCGGTCAGACCCGCAAGCAGATGCTCGCGAAGGTCGACGAGATCGCGGAGTTCACCGAGCTCGGCGAATACCTGTCGATGCCGCTGCGCACCTACTCCACCGGTATGCGGGTGCGCCTGGCGATGGGTGTCGTCACCAGCATCGACCCGGAGATCCTGCTGCTCGACGAGGGCATCGGCGCCGTCGACGCCGAGTTCATGAAGAAGGCGCGCACGCGGTTGCAGGACCTCGTCGCACGGTCCGGGATCCTGGTGTTCGCCAGCCACTCCAACGAGTTCTTGGCGCAGCTGTGCGACACCGCGATGTGGATCGACCACGGCACGATCAAGATGTCCGGCGGCATCGAAGACGTCGTCCGCGCCTACGAGGGCGAAGACGCCGCCCGCCACGTGCGCGAGGTGATCGAAGAGAACACCCGGTGGGACGCGCCCCGTGCCTGAGGGGCAGCGGATCTGCGCCGTCGTCGTCACCCACCGCCGGCCGGACCAGCTGGCGACGTCGTTGCAGGTGCTCGCCGAGCAGACCCGTCGGCCCGACCACCTCGTCGTCGTCGACAACGACAACGACCCGCGGGTGCGCGACCTGGTGGCGTCGCAGCCCGTGCCGACCACCTACCTCGGGTCGGCGCGCAACCTGGGTGGGGCGGGCGGCTTCGCGCTCGGGATGCTGACCGCACTCGCCACCGGGGCCGAGTGGGTGTGGCTGGCCGACGACGACGGCCGCCCCGCCGACACCGGGGTGCTCGAGACGCTGCTCACCTGCGCGCTGCGGCACGGGCTCGCCGAGGTGTCACCGATGGTCTGCGACATGGCCGATCCGCAGCGGCTGGCGTTCCCGCTGCGGCGCGGGCTGGTGTGGCGGCGGCGCGTCGACGAGCTACGGACGCACGGCCCAGAGCAGGATCTGCTGCCCGGCATCGCGTCGCTGTTCAACGGGGCGCTGTTCCGGGCCGAGACGCTGGAGGCGGTCGGCGTGCCGGACCTGCGGCTGTTCATCCGCGGCGACGAGGTCGAGATGCATCGGCGCCTGGTGCGCTCCGGGCTGCCGTTCGGAACCTGCCTAAAGGCGTCCTACCTGCACCCGCAGGGCTCCGACGAATTCAAGCCGATCCTGCGCGGTCGCATGCACACGCAATTTCCCGACAGCGCTACCAAACGTTTCTATACCTACCGCAACCGTGGCTACCTGCTCGCCCAGCCCGGCCTGCGGCGACTGCTGTTCCAGGAGTGGGTGCGCTTCGGGTGGTACTTCGTGATCACCCGACGCGACCCGGCCGGGCTGGTGGAGTGGGTCCGGTTGCGGCGGCTGGGGCGTCGCGAGAGATTCTCCCGGAAGGAGGGGACGCAGTCATGACGGTCACCGACACCGCGTCACAGTCGCGCACCATGGCCCGGGCGTGGGCGGACCTGGTCGACGGGTTCGGCAAGCGCGAACTGTGGCTGCATCTGGGCTGGCAGGACATCAAGCAGCGGTACCGCCGCTCGGTGCTGGGGCCAATCTGGATCACCATCGCGACCGGCGCCACGGCCGTCGCGATGGGCCTGTTGTACTCGAAGCTGTTCAAACTCGAACTGGCCGAACACCTTCCGTACGTGACGATGGGCCTGATCATCTGGAACCTCATCAACGCCTCGATCATCGAGGGCGCCGACGTGTTCGTCGCGAACGAAGGCCTGATCAAGCAGCTGCCGACACCGTTGAGCGTGCACGTCTACCGGCTGGTGTGGCGGCAGCTCATCCTGTTCGCGCACAACATGATCATCTTCGTCGTCATCGCGATCATCTTCCCCAAGCACTGGCACTGGACCGACCTCGCGGTGATCCCCGCGCTGGGGCTGATCGTGCTGAACTGCGTATGGGTGTCGTTGTGCTTCGGCATCCTCGCCACCCGCTACCGCGACATCAGCCCACTGCTGTTCTCGCTGGTGCAGCTGCTCTTCTTCATGACGCCGATCATCTGGAACGAGGCCACGCTGCAGGCCCAGGGCGCCGGTCAGTACGCCCGGATCGTCGAGCTCAACCCGCTGCTGCACTACCTCGACATCGTGCGCGCGCCGTTGCTCGGGGCCGACCAGGAGTTGCGGCACTGGCTCGTGGTCATCGTTCTGACGATCCTGGGGTGGCTGCTCGCGGCGGTGGCGATGCGCCAGTACCGGGGACGCGTCGCGTACTGGGTGTGACGCTGATGTCCGCTTGGCGCAGGCGGCAGGGGTCACGCATTACAGAGACGCTGTCCGACTCGACGTCGAGTTGCGAGCTGTTGAGTATTTCGAGACCTGGCGATCCGTAGAACACGACGTCATCCACCACGTCGACACCGGCGAGGCCGAGCCACTCCGCAAGTCTTCGCCGGCGCTGCCTTACGCTTCGCCAGTGGCCGAACCTCCGATGTCGCCGCAGCTTTCGCTGACCACGCAGGCCTGGCGATTCCTGGTGACCGGCGGCCTTTCGGCGATCGTCGACTTCGGGCTCTACGTGTCACTGCTCTCGACCGGCCTGCACGTCAACATCGCCAAGACGCTCAGCTTCGTCGCCGGCACCACGACCGCCTACCTGATCAACCGTCGCTGGACATTCCAGGCCGCGCCGAGCCGCGCCCGTTTTGTTGCGGTCTGCGCGCTCTACGCCACCACCTACGCCGTGCAGGTGGGCATCAACTACGTCTTCTACACGACGTGGGACGACAAACCGTGGCGAGTGCCGGTCGCCTTCGTCATCGCGCAGGGCACCGCGACCGTCATCAACTTCGTCGTGCAACGCGCGGTCATCTTCCGGTTGCGGTAGTTCAGTCGCCCAGGCTGTCCAACACGCCGGCACTGTGGTCATCCTGCGTGCGATAGGCGCGCGACGCCGCCTGCAGCTTGTCGCCGATGTCGTCGAGCTCACGGCGCAAGCGCGTCGCCTGCTCTTCGAGGAGCCCGATGAAGCCGGCGAAACCTGACCGGCCGGCATGCTGCCAGGCGGTCCCGAAGCCGCTGAGGGTGTCTGCGGTGGCAGCGCGGCTGGCCGAGGCGCGAGCGGCCAATTCGTGAGCGGACGCTCCCGAGCCGAACAGCATCTCGGTGTCACCGGCGAGGCGGTCACTGGGCATTGACAAAGCTCCCGTCTACGAGGGCGGAGCGTCCGCATGACGCCGGCACACGACGGTGCCCCTGATGACGGTGGCCACCGCTGATCCGAACATCAGACTGCGACCGTCGGGACTGGTGAAGCGGACATCATGCTTCTCAGCGACCGTGTCGGGTTGCCACGAGCCGACCAGCCCGTCCTGAGCAGCCAGCTCCTGGACCATCGGGAAAAGCCGCCGCCACTCCTCGGACGTCAACCCCCGGCTGCTCACCCACATCGGAAGGTACACCGCAGCGCCGTGCTGACCTGACACCTCATCGACGCAGCCAGGACTCATCTCGCTACCTGCCACTCGCCACGGCTCGGTCTCTGGCACGGTGCGCGCGACCAGCGAACGGACACGGTCGACAAGGTCGATCATCTCGGCTCGGGCCGCGTCGATGTCCGGAAGACTCTCGATACCGATGGCGGCCTCCTCCGGTGACGACGGTGCAGGTTCGGGCGTTTCGGCGGCCGGACCACCGCACCCGACCAACGTCAGCGCCACGACCACCGCAGCGACAGCACCATGAAGCGAGCCGCTCACTTGGTCACCAGCCAGCATCGTGGTGTTCGGTCGCCTTGACCGCGCGGGAGATCACGACCGCCCCACCGCGTCGGCGCTGCGCCGACACGCGACCGTGCCAGTCAGCACGGTGGCCTCCCGGCTGCCAAATTTCAGCTCCAAGCCGTCATCGCTTGTGAAGCGGACATCGTGATTGCCGCTGCTGTGCTGTGGGGAGACGTAGCTGGGAAGTCCCGCCTCTGCCGCCAGCCGCGCCACAACAGGAAAGACGAGCTCCCACTCGGCATCGGTCAACCCTTTGGGTGTCGACATCATCCGCAAGTACACGGTGACGCCCTCGCGGCCGGTGGACCTCTGCACACACCACTCACGCGCTTCATCGCGGTCCCACCGCCACGGCGCCGTCGCCGGCACCAACCGCACGATCTCGTCACGCGCACGCTCGATCAACTCGGTCAGCTGACGCGCGGCCACGTCGGCATCAGGCAACTCGGCGATGTCGACCACCGGAACCTCCTCGTTGATGATCGGCGAGCTGGTCTGGCCGCCGCATCCGGCGACCGCCAACAACACGACGCACACCGCCGCCTCCTTGACCGCGCGGGAGATCACGACCGCCCCACCGCGTCGGCGCTGCGCCGGCAGGCGACGGTGCCGGTCAGCAGCGTCGCTTCTCGAGAGCCGAAGACGAACTCCCGGCCATCGTCACTGGTGAAACGCACGTCGTAATTGCCGCTGCTGTGCTGCGGAGCGACGTAGTTGGGAAGTCCCGCGTCTGCCGCCAGCCGTGCCACAACAGGGAAGACGAGATCCCACTCGGCATCGGTCAACCCGTGCGCCGAGATCATATTGCGCAAGTACACAGTGACGCCCTCGCGGCCGGTGGACTTCTGCACACACCACTCACGCGCTTCCTCGCGGTTCCACCGCCACGGCGCGGTCGCCGGCACCATCCGCACGATCTCGTCACGCGCACGCTCGATCAGCTCGGTCAGCTGGCGCGCGGCCACGTCAGCGTCGGGCAACTCGGCGATGTCGATCACCGGAACCTCCTCGTTGATGATCGGCGAGCTGGTCTCGCCGCCGCATGCGGCGACCGCCAATAGCACGACGCACACCGCCGCCCCCTTGACCGCGCGGGAGATCACGACCGCCCCACGGCGTCGGCGCTGCACCGGCAGGCGACGGTGCCGGTCAGCACGGTGGCCTCCAGGCTGCCGAACATGAACTCTCGACCGTCGTCGCTGGTGAAACGCACGTCATAATTACCGCTGCTGTGCTGGGGAGAGACGTAGTTGGGAAGTCCCGCGTCTGCCGCCAGCCGCGCCACAACAGGGAAGACGAGCTCCCACTCGGCATCGGTCAACCCATGCGCCGAAATCATCTTGCGCAAGTACACAGTGACGCCCTCGCGGCCGGTGGACTTCTGCACACAGCCGAAGCGGCTCTCCTCGCGGTTCCACCGCCACGGCGCCGTCGCCGGCACCAACCGCACGATCTCGTCACGCGCACGCTCGATCAACTCAGTCAGCTGGCGCGCGGCCACGTCGGCATCGGGCAACTCGGCGATGTCGACCACCGGAACCTCCTCGTTGATGATCGGCGAGCGATCGTCCCCGACGTTGCACGCCGTGAGGACCAGCAGGACCAACAGCAGCGACCACACCCGCTGCAGACGTCGTGTCATCGTCGCTCCAACAGATCGGGATGAGCGGGATCGTGGGCCAACCCGGCAGCAATGATCGCGAGGTTGTAGCCGGTGGTGCGCAAAGTCCGCTGATCGCTGCCGACACGCGGGTAATCGGCATGCCCGGTGGCGCCGTCGCGGTGCTGGCCGTCGGGCGTAACCGCCTCCCCCGTCGCGAGCTGCTCGAACGGCAGCGTCGACGGGTCCGGTCCGAGCAGCGCCAGATCGGCTACTGACGGCAACGGCACTCCGCGGACCCGCCATGTTTCGGCGATCGGGTCGTCAGCGGCGGCCATGACATAGGCATGTCCGTCCGGGAGGAAGAGATCCGCTTCGTCGTCGATCGGCGCGTGAGACGGAACCTGCATCGGGCCGACAAAGGTCCCCTCGTCGGTAACCCCCAGCCCCGGCGAGCCGTAGAACGCCGCGTCATCCACCACGCCTGTCTCGCCGAGTTCGTTCAACGCCTGAGCGGTGGTCAGGGAACCGTAGGAGTGGCCGAACGCCGACAGGTGGACGCCGGCACCGTGCTCGTTCGTGGCGTTGATGCCGCGGTAGAAGTCAGCCAGATCAGGCGCGGCTTGGTCGGCACAGTCCTGGTTCCGCGCGGCGGCGATCGACAGGTCCCCGGTGTCGGGTGGGTCGTAGCCGAGCCACGCGATGGTCGCGACGCTCTCGCCGGCCCGGCCAACTCGTTCCAGTTGCGTGAGCGCCTCGCTCTGCAGCGCTCCCGCCTCGTTCACTATGTCCGGCAGGCTCGTGGCATGAGTGTCCATCCCCGGCGTCGTGACCGACACGTGCTCGGCGGTGTCGGGATTGCCGACCGCAATCGCGGCTTGCGTTTCGTCCTGCTCCAGATCGAGCAGCATCAGATACCGGTTCGGGTCGTAACCTTTCTCGATGTCGCCTCCGACCGACAGCGCCTTCTTGAGCGCCTGCGCGTCGTCGAACCTTGCCTGAGCAGCCGCGCGCCTGGTGTCGTAAGCCGTTCCAGCCACCAGCGGGTCGGCGTTCGGGTTCATCTTCTTGAAGTTGGTGATGAAGTCCTCGCGACTGCCCAGCTCGTCGAGCGCCGCCTTGGCGTCGGCGTACTCCCGGTCGAGCACCGCGACGTTGGCCTGGTGGCGGGCCCACACCTCGACGCCGTCGCGGTTGCGGATCCAGTCGGGGTGTTCGGCGACCACCTTTCGCTGCTCGTCCGTCGACAGCGCATCCCACCAGGCGTTGACGTCAGCCGGAGTGACGTCTTCGCCCTCCGGCGGGTAAGGCGCCGACAACCCCGACTGGTCACGGCCGCTGCGGACAGCTGACGCCATATCCGTTGCGCCGTGGGCGGTGACGTCGCCGTGCGCGAGATGCCCGAACACCTCCGCGCAGTCGGCGTCGATGTCCTCGGCCTGTTTGATCAGCGCCTTCGCCCGTACCACCAAGTCCTGCGCAATCGACTCGAGACGAGCGAACTGGTCGGCAGGCGCGTTGACCGTGATGTCGCCATCGTCCTCCAGCTGCATGAAGGGACGGTTGGCGGCCACCGCCGCGCGCAGGTCGGCGAGCTCACCCTGCAGCTTTGCGACCCCGGACGCCGTCTCCTCGGCGAGTGCCTGCACCGCGCCGATCACGGCCGCGTCGTCGAGGACGTTCCGCGCAGCCGCCGTGATGGTGCCGCGGGCCGCATCCGCGGCGGGCGAGTCCCAACCGGGCAGCTGCGAGATGACGCGGAGGTCCTCCGACACCCCCGCCACGGTGCCCAACTCGTCGCCCAGTTCCGCCGCGATCGACTGCAGCGCTGGCACGCTCCACGCGTCGGTATCACTCAGCAGCACCGCACCCCCCTCGACATCACAACCCTAAAGCTGATTTCCGGCGTTTCGTTCATCACTTTGGACGCCCGGTACCCTCAGCTGCGATGTCCACCGACCTACAGACGCGACGCCTCACCGGCTGGGCGCGCACCGCACCCAGCGTCGCGCGGGTGCTGTCGACGCCCGACCCCGGGCGGATCGTCGACGCCGTGGCCCGGGCGGACGGCCGCGGCGTCATCGCGCGCGGGCTGGGCCGCTCCTACGGCGACAACGCGCAGAACGGCGGCGGCCTCGTCGTCGACATGGCAGCGCTGAACAGGATCCACTCGATCGACGCCGACACCCGCATGGTGGACGTGGACGGCGGGGTGAACCTCGACCAGCTGATGCGCGCCGCGCTGCCCTTCGGGCTGTGGGTGCCGGTGCTGCCCGGCACGCGGCAGGTCACCATCGGCGGCGCCGTCGCCTGTGACATCCACGGCAAGAACCACCACAGCGCAGGCAGTTTCGGCAACCACGTCCGTTCGATGGAACTGCTGACCGCGGACGGGCAGGTGCGCCACCTGACACCGGACGGCGACGACCCGGAGCTGTTCTGGGCGACGGTCGGCGGCAACGGGCTGACGGGCATCATCCTGCGAGCCACCATCGAGATGACGCCCACGGAGACGGCGTATTTCATCGCCGACGGCGACGTCACCGCCGGCCTCGACGAGACCATCGCCTTCCACAGCGACGGCAGCGAGGCCAATTACACCTACTCGTCGGCGTGGTTCGACGCGATCAGCCCGCCACCGAAGCTCGGACGCGCCGCCATCTCGCGCGGCTCGCTCGCCCGGCTCGACCAGCTGCCGGCGAAGCTGCAGAAGAACCCGCTGAAATTCGATGCGCCGCAACTGTTCACGTTTCCCGACGTGTTTCCCAACGGGTTGGCCAACAAGTGGACGTTCCGGCCGATCGGCGAGCTTTGGTACCGCAAGTCGGGGACCTACCGCAACAAGGTGCAGAACTTGACGCAGTTCTATCACCCGCTCGACATGTTCGGCGAGTGGAACCGGGCTTACGGCTCACAGGGTTTCGCCCAGTACCAGTTCGTCGTCCCCACGGCGGCGGTGGACGAGTTCAAGGCGATCATCGTAGACATGCAGCGCTCCGGGCACGTCTCGTTCCTCAACGTGTTCAAGCTCTTCGGGCCCGGAAACCAAGCACCGCTCAGCTTTCCGATCCCGGGCTGGAACGTGTGCGTCGATTTCCCGATCGTGCCCGGGCTGGGCGAATTCCTCACCGGCATCGACAAGCGCGTGCTGCAGTTCGGCGGCCGACTCTACACCGCCAAGGACAACCGCACCTCCGCCGAGACCTTCCACGCCATGTACCCGCGGATCGACGAATGGATCGCGGTGCGCCGCCGGGTCGATCCCGACGGGGTCTTCGCCTCCGACATGGCCCGACGTTTGGAGCTGCTGTAAATGGTGCTTGATGCCGTGGGTCATCCGCAGGCGATCCTGTTGCTCGGCGGCACGTCGGAGATCGGGCTGGCCATCTGCGAGCGCTATCTGCGCGACGCCCCCGCCCGCATCGTGCTCGCCGCGCTCCCCGACGACCCGGGCCGCGACGCCGCCGTCGCGCAGCTCACCGCGGCCGGCGCCAAGGACGTCGAGCTGATCGACTTCGACGCGACCCAGCCGGACACGCATCCGGCCGTCATCGATCGCGCCTGGGCGCACGGTGACATCGACGTCGCGATCGTCGCGTTCGGCTTGCTCGGCGACGCCGAGGAGCTGTGGCAGAACCAGCGCAAAGCGGTGCAGATCGCCGAGATCAACTACACCGCAGCGGTGTCCGTCGGGGTGCTGCTGGGCGAGAAGATGCGGGCGCAGGGGTACGGCAACATCATCGCCATGAGCTCGGCCGCCGGCGAGCGGGTGCGCCGGTCGAACTTCGTCTACGGCTCCACCAAGGCCGGCCTCGACGGCTTCTACCTCGGGCTCGGCGAAGCGCTCAAACCCTACGGCGTCCACGTGCTCGTCATCCGCCCGGGCCAGGTGCGCACCCGGATGAGCGCCCACGTGAAGGAGGCGCCGCTGACGGTCGACAAGGAGTACGTCGCCGACCTCGCGGTCACCGCGTCGGCGAAGCGCAAGGAGCTGGTGTGGGCTCCCGGCGCGTTCCGCTACGTGATGATGGTGCTGCGCCACATTCCGCGGCCGATCTTCCGCAAGCTGCCCATCTGACCATGCGGGCGGTGTGGGTCACCGCGGGCCGCTGCGCGCTCGCGGTCGCGGTGGCGGTGGTCGTGAGCGTCGTCGCGCTCGCCGCGATCGCCCGCGTCGAGTGGCCGGCCTTCAACTCGTCGAACCAGCTGCATGCGCTGACCACGGTCGGCCAGTTCGGTTGCCTCGCCGGGCTGGTGCTGGCCGGCTGGTTGTGGCGTCGGGGCCGCCGCGCGTGGGCGCACGGCACCGCGCTCACGTTCCTGAGCGCGTTCGTGGTGGCCACGCTGGGGATGCCGCTCGGCGCGACGAAGCTGTACCTGTTCGGGGTGTCCGTCGACCAGCAGTTCCGCACCGAATTCGTCACCCGGCTCGCCGACAGCGCCGCGCTGCGCGACATGACCTACGCCGACCTGCCGCCGTTCTATCCGGCCGGCTGGTTCTGGCTGGGCGGCCGCGCCGCCGCGCTCACGGGCACACCGGCCTGGGAGACGGTCAAGCCGTGGTCGATCTGCTCGATCGCGATCGCCGTGGCGCTCGCGTTCGTGTTGTGGTCGACGCTGATCCGGTTCGAGTACGCGCTGGCCGTGACGACGGCGACCGCCGCCGTGACACTGGCCTACGGCTCGCCGGAACCCTACAGCGCGATGATCACCGTGCTGCTGCCGGCGATCTTCGTGCTGGCGTGGTCGGGACTGCGGGGCCACGCCCGCACCGGGGCGAGCGGAGCGACGGGGGAAAGGCACGCCGGGGCGAGCGGAGCGACGGGGGAGAGACACGGCGGGGCGAGCGGAGCGACGGGGGAGAGACACGGCGGGAAGGCCGCCGTCGTCGGTGTCGGCGTCTTCCTCGGCGTCACGGCGACGTTCTACACCCTGCTGCTGGCCTACGCGGCGGTGACGGTGACGGTGATGGCGGCCGTCGCGGCATGGGCGCGCCGCCGCGACGGCCGCCGGGCGGTGCTGTCGCCGCTGCTGCGGCTGGCGGTGATCGCGGCCATCTCGGCCGCCATCGCCGCGATCACCTGGCTGCCGTACCTCGTGGCGGCGGCGCGCGCCCCGGCGAGCGGATCGGGCAGCGCGCTGCACTACCTGCCCGCCGACGGCGCCAGCCTGACCTTCCCCATGCTGCAGTTCACGCTGCTCGGCGCGTTGACGCTGCTCGGGACGCTGTGGCTGGTGGTGCGCGCCGGGACCTCCGTGCGCGCGGCGGCCCTGGCGATCGCGGTGGTGTGCGCCTACGGCTGGTCGCTGCTGTCGATGCTCGCGACGCTGGCCCAGGTGACGCTGCTGAGCTTCCGGCTGCAGCCCACCATCGCCGTGCTGCTCACCGCGGCCGGCGTCTTCGGGTTCGTCGAGGCCGCGTTCGCGCTGGCCCGCCGCTACCACCCGCACGTCAACCGCCGGGTTCTGGTGGCCGCCGCGGCCGTCGCGCTCGGCGGCGCGATGGCGTTCAGCCAGGACATCCCCGACGTACTGCGACCCGACATCGTCGTGGCTTACACCGACACCGACGGCGCCGGCCAGCGCGCCGATCGCCGGCCGCCCGGCGCCGAACGCCACTACGCCGAGATCGACGCCGCCATCCAGCAGGCGACGGGCCGGCCCCGCGACGAGACCGTGGTGCTGACCGCCGACTACAGCTTCCTCTCCTTTTATCCCTACTTCGGCTTCCAGGGCTTGACCTCGCACTACGCGAACCCGCTGGCGCTGTTCGACCAGCGGGCCGCGGAGATCGAGAGCTGGGAGGACCTGCGCACCGCCGACCAGTTCGTCGCCGCGCTCGACGCGTTGCCGTGGCGGCCGCCGACGGTCTTCCTGATGCGACGCGGCGCGGGTGACACCTACACGCTCCGGCTCGCGTCGGACGTCTATCCGAACCAGCCGAACGTCAAGCGCTACACCGTCGAGCTCGACGACGCATTGTTCGACGACCCGCGCTTCACCGTCCGCGCGATCGGTCCGTTCGTGCTGGCCATCCGCACGGCTGGCTAGCCGGCGGTGCAATTACCATCTACCTCCGTGACCGACGCGCGGGCCAGCCACCGGACCGCCCGCCTGGTTGCCATGGTGGCCGGGCTGCTCGGTGTCCTCCTGGCCGTCCTCACCCCGCTGCTGCCGGTGACGCAGACCACCGCCGTACTGAACTGGCCGCAGAACGGTGTGCTGCGCAGCGTCGAGGCACCGCTGATCGGCTACGTCGCCACCGACCTGACCATCGACGTGCCCTGCAGCGCCGCCGCCGGGCTCGCCGGGACCGGCGGAAACGGCCGCACGGTGCTGCTGTCGACGGTGCCCAAGCAGGCGCCGAACGCCGTCGACCGCGGGTTGCTGATCGAGCGGGCCAACGACGACCTGGTGGTGGTCGTCCGCAACACCCCGGTCGTCGTGGCGCCGATGAGCCAGGTGCTCGGCCCCGACTGCCAGCGGCTCACCTTCACCGCCCGCGCCGACAAGGTGACCGGCGAGTTCGTCGGGCTCACCAAGGGCCCCGACGCGGTCGAACCGGGTGAAGCGCCCGGCGGCCCGCTGCGCGGCGAACGCAGCGGGTACGACTTCCGGCCGCAGATCGTCGGCGTGTTCACCGACCTGGCCGGTCCGGCGCCGCCCGGGCTGCGGTTCAGCGCCACCATCGACACCCGCTACAGCAGCTCGCCGACGCTGCTCAAGACGTTGGCGATGATCCTCGGCGTCGCGCTCACCGTCGCCTCGCTGGTCGCGCTGCACATCCTCGACACCGCCGACGGCATGCGGCACCGCCGGTTCCTGCCGCCGCGCTGGTGGTCGGTGAACCCGCTCGACGGCGTGGTGGCCGCCGTGCTCGTGTGGTGGCATTTCGTCGGCGCCAACACCGCCGACGACGGCTACATCCTGACCATGGCCCGCGTGTCGGAGAAGTCCGGCTACATGGCCAACTACTACCGCTGGTTCGGCACACCGGAAGCCCCGTTCGGCTGGTACTACGATTTGCTGGCGCTGTGGTCTCACGTGAGCACCACCAGCAGCTGGATGCGGCTGCCCACCCTGCTGATGGCGCTGGCCTGCTGGTGGGTGATCAGCCGCGAGGTGATCCCCCGGCTCGGCGCGGCCGCCAAGGGCAACCGCGCCGTCGCCTGGACCGCCGCCGGCATGTTCCTCGCGGTGTGGCTGCCGCTCAACAACGGGCTGCGCCCCGAGCCGATCATCGCCCTCGGCATCCTGCTCACCTGGTGCTCGGTGGAGCGCGGGGTGGCGACGAGCCGGCTCCTGCCCGTCGCCGTGGCGTGCATCATCGGCGCGCTGACCCTGTTCTCCGGGCCCACCGGCATCGCGTCGATCGGCGCCCTGCTGGTGGCGATCGGCCCGCTCAAGACGATCGTGGCGCGGCGGTCGCGGCGGTTCGGCTACCTGCCGCTGCTGGCGCCGATCCTCGCCGCCGGCACGGTGACGATGATCCTGATCTTCCGCGACCAGACGCTGGTCGGCGAGGCGCAGGCCAACATGCTGAAATCGGCGGTCGGGCCGAGCCTCAGCTGGTTCGACGAGCACATCCGCTACGAGCGGCTCTTCACGCTGAGCCCCGACGGTTCGGTCGCGCGCCGGTTCGCGGTGCTGGCCCTGCTGCTGGCGCTGGCGTTGGCCGTCGCGATGGCGCTGCGCAAGGGCCGCATCCCGGGCACCGCCGCCGGCCCCAGCTTGCGGATCATCGGCATCACCGTCATCTCCTTCGTCGCGATGATGTTCACCCCCACCAAGTGGACCCACCACTTCGGCGTCTTCGCCGGGCTCGCGGGTTCGCTGGGCGCCCTGGCCGCCGTCGCCGTCACCGCGACCGCGATGCGCTCCCGGCGTAACCGCACCGTCTTCACCGCCCTCGTCCTGTTCGTCGCCGCGCTGAGTTTCGCCACGGTCAACGGCTGGTGGTACGTGTCGAATTTCGGGGTGCCGTGGTCGAACGCCATGCCGGAGTACCGGTTCGGCTTCACCACCATCCTGCTGGGCCTGACGTTCGCGACGCTGCTGTTCGCGGCGTGGATCCATTTCTCCGGCCGGGACGGCGGCCGGGCGGGCGACGCGACGGCAGCGGCCGCCGGGGTGGGCCGGTGGCGCCGGATCACCCGCTCGCCGCTGGCCGTCGCCGCATGGCTGCTGGTGGTGTTCGAGGTGGTGTCGCTGACGTCGGCGATGATCGGGCAGTACCCCGCGTGGTCGGTGGGCCGCTCGAACCTGCAGGCCCTCACCGGCAAGACCTGCGGGCTGGCCGACGACGTGCTCGTCGAACAGGATCCGAACGACGGCATGCTGCAGCCCGTCACCGGCCCGCCCGGTCCGGCGCTCGGCGCGGGCACGGCGCAGGGTTTCACCCCCAACGGCGTGCCCGCCGACGTCACCGCCGACCCGGTCGCCGACAACCCGGGCGGCAACGCGTTCGTCGCCGACGACGACAACGTGACCAACGGCGAGGCCGGCACCGAGGGCGGCACCACCGCGACGGCCGGCGTGAACGGCTCCCGCGCCCGGCTGCCCTACCAGCTCGACCCCGCCCGCACGCCGGTGCTGGGCAGTTACCGCGCCGGCGTGCAGGAGCGGGCCGTGCTGCGGTCGGGGTGGTACCGGCTGCCCTCCAAGGACGAGAACGGTGGATCGAGCCGGCGGGACGCGTCGCGACCGCTGCTGGTGGTCGCGGCAGCCGGCCGCTTCGATCCGCCCGAGGTGCAGGTGCAGTGGGCGACCGACGAGCAGGCGTCGAACGACGAGCCCGGCGGAAGCTTCGAGCTCGCCGACGTGGGCTCGGCACCGGCCTGGCGCAACCTGCGGCTGCCGATCGACGCCATCCCCGCCGAGGCCACCCAGATCCGGCTCGTCGCGTCCGACGACGACCTGGCGCCCCAGCACTGGATCGCGCTGACCCCGCCGCGGGTGCCGTACCTGCGCACGCTGCAGGACGTCGTCGGCTCGCAGGACCCGGTGCTGCTCGACTGGCTGGTGGGCCTGGCCTTCCCGTGTCAGCGGCCGTTCGACCACAACAACGGCGTCATCGAGACCCCCAAGTGGCGCATCCTGCCCGACCGCTTCGGCGCCGAGGCGAACTCGCCGGTGATGGACAACATCGGCGGCGGGCCGCTCGGCATCACCGAGCTGCTGCTGCGCACCACCACCGTGCCGACCTACCTCGACCACGACTGGGTGCGCGACTGGGGTGCGCTGCAGCGCCTCACGCCGTACTACCCGAACGCCACGCCCGCGCGGCTGGACATCGGCACCGCCACCCGCAGCGGGCTGTGGAGCCCGGCGCCGCAGCGGCACTGACGGCTTCGCCTACCATCGAGCCTCGTGCAGCGCGGCGGTGAACGGAGTGCGGACATGACTTCCCGTCGCTCCGTTCGCGTGGCCCGGCTCGTCGCCGTGGTCGCCGGGCTCGCCGGGGTGCTGCTGTGCGTGCTGGTGCCGCTGCTGCCCGTCCGGCAGACCACCGCGGCGGTGCGCTGGCCGCAGGGTCCCGTCGGGGATCTCACCGCGCCGCTGGTGTCGGGGGCACCGCAGTCGCTGGACGTGTCCATTCCGTGCCGGGCGATCGCCACCCTGCCCGCCGACGGCGGCCTGGTGTTCGCCACCGTGCCGCCCGCCGGCATCGACGCCAGCCGCAACGGACTGTTCGTGCGCGCCGACAAGAACGTGGTGGTCGTCGCGTTCCGCGATTCGGTGGCCGCCGTCGCGCCGCGGTCGGCGGTGAACGGCGGCGCCTGCGACGTGCTGCGGATCTGGGCGAACGCCGGCGGGGTGGGTGCCGATTTCGCCGGCATACCGGGCGCGGCGGGCACGGTGTCGATCGAGAAGAAGCCGCAGATCGCCGGGATCTTCACCGACCTCACCGTGCCCCCGCAGCCGGGCCTGAGCGCCCGCGTCGACATCGACACCCGCTTCATCACCACCCCGGGCGCGCTGAAGGTCGCCGCGATGGTGCTGGGCGTGCTGTGCACCGTCGCCGCGATCGCCGCGCTCATGGTGCTCGACGGCCGCGTGCGCCGCTGGGGGACGCGCCGGCGGTGGCGGCTGCGCCGCGTCGGTGCCGCGACTCAGATCGCCGACGTCGGCGTCGTCGGCACGCTGCTGCTGTGGCACGTCATCGGCGCCACGTCCAGCGACGACGGCTACAACACGACCATCGCGCGGGTGTCCGGCGAGGCCGGCTACACCGCCAACTACTACCGCTTCTTCGGCGCCACCGAAGCGCCCTTCGACTGGTATCAGGCCGTGCTCGCCCGCCTGGCGGCCGTCAGCGCCGACGGGGTGTGGCTGCGACTGCCCGCCACCCTCGCCGCGATCGGCACCTGGCTCTTGGTCAGCCGGCTCGTGCTGCCGCGGGTCGGCCGGTCGCTGGCGGCCAACCGGGTCGCGGTGTGGACCGCCGGCGCGGTGTTCCTGGCGGCGTGGCTGCCGTTCAACAACGGCCTGCGGCCCGAACCGATCATCGCGTTCGGGGCGGTGCTCACCTGGGCGCTCGTGGAGTACGCGGTCGCCACCCGACGTCGCTGGCCGGTCGCCCTGGCGGTGGTGGTCGCGGTGCTCGCGGTGACCACCGCGCCGCAGGGGCTGGTGGCGCTCGCACCGCTGCTGGTGGGCGGCCGCGCCATCACCCGGATGATCCGCCGCCACCCCCGCGGCGGGATGCTCGCGCCGCTGGCCACGCTCGCCGCGTCGCTGTCGCTGATCTTCGTCATCGTGTTCCGCGACCAGACGCTTGCCGCCGTCGCCGAGTCCGCCCGCATCAAATACGTCGTCGGGCCGACGATCGCCTGGTACCAGGAGTTCCTGCGCTACTACTTCCTCACCGTCGAGGACAGCGTCGACGGATCGCTGACCCGCCGGTTCGCGGTGCTCATCCTGCTGCTGTGCCTATTCGGCGTGCTGGCGGTGCTCCTGCGCCGCGGCGGCATCCCCGGGCTCGCGAGCGCCCCGGTGTGGCGGCTGATCGGCTCGGTTGCGGTCGGCCTGCTGCTCTTGACGTTCACGCCGACCAAGTGGGCGGTGCAGTTCGGCGTGTTCGCGGGGCTGGCCGGCGCGCTCGGCGGCGTCACCGCCTTCGCGTTCGCCCGCGTCGGGCTGCACAGCCGCCGGAACCTGGCGCTCTACGTCACGGCGTTGCTGTTCGCGCTGGCGTGGGCGACGTCCGGCATCAACGGCTGGTTCTACACCGGCAACTACGGTGTGCCGTGGTTCGACAAGCAGCCCGTCATCGCCAGCCAGCCCGTGACGTCGATGTTCCTGGCGCTGGCCGTCGCGACCGGTCTGCTCGCCGGCTGGCTGCACTTCCGGATGGACTACGCCGGCCACACCGAGGTGCGCGACACCCGCCGCAACCGCGTGCTCGCGTCGACACCGCTGCTGGCGGTCGCCGTGATCATGGTGGTGCTCGAGGTCGGGTCGATGGCCAAGGGGGTGGCCGGCCGGTATCCCGTCTACACCATCGGCAAGGCGAACATCGAGGCGATCACCTCGGGGCTGCGCAGCTGCGGGATGGCCGACGACGTGCTCGTCGAGCCGGACACCAACGCCGGAACGCTCACCCCGGCCCCGGGCCAGCGGTTCGGCGAGTACGGCCCGCTCGGCGGCGCGGAACCGGTCGGGTTCACGCCGAACGGCGTCAGCGACAGCCTCGATCCGCCCGAGGCCATCGTCGCCAACCCCGGGCTGGTGAACTCCGACGGCTCCCCCAACAAGCCGAACAACGGCGTGGGGTTCGCGGCCGGCACCGGCGGCGGCTACGGGCCCCGGGGCGTCAACGGCTCGCGGGTGTTCCTGCCGTTCGGCCTCGACCCCGCCCGGACGCCGGTGATGGGCTCCTTCGGCGAGAACACGCTCGCCGCCGAGGCGACGTCGGCCTGGTATGCGCTGCCCCCGCGCACACCGGACCGCCCGCTCGTCACCGTCGCCGCCGCGGGCGCGATCTGGTCCTACGAGGAGGACGGCTCGTTCAACTACGGTCAATCGCTGCGGCTGCAGTGGGGTGTCGCCCGGCCAGACGGCTCCTTCACCGAGCTGGGCCTGGTGCAGCCCATCGACATCGCGCCGCGCCGCGAGTGGCGCAACCTGCGTTTTCCGCTGGCGTGGGCGCCGCCGGAGGCCAACGCGGTGCGCATCGTCGCCGACGACCCGAACCTCAGCTCCGACCAGTGGTTCGCGTTCACGCCGCCGCGGGTGCCGGTGCTGGAGACCGCGCAGCAGCTGCTCGGCAACGACACCCCGGTGCTGCTCGACATCGCGACCGCCGCCAACTTCCCGTGCCAGCGGCCGTTCGCCGAGCACCTCGGCGTCGCCGAACTGCCCGAGTACCGGGTGATCCCCAACCACAAGCAGATGGTGTCGTCGTCCAACATGTGGCAGTCCGCCGAGGACGGCGGCCCGTTCCTGTTCATCCAGGCGCTGCTGCGCACCTCGGCCATCCCGTCGTACCTGCGCGACGACTGGTACCGCGACTGGGGTTCCATCGAGCGCTACGACCGGGTGGTGCCGGCGTCGCAGGCCCCGAACGCGGTCATCGAGCAGGGAGAAACCACCGTGTACGGCTGGACCCGCAGCGGGCCGATTCGAGCCCTGCCGTGATCGAGGTGGAGCCGTGACCGAGACGCAGACCGTCGCGCTGACCGGCGCGTCCGATCCAGGTGCGGTGCGCCGCGACGTGCGCACCACCCGGTGGGTGGCCACGATCGCCGGCCTGATCGGCTTCGTGCTGAGCGTGGCGACGCCGCTGCTTCCCGTCACGCAGACCACCGCCACGCTGAACTGGCCGCAGGGCCAGTTGAGCAACGTCACCGCACCGCTGATCTCCCAAGCCCCGGTGTCGCTGGACGCGACGGTGCCCTGCGCGCTGCTGGCCCGCCAGCAGCCCGGCACGCTGGTGCTGGGCACCGCGCCCGAGGAGGGCAAGCAGGCCGCGCTGAACGCGATGCTGGTGACCGTCACCCGCCAGCGCGTCGACGTGATCGTCCGCAACGTCGTGGTCGCCAGCGTGCCGCGCAGCCAGGTGGCGTCGCCGCAGTGCGAGCGGCTGGAGATCACGTCGTCGCAGGACGGCACGTTCGCGACGTTCGTCGGCCTGCGCAAGCAGAACGGCGAGCCGCTGCGCAGCGGCTTCGCCGACCCGAACCTGCGGCCCGCGATCGTCGGCGTCTTCACCGACCTGCGCGGCGACGCCCCGCCCGGCATGTCGTTCTCCGCACAGATCGACACCCGGTTCTCGACGACGCCGACCGCGCTGAAGCTCACCGCGATGCTGCTGGCCATCGTGTCGACGGTGATCGCGCTGGCCGCGCTGTGGCGGCTGGACCGCGTCGACGGCCGCCGCATGCAGCGGCTGATCCCGGCCCGGTGGCGCACCTTCTCGGCCACCGACGTGGCGGTGGTCGGCGGCTTCTTGACCTGGCACATCATCGGCGCCAACTCCAGCGACGACGGCTACATCCTCGGCATGGCGCGGGTCGCCGGGCCCGCCGGCTACATGTCGAACTACTTCCGCTGGTTCGGCAGCCCCGAGGACCCCTTCGGCTGGTACTACAACCTGCTGGCGCTGATGACCCACGTCAGCGAGGCCAGCATCTGGATCCGGTTGCCGTCGCTGGCCGCCGCGCTCTTCTGCTGGCTGCTGCTGTCGCGCGAGGTGTTGCCGCGGCTGGGGCCGGCCGTCGCGTCGTCGCGCGCCGCCACCTGGGCCGCCGGCCTGGTGCTGATGGCCGCCTGGTTCCCGTTCAACAACGGCTTGCGGCCCGAACCGATCATCGCGGTCGGCGCGCTGCTGACCTGGGTGCTCATCGAGCGGGCGATCATCTCCGGGCGGCTCACACCCGCCGCGCTGGCCATCGTCACCGCCGCCTTCACCCTCGGCATCCAGCCCACCGGCCTCATCGCGGTCGCCGCGCTGCTGGCCGGCGGTCGGCCCATCCTGCGGATCCTGGTCCGCCGGCGCCGGGTGCTGGGCACCTGGCCGCTGATCGCGCCGCTGTTGGCGGCCGGCACCGTGATCCTGACCGTCGTGTTCGCCGACCAGACCCTGGCGACGGTGCTCGAAGCCACCCGCATCCGCACCGAGATCGGCCCCAGCCAGGAGTGGTACACGGAGAACCTGCGGTACTACTACCTCATCCTGCCGACCGTCGACGGGTCGATGTCGCGGCGCTTCGGCTTCCTGATCACCGCGCTGTCGATGTTCGTCGCGCTGTTCGTGATGTTGCGGCGCAAGCGCGTGCCCGGGGTGTCCCGCGGACCGGTGTGGCGACTGATCGGCGTCATCTCCGGCACCATGTTCTGCCTGATGTTCACCCCGACGAAGTGGGTGCACCACTTCGGGCTGTTCGCCGCCGTCGGTGCGGCGATGGCGGCGGTGACGACCGTGCTGGTGTCCGCGGCCGTGCTGCGCTCGGCGCGCAACCGGATGGCGGTGCTGGCCGCGGTGCTGTTCCTGCTGGCGCTGTGCACCGCCACCACCAACGGCTGGTGGTACGTGTCCAGCTACGGCGTGCCGTTCAACAACGCGATGCCGAAGATCGGCGGGGTGACGGTGAGCACCGTGTTCTTCGCGCTCTTCGCGGCGGCGGCGCTGTATGCGGTGTACCTGCACTTCACCGACCGCGGCCGGCGCGAACCGCGGGTGGTGCGGGTACTCGCCGCGGCGCCGATCACCTGGGCGGCGGCGTTCATGGTCGTGGTGTTCATCGCCTCGCTGGCGGCCGGCGTGGTGCGCCAGTACCCGACGTACTCGAACGCGTGGGCCAACCTGCGGGCCTTCACCGGGGGCTGCGGGCTGGCCGACGACGTGCTCGTGGAGCCCGACGTCAACGCCGGATCCCTCACCCCGCTGCCCGGCGACTACGGGCCGCTCGGGCCGCTCGGCGGCGTTGGGCCGGTCGGGTTCACCGCGGACGGCGTGCCGGACGACATCGTCGCCGAGGCGGTGCGGCTCGACCTGCCGCAGCCCGGCACCGACTACGACTGGGATGCGCCGAAGCCCACCACGCCCGCGGCCGCCAACGGCTCGACGGTGCCGCTGCCCTACGGCCTGGACCGCGACCGCACACCCGTCGCCGGCAGCTACGTGGCGGGCGGCCCGCAGCAGACCGCCACGCTGACGTCGGCGTGGTACCGGCTGCCTGCCCCCACCGACGGCCAGCCGCTGGTGGTGGTCACCGCCGCCGGCACCATCTCCGGCAACAGCGTCGCCAACGGCCACACCGAGGGCCAGCTCGTCGAGCTCGAGTACGGCATGCCCGGGCCCGACGGCGCGCCGGTGCCCGCGGGCCGCCTGGTGCCCGACGACCTGGGGCCCGCGCCGTCGTGGCGCAACCTGCGGTTCGCGCGGTCCGACATCCCCGCCGACGCGATGGCGGTGCGCGTCGTCGCCGACGACCGCTCGCTGACCGAAGGCGATTGGGTGGCGGTCACGCCGCCGCGGGTGCCGCAGCTGCGCTCGCTGCAGGAATACGTGGGCTCTGAGCAGCCGGTGCTGATGGACTGGGCCGTGGGGCTCGCGTTCCCGTGCCAGCAGCCGATGCTGCACAACGCCGGCGTCACCGAGGTGCCGCAGTTCCGGATCACCCCCGACTACACCGCCAAGAAGCAGGACACCGACACCTGGGAGGACGGCCGCAACGGCGGCCTGCTCGGCATCACCGACCTGCTGCTGCGCGCCCACGTCATGGCGACCTATCTCTCGCAGGACTGGGGCCGCGACTGGGGCTCGCTGCGCCGCTTCGACACCATCGTCGACGCCGCGCCCGCGCGGCTGCAGTACGGGACCGCCACCCACAGCGGCCTGTACTCGCCGGGCCACATCCGCATCGAGGCCTGATCCCGCCGTTCCTGTTGTGCGCGAGCGTGCGTGTCTGTACGCCGACGCGCCGGGCGGGCCGGGCAGCGCGCGCACGCTCGCGGCGGGTGAAGGTGCGGCGGGCGCGTCCGCGGTCGGCTGTCGGTGCCCGGTGATACAACCGTGGCGTGACGATCGCCGGCCCGCCGCCAGATGACGCGGCCACCCGCAAGTCGCGGGGCGCGTTCTTCACGCCGCCGCTGCTGGCGCAGTTCGTCGCCCGCTGGGCGGTCCGCTCCCCCGGGGATGCGGTGCTGGAGCCGTCCTGCGGGGACGCCGCGTTCCTGGCGGCGGCCGCCGCCCGGCTCGACGCCCTGGGCGCACCGGCCGACGCCGTGCTGCACGGCATCGAGATCCACCCGCCCAGCGCCGCCGCCGCCCGGCAGCGGGTGGCGGCGGCCGGCCGGACCGCGGCGGTCGAGGTGGCCGACTTCTTCGGCGTGCCCAGCGAGCGCCGGTTCGACGCCGTGCTCGGCAACCCGCCCTACGTGCGCTACCAGGACCACGCCGGCGCCGCCCGCGCCGCGAGCCGGGCGGCCGCCCTGCGGGCCGGGGTGGGGCTGACGGCGCTGGCGTCGACGTGGGCGGCGGCCACCGTGCACGCCGCGGAGTTCCTGCGGCCCGGCGGCCGGCTCGGGCTGGTGCTGCCCGCCGAGTTGCTCACCGTCAACTACGCCGCCGACGTCCGGCGCTACCTGATGCGGCGCTTCGGCCGGGTGCGGCTGGTGATGTTCACCGAGCGCGTGTTCCCCGGCGTGCTCGAAGAGGTGGTGCTGCTGCTCGCCGACGACGCGCTGGCGGCCGGCGGCACCGATCATGCGGAGCTGCACCAGGTCTCGTCGGTCGCGGAGCTGCACGAGGAGCTGTCGAGTCACCGGTGGTGGCCGGACGACAGCGGCGCCAAGTGGACGCCGGCGCTGGTGCCGTCGGATGCGCTGGCCTCCTACACCGCCGCGGTGGCCGGGCCGTCGTTCGTCACGCTGCACGAGTGGGGGGAGACCACGCTGGGCGCGGTGACCGGGCGCAACGGCTTCTTCGCGCTCTCCCCCGCCCGCGCCGCTGAGCTGCGGCTGCGGGCCGACGAGACGCTGCGGCTGTCGCCGCCGGGCAGCCGCCACCTGCGGGGGCTGTCCATGACGACGGCCGGCTGGCGAGCGCTGGGCGACGCCGGCTCGGCGACGCTGCTCTTCCGGCCGGGCGCCGACATTCGCGCCATGTCCGTGGGCGCCCGCCGCTACATCGCCCACGGCGTGGCCGCCGGGGTGGACCGCGCCTACAAGTGCCGGGTCCGGAACCCGTGGTGGCAGGTGCCCGTCGGCCCGCCCGCCGACCTGCTGCTGACCTACATGAACGCCGACACCCCGCGGCTCACCACGAACGCCGCGGCCGCCGTGCACCTGAACAGCGTGCACGGCGTGTACCTGCGGGCCGCGCACGCCGCCTGGGGGCGGGCCCTGCTGCCGGTGGCGAGCCTCAACTCGGTGACGCTGCTCGGCGCCGAGCTCGTCGGGCGGGCCTACGGCGGCGGCCTGCTCAAGCTCGAGCCGCGCGAGGCCGACCTGCTGCCGGTGCCCGCCCCCGCGGTGGTCGCCGGCGCCGCCGCGGCGTTGCGCCGGGTGACGCCCACGGTGCGGCGGGCGCTCCACGCCGGCGAGCTGCTGACGGCGGTGCGGGCCGTCGACAAGATCGTGCTCGGCGAGGTGAGCGATGCGGCGCGCGACGACATCGTCGCCGCGCGGGCGCTGCTGGCGGCGCGGCGGGCGGCGCGCGGATCGCGGCCGCGGGAGCCGTAATGGCCGTTCGCGATGCGTTCTCGCCGTTCGACCCGCTGCTACGTGGCCCGCTCACCGATCCGTGGGCGCACGCCCGCGGCGAGCGGCCGCGGTACCGCCCGGACTACGCGCTGCTGGGGCAGCTGCTGACCGTGCCCGTCACCGCCAACGCCGTGTCGGAGAGCGGCAGCTTCGCCGGCGGCGTCGACGCGTGGGTGGCCCAGGAGCTGCGACGGGCCGGGTTCGGCGCCGACGAGGTGTGGCCGCGGTCGGCGCGGCCGCGGGTGCTGCCGCGCGACATCGCCGTCCTGCTCGACAAGGTGCCCGCCGCGCTACGGTCCGAACTGCTGGCGCGGCTGCCGAACCTGGCTGCGGTGGCGCCGGTGTCGGCCCGGGTGCTGGGCCGGGCCTACGAGAAGCAGGTCGACGTGCTGATCTCGCGGTGGGACCGCGGACCCGAGGTGCTGATTTCCACCAAGGCGCAGCTGTCGAGTTTCGGCAAGAACCTGCCGAACCGCTTCGAGGAGTCCTACGGCGACGCCGCCAATTTGCGGGGCCGCTATCCGCTGGCGGCCATCGGCTTCTTCTTCGTCCAGCGCGCCACCATCCTCGACACCGAACCCGACGCCTTCGAGCGCAGCGTCGACATGATCCACAAGCTGCGCCGCAGCGGAAGCGTCGACGGCTACACCGCGACCGCGCTGCTGCTCGTCGACTGGGAGGAGGACGGCTTCGTCTCCGCCCGCCCCGATCTGGTGCCCGAGGAGGTGCGGCCCGACCGCTTCTTCACCGAGATCGTCGACCACGTCCTGGCGGTGACGCCCGTGACCTACCACGTCCGGGTGCGCGAACTGCGCCAGCGGCGGGTGATCGCCGTCCAATGACAGCGCGCGAGCGGGCGCGGACTGCCCGGCGCGCGCGGCGTGTCGCCGGACGAACACGCACGCTCGCGCACACAGGCCGCTACAGCGGGGTGAGGCCGTGCTTGCGCTGGACGCGGGTGATCTGCTTGTCGCGCAGCAGCCGCAGGGACTTGCGCAGCAGCAGCCGCGTCTCGTGCGGCTCGATGACACCGTCGATGTAACCGCGCTCGGCGGCGATCCACGGCACCGCGAGGTTGGCGTTGTAGCCCTCGATGAAGTCGGCGCGGATCTTCTGCACCTCGGGCGCCGTCGGATCCGGGAACCGCTTCACCAGCAGCTGCGCCGCGCCCTCGGCGCCGATCACCGCGATGCGGGCGGTCGGCCAGGCGAAGTTCAGGTCGGCCGAGAGCTGCTTGGACCCCATCACCGCGTATCCGCCGCCGTAGGCCTTGCGCACGATGATGGTGACCTTCGGGACGTCGGCTTCCACGACGGCGTTGAAGAACCGGCCGCCGCGCTTGATGATGCCGCCCGTCTCCTCCTCGACGCCGGGCATGGCGCCGGGCGTGTCGACGACGAACACCAGCGGGAGGTTGAACGAGTCGCAGAACCGGATGAAGCCGGCCGCCTTGTCGGACGCCTCGTGGCCCACCGCGCCGGACATGTGCATCGGCTGGTTCGCGATCACCCCGACCGGGCGGCCGTCGACGCGCGCGAACGCGGTGATCATCGACGGACTGCGCTGGTCGGCGATCTCGAAGACATCGCCGTCGTCGAAGATCCGCAGCAGGATCTCGTGCATGTCGTAGGCCTGGTTGTCGTTGTCCGGCACGATCGTGTCGAGCTCGTAGTCGTGCGGCGTGTACTCCGGCTCCAGGCCCGGGTTGACGATCGGCGGGTCGTCGAAGGTGTTGCTGGGCAGGAAGCTCAGGTAGTCGCGCACGTACTGGTACGCGGCGGCCTCGCTCTCCACCACCTTGTGGATGTTGCCGCGCTGCGCCTGGACGTCCGCGCCGCCGAGCTCGTCGAAGGTGACGTCCTCGCCGGTGACGTCCTTGATGACGTCCGGGCCGGTGATGAACATGTAGCCCTGGTCGCGGACGGCGACGATGAGGTCGGTCTGGATGGGCGAATACACGGCACCGCCGGCGCACTTGCCGAAGATCAGCGAGATCTCCGGCACCAGGCCGCGCAGCATCTCGTGGCGCCGGCCCAGCTCGGCGTACCAGGCGAGGGAGGTCGCAGTGTCCTGGATGCGGGCGCCCGCCGAGTCGTTGATCCCGATGATCGGGCAGCCGATCATGGCCACCCACTCCATCAGCTTGGCGACCTTGCGGCCGAACATCTCGCCGACCGAGCCCTGGAACACCGTCTGATCGTGGGAGAACACCGCGACGGGCCGGCCGTCGATGGTGCCGCGGCCGGTGACGACGCCGTCGCCGTAGAAGGCGTTCGGATCTCCGGGGGTGCGGGCCAGCGCGCCGATCTCCACGAAGCTGCCCGGGTCGAGCAGTGCGTTGATGCGGGCGCGGGCGCTCGGGATGCCCTTGCGGTCCCGCCGGGCTTTCGCCTTCTCGTCACCGGGGTCGCTCGCCAGCGCCAGTTTCTCGCGCAGCTCCGCGAGCTTCTCGGCGGTGGTGTGCGTGCGGCTGGTCGACAGCGTCTCAGTCACGACTTCGGATTCTAGAGCAGGCCCTGGTCGCGGCTCGAACCACGACGGTTGTTCGCCGGGCCTGCAGGATCTGCGGGCCCAGCACCATCGCTTCGTGTTCTCTGCTCGCATCCGTGACGCGGTAGGAGACCTCGACTTGCTGCGACCGGCCGGCGAACCCGACGGGGACGGTCTTGGGAGTGATCGACGCGACCTGCTCACGCCGGATTTCGGCCCGACGTCCGTTGGCTGACCGCACGGTCAACGCCGACGGCGAAATACGCGGCAGCGGAGTCAGCACTATCGCGCCGTAAAGCGCCAACGGCGCCGCAGCGAGCAGGACGACGCCGACCCACCACAGCCAGGCTGACGCCGGCAGCGAAAAGCGTGCGCTGGCTGAGCAGGATGATCCCCCACGTTGTCGCCGCAACTGGAGTCCTTCAGGGCTCCTGAACGCAACGTCGCGCCTTCCGGCGGGTCACACCTTCTGCTGGGCTTCGACTTTCGCAAGGGCCTGGCTCAAATGCGCGCCGACCTTGGCGATGTAGGGCTCGTCGATCGCCTGGATGTGCTCACCGCCGATGGGCACCACCTCCAGGTCGGTGACGTATTCACCCCAGCCGCCGTCGGGTCTGCGGGTGGCGTAGGCGGGCTCGAAGGTGATCGCGTCGTCGTGGTACCGGTCGGCCAGGTACAGCGTCACGTGCCCGTCGTAGGGCTGGATGTCGGCGGTGTCGATGGCCCGCTGATCCAGGTACGACGTGCGCTGGTGCTCGATGATGCCGCCCGGGATCTGCACGCCGCTGCGCTTGACGGCCTCCAGCACGAACTGCACCTGCCCGGCGTCGTCGAGGTTCTCCAGCTCTTCGTACGGGATCTCCGGGATCTGCACGTTGAACGTCCGCTCGGCGAACTTCGCGTACCGGTTCCAGCGGGCGCGGGTGCCTTCCTTCGACTGGTCGATCGGCTCGCCGGGGCGGACCGCGTCGATCAGCCCGACGAACGCGACGTCGCGGCCGCGCTGCTTGAGCCCGATCGCGCACGCATAGGCCAGCGCACCGCCCAGGCTCCAGCCGGCGAGCACGAACGGCCCCTCCGGCTGCAGCTCCAGCAGCTTGGGCACGTATTGCGCGGCCCGCTCCTCGATGGTGCCCTCGACGCGCTCCAGCCCGTACATCGGCGTGTCGGGGGGCAGCCGGCGCAGCAGCGGCTCGTAGACCACGGTGGACCCGCCGGCGGCGTGGAACACGAACACCGGCACCTTCGTCGAACCCGATTCGCGCGCCCGCAGCGTGCGGACGAAACCGTCGAGCTCGCCGGCCTCCAGGAACTGCCGGACGGTGTCGGCCAGCTCCTCGATGGTGTTCGCCTTCTTCACGTCGTCGGCGGTGATGGTGCCCTCGGTGCGCTCCGAGAGCCGCTGCGCCATCTTCTGCGCGGCGTCGTCGTCGACCTTCGGCAGCGGGTTGAAGATGCCGCCCGGCGACTTCCCGGTGACGATCGCCCAGGTGGCGAACGTCACGCGCTCCGCGGCGTCGCGCGGCGGGACGTCCGCGCTCAGCGCGTCGGCGACCGCCTGCTGGTTGAGCACCTGCGCGGCACCGGCGAGGTCGGGCTTGCCAGGACCCGACGGATCGGCCGGCGGCGCCGGGATCTCCGGGCCGGCCGGGTTCGACGGCGGCGCCGGGATGCCGGGACCCGACGGATCGGTCGGCGGCGGCGGTAGATCGGGGCCGGCGGCCGCGATTTCCTGCTGCGGCGCGGGCGCGTCGTCGGACTGCGTGGACGGCTCGGCCTGCGGATCGGCCGCCGGCGCCGCCAGCGAGGCGGCGCTGGCACCGGAGAGCAGCCTGGCCTGCTCGGCCGCGATCTCCTCGGGCGTCAGCGTCTGCTGGTGCTCGTGCAGCTCCTGCACCTCGTCGCGGTGCTCGATCGCGTACTCGATGAGCTTCTCGACGTTGTACAGGTTGGCGTCGCGCACCGCGGTCAGCTGGATCGGCGGCAGGTCGAAGTCGTACTCCACGCGGTTCTTGATGCGCACCGCCATCAGCGAATCGAGGCCCAGCTCGATCAGCGGCACCTCCCACGGCAGGTCCTCGGGCTCATAACCCATGGCGCCGCCGACGATGGCGCCCAGCCGGTCGTGGATGGTCTCCCCGGAGTCCGGGGACCACTTCGCGAAGCCGGCCCCCAGATTGGCACCCTGGGTCAGGTTGTCCTGCAGGATCTCCGGCGCCTCGTCCTGCTGCTCGTCGGCCTGCGGCGCCGCCTCGGGCTGCGCGGCGGTCGCCAGCCCGGTCGCCGTCGCCGCGGGCAGCGCGGAGACCGCGCCGCCGCGGCTGACGATGGCGTCGTAGACGAGGGTGAACGATTCGTCGATGCGGGCGTGCACCTGCACGCTCGCGCCGCCGGGGTGACGCGTCAGCGTCGTGACCAGCCGGGCGCCGTCGGCGGGCACCGCACGCTGCTCCGACGCGGTCAGCTGCGCATCCGGAAGCACCTGCGCGGCAGCGGCTTTCACCAGGGCAGCCAGATCGGTTGCGGCGCGCGGCGCGTACTCCCACACGTGCCGGCCGTCCGGGGTGGCGACGTGGCTGCCGGGCATGACGCCGGAGTTGTCGCCGGAGAACCGCACGTCGAGCCAGTGCGGTTTGCGGCGGAACCGCGTCGGCGGGATGTCCGCGTAGTCCAGCGCACCGGCCAGGCCCCGCGACCGCCGCGGGAACAGCGTGCGGATGTCGAGATCGTGGCCGTGGACGAACAGCTGCGCCATGGCCGTGGTCATCGAGTCGACCTCGTCCTGCTTGCGCGCCAGCGTCGGGATCAGCTGGCCGTCGTGCAGCCCCGCGGCCGCCGTCGTCAAACCGACCTGCATCAGCGCCACCGGGTTGGGCGCCAGCTCCAGGAACGTGGTGTGCCCGCCCTCGACGGCGTTGCGGATGCCGTGGGTGAAGTAGACGCTGTGCCGCAGCCCCTTCTTCCAGTAGTCGACGTCGTGGATGACCTCGCCCGGCCGGATGTAGGTGCCCTCGTGGACGGTGGAGAAGTAGCCGATCTGCAGCGGCCTGGGCTCGATGCCGACCAGTTCGGCGGCCAGCTCACCCAGCAGCGGATCCATCTGCGAGGTGTGGCTGGCGCCCTTGGTCTGGAACTTCCGCGCGAACTTCCCCTCCGACTCCGCCCGCGCGATGATCGCGTCGACCTGCTCGGGCGGGCCGCCGATGACCGTCTGCGTCGGGGCGGCGTACACGCACACCTCGAGGTCCTTGAAATCGGCGAACACCGACTCGATCTCCTCGGCCGAATACTCGACCAGCGCCATCAGCCGGATCCACTCGCCGAACAGCATCGCCTCGCCCTCACCCATCAGGTGGCTGCGCGAGCAGATGGTGCGGGTGGCGTCCTCCAACGACAGCCCGCCGGCGAAGTAGGCCGCGGCCGCCTCGCCCAGCGACTGGCCGATGACCGCGGCGGGCTTGGCGCCGTGGTGCTTCAGCAGCTCACCGAGCGCCACCTGGATCGCGAAGATGACCAGCTGCACCTTCTCGATCGGGAGCTCGGTGGTCTCGTCGGTGTAGTCGACCGCATCGTCGAGGATGAGCTCGAGGATCGAGTGTCCGCGCTCGTCCTGCACCAGCGCGTCCACCCGGTTGATCCAGTCGGCGAACACCTCGTTGCGCAGGTAGAGGTTCTTGCCCATCTTGCGGTGCTGCGCGCCGAACCCGGCGAGCACCCAGACGGGCCCGTTGCTGACCGGCCCGTCGGCGGCGATCACCAGCGGGTGCTGCTTGCCCTCGGCGAGCGCGCGCAGCCCCTTGACCGCCTCGTCGTGGTCGTGGGCGAGCACCACCGCGCGGGAGCGGCCGTGGTTGCGCCGCGACAGCGAGCGGCCGATCGACTCCAGCGATGCTGCGCGCCCGGCCTCGCTGTCGATCCAGTCGGCCAGCTCGGCGGCGGCCTGGCGCTTGCGCGACGTCAGGAACGCCGACACCGCCAGCGGGACGATCGGCTTGGGCGGTTCGGCCGACGCCAGTTCCTCGCGCGCCGCCTCCAGCAGCCGCCGCGCCTGCTCGGTCAGCCCCGGCAGCTCGGGCTCCTCGTCGACCGCCGCGGCGGGCCGATCGAGCTCGTCGTCGTCGTGAAGGAACTCGCCGTACTCGTCCATCCGCACCCCACCGACGTAGACGGCGGTGGCCTCGTTCGGTGCGGCGGTCGCCTCGACGACGGACTCGTCGGGTTCGGGCTCGGTGAGATCGGACGGCAGCACCTCACGCAGCACCAGGTGGGCGTTCGCGCCGCCGAAGCCGAAGCCCGACACGCCCGCGATCGCGTGGCCGCTGTAGCGCGGCCAGTCGGTGACGGTGTCGACGACCCGCAGCCGCACCGCGTCGAAGTCGATGTAGGGGTTCGGGCCGGTGTAGTTGATCGACGGCGGCACCTTGTCGTTGCGCAGCGACAGCGCAACCTTCGCGAGGCTCGCCGCGCCGGCCGCGGACTCCAGGTGGCCGAGGTTGGACTTCACCGCGCCCAGCAGCGCCGGCTTCTCGGCGGGCCGGCCGCGCCCGACGACGCGGCCCAGCGCGTCGGCCTCGATCGGATCGCCCAGGATGGTGCCGGTGCCGTGCGCCTCGACGTAGTCGACGGTGCGCGGATCGATGCCGGCGTCCTTGTACGCCTTGCGCAGCACCTCGGCCTGGGCGTCGGGATTGGGCGCCAGCAGCCCGTTGGAGCGGCCGTCGTGGTTGACCGCACTGCCGGCGATGACGGCCAGGATCTCGTCGCCGTCGCGGCGGGCGTCCTCGACGCGCTTGAGCACCAGCATGCCGCCGCCCTCGGAGCGGGCGTAGCCGTCGGCGTCGGCCGAGAACGACTTGATGCGACCGTCCGGCGCCAGCACGCCGCCGACCTCGTCGAAACCGACCGTCACCAGCGGGGTGACCAGCGCGTTGACGCCGCCCGCCACCACCACGTCGGCCTGGCCGTTGCGCAGCGCCTGCACGCCCTCGTGCACCGCCACCAGCGACGACGAGCAGGCGGTGTCGATGGCCATGGACGGGCCGCGGAAGTCGTAGAAGTACGACACCCGGTTGGCGATGATCGAGCTGGTGGTGCCGGTGATCGCGTACGGGTGCGCGACGGCCGGATCGGCCACGGACATGAAGCTGTAGTCGTTGTTCGACGCGCCGACGTAGACGCCGACACTGCCGCCGCGCAGGCTCGACGCCGGGATGCGCGCATGCTCCAGCGCCTCCCAGGTCAGCTCGAGCGCCATCCGCTGCTGCGGATCCATGTTGTCGGCCTCCATCTTCGACAGCGCGAAGAACTCGGCGTCGAAGCCCTTGATGTCCGACAGGTAGCCGCCGCGGGTGCGGGCCTTCGCGACGCGCTCGGCGACCCGCGGCTCGCTGAGGAACTCGGCCCAGCGGCCCTCCGGCAGGTCGGTGATGGCGTCGACGCCCTCGAGCAGCCCCTGCCACAGCTCGTCGGGGGAGTTCAGGTCGCCGGGGAAGCGGGTGGCGATGCCGACGATGGCGATGTTCAGCCGGCCCTCGTCGGACTCGTCGGCGTCACGCGACCAGTCCTCGTCGTCGAAAGCGCTCTGGTCGAGCTCCGGCTCGCCCTCGATGATCACCGTGGCGAGCGATTCGATGGTCGGGTGGCGGAACGCCACCGTCGCGGTCAGCGTGACGCCGGTGAGGTCCTCGATGTCGCTGGCCATGGCCACCGCGTCCCGCGACGACAGGCCAAGCTCCACCATCGCGGTGTTCTCGTCGATGGCGTCGGGTGACTGGCCGGTCGCGTTGGCGATCCAGTTGCGCAGCCACGCCCGCATCTCCGCGACGGTCATGTCGGTCTTGGGCGCCGGACGGTTGTCAGACATGCTTCGCTCCAGCATCGTCGGAGATCCGCGCAGCGCCGGCGAACCGGTCCGCGGCGGGGAACGGGATGGGGATCATTCCGCCTGGTCGGGGAACGCGTTGGCGACCCTGCCGGACCGCAGGCTGCCGTCGAGGTAAGCGGCGCGGCAGGCGCGGCGGCCGATCTTGCCCGACGACGTCCGGGGGATCGCGCCGGCGGGGGTGAGCAGCACGTCGCGCACCGTCACGCCGTGCCGGACGGCGATCGCGGCGCGGATGTCGTCGACGATCGGCGCGAGGTCCAGCTTGTGCGAGCCGGGCGCCCGCTCGCCGACGATCACCAGCTGCTCGGAGGTGTCGTCGGGGTCGCGGCGCAGCCCCGCGTGGGCGTTGTCGAACACCTCGTCGGGCAGCTGGTTGGCCGGCACCGAGAAGGCCGCGACGAACCCGGTGCGCAGCGCCTTGGACGCCTCCTGCGCCGAGTACTCGAGGTCCTGCGGGTAGTGGTTGCGGCCGTCGATGATCACCAGGTCCTTGACGCGGCCGGTGATGTAGAGCTCGCCGTCGTGGTAGGCGCCCAGATCGCCGGTGCGCACCCACAGCGCGTCGTCGGGGGCGCCCTGGGCGTGGGAGTTCTCGGTGCGCGACTTGAGGATGTTCTGGAACGTCGCCACGGTCTCGTCCGGCTTGCCCCAGTAGCCGGTGCCCATGTTCTGCCCGCTGATCCAGATCTCGCCGATCTGGCCGTCGGGCAGCTCGGTCGCGGTGTCGTTGTCGACGATGACGGCCCACTCCGCGACGCCCACCTTGCCGGCGCCGGCCTGGGCGACGGCTTTGTCGGAGTCGCCCGACACCTCGACGAAGCGACCGGTGTTCAGCGCATCGCGGTCGACGTCGATGATCTTGGGCTCGGCGCCCATCGGGGTGGTCGAGACGAAGAGCGTGGCCTCGGCCAGCCCGTAGGACGGCTTGATCGCCTTGGGCTGGAACCCGAACGGGCCGAACGCGTCGTTGAACTTGCGCACGGTGGCCGCCGAGATCGGCTCGCTGCCGTTGAGGATCGCCTTGACGCGCGACAGGTCCAGCGGCTCCTCGCCGTCCTTCGGCAGACCGCGGGCGGCGGCGTGTTCGAACGCGAAGTTCGGCGCCACCGAGATCACGCCGCCGGTGTCCTCCGGTTTGGCCGACAGCTCGCGCATCCAGCGGATGGGCCGGCGCACGAACGCGGCGGGCGTCATGAAGGTGACGTAGTGGCCGACCATCGGCGACAGCAGAACGGTGATCAGGCCCATGTCGTGGAAGAACGGCAGCCACGAGACCCCGCGGTCGCCTTCCTCGCATTCGAGCGCCTCGATCACCTGCACCACGTTCGTCGCCAGGTTCAGGTGCGTGATCTGTACACCCGACGGCACGCGCGTCGAGCCGGAGGTGTACTGCAGGTAGGCGATGGTCTCGACGTCGACGTCCACCGGCTCCCAGGTCTGGCCGACCTCGTCGGGCACCGCGTCGACGGCGATCACGCGGGGCCGCTCCTTGGCGGGGCGGGTGCGGAAGAACTTGCGGACGCCCTCGGCGGCCTCGGTGGTCGTGAGGATCGCCGACGGATGGCAGTCGTCGAGCACGGCGTGCAGGCGGCCGACGTGGCCGGGCTCCGACGGGTCGAACAGCGGCACCGCGATGCGCCCGGCGTAGAGCGTGCCGAAGAACGCGACGAGGTACTCGAGGTTCTGCGGGCACAGGATCGCGACGCGGTCACCGGGCTGGGTGACCTGCTGCAGCCGGGCGCCGATGGCCTTGTTGCGCCTGCCGAAGTCCGCCCAGCGCAGGTCACGCGCGACGCCGTCGCGCTCGGTGGAGAAGTCGAGGAAGCGGTAGGCGAGCTTGTCCCCACGAACCTTCGCCCATCGCTCGACGTGACGGACCAAGCTCCCGTTGTCGGGGAACTTGATCAGTCCGTCCTTGATGAACGGGTTGTGGAAAGGCATGTCACACTCCTGTCAAAGCACACTGCCCGTGGGGCTCGATGCGTACGCGCGCTGATCGCACTCGGTTCACCCACTGCGACGTCGAATCCTTGCGGGATCAAGCTGCAGTGATGCTACAGACGCGGCGTTGCGGACCGCCGGTCCGTGCGCACGACCGGCACCGACCGCTCTTAAGTTTTCCTTAATGTTAGGTGACCCGCGGGAACGCCACCAAATCGGCTCACCCGTGTTTCGGGTGCGGGGCGTTGGTCACCTGGTCCCGTGCCCAGTCGAGCGTCCACGCCGTCGCCGGCCGGCCGTCGAGCTGCCAGAACTGCGTGGTGTTGTAGAGCGCGTGCACGGGCTGGCCCGCGCCGCCGGCGAGGATCGACATGGTCTGCGGCAGGTTGGTGATGTTGAACGCCTCCGCCGGTGCGGCGCAGATCAGGTCGCCCGCCGCACAGATCTCGTTGACGCGGTCGTTGAGCTTGCCGAAGCCGCCGGGTCGCGGGCCGGTCATCTTCAGGCCCATGGCGTCGAGGAAGCCGACGTCGCCCAGCGTGATCTCGGCGCCCTGCCCCGGCGGGTTGGGGCCCACATCCTTGCCCACCCCGGACTGGCGCCGACCGTCGGCGATCAGCGTGACCCCCAGCACCAGCCGGTGGTCGATGGTGCTGCGGCCATTGCCGATGTCGCTGGCGATGTCGCCGCCGATGACCGCGCCCTGCGAGAACCCGGTGATGACAAAGCGGGTGATCGGGCAGCGGGCGTTGAGCTCGGTCATCGCCCGCAGCGCCGCTTGCGTTCCCTCCTTGCGGCTGTCGTTGTACGTCATCTGCCCGTCGGCCGAGAACGGGTTACGGAACTGCGCCGTGTACGGCACGGTGTAGACCTCGAGCCGCCCGCCGTCGAACTCTCCCCGCATCGGGTTCGTGACGTTGAGCAGCAGCGCGATGGGAAACTGCGTCGGGTTGAACGGGTCGAGCTGCGGCGACGACTCCCAGGTGCCCGGGATCGACAACAGCTGCACATCCGGGCAGCTGGCGTCCTGGGAATCCGGCAGCGGCTGCTCGGTGCCGCTGGTCGGCGGCGCCGCCGTCGGCGGGACGGCCTGGCCGGCCTGCGGTTTCTTGCCCTCGTCGAGCCGGACGTACACCCAGATGAGGGTGGCGACCAGCGCTACGACGACCGACACCGCGATCGCCGCCGCCAGCGCCAGCAGCCGGTGCCGTCTGCGCCGTGATTTCGTTGCCATGTTCTCCTGCTAGCAGAGTCGTTCGGTCGCGATCCGGACGTAGGCGGCGGTGGTGCGGTCCACCCGCGCCGGGTCCGGGGAGGGTGCACCGGCGTCGGCCCGCTGCAGGTCGTTGCGCACCAGCGGTGCCACGAAGTCCCACACCGCCCGGTCGTCTTGGCCGTGCGCGCGGGCCTGGCAGACGTAGGAACCGATGGTCAGCGCCGCGAGCTCGCTGGACGGGGTGACACCGTCGTCACCTAGGGCGGCCAAGTACGCCTGCTGCTGCGCCGACACCTCCAGCGGCAGGTGCTGCGCCGGGGCCGACCGCCTGGCCGCCGGCGCGTCACCGGGCGGGGTGACGTCCGTCGCGGGCAGTTCGACGCTGCTCATCAGGCGATCGGTGGCGGCGCACCCGACGAGCGGGGCGACCGCCGCGGCGATCAGCAACGGCACGGCGGCGGGCCGTCGCAGCATCGCAAACACCTCACAACGGTACCGGGTGGCACCTGTGAGTCCGCTGAGTCAGCGGATGGCCGCCACCAGGTCGCCCTTCATCGCGGCCAGCTGGCCCGCCCAGGCGCCCCAGCCGTTCTCGCCCGACGTCGGGAAGTCGAAGTGCCCGTTGGCGCCGCCGATGCCGCGGTAGTGCGCGTAGAAGCCGCGGTTGGTGCCGTGGAAGATCTGCGAGTAGCCGATCATCGACGCCGGGTTCGGGGTGTTGTCGCCCTGCGGGCTCCACACCCACAGCCGGGTGTTGTTGTCGACGAGCAGCTGCACGTGCACGTTCGGCGAATGCCACTTCCAGCGACCCAGCTGCGGCAGACCCCACATGTTGCGGATGTCGACACCGCCGAACCGCTGCAGGCCGTCGGTCACCGCGCCGTCCACGCCCGTCGCCTCCGGCGACAGCACACCCGACAGCGAGCCCGCGTAACGGAACCGGTCGGGGTGGAACGTCGCCAGCGCCATCGCGCCGTAGCCGCCCTGCGCCGCGCCGACGGCGGCATGCCCGTTCGGGGCGATGCCCTTGTTGGCGGCCAGCCAGTCCGGCAGCTCGGTGGACAGGAACGTGTCCCACTGGCGGCTGCCGTCCTGCTCCCAGTTGGTGTACATGCTGTAGGCGCCACCCGCCGGGGCCGCCACCGAGAGGCCCGAACCGGCGAGCGTCGCGAACCCGTTGCCGGCGGTCACCCAATTGCTGACGTCGGGTGCGGCGTCGAACGCGTCGAGCAGGAACACCGCGTGCGGGCCGCCACCCTGGAAGGCGACGGGAATGTCGCGGCCCATCGCCGCGGACGGCACCATCAGCATCTCGACCGTGTCGGCGGAGCCCTGCGGCGCGGTCGCCGTACCGACCCCCCACAGCCCGGCGGCCACCACCAGCGCCGCTCCGACGCGCGCGAGCCTGGACAACCACGTCATGGCTTCACCCTTCTTCGATGGCCCCGACCGCATTCCCCGACCTGCATCCCCAACCGCAGTAGTGAACCACATCACCGAAACGACCCTCCCCTAAACACCGCAACGGCGGTGGCCCCGAGGGGACCACCGCCGCTGTCGGCTCGCTCTAAAGCGTCAGGCCGTCGGCGTCGCACCCAGCACGCGCTGGATGTCCGGCTTCATGGCCTGCAGCTGCTGACCCCAGTAGCCCCAGCTGTGGGTGCCACCCTCGGGGAAGTTGAACACGCCGTTCTTGCCACCGGCGGCCAGGTAGTTGTCCTTGAAGGTCTTGTTGGTGCGCAGCGTGAACCCTTCGAGGAACTTCGCGTTGAAGTTGTCGCCCTCGATCTGGCCGTTGACCTCGGCGGGCTTGCCGTTGCCGCAGAACACCCAGACGCGGGTGCCGTTCGCCACCAGCTTGCTGATGTTGACCATCGGGTCGTTGCGCTTCCACGCGGGATCGCTCGACGGGCCCCACATGTCCTCGGCCTTGTAGCCGCCGGCGTCACCCATCGACATCCCGACGAGCATGGGCCACCAGCCCTCGGACAGGTTCAGGAAGCCGGACAGCGACGCGGCGTACTGGAACTGCTGCGGGTAGTAGATCGCCAGCGTCAGCGCGGCCGAACCGGCCATCGATAGGCCGACCGCCGCGTTGCGGTTGGGGTTCACGCCGTGGTTCGCCGACAGGTAGGCGGGCAGCTCCTGGGTGAGGAACGTCTCCCACTTGTAGGTCTGGCAACCGGCCTTGCCGCAGGCCGGCTTGTACCAGTCGCTGTAGAAGCTGGACTGGCCGCCGACCGGCATGATCACCGACAGGCCCGAGCCGTAGTACATCTCGAACGCGTTGGTGTTGATGTCCCAGCCGTTGAAGTCGTCCTGGGCGCGGAGACCGTCGAGCAGGTAGACGCCGGGCGCACCCTGGCCACCGCTTTGGAACTGGACCTTGATGTCGCGGCCCATGCCGGCCGAGGGCACCATCAGGTACTCGACCGGAAGGCCCGGACGGGAGAATGCGCCCGCGGCCGCGGAGCCCCCCACGGCGCCGACCAGACCCGGCAGCATTGCCGCCACAGCGGCAGCGACCACGAGCCGGCGCGGCCAGGCGCGCAACCTCTCAACGAACTTCATACGCCAAATCCATCCCATCTATCGTTGCCAGGCCGGGGCCGCCGTAGCGGCCACGCCCGTGTAGTGAACCACACTCGACGGTCATCCTCCGCTTCCGCGGTTCGGTCACCGGGCGGCCACCGGCCGCCGACGCATCGCGGAAAGCCCAGATCGTCGCGGGAAAAGGCCGTGTCACGCTCGCACCGCCACGCGCCCGAAACGTCACGCGGAGTTAAGGCCCCGTTGCCGGAAGCCCAGTGTAGGGCGGGGCCTTGGGGGGCGGCGCGGCGAGCCCGCACCGCCGCAACTCGTAGGCGGGAACGCGGTCGATGCGGTAGCCGTAGAAGTCCAAGGCGTGGACGAGGTTGGACACGAACCGCCGCGGGGTCAGCTCGCCGCGGATGGAGTTCAGCATCGCGTCGGTCTCCGGGCAGGTCAGCGCGACCTTCGCCTGGGCGATCCAGTCCTCGTCGATGTAGGGCGGCACGAACGGGCGCTCCGGCAGGAAGGGTCCCTCGGCGATCGCCCAGTCGGGGAACAGGTTCTTGTCGTGGCCGATCCGGCCGTCCTCGAGCCGCGCGGTGTGGGCCGCGATGGGGTTGGCGAGCCCGATCTGGTCGATCACCCGAACCTCGAGGCCGACGTTCATGCTGGACATGCCGAGGTTGGTGAAGAACAGCGTGTGCGGACCCGGCTGTCCGTCCGGGCGCTGCGGGTCCGGGATGGCCGGCACGACGTCCCACTGGTCGTAGTTGCCGGCCGGCAGCAGCAGCGCCCCGTCGGGGGTGTTCTCGATGGCTTCGAGCGCCGCCCGCATCCGGGGGTAGTCCAGGTAGTCGGCGGCGGTCAGCGGGTGGGCGTGACCGGTGGCCTGGGCGTAGAACCGGCGCTCGTCGACGATGCCCGAATAGGTGACCTTGGTGGCGTCGCGGCCCATGCCCGGCGAGGTCGCCGCCCACAGCGCCCAGCCGACGATCCCGAGCCACACGACGGCGACGGCGCCGGTGAGCAGGTAGCCGGCACCGCGGGACATGCGGACGCCGTCGGGCAGCAGCACCGGGATCACGGCCACCGGCGCCAGCAGCAGGAACACCGGCGTCAGCAGCACGCGGCCGTGCATGAAGTCGCCGCCCTGGCGGATCCAGTAGGCGGCTTGTAACAGGCCGCTGACCACCATGAACGCCACCACGGCGGCGGGGCTCTGCACGATGCGGGCGGCGCGCGAATAGCCCGGCGGCACGGTCCGGCGGATCCACCAGGGCCGGCTGCCCGACACGAACAACAGCACCGCGAGCCCGCCGAGCAGGATGCCCGGCGCCCACAGCAGGTAGGGGTCGTCGAAGTTGGCGAGGTAGCGCAGTCCCTGCTCCCACTTGGCGCCCGAGGCGTCCTTGGCCAGCGCGGTGTTGGGGACCGGCAGCGCGTAATAGCCCATCCGGAAGATCTGGTAGGGGACCGGCAGTGCCCCGCCGGCGGCCACGACAAGAAGCCGGCGTCGCCGGCCGCGCGCGGCGACGAGCACCATCAGCAGCGCCAGTCCGCCGACCAGCGCCAGCTCCGGGCGGACCAGCACCGACAGCCCGGCGACGAACGCCAGGACGGCGGTGAACCGGGTGGTCACCGCGTTCTCCGCGGGATCCGGCGCCGTGGCGCGCACCGCCGTGTCCGGCGCCCGCAGCAGCTGCGACCACCGCACCATGAGCCACCACAGCAGGCCGAGGTAGCTGAGCACCAGGCCGTTCTCCAGCCCGGAGGTCGCGAAATCGCGGGCGGGCGGGATCGCGATGTAGACGAGCGCGCCGGCGGGCAGCAGCAGCGCGCGGCGCCCCTGGACGCCGGGCCCGTACAGCCGGGCCGCGCCGAGCATCGCGAAGACCATGCCGAGCAGGCTGAGCGCCAGCGCGAGCACCAGCGCGATGTACTCCAGCCGCACCGGTCCGCCGATGAGGCTGCCGACGTAGATGAGGTAGGTCCACACCGTCGACGTGTTGGCCTCGACGCGCTCGCCGGCGTTGAACACCGGCCCGTTGCCGGCCAGCAGGTTGCGCACCGTGCGCAACACGATCAGCCCGTCGTCGGCGATCCACCGGCGCTGCCAGGCCCCGTAGCCGAACAGCACCGTGACCACGGTGACGCTCACCCACAGGCTGATCCGCACGGTGCCGTGCGGGCCGGCCAGCGGCAGGCGCGCGGCGACCGGGCCGCGTGCCGCCGCCCGGATGACGCTGGTGCGCTCAGCCGTAGACGACGGCCGCACAGACGGTCCCGATCCAGGCCAGCGCGAGCAGCTGCAGCACGCGGTCGCGCAGCGCGATCTCCTCGGGTTCCCCGGCCAGCCCGCCGTCGACGTCGACCGCATAACGCAGGATCGCGATGGTGAACGGGATCATGGTGATCGCGAACCAGGAGCCGCCGCTGCCCTGGTCGCGGTCGAACGCCCACAGCCCGTAGCAGAGCACCACCGAGGTGGCCGACAGCGTCCACACGAATCGCAGATAGGTGGTGGTGTAGCTCTCCAGCGACTTGCGGATCTTGGCGCCGGTGCGCTCGGCGAGCTGCAGTTCGGCGTAGCGCTTGCCCGCGGCCATGAACAGCGAGCCGAACGACATCACCAGCAGGAACCACTGCGACAGCAGCACCCCGGCGGCCACGCCGCCGGCGATCGCGCGGATCAAGAAGCCCGACGACACGATGCAGATGTCCAGCACCGCTTGATGTTTGAGGCCGAAGCAGTAGGCGAGCTGCACGGCGATGTAGACCGCCATGACCAGCGCCAGGTTGGGCGTCACCGACCAGGAGATGGCCAGCGAGGCGACCGCGAGCACCACGGCGAGCCCGTAGGCCAGCGATTCGGGCACCACGCCGGCCGCGATGGGCCGGAAGCGCTTGGTGGGGTGCTGCCGGTCGGCCTCGACGTCGCGGGCGTCGTTGACCAGGTACACCGACGACGCCGCCAGGCTGAACACCACGAAAGCCAGGAGCACGCGCAAGGCGATCGAGCCGATGTCGTCGTAGTCGAAGCGGTCGTCGCCGAGGGCGGCGACGGGGGCCGCGAGCACCAGGACGTTCTTCACCCACTGCCGGGGCCGGACGGCCTTGACGAGCCCGGCCGCCAGGTTGCGCGGCGGCCCGGCGACCGGCGGGGCCTGTTCGCTCATCGCGCCCACCTGCGCTGGAGATTGGCGGCCAGCCCGGGCAGGCCGGCTGCCACGGCCGACCCGACCGCCACCCCGGCGGCCACGTCGCTGGGATAGTGCACGCCGAGGACCAGCCGCGACAACGCCATCGGCGGGATCAGCAGCGCCGGCAGCGGCCACCCGGTGGCCCGGCCGAGCAGGATCGCGGCCGCGGTGGTGGAGGTGGCGTGCGCCGACGGGAAGCTCAGCTGGCTGGGGGTGGCGGCGTTGACGACGACGGCCGGGTGGTGCGGGCGGGGCCGGCGCACCACGAGCTTCAGCGCGATCGCGGCGGCGTGCGCGACGAGCGCACCGACGCCCGCCAGCACCCACTGGCGCCGCTGCCGCGGCCGCAGCAGCGCGCCGAGCGCCGCGACGGCGACCCAGCCCTGCGCGTGCTCCCCGAAGTGCGACATCGCCCGGGTGGTGGCCAGCACCCCGGGCCGGTCGGCCAGCGCCGACTGGACGGCCACCAGCGCGGCCAGCTCGCCGCCCGGCCGGTTCTCGTCGAGCATCAGCGCCGCTCGCCGGCGATCGCGTAGCCCGGCGCCCGCTCGGCGGGCTGCAGGACGGTCTCCCATTTCTGCGTGCTGGTCAGCACCGGCAGCGCCGCACGGTAGGTGCGCCGCATCTTGTTGAATCGCCGCGCCAGCCGCAGGTGTTGGCGCAGCGACGCCCGCAGCAGCGCGAACATCTTCTCGCGGTCGCGCTGCCGGTACACCACGCCGCGGCCGTCGGCCGTCGTCACCGTGACGCCGTCGACCTTGCACAGCAGGAACCAGCGGGCATCCTGGGTGGCGACGTTGAGCTGCGGGCGCTCGTGGTGCGCGGGGTCATGCGGCCGCAGCTGGTGGACGACGCCGCGGGCCAGCCGGAGCGCGATGCGCGGCGGCGAGGTCGGGATCTTCACCTTCTTGCGCCGCTTGTCGCTCGGGGGCGGCAGCGCGGTGGCCCCGGGAAGCACCACGGCGTCGGGGAACTCCTGGCGCATGCGGCGCACCTCGGGCAGCGCCGACTCGAGGATGTCGAACAGGTTCTCCGGGCCGGCGAGGAAATCCGCCATCGCCTTGGTCTGGATCGCGACGGTCGAATACTCCAGGCACAGCAGGTGTTTCAGCGTCGCCTTCACCGACGAGGCGAGTAGCCCACCGACCCGGCCGTCCCAGTGCAGCGCCGCGACCACCAGTCGGTTGCGCAGGTGGAAGTAGGCCTGCCAGTCGATGGCGTCGTCCTTGTCGCTCCACGCCATGTGCCAGATCGCCGCGCCGGGCAGCGTCACCGTGCCGTAGCCGTGCTCGGCGGCGCGCAGGCCGTAGTCCGCGTCGTCCCACTTGATGAACAGCGGCAGCGGCTGGCCCAGCTCCTCGGCGACCTGCCGCGGGATCATGCACATCCACCAACCGTTGTAGTCGGCGTCGATGCGGCGGTGCAGCAGCTTGCTGCGCTCCTCCTCGTCGTCGAGGGGGTACTTGGCGAAGTCGTGGTCGTACTCGGCGTGCGGCGCCGCCGTCCACATGAAGTTCTCCTGGTCGACGACCTCACCCATGATGTGCAGGTGCGACGGCTCCTGCAGGTTGAGCATCTGCCCGCCCACCAGCGTCGGTGACTTGGCGAACCGGTTCATGGCGAGCGCCCGCAGGATCGAGTCGGGCTCGATGCGGATGTCGTCGTCCATGAACAGGATCTGTTCGCAGTCGGTGTTCTTGAGCGCCTCGTACATGACGCGGCTGTAGCCGCCGGAGCCGCCGAGGTTGGGCTGGTTGTGGATGGTGAGCCGGGACCCCAGCGGCGCGGCGGCGGCCGCGAAGCCCGGGTGGTCGACCGCCTTCTTCGTGCCCTGGTCGCTGACGATCACGGCGCCGATCACCTCGTCGACCAGCGGGTCGGAGGTCAGGGCGGCGAGCGCGTTGACGCAATCGCCGGGCCGGTTGAACGTCGGGATGCCGATCGCGATGTTCGCGCGCCCCGGCGCCGGCGCCGGCGCGTACCAGCCGGCCGAGTGCACGGTCACCGCCGTGTCGGTGGTGATGTCGAACCACACCCAGCCGCCGTCCTCGAACGGGCCGAGCTCCACCTCGAACTCGGTGACGGCCCGCTCGCCGGACACCTCGGTGCCGCCGACCGTGATCCGCGCGCCGGTGGCCTTGGTGCGGTAGACGTCGACGCGGGCGGTGCCGGTGAGCTCGACGCGCAGCACCACGGACTCCAGCACCGACCAGCGGCGCCAGTAGCTCGCCGGGAACGCGTTGAAGTAGGTGGCGAAGGAGACCTGCGACTCGGCGCCGATCTCCAGCGTGGTCCGCGACGGCGCATGCGCCCGACGGGCGTTGGTCTCGGACTCGTTGATGTAGAGCTTGCGGACGTCGAGGGGTTCACCCGGACGCGGCAGGATCACCCGCGACAGCAGGCTGACCGCGCGCGGGGTGTCCGCCTGCACCGGGCCGGACGGGATCTCACTCATGTGTCAGAAGAACTTTCGGTCAAGCGCGCGCCGTCACGCAGGTGCGGCGCGAGCACGTTGTCGTACATGTTGAGCGCACTGGCGATGGCCATGTGCATGTCGAGGTACTGGTAGGTGCCCAACCGGCCGCCGAACAGCACGTTCGCCGTCGCGGTCTCCGCCTTGGCGCGGGTGCGGTAGGCGGCCAGCACCGCGCGGTCGGCCTCGGTGTTGATCGGGTAGTAGGGCTCGTCGTCGTCGGCGGCGAACCGCGAGTACTCCCGCATGATCACCGTCTTGTCGGCCGGATAGGCCCGCTCGGGGTGGAAGTGCCGGAACTCGTGGATCCGGGTGTACGGCACGTCGGGGTCGTTGTAGTTCATGACGGGCGTGCCCTGGAAATCGCCCGTCGGCAGCACCTCGACGTCGAAATCCAGCGTGCGCCAGCCCAGCCGGCCCTCGGCGTAGTCGAAGTAGCGGTCGAGCGGCCCGGTGTACACCACCGGCGCGTCCGGGCTGGCCGCGCGCAGTTCGTCGCCGACGTCGAACCAGTCGGTGTCGAGCCGGACCTCGATGCGCTCGTCGGCGGCCATGTTCTGCAGCCACGCGGTGTAGCCGTCGACGGGCAGGCCCTCGTAGGTGTCGTTGAAGTAGCGGTTGTCGAAGGTGTAGCGCACCGGCAGCCGGCTTATGACGGCAGCCGGAAGCTCAGCGGGGTCGGTCTGCCACTGCTTGGCGGTGTAGCCCTTGACGAACGCCTCGTAGAGCGGGCGGCCGATCAGCGAGATGGCCTTCTCCTCGAGGTTCTGCGCGTCCTCGGTGTCGATCTCGGCCGACTGCTCGGCGATCAACGCCCGCGCCTCGTCGGGGCTGAAGTAGCGGCCGAAGAACTGGCTGACCAGGCCCAACCCCATCGGGAACTGATAGGCCTGGCCGTCGTGCATCGCGAACACCCGGTGCTGGTAGCCGGTGAACTCGGTGAATTGGTTCACGTAGTCCCAGACCCGCCGGTTGGAGGTGTGGAACAGGTGGGCGCCGTAGCGGTGGATCTCGATGCCGGTCTGCGGTTCGGGCTCGGAGTAGGCGTTGCCGCCGAGGTGGGAGCGCCGTTCGACGACGAGGACCCGCTTGCCCAGCTGGGTGGCCGCGCGCTCGGCGATCGTCAGACCGAAGAAGCCGGAGCCGACGACGATCAGGTCGTAGCGGGCTCCGGAGGGCGCGGGGGTGGTCATCGGCAGCAAGGGTATCCGACCGCGATGGCTGATCCCGTCCGGTGACAGCGCCCCGCCGCGTCCGCGCGAGGTCGCGATTGGCTCACGATTCGATATCGCCACTCTAATTAACAGCAGTCACTTCATTACCATCGATCGCGTTGGCAATTGCGCTTAACCGGTGATTTCCGACCAGAGCAGAACACGTCAAAGAACTGATTGAGGAGCATCCGTGCCCAACCGACGTCGACGCAAGGTCTCGACAGCCATGAGCACAGTCGCCGCCCTGGCCGTCGCCAGCCCGTTCGCGGTGGCGACGCTTTCCGAGCTGTCCTCCGACACCGCCCCGCAACACCGTGACTTCGTGCGCGCCGCCGTGGTGACCGACCTGCCGAACGAGCTGATCTCTGCGCTGCAGACCGGCCTGTCGCAGTTCGGGGTCAACCTCCCGCCGCTGCCCACCGGCCTGAGCCCCGCCGGCGCTCAACCCGCCACCGGCGGCCTCGGCGCCCCGGCGCTGGGCACCACCGGCGTCGGCAGCCCGGCGCTCGGCACCACCCCGGGTCTCGGCACGACCACCCCGGGGCTCACCAGCCCCGGTCTGGGGACCACCGGCGTCGCCACCCCCGCGGTGACGACACCGGGCGTCTCGGCGCCGGGCGCCACCATCGGCGGCGTCACCACCCCGCAAGTCAGCGTGCCGCCGGTGACCGCCACCCCGGCGACCCTCACCGATCCCGCGCTGACCAACCCCGGCCTCACCAATCCGTCGCTGACACCGACTGCGGCCGGCGGGCTCACCACGCCGTCGACCGGGCTGAACCCCGCGCTGACCAGCCCGGTGGGGACGGCGCCGGGGCTGACGGCGGTGCCCGGCGAGGTGCCCATCGCCGAGCCGATCGGGCTCGACCCGCTGTCGGGCACCTACCCGATCGTCGGCGATCCGCTGCTCGGGGCCGCGCCGGCTGCGCCCGCCGGCGGCGGTGGGCTCATCTCCGACCTGACCAGCGCCGCCAACCAGCTCGGCATGGGGCAGGCCATCGACCTGCTCAAAGGTGTCGTGGTGCCCTCGATCGTCCAGGTGGCCAAGGCGGGCGTGCCCGCCGCGGGCGCCGCACCGCCGGCGGCTCCGGCGCCCCCCGCCCCGCCCGTCGGGGCCTGATCGCAACCCTCGACCTTCCGGCGGGACGGCACCGCAGGCGACTCTCCTGCGGTGCCGTTGCGGTGCGCCGAGGCTACTGTTCTCTCCGCGATGTCGGCCGATCGGCGGCCACAACCGTCGTTTCGGCGCCGCTGCCGGTTCACCTTCGGCCTCACCACTATCGTGTCGCAACACCGGTAACACTCGTCGCATACGTACCATCGGCGCGTGCAAGGCCGTCGATCCGCGCCACCGATACTGCTGAGCGCGCTCGCCGCGAGCGTGGTGATGGTGCCGTGGGCGCTGGGCGGACAGCCCGGATCCGACGACGCCCCGACCGTCGCGGCGCCGGCCCTCGCGCAGCGGCCGCTGCCCGACGTGGGCGGCGGCGTCACCGTCCGCGAGGTCGGGCAGGACACGCCGTTCAGCATGGTCGCGCTCACCGCCGACGACCTGCGCGGCACCGAGGCAAAGGTGCGCGCGCGGCGGGCCGACGGCAGCTGGGGACCGTGGTACGACGCCCACCCGCTCGAAAGCGACGCCGCGCCCAGCGCGTCCGGCGCCGGGCCCGCGGGCACCGAGCCGGTGTTCGTCGGCGAGACCACCCGCGTGCAGATCAGCGTCACCCGGCCGACCGCCCCGCCCGCGCCCGACCTCGGCTACATCCCGGCAGGCGTCAGCCAGCCGATGGCGCAGAACGTCAACGCCGTGCTCATCACGCTGCCCACCACCACGCTGCCGGCAAATACCATGCCGGCCAACACCATGCCCATGCCCACCGCGGCCACGCCGCCGGGCCAGCCGCCCGCCATCGTCACCCGCGCGCAGTGGGGCGCCGACGAGGGCCTGCGCTGCGGCGCCCCGCAATACGACGACGGCGTGCGGGCGGCGGTGGTGCACCACACGGCCGGCAGCAACGACTACTCACCCGAGCAGTCCGCCGAGATCGTCCGGTCGATCTACGCGTACCACACCCGCACGCTGCGCTGGTGCGACATCGGCTACAACGCGCTGGTCGACAAATACGGGCAGGTCTTCGAGGGCCGGGCCGGCGGCATCACCGAACCCGTCGAGGGATCGCACACCGGCGGCTTCAACACCAACACCTGGGGTGTGGCGCTGATCGGCGACTTCCGCACCGAGCCGCCGTCACCGATCCAGCTGAAGAACGCCGGCCGGCTCCTGGGCTGGCGGCTGGCGATGGCCGGCGTCGATCCGATGGGCGCGGTGGCGCTGCCGTCCGCCGGCGGCTCGTTCACCAAGTTCGCCCGCGGCTTCGTGCCGCACCTGCCGACGATCTTCACCCACCGCGACGTCGGCATCACCGAATGCCCCGGTGACGCCGCCTACGCCGCCATGGGCCGGCTCCGCGAGATCGCCAAGCAGTTCACCGCGCCGCCGACGCTCGAGGAGCGGATCTCCGCCGGCGCGATCGGGCAGCGCTGGCTGGCCATGGCCGGCGCGAACGGTCCGCTCGGCGCGCCCACCTCGCCCGAGGCACCCGGCGACGGCGACGCCCGCTATGTCCGGTTCACCCACGGCGCGATCTACTGGTCACCCGACACCGGCGCCCAACCGGTGGGCGGTGCCATCTACGACGCCTGGGCGTCGCTGGGGTTCGAGCGCGGCCCGCTCGGCCTGCCCACCAGCGCGGAGATCGGCGAACCCGAGTGGATCGTGCAGAACTTCCAACACGGCACCCTGAACTTCGACCGCCAGCACGCTTCGGTGACCGGCGTCGTCGACGGCGTCGTGTACGACATCCCCGCGCCGCCGGCCGACGGCGTGCCCGTGCAGATCGAGCGGTTCGCGGCGCCGCGCCCGCTGCCCGCCGGTTAGAGCCACCACCGCTCGAGGACGCGGGCGAGCCCGTCGTCGGTGTTGGGTGCGGTCACCTCGTCGGCGGCGGCAATAACCTGCGGGTGCGCATTGCCCATGGCCACCCCCAGCCCGGCCCACACCAGCATCGGAACGTCGTTGGGCATGTCGCCGAACGCCACCACGTCCTCGGCGGCGATGCCCCACGGTTCGGCGACCTCGCGGACGCCGCTGGCCTTGCTGATGCCGCGCGGCATCACCTCCACCAGGCCGTTGTTGGTGGAGTACGTCAGATCACCCTGGGTGGTGATGTACCGGCCGAGCTGGGCGGCCATCTCGGAGCTGCGGGCGCCGGCCTTGCGGATCAGCAGCTTGACCGCGGGCGCTGCCAGCACATCGGCCAGCGACACCTCGGTGTTGTCCGGGTTCAGCCAGGCGTGCTCGTAGCCCGGGGAGCTGACGAACTGCGGGGTGGCCGCGTCGTGCGCCGTCGCCCCCACCCGCTCGACCGCGAGCCCGGCGCCGGGAATCACCCGGGCGGCGATCTCGGCGAGCTCCGCGAGCACGTCCGGCGACAGCGTGCGCGCCGACACCACGCGGTCGGCGGCCGCGTCGTAGATCACCGCGCCGTTCGCGCACACCGCCATCGGCGCAAAGCCCAGCTGGTCGACCACCGGCGCGATCCAGCGCGGCGGGCGCCCGGTGGCCAGCACGAACCGGGTGCCGGCGGCCACCGCGGCGGTCACCGCGTCGCGGGTGCGCGGCGTCAGCCGCTCGTGGGCGTCGAGCAGCGTGCCGTCGACGTCGGTCGCGATCAGCGTCGGGAGCATCCGGGCCGTCAGTTCCGCTTCGGCTGCGGGCGGGCCCGCGCCGCCCGCTCGGCCTCGTCGAGCTCGCGGGCCTCCTGCAGGGTCGGCGCGCCGCCGCCGAGCCGGGCGGGCACCCACCACGCGCCGGCCGGCTTCGGGTAGTCGTACTGCACCACCTGCAGCAGTTCCGTCATGGCCTCCCGCAGCGCGCTGTCGGTCTGGGCGAAGGTGCCCGCCGGTTGCAGCGGGGAGCCGACCAGCACCGTCACCGGCACGTTCGGGCGCAACAGCTTGCGCGGCCGGTCCTTCGTCCACACCCGCTGCGTGCCCCACACCACCAGCGGGATGATCGGCACCTGCGCCTCCAGCGCCATGCGGGCCGCACCGGACTTGAACTCCTTGAGCTCGAAGCTGCGGCTGATGGTGGCTTCGGGATAGACGCCCACCAGTTCGCCGGCACGCAGCGCCTCGACGGCGAGCGCGTAGGACCGGGCCCCGGCCGTGCGGTCCACCGGGATGGTGCCGGTGTGCCGGATCAGGTAGTCGACCACCCGCAGCCGCTGCATCTCCGCTTTGATCAGGAACCGGATGCGACGGCCGCGGCGGCTCGCCGCCAGCGCGGCGGGCAGCCAGTCGAGGTAGCTGGTGTGGTTGATCGCGACGACAGCGCCCCCGGTGTCGGGGACGTTCTCCAGCCCCGAGTAGGTGATGCGCAGCCCGTCGATCGTGACCAGGGCGCGGCAGATCAGCTCAAGGCTGCGGTAGACCGGCTCCGCCATGCACTACTCCTGCTGACCCTTCTCCGCGGCCCGCTGAGCCTTCAGCGCGGCGCGGGCAGCGGCCTCCTCGGCGTCCATCCTGCTTGCCTCGGCGAGCGTGGGCGCTCCGCCACCCAGCCGGTGCGGCACCCAGTACTCGCCGGGCGGATGCGGGTAGCGCTCCTGGACCTCTGCCAGCAGCTGCTGCATCCGGGTGCGCAGCAGCGTGGTGAGTTCGGGCGCGGGGAGCGTCGGCTCGATCGGCTCCCCGACGGCGACGCTGATGGGCACCTTCGGCCGCCACAGCTTCTTGGGGTGGTCCTTGGTCCAGATGCGCTGGGCACCCCACACGATGTGCGGGATGATCGGCACGCCGGCCGCGATCGCCATGCGCGCCGCGCCGGACTTGAATTCCTTGATCTCGAAGCTGCGGCTGATCGTCGCCTCGGGATACACGCCGACCAGTTCACCGGCCCGCAGCGCCGCGCACGCCGCCTCGAAGGACGCCGCGCCGTTCTCCCGGTCGACCGGGATGTGGCGCAGGCTCCGCATGATCGGCCCGGTGATCGGGTGGTCGAAGACTTCCTTCTTGGCCATGAAGCGGACCTTGCGGCCCAGCCCCTGCCGGTAGGCGGGCAGGCCGGCGAACGTGAAGTCGAAGTAGCTGGTGTGGTTGATCGCGATCACCGCGCCGCCGGTGGGCGGCAGGTGCTCGACGCCGGTCACCGTGAACGTCAGGCCCTGGATCTTCCAGACCAGGCGGGCCAACTGGATGACGCTTCCATATACCGGCTCCACAGCGCAGAGCCTAGCGCGGCGCGGATCTCACTCGACCGTGCCGGCGAGGTCGACGTCCCCGAGCGCGGCGACGACGAGCTCGGCGAGCCGCTGGCGGGACTCGACGACCCCGGCCTGGTGGCAGACGACGGTGAGGAACACCGAACCGAGCGCCCGGCCCGCCGCGACGAAGAGTTGACCGCCGATCCGGGTCATCGCAGCGCGCCGCACCCCCTGCTCGACGAGCCGCACGGACACCCGGTCGGCGTCGGCACCGTCGATGCGGGCCAGCTGCGGGTCCAGCGTGCCGACATTCGAGCAGCCGACCGGCAGCCGGTCGTACGCGAACGCCGCGCCCGCCAGGGCGTTCGCCGCGCGGCGCGGTACCAGCGGGGTGAGCGGCAGCAGCGGCAGGAACGGGTTGGGCGTCGCGGCGTGCGCGACGAGCGCCGCCTTGATGGCGGCGCGGATCGGCCGCAGGTCGTCGCGGCAGCCGGCGGGATCGACCACGACGTCCACCGCCGACAGCGCGTTGCCGCGGGCGTCGTCGCCGGTGCGTTCGCTCACCGGGAACGACAGCGTGGCCGACCCGTCGACCACCCGCCCCGTCCGCTGCGCGAGCCGCGCCGCGACCGCCGCGGCCAGCGCGTTCGAGGTACCGCCGAGCAGCCGCACCCGCGCGTCCCAGTCGGCCTCGGCGATGTGGGCGGTGACGGCCGGCACCAGCAGCGGGGCGTCGTTGCCGACGTCCGGGCGGCGGACGCGCTCGACGGGCGGTGTGGCGCCGCGGCGCGTGCGGGCCAGCCGGGCGCCGGTGCGGGCGGCGCGGGCGACTTCGCGCAGCGACCGGCGCCGTTCGGCGAGGTCCTCCGCCACCGCCCGGCGCCGGGTGCGCGAACGCGGCGGCGGATAGCCGAGGTCGGCGGCGCGGCCCGCGGCGGCCTCGGCGACCGCGCTAACCAGCCCGAGCCCGTCGGCGACGGTGTGCGACGCCACCAGGGTGACGGCGTGGGTGCCGTCGGTCATCGCGAGCAGACCGAGATGCCAGGAGGGGCCGCGCTCGGGGTCCAGCGGCAGCTGCGAGCGCTCGTCGAGCCAGTCGGCGAGCTCGGCGCGGGGGCGGCGTTCGCCGCAGAGCTGCAGTCCCGGTGAGCCGCCGCCGGCGACCCAGCGGTGCCGGCCGAACGGCAGCGGCGACCGCTCGATGCGCCGGCCCAGCAGCCCGCCGGCGTTCAGCCGGTCGCAGCAGCGCTGCAGCGCATACAGATCGGGCTGCCGGGCGTAGAGCCAGGTCACCTGGCCGAGCTGGCTCTGGCCGGTGGCCCGCACGCCGAAGAACGACGCCTGGTCCATGTAGGCGAGCCGGTTGTCGCGGCCCGGGCTGCGCGCCACGTCAGCGGCCCGTCACGCCGAGCGCCGCGTACACCTCGTCGATGAGCGCGACGCTGCGCGGATCGGCGCTGGCCTTGGTCGCGTCGAACTGGTTCATCACGTACGCGTAGCCGATGCGGTGCTCCAGGTCGACGAACGCGTAGGAGCCGCCGGATCCGCCGTGGCCGAAGATCTTCGGGTTGGGTCCGGCGATCGCGCGCTGATTCAGCATGTAGCCGAGCCCCCAGCCGTGGTCGGCGACGCGCGGGCCGAGGCAGACGTCGGGATCGAAGCCGCCCTGCGAGGTGCGCGCTGCGAGCATGCGGTCCCGGGTGAGCAGCACGCCTTGGGCGAGCGCGTTGTAGAAGGTCGCCATCCCCAGCGCCGAGACGTGCGCGTTCGTGCCGGGGAACTCCGCGGCGCGCCAGCTCGCGATGTCGCGGCGGGCGAGTTCGTCGTCGGGGATGAAGTCGGCGGCCACGGCGGCGGCGGTCATCGGGTGGTCGCCAAGGCCCGCGACCTCGCGCGGCATCGTCGCGAAGAGCTCGCTGACGAACGGCTTGTTCACCATGTCGGCGCAGCGGTGATGCTGGTGCACCGGCAGCCCGATGTGGACGTCGATGCCGAGCGGTGCGGCGATCTCGGTGCGCAGGAACTGCCCGATCGTGCGGCCGGTCACGCGGCGCACCACCTCGCCGAGGATGAACCCGAAGGTCACCATGTGGTAGCCCTGCGCGCTGCCCGGCCGCCACCAGGGCGTCGCCGCAGCGAGCCTGTCGCACACCAGGTCCCAGTCGAGCGTCTCCTCGACGCTGAGGCGCCGGCGCGGCCCGATGACGCCGGAGCGGTGGCTCAGCACCATCGCCACGGTGATGTCCGCCTTGCCCGCCTGCCCGAACTCCGGCCAGTAGCGGGCGACCGGCGCGTCGAGGTCGATGACGCCGCGGTCGGCGAGCAGGTGCAGGCAGGTGCTGGTGAGCCCCTTGGTGCCGGAGTAGACGGCGGCCAGCGTGTCCTGCCGCCACTGTCGGGTGCCGGCGGCATCGGCCGTGCCGCCCCACAGGTCGACGACCAGCTCGCCGTCGACGTACACCGCGACCGCAGCGCCGATTTCGTCGCGCCGGGCGAAGTTGTCCTCGAAGGCCCGCCGCACGTTCTCGAAGGCGACGTGGCAGGAGCCCTGGGCCAGCAGGCCGGCGGCGAGTGTCATGGAATGTCCTGTGGTCTCGGCGATGGGGGAGGTGAGCGCACGACGACATGGCGCGCTGTCGCACGCCAGTCACCGGTGGTGGTGACGGAGAGGGATCAGGCGACAGCCGCCGGGGCGGCCACCACCTCGCGGTAGACGGCGGTGACCGCGTCGAGGTAGCGCGCCACCGAATCCCGGGCGATCGGGTTGTCGGGGAACGAGATGGCCAGCGTGGTCTCCGCCGCGAACCTGTTCACCCACATACAGACCTGGTCCGAGCTGCGGCTGTCGCCGTAGATGCCGGCACCCAGCGCGTCCCACTGCTCGGTCAGCGGCACCTTGCGGCCGTCGAGGAACGACAGCAGCGGAACGTCGCGCGTCGGCGCCCGCATGTCGCCGGCGGCGGCGAGCTCCAGCACCCTCGCAAGGGGCACCCGCGCAAGGGGTTTGGCGGCGTCGAACGACCGCTGGGCCGCCGCGGCCACGTCGCCGAACGAGCGGCCGCCCACCGGCGCGGCGACCGGGATGACGCTGGCGAACCAGCCGGGCGTCAGGTAGTCGGCCGGTGCGCTGCGGGTGTCGTAGGGGGTGAGACCGCGGTAGTGAGTCGATCCCGTCAGCGCCTGCTCGGCCAGCGCCGCCGCGGCGAACACCCCGCCGGAGAAGCGGGCGCCGGCCGCTTCGCAGACCGCCTCGAACCGCTCGGCCGCCACGGCGTCGAGCAGCGGCACCACGAGCATTGCGCCCCGGTAGGTGATGTCCGGATCCCCCAGTGGCAGCGGGAAGTCCGGCAGTTCTCCACCGCCGGCGGCCACGAAGTCCAGCCACGCCCGCACGTCGGCCGACTCCCGCGTCAACGCCGCGGTGTGGGTGTGCTCGTCGGCGCAGTGCTGGAGATAGCTGCCCGGAGCGGGCAGCGTGAGTGGCGCACCGGCCAGCCGGCCGGCGTATCCGAGGTGCAGTTCGGCGAAGATGACGCCGGCCGACATCCCGTCGCTCACCAGGTGGTCCACCGCGATGTACACCGTGAAGTGGTCGTCGCGTTGAATCACGCCGAACCCGAAGCAATCCCAGTGCCACGGGTCGGGCACCGACCGCAACAGGTGGTCGCGGATCTGCTCGGTGTCCATGGCGCCGAGATCGGCGGGGCGGAACTCGATCACGGCCGGATCGGTGAGCTGGTGGCGCACCGGCTCGCCGTCAACCGACGCGAACCAGCCGTGGTAGGCGTCGTGGCGGCGCAGGTGGTCGTTGATGGTCGCGGTCATCGCCGCGACGTCGCACCTGCCCGGAATGTTCCACGCGCCGTAGCAGATTCGGGCCATGTCACGGCCGGCGGCGAGGTTGCGGCGGTAGGACAGCAGGTGCCCGCGCTGCTGGTAGCTCGGCGGCACCGGATGGCGCGGAGCTTGCCGGGCGGCGGCGCGGGAAGCGTCGGTGGCCGACCACGCGGTCACCGAGCCGGGTTCTGGACGCCAGTCGTGAATCGTCCCTAAAGCAACCATTGCGCCTTCTTCAGCAGAACGGGACGGCGCAAAACGCTGCGCCGCAGAAGTGGTGAGAATCGACCAAGCGGTCGCGCCGATGCTGACACACCAGCGGGCACCGCGGACAACCTACGGTACCGTAATGTGACGCAGTTCACATTTTACTGTTAGCGGCGTTTGCGCAGCTCACAGCGCTTCCATATGTTGCTGTGTGTCCGGCTGTGATTGCGCTGCGAAGGAGTGGCGGTTCGCGACGTCGTCGTTCGCCGCTGGTCAACGCACTGAAAACTCCAGATGTCAGCGTCGCCGATCTTCTCTCAGCAAATTCCGGTGCGGCGAACTGATCTTGGCTCGAATTCGAGGTCTGAATTCGCGTGTAGCGTGCACGACGTGTCACCGCCCACCGACGACATCGGCCGTGCGGCGCAGCCTCCGGGGGGACATCACTCGAGTGCCTTCGCTCGGCTGGGCGAGCTCGTGGTGCGCCGGCCGGTGGTGGTCATCCTGTGCTGGATCGCCCTTGCCGCAGCGCTTTTGGCGACCCTGCCGTCGCTGAACCAGATGGTGCTCGAGCGGCCCGTCGACCTGCTGCCCGCCGACGCGCCGGTGATGGTGACCACCGCGCAGATGACCGACGCGTTCGACGAGAGCGGATCGCAGAACGTGCTCGTCGTCGTGCTCGAGCGCGAGGACGGCATGCGGCCGGCGGACGAGGCGACGTATCGGCAGCTGGCCGACCGGCTGCGCGGCGACACCCGCGACGTCGTGATGGTGCAGGACTTCGTCGCCACCCCCCCGCTGCGCGAGGCCATGGCCAGCGCCGACGGCAAGGCCTACTACCTGGCGGTGGGGCTCACCGGCGACATCGGCACGCCCGCGGCCTACGAGGCCTACACCGGCGTCGAGCAGATCGTCGCCGAGACGGTGACCGACCCCGGCCTCACCAGCCACCTCACCGGGCCGTCGGGCACCGTCGCCGACCTCACCGCCGTCGGCGAACGCGACCTGCACGCGATCGAGATCGCCACCGCCGTCATGGTGCTGACGATCCTGCTGATCGTGTACCGCAACGCGGTGACCATGGCGCTGCCACTGGCGACCATCGGCGTGTCGCTGGTGGTCGCCCAACAGCTCGTCGCCGGGATGAGCGCACTGGGGCTGGGGCTGTCGAACCAGACGATCACCTTCCTGACCGGCATGCTGGTGGGCGCAGGCGTCGACTATGCGGTGTTCCTCATCAGCCGCTACCACGAGTACCTGCGGCTGGGCGAGACGTCGGACCGGGCCGTCGTCAAGGCGCTGGCATCCATCGGCAAGGTGATCGCGGCGTCGGCGGCCACGGTCGCCGTCACGTTTCTCGGCATGATGTTCACCAAGTTGGGGCTGTTCGCCACGATCGGTCCCGCGCTGGCCGTCGCCATCGCCGTCGCGTTCCTGGCCGCCGTGACACTGCTGCCGGCGCTGCTCGCGCTGGCGGGCCGCCGCGGCTGGGTGCGGCCGAGGCGCGATCTCACCACCCGCTTCTGGCGGCGGTCGGGCATCCACATCGTCCGGCGGCCCGCCGCCCACCTCGTCGCCAGCCTGGTGGTGCTCGCGGTGCTCGCCGGATGCGCCGGCCTGGTGCGGTTCAACTTCGACGATCGCAGCACGCTGCCGGCCGACGTCGGCAGCAACCAGGGCTACGCCGCGATGGACCGCCATTTCCCGGTGAACGCCACCATCCCGCAGTACCTGTTCATCTCCTCTCCGCACGATCTGCGCACGCCCGAGGCGCTGGCAGATCTCGAGCAGCTCGCGCAGCGGGTCAGCCAGGTGCCCGGCGTCGCCGCGGTCCGCGGCATCACCCGGCCCACCGGTGAGACGCTCGAGCAGGCGAAGACCACCCACCAGGCCGGCGAGGTCGGGGCGAAGCTGGCGGGCGCCGCCACCACGATCACCGACCGCACCGCGGACCTCGACACCCTCGCGGGCGGCGCCGACACGCTCGCCGACCGGCTCGGCGAGGTGCGCGGCGGAGTGGCCCAGGCCGTCGTCGCCATCCGCGGGCTCGTCGACGCCCTGTCCGGCGTGAGCGGCCGGTTCGGCGGCGGCGCCACCCTCGCGCAACTGGACCACGCCGCGGAACTGCTCGGCGGCATGCGGGCACTCGGCGCCACCCTGCAGCACAACCTCGACCTGGTGTCGGGGAACCTGCGCTGGGCGGCGCCGGTGCTGACGGCGCTGGAGGCCAGCCCGGTCTGCGACGCCGATCCGGCGTGCGGCGAGGCCCGCGGCGAACTGCAGCGCCTGGTCCGGGCGAACGACGACGGCTCACTCGACCAGCTCGCCGACCTGGCGCGGCAGTTGACGCAGACCACCGGCACCCAGACGCTCGCGGCGACCGCCCGGGGCCTGGGCGCCGCGCTCGACCGGGCCACGGGCGCGCTGCGCAGGCTCGGCCTCGGCGACCCCGGCGCGGTCCAGTCGCGGCTGAACGAGCTGCAGCGGGGCGCCGACACCCTCGCCGACGCCAGCCGCCGGCTCGCCGACGGCGTGACGCTGCTGGTCGACCAGACCAAGAGCATGGGTTCCGGGCTCGGCGAGGCGTCGGCGTTTTTGCTCGCGATGAAGCGCGACGCGCGTGCGCCGTCGATGTCCGGGTTCTACATCCCGCCCGCGATGCTGGCCGGCAAGGACTTCACCGACGCCGCCGCGGCGTTCATCTCCCCCGACGGCCACGGCGTGCGCTACCTGGTGCAGACGGAGCTCAACCCGTTCAGCACCGCGGCGATGGACCAGGTGGACGCCGTCGTGGCCGCGGCGCGGTCCGCGCAGCCGAACACCGCCCTGGCCGACGCGTCGGTGTCGATGGCGGGTTTCCCGGCCACGCTGCGCGACATGCGCAACTTCTACTACCACGACCTCACGCTGATCGTCGCCGTCACCGTGCTCGTGGTGCTGCTGATCCTGGTGCTGCTGCTGCGGGCGGTGGTGGCGCCGCTCTACCTCATCGGCTCGGTCATCATCTCGTACCTGTCGGCGCTGGGAATCGGCGTGCTGTTCTTCCAGTACGTCCTGGGCGACGAGCTGTCGTGGAGTGTGCCGGGCATGACGTTCATCGTGCTGGTGGCGGTCGGCGCCGACTACAACCTGCTGCTCATCTCGCGCATCCGCGACGAATCCCCGCACGGCGTGCGCTCCGGGGTGATCAAGACCGTCGGCTCGACGGGCGGGGTGATCACCTCGGCCGGGGTGATCTTCGCCGCGTCGATGTTCGGCCTGCTGTTCGGCGGTATCGCGACGATGGTGCAGGCCGGCTTCATCATCGGCGTCGGGCTCCTGCTGGACACGTTCCTGGTGCGCACCGTCACCGTGCCGGCGATCGCGGTGTTGGTGGGCCGCGCCAACTGGTGGCCGTCGAGGTGGCAGCCCGCGCGGCGCTGATGCGCCGTGGCGGGCTGACCGCCGCGCTTCCCTTAAGCTCGAGCGGGCACCGGACACGCGACGAGGGGATATTCGTGCAGGTCACCAGCGTCGGACACGCGGGCTTCCGCATCGACACCGCAGCGGGGAGCATCCTGTGCGACCCGTGGGTCAATCCGGCCTACTTCGCGTCCTGGTTCCCGTTCCCGGACAACTCCGGGCTGGACTGGGACGCGCTGGGAGACGTCGACTACCTCTACGTCTCCCACCTGCATGCCGACCATTTCGACCCGCGGCTGCTGCGCGACCACGTGAGCAAGGACGCCGTCGTCCTGCTGCCCGACTATCCGGTGCCGGACCTGCGCCGGGAACTGGAGGCGCTCGGATTCCACCGCTTCTTCGAGACCACCGACTCGGTGAAGCACCGGGTGAGCGGGCCGAAGGGCGACCTGGACGTGATGATCATCGCGCTGCGGGCGCCGGCCGACGGCCCCATCGGCGACTCCGGGCTCGTGGTGTCCGACGGCGAGACCACGGCGTTCAACATGAACGACGCGCGGCCCATCGACCTGTCGGTCCTGGAGACGAACTTCGGGCACGTCGACCTGCACATGCTGCAATATTCCGGCGCCATCTGGTACCCGATGGTCTACGACATGCCGGCCCGCGCGAAGGCCGCGTTCGGCAGCCAGAAGCGGCAGCGCCAGATGGACCGCTGCCGCCAGTACATCGCCCAGGTCGACGCCACCTGGGTGGTGCCGTCCGCGGGGCCGCCGTGCTTCTTGGACCCCGAGCTCCGGGACCTCAACGACGACCACGGCGATCCGGCCAACATCTTTCCCGACCAGATGGTGTTCCTCGACCAGCTGCGTCGCCACGGCCACTCCGGCGGGCTGCTGATGATCCCCGGGACGGTCGCCGATCTCACCGGCTCTCAGTTGAATTCGCTCACCCACCCGGTGCCCGACGCCGACGCGGAGGCAATCTTCACCACCGCCAAGGCGGACTACATCGAGGCCTACGCCCAGCGCATGGCGCCGGTGATCGCCGCCGAGAAGGCGCGCTGGGCACCGGCGGAGGGTGAGCCGCTGCTGGAGCCGCTGCGCGCGCGCTTCGAGCCGATCATGACCCGCAGCGACCAGATCTGCGACGGCATCGGCTATCCGGTGGAATTGCGCATCCGGGGCGGAGACCGAGAAGAAATCGTCGTGCTCGACTTCCCGAAACGCATTGTGCGCGAACCGGTCCCGCACGAGAAATTCCGGTACGGCTTCGCGATCGCGCCGGAGCTGGTGCGCACCGTGCTGCGCGACGACGAACCCGACTGGGTGAACACCATCTTCTTGTCCACGCGCTTCCGGGCCTGGCGGGTCGGCGGCTACAACGAGTACCTGTACACCTTCTTCAAATGCCTCACCGACGAGCGGATCGCCTACGCCGACGGGTGGTTCGCCGAGGCGCACGACGACAGCGCGACGATCGAGCTCGACGGCTACGCCATCCAGCGGCGCTGCCCCCACCTCAAGGCCGACCTGTCGAAGTTCGGGGTCGTGGCGGGCACGACGCTGACATGCAACCTGCACGGCTGGCAGTGGAACCTGCAGACCGGCCGCTGCCTGACCACCAAGGGCCACGAACTGCGCTGCGAGAAGCTGTGAACGGCTCCGAGGACACCTACGATGACGGCCTGGTGCTCCTCGACCGCCAGGCGATCACGTTGCGCCGCTACCACTTTCCGTCGGGAACCGCGAAGGTGATCCCGCTGCGCCAGGTCCGCGGCTACCGCGCCACCCCGCTCGGGCTGTTCCTGCAGCGGTTCCGTTTGTGGGGGTCGTCGGATCTGCGGCGCTGGTTGCCGCTCGACGTCAAGCGGCCGCTGCGCTCCACGCTGATCACGCTCGACGTCCCCGGCACCCGGCCGGCCCCCGCCTGCACGCCGGCCGACCCCGACCGCTTCGTGGCCCTGCTCGACGCGCTGCTCGACGGTCGTCGCTGACGCCTAGCGCTTGCGGCGCACCAGCTTTCGCACGCCGCGGGCCAGCAGCGCGCCGGAGGCGATCCACGGTCCACCCACCAGGATCGGATCCAGCCACGCGTGTTTGACGTCGGCGCGCTTGCTGCCCCGGCGCGCCGCCAGCCCGTTGTGGGTGAACTCCGTCTTGACGCCCGTCTGCGTGAACGGGTTGTCGGGCCGCAGCGTGACGAACGACGCCAGGTGGCTCTCGACGGCGTCGACGCGGTCGGCGGCGATCAGCAGCAGCCAGTGCGCCGCCCGGGCCTCGCTGAACCGCCGATAGGAGTACTTGCGAATCACACCCGACAGGCCCTTCGGCGGTGTCGACGTGCCGAACACCGGTGTCACGAAGCGGTGTTCGATCGACCGCTCGCGCGGCCAGCGCTCCGGCTGTCGCTCGGGGAAGTCCCAGTGGGCGCCGGTGTCCTCGGCGTTCAGTTTCGGGATGGCGGGCCGATCCTTCGGATCCAAGTCGACGCCCCACCCGGGAATGCGCGCGCGCAACTCGTCGGCGCTCGGCCGGGGCGGGTGCGCGGCGGTGTAGGTGTACATCCGGGACTCCTCTGCGGCGCTCATGCGGCGTCGTTCACGATGATCGGCTTGATGCAGTTGTCGAGCTTCGCCGAGAAGATGTGGTAGGCGTCGGCAATATGTTCCAACGGAACCCGGTGGGTGACAATGTCGTTCGGCTTGAGGTAGCCGTTCTGGATGTGGGTGAACAACCGGTTCCACTGCCGCTTCACCGGCGCCTGGTTCATCCGCAGGGTGAGGCCCTTGTTCATGGCGTCGCCGAACTTCACCGCCGAGAAGATCGGCCCGTAAGCGCCCATCACCGACACCGTGCCGCCCTTGCGCACCGAGTCGATCGCCCAGTTCAGCGCAACCGGCGAACCGCCCTGCAGTTTCAGCTTGGCCGCGGCGACGTGCTGCAGGAAGTTGCCGTCGGCCTCGGCCCCCACGCAGTCGATGGCGACGTCGCTGCCGAGGTTGTCGGTCTGCTGCTTCATCTCGACGACGATGTCGGAGTACTCGGCGAAGTTGAACGTCTCCGCGTGCGCGAAATCGCGGGCCTTTTCCAGCCGGTATTCGAGGTGGTCGATGACGATGACGCGGCCGGCGCCCATCAGCCACGCCGACTTCGCCGCGTACAGGCCGACGGGCCCCGCGCCGAACACGATCACCGTGTCGCCCTCGACGATGTCGCCGAGCTGGGCGCCGAAGTACCCGGTGGCAAGAGCGTCGGTGCACAGCAGCGCGTCCTCGTGGTCCATCCAGTCCGGGATCTTCGCCGGGCCCACGTCGGCGAACGGCACACGCACGAATTCGGCCTGACCGCCGTCGTAGCCGCCGCAGGTGTGCGAGTAGCCGTAGATGCCGCCGACGGCCGTGGCGTTCGGATTGACGTTGTGGCAGTTGGAATACAGGCCGCGGGCGCAGAAGTAACAGGAGCCGCAGTAGATGTTGAACGGCACCATGACGGTGTCGCCCGGCGCCAGCCGCTCCACCGAGGATCCGACCTCGTGCACGACACCGATGAACTCATGGCCGAAGGTCATGCCGACGCGGGTGTCCGGCATCATGCCGTGATAAAGGTGCAGGTCCGAACCGCAGATCGCGGCCTTGGTCACCCGGACGATCGCGTCGTTGGGGTGCTCGATCCGGGGGACGTCCTTCTCCTCGACCCGGATCTTGTACGGACCGCGGTACGCCATCGCCAACATGTGCATTCTCCCAACGTCAATGCGGTCGAACTACCCCGGTAAATCAGGCCGAAACCATTCCCGCGACCGGCCCGCTCGGCGCAAGTCAGCCACAAGTGGTCCTTAAGCGCTCCCCTGCACAGTCGTTTCACGATCACCTGACAAGGAGGAACTACGATGGGTTCGACCACCAGGCCCCTGAAGAGCGTGCACGTCAGTCCGCGCCGCGCAGGTGACCCAACCCCGGATCTGACCGGCATCCGGCTCGGTCATCGCGCCATGGTGACCGATTCGCGCCGCATCGCCGAGGTGGTCACGGCGATCGGTGAGGGGCGCCTACGGTGCACCGCCACCCGGGCCAGGGCGATCTGCCGCTACGTCGACCTGCTGTGCGAGTCAATTCACCACCACCACACCACCGAGGACGAAGTGCTGTGGCCCTTGATCCAGGCCAGCGCCGGTGAGCACGTCGACCTCAGCGAGCTGACCGCGGACCACGCTGCCCTCGAGCCCCGACTGGAGCACGTACGCGCCCGGGCGGCCGAACTGCGGCGATCCGGCGGCGACGCGATCACCGCCGCTTCGCTGGGCGCCGCGCTCACCGACCTCCACACCATGCTCGCCGAACACATCGTCGAGGAAGAGCGCGAGGTGTTCCCGGTGATCACCGCTCACGTGTCGGTGGGCGACTGGCAGGCAGTGGAGAAGGCGGCCCAGAAGGGCGGCCGCATGTCATTCGACGGCCCACGCGCCATGGCGGTGATGACTGACGACGAACGTGCGCAGCTTGCGCATTCCATCGGTCCGGTGTTGCGCATCGTCATCGGTGCGCTGTCGGTGCGGCATCGCCGGCTCGAGCGCACGGTGTTCGGCTGAGAGTCAATCGATCAGGCGTGCGGCTTCCGCTGCCAGCCGCGCGCGCAACGCGTGCGCGGCCGCTCGGTGAGCCTGCGCGTGGTCGGTCGCCCCCAGCAGCTCCTCGACGGCGGCAAGCGCCTCGTCGACCGGTCCGGTGAGCAGGCTTCCGTTGTCGAGGCCGGCCATCCGTCCGCTGTACCCGGCAAGCTCCCGAGCGCAGTGTCGCGCTTCCACACGATCGCCGACAGCAGCGGCCGCGTGGGCTCGCAGCGTCGTCAGCGCCAGCCAGTAATAGGACCGCTCGACCGGACGCCTACGGGCCCACACCACATAAGCCTCGTCGGTGCGTCCCACCGACAACAGCGCGAGCACCGCAGCGTCGCTCACCATGGCCGAGACGTGATCGTTGATGAACACCAGTTCGTCGACCATCGGACCGAGGTCGCCCCGGGCAAGGCCGGCGGATACGCGGCCGACCACAGCCAAGTACTCGCCGTTGGCCGCGCCGTGCTCCGCCAGCCGCGCCGACCCCAGGAGATAGCGTTTCTCGCCCTCGTCGAGCCGGCCGGCCAACACCGTGAGCTGTGCGGTGAAGATGTCCAGCACGGTGAGCAGGTGTCCGAGCTGGCCGGTACGGGCGCGAGCGACTGCAAGGTCGACGTGGCGCTGCGCCGTCACAAGGTCGGAGCGACTCGCGGCGGACAGGAACACCAGCCAGTGCGCCACCGCCTCGTAATCGGCTTCACCCGCAGCTTGGGCATACCGGAGGAATTCCGCAGCAGCGGCATCGCGGTTGGCGGCATCGTCGGGGCCCAGCGCGCAGTATGCGGCCGCGTTCAGTGCCGCGCACGTCAACCTCGTGGTGCCGGGGTCCGCGCTGTCGAGACGGCGCGCCAACGCGACGGCCTGTGCGCTGGCGCTGCGCGCCGCCTCCGGCTCGGCCCCCTCCAATTCGGCGAACAGGGTCGCCAACAGCCTGACCCGGACCGGCCCGGGCACATCGGCCCGCAGTGTGCGGCGAAGCGGCTCGACGATGTCCTCATCGATGCCGTCGGTGGTCCGGATTCGCCAGACGAGGGGCGCGTCCCATGCCGACAGGGCGCGCATGGTGAGGTCGGGTTGACCGTCGACCATGGCGAGCGTGTGCTTCAGTTCAGCTCGTGCGGTCACCGCGTCGCCGGCGTTCGCCAACGATGCCACCAAGCGGCACCGTGCCTCGACCGTTGTGTCGAGGTCGAGTGGCGATGTCGGATGGGATCGCGCCAGCGCCAACATGTGCAACACCGACCGCCACAGCCTTGCCGCTTCGGTCGGTGCGCCCGCTGCGTCGGCGTCGCGTGCCGCGGTCATCGCGAACTGCGCTGCGTCCCAGGCGGTTTCGCTGGTCGCCGACGACACCGCGTGGTGTGCTAGTTGGGTGGCGTCGGTCTTTCGACCCGGTCGACGCAGCATGTCGAGTGCGGCGGCGTGCAGTCGGGTACGACGCAGCAACGACAAGTCCTCGTACAGGGTGTCACGGATGAGCGCGTGCGCGAACCGAAGGCGTGTCGGCGCGGGTTCGTCCAGCAAGCCGGCCAGCACCGCCGGTTCGAGTGCCTCGAGCAGATCGTCGACATCGCGGCCGCTGAGTTCGGCGAGCAGGTCCATGTCGATATCGCGGCCGAGGACCGCCGCCTGTCGCAGTGTCGTCACCGTGACGCCCGGCAGCCGGGCCAGCCGACGCCGCAATACGTCTCGAACACCTACTGGCACGCCGCGCAAGCCGTGCGCGCCCTCCGCGGACACCAGGCGGGCCATCTCTCGCACGAACAGCGGGTTCCCGCCCGTGCGCTCACGCAGGATCCGCAGCGTCTCACCACTGACCGCGGGCAACCCGTGGTCGTCAAGCAGCGCGGTGGTGGCAGCCGCATCGAGGCCGGCAAGCAACAGGTGCGCCGAAGTGTGCGCGATGAGCGCGGCCCGTGCGCTCTCCACCTCAGAGTCCGACTCCGACGGTCGATACGTGCCCACCACCAACATCGGTTCGTCGTTCAAACGGGCGGTGACCAACCGCAAGAGCTCCAGCGTGAGCCCGTCGGTGCGGTGGAGATCATCGATGATGATGGCGAGTGGTCGGCGGGCCGCCGCCTGCTGCAACACCTCGGCCAGCGCATCAGCCATCCAGAACGAGCCCGATCCGCGGCCCGCAGAACCCTCGTGCAGCAGCGGTCCGAGCGCCTCGCGCCCGTGAGACGGCTTGACGTCGTCGGCGAGATCACGCAGGACCTCGGTCCACGCCCATCCGGGCGGCGCGCCGTCGGTCTCCGGGCAGCTGCCGAAGGTGGTGCGGAAACCGCTGTGGCGGAGCCGTTGCGCGGCGGTGCGCACGAGCGCGGTCTTACCTGCGCCCGCTTCGCCGCCGATCCAGACGATCCGGCTGCATCCGGCGGCAGCCTCCGCACCCGCCCGCTCGATGGCGGTGAGTTCGTCGTCTCGGCCCCGTAGCGGCGCCGCTGCCGCACCCGGCCGCGGGGCAGCCGGCGGTGTGGGAACGGGGGTCGCGCTGGGGATTACCAGCCGGTCGGCGTGTTGGAGAATGTCGGATTCGAGTTGACGCAGGACGGGACCGGGCTCCAGCCCGAGCTCGTCGAGAAGGTGGCCCCTGACCCGGCGCAGGACATCCAGCGCCGCGGCCTGATTGCCGGTCCGGTAGAGCGCGGTTGCGAGCAGGCACGCCGCGTGCTCCCGGCTGGGATGCTCGCTGACATGGCGCTGCATCGCCGAAATCACCTGGCTGTCGCGGCCGAGGGACAGCTGTGTCTGCGCGCTCGCCTCCGCCGCAGCGAGCCGCAACTCTGCCAGCCTGCTCACCTCGGCGGCGGCCCACAACGCGTCGCCCACCTCGCCGAACGGTTCTCCGACCCACAGGCTCAGCGCCTCGTCCAGTAGGACCGCGCGCCGCTCTCCCTCCGTTTCCCGTTGCGCCTGGGCAACCAACGCTTCGAAACGCCAGGAGTCCACCTGCTCGTCCGGCAACCTCAGGCAGTAACCGGGCGCGGCGCTGACCACGACGGTGGCCGGTGCGCGGCGCGGCCGATCGGGCTCCAGCGCCCGTCGCAGGTGCGATATGTAAACCTGCAGGGCCGCCAGCGCTTTCGGCGGCGGTTCGCCGTGCCAGAGATCTTCGGTGAGGCGGTCGACCGACACGACGTGGCCGTGAGCCAGCACCAGCCGGGCGAGCAGCGCGCGTTGGCGTGGACCGCCGAGGTCGACGGGTTCGTCCCCGACCCACGCACGGACCTGGCCCAGTACGGCCACTCGGACGGGGGCTGGCGTTGCCATCGGGCGTCAGCGCACCGGTTCGAGCACCTCGGTGCCGACGAACGGCACCAGCGCGGCCGGCACCCGCACACTGCCGTCGGGCTGCTGGTGGTTCTCCAGGATCGCCACCAGCCAGCGGGTGGTCGCGAGGGTGCCGTTGAGCGTCGCCGCGATCTGCGGCCGCCCGGCGTCGTCGCGGTAGCGCACCGACAGCCGGCGCGCCTGGAACGTCGTGCAGTTCGACGTCGAGGTGAGCTCGCGGTAGGTCTGCTGCGTGGGAACCCATGCCTCGCAGTCGAACTTGCGGGCGGCGGACGCGCCGAGGTCACCCGCGGCGACGTCGATCACGCGGTAGGGCACCTCGACCAGCGCCAGCATCTCCCGCTCCCAGCCCAGCAGCCGCTGGTGCTCGGCCTCGGCGTCCTCGGGGCGGCAGAACACGAAGCCCTCGACCTTGTCGAACTGGTGCACGCGGATGATGCCGCGGGTGTCCTTGCCGTAGCTGCCGGCCTCGCGGCGGAAGCACGTCGACCAGCCGGCGTAGCGCCGCGGCCCGGCCGACAGGTCGAGGATCTCGTCGGCGTGGTAGCCGGCCAGCGGCACCTCCGAGGTGCCGACGAGGTACATGTCGTCGGCCTCGAGGCGGTAGATCTCGTCGGCGTGCGCACCGAGGAAGCCGGTGCCGGCCATCACCTCCGGGCGCACCAGCACCGGCGGGATCATCAGCGTGAACCCGTTGCTGGTCGCCAGCCGCACCGCCAGCTGCATGATGCCCAGCTGCAGCAGCGCGCCCGCGCCGGTGAGGAAGTAGAACCGCGAGCCCGACACCTTGGCGCCGCGCTCCGTGTCGATGAGCCCGAGCGATTCGCCGAGCTGCAGGTGGTCTCTGGGGTCGGCGATCGCCGGCGGCTCCCCCACGACGTCGAGCACCGCGAAGTCGTCCTCGCCGCCGGGCGGCACGCCGTCGAGGATCACGTTCGGGATGGCGGTGTGCGCGGCGGCGAACGCCTGTTCGGCCTGGGCCTGCTCGGCCTCGGCGGCCTTGACCCTGGCCGCGAGCTCCGCGGCGGCGGCGACCATGGCGGGCCGGTCCTCCCTGGCGGCGGCCCCGATCCGCTTGCTGGCCGCCTTTTGCTCGGCGCGCAGCGCGTCGGCGGTGGCGATGGCAGACCGGCGGCGGGCGTCGGCGGCCAGCAGGGCGTCCACCAGCTCAGGATCCTCACCGCGGCTGCGCTGCGAGCGCCGTACCGCGTCCGGATCCTCGCGCAGCACCTTGAGGTCGATCACGGGCTGCAACCCTACTGCGGCCCGCCCGCCGCCGACCACCGCGAGGGACACCGGCAGCGGTGCGGCCCCGGCCGGCGCGGGCCACAACCCCATAACGTTACAACTGCATCACTTGTCACAGCGGGCGCCACGCCTGTCAGAATGGAGGCGATGTCCGACCTCCCCGAGCAGGAAGAACCGCGCGCCGATCGCCGCCCGCGGTGGCGACTGCGGGCGCCGTGGTGGAGCACGCTGCAGGCGACGGCCACCCGGCGGGCGCTGCTGCTGACCGCCCTCGGGGCGCTCCTCATCGCCGGCCTCACCACCGCACTGGGCCTGCGCCTGAGCGAGCCGGGACAGCTGGTCGCCTACATCGACGGCGATCCGGTGCCGAGCACCGGCTCTCGCAGCAACGCGTCGTTCAACAGCGCCCGCAGCGGCGACTGCCTCACCTGGCCCGACGAGATGCCGGACGACGCCACGATCGTCGGCTGCAAGGACGACCACCGTTTCGAGGTGGCCGAGTCGGTCGACATGCGGACCTTCCCGGGCAGCGAGTACGGCCCCGACGCCGCGCCGCCGTCGCCGGCCCGCATCCAGCAGATCAGCCAGGAGCAGTGCCAGGTCGCCGTCGAGCGCTACCTCGGCCCGAAGTACGACCCCAACAGCCGCTTCAGCATCAGCATGCTCTGGCCGGGCGACAAGGGCTGGACCCAGCACGGCGAGCGCCGGGTGCTGTGCGGTCTGCAGCTGCAGGGGGCCAAGAACCTGCCCGTGCTGTTCCGGGGCAAGGTCGCCGACATCGACCAGTCGAAGGTGTGGCCCGCCGGCACCTGCCTGGGCATCGATCCCAGCACCAACCAGCCGACCGACGTCCCGGTGGATTGCGCGTCCCCGCACGCGATGGAGGTCACCGGCACGGTGAACGTCGGCGAGCGCTTCCCCGGCGGGCTGCCGCCCGAACCGGAGCAGGACGGCTTCATCAAAGAGGCCTGCACTCGGATGACCGACGCCTACCTGGCGCCGGTGGCGCTGCGCGCCACTACGCTCACCCTCATCTACAGCACGGTGTCGCTGCCGAGCTGGACGGCGGGCAGCCGCCAGGTGTCGTGCAGCATCGGCGCCACGCTGGGCAACGGCGGCTGGGCGACGCTGATCAACAGCGCCAAGGGCGCCCTGCTCATCAACGGACAACCGCCGGTGCCGCCGCCGGACATCCCCGACGAGCGGCTGAACCTGCCGCCCATCCCGCTTCCCGTCGACGTCACGCCGGCCACCGCACCCGAGACCGACCAGTCGTCACAGACCGGCACCACCTCGCAGCCCACCAGCGCCGGGAACACCCCGTCGACGCCGGCCGCGCCCGGTCCCGGCCCGCTGCCAGGACCCGCGCCCGCCGAACCCGCACCAGCACCGCCCGCCGAACCAGCACCTGCACCTGCACCCGCACCAGCACCGCCGGCCGAACCGGCGCCCGCTCCGGCGCCGGCGCCCGCGCCCGCCGAACCCGCACCGCCGCCCGGGCAGTAGCCGGCGTGGCCGTCGAGATGAGCGCGCAGCGGTTCGACGAGCTGGTGTCCGACGCGCTCGACGCGATCCCGCCGGAGCTGACCGCCGCGCTGGACAACGTGGTGGTGCTCGTCGAGGACCGCCACCCCGACGAGCCGGACCTGCTCGGGCTGTACGAGGGCGTCGCGCTGACCGAACGGGACTCCTGGTACACCGGCGCGCTGCCGGACGCCATCACCATCTACCGCGGCGCCCTGCTCGACATGTGCGACACCGAGGACGAGGTGGTCGAGGAGGTGGCGGTGACCGTCATCCACGAGATCGCGCACCACTTCGGGATCGACGACGCCCGGCTCCACGAGCTCGGTTGGGGCTGACCGGCTCTCGCCGGCCGGCGTCGGGCGTGGCAGCCGGCACCTGTCGGACCCCGGTGGTAGGACTGGTGTCATGGGTCGGGGATGCCGCCACTGCGCCGAGGGGCTCGAACACTGCCACGGCACGCTGGTGCACCACGCGTGGCGGCGCAGCGAGTGCACCGAGGACGGCTGCGTGACGGTCGAGGTCGCCCATACGTTCAGCATCGACTGCGCGGCGGTCGGCTGCGACTGCGCGCAGCTCGAACGCCTGCACGCCGCGAGCTGACGTCAGCCCATCGGGTCGTCGCCGCCGAGCTCCGCCGCCGGCGGCATACCCGCCGGATCGGGCAGGAACGGCGGCGTGTGCGCGCCCCACTGCACGCAGCTCCACCGCCCGTCGGTGACCGGCGCGAGCACCACGGCCTCGGTGTTCGCGAGGTGGTGCTCGACGGCGAAGGTGCCGTCGACGCCGGACAGCACCGCGCCGGCCAGCCGGATCGCCGCGCCGTGGCTCACCACGACGATGTCGTCGGTCCACGCGTCGTCGTCGAGGTAGCGCAGCCGCAGTTCGGTCAGGACGGGAAGGTAGCGGTCCAGCACGTCGGCCGCCGATTCGCCGCCGGGCAGGGCGAGCCCGAGGTCGCCGGCATGCCACCGCGCGTAGACGTCGTTGAAGGTGGTGATCGCCTCGTCGTCGTTGCGCAGCTCCAGGTCGCCCACCTGCACCTCGTGGATGCCCTCGACGCGCTGCTTCCCCAGCCGGGCAACCCGTGCGATCTCCTCGGCGGTCTGGGCGGCGCGGACGGCTTCGGAGTGCAGCAGCATGCCGATCCGCAGCGGATGGGAGGCGGCGAACTGCCCGGCCTGCTCGCGCCCCAGCGGGGTGAGCTCCGCACCGGGCGGGCGGGTGTCGAGCCTGCGCTCGACGTTGCTGAGCGATTGCCCGTGGCGCAGCAACACCAACCGGCCGCTCACCGGGCGCTGTCTCCCGGCGCACCGCCGCGCAGCGCCGTCAACCACGCCGCGGCCTCGTCGTCGTCGGGCGGTGTCGCGCCGAGGGGAGAACCGGTCGGCCAGGAACCCAGGTATCGCACATCAGCACAACGCCGGTGGAGCGCTTTGAGTGCCTCGGCGACGGCCGCGTCGTCGATGTGGCCGACGAAGTCGAGGAAGAACAGGTAGGTGCCCAGTTCGGTGCGGGTCGGGCGGGACTCGATGCGGGTCAGGTCGATGTCGCGGATGCCGAGCTCGTTCATCACGGTCACCAGGGCGCCGGGGCGGTTCTCGACCCGCAGCACCACCGACGTGCGGTCGTTGCCGGTGCGCGGCGGTGGCGGCGCCGGCGGTCCGGCCAGCACGAACCGGGTCCGCGCGTTCGGCTCGTCGACCACGTCGGCGGCCAGCACGTCGAGGCCGTAGCGCTGCGCTGCCAGCGCGGTGGTGACCGCGGCGTCGGCGCGCCCGGCGGCCACCTCGGCGGCGGCGGCGGCGTTCGACAGCGCCGGGGTCTGCCGCGCGGCGGGCAGGTGGGCGGCGAGCCAGCGGCGCACCTGCGCGGCGGCCACCGGGAACGCCGCGACGGTGCCGACGCCCGCCGCGGTGACGCCCGGCCGGGCCGCGATCGCAAAGGCGACGTCGAGCGTCAACTCGGCGAACAACCGCAGCGGCGCGCCGGCGGCCAGCCCGTCGAGGGTGGTGGCGATCGATCCGTCGATCGAGTTCTCGATGGGCACGCAGGCGAAGTCGGCGTCGCCGTCGCGCACGGCCGACAGCGCGGCGACCGCGCTGTCGGCGCCGACGGGCTCGACGTCGCCGGCCCCGGGGATCAGCCCGGCGGCGGCCATCTGGAGCAGCGCCGCCTCGGTGAAGGTCCCCTCCGGACCCAGAAAGGCGATGCGCGGCACGTCCCGAACCCTATCCGGTCGCCGGTGGGCCGCCGGAGGTCTTGCGGGTCCAGCCAACGCTCACTTAGGTTAGGGTTGCCTAACATGAACGCCGAAGCGAAGGACCGCGCATGACGCTGACGACCCCGACATCACCGACCACCGCCGAGCGGATCCGCAGCGCGTGTGCCCGCGACTGCGGCGCGATGCTCGCGGTCGACGGCGTCGAACCGGCCCCCACCGCCGTGCATCACCTGCTGCCCGACGGCTCCTTCGCGGTCACCGTCCCCGCCGACGGCGCCGCCGCTGCCCGAGTGATCAGCGGCGGGCACGGCGGTGTGCAGGCGGTGCTCGAGCTCACCGATTTCGCCCCGCTGGCGCTGCGGGAACCGGTCCGCTCACTGGTGTGGATCGGCGGGCGACTGCGGTGCGTGCCGGCGGCGGACGTGCCCGCCCTGCTGGATCTCATCGCCGAGGCCGACCCGAACCCGGCGCTGCTAGCGGTCGAGCACGACACGACGCTCATGCGGCTGGAGGTGGAGTCCGTCGTGGTCGCCGACGCCACCGGCGCCGAAGCCGTTCCCGTCAGCGCCCTGCTCGACGCCGAGCCCGACCCGTTCTGCGGCATGGAGCACTGCTGGCTCCGCCACATCGACACCGACCACCCCGACGTCGTCGCGCGGCTCGCGAACCGGCTGCCGGCCGGCCTGCGGCGGGGCTCGGTGCGCCCGCTGGGGATCGACCGCTACGGCGTGCGGCTGCGGGTCGAATCCGTCGACGGCGATCACGACATCCGGCTGCCGTTCCACAAGCCCGTCGACGATCTGGCCGGCCTGTCGCAGGCCATCCGCATCCTGCTGGGCTGCCCCTTCCTCAACGGTCTGCGCGCCCGCCGGACCTGACGCGGCGGCCGCTACGGTGGCCTGCGTGACGCCGGCCGACGCCCCCGACGGCGACGACCGGCGGGCGATCCGCATCGAGATCGCCGTCGTGCTCGGGGTGACGTTCGGGATCAGCGCGATCACGGCCGTGCTGCGGCTCACCGACGCGGTGCTGCGGAACCTCGGCGACACCCGCGCGATCCTCAACCCCCGGCGCTCCTACGTCGACCTCGTCGACCTCGGCCTGAACCTCGCCTCGATCGCGCAGCTGCTGGCGTGGGGCGCGCTGGCGGTCTACCTGCTGTGGCGCAGCGGCATCGGCCCCGCGCGGCTGGGGCTGGGACGGTTCGCGTGGCGCCCCGACGGGCTCGGCGGGCTGGGGCTCGCGGCGCTGATCGGCTTGCCCGGGCTCGGGCTGTACGCCCTCGCCCGGCACCTCGGTCTCAACTCCGACGTCGTCCCGTCGACGCTCGACGACACCTGGTGGCGGGTGCCGGTGCTGATCGCGGCGTCGTTCGGCAACGGCTGGGCCGAAGAGGTGATCGTCGTCGGCTATCTGCTCACCCGGTTGCGGCAGCTCGGCTGGTCACCGGCGCGGGCGATCGCGGCGTCGGCGCTGCTGCGGGGCGCCTACCACCTGTATCAGGGCTTCGGCGGCGGCCTGGGCAATGTCGCGATGGGCGTGGTGTTCGGCTACCTGTACCGGCGCACCGGCCGGCTGTGGCCGCTGATCGTCGCCCACACCGTGATCGACGTGGTGGCGCTGGTGGGATACGCGCTGTTCGCCGGGCCGCTGGGGCTCGCCGGCGGCACCGCCTAGATTTGCGTCGTGGCAGACGATCGGCGCGCGTACCCGGCGGGTGATCCGCGCCGCCGGGGGCCGCGCCGGCCCGCGCCGCCCCGGGAAGGACCGCAGGTGCTGCGTCGGCCGGCCGCCCCGCCGCCGCGCATGCCGCCGCCCGGCCATCGGCCCGCGGTCGCCCCACGGCCGTACCGGCCCGCCGCGGCCCCACCATCCGGGCCGCGCCCCGCACCACCCCGACCGGCCGCGACGCGGCCCCGGCCGCCCGCCCGGCGCCGCCCCCGGCGCTGGGGCCGCTGGCTGGGGGTGTGCCTGGTGCTGGTGTTGGCGGCGACGGGCGGGCTGGCGCTGTGGCTCGATACGTCCCTGCACCGCACGGCGGTGTTCGCCGACTACGCCGAGCGGCCCGACGCCGGCCGGGGCACCACCTGGCTGCTGGTCGGATCGGACAGCCGCGACGCGCTGACCCCGGAGCAACAGGCCGAGCTGGCCACGGGCGGTGACGTGGGCAGCCGCACCGACACCATCATGGTGGTGCACATCCCCCGCATCGGGTCGTCGGCGCCGGTCGCGATGATCTCCATCCCCCGCGACTCGCTCGTCGAAATCCCCGGCTACGGCAGCGACAAGGTGAACGCCGCGTTCTCCTACGGCGGGCCGGCGCTGTTGGCGCAGACGGTCGAACTGGCGACCGGGCTGCGGTTCGACCACTACGCCGAGGTCGGCTTCGGCGGGTTCGCGACCGTGGTCGACGCGGCCGGCGGCGTGACGGTGTGCCCGCCCGAGCCGATCGACGACCCGCTCGCCGGCATCAACCTGCCCGCCGGCTGTCAGCGCGTCGACGGTCGCCAGGCGCTGGGCTACGTCCGGACCCGCGCAACCCCCCGCGCCGACCTCGACCGGATGGCCCACCAGCGGGCGTTCCTGTCGACGCTGCTGCACCGCGTGGCCAGCCCGGCGGTGTGGCTCAACCCGCTGCGCTGGTATCCGCTCGCCACGTCGGCCACCGACGCGCTGACCGTCGACGACGACTGCCACATCTGGAGCCTCGCTCGGCTCGGCTGGGCGATACGGGGCGACATGGTGACCACCACGGTGCCGATCGGCGGCTCCGACGAGGGCGCCTACGGGTCGGCCGTGGTCTGGGATTCCGACGCGGCCGGCCGGCTGTTCGCGGCGGTCGCCGCCGACGCGCCGCTGCCCGCCGACGCGCTGGACGCCTCGACACCCTGACCGTGGGCCTCAGCGGCGCGGCGAGTCGGTGAGCCCGCGCTCCAGCCAGCTCTTGGTGCGGCCGGGATAGTTCGTCGCGATCCACGCCACGCCGTGACGCCGACAGAACTCCACGTCCTCGTAGTGGTCGACGGTCCAGCAGTACGTCGCCCGGCCCGCCGCGGCGGCCCGGTCCACCAGCTCCGGGTTCGCGCGCAGCGACGCGATCGACGGGCCCACCGCGGTCGCGCCGACCGTGGTGGCCGCCGTGCCGCTCAGCAGCCGGGTCGCGCCGCCGAGCAGGACCGTCGGGAGCATGGGCGCCGACCGCCGCACGCGCCACACGGCCGTGGCGGAGAACGACATGATGACGGCCCGCGAGCGGTCGGCGGAGGGCGGCGACGCGACGCCGTACCGGTGCAACAGCGCGAGCACCTTGCTCTCGACCAGCGCGCCGTACCGCGTCGGGTGCTTGGTCTCGATGAACAGCTTCACGGGCCGCTGCCAGTCCAGGACCAGCGCCATGAGCGCGTCGAGGGTGAGCATGTCGGTGATGTCCTCGAGCGGAGGCTCGGCGGCGTGCCAGGCGCCGTAGTCGTGGCGGCGCAGCTCGTCCAGCGACAGCCCGCTGACGCGGCCGCGACCCGTCGAGGTCCGATCGATGCGCCGGTCGTGCACGCACACCAGGTGGCCGTCGCGGGTGAGCCGGACGTCGCACTCGAGTCCGTCGGCCCCGTGCTGCAGCGCTAGGTCGTAGGCCGCCAGCGTGTGCTCGGGGCGGTCGGCGGATGCCCCGCGGTGCGCGACCACGAACGGATGGTCGTAGCGCACGCCGTCCGGTGAGCCCGAGCCCCACTGCATGGGCTCATGCTGCCGGTTCTGCCCGCATCTGCTCAACCGGAACGCGGGAAGCGTCCGGTGAACGATCTGCGACGTCCGCTGGCGCCGGCGCCTCGCGGGGCACCACGACCCACCGGTGGGCGGGCCGCTGCACCGGGGCGGCCTCGAACCGGGCGACGAGGCGCGCCGCGAGCAGCACCGCGGCGGTGGCAAGCAGATAGGCGATCACGAACCACTCGGTGTTGTCGGCGATGCCCTGGGTGTCTGGTTGCCGCGCCGTGAACACCGCCCAGAGCGGCACCGCGGTGGCCCACAGCGACGCCAGGTACGAGGCCACCCAGACCAGCCACCAGGTGGTGACGGGCCGGCGCATCGGGGTGTACCGGCCCTCCAGCATCGCCAGTTCGATCAGGAAGACCGGCGCCCAGAACAGGTTCGCGACGGGGAGCAGGCAGCCGAGCCGGATCGCACCCGGCCGACGCGGGTCCTGCTGGCGCTGGTGCGCGAACGCCGCGGCACGCCGGGCGATGAGCCATTCGGTGAGCACGACCGCTACCGCGACCGCCGCGAAGATCGCGAGCACACCCACCACCCGGGGCGGCCACACCCCGAACCACGCGATCGCCCGCGGCAGCAGGACCGAGCGGTTCCACACCATCAGCAGGTAGCGGACGAGGTACAGCAGCGCCGCGGCGCCGAGCACGCCGGTGCCCAGCAGCAGCGTCAACCGGACCATCCGGTACGACGGGCCGACCTGGGCGGCCGATGCGCGCTCATCCGCCGTGCGCGGCGGATCCACCAGCCCCCAGCGCGGGATGGTGGCGTAGCGCGGGGTGGGCCCCAGCGAGGTCCGGCGCGGACCGCGCCGCGGCGGCGCACCGGGCCGCAGCGCGATCCAGCGGTAGCCGGGCGGCAGATTCGTCGCCCCGCGCGGCGACGACGGCGTGGGCGCGCCCGGCGCGGGTGACGGATCAGCGCTGGGCGCCAGCAGGGTGCCCTGGCAGCGCGGACACCACACCCGCCGGCGGTCGCGGACGTTCCACCGCGTCCCGCACCGCGAGCACACCTGGATCATCGGACCAGCCTAACGACGCTCACACCGCGCCGGGCGACCCGTCGTCGGTGACCACCGGGCGCCCGGCGGCGGCCCAGGCGAGCATGCCGCCCGTCACGTTGGCCGGTTCGTAGCCCTGGGTCCGGAGGTACTCGGCCACCTTCAGCGAGCGGCCGCCGGCCATGCACACGACGAACAGCTCGGCGTCACGGTCGATCTCGTGGAGCCGCGCCGGCACCTCGCCCATCGGGATGTGCAGCGCACCCGGCGCGTGGCCGCGGCGCCACTCGTCGGGTTCGCGAACGTCCAGCAACACCGCGGGCGGCTCGACGGTCGCCGGGACGGCGTCAATGCCGACGTGGCGGACGTCGCGGTCGGATTCTGCGCCCATTCCTCGATGGTGGCAGACGACCACCGGACGCGCCGGCTTGCGGCCGCCGGCCGCGCCGAACTGCTGGACATTCACCGCACGGTTGCGGCCGGAAAGTCGCGGCCCATTCCGGCGGCTCCGCTTAGCAACGCCCTTTCAGCATTGCGTTATCCACAGTTTCCACAGGTTGATCCACAGGCCCGGCCCGCCGTCGGCGGCGCTGCGGCCGCCGTGTCCGGCGGTTTGTGGCGCAGGCCACACCGATGCTGTGGATAACGGTGAACGGCACATGACGTCCGATCAACACGAATGTTTCCCAGCGAGCGAAACGCCTTCCGCCGCCGTTTGCCCGCGGGGGCCCGGGGGTAATCGACAGTCGGAGCGGGTGTCGTAACGAGGCCTCGCGAGACGGCGATATTCGAGCGTCATCGCGTCGTCTCGACAGGACTTTGCTCGACTCCGCGGAGGGGTTATGATCGGCGCGAGCAGCCGTTTTTGTGATCGATCTCACCGAGGACACGCTATCCATGCAGGCCAGGGGCATTCGATGACGACCCATCCGTTCGGCGGCGATCCCGCCGGCAATCAGTCGTCGTGGACGTCCGCCGGCGCGGCGTACAACCGTTCCCAGTTGATGGCCGCCATGCGGGCGTTGGTCATCGCGCTGGTGTTGCTCGGCGTCCTCGCCGTCGTCGTCCTGTTCTGATCCGCGCCCGTCGCGCGCCCGGAGGCGCATCCTTGCGGTGCGGGCTGCCATGGAGCAGTGTTGACCTTCGTGCCGGTTCGCCCGACGATCCGGCACGCGTCCTTGCGAGTGGAGCGTCATAGCCCATCGAATGAAAGGAATCACGTGGCCGAATACACCCTGCCGGATCTCCCTTACGACTACGGCGCCTTGGAACCGCACATCTCGGGTCAGATCAACGAGATCCACCACAGCAAGCACCACGCGACCTACGTGAAGGGCGTCAACGACGCCATCGCCAAACTGGAGGAGGCGCGGGCCAACGACGACCACGCGGCCATCTTCCTCAACGAGAAGAACCTCGCGTTCCATCTCGGCGGGCATGTCAACCACACCATCTGGTGGAAGAACCTGTCGCCGGACGGCGGCGACAAGCCGACCGGTGAGCTGGCAGCCGCGATCGACGACCAATTCGGTTCGTTCGACAAGTTCCGCGCGCAGTTCGCGGCCGCCGCGAACGGCCTGCAGGGTTCGGGGTGGGGCGTCCTGGGATACGACACGCTGGGTAACCGGCTGCTCACCTTCCAGCTCTTCGACCAGCAGGGCAACGTGCCGCTGGGCATCATCCCCCTGCTGCAGGTCGACATGTGGGAGCACGCCTACTACCTGCAGTACAAGAACGTGAAGGCCGATTACGTCAAGGCGTTCTGGAACGTCGTCAATTGGGCCGACGTCCAGCAGCGCTTCGAGGCCGCCACGTCGAAGGGCAGTGGTCTCATCTTCTGACCGGGGCACCGCACCGCATCGGGGGCGTCGCGCATCGCGCGGCGCCCCTGCTGTTTCCCCGCGCACCCGGATTGGCACTCGCGTGCACTTGTGTGCCAGGTGGGGCGTCGATCATGCTGTGCCGATCGACCCGGCGTGGTGTCGCCTGCACTGTTCGTATTCGCAGACGTCGGAGAGGATCACGGTACGGATGACGACTTGGTCCGACCGGGCGATCGGTATCGCCCCCTTCCAATCCGGGGGTTCGCTCAAGGGTTTCGTGGTGTCGGGCCGCTGGCCGGACTCGACGAAGGAGTGGGCGCAACTCCTCATGGCCGCGGTCCGGGTGGCGTCGCTGCCCGGTCTGCTCTCCACCACGACGATCTTCGGTGTCCGCGAGGAACTTCCGGATGCGCCCAGCCCCGGCACGGTCGGACTGGTCATCGCCGAGGGGACGGTGGTCGGCGAGACTTCCCTGGCGCCAGGGCATTTCACCGACCGCCAGCCGCCGGCGCTGATGATGCTGCACCCGCCGTCGGAGACCACGCCGTCGCTGCCCGAATGTTCCGGTGCGGCTTCGGGTTGCGTGCTGCTCCCGGGCTTGCCGCACCTCGGGCTGGAGCACCGCGCGGCGTGGGTGGAGGCGGAGGCCGACGGCACCGTCACGTCGATGGTCAGCCGGGTCGGCGTGGACCCGATCAGTGATCCCGACACCGCCATCCTCGCGATGCTGCTTGCCGCATAACCACTTTCGCCCCTGCTGACCTGCGGCTTACGGGTCCCCGAAACCGCCTAACGGGGTTGGCGCCTGGCGCGTCCTTCACTACATTGGCAGCAGCGAAGGGGAGTAGTCCCCAATCGTCGTGTCGACATATCGGCCCCGCGGGGGCCCGGCCGGCGGACCGTCTGGTGGTCGAAGGCGGTGGGCGAGACCTTCGACTCCGATCCGCCGGTGGCGTGCACCGGCGGCGACGCGTCGAGAGGTGGTCCGGATGCTCGCTGCCACCCTGGTCAGCTTCGGCGTGGTCTTCCTGGCCGAACTCGGCGACAAGTCCCAGCTGATCGCCATGACCTACGCGCTGCGCCACCGGTGGTGGGTGGTGCTCTCCGGTGTCGCCGTCGCCGCCTTCCTCATCCACGGGCTGTCGGTGCTCGTCGGGCACTTCCTCGGGCTGACGCTGCCGCAGCGGCCCATCGCCGTCGCCGCCGCGCTGGCCTTCCTCGGGTTCGCGGTGTGGACGTGGTGGGACGGTCGCCGCCAGGACGACGACGGGCCGGTGACCGCCGGCGGGGCACCGCGGTACGTGGTGCTGGCGGTGATCTCGTCCTATCTGCTGGCGGAACTGGGCGACAAGACGATGCTCGCCACGGTGGCGCTCGCCAGCGAGCACGACTGGACCGGGGTGTGGCTCGGCGCCACGCTGGCGATGGTCGTCGCCGACGGCCTCGCGATCGCGCTGGGCGTGGCCCTCCACAAGCAGCTCCCCGAACGCTTCCTGCACTCGCTGGCCGGCGTGCTCTTCCTGCTGGTCGGCCTGTGGCTGTTGTTCTACAGCGCGCTGCGGATGCCGCACGTCGCCGTCGTCGTCACCGTCACGGCCGCGCTCGTCGCCATCGGCATCGGCGCGGTCCGCGTCGGACGCGCCCGCCGCGGCGCGGCCTCGCGGACCACCTGAGCAGGCCCGTAAGGACGATGCGGGCGGGACCACCTGCCGATGCGCTGCGCTACGGCCGCGTCGCCGCTATCGTCTCCTGCGGCAGCCAAGCCGCCGGGGCCGTCGCGGCCCCTCGACCATGGGATGTAGCAAAGTCGCTGACGGCTCCGTCAGCCCGTGGGTTCCGTTGCCTCGACCAGCCGGCGCCCCCGCTGTTCGCTGACGGCGTAGCACGGGGTCCGTCGCACGTGTGGCCGTCGCGACACGCCGAGGAGCCGCACGAATTGCCGCCTTTGACGGGTTTTCGGTGGTAGAAAGTGCTCGACGCGGTCACGGGCTCGCCCTAGAATCGACACCGGCGCTAATTTTTCCGTGGTTTGCACTTGGTTGAGTGCAGAACACTCGCTACCATGATCAGCAAATGCGCGTAAGGATGCGCCCGCATCGCCAGCGCTGGAGGTCCCACATGAGCAAGACGTTCGCTGCTCGCCTGAACCGACTCTTCGACACCGTGTATCCGCCGGGTCGCGGGCCGCACACGTCCGCCGAGGTGATCGCCGCACTGAAGGCCGAGGGCGTCACGATGTCGGCGCCGTACCTCTCCCAGCTGCGGTCGGGCAACCGCACCAACCCGTCCGCGGCGACCATGACCGCGCTCGCGAATTTCTTCCGCATCAAGCCGGCGTACTTCACCGACGACGAGTACTACGAGAAGCTCGACAAGGAGCTGACGTGGCTGGCAAACATGCGCGACGAAGGTGTGCGCCGCATCGCCGCGCGCACCATCGGACTGTCGCCGGAGGCCCAGGAGGATTTGGTGGCCAAGGCGGAGGAACTGCGCCGCCGCGAGCAGTTGGACAATCAGGACACTCAGTAGGCGGGCACTTCGGCGGCGCGACGGGCAGCGCCTTCGGTTTCCAATTCCCGGTACTGCCGAGCGATCTCCAGGATCCATTCCCGGTCCGCGTGGCTGTCGGGCTGCCGTAGCCAGCCGAGTCCCGGGAACTCCGCGTCCTCGCCGGACGCGATCCAGCGTGCGAGCCGCTGCGCCTGCTCGACGGGCGTGACGTCGGGCACGGTCACCGTTTCCAGTTCGCCGCGCCACTCCTGCGGTGTCAGGCCGCGGTTGCGCGCCGCCGCGGTGGTGGCTTCCAGGTACAAGCCGTCAGAGATGAGCGACATCCGTTCGGCGACGCGGAAGGCCAGCGGCCCGCGCGGCCGGACACCGATGCCGGCGTCCGGGTGCCGGGCCGCCAGCTCCGCCGACAGCGGCTCGATGAGGCGCATTTCGCGCCGCGACCCGAACCAGTCCTCGATGGTGGGCAGCAGCGAACCGGCCGCCACCACGATCATCGCGCCCGCGAACAGCGTGACGGCCGCCCCGACGCCGACGAACCGCGTGTTGCCGACCGCGCGCAGCAGGAAGAACGCGCTGGCGACCACGATGAGTCCGATGCCGACGGTGAACACGAACAGCGCCCGGCCGCGGCGGCTGCGGCTGGAGTAGCGCATCCCCACCCACGCGACGACGGTGAGCAGCAGCATCACGTAGAGCAGCGGCACCAGCCAGCTCAGCGACACGTGCGGCGAGTCGAGGTTGCGGCGCAGGTACTCGTCCGGCGCCATCACCGGCTGCTGGCCGTCGGTGAAGAACAGCGCCAGGCTGATGGCCGCGATCACCCCGGCGATGCCGTACTGCACGTAGGACAGCCGCCGGACCTTGGTCGCCGGCCCGTTCGACGAGACGCTGGTGATCATCACGCAGCAGCCGGCCGCGCAGGCGATCAGCGCCACCTGCGACAGCGCGAACGTGACGTTGGGCCAGTGCAGCGCGGTGTCGAGGAGCAGGGCCAGCGGCTGCCAGTTGAACGCGGCGACCACGGCGAGGCTTCCGAGGGCGACCATCATCGCGGTGGACACCACCGACTGCTTGTTCACCATCGCCCAGCCGACCCGCAGCCCCGTGGCCAGTGCGAGCAGCCCGGCGATCACCCACACGATCACCCGAAGGCCTCCCCGAGGCGGACCTGCACGATCGACGACCGGTCCGAGGGCAGCCGGCCCAGGCGGTACAGCAGCAGTGCGGCGAAGTCCTCCGCTTCCTGCTCGACGTCCTCGCCGCCGGGCCCCATGCAGCCGGTTCGCTGGTTGAGCATGTAGCCGATGAGGTCGTCGCTGGCGAGTTCGACCCTGCTCTTCGCGGCCTCCACGACGTGGATGCCCTCGTGGCCCAGCACCAGGTGGCCGAGTTCGTGTGCGAGCGTGCGGTCCCAGGCCGGCAGCCCGCGTTGGATGAGAAACACGTCGTGGTCGGCGTATTGCCGCCACTGGCCGCACACTCCGGCCGGCAAGTCGGCGGTCTCGATGTCGATGGGCCGGCCACGGTCCTCGCTGACGGCACGCACGAGGCGCGTCAGCGAAATTTCGCCGCGGCGGGGGGCGAGATCGAGCACAGCGGCCACAGCCCGAGTGACCCGGCGGCTGGCAGGCATGCGACCCCCCTCTCGAATTCCGGTCGGCCACTCACCTTTAGTAGACACCCGACCGTGACGTGCCGACTACCGATCGAGGAAGCGTGAGATCCCCGTCGTCCGCACCGCATGCCCCACCTTGGCCTGACGGTAGCCGATGAACCCACCTACCGCTGCGAGGAGCGCGATGCCGGTGACCCCCGGAATGGCCATCAGCAAGAGATCGGCGATCGTGGCGGTCCGCAGGTAATCGCTGTAGCCGCTGCGGAATCCGTCCGGCAGCTGGGCGAACCCACCGCGGTCCGACGTCGCCGGCGCGGCGCTGGGACGCGGGTCGGTTGCCGGCGGCCGCACCGCCGGTGCCGGAGCTGCGGGCAGGTTCGGCGGCCCCGCGGCCGACGCATCGGCGCCGATCGGTGCGGGCGTCGAGACCGTCGGCACCGACACCATGATCAGCGGCACCGGCGGGACCGGCAGCGGCGGGATCACCAGCGGCGGCACCAAGAGCTGCATGCTGGAGAACATTGCCGAGCGGGCGGCCTGGCCGGGGTCGGCCAACGGTGCCGGCTGCTGCGGCGCCGGCTGCTGCGGCTGATGTGACCCGCCACCTCCGCCGCCGCTTTTGCCGGGCTGTTCGCCGGGATTTCCGCCGGGGTTCTGACCGGGATGCTCGCCCGGGTTGTCCCCGGGGTTCTCCCCGGGATTGTCACCCGGGTTGTCGCCGGGGTTTTCACCAGGATTCTCGCCCGGGTCGTCACCGGGATTGTCACCCGGGTTGTCGCCGGGGTTCTCACCAGGATTCTCGCCCGGGTTGTCACCGGGATTGTGTCCGGGCCCCCCCGGACCGCAGTGGTGGTCAGGATCGTCGGGATCGTCAGGGTTGTGCGGGTGATGGCGCGGACGCGGCCCCGCAGGTCGGGGGTCCTGGCCCGGGTCTCGGGGACCGTCGGGCCGCTCGCCGCGAGGTCCGGCGTCGTCGCCGCGGGGCCTGTCGGGCCGTTCGCCGCCGGACCCGCCACCCGATTGGCCGTCGGACCGCGATCCGCCGCCGCGTTCGTCGGAACCTCGCTGCGAACCAGCGCCGCGAGCGCTGCCGGCGCGAGCGCCGGAGTCATTGCCGCCGCGGGCGCTGCCGGTGCTGCCGCGGGCGCTGGAGTCGCTGCCGCCGCCACGCGACCCGTCGGAGTCGGACGCGCCGGACCGCTGTGGTGACCGCTCGGACCCCGGGCGGGGTTTAGGGTCGGCGACGGCGGTGGCGATGCCGAACCCGCCGGCACCGCCGGCCAGCAGCCCGGCAGCCACGACGGCGGCGGCTGCCGCCTGACATACGCGCGACCGCTCCACGATTTCCTCACCATGTACGCACGGCGCCTGGTCGGCGCGCGCCGCGTCCGGCCATTGTTCCACATGTGCGCGGGCGAAAGTAGCCATCGGGCGGTGTCAGGTTGCACTGCGAAAACCGGCGCTGGGGTGGAGCGATAGGGTGAGGCCCGGTAGCGACGGAACAGACGGGAGACAGCCGCCGATGGGCCTGTTCACCAAGCGCAAGAGCCGTGCAGTCCGGCGCGCCGAGGCGCGGGCGGTCATCAAGCGCGCCAAGATGGAGGCCCGGCTGGCCGCGCGCAACGAAGCGCGCCGCTTCAAGTCGTCGCAGCGCGCCGAGCTCAAGGCGGTGCGGGCGCAGTTGCGCGCGCAGCGCGACAGCGACCGCGCCGCACTGCGGGCCGCCGAGCTGCAGCTCAAGGCGGTCCGCGAGGGAAAGCTGTTGTCGCCGACCAAGATTCGTCGCGCGCTGACCGTCACCCGGCTGCTGGCCCCGATCATCGTCCCGGTGGCCTACCGCGGCGCCATGGCGGCCCGCGGCATCCTCGACGAGCGCCGCGCCGAACGGCTGGGCGTGCCGCTCTCCCAGCTCGGGCAGTTCTCGGGCCACGGCGCCAAGCTGTCGGCGCGCATCGCCGCCGCCGAACAGTCGCTGCAACTGCTCGCCCAGCGCAATCCGAAGGACGGCGAGACGCAGCAGTTCGTCGCCGCCATCACCGGCCGGCTGACCGACTTGAGCGCGGCCGTCACCGCCGCGGAGAACATGCCGCCGCAGCGCCGGCGCGACGCGCACGCCGCGATTGCCCGGCAGCTCGACGGCATCGACGCCGACCTGATGGCGCGCCTCGGCGTCGCCTGAGTTGGTGGCGCCGGCTGCACCGACCGCCCGCCTGCGCGGCGCGGCGTGCGGGCTCGCCACCGCGGCCCTGGCGCTCGCCGCCCACGCGGCAGCCGGCGGCGCGCCGTCGGGCGGCGGGGCCGCCGCGGGCGCGGTGGTCGCGGTGACGGTCGGCGCGGTGGCGGGACAGGCGCGCCGCCCCGGACCTGCGCACGTGACGGCGTTGCTCGCCGCCGGCCAGGCCGCCGCGCACGTCGTCTTCGAAGCGGCCGGCCACGGCCATGCCGGCGGGTCGCCGGCGGCGCCCATGCTCGCCGCCCACCTGCTGGCCGTGGCCGCCGCCGCGCTGCTCATCGCCGCCGGCGACCGGCTGTGCGGCGCCCTGTCGGCGGTGGCGACGGCGCTGCTGCAGCCCCGCGCCGGCGTCGTCGCGGATGTCTCCCGAACGTTCGTCGCGGCCGATCAGCCGCCGCAGTGGGCGCTGCTGCGTGTCGCGTCGATCCCTGACCGAGGTCCCCCGTCGGGCGCACTGCGCTGACCTTCGCCCCGTTCGCGGGGTCCCCGACGACCGTAGGAACCTCCATGTCCCCTGTTCTTCGGCGTGCGCTGTACGCCACCATTCCCCTGGCCGCGGCCGCCACAGTCGCTGCCCCCACCGCCGCCGCCCATGTCCACGTCGACGCCGACGACCTCGTCCGCGGCGGGTCGGCCACGCTCGAGTTCCGGGTGCCCGGCGAATCGGACACCGGTGCGCTCACCACGGCGTTGCGCGTCGAACTGCCCGACGTGACCTCCGCCCGCACCGAGCTGATGCCCGGCTGGTCCGCGCGGCTCGACCGCGACCCGGCTGCCGGGACCGTGCGCGCGGTCACCTGGTCGGCCGTCCCGGGCACCGGCATCTCGTCCGACCAGTTCGCGGTGTTCCGGGTGCGCGTCGTGCTGCCCGACGCCGACACCGCCGCCTTCCCCGCCGTCCAGACCTACAGCGACGGCACCGTCGTGCGTTGGGATCAGCCGACGCCCGCCGACGGCACCGAACCCGAGCATCCGGTGCCGGAGCTCACCTTGGCCGCCGCGGACGGCCCGACGTCGGCGGTCGCCGCGCGGCCGGCGGATGCGACCGCCCGGTGGCTCGGTGGGGTGGCGCTGGTCGCCGGGATCGCGGCGCTGGTCGCCGCACTCACGGTGCGGCGGCGGTCGTGAGGCTCGTGGCGGGCGTGGTCGCCCTGCTGGCGGTGCTGGCGTGGCCGCTGCCGGCGACGGCGTCCGCGCACGCCGCGCGGGTCGGTGCGGAACCGGCGGCCGACGCGGTGCTCGACGCCGGCCCGACGCGGGTCCGCGCCACCTTCAACGAGGCCCTGCAGCGTGAGTTCGCCTCGATGACGGTGGTCGGGCCCGACGGCAACCTGTGGTCGGCGGGGGACGCGGAGGTCACCGGCGCCGCCATCAGCGTCGGTGTGCGGCCGCTCGGCCCGGCCGGTCCGTACACCGTCAACTATCGCGTGACGTCGGCCGACGGGCACGTGGTGTCGGGCTCGTGGACCTTCCACCTCAGGGTGGCCGGCACCGGTGAACCCGGTCCGTCCGCTGCGGCGCCGGATGTCGGAACCGGTCTCCCGGCCTGGCCGTGGCTGCTCGGCATTCCGGCCGTCGTGCTCGCCGCGGGCGGGCTCGCCGGCCTGGGGTGGGTGCGCCTGCGGCGCCGCGGTCGGTGACGCGCCCGGCGATGGGCGCGGCGGCCGCCGGCCTGGTCGCCGCCGCGCTGATCGCGTTCCGCGCGCTCGGTGGCGCCGATGCCGGTGTCACCGCGATCCGAGCGTTCGCGGACGGCGCGGCGGCGCTCACCCTCGGCCTGGCGCTGGCGCCGGCGCTCGAGGAGCCGCGGCACCGCCCGCGGATCACCGCCGCGATCGGGCGGCCGTTGCTGGTGGCGGCCGGCTGCTGGCTCGTCGCCGAACTGCTGCGGATGGCACTGGCCGCCGCGGCGGCCGCGGCGGTGCCCGTCTCCCGGCTGCCGCTCAGGGTGCTCACCGACTTCGCGTTCCACACCGCGCCCGGCCGTGCGGCGGTGGCGACGGTGGTGGCGGCCGCGGTGGTCGGCGGAGTCGCGGCCGCCCGGGTGCCCGGCTCCGGTGTCGCCACGGCCGTCGCCGGTATCACGGCCGCCGGCATCGCCGCGCGGGCGGTCACGGGACATCTGGCCGACCAGCCGGTCGCGGCGGCCGCGGTGGCGGTGCACGCCCTGGCCGCCGCCGCCTGGGTGGGCACGCTGGCGGGGCTGGTGCTGGTCGTGCGACACCGGGGCGGCTGGGCGCGGGTGCTGCCGCGGTTCTCTCATCTTGCGCTCTGGTGCTTCTCGGCGGTGATCCTGAGCGGGGTGGTGGCGGCGGTACCGGCGATCGGGTCGGCGGCCGCGCTGATCTCCACCGGATACGGCCGGTTGCTGCTCGCCAAGGTGCTGCTCGCGGCGGTGTTGGGGGTGCTCGGCTGGCGGGGCCGCACGCTGTGGACGCCGGCCGCCCGCGCGCACCGCGCGACCGCCGGCCGATCCGGTGCCCGGCTGCGGGTGGAGGTGGCGGTCATGGCGGTCGCCGTCACGGCCGCCGCGGCACTGGCGGTGACGGGGTGACTCCGGTTTCGCCTGGACCGGCGGCTGGCAAGATGGGTACCACTTGCGAAGCAACGGCCCGGCCCGGTCGCTGCGCTCGCCCTGGAAGGAGTGGCCACATGGCGGACGAGCAGGATCGACCCGAGACACCGCACCCGCCTCGCGGCGCGGCATCCCCCGGGCCGGCCGACTCGCCCGCGGCGCCGCCGAAGAAGCAGGCCGCCAAGAAGACGCCGGCGAAGAAGGCTCCCGCTAAAAAGACGGCGGCGAAGACGCCGGCCGCGAAAAAGACGCCGGCGAAAAAGGCGGCCGCGAAGACGCCGGCGAAAAAGGCCGGACAGCAGCCGGCGGCGAAGGCCCCGGAGCAGCCGCCCGCCAAGAAGGCCGCAAGAAAGGCGGCCGAACAGGCCGTCGAGTCGGTCAAGACGGTCGAGTCCCCCAGCAAGGACAGTCCCGCGCCGCCGCCCGAGCCACCCGCGGCTGCCGAGCCACCCGCTGCGCCCGAGCCACCCGCTGCGCAGGAGGCCGCCCCCGCGAACCGGCGAGCCGGCGCCGACACCGTGGCAGCACAGGCGAAGGCGACAGTGCAACGCGCACCCGATCCGCTGGCCGGCGCCGCCACGCCGTGGCCGCCGCAGTCGCGCGCCGCCATCGGGATTGCCGTCCTGGTCAGCCTGCTGGCGGTCCTGTTGATCCGGCGACTGCAAGACGACTGACCGGCGCTTGACCCTGACGCGGCGTCAGGCGCCATAGTGAGCGCATGGACGTCAGAACGGTCGGGGCCGTCGCCGCGCTGACCGGCGTGTCGGTGCGCACACTGCACCACTACGACCACATCGGCCTGGTGGTGCCCAGCGTGCGCACCACCGCCGGCTACCGCGGCTACACCGACGCCGACGTCGAGCGGCTGCACCTGGTGCTCGTCTACCGCGACGCCGGGCTGCCGCTCTCCGACATCCGACGACTGCTCGACGATCCGGCCGTCGATGTGCTCAGCCAGCTGCGGCGTCAGCACGCACTGCTCAGCGCACAGGCCGACCGGCTCCAACACACCATCCTCGCCGTGGAGAAACTCATGACCGCACACCGATCAGGACTGCAACTCACCGCCGAAGAACAGGTGGAGGTGTTCGGCACCACCCGGTTCGGCGACGAGTACGCCGACGAGGCGCGCGACCGCTGGGGCGACACCGACGCCTGGCGGCAGTCCCAGCAACGCGCCGCGCGGTTGACGAAGTCCGACTGGCAGCGCGTCAAGGCCGACGGCGATGCGCTCCTGGCCGATCTGGCGCACGCCAAGCGGACCGGCGTCACGCCCGGATCACCCGAGGCCGACGCGCTGGTGGCGCGCCACCGGGCCGCCATCGAGCAGTTCTACGACTGCCCGCCGGAGTTGCACATCGGGCTGGCGGAGCTCTACCTCGCCGACGAGCGGTTCACCCGGTACTACGAGGACGCCGAACCGGGGCTGGCCCAGTTCGTGCACGACGCCATCGTGGCCGCATACTCCTGACTGTGAGTAACGCACCGATCGACCCCCGCGCGACCGCCGACCTGGTCGACGACATCGGCCCCGAGGTCCGCAGCTGCGACACCCAGTTCCGGCAGTTCGGCGGGCGGGATGTCTTCGCCGGACGCATCACCACCGTGCGGTGCTTCCAGGACAACGCGCTGCTGAAGTCGGTGCTGTCCGAACCCGGCGACGGCGGCGTGCTCGTCATCGACGGGTCGGCGTCACTGCACACCGCGCTGGTCGGCGACGTGATCGCCGGCCTCGGCGCCGACAACGGCTGGGCCGGGATCATCGTCAACGGCGCCGTGCGCGACAGCGCGGCGCTGCGGGGTGTCGACCTGGGCATCAAGGCGCTGGGCACCAACCCGCGCAAGTCGACCAAGACCGGAGACGGCGAACGCGACGTCACCGTGGAGATCGGTGGCGTCGCGTTCGTACCGGGTGAGATCGCCTACAGCGACGACGACGGCATCGTCGTCACCGAGGCGCCGCGCTAGACGGAGACCGGGGTGCGCTGCCGGCTGAAGTGCAGCGCCTCGTCGTCGACCTTGCCGTAGCGGATCAGCCGCAGGTCGAGCATGTAGTTGTGGTTGAGGCGCCACGGCAGTTTCGAGCCGGCCTTGGGCAGCCAGTCGAGGGCGCGCAGCACGTAGCCCGGCGTGAAGTCCATCAGCGGACGCTCTTCGACGTCGGGCCCGGGCCGCGACGGCTCGACGCAGTCGTAGCCGTGGGCGTCCATGTAGTTGAGCACCCGGCACACGTACTCGCTCACCAGGTCGGCCTTGAGGGTCCACGACGCGTTGGTGTAGCCGATGGTGAACGCGAGGTTCGGCACGCCGGAGAGCATCATCCCCTTGTAGGCCATCGTCTGGTTCAGCTCGATCGGCTCGCCGTTGCGGTGCAGGGTCGCCCCGCCGAACAGCTGCAGGTTCAATCCCGTTGCGGTGATGATGATGTCGGCCGGCAGCTCCCGGCCCGACGTCAGCAAGATGCCGTTCTCGGTGAACCGCTCGATGGTGTCGGTGACCACCTCGGCCTTGCCCTCGCGGATGACCTTGAACAGATCGCCGTTGGGCGCCAGGCAGAGTCGCTCGTCCCACGGGTTGTAGCGCGGGCCGAAGTGCTTCTCGACGTCATAGCCCTCGGGCAGCCGGCGCTCGGCCATGGTCATCAGCGTCTTGCGCATGAACTTCGGGTAGCGGCGCGCGAGGCGGTACTGCGCGAACTGGAACAGCACGCTCTTCCACCGCACGAGGAACGACGAAACGCTCTGCGGCAGCGGGGAATTGTTCACCCGGTCGGCGAACGGGTCCTTGGCGGGCAGGGTGCCGATGTAGGTCGGCGAGCGCTGCAGCATGGTGATGTGGCCGACGCCGGTCTTCACCATCGACGGGATGAGCGTGACGGCCGTGGCGCCGCTGCCGATCACGACGACGTTCTTGCCGGCGTAGTCGAGGTCATCCGGCCAGTGCTGCGGGTGCACGATCGTGCCGCGGAAGTCCTCGGCGCCCGGGAACTTCGGAGAGTAGCCCTGGTCGTAGTTGTAGTAGCCGCTGGCGGCGAACAGGAAGTTGCACGTGATGGTGCGCTCTTCGCCGTCGACCTCGACGCGGACCGTCCACTGGCCCTCGTCGTCCGACCAGTCGGCGGAGACCACCTTGTGGCGGTAGCGGATGTGTGAGTCGATGCCGAACTCGGCGGCGGTCTCCTTGAGGTACTCCAGGATGGCGGGTCCGTCGGCGATGGCCTGCGCCGATGTCCACGGCTTGAAGCGGAAGCCGAGCGTGAACATGTCGGAGTCCGACCGGATGCCGGGGTACTTGAACAGGTCCCAGGTGCCGCCGAGATTGTCGCGGCGTTCGAGGATCGCATAGCTCTTGGTGGGACAGCGGTCCTGCAGGTGCCAGGCGGCGCTGATGCCGGAGATGCCGGCTCCCACGATCACGACGTCGAGGTGTTCGGTCATGGGACCGACGGTATCAACAACGCGTCGATGTAGTCAACACCGTGTCGAGAAAGTCGACGTGGCGTAAAGTCGAGGCCATGACCGCAGTGCCGACCTCCGCCCCGCGCGGCCGTCGCTCCTCCCGGCCGTCGGGGGACGATCGCGAGCAGGCCATCCTCCGCACGGCCGAGCGGCTGCTCGAGGACCGCCCGCTCGCCGACATCTCCGTCGACGACCTGGCGCGCGGCGCCGGGATCTCGCGCCCGACGTTCTACTTCTACTTCCCGTCGAAGGAGGCGGTGCTGCTGTCGCTGCTCGACGCCATCGCCGCCGAGGCCGACGCCGCCCTGCAGCGCCTGGTCGACGCGCCGCCGGCCGAGCTGGCCGCGCTGTGGCGCACGGGCATCGAGGTGTTCGTCGAGACCTTCCGGAGCCACCGCGCCGTCGCGCGCGCGGCCGCGGCCGTCAAGTTCACCAACGCCGAGGTCCGCCGGCTGTGGTCGGAGTTCATGCGCAAGTGGGTCGCCCACACCACCGCCGTCATCGAGGCCGAGCGCAGCTACGGCGCGGCGCCGGTCACGCTGCCGGCGGAGGACCTGTCGACGGCGCTGAACCTGCTCAACGAGATGGTGCTCGCGGCGGCGTTCGCCGGGGAGGAACCGGCCGTCCCCGACGACCGCATCCTCGACACCCTGACCCACATCTGGACGAGCACCATCTACGCCCCCCGCAGCTGACGTCGGCGCCGCTTGTCGGACCGTCATGCGAACATATGTTCGTGTCCGGAGTGGAGCAGGCGACCATCCTGCACGCCGACCTCGACTCGTTCTACGCGTCGGTCGAGCAGCGGGACGACCCGTCGCTGCGCGGGCGCCCGGTCATCGTCGGCGCCGGGGTGGTGCTCGCCGCGAGCTACGAGGCCAAGGCGTACGGGGTGCGCACCGCGATGAACGGCCGCCAGGCACGCCGGCTCTGCCCGCAGGCGGTCGTGGTGCCGCCCCGGATGTCGGCCTACAGCGAGGCCAGCGCCGCCGTATTCGACGTTTTCCGCGACACCACGCCGCTGGTCGAGCCGATCTCCATCGACGAGGCGTTCCTCGACGTCGGCGGCCTGCGCCGCATCGCCGGCGGGCCGGTCCGCATCGCCAACCGGCTGCGCGGTGACGTGCGGCGGCGGGTCGGCTTGCCGATCACGGTGGGAATCGCCCGCACGAAGTTCCTCGCGAAGGTGGCCAGCCAGGTCGCCAAGCCGGACGGACTGCTGCTGGTGCCGCCGGACCGCGAGCTGGAGTTCCTGCGGCCGCTGCCGGTGCGGCGACTCTGGGGCGTTGGCGCCGTGACCGCCGACAAGCTCCAGGCCCACGGCATCGAGACCGTCGCCGATGTCGCCGACCTCGGCGAGAGCACCCTGCAGTCGCTGGTCGGCCGGGCGATGGGACGTCGGCTCTATGCGCTGTCGCACAACATCGACAGCCGGCGGGTCGTCACCGGTCCGCGCCGCCGCTCGATGGGCGCCCAGCACGCGCTCGGCCGGCGCAGGCTGTCACCCGACGATCTCGACGCGACGGTCGCCGCGCTCGTCGACCGCATCGCGCGGCGCCTGCGCACCGCCGGCCGCAGCGGGCGGACGGTGGTGTTGCGGATGCGCTTCGACGATTACGGCAGAGCCACCCGCTCCCAGACGCTGGCGCGGTCGACGGCGGCCACCGAGCCATTGCTTGCCGCCGCCCGCTCGCTGGTCGACGCGGCCCGGCCGCTGATCGCCGAACGCGGCCTGACGCTCGTCGGGTTCACCGTCACCAACATCGACCGGACGGGCTCTGCGCAGCTCGAACTCCCGCTCGACGGTGACGATCACCGGTTCGCGCTCGACGCCGCGATGGACTCGGTCCGCAGCCGCTACGGCACCCGGTCGGTCACCCGGGCGACATTGCTGACCCGCGACCCGGGGGTGGAGGTGCCGTTGCTGCCGGAGTACTGACGGACATTTGCTGTGTAGCCGCCGACGGCCGTGGGTATAGCGGGCTACCACAAAGGAGGTTCGGATGCGGGTGACGAAGGAGCAGGCCGCGCTCAACCGGCAGCGGATTCTCGACAGCGCGATCCGGCTGTTCGGTGAGCGCGGCGTCGATCGGGTCGGCGTCGCCGAGGTGATGGCCGACGCCGGGTTCACCCACGGCGGGTTCTACAACCACTTCTCCTCCAAGGACGAGCTCGTCGTCCACGCGGTCCGCACCTCCTTCGAACGGTCGCTGGAGGCGGTGCGCCGCAACGGCACCGACCCGGAGCGGGCGCGTCCGGACAGCGCCGACTTCGGCGAATGCCTCAACGCCGCCATGCTCTCGGAGTCGGCCACCAAGGACGGCGGCCTGTCCGAGGTGTACGCCGACGGCCTGCGCCGCTTCCTCGACGTGCTCGCCGAGCGGTTCGGGGACCGCCGTCGCGCTGCCGACGCGTTGGCCCGCTATGTGGGCACCCGCGTGCTGTGGCGGGCGGTCGAGTCGTCCGACCCGGCGCTGGCCGGTGAGTTCACCGCGGCAACCACCGGCGCGCACAACGGGGTTCACCGCAGCGCCGAGGCCCACTCCACCAGCTGATCGGCCGGCCAGGTGTTGACGATCCGCTCGGCGGGCACGCCGGCGTCGAGCGCCCGCTGAGCGCCGTAGCCCAGGAAGTCGAGTTGCCCCGGGGCGTGGGCGTCGGTGTCGATCGAGAACAGGCAGCCGATGTCGCGAGCCAGGTCGAGCAGTCGCCGCGGCGGGTCGCGCCGCTCGGGCCGAGAGTTGATCTCCACCGCGGTCCCGTGCTCGCGGCACGCCGCGAACACCGCCTCGGCGTCGAATTGCGATTCGGCGCGCAGGCCGCGTGATCCGGCGACGAGCCGGCCCGTGCAGTGCCCGAGCACGTTGACCCGCGGATGCGACACCGCCCGCACCATGCGGCGGGTCATCGCCGCGGCGTCCATCGACAGCTTCGAGTGCACGCTGGCGACCACCACGTCCAGCCGGTCGAGCAGCTCGGGTTCGCAGTCCAGCGAGCCGTCGTCGAGGATGTCGACCTCGATGCCGGCGAGTATTCGGAACGGCGCCAGCTGCTCCCGCAGCTCGTCGAGCACGTCGAGCTGGGCGCGGAGCCGCTCGGGCGACAGGCCGTTGGCCACCCGCAGCCGCGGCGAGTGGTCGGTGAGCGCACAGTAGTCGTGCCCGAGCCGGCGGGCCGTCGCCATCATCTCCTCGATCGGCGCCGACCCGTCGCTCCAATTCGAGTGCACGTGCAGGTCGCCCCGCAGCGCGGCTCGCAGTTCGCCGCCGCCGAGATCCGCTGCGGCGCGCCGTAAGTCGGCCAAGACGTCGGGCTCCCGGCCGGCGCACGCCTGGGCGATCACCGCGGCGGTCTTGGGTCCGATGCCCGGCAGCGTCTGCCAGCTGTCGGCGGCTGCGTGGCGTTGCCGCGTCGCGTCGTCCAGCCCGTCGAGCACGTCGGCCGCCCGGCGGTACGCCATGACCCGCCGCGGGTCCTCGCGGGCGCGGTCCTTGTAATACGCGATCTGCCGCAGCGCGTCGACGGGGTCCACGGCTTCCAGTGTGCCTGCGCCGGTCACCCCCGCCAGGAGGGGTCGCGGCCGCTGCGGCCGATGATGCGGTCGAGCACCGGCGCGTCGTCGGGCACGGGCACCGCGGGGCCGAACAGGCCCTCGGTGCCGGCGGCGTCGAACTGCTGCAGGTGCTCGAGGCAAGCCTGTGCGGTGGCCGGATCGACGTCGTAGGGCTGGCCGGATGCCACCGCGACGTCCCAGCCGTGGATGACCACCTCGGCCAGCGCGACCCCGCCGGCGACCTCACCGGGCAGGTCGACACCGCCGGCCCGGGTCATGCCGGTCCAGGCGTCGGCGTCCTGCCAGGCGGCGGCCAGCTCGGCGAGGTGCTGCGGGTAGGCGCTGCGCCAGTCCGGGTCCAGCGGCGTGGGGCCGGGCGGGGAGTCGGTCCACTCGCCGAGATTCTTCTGTGCGGCGGCGGTGAATGCCTGGGCGAGCATGCCGACGTGCGCGAGCAGATCGCGCAGCCGCATGTCCGCGCACGGGGTGGGCGCGTCGAGCAGGTCATCGGGTACGGCGGCGACGATGCCGGCGGTTCGGCGGCACGCCGGGCTGATATCGATCATGCCGGTACCGACTCGCCCCGCTCACGAAACTCATCGTGCGCGCTGTCACGAAGCGGGACTAGCCTCGGGAGTCGTGCGCTTCGCCTTCAAGACCTCACCGCAGAACACCACCTGGGCCGACATGCTCGCCGTGTGGCAGGCCGCCGACGACATCGACGTCTACGAGTCCGGCTGGACGTTCGACCACTTCTATCCGATCTTCTCCGACTCCACCGGCCCGTGCCTGGAGGGCTGGATCACGCTCACCGCGCTGGCCCAGGCCACCACCCGGCTGCGGGTGGGCGTCCTGGTCACCGGCATCCACTACCGGCATCCCGCCGTACTGGCGAACATGGCCTCGGCGCTCGACATCGTCTCCGGCGGCCGGTTGGAGCTCGGCATCGGCGCCGGCTGGAACGAAGAGGAGTCCGGCGCCTACGGCATCCCGCTCGGCAGCATCAGGGAGCGCTTCGACCGGTTCGAGGAGGCGTGTGAGGTCCTCACCGGGCTGTTGACGCAGGAGACCACGACGTTCCAGGGCCGCTACTACCAGCTGACCGACGCGCGCAACGAGCCGAAGGGGCCGCAGCAGCCGCACCCGCCGATCTGCATCGGCGGCAGCGGCGAGAAGCGCACGCTGCGGATCACCGCGCGCTACGCACGGCACTGGAACTTCGTCGGCGGCCCACCGGAGGAGTTTGCCCGCAAGCGCGCGGTGCTGGCCTCGCACTGCGCGGACATCGGCCGCGACCCGGCCGAGATCATGACCAGCGCACATGTCCGGCTCGACGACGCCCACGACGTCGGACGGGTGGTCGAGGAGGCGGCAGCACTCGGCGCGGAGGGCCTCGATCTCGCGATCGTCTACCTGCCGCCGCCCTACGATCCGGCGGTGCTGGAGCCGCTCGCCGAGCGCATCAGGGACTCGGGACTGCTCGGCTGAGCGCCGATCACGAAACGATAACAGTCAGCAAAGGTGGGGCCGGCTCGATGCACTCCGGGCGCAGGCCGCTACACGCCGTAGCGCAGCAGGTCCTCCATGGTGACCAGGCGTTCGCGCCTGGCGGGGAACTCTCGGCTCTTCATCGGGTGTCGAAGCAATGACCAGGCCATACGCCCCACCCGGGTTCTCGGTATCGGGTTGTGATACACAGCGATCACTTCCTGCGGTCGAGCAATTCGTTATTGACGCGGGTGACTACGTTATCTCGTCTTACCCACCCGCGACCATTTAACACCTCGCCCAAGCAAACACCCGCCGACGCGCCGAAAGCCTCGACGACAGGTTGAGAGCTACCGCTGCGGCGCGGCGGTCGGCTTGATCGGCGCCGGCAGCGCCGTCACGCCCATCAGGTAGCGGTCGACGGCAGCCGCGGCGGCGCGGCCCTCGGCGATCGCCCACACGATCAGCGACTGCCCGCGGCCCATGTCACCGGCCACGAACACACCCGGCACCGACGTCTCGAAGTCGTCGTTGCGCGCCACGTTGCCGCGGTCGGTGAAGTCGACGCCCAGCTCGGTCAGCAAGCCCTCGCGCTCCGGCCCGACGAAGCCCATGGCCAGCAGCACGAGATCGGCGTCGAGCTCGAAGTCCGAGCCCTCGACCTTCTCGAATTTGCCGTTCTTCATCACGACTTCGTGCACCTTGAGGGAGCACACGTGGCCGGACTCGTCGCCGCAGAACTGTTCGGTGTTGACCGAGAACACCCGCTCGCCGCCCTCTTCGTGCGCCGAGGACACCCGGAACTGCAGCGGATACGTCGGCCACGGCGTCGTCTCCGCGCGGCTCTCGGGAGGCCGCGGCATGATCTCGAACTGGTGTACGCTCACCGCGCCCTGGCGGTGCGAGGTGCCCAGGCAGTCGGCGCCGGTGTCGCCGCCGCCGATGATCACCACGCGCTTGCCCTTGGCGGTGATCGGCGGCTCGCCGTCGTCGCCCAGCACCGGATCGCCGAGCTGCACCCGGTTCGCCCACGGCAGGAATTCCATCGCCTGGTGGATGCCCTCGAGGTCGCGCCCGGGGATCGGCAGGTCACGCCACGCGGTGGCGCCCCCCGCCAGCACGACGGCGTCGAACCGCTCGCGCAGCTCGTCGGCGGTGATGTCGACACCGACGTTGCAGTTCGTCACGAACTTCGTGCCCTCGGCGCGCAGCTGGTCGAGGCGCCGGTCGATGTGGCGCTTCTCCATCTTGAATTCGGGGATGCCGTAGCGCAGCAGGCCCCCGATGCGGTCGGCCCGCTCGAACACCGTCACGTCGTGACCGGCGCGGGTGAGCTGCTGGGCCGCGGCGAGCCCGGCCGGACCCGAGCCGACGATGGCGACCGTGCGGCCGGTCCGCAGGTCCGGCAACACCGGCACCACCCAGCCCTCGTCGAAGGCGTGGTCGATGATCTCGACCTCCACCTGCTTGATGGTCACCGGGTCCTGGTTGATCCCGAGCACGCACGCCGCCTCGCACGGGGCGGGGCACAGCCGGCCGGTGAACTCCGGGAAGTTGTTGGTCGCGTGCAGTCGCTCGATGGATTCGCGCCAGCGGTTCCGGTAGACCAGGTCGTTCCACTCCGGGATGAGGTTCCCGAGCGGACAGCCGTTGTGGCAGAACGGGATGCCGCAGTCCATGCAGCGAGCCGCCTGGGTCTGCAGCTTGTCGAGCGGGAAGTCCTCGTACACCTCGCGCCAGTCGCGCAGCCGCAGGTCCACCGGCCGGCGCTGCGGGGTCTCGCGGACGGTGTACTTCAGGAAGCCCTTCGGATCAGCCACGAGCCGCCGCCATGATCGCCTCGGCCACTTCTTCCGGGCCCGCGCCGCGGCGTTCGGCTTCCGCGATCGCCGCCAACACCCGCTTGTAGTCGCGCGGCATCACCTTCACGAAATGCTTCAGTTCGTCGCCCCCGCCTCGCAGGATTCGTTGCCCGACCGCGGAATCGGTGGCCGCCACGTGCTTGCCGAGGATCTCGCGCAGCCACTGCGCGTCCTCGGCGTCGAGCGGCTCGAGGTCCACCATCTCGGTGTTCAGCTGCGCGGGGAATGCGCCGTCGGGGTCATAGACGTAGGCCACGCCGCCGGACATGCCCGCGGCGAAGTTCCGCCCGGTCGGCCCGAGGATCACGACCTTGCCGCCGGTCATGTACTCACAGCCGTGGTCGCCGACGCCTTCGACGACCGCGTGGGCGCCGGAGTTCCGCACCGCGAACCGCTCACCGACGACGCCGCGCAGGAACGCCTCACCGCTGGTGGCGCCGAACAGGATGACGTTGCCGCCGATGATGTTCTCCTCGGCGACGTAGGACGGCGGCGCCTGCCGCGACGGCCGCACCACCAGCCGGCCGCCCGAGAGTCCTTTGCCCACATAGTCGTTCGCGTCGCCGAACACCCGCAGCGTGATGCCGCGGGGCACAAAGGCGCCGAAGCTGTTGCCGGCCGACCCGTCGAACGTGATGTCGATGGTGTCGTCGGGAAGTCCCTGCCCGCCGTAGGCCTTCGTCAGCTCGTGGCCGAGCATGGTGCCCACCGTGCGGTTGACGTTGGAGATGGTCGTCGAGAACTTCACCGGCGTCTGCGAGTCGAGCGCCTCGCGGCTCATCACGATCAGCTGCTGGTCGAGCGCCTTGTCCAGGCCGTGGTCCTGGCGCGAGCTGCAGTAGTAGTCCTGGTTCATGAACGCCGACTCGGGCTCGTGCAGCACCGGCCGCAGGTCGAGCTTGCGGGCCTTCCAGTGCTCGGCCGCCCGGGTGGTGTCCAGTGCGCCGACCTGGCCCACCGCCTCGTTGATGGTGCGGAACCCGAGCTGCGCCAGCAGTTCCCGCACCTCCTCGGCGATGAACATGAAGAAGTTCTCCACGAACTCGGGCTTGCCGTTGAATCGCGCCCGCAGCACCGGGTTCTGCGTCGCGACGCCCACCGGGCAGGTGTCGAGGTGGCAGACGCGCATCATGATGCAGCCGGACACCACCAGCGGTGCAGTCGCGAAGCCATACTCTTCGGCGCCGAGCAGCGTCGCGATCATCACGTCGCGGCCGGTCTTGAGCTGGCCGTCGACCTGCACCACGATCCGGTCGCGCAGGCCGTTGAGCAGCAGCGTCTGCTGGGTCTCGGCGAGGCCGAGCTCCCACGGCGCGCCGGCGTGCTTCATCGAGGTCAGCGGCGTCGCGCCGGTGCCGCCGTCGTGGCCGGAGATCAGCACCACGTCGGCGTGCGCCTTGGAGACGCCGGCGGCCACCGTCCCCACGCCGTTCTCGGAGACCAGCTTGACGTGCACGCGGGCCTGCGGGTTGGCGTTCTTCAGGTCGTGGATCAGCTGCGCCAGATCCTCGATCGAGTAGATGTCGTGGTGCGGCGGCGGCGAGATCAGGCCGACGCCCGGCGTCGAGTGCCGCACCTCGGCCACCCACGGGTACACCTTGTGGCCCGGAAGTTGGCCGCCCTCACCGGGTTTCGCGCCCTGGGCCATCTTGATCTGGATGTCGGTGCAGTTGCTCAGGTAGTGGCTGGTGACGCCGAAGCGGCCCGACGCCACCTGCTTGATCGCGCTGCGGCGCCAGTCGCCGTTCTCGTCGCGCTCGAAGCGGCTGACGTCCTCGCCGCCCTCGCCCGAGTTCGACCGGGCACCGAGCCGGTTCATCGCGATGGCCAGCGTCTCGTGCGCCTCGGCGCTGATCGACCCGTAGCTCATCGCGCCGGTGGAGAACCGCTTGACGATCTCGCTGGCCGGCTCGACCTCGTCGATCGGGATCGGCTTGCGCACACCGTCTTTGAACTGCAGCAGCCCGCGCAGCGAGGCCATGCGCTCGCTCTGGTCGTCGATAAGGCGGGTGTACTCCTTGAAGATCGAGTACTGCCCGGTGCGGGTGGCGTGCTGGAGCTTGAACACCGTGTCCGGGTTGAACAGGTGGTACTCGCCCTCGCGGCGCCACTGGTACTCGCCGCCGACCTCGAGCTCGCGGTGTGCGCGCTCCTCCGGCCGGTGCAGGTACGCCAGGTTGTGGCGGGCGGCGACGTCGTCGGCGATGTCGTCGAGCTCGATCCCGCCGGTGGGGCAGGAGAGCCCGGTGAAGTACTCGTCGAGCACTTGCTGGCTGATGCCGATGGCTTGGAACAGCTGGGCGCCGGTGTAGGACGCCAGCGTCGAGATGCCCATCTTCGACATCACCTTGAGCACGCCCTTGCCGGCGGCCTTGATGTAGTTCTGCAGCGCGGTTTCGCGGTCGATGGTCGACGGTGCCTCGCCGGCGGCGCCGAGCACGCCTCTGTCGAGCATGTCCTCGATGGACTCGAACGCCAGGTACGGGTTGATCGCCGCCGCACCGAAGCCCACCAGCGCCGCCATGTGGTGCACCTCGCGGGCGTCGCCGGCTTCGACGACGAGGCCGACCTTGGTGCGGCTGCGCTCGCGCACCAGGTGGTGGTGCACGGCCGCGACCGCCAACAGCGACGGGATCGGCGCATAGCGCTCGTTGGACTCCCGATCGCTCAGGATGATGATGCGGGCGCCCTCGTCGATGGCGGCCGACACCTGCCGGCGCACGTCGTGCAGCGCGGCCCGCAGGCCGGCGCCGCGCTGGGCCACCGGGTACAGGCAGCGGATCACCTTGCTGCGCAATCCGTGCCGCCGGCCGCCCACCTCCTGGTCGGGGTCGAGGTTGATGAGCTTGGCCAGCTCGTGGTTGCGCAGGATCGGCTGCGGCAGGATGATCTGCCGGCACGAGTCGGCGTCGGGGTTCAGCAGGTCGCCCTCGGGGCCGAGGGTGCCCTGCAGGCTGGTCACCACCTCTTCGCGGATCGCGTCGAGCGGCGGGTTGGTGACCTGCGCGAACAGCTGCTGGAAGTAGTCGAACAGCATCCGCGGCCGCTGCGAGAGCACCGCGATGGGCGTGTCGGTGCCCATCGAGCCGATGGGTTCGGCGCCGGTGCGGGCCATCGGCGCGACGAGCAGGTTCAGCTCCTCGTAGGTGTAGCCGAAGGCCTGCTGGCGCAGCACGACCCGGTGGTGCGGCATCCGCACGTACGGTCCCTGCGGCAGCTCGCCGAGCGGAACGAGCCCGCCGTCGAGCCAGTCGCGGTAGGGCTGCTCGGCGGCTAGCCCTGCCTTGATCTCCTCGTCGGAGACGATGCGGCCCTGCGCGGTGTCGACGAGGAACATGCGGCCGGGCTGCAGGCGCAGCCGGCGCACCACCGTGGCGGGGTCGAGGTCCAGCACACCGGCCTCCGACGCCATGACCACCAGGCCGTCGTCGGTGACCCAGATGCGCGACGGCCGCAGGCCGTTGCGGTCGAGCACGGCGCCGACCACGGTGCCGTCGGTGAAGCACACCGACGCCGGCCCGTCCCACGGCTCCATCAGCGAGGCGTGGTACTCGTAGAACGCGCGGCGCGCCGGGTCCATCGACTCGTTGCGCTCCCACGCCTCCGGGATCATCATCAGCACCGCGTGCGGCAGGCTGCGTCCGCCCAGGTGCAAGAGCTCCAGCACCTCGTCGAACCTCGCGGTGTCGGAGCCGCCGGGTGTGCAGATCGGGAAGAGCTTCTCGACGCCGCCGTGGCCGAACAGGTCGGTGTCGATCAGCGCCTCGCGGGCCCGCATCCAGTTCTCGTTGCCGGTGACGGTGTTGATCTCGCCGTTGTGCGCGACCCGGCGGTAGGGATGCGCGAGCGGCCACGACGGGAAGGTGTTGGTGGAGAACCGGGAGTGGACGATGCCGAGTGCACTGGCGACCCGCTCGTCCTGCAGGTCGAGGTAGAACGCCTTGAGCTGCGGCGTGGTGAGCATGCCCTTGTAGACGAAGGTCTGCCCCGACAGGCTCGGGAAGTAGACGGTCTCGCGGCCCGGCCCGTCCTGGCCGGGTCCCTTGGTGCCCAGCTCGTGCTCGACGCGCTTGCGCACCACGTAGACGCGGCGCTCGAGGTCCATGCCCTCGGCGCCGGCGACGAAGAGCTGCCGGAAGGTCGGCATCGCGTCGCGGGCGAGCGCGCCCAGCGAGGATTCGTCGGTGGGCACCTCGCGCCAGCCGAGCGTCTGCAGGCCCTCTGCCTCGACGATCTTCTCGACCTGCGAGCAAGCCATCGCGGCGTCCTTGGACGACTGCGGCAGGAACGCGATACCCGTGGCGTAGCTGCCCAGCGGCGGAAGGTCGAAGTCGACGACGGCACGCAGGAATTCGTCGGGGACCTGGATCAGGATGCCCGCGCCGTCGCCGGTGTTGGGCTCGGCCCCCTGGGCGCCGCGGTGCTCGAGGTTCAGCAGCGCGGTGATGGCCTTCTCGACGATGTCGCGACTGCGGCGACCGTGCATGTCGACCACCATCGCCACGCCGCACGCGTCGTGCTCGTAAGCGGGGTTGTACAGCCCGTTCTTGCTGGGCTTCATACCGACCTGACCCTTCAGAGAAGCTGGTCTATCGCCACCGGGAATCCGCTCGGAGCGCGCGCCGTTGCGAGCCCCGATGGACTTGTCAGAGCTGTGCGGTTTCGGGTGTCGACGTGCGGCGTTGCACGGCGCTCCTGTCCGGTCGCGACAAGTGGTCAAAACGATATGTCAAACAGTGGCTGACATGCCAACTTAGTCGGTCCTAAGCTACGCTGCCCCGCCCGCTTCGACCGCGAGGGCCGGCGCCGGACACGACGACGGGGCCGTGACCACCCCTCGACAGCGCCGAAGCGCCGTGGTCACGGCCCCGTCGGGACTCCTCACGAACGGACGGGATACCCGCCCCGCTCCGCGAGGGAGCGCAATTGCCGCAGTGCGTGGTTGCGGCCGCGGCCGCCTTCGGGGATGTGGATCCCCGCCCACATGCCCTGCGCGCCCGGGATCTCGCACGCTTCCCGAGCGCACAGCCAGCGGCGGGGGCAGGCGCGGCACACCGCCTTGGTGCTGTCGTCCGTGGCCTCCATCCAGCGGTCCGGATCCTGCGTGCAGGCGCCGACGGGCGAATCGGCCAACGAATTGACGATGGTGTCCGGGCTCAGCGCCAAGGTCATCGGAAGCTCCTAGCGGTCGGATAGCCGGCGGATCCGGCGATGTGCAGAACTGTAGCGCTCAATCCGTAGCACCGCAACGCTTTGGCAGCACGCCGCCGGCGTAAGCGTCGAAGACCGAGGCGAGCCGGGTCGCTGGCTACACTGATCAGGTGACGGCCGACGGCGAGGTGTCCGAGGACCCGGGCATCGCCCGAGCGGGTGCCGCGGTCGCCGCTCGACGGCGTGAGCTGGACATCAAGCAGCGCAACCTGGCGAAATACAAGATCATCAACGCCGGCGCGCTGATCTCGTTCGAGAAGGGCCGCAGCTGGCCGCGGGAACGGACGCGGGCGAAGCTCGAAGAAGTGCTGCAGTGGCCGCCCGGAACCATAGCGAAGATACGGTACGGCGGAGCGGTGCCCGGCGCGGCCGCGGAGACCGCCGCCGACGACGGCGAGGCCGCCCTGATCGTCGGCGCCGTCGACGTCGCGCTCAAGACGTTCACCGCGGCGGTCGAGGCGCTGCCCGCCGACACCGACCCCGCGTTCCTCGACCGGGCGACCGTGATCGTCGCGGACCTGCGCAAGCTCGAGACGGTCGTGGCCCGCGCCGCGCGCCGCAGCCGCGGGACGCCCGCCGTCGTGAAAGCGCTCAGCGCGGTGCGCACCACGCACGACGCCCTGGTCTTTCGCGTCGCCGCGCTGCCCGACGCGCCGCTCGGTCCCCGGCTCTACGCCGCCCGGCGCCGCGCCAACCTCACCGCCCCCGAGCTCGCGGCCGCGGCCGGCGTGCCCACCGAGACGGTGACCGCCATCGAGGAGGGCCGGCCGGCGTCGGACGGCGACGTCGCCGCGGTCACCGAACTGCTCGCCGCGATTGGTGCGTGACGCCGCGCCGCGGTGGCCGATACTGGGTCGGTGGGTCGCCGACAGGTCGTGAACGACGTCGCCGAGGTGCTGACGCGCGCCCAGTCGCTGTATGCACCCGAGCCGGCCGTCCCGCGCGACGCCGGCCCCGACCTCGCCGCGGCCGCCGACGCCGTGCGCTCCGAACAGTCCCGCGCCGCCGACATGTCCGGCACCGCGCTGGAGAACTTCGGCGACGTCGCCGGCCTGCACCCCGCCGACCTGGAGATGTTCGCCGCCGCAGAGAGCCGGCTCTCCGCCGCGTTCGCGCAGGCCGCCGAGCTGCAGGCGACGGGCGGCGCGTCCACCGCGGCGCTGCTCGACAGCATCGACCGGCTCAGCGACCTCGGCGCGCTCGCCGACTCGCCCGCCGCCGAACGGGCCGTCCTCACCGCCGTGCTCGCGCTGGTGCGGCGCCAGCAGCAGCTGCTGAGCGATCAACAGCAGCAGGCCCGGGAGCTGGCGGACGGCGTCGGCGGGCTGTTCTGACCGCTGCGCCGAAAACGGTGCTGAGCAGGCCGCGCGCGCAGCGTTAGGGTTGACGCAACGGAAGGGAGCACCCGGTGGACGCACGCGTTGCCGCAGAACTCAGCAACGTACTGACCGCGCTTGAGCATGCCGGCGAGCTCTTCGGCACCACCCCGCCCGACGCACCCACCTCCTTCGTGCTCGCGGCCGGGGGCGACGGCGAGCTCGCCCGATGACGGTCGACGCGCTGCAGGGCCGGGCCGGCGAGGCGCTCACCGACCTGCACGCCGACCTGTCGCAGCGCTACCGCGGCCTGCAGGCGTCGGACGCGGCGCTCGCCGACGCGCTGCTGTCGGCCCGCGCGGTCACCGACGGCGGCCGGCAGCGGCTGCACGAGCTGCAGCAGCGGCTGCGGGCACTGCTCGACGACCCGGCGACCGCGCTGGACACCCCCGCCGGCCAGCGCCAGCTGTTGCTGTTCCTGCGGGGCATGGTCGGGGAACTGCGCGGCATCGTCGACGACGGGGTCCTGCGCGACGAAGACCAGGCCCGCCTCACCTCGGCGCTCGGCGGCGACTACCCGGCGCCGGCGGCGTCCCCGGCCCCGGCCGCAGGCGCCGCCCCGGCGGCAGGCGCCGCGTCGCCGCTGGCGGGGCTGGCGTCGGGACTGATGCAGGCGATGGGTGGGCTGGCGGCCGCGGCGAACCCGGTGCCGCTGCTCACCGCGGCCGCGCAACCACTGGTCGGCCTGGCCTCGGAGCTCCTCGGCTCCGCCGGGTCCGCCGGCGAGCGCGGTGCCGACGAGCGCGGTGCCGACGAGCGGGTGGCCGACGAGCGGGTGGCCGACGAGCGTGATCCGACACCGCGCCGCGACGCCGCCGGCGACGACGCGACCGACGCGGACCCCGACGAACCGCCGCGGGCCGACGATTCGCACGACCCGCCCGCCGACGACGCGCCCGAGGACACGGCGCCCGACGAGCCGCCCGAGCGACCGATCGATCCGCCGGCCGGCGCGCCGCCGACGCGACCCGCTGCGAGCTGAGAGGACCGCCATGGCCGACCGCACCATCCGGGTCACCCCCGAGGCGCTGCTGAAGATCGCCGGCTCCCACGACCGGATCGCAGACGAACTCGCCGCCGCCCGGCGTGCCGGCGAGGACATCCTGGCCGCCGCCGCCACCCACGGGCCGATCATGCACCGCTTCAAGCGGGCGGTCCGTGACGCCGTGGCGCGCCGCGACGAGGCCTTCGCCGCCCAGGAGGCCCGGCACCGCACCGCGGCGACCGCACTGCGGCAGGCCGCCGCCAGGTTCACCGAGCAGGAAGACGCCAACGCCGCCGCCACCAAGCGCCTGTCATGACGCCCGAATCGTTCGACGCCGTCTCCCCGGACAACCTCGTCTACGTCCGGGTCGCGGTGCAGGGCCACACTCTCGGCGTGCAGATCGAGGAGGGGGCCATGCGCCTGCCGGCGCACGAGATCGCCCGGCGCATCATGGCCTGCAACGACGTGGCCTACCTGCGGGGGCAGCTCGCGATCCGCCAAGCGTTGGAGCGCAGCCAGATACCGGTGGACGACATGCCCACCGAAGCCGACCTGGCGCAGGCCGAGCGGAACCTACGGGAGATCTAGCACGACATGAGGGTGGAGGCGTCCGGACTGCTCGACGCGGCGCAGCGGCTGCTCGGCGCCGCGCTGCAGCTCGTCATCCCCGGCGGCGACGTGCATCCGCCGCTGGCGGCCGACGAGACCTCGGCCGGCGCGGCGGCCAGGCTCAGCAGCGCCGGTGCGGGTCTGCTCGGCGCGATGAACGGCCAGGCCGCGTCGCTGCTGTCGCTGGCCGAGCACATCGCTGGGCTGGCCGGCGGGTTCACCTCGGCGGAGGACCAGAACGCCGCCCGCACGGCGCGGCTCGCGCTGTCCGGCGCGGGCATCACGACGTTCAATCCGCTGGCGCCGCTGCCGGCGCTGCCGCCCGACGTCCGGCCGGCGATGCCACCGCCCGTCATCGCCGACGGTGAGGCGGTGGCCACCCAGCTCGCGGCCGGTTCGGCGTCGGCCGGCGCCGGCTACATCGCGACCTGGCGGGCCCGCGCCGCCGCGTCCACCCGTGCCGCCGAAACCGTCCGCGGCGTGCTCGGCGAGCTGCCCGAACTGTGGAGCAGCCCCGTCGGCACCCAGGCCGCCGGCGAACGGCTGCAGTCCAGCGCCCAGGCGCTGTCCACCCTCGCCGAGCGCGCCGAAGGCTTGGCGCAGCAGGCCAGCACCCACGCCGGGCACTACCAGACCACGTCGGCGGTGGTGCCGTCGCCGGCGGAATTCGCCGATACCCGGCAGCAGCTGGAGCTCGCGCAACAGGCGAACGTCGCGGCGCGCGGCGCCCACACACCGGTCGTCTCGGCGCTGCGCACCAAGCTCGGTGAGCTGCAGCAGCAGGCGCTCAAGGCCCGCGGCGAATACCACGCGGCCGCGGAGGCGGGCACCGCCGAGGCGCCCACCGCAGCGGCGGACGCCGACCGGCCCGGCGATCCCGCAGCGCGGGACGCCGACCGGCCACGCGACTCCGCGACGGGCGGCCCGGAGCCGTCGGGACAGCTCTCGAGCCAGCTCGTCGGGATGCTCCCGCAGCTGCTCGGCGCCGTCGGCGGCATGGCGGGCGGCGCGGTGGGCATGGTGGGCCAGCTGCCGCAGTCGCTGATGCAGACCGGCCAGGGGCTGGCACAGGCGATGACCGGGATGGCCGGCGGCCTGGGCGGCAGCAAGCTGCCGGGGCTCGACGCCAAACGGGTGGGCACCTCGCCGGCGGCGGGTACCGGTGGCGGCGCCGGCAAAGGCGGGGGTGGCGGTGGCAGTGGCCGTGGCGTCGGTGGTGGCGGTGGCGGGCCCGTCAACCTGCCGCCGGTGACGCCGTCGACCGCGGGTTCCCCGCCCCCGGCGATGACCACCCCGATGGGAGCGACCGGGCCGGTCGCGGGGGCGGGCGCCGACCCTGCGTCCGGCGCCCGGACGGCGTCGACACCGATGGGCGGCATGATGCATCCGGGCCTGCTCAACCAGGGTCAGCAGGGCGCGCCCGACGGCCAGAACCGGGCGGCGGCGGACCGGAAGCTCGTCGTGCCCGCCAAACCGCATACTGAGTCGGTGACAGGCAGGGTGACGCCCGACCGCATCGCCACCACGGCCGCATCGCGGCCCGCCCGCGACGACGTCCCCGCCGACAGCCCCGCCGACGCCGCAGCGCAGGAAGGCGCGCGGCCGGCCGTGCGGCGGATCACGCTGCCGCCGCGGCGAGAAGAGGGGCCGTGACCGCGTTCGACGAACTCGACGACGCCGACAAGGTCCGCTACAGCCAGGCCGAACTGGCCCAGACGCACGCGCGGCTCAACGAGCTCTTGGACCGGCTGGCGCGGCTGCGCACCGAGGCCGTCGACCCCGACGGCGACGTCGAGCTCACCCTCGGTTCCGACGGCCGGCTGATCGCGCTGTCGCTGCACCCCTCGGTGACGTCGCGGCTCACCAACGAAGGCCTGGAGAACAAGATCGCGCGGTTGCTCGCCGACGCGAACGAGGTGGCGGGCGAGTCCTGGCGTGACGCGTATTGACGCCTGACCGGCGCCGCGCGCGGGCTTAAGGTGGACCGGTGACGACGCGCCCGTTCGTTCCGCCTGCGCCGACACCGCCGCCCGAGGTGGGCGGCGGCAAGATCGCCGTCGACGCCCCGATCGCCGCGCCGGTGCCACCGCCGCGCAGCATCTGGGGCATCGTGCTGCCGATCGGCCTGATCGTGGGCGTGCTCGGGTTCATCATCTCGATGTACGTCTCCGGACAACGCTCGCTGGCCACCGGGTTCGCGATCTTCCCGCTGATCATGCTGATGAGCATGGGCGGCATGCTGTTCCGCGGCCGCGGGGCGTCGCAGCGCATGCCGTGGAGCCAGCTGGAGCAGTACCGCCGCGAGTACTTCGCCCGCCTCGACGAGGTGCGGGAGGAAGTGCAGGCCGCCGCCGAGAAACAGTGGGCGCACCGCGCGCACAGCCATTGGCCGCCGTCACAGCTGGTGAGCGCGGCCGGCTCGGACCGGATGTGGGAGCGCCGACCGGGCGATCCGGAGTTCGGTGTGGTCCGGCTGGGCACCGGCAAGGTGTCGCTGGCGATGACAATCGACAAGCCGCAGGTGCCGGCGGCGTCGAAGATCGAACCCGCCACCGGACACGCGCTGCGCAAGTTCCTGCTCGAGCAGCGGCACGTGCCGGACATGGCGCGCGTCGTGTGGCTCGAGCGCACGCCGGGCATGTCGCTGGTGGGCGAGATGGACGCGCTGCGGGGCGTGGCGCGCGCCATGGTGTGCCAGCTGGCGGCGTTCCACAGTCCGGCGCACCTGCAGATCATGGTGGTGTCGTCGGCGCCGGCGCACTGGGACTGGGTGAAGTGGCTGCCACACTGCCAGAGCGCCGACGCCCGCGACGGCTGCGGTGAGCGCCGGTTGGTGTTCGGCTCGCCGGGCGAACTGGAGAGCTTCGCCGGCGATGACCTGCTCGATCGCAAGGAGTGGCTGCCGCCGGCCAGCGGGCTGCACGGCGGCCCGGATCCGTCGGCGCCGCCGCTGTGGGTGACCATCGACGACCACTGCGGCACGGCCGAGGAGTGGGCCGGTGTCACCGGCAAGCGCGGCGTCGGCCGGGTGTGCTTCGTGCGGCTGGCGCCGTCGCCCGGCGTGGGCGTCGGCTTCGACCCCGAACACACCTATCACCTGCGCGCCGGCGTGCTGCGCAAGCGGGCCGGCGGGTACCGCCCGTGACCGGCGCGTACGCACCGCGCGTCACCGGCGCCGCGGCCCCGCCCGAGGACCTCGACGACGCGTTCTACGCCGTCGCGGACTCGATGAGCCTCGCCGAGGCGGAGCGGTTCGCCCGCGCGGTGTCGTCGTGGCGGCCGGTCGGGTCGGCGTCCACCGTCAGCACCGACGGACCGGCGCGCGACCTGCTCGAGGTGCTCGGCATCCGCGACGCCCGCGTGCTGGACGTGGACCGGCTGTGGTCGGCGCGGCGCACGCAGGGGCGGCAGTGGATGCGCTTCCCGATCGGGCTCGACCCGTCGGGCGAGGTCGTCGAGCTCGACCTCAAGGAGACGTCCCAGTACGGCATGGGCATGCACTCGGTGCTGATCGGGTTCTCCGGCTCCGGCAAGTCGGAGACGATCATCACCGAGGTGATGTCGCTGGCGCTGACGCACTCGCCGGAGACCGTCAACGTCGCGTTCCTGGACTGGAAGATGAAGTCGGCCGGCATCGTGCTGGAGGAGTTCCCGCACGTGGTGGCCAGCGTCAGCAACCTGGGCGACGAGATCCACCTCGTCGAGCGGATGCTCGAAGCGCTCGAGGGCGAGCTGGACCGCCGCGGCGCGCTGTGTGCGGCGACCAACTGCAAGGACCTCAACGTCTACAACGAGAAGCGGATGATCGATCCGTCGCTCGAGCCGGTCCCCGGGCTGGTGGTCATCATCGACGAGTACCAGGAGCTGTTCGGCAGCGAGCTCGGCCCGAAGTTCATCGACCTGTGTTGGCGCATCGTGCGGCAGGGCCGTTCGCTGCACGTGTTCCTGCAGCTCGCGGGGCAGACCGTCGACGTGCATCGGCTGCAGAAGATCCGCAGCCTGATCGGCTTCTTCATGGCGCTGCGCACCGGCACCGAAGAAGACTCCCGCGAGGCCATCGGCTCGACGATCGCGGCGCATCTGCCCGAGAAGGGCAAGGAGGGCACCGGGTACCTGCGCGAAGGCCAGCGGCCGCCGCGGGAGTTCCGCGCGTTCTACTCGTCGGCGCCGTTCATCCCCCCGTCCGAGAGCGGCCCGGCGCCCGTCGCGGCCGCCGGCACGTGGTTCACGCCGCGGCCGTTCACCGCCACCGCCGCCGACGACGAGGACGGGTTGCTGGCCCACCCCGAGCCGGGTGGTCAGAACGCCAATGGTCACGCCGGCAACGGGCAGCGCGGCAACGGGCACGTCGAGCCGCCGGCGGCGGCGGCGGCGCCCGGTGAGCTGCCGCCGACCGTCGTGGACACCGTCGTCAAGGCGTTGAAGGCCACCGGCGCCCGGCCGCCCCGGCAGCTGTGGTTGCCGCCGCTGGTCTCACCCGCCCCGGCCGACGAGCTGGTGCGGCTCTCGCGCGGCAAGCCGTGGGACGTCGACTACGGCGACAATCCGGGGCTGGCCTTCCCGGTCGGCATCGAGGACCGGCCCCGCCAGCACCGGCAAGACGTCCACCACATCGACTTGCTGACATCGAATGCGCTGGTCATCGGGGCGCCGCAGTCGGGTGTCACCACCACGCTGGTGACGATGATGACCACCGCCGCGCTCACCTACCGCCCGGAGCGGGTGCAGTTCTACTGCATCGCCGCCGGCGGGCCCAGCCTCGCCGCGGCCGCCTCGCTGCCGCACGTCGCCGGCCTGGCCCCGGCGCTCGACCGGGAAGGCGTCGGCCGGATCATCGCGTCGGTGCAGGGCATCGTCGCCGAACGCGAGGCGACGTTCGCGCGCACGGGCCTCGACATGGACGAGGTGCGGCGGATCAAGTTCGGCCGCGACCACCAGACCGGGGCCGGGCCGCAGCCGAACGCCGTGCCGATTGCCGGCGGCGACGTCGTGCTGGTGATCGACGGGTGGGCGACGTTCGCCGCGGAGTACCCGCAGTACGTCGACCAGATCGTGGCGCTGAGCCGCCAGCTGAGCTACGGCGTGCACGTCGTCGTCTCCCACACGAGCTATCTGCAGGGCTTCAAGCAGGCGCTCAAACCGCTCGCGACCAGCCGCATCGAGCTGCGGCTCACCGATCCGAGCGATTCGGAGATGGACCGCCAGCTCGCCAAGAAGGTCCCCAAGAACATTCCCGGCCGCGGGATCACCAAGGCCGGCATGCACCTGCTGATCGGTGTGCCGGAGCTCGGGGAACGCCCCGGCGGCCGGGTCGGCGCCCGCGAGGTGGGGGCCGTCGTGGCCGCGGTGTCGGGCGTGCAGAAGGCCGCGACCGTCAGCCGGCTGCCGGAGTCCGTTCCGTTCGAGGAGGTCGCCCGGCTCGCGGACAGCCGCAAGGGTCTGCTGGCGTTCGGGCTGTCCGAGGTCGATCTCGGACCGGCCTACCTCGACCTTGTCGACCACCCGCACGCCGTCGCCGTCGGCGCCCCGCGCTCGGGACGCAGCAACTTCCTGCGCGTCATGTGCCAGGCGATCACCTCGACCTACCATCCCGACGAGGCCCGCATCGTCGTGCTCGATCCGCGGCGCACCCTGCTCGGCGTCGTGCAGGGCGCACACTTGCGCGAATACGCCTACACGCAGACGGCCATCAAGGAGGCGGTCCGCTCGGTGGTTGCCGAACTCGACGCCCGGCAGCCGCCGCCCGGCACGTCGCAGCAGGACATGATGACCAAGAAGTTCTGGTCGGGACCGGAGATCTTCGTCGTGGTCGACGACGCCGGGGTGTGGCCGATGATGGACAACCCGCTCATGGCGCTGGCGCCGCACATCGAGCAGGCCCGCGACACCGGCCTGCACGTGCTGGCCGCGACGGCCGTCGCCAACTGGAACCAGGTGGCCATCGGCAACTCGCTGCTCGGCAAGCTCCGGGCCTCGCTGGCGCCCACCCTGATCCTCGACGGCCGACGCGACGCCGGGAAGATCGTGGGGGACATCGTCGCGGAGCCGCAGCGTCCTGGCAAAGCGATCTTCTTCACGCGCTCGGGCACCACCGGGGCACTGATCGCGTGGAGCAGCCCGCCGACTTTCCCCGGCTCGCCGACACCGCAAACATCACCGGCAGCTGTGTAATTACCGATTTCGGGTAGTGGGCGCCTCCGGGACGCCCTTACACTCGAGACACCACTTTCTCAGGTCGGGAGGGACCAATGACCATCCTCGTCGATTCGCCTGCGCTCGCCGCGGCAGCCGGCAAAGAGTCCGCCGGCGCGGCCACCATGGCCGCCGCCGCAGCCGCCGCCGCCCCCGCGATCAGCGCGGTGCTGCCGGCCGGCGCCGACACCGCGTCGGCCATGGCCGCCGCCGCCCTCAACGCCCGCGGCGCCGCCACCACCGGCATCCTGACGGAGTACGTCGCGATGCGCGAGCTGTTCGCGGGCGCCGTCGGCAGCAGCGGTGCCACCTACTCGGCGGTCGAGGGCATCAGCGCCGCGACCGCCGCCATCGCGCCGTAGGTCATGCCGGGGCAGTGGGGAGCGCAGCCACCTGAGGTCAACGCCGGTCAGTTGATGACCGGTGATCACGCCGCCAGCACATCGGCCGCGGCGACGGCGTACCAGGGCTTGGCTGCGGCGCTGGCCGCCGAGGGCGCGCAGATGATGTCGACGGCGACCGGCACCGCCGCCACCGGTTGGATGGGTGCCGGCAGCCTGGCGATGCTGGGGACCGCCGCACCGTACGTGGCCGCGCTGGAGGCTCTGACGGGGTGGGTCGAGCAGTCCGCGGCGTCCGCGCTGGCGCTGGTGGAGGCGTACAACACCGCGAACTCGGCCATGATCCCCGTGCCGGCGTGCAACACGAACCGCACGGCGCAGGCGTCGGCGGTGGCCACGAACTTCCTCGGGTTCCGCACGCCGGAGATCGTCGCCCTCGACACCGAGTACTTCGGCCACTTCTGGACGTCGAACGCCGCGACGATGTCGGCGTACGAGAGTGCGGTCATGACCGTGATCGGGCAGCTCGGGGTCCCGCCGCCGCCGGCTCCGCTGACGGCCAACCCGGCGGGTCCGGCCGCGCAGGCCGCCGCCGTGGGCGAGGCGGTGGCCAGTGGTGCGGCCAAGGCCGGGATGCAGGCCGGCTTGCAGGGCGTCAACGAGGCCACCAGCGGCAGCCAGTCCGGCGTGCAGGCGGCGGCGTCGCCGGCGCAGTCCATGGCGAGCATGGCGCCGCAGCTGATGGGCCAGATGGCGCAGATCCCGCAGATGATGATGCAGCCGATGCAGATGCTCGGCCAGTTCCCGCAGCTGCTCGGCCAGTTCCCGCAGATGATGACCGGGATGCTCGGCCCGATGATGAACGGCATGGGTGCCGCTGGGGCGGACGACGCCACCCAGGTCGCCGAGGTGGGCGGCACCGGGCTCGATCCGACGCTGGCGGCCGCGTCGGGAGCCGGCGCGGGCGGTCTCGGCGGCGGCGGTGGCATGGGGGCCGCCGGCAGCGCCATGATGTCGGCCTACACCAAGCCCACCGGCAGCTTCAACGCGCCCGGCCCGCCCAAGTTGCCGCAGGGTTGGGGCGGCGGGGCCGCGGTGCCGGAGGTCGCGTCGTCGGTGACCCCCAGTGGCGGCGGCATGGGCGCCGGCGGCACCGGCGGCCTCTACGGGGCGCCGCCGCCGCACGCGGCACGCGACGACCGCGATCGCGACAGCTCCGGAGGCCGGACGGTCCAGCTGACGTCCGCGCCGCGGCGAAGCGATTGATCGTCGAGAAATTCGTGCATCGACACCCATCCGATGCCCCATAGACTGCTGAACATCCCGCAAACACCAATGACCGAGGGGAAATGACATGGCTTTGAAAGTCGGCGTAAACGAGCTGCGGGCCGCAGCCCAGAATTTGGAAAGCCTGCGCGATCAGGCGACCGGCACGCTCCAGAATTATTTGAACGCCTCGCACGACGTCATGGCGCCCGGCGCCTGGCAGGGCGCGGCGGCCGCGGCCAACATCAACGCCGCCGAGGAAATCCACAACGCGCAGACCAAGCTCACGACGCAGTGGGGCGAGCTCATCCAGACGCTGCGCGCCGCGGCCGACCGGTACGAGCAGCAGGAAGAGAGCTCGCAGAGCACCATCGCCAGCGTTTCCCAGAGCATGTGATCGAAAGGACCTGACTGATATGCCCGATGGATTGTTCGAATACAGCCCCTCCGCGCTGCCCGATTACGTGCACGCGGTCACCCAGGCCAGCTCGCAGCTCGAAGACGTGCGCGGCCAGGCGCAGAACGTGCTCAACGGCATCCAGGAGTTCTTCACCTCCCAGGGTGGCGACGCCTTCACCCAGGCGCAGATGACCATCAACGACGGCATCAACTCCGGCCAGGAGGTCATCCGGCGGCACGCCAGCGTGGTCGACACCGCCCACCAGGACATGATCGGCACCGACGCCGCCGCGGCGCAGTCGTTCGGGTTCTGACCGCTTCTTCGGCAGCGCGAGGCAGGGGAGGCCGGCCGGCCTCCCCTGTTTCGTGTCCGAATGGTCCCGAGCCCGAAAGGATGGCGCGATGGCCGATCTCACCACCACACCGTCCGGTGTCTGGGTGCTGCAATCGCTGCTGGGCATCGAGTCGATGCCGATCTCGATGCGGCTTCGGCCCTACATCCCGTCGGTGGACGCCGGGCCGACGGTCGTCACCCTCGCCGGTGAACGCCCGCTGACCGAGACCGTCGAATACGCCTCGCTGGTCGCGGCCGGGGTGATCGACGAGCACGGCCGCGTCGACGAGGCGGTCCGCGACTGGATGGCGGTGATCGGCCGGCCGGACCGCGAGGTGGTGGTCGCCATCCGCAGCCCCGCCGCGGCGGACGCAGGCGTTCCCGGTGGCGGCTTCGTGCAGGAGCGCACCATGTCGGTGTGCATGCGGGACCGCTGGCTGGCGTCCATCGCCCGCTTCGGCGACGAGGTGGTGGTGGCGCCGGTCGGCGAGACACCGCACCGCGAGCACCAGGTCGCGCTGGTCTCCGAGGCGGTGATCCATGCCTTCGGGCCCGGCGCACCGGCGCCCATCGACGGCATCAACCTGCCGACCGACGCACTGCAGCATGCGCTGACCGAGACGTACAACCAGGATCCCCGGATCGTCGCGACCGCCCTGGCGCGGCTCGGCCTCTCCCCCGACCAGATCGCGGTGGTCGCCGCGGCGATCCGGATGGACACCTCGGCGATGGGCGTCGTCACCGTGATCGACCACGGCATCACCGATCACGTCCATCCGACGGTGCTGACGGTGGTCGACACCGAGCACGGCCGGGTCACCGTCACCTACACCGCCGGCGCCGACGGATCGCGCTGGACCAGTATCTGGCCCACGTCGGCGGCCGGCTTGCGCGACGATTTGGCGAAGATCATCGGGGCGCCGCGCCTTGTCCGGTGAACGCCCCCCGAACATCTCTGCGATATTTGTGACAGCAAATGATTTTCCGGGTCGGCTCAGCGCCGCAATACGCGGTCAGCACACGACCGCGCCGTCAGTAAAGTAGGCAACCGTGGCTCTCAACCTGGCCAGCGGATTGCAGGTGTCCGCCCATTTCTTCTGGCAACGGCGCACTGCCGCCGCGCTGTCGCACCACGGTGTGCGCATGGAGTTCGATCCGGTGCAGCGGCAGCGGGCCTCGCTGCTGTTGGGCTTCGTGTTCGCGGTCCTGGCCACGGCGCTGATGTTCGTCCTGTCCTGGTTCAAGCCGGCGGGTCAGGTCGGGCAGTCGAGCATCCTCGCCGACCGCGACACCGGGGCCACCTACGTCCTGGTGGACGGCCGGCTGCATCCGGCGCTGAACCTGGTGAGCGCACGGCTCATCGCGGGGCAGGCCGCCAACCCGACCTTCGTGAAGTCCGCGGAGCTGGCGAAATACCCGCAGGGCCCCACCGTCGGCATCGCCGGCGCCCCGCCCGTCATGCCGATGCGGACCGGCGACGCCTCGCAGTGGGCGGTCTGCGACACCGCCCCGGGCCCCAACATCTCGGCGCCGCCGGTGGTGACGGCCATCGGGGGCACGTTGACGCTCGGCGCGCGGACGCTGCCGCTGGAGCCGCCGAAGGCGGTGCTGGTCCGCCACGGCGACAACGACTACGTGATCTGGGGCGGTCAGCGATCGCAGATCGACCTGTCGAACCAGGCGGTGACCCTGGCGCTGGGCCTCGACTCCGGGGCGCCCGAGCCCATCGAGATCTCCACGGCCCTCTACGACGCCCTGCCGGCCACCGAACCGCTGTCGACCCCGGCGGTCCCCGGCGCCGGCGGCCCGTCGCGCTGGGACGTCGCGCCCGACGCCCGCGTCGGCTCGGTGCTCTCGGTACGCGACCTGCAGAGCAACAGCAGCCAGTTCTACGTGCTGCTGCAAAACGGCGTGCAGCGGGTGTCCCCGCTGGTCGCGTCGCTGCTGCGGACGGCCGATTCGCAGGGCGATCTGCTGCCCATCGAGGTCACCCCCGACCGGCTGGCGAAGGTCCCGGTGGTGCAGAGCCTGCCCGTCGACTACTACCCCACCACCCGGCTGCAGTTCGTCGACACCGTCGCCAACCCGGTGACCTGCGTGTCCTGGGCGAAAGGGTCCACCGACCGGTCGGCGGTGACCACCGTGCTGAGCGGCAAGGGCCTGCCGATCCCGGTGTCGTCGGAGAATCACCTCCTGCAACTCGTCAAGAGCGGCCCCTCGACCGGCGGGCTGGAGGCCGACCAGGTGTACATGAGCCCCGGCGCCACCAACCTGGTGCAGACCACCAGCGCCGCACCGGACGCCACCAGCCGGGAGTCGCTGTGGTGGATCAGCGATCAGGGCGTGCGCTTCGGCATCGCGTTCGACGACGAGACGCTGCGGGCGCTGGGGGTTCAGCCCAAGCAGGCGCGGCAGGCGCCGTGGCCGCTCGTCCGGTTGTTCGCGGCCGGACCGGCGCTGACCCGGCCGGACGCGCTGACGCAGCACGACACCCTCGACCCCGCCGACGAGTCGGCGCCGCTCGGAAGCCGACCGCAATGAGCGCATGCCTGCCGGACAGCCGGCACAGCCGATCGAAAGGCGCGCCGTGACCAACCCCGACGACTCCGTCGAAACGCCCACGCCCGACGTGCCGTCGGCGCCCGATCCGTTCGCGCCGCGCCCCGAGGGCCGGACCACCGAGGTGCCGCGACCCACCGAGACCCCGGTGCGCCCGCCGGAGCCGCCGGCACGGCCGTCCGAACCCCCCGTTCCCGGTGTTCCGCCGCCCGGGTGGGCCGGTCCGCTGCCCGAGCCGCAGCGGCCGAGCGCACCCCCCGACCCGCCGCGCTCCCCGCAGGACCCCCCGCGCCCGGCGCCCGATCCATCGCGCCCGGGTCCGGCGCCCGATCCATTGCGCCCGGGTCCGGCGCCCGACCCATTGCGCCCGGGTCCGGCGCGGGCACCGTTCGGACCCCACCCCGGCCCCGGTCAGCCGCCGCCACCGGGCACGCCCGCACCCGGGGCGTTCTCGACGGCCGGCGAGACGACGCACGTCTTCGCGACCCGCGCGGACGCGCCGGCCGGGCCGTGGCAGCAGCAGCCGACGCGTGACCTGCCGCCGGTGCCCGGCCGGCCGGCGCAGCAGCCCGGCTGGGGCGGTGCACCGGGCTGGCAGGACGCGCCGGCATCGGCGGGCGGCTGGTCCTACGTCGACAGCATCCGGTCCTCCGAGCTCGTGCCCAGCAAGCGGCAGCCGCCGCGCCGCGGCTGGCGGCGCGCCGTCTACCGCGGCTCGCTGGGCCTGATCAACCCCGGCCCGTCCCCCGACGAACGCCGCCAGGCCGCGCTGGAGATGAAGATCCGCTCGCTGCTGCGCGGCCGGTACAAGATCGGCGTCCTCGGGAAGGGCGGCGTCGGCAAGACCACGATCGCCGCCAGCGTCGGCTCGGTGTTCGCCGAGCTCCGGCAAGACGACCGTGTCGTCGCGATCGACGCCGACACCTCGTTCGGCAAGCTCGGCAGCCGCATCGACCCCAACGCGGCCGGCTCGTACTGGGAGCTCGCCGCCGACCAGCACCTCGACACCTTCGCCGACGTGCGCAGCCGGGTCGGCAACAACGCCGCCGGGCTCTTCGTGCTCGCCGGCGAGAATTCCGCGGCGCGGCGGCGGGTGCTCGATCCAGGCATCTACCGGGAAGCGACGTCCCGCCTGGACCGGCACTTCACCATCTCGATCATCGACTGCGGGTCGACGATGGACGCGCCGGTGACCCAGGAGGTGCTGCGCGACCTCGACGCGCTGATCGTGGTGTCGTCGCCGTGGGTGGACGGCGCGTCGGCGGCCGGCCAGACGATGGAGTGGCTGGCGAACCGGGGCCTCACCGGGCTGCTGCACCGCACGGTCGTGGTGCTCAACGACTCCGACGGGCACGCCGACAAGCGCACCCGGTCCATCCTCGTGCAGCAGTTCGCGAGCCGCGGGCAGGTGGTCATCGAGGTGCCGTTCGACCCGCACCTGCGGCCCGGCGGCGTCATCGACGTCACCTCGGAGCTCAACCCGACGACCCGGCGCCGGATCATCGAGATCGCGGCCGCGATCGCCGAGCACTTCGCGTCCACCACCGACGGCCCGCGGGGCGGCCGGTGACCACCTTCCGCGCCCCGGCGGTCCCGGCGCCCGCGCCCGCGGCCGGCGCCCCGCTGGCCGTGCCGCCGTCCTGCCGGGTGTCGATCCTGGCGGGCGAATCCCACCAGATCGACCTCGTGCTGCCGGCCGCCGCGCCGCTGTCGACGCTGCTCGAGCCGACCGTCGTCGCGATCAACAAAGTGCTGCGGGGCCGGGGCGCGCCCGAACTGCCCAGCGGCGCCTACGAATTCGCGCGGGCCGCCGGCATGACGGCGCTGGCGTCGGACGTGTCGCTGTCGGGGCACAACATCCTCGACGGCGAGGTGCTGGTGCTGGTGCCGGCCGGCACCGCCGAGCGCTACGGCCCGGTGGTGGAGAACGTGTCGACCGCGCTCGCGCAGTACGCGTCGGACCACTTCGTGCGGGTGTCGGCGCGCGATGCGCTGGCCGTGGGCGTGGCGATCACCGGCGCGGCGCTGGCGGTGGCGGCCGGGCTGGTGTGGCGGCTGCGGTGGACGACGGACTTCTCGCTGCTGGTGGTGCTGCTGTTCGGCGGCGCGACGCTCGCGCTGCTGCTGGCCGCGGGGCTCTGCGCGCGGCTGCGGGCGGGCCGGGTCGCCACCGACGGTGCGGCGTGGGCTGCGCTCGCCGCCGCCGTGCTCACCGGCGCGGTGCTGCCGCCCGGCGGGTCGCCCGGCGCCCCGCACGCCTTCCTCGCCGCCGTGACGGCCCTGGCGGGCACCTGGCTGCTGGTACGGCTCACCCACCGCTACTGGAGCGCCGCCGCGGCCATCATGACGGCCGGCACCTTCGCGGGCGTGGCGGCGGGTGTCCGGCTGTTCTGGCAGGTCCCGGGCCAGCGGATCGCGGTGGTGGCGCTGATCGCTGCACTCGTCGCGCTCGCGGCGGCGCCGGCGGTGGCGCTCACGCTGGCCAAGGTGCCGCGGCAGACGTTCGGCTCCATCACCGGCCGCGACATCTTCGCGCGCGCGCCCGGCCAGCCCGAGGACACCATCTCCCCGGTCGAGGACGGTCCGCCCGCCGACGTGACGCTCACCGGCGACCAGGTGGCCGCCGCCGCCCGCCGGTCGAACACGGTGCTCACCGGTGTGCTGCTCGGCATCGCCGCCGTCGTCGTGCCCGCGTCGCTCATCGCGGTCGAGCCGCACGGCGACCGGCACTGGGCGCACGTGACGATCGTCGGCGTCATCGCGGTGATCCTCATCCTGCGGGCGCGGGCGTTCCGCGACCGGCGGCACGCGATCATCCTGGTCGCCGCGGCCGCCGCCGCCATGATCGGCACCGCGGCCCGCGACGGGCTGGCGGCCGACGCCGCGAACACGGCCGCTGCGCTGATCGCGGGCGGGGCGGCGCTCGGGGTCGCCGCGGCCGGCCTGGTCGCCGCGACGGTCGTGCCGCCGCGCATCTTCTCCCCGCCGGTCCGCAAGGTGGTGGAGTACAGCGAGTACATCCTGCTGGCGCTGGTCGTGCCGTTCGCGGCGTGGGCGATCGGCCTGCTGCAGTACATCCGGTACCACTGATGCGGATCGCTCCCCCGCTGCGCGCCACGGCCGCGCTCGCGTCGGCCACCGCCCTGCTGGGCGTGCACGTGCTGGCCCCGGCGGCCGCCCACGCGATCGAGCCGCCGAAGGTCGACCCGGCGTTCCTGCCGCCCGACGACACGCCGGGCCCCGACCGGGAGATGCGCCAGAACGATCTGTGCGCCGACCCGGTGACGGTCGCCACGCCCGACGTCACCCGGCCCGCCCCCGGCACCGTGATGCTCGACGTCAGCCAGGCGTGGCGATACTCGACGGGCGCGGGCGTCACCGTCGGGCTGGTGGACACCGGCGTCACCCCCAACCCGCGGCTGCCGCGGGTGTACGCCGGCGGCGACTACGTGATGGGCGAGGCCAACGGCGGACTCGACGACTGCGATGCGCACGGCACGGTCGTCGCCTCGATCATCGGCGCCCAGCCGTCGGAGCCGGGGGCCAAGCCGCCGCCGATGCCCGCCGGCAGCGCCCCGCAGGCGCCGCCGCCCCCACCACCGGCCTCCCCCTACCCGACGACGCCTCCGCCGCCGCCCCCGACCATCACCGTCACCGCGCCCGCCCCGCCGCCTCCACCGCCGCCGCCGCCGCCGGCACCCGAACCGCCGCCGCCTCCCCCGCCGGACGCCCCGGCGGCCGGGCCGCCGCTCGGCGCGGAACCGCCGGTGCCCCCGCCGCCGCCGAACAGTCCCGACGGCGTCGTCGGCGTCGCGCCGGACGTGTCGCTGATCTCGATCAGGCAGTCGTCGCGCGCGTTCGTGCCCGCCAAACCCGACCCCGGCGCCGGCGACAAGAACCGGCAGAAGGCCGGGAACATCAACACGCTCGCCCGTGCGATCGTGCACCTGGCGAACCTCGGCGTCGACGTCATGAACATCTCGGTGACGGCGTGCATCAACACCGCCGCGCCCGTCGACCAGAACGCGCTGGGCGCCGCGATCCGCTACGCCGCGGTCGACAAGGACGTCGTGGTCGTGGTGGCCGCCGGCAACGAGGGCGACGGCGACGACTGCGGGCAGAACCCGGTGTTCGACCCGCTGCGCTCCGACGATCCGCGCGACTGGCACGACGTGCGGACCATCGTCACCCCCGCCTGGTACTCCGACTACGTGCTGGCGGTGGGCGCGGTGTCGCCGCAGGGACAGCCGGTACCCAAGAGCATCGCCGGGCCGTGGGTCGGCGTGGCCGCGCCGGGCCTGGAGATCATGGGGCTGTCGAACCGCAACGGCCGGCCCGTCAACGCCATCCCGAACGCGCAGGTGCCGGGGCAGGCGGACCCGCTGTGGGGGACGAGCTTCGCGGCCGCCTACACCTCGGGCGTCGCGGCGCTGGTGCGGGCGAAGTACCCCGACCTGACGGCGCACCAGGTGATCCGCCGCATCACCGAGACCGCGCACAACCCGCCGCGCGGCGTCGACAACGCCGTCGGCTACGGCGTGGTGGACCCGGTCGCGGCGCTGACGTTCGACGTCCCGCTGGGTGAGCGGCAGCCGGCGGAGCGGCTGACCTCGCTGCTGTACGTGCCCCCGCCACCGCCGGAGCCGGACCTGCGGCCGCGGTACACGGCCCTGATCGGCGCCGGCGTCGTCCTGGCGGTCGCGGCGGTGGCCGGTGCGGCGGCGTCGCTGCGGCGGAGGTCCTCGTGAGGAGCGTCTCGTGAAGGCCCGGCCGGTGGAGTTCGCCGCTCCCGTCGGCGCCGTCATCGCCGTCGAGGTACTCGTGCTGGTGGCGGCGTTGGCGCTGGCGCCGGCGGACGTCAGTTGGTATCCGCTGATCGCGGTGGCGCTGGTGGCGGTGCTGCTGCTGTTCCTGCGAGTGCATCGCCGCACCCCGCTCGGCTGGCTCGCCGCGGTCTGGCGTTGGCGCCGGCGCCGGGGCCGCCTGCCCGTCACGGTGGCCGCGGCACTGGACATCCCGCACGGCAGCGCACTCTGCGGCGTCCGGACGGTCGACGGCGAGGCGATCACCATGATCGCGGTGGCCGGTCAGCCGTACGCGGCGACGGCGCTCACCGGTTCGGCGAACGCACTGACCACCAACCTGCTGCCGATGGACGTCCTCGCCGACTCGCTCGACCAGCCCGGCGGCGTCCGGCTGGCCGGAATCGACGTCGTGTCGAGCGGGGTGCGGGTGCGACGGGGCACCGGCTACCCGCCGCTGTACTCGACGCTGCTCGCCGACCGGCCCGCCGCCGGCCAGCGGACCACCCGGCTGATCGTGCGGCTCGACACGTCGGAGTCGCTCGGCGGCCTGGTGTACCGCACGTCGGTGGGCGCGACGGCCGCGGCCGCCACCGAGCGCATCGTGAACGCGCTGCTGCAGCGCGGAGTGCGGGCCCGCCCGCTCACCGCCAAGGAGCTCGACACCGCGCTCACCGAGTTGGGGGCCGGCATGGTCGCCGTGGCCGCGGCGGGCACCGGCGACGGCGGCGAGGCGGCCGCCGGCGACGAGATCGGGCAGGCCGGCTGGGTGGGCATGCGGCCACCGCCACCGCCGCCGCCGCGGGAGCGCTGGCACACCATCGCCGCCCACCCCGGCTACCTGACCACCTACTGGTTCTCCCCCGAGGACATCACCACGACCGCGCTCAACCAGCTGTGGGCGCTGCGCTCCGACGAGGTGGTCGTCACCGTCGCGATGCGCAAGGACCGCAGCCCCGTCGACGACCGGGTCAAGGTGGCGGCGTTGGTCCGGCTCAACGATCCGCAGCCGCCGTCGAACCCGCCGAACCTGTACCTCAACACGCTGCCCGGCGACCAGCAGCCCGCCGCGGTCCGCTGCCTGCCCGCCGAGCGCTCCTACACCCGGTTGCCCGAACGGCCGCTCGATGACGTCGGACTCGACATTCCGGTGGGTCCGTCGGGCGTCATGGTCGGCACGACGGCAACCGGCGACCTGCTGCTGCTGCCGCTCACCGATCCGGAGCAGGCGACCCGCATCCACCTGCGGACCGGCACCGCCTACACCCGCCAGCTGCTCATCCGGGCGGCCGCGGTGGGTGAGCGGATCGCGGTGTACACCGACAACCCGCGGCAGTGGGCCGGCCTCGCGCAGCCATTGATCGCCATCGTCGACCGGCACCATCCGCCCGAGTTCGTGCCCACGATCCTGGTGAGTGACCGCCGCGGCGGACCCCCGCCCGCCGGGCTGGCGTCGACCGTCATCACCCTCGGCGAGGCCGACCGGATGAGCGCGCCCGACATCGCGTTCGTCCAGACGTCGCCGTCGACGGTGCGCATCACCACCGCCGCGTTCACCACCGATGTCAACATCGCGACGTTCAAGGCCGAGCAGCCGTTCCTCGGCGAGATCGAGCCGCCCCGCTCGCCGCGGTACGCGCCGGCGAGGGGAGCGCTGCGATGACGTCGCCGACCGACCAGCGACGGGCCTTCGACGCCGCCGTCGAGCGCTACAAGGCCGGCGACACCGCCGGCGCGCTGGCCGGCTTCCGGGCGATCACCGCCGCCCAGCCGTCGATGTCCGACGCCTGGCTCGGGCGCCTGGCGTGCGGCGACACCGGGCTCGACGTGATCGCCGCGGCGCACGAGAACTCCCGGTCGCTGTACCGCGAGACCCGCCGGATCGGGCTCGTCGACGGCGACCTGCACGCGCGCGTCGACGCTCCGATGTACGTGACGCTGCCCGTGTGGTCGCGGGCCACGGTGGCGCTGGGGTACGCCGCGGCGCTCATCCGTGAGCAGCGGTTCCCGGCCGCCGCGGCGGTGCTGGCCGATCCGGTGGTCACCGCGGACCCGATGGCCGCGCAGTGGTGCCAGTTCCTGACCGCGGCCCTGTACCACCTGTCGCACCGCTGGCCGGACGTGCTGTCGGCGACGGCGACGTCCCCACCGGCCCACGCCACGCACGTCATCGACGACCTGACGGCGGCCGTCAACACCCTCGGCGCCTCGGCGGCCGCCACGCTCGGACAGTTCCAGACCGGCCTGGACCGCGCCGAACGGGTGCGCACCGCCAACCAGTACATCGCCGCCGACGCCGCGCTGACCCGCGGCTGGTGTCTGCGCGAGCTCGGCCAGGAGGACGCGGCCCGCGCCGCCTTCGAGCAGGCGACCGCCAACGGCGTGCTGCTCGACGCCGCGCGGGAAGCGCTCGCCAACCCCGGCTACCGGCTGGTGGTGACCGACGAGGAGACCATCGCGAGCCGCACCGACCCGTGGGACCGCAGCACGGAGACCAGCCGGGAGGCGCGGGCGGCGGCCGACCTCGCCTCGCAGCAGGAAGCGGTGCTGGCGGCGGCGCAGACCAAGCTCGACGAGCTCATCGGGCTGTCCGGCCCCAAGGAGCAGATCACGGTGTGGCGCACCGAGATCCAGATCGACCAGATCCTCGCGGCCCGCGGCGAGGAGACGTCGACCACCAACGAGAACCACATGGTGCTCGAGGGGCCGCCGGGCACCGCGAAGACGTCCTTCGCCCGCATCGCCGCCGAGTTCCTGTTCGGGCTGGGCAAGATCGAGCGGCCCGACGTGCTGGAGGTCACCGAGGAGGACCTCGTCGTCGGGTACATCTCGCAGACGGCGGCGCGGATGCGGGAGGTGTGCGAGCAGGCGCTGGGCGGCGTGCTGTTCATCGACGAGGCGTACCGGCTGGCCCCCGAGCAGGAGGGCCACTCCTTCGGCAAGGACGCGATCAACACGCTGCTGAAGTACATGGAGGACTTCCGGGACCGGTTCGTGGTGATCGTCGCCGGCTATCCGAAGGAGATGCGGCGGTTCATGCAGGCGAACCCGGGCCTGGCGTCGCGGTTCCACCTGACGCTGACGTTCTCCAGCTACACGCCCGACGAGATCGTGCAGATCGGGCAGTTGATCGCCCGCAAGGAGAAGATCGCGATCACCGACGCGGCCTGGCCGCTGCTGCGCGCCGAAGCCGCGAGGCTGCGCGACACCCCGCTCGAGCACGGCACCGCACTGGACACCGCCGGCAACGGCCGCTTCGCCCGCAAGGTCGTCATCCACTGCAAGCACGAGCGGGCGCGGCGGTTGTCCACCATGCCCCCGCACCTGCTGGCGCAGGCACCCGCCGAAGACCTGCTGATCAACGCCGACGACATGCGGCGCGCGATCGGCGCCGCGCTCGCACAGAACTGACGATCGCAAAGAGTTTGGCAGGTTCGGCCACCACGTCGATCTTTGCTCGGATAGCATTCCGCCGTGAGGTGGCTGCGTGCCGGATGGGCGGCGTATCAGCGTGCGCGGTTGTGGCCGGGCATCGCGACGCCGGAGTTGACCGCGCGGGCCGCCGGCACCCTCCTGCTGATCGGCAGTCCACTGGTGGCCGCGATCGCCACCCTGGCGCCGACATCCTTCGACTCCGTCGGTGTCGAGTACGGCAACGCGGCGGTCGGCGTCACGCTCGGCGTCTGCACGTTGCTGTGGGGCCGCCGCCTGAGCTTCTGGCAGTTCCAGATCCTGACGCTGATCGCGACGGTGCAGGTCTCCGTTGCGGTGTACGAGGCGTCGACCGCGTTCGGTGCGGTCTCCATGGCCACGTTGTACGTGTTCATCGCCTGCGCCGGGTTCTTCGTGCCCTGGCCCGCTGCCGTGGTGCACGTCGGCCTGGCGGTGCTCTGCTGCCTGCTGACGTTGGCCCAGACGTCGGCCGCGCCGTGGTGGGCGGGCCTCATCGCGGCCGGGACGACGGCCGCCATCGGCAGCCTCATCGCGTTCCTCAGCCGATTGGTGGTGCGCGGCGAGATCGACCCGCTCACGGGGCTGCCGAACCGGCAGGGCTTCGACCGCCTGCTGGACATGGCCCTCAACCGCTCGCATCCCCACGGCCCGCAACCGGCGCTGGTGCTGATCTGCATCGACGAGTGCGGTGCCATGCGACGGCAGCTGGGTTACCGGGCCGCCGACGACCTGCTGCAAACGGTGATCGCCCGCTGGCGGGAGGTGCTGGCGCCCGAAGATGTGCTGGCCCGACTGGCCGAGGACGAGTTCGCGGTGCTGCTGCCACAGGCCAGCGAAACCGAGGCCGTGGCGCTGAGTCACCGCCTGCGCGCCGCGGCGGGACGCGACTGCGCGGCCGGCGTGACCGGCTGGCAGCCCGGCGAGTCGGCGGCGACCCTGCTGAGCCGCGCCGACATCGCGTTGCGGCGCGCCAAGCGCGGTGGCCGCAACCGGACCATGCTGGAGTCCTCGCGATTGACACCGCTGGCCGTCGAACTGCGTGACGCGCTGGACGCGGACGCGATCGACGTGCGGTATCAGCCCGTCGTCCGGCTCGCCGACCCGGAGACGGTGATCGCGGTGGAGGCGCTGGTGCGCTGGGTACCCGACTCCCGGCCATCCCTGACCTGCGCCGATGTCATCGAGGCCGCCGAGAACGCGAACCTCATCGCGGCGCTTGATCGCTACGTGCTGCGCCGTGCCTGCCTCGACGCGCGCTGGATGCAGGCGCAGGTTTCGGACCGGCCACTCCTGCTGGCGGTGAACGTCTCGGGCCTCGAGCTGACGGAGGCGGGCTACGCCGACCGGGTTCGCGAGATCCTCGAGGAAACCGGTTGGCCCGCCGACCAACTGGTGCTCGAGGTCACCGAGAGCGTGCTGGACGCCGACACGCCGGCGGCCACGTCCGCGCTGCACGAGGTGCGACGCCACGGCGTGCGCATCGCGATCGACGACTTCGGCAGCGGGTACTCCTCGCTGAGTCGGCTGCACACCATTCCCACCGATTACCTCAAGCTGGACGCGGCGTTCACCGCATCGCTCGGGCAGCCGCGGTCCTCGGCGCCGCTGCTGCGGGCGGTCGCCGCGCTGGCCGACGCGCTGAACCTGCCCGTCGTGGTCGAGGGCGTGGAGACCGCGGAGCAGGCGGCCGCCCTGGAGCGGATGGGGTTCGCGATGGCACAGGGTTTCCACTTCGGTGCCGCGCAGGCCCGCCACGAAGTGGTCGCCGCGGTGGCGGCGCGCTCGACTGCGCCGGTAGCGCCGGCCGGCCCGGTACGGTCACGGCATGCGTGACTCCGTGACCGTCCACATGGCCGCTGCCCCCGACCGCATCTGGGCGTTGATCAGCGACGTCACCCGGATCGGCGAATTCAGTCCCGAAACCTTCGAGGGCCGCTGGTCGAAGGGCAGCGACGGGCCGGCCGTCGGCGCCCGATTCCAAGGTCACGTCAAGCGGAACGGGAGGGGTCCGGTCTACTGGACCAACTGCCGCGTCACCGCGTGCGAGCCGGGCCGCGAATTCGGCTTCGACGTCGTCGGCCCGGACGACAAGGCCATCAACTCGTGGCACTACCGGCTGGAGCCCACCGACGGCGGAACCGCCGTCACCGAATCCTTTGCGCTCGCCGACCGCCCGCTGCTGCGGATCTACTGGGCGCTGCTGGGGTGGGCGCGGGGACGCACCAACCGCAACGGCATGCGGCAGACGCTCGAGCGCATCAAGGCGGTGGTGGAGGCGCCGACTCCCTGACGAGTTCGACGGTGCCGAGTTCGCGGATCGCGGTGCACGACCGGCGCAGCATCGTCAGCACCATGTCGTCGCCGCGTTCGGTCGCCGCCGAGAACGCGAACCCCAGCGTCGTGATGAGCGGCGCCTGCAGCATGCCCAACCGGTAGTCGCGCCAACATGTTTCGGCGCCGTAGTCGGTCACGCCGTGGTCACGCAGCGCGTCGTGGTAGGCGGCGACGAGGTCCCGTTCGGCGCGGGCGCGGTCGGCGGGCTGCAGACTCGTCGCGGTGAAGTACGCGAGGTCGCGCGCGGGCAGCCCGACCGCGAGCGTCTGCCAGTCGACGACGGTGACGCGGGTCCGGTCCGGGTCGAACAGCAGGTTGTCGAGGCGGTAGTCGCCGTGCAGGACGCTGTAGCGGCCGGGTTCGAGCAGCAGCCAGGGCGTGATCAGCGAGGTCGCGGCGTCGAGCGTCTCGCGGTCGGCGGCGCTCACCGCCCCGCCGAGCCGCTCGAGCGTGATGTCGGTGGCCATCCGGGCGATGTCGCCGAGGCCGCGGGCGGTGTCCTCGTCGGGGTGGCCCATGACGAGCCCGGGGAACGTCAGCCACGCCGGGTCGCACCAGCGCGGCCCGTGCAGGCCGGCGAGCGCGGTGACCGCCAGCCGGGCCTCGGCGGGGGTGCAGCCCGCGAGCTGATCGCCCTGCTCGGCCGGCGCCAGGTCGGCCAGGACGAGCGCGAATTGCGCGCCGTCGTCGGCGATCTCGCAGTGGTAGCAGTGCGGCATCGGCAGGCTGACCGTGTCCGCGATCTGCGTGTAGAACGTGTACTCCGAGCGGTACCCCAGCGCGACGCGGGCGCGGACCTCCGGATCCTGCGACGGCAGTTTGACCACGAAGCTGGCGGGCAGTCCGCCGGACCCGGCGGCGTAGCGGACGCTCGCCCGGTACGTCGCGCCGGTCTGTCCGGTGCCTACCGGTGTGACGTCCACGCCGGCGATCTCGACGCGGCGATCGGCGGTGCTGAGCACCCCGCCCAGCCATTCGGCCGTCACGTCCGACGGATCGCCGGGAATCGTGGACGCGGCGGTCATCGGCGGCACCTCACGGCGAGATTAGAACACGTTCCAGTCCGACGCCGGGGGCGGTATCGAGCAGTACGCCTCCACAAGTGCCGAGCTACTCGATGCGAGCGCTTGCCAGCTATTGCGTGTTGGTGCAAACCGCTCGATTTCGCGCGCACTAGTATCGGCACTATGATTGGGGCTCGTTCCACGAGACCGACAGGCTGCAGGACCGACGGCGAATCAGTCGAAGTATCCGAGCTCACCCTTCGGGGTGCATCGCCGATCAGAGAAGAGTGCAATGCCCGATCCTAGCGTGCGATCCGACTCATGGCAGGCGGCCTTCGAGCTAGTGAAGAACCGCGGCTACGAGCGGCGTGATGAGCCCTTCGCTCTCGCAAGCGGCCAGTTGAGCCACGACTACATCGACGGCAAGTATGCAGTGGACCATGGCGACAATCTTGTCCTGGTGGCTCGCGCAGTCGTCGAGCTAGCTGCGGACCACGAGATTGCGTTCGAAGCGGTCGGCGGACTAACCATGGGCGCCGATCCATTGGCCATAGCCGTGTCCATCGTTGGACACAAGCGCTGGTTCTCGGTCCGCAAGGCAAGGAAGGAGCGCGGCCGTAACCAATGGATCGAAGGAACTCGATTTGAGCAGGGAACGAAGGTCCTCCTGGTTGACGACGTGGTTAGCACTGGCGGTTCGATACTCGACGCGTTCGATCATGCGGAGGCGGACGGAGCGACGGTAGTCGGCGTGATCCCGATGGTTGATCGTGGCGATGCGGCGACCAAGCTCTTCGCCAATAAAGGGGTGCCCTACGTACCGCTCATCACTTATCAGGATCTCGCCATCGAACCTGTCGGTCAGGTCTAAGCACCTTCTACTCATCCAAGTCCTCCATACCAAGCGCGCCCATAGGCAATCGTCGAGGCCGGCGCGGTGGTGTCGGGAGTCATCCCGATGGTGGACCGCGGCGATGCGGCGACCGAGCTGTTCACCGGCCTGGGTGTGCCGTACGTCCCGCTGATCGATTACCGGGATGTGGGTATTGCACCGGTGAGCGCACAGCCCCCGTCGGCGAAAGGACCGCGATGACGACAGACAAGACAGGTGCCGCCACCACGGTCAGCCCCGAGCCCGACCGTTTCACGATCGCCGTCGAAGGCAAGACGGTCGGCCTCGCCGAATACGCCGACCGGGACCAGCAGCGGATCTTCACCCATACCAAGGTCGACGAGGAGTACGAAGGCCGCGGGCTGGCGACCATCCTGATCGGTGAGGCGCTGGAGGCCACCCGGGACGCCGGTATGCGCATCGTGCCGATGTGCGCGGCCGTCGCCAGCTACGTCGACAAGCACCCGGAGTACAGCGACTACGTCGACCCGCCCGGCGAGGACATCACCACATGGCTGCGGTCGCGCTGACGCGTCAGCCCACGTCGAGGAACCGGCTGCGGACCTCGGGAGCCGGCAGCGGGCAGGTGTCGTAGCGGCCGAAGATGCGGTAGCGGACGGCGGCGAACCGGTCGTAGAGGACATCGCGGATCGGCCGCGGCACCAGTTTGAGGATCAGCGCCGCACGCCACGGGCCGCCGAGGTACTCGAGCACCTTGAGCGCACCGGTGGAGCGAATGCTGACGGATTCGGCTGCGGTGCCCGGGTTTTCGACGAAGACGACGGAGTCGACGCCCTGCAGCTCGGGATGGCGGTCGAGGATTCCTCGCGCCGCGTCGCTGTCGAGGGCGGCGAAGCGCAACGTGCCGTGCTTGTCGAGCTTGAGGATGGTACGGACGGTCTCGTTGCAGAACCCGCAGACGCCGTCGTAGAGCAGGACGGGCGCGGCGGTCGTCATCGCTTCCCCGCGGCGAGGCGTCGCAGACCCCACATCGCCAGACCGGGTGCCCAACCGGGGGCCAACCGGACCAGCGCGTCGAGTGCGATCGCGTCGCGTCCGACCAGGATCCGGCTGCGGCCGGCTTCGACACCGTCGACGATGATCGCCGCAGCCCGCGTCGCGGGCATCCGCAGCAGCTTCTCGTTGTACGTCCTGGCTCGCGCCAGGTCCTTCTCCGTCGGCGTCTCGCCACGCTCTTCGCCGCTGGCCAGCGCCGCGTTGGCGATGTTGGTCGCGACACCGCCGGGATGCACGACGCTCACCTGCACCGGGTGGCCCTCCGCCAGCATGTCGCACCGCAGCGCTTCGGTGAAACCGCGGACGCCGTACTTTGCGGTGCAGTACGCCGACATCTCCGGCTGCGCGAGGTACCCGTTCAGGCTCGACAGGTTCACCACATGGCCGTCGCCGGAGGCGATGAGATGCGGCAGGAACTCCTTGGTGCCGTAGATGACGCCCCACAGGTTGATGCCGAGCAGCCGCTCGTACCGCGCGTATTCGCCGTCGGTCACGGAGAAGGAGTCGGCGATGCCGGCGTTGTTGTAGATCTGGTGGACGACGCCGAAGTGGGTAGCCACGTCGTCGGCGTACCGGCTGACGGCTTCGCGGTCGGCGACGTCGAGCCGGGCGGCGTGCACCTCGGCGCTCTGCTGCTTGACCGCGTCCACGGTCTCGCCGAGGCTGGCTTCGTTGACGTCGCTGAGGGCCAGCCGAGCGCCGCGGTTCGCGAGCTCGACCGCCAGCGCGCGCCCGATACCCGAGCCTGCGCCGGTGACCACAGCGACCTTGCCGGAAACCTTGCTCATGAGTGCACCTCCATCTAGGTGCCGGCGGAAGCCAGCACAACCGCGATCGACGCGGCCAGTCCGCCAAGCATGAACGCCAGGGTCGCCGCGATCAACGTGACGGTGCCGGGCGACGCGCCACTGCCGGTACGGCGGCGGCTACGCCGGACCGATCCGCGCGGATCCGGTGATCTTCAGCGTCCCGTTCACCTGCGCCGTGCTGAGCCAGCGTTTCTCGGATTGCCGGGAGCCGTTACGCAGCACGTAGGTCAGTTGCGCCACCACGCTGGTGGCATCCCGCGGCGTGACCGAATCCAGCTCGACAGCCTGGATCGTCGCCCAGAATTCGCGGTAGTTCTGCTCGCCGGTCTGCTGCTGATATCCGGGGTCGAGCCGCTGCCAGGCCTCGTCCGGGCGGTCCGGCAGGTCGGCGTAGTACGCGGTGACGAGCTCGCGCATCGCGTCGAAGCCCGATGCCGACTGCGAAGCCGAGGCCGAGGCCGATGTGGAAGGCGTTGCCACTGAGGTGTTCGCCCCCGACGATTGCCGCCACGGATGCGTCAGCAGCACCGCGACGATCAGCAGCAGGGCAATCGCCGCGCCGACGATGATCGGCCACCGCGCCGACGGCTGGTGCGTCGGTGGCTGGTGCGTAGGCGGCTGGTGCGTCGGGCGGACCGTTGGCCGGTGCGTCGGCGGCTGGTGGGGCGGCGGCTGGTAGGTCGGCTGCTGATGGACCGGCGGGGTCGGCAGCACCGCGGTCGGCGGCTTCTGCGCGGGTGGCCGCGCCAGCGCCCGCGCGAAGTCCTCGCACCGCCGGAAGCGGCCCGCCGGATCCTTCGCCATCGCGGTGGCGAACACCTGGTCGAGCGCGGCGAGGTCCGGCCGGCGCGCGCTCAGCCGCGGCACGGGCGCCGTCGTGTGCTTCGTCGCGACGACGACGGCGTTGGGGTCGTCGTAGGGCGGTGCGCCGGTGAGCAGGTGATAGGTGGTGACGGCCAGCGCGTATTGGTCGGCCCGGCCATCCATCCGCCGGCCGGCCAGCTGTTCCGGGGCGGCGTAGGTGACGGTGCCGACCGCCATGTTGGTTCGCGTCAGGTCACGGGTGCCGTCGAGGGGCCGGGCGATGCCGAAGTCGGCGAGCAGCACCCGCCGGCGCTGCTGCGTGATGAGGATGTTGCCGGGTTTGACGTCGCGGTGCAGCAGGCCGGTGTCGTGGGCGTAGTCCAGCGCGTCGGCGACCGCGGACACGATCTCCAAGACGTCGTCGAGCGGCATGCCGCCGGGGCTGGCGTGCGCCAACTGGCCCGCGTCGGTGCCGTCGATGTAATCCATCGAGATCCACAGCTGACCGTTGAACTCGCCGCGGTCGTGGACGCCGACGATGTGCGGATGGAAGAGCATCGCGGCCATGTCGGCCTCGCGGCTGAACCGGGCGCGGTAGTCGGGATCAGCGGATAGCTGCGGCGGCAGGACCTTCAACGCGTCGTGGCGGGGCAATCGCGGATGGCGGGCGAGATACACCTCGCCCATGCCGCCAGAGCCGAGCAGCCGCACGATCCGATAGCCGGCGAACAGCTCGCCGTTGGTCAACGGCATGCAGCGATGTTATCGGGGAGAGGACGGGCCGGATCGTCAGGCAGCGGGCTCGAGGTTGCCCGAAACCAGCTCTGCGTCCTCCATCATCGGTGCGCAGACCGCGCAGATGTGCGTGCCGAGCGTCGGATATCCACACGCCGAACAGATCGCCATGCGCTTCGTACCTGCGCCTTCGAGCACCATCGCGGTTCCTTTCGCTCCATCGGTCCTGTACCCGGGTTGCGACGGACTCAAGCGCGTCACGCTCAGGAAACGCTCAGATTTCGCCGGCTTCGGGGCCATCTCGGCAGCCCTCGTCGTCGGTGGCTGTGAGGAGTTCTTCGGGGTGGTGGAGGTGGTTGGTGCGGGGTGGGCTGTGTGCGACGCGCATCGTCGCTGTTCAGAGGCGTGGTCAACACCGCGTTGCATTGTGTGCCTGATCGGCCCACAATGGAGGGCATGGCTAGGAAGACGGAGCGGTTCGCGGTGCGCCTGACTGCTGAGCAGGACGCGCTGATTCGTCGTGCCGCCGAAGTGGAGGGAACCGATCTGACCAACTTCACGGTGACCGCGACGCTGGCTCATGCCCGCGACGTGCTCGCCGATCGCCGGCTGTTCATGCTCGACGCCCCGGCCTGGTCGGAGTTCTTGTCGGTACTGGACCGCCCGGTGTCGCACAAGCCGCGGCTGGAGAAGCTGTTCGCGGAGCCCTCCATCTTCGACGAGTGAGCGGTTACAGCGCGCCGCGGCCGATCGGCGAGCACGATGTGGTCGCCGAGTTCGACAGCGGCGAGCCCAGCCTGGACGAGTACCTGCGGGGACGAGCCCTGGCCAACCACGTCGAGGGCGCCTCCCGGTGTTTCGTGACGTGCCGCGACGGCCGCGTGGTCGGGTTCTACGCGTTGGCGTCAGCGGCGGTGGAGCGCGCCGGCACACCGGGACGGGTGCGGCGCAACATGCCCGATCCGGTGCCGGTGATCCTGTTGGCGCGGCTGGCGATCGACCGCAAGGAGCAGGGCCAGGGCCTGGGTGCTGCGCTACTGCGCGATGCGATCACCCGTGCAGTGGCAGCCGCGGAGATCATCGGCGTGCGGGCACTGCTGGTGCACGCCCTGCACGAGCAGGCACGGGAGTTCTACGCCCACTTCGACTTCGAGCCCTCACCGACCGACCCGCTGCACCTGCTGCTGTTGATCAAAGACGCCCGCGCCGTACTCGACCCGCCGCATGAGGTGACCCGCTGATGCCCGACACGGACAGTGAACCGGGCGACCGGCGGTGGCGGTCATGGGAGACGCTGCAGAGGATCTTCGATGACATGGACCAGTTCCGGCGGTCACCGGAAGGCCAGCGGCTCCAGGCCGAGAGGGAGGGCGAGGTCGACAGGCACCTGCCCGGACAGGTTCTTCGACCTGCGAATTCTTCGACCTGCGAAACGAGACGCATGCAGCGCCGGCCTCGGACACGTTCCCTGTTGCCGCTCTGAAGGCAGTCGTTTCAAGGGATCCGCGGACGTCGGTCCCCGCCCACTGCGAGTCCCACCGAACGGGGTGCCACCCATTCAATACATAAAGGTCACGAACCATTTCTGATTCGTGACCTCTGTGCAGCGATTCGAAGGAACCGCTCGCTGTGGGCGAAGGGGGACTTGAACCCCCACGTCCCGAAGGACACTGGCACCTGAAGCCAGCGCGTCTGCCATTCCGCCACTCGCCCGGACGACGATGGACTGTAACACGGCGGCGGGCACCGAAACCAACTCGCTACGAGGCCGTCCGACGGGCCCGTCACCGGTGCCCAACGCCGACCGGATGAGCCCTGACCTGCGGCGTCGTGATTCTCAGAGTTCTCATGGTGCCGCTGGAGGGCCGTTGGCCGATACCATGCAGTGAACAATTTGCACAGTAGGACACACCGGCAACATCGCAGGCGGTGACGACGAGCAAGGGCAGGCGGTGAGAATGAGCTTCGTCAAGCGGATCGAACGCAAGCTCGAGGCCTCCGTCGGTGACGCCGCTGCCCGCATGTTCGGCGGCACCATCGTTCCGCAGGAAGTCGAGTCGGCGCTACAACGTGAGGCCGACGACGGTGTCCGCACGGTGGGTGGCGGACGTCGGCTTGCGCCGAACGAGTACGTCATCACGCTCGGCCCCACCGACCACCGCAAGGTGACAGCCGATCCGGACATCACGCCGGATACGTTCGCCAAGCACCTGAACGGATACATTCGGGAGCAAGGTTGGCAAACGTATGGTGATGTGGTTGTCAGGTTCGAGCAGTCGGCCGGCCTTCATACCGGCCAGTTTCGGGCGCGCGGTGTGGTCAATCCGGACGCCACGCCTCCCCGACCCACACCCCGCCATCCAGACCACGCGCACAACGCAGAACCAGGAGTAGTACGCATGACCGACAACCCCAGTTACCGCGCCGGCCAGGGACAGGGGCGGCCAGCAGACGACTACTACGACGACCGCTACGGCCGCCCGCAGGACGATCCCCGCGGCGCCGGCCCGGATCCGCGCGCGCCCTACCCGGATCAGGGCGGCTACCCGCCGCCGCCCGCTGAGCCGAACTACCCGCCGCGCGGTGGTTACGACCGGGGCGGCTACCCGGATCAGGGCGGCTACGCCCCGGCCCCGCCGCCCTACGAGCCGCGCCCGCCGGCCGGTTACGGCCAACCCCCCGGCGGCGGCTATGACCAGGGCTATCCGCAGCAGGGCCCCGGCGGCGGCTACGGGCAGCCCGCCGGTCCGCCGGGCGGCTACGGCGACTACGACTACGGCCGCGCACCCGCCGCGCCGGGACGCCACGAGGAGCCGGCCGGTGGCGGCTATCCCGACCAGGGTGGCTACGGCCGCCCCGGCGGCGGCTACGGCGACTACGAGCAGCCGAGCTACCAGCCGCAGTCCTACGGACGCCAGGACTACGCGCAGCCCGACTACGGCCGTTACGACCAGCCGGGCGGCGGCTACGAGCAGGGCGGCGGATACGACTACGGCCAGGGCGGCTATGGCGGTTACGACCAGCCCGCCGGCGGCGGCTACGGCGCGGCGAGCTCGGTGACGCTGCAGCTCGACGACGGCAGCGGCCGCACCTACCAGCTGCGCGAGGGCGCGAACATCATCGGCCGCGGCCAGGATGCGCAGTTCCGGCTGCCCGACACCGGTGTGTCACGCCGCCACCTGGAGATCCGCTGGGACGGCCAGGTCGCCTTGCTGACGGACCTGAACTCCACCAACGGCACCACCGTGAACAACGCCCCGGTGCAGGAGTGGCAGCTGGCCGATGGCGACGTCATCCGACTGGGCCATTCGGAGATCATCGTCCGCGTCCATTGAGGTCGGGGCGGGGGTGAAGCTGCGGGCTTCACCCTCGTTTCGACTGTCGTCCAAGTATCGTGACGTTGCCGAGTGGCCTCGATGTGGCGACGGCATGACCGTGGGACGGAAAGGGACGCCGGATGCAGGGTTTGGTGCTGCAGCTGTCGCGCGTCGGTTTCCTTCTCCTGCTGTGGCTTTTCATCTGGTCGGTGTTGCGGATTCTGCGGACCGACCTCTATGCGCCCACCGGTGCGGTCATGGTGCGGCGCGGTCTTCCGCTGCGCGGCACGCTGCTGCCGTCCCGTAACAGGCGCATCGCGCGCCACCTCGTCGTCACCGAGGGCGCGCTCGCCGGCACCCGGATCACGCTGTCCAGCCAGCCGGTGCTCATCGGCCGCGCCGACGATTCGACGCTCGTGCTCACCGACGACTACGCCTCGACGCGCCACGCGCGGCTGTCTCCTCGCGGCTCCGACTGGTACGTCGAAGACCTAGGATCGACCAACGGCACATATCTCGACAGGGCGAAGGTGACGACGGCGGTACGGGTTCCGATTGGCACGCCGGTACGAATCGGCAAGACGGTCATCGAGCTGCGCCCGTGACGCCGCGCACGCGAGGAGCGAGATGACGCCGCGCACGCGAGGAGCGAGATGACGGCGCGCACGCGAGGAGCGACGTGACTCTCGTCCTGCGCTACGCCGCGCGTAGCGACCGCGGGCTCGTCCGTGCCAACAACGAGGATTCGGTGTATGCCGGCGCCCGGCTGCTGGCGTTGGCCGACGGCATGGGTGGGCACGCGGCCGGTGAGGTGGCGTCGCAACTGGTCATCGCGGCGCTGGCCCACCTCGACGACGACGAGCCCGGTGGCGACCTGCTCCGCAAGCTCGAGGAGGCGGTACGCGAAGGCAACGAGGCCATTGCCGCACAGGTCGAGATGGATCCCGAACTCGACGGCATGGGCACTACGCTCACCGCGATCCTGTTCGCCGGTAACCGCCTCGGCCTGGTGCACATCGGAGACTCCCGGGGCTATTTGATGCGTGACGGCGAGCTCACGCAGATCACCAAGGACGACACCTTCGTCCAGACCCTCGTCGACGAGGGCCGCATCACCGCCGAAGAGGCGCACAGCCATCCGCAGCGGTCGCTGATCATGCGGGCGCTGACCGGCCACGAAGTCGAGCCGACGCTCATCATGCGTGAGGCGCGCGTCGGCGACCGCTATCTGCTGTGCTCCGACGGGCTCTCGGATCCGGTCAGCCACGAGACCATTGCCGAGGCGCTGCGCATCGAGGACGTCAGCGAAAGCGCCGACCGTCTCATCGAATTGGCGTTGCGCGGCGGCGGACCCGACAACGTGACGGTGGTGGTCGCCGATGTGGTCGACTACGACTACGGCCAGACCCGCCCCATCCTCGCCGGGGCCGTGTCCGGTGACGACGGTGAGGTGGCCACCCCCAACACCGCGGCCGGTCGCGCGTCGGCACTGCGACCCCGCCCGGAGGCGCCCAAGCGGGCGGCGGAACCCGAACCGCCACCGAAGAAGTCGCGTTCGCGGCGGCGGATCTTCATGGCGCTCGCGGTCGTCCTGCTGCTGGTGCTCGCCGGGCTCGCGCTGGCGCGCTGGATCATTCGCACCAACTACTACGTGGTCGCCAACAACGGCACGGTGTCGATCATGCGCGGCGTGCAGGGCTCGATCCTCGGCTTTCCGCTGTCCGAACCGCACCTCACCGGCTGCCTCAACAACCGCAACCAGCTCTCGCTGGTGACCCCGGGCACCGAGGACGACGGCGACTGCCAGCCGCTCGGGGTCGACGACCTACGGCCGCCCGAGCGGGCGCAGGTCAACGCGGGACTGCCCGGCGGGTCACTCGACGAGGCGATCAGCCAGATCGACGCGCTGGCAACGTCTTCCGTCCTACCGATCTGCCCGGCGCGGCCTGTCACCCGCACGACGTCGGCGCCTCCCCCGGCATCGTCGCCCACCAGTCGGCCCCCGGCACCATCGTCACCGGCGCCATCAACGGCGCCGTCGCCGTCGCCGTCGCCGTCGGCACCACCCGGGCCGACGCCCACCGGGCCCGCGCCTGGACCGACCACGTTGTCGCCGCCGCCACCGGAACCGGGGACGAACTGCCGGGCGGCGTCATGACGACGCAGCCGCAGTCCCCGGTGACGGTCACGCCGCCGCTGCCCAACCGCCGCAACGCCGAATTGCTGCTGCTCGGCTATGCGGCGGTGATCACGACCGTGGCGCTGCTGATCGTCGAGGTGAACCAGGAGCAGGGGCTCGGTCCGGACCTCCTGCTGTACACCTTCGGCTACCTCGGGCTGTTCGGGGTGGCGCACCTGGCGATCCGCCGCTTCGCGCCCTACGCCGACCCGCTGCTGCTGCCGGTGGTCGCCCTGCTGAACGGTCTCGGCCTGGTCATGATCCACCGGCTCGACCTTCCGGAGGCGGAGCTGACCCCCGGCGTGTCGAGCGGTCCCAGCGCCACCCAGCAGATGCTCTGGACGCTGCTCGGCGTCGTCGCGTTCGTGGTCGTCGTCGTGCTGCTCCGCGATCACCGGGTGCTGGCGCGCTACGGCTACGTGTGCGGGCTCACCGGCCTCGTGCTGCTGGCCATCCCGGCGGTGCTGCCCTCGTCGGTCTCGGAGCAGAACGGCGCCAAGATCTGGATCGAGTTGCCGTTCTTCAGCATTCAGCCGGCGGAGTTCTCGAAGATCCTGCTGCTGGTGTTCTTCGCCGCCGTGCTGGTCGACAAGCGCGACCTGTTCACCAGTGCCGGCAAGCACGTGCTGGGCGCCACGCTGCCGCGCCCGCGCGATCTCGCGCCGCTGCTCGCCGGCTGGATCATCTCGGTCGGCGTGATGGTGTTCGAGAAGGACCTCGGCACCTCGCTGCTGCTGTACGCGTCCTTTCTGGTGCTGCTCTACATCGCCACCGAGCGGATCAGCTGGGTGGTGCTCGGGTTGACGCTCTTCGCCGCGGGAAGCGTTGCGGCATACCGCATCTTCGACCACGTACAGCTGCGGGTGCAGACCTGGCTGGACCCGTTCGCCGACCCCGACGGCGCCGGCTACCAGATGGTGCAGTCGCTGTTCAGCTTCGCCACCGGCGGCATCTTCGGCACCGGGCTCGGCAACGGCCAGCCCGGCACGGTTCCGGCGGCCTCCACCGACTTCATCATCGCAGCGGTCGGCGAGGAGCTCGGTCTGGTCGGCTTCGCCGGCGTGCTGATGCTCTACACGATCGTCATCGTCCGCGGGCTGCGCACGTCGATCGCGGTGCGCGACAGCTTCGGCAAACTGCTGGCCGCGGGGCTGGCGTGCACGCTGGCGATCCAGCTGTTCATCGTCGTCGGCGGTGTCACCAAGCTCATCCCGCTGACGGGGCTGACGACGCCGTGGCTGTCCTACGGCGGCTCCTCGCTGCTCGCCAACTACGTGCTGCTGGCGATCCTGGTGCGGATCTCCCATGCCGCCCGCCAACCGCTCGACACCAAACCGGTCTCACCGCGCACCTCGATCGCGGCGGCCGGCACGGAGGTGATCGAGCGGGTATGAACACCTCGCTGCGCCGTGTGTCGCTCGCCGTGATGGCGCTCATCGTGTTGCTGCTGGCCAACGCGACGCTCACCCAGGTCATCACCGCCGACGGGCTGCGGTCCGATCCGCGCAACCAGCGGGTGCTCCTCGACGAGTACTCGCGGCAGCGCGGCCAGATCTCGGCCGGCGCGGAGCTGATGGCCTACTCCGATGCCACCGACGGGCGCTTCCGGTTCCTGCGGATCTACCCCGAGCCGCAGGTGTACGCCCCCGTCACCGGCTTCTACTCGCTGCGCTACTCCAGCTCCGGGCTGGAGCGGGCCGAGGACACCGTCCTGAACGGATCCGACGAGCGGCTGTTCGGCCAGCGGCTCGCCGACTTCTTCACCGGTCGCGACCCGCGCGGCGGCAACGTCGCCACCACCATCAGCCCGCCGGTGCAGGAGGCGGCGTGGACCGCGCTGTCGACCGGGTGCAGCGGCGGGCCCTGCAAGGGCGCCGTCGTCGCGCTCGAGCCCGACACCGGCAAGATCCTCGCGCTGGTCTCCGCGCCGTCCTACGACCCGAACCTGTTGGCGTCGCACGACACCGAGGACCAGGCGCAAGCGTGGGAGCGGCTGCGCGACGACCCGGACAACCCGCTGCTCAACCGCGCCGTGTCGGAGACCTATCCGCCGGGTTCGACGTTCAAGGTCATCACCACGGCGGCCGCGCTGCAGTCCGGCGTCGACGAGCGCACGCAGCTCACGTCGCAGCCCAGCATCCAGCTCCCGGACAGCACCGCCACGCTCGCCAACTTCGGCAACAACCCCTGCGGCGGCGGCCCCACCGTGTCGCTGCGCGAGGCGTTCGCCCGCTCCTGCAACACCGCGTTCGTCCAGCTCGGCCTGCAGACCGGCAGCGACGCGCTGCGCCAGACGGCCGAGGCGTTCGGCCTCGACACCTCGCCGGCGCCGATCCCGCTGCAGGTCGCCGAATCCACCGTCGGCCCCATCCCCGACGCGGCCGCGTTGGGCATCTCGAGCATCGGCCAGAAGGACGTCGCGCTCACGCCGCTGCAGAACGCGATGGTCGCCGCCGCCGTCGCCAACGACGGGGTGGTCATGGCGCCGTATCTGGTGGAGAGCGTGCGCGGCCCGGACCTGTCCATCCTGTCGACCACCGCCCCGAAACAGCTGCGCCGTGCCGTCTCGCCGGACGTGGCCAGTAAGCTCACGGAGTTGATGATCGGCGCCGAACAGGGCACGCAGCAGAGAGGAGCCATCTCCGGCGTGCAGATCGCCTCCAAGACGGGCACGGCCGAGCACGGAACTGACCCCCGCAACACTCCCCCGCACGCCTGGTACATCGCGTTCGCGCCGGCGCAGGCACCGAAGGTCGCCATCGCCGTGCTCGTGGAGAACGGCGGAGACCGGCTCAACGCCACCGGCGGCGCCGTCGCGGCTCCCATCGGACGGGCCGTCATCGCCGCCGCGCTGCGGGAGCGCTCGTGAGCGACGGAGCCGAGAGATGAGCCCCCGCGTCGGCGTCACGCTGTCGGGCCGGTACCGGCTGCAGCGGCTGATCGCCACCGGCGGCATGGGGCAGGTGTGGGAAGCGGTCGACAGCCGACTGGGCCGGCGGGTGGCCGTGAAGGTGCTCAAGGCCGAATTCTCCGACGACCCCGAGTTCGTCGAGCGGTTCCGCGCCGAGGCCCGCACCGTCGCGATGCTCAATCATCCCGGTATCGCGAGCGTCTACGACTACGGCGAAACCGACATGGACGGCGAGGGCCGCACCGCCTACCTCGTCATGGAGCTCATCAACGGCGAGCCGCTGAACTCGGTGCTTAAGCGCACCGGCCGGCTGTCGCTGCGGCATGCGCTCGACATGCTCGAGCAGACCGGCCGCGCACTGCAGGTCGCCCACACCGCCGGCCTGGTGCACCGCGACGTCAAACCCGGCAACATCCTCATCACGCCCACCGGCCAGGTGAAGCTCACCGACTTCGGCATCGCCAAGGCCGTCGACGCCGCGCCCGTCACCCAGACCGGCATGGTCATGGGCACCGCGCAGTACATCGCGCCCGAGCAGGCGCTCGGCCACGACGCCACCGCCGCCAGCGACGTGTACTCGCTGGGAGTAGTTGGGTACGAGGCGGTTTCGGGCAAGCGGCCGTTCACCGGCGACGGCGCGCTGACGGTCGCGATGAAGCACATCAAGGAGCAGCCGGCGCCGCTGCCCGCGGATCTGCCGCCCAACGTCCGCGAGCTGATCGAGATCACGCTCGTCAAGAACCCGAGCGCCCGCTACCGCAGCGGCGGGGCATTCGCCGACGCGGTCGCCGCCGTCCGGTCCGGGCGCCGGCCACCGCGGCCGAACCAGGCGCCCACCATCAACCGTGCGGCGCCGGCGGCGATCCCGTCGAGCACCCAGGCGCGCGCGGCCGTCGACGTCACCGGCCGGTCTGCGCCGGCCACCGGCACGCGCGCCCGGCCCGCGACGGGCGGTCACCGGCCACCGCCGGCTCCGCGCCGCACCTTCACGTCCGGGCAGCGGGCGCTGCTGTGGTCGGCCGGCGTGCTCGGTGCGCTGGCGATCGTCATCGCGGTGCTGCTGTTCCTGCGGTTCGAGGACCGCGTCAACCAGGACCGCAATCAGACCCCGCCGCCGCCGGTGACCGAGACGCTCACCGAAGAGCCGTCCGGCCAGCCGGCGCCCGTCGCGCCGTCGAGTTGGACGGACGACGGGTTCGTCGGCCAAGGTGGGGACATCGCGCAAACGCCCCCCCACGAGCTGATCCTGACCGCGGTAACGCTGCCCACCTTCCCCGACGTACGTCACGAGACCTGCCGATGACAACGCCACAGCACCTGTCGGACCGCTACGAGCTGGGAGAAGTTCTCGGCTTCGGTGGCATGTCCGAGGTCCACCTGGCCCGCGACGTCCGCCTGCACCGCGACGTCGCGGTGAAGGTGCTGCGTGCCGACCTCGCCCGCGATCCGAGCTTCTATCTGCGGTTCCGCCGCGAGGCGCAGAACGCTGCCGCGCTGAACCACCCCGCAATCGTCGCGGTGTACGACACCGGCGAAGCGGAGACGCCGGCCGGGCCGCTCCCCTACATCGTCATGGAGTACGTCGACGGCGTCACGCTGCGCGACATCGTCCACAACGACGGCCCCATCCCGCCCCGCAAGGCGCTCGAGATCATCGCCGACGCCTGCCAGGCGCTGAACTTCAGCCATCAGCACGGCATCATCCACCGAGACGTCAAGCCCGCGAACATCATGATCAGCCACACCGGCGCGGTGAAGGTGATGGACTTCGGCATCGCCCGCGCGCTGGCGGACGGCGGGAACAGCGTCACCCAGACCGCCGCGGTGATCGGCACCGCGCAGTACCTGTCGCCGGAGCAGGCGCGCGGCGAACCGGTCGACGCCCGCAGCGACGTCTACTCGCTGGGCTGCGTGCTCTACGAGATCCTCACCGGCGAGCCGCCGTTCGTCGGCGACTCGCCCGTCGCGGTTGCCTACCAGCACGTGCGGGAAGACCCGACGCCCCCGTCGCGCCGCCACGCCGGGATCTCCCCCGAACTCGACGCCGTCGTCCTCAAGGCGCTGGCCAAGAATCCCGACAACCGCTACCAGAGCGCCGCCGAGATGCGCACCGACCTGGTCCGCGTGCACAACGGCGAGCAGCCGGACGCGCCGAAGGTGTTGACCGACGCCGAGCGCACGTCGCTGCTCAACAACCCGCCGGCACCTCCCCCGCCACCGGGCGCGCACACCGAGCGGATCCCGCGCCAGCAGCCCGACGGCTCACACCGGCGCTCGGGCGGCTCGATAGGCCGCTGGCTCATCGCGGTCGCGGTGCTCGCGGTGCTGACGGTGGTGACCGCCGTCGTCATCAACATGGTGGGCGACGAGCCGCGCGACGTACAGGTGCCCGACGTCGCCGGACAGGTCAGCGCGGACGCCATCGCGGCGTTGCAGAACCGCGGCTTCAAGACCCGCACCCAGCAGCAGCCGGACTCCAACGTCCCGCCCGATCACGTCATCGACACCGAGCCCGGTGGCAACGAAACCGTCAGCGCCGGTGAGGAGATCACGCTCAACATCTCGACCGGGCCGGAGCAGCGCGAGCTGCCGGACGTGTCGGCGCTGAGCTACGAGGACGCCGTCACCCGCTTGCGTGACGCCGGGTTCACGCGGTTCCGCGAGGCCTCGGAGGTGTCGTCGCCGGAACAGCGCGGTCGCGTCGTGCGCACCAGCCCGCCGGCCAACCAGACGGCGGCCATCACCAACGAGATCACGGTCTACGTCGGCTCCGGGCCGGCCACCGCGCAGCTTCCCGACGTCGCCGGCCAGACCGTCGACCTCGCTCAGCAGAATCTCGCGGTGTACGGGTTCACGAAGTTCAACCAGGTGCCGGTCGACGACGTGGCGCCGGCCGGGGAAGTCGTCGGCACCAATCCGGCACCCGGCGCGACGATTCCGCTCGACCAGGTGATCGAGCTGCGGGTGTCGAAGGGCAACCAGTTCTCGATGCCCGACCTCACCGGGATGGTGTGGCTGGACGCCGAGCCGCTGCTGCGGAGCAAGGGCTGGACCGGCGTGCTGGTCAAGGGTCCCGACGTCACCGGCGGCGGCGATCAGCAGCGCAATCGCGTGGTCTCGCAGAGCCCCCCGGCGGGCGCCAAGGTCAACTTCAGCGGCGACATCACCCTGCGATTCGGCGCCTGACGCGCGAAGGCTGTAAAGCGGGCGCGTCGCTAGCCGGACGCGGCCCCCGCGGTCGCCGCCCGCACCGTCTGCGCGACCGACGCCTCCAGCTCCGCCACCAGCGCCTCGCTCGGCGCTTCGCCGCATTCGGCCAGCCAGTTGGCGAGCATGCGGTGGCCGCCCTCGGTGAGGATGGATTCGGGGTGGAACTGCACACCGTGGATGGGCAGCGTCACGTGCCGCACACCCATCACCACACCGCTGTCGGTGCGGGCGGTGACTTCGAGTTCGGCGGGCATGGTCTGCGGCAGGATCGTCAGCGAGTGGTACCGGGTCGCGGTGAACGGGTCCGGAAGTCCGTGCAGCACAGACGCGTTCGTGTGGTACACCACGCTGGTCTTGCCGTGCAGCAGTTCCGGAGCGCGGTCCACCGTGCCGCCGAACGCGACGCCGATCGCCTGGTGGCCCAGGCACACACCGAGCAGGGGAGTGCTCGCGTCGGCGCAGGCATGTACGAGCGGAACCGACGCGCCGGCCCGCTCCGGAGTACCCGGGCCGGGACTGAGCAGCACACCGTCGAACTCGGCGGCGATCGCCGCGGTGTCGCGCAGTCGCTCGTCATCGTTGCGCCAGACGGTGGCCTCGACCCCGAGCTGGCCCAGGTACTGCACCAGGTTGAAGACGAAGCTGTCGTAATTGTCGACGACGAGGACGCGCACGCCTGCCAGGTTACCGGCCGGCGGGCGCCGTCAGCGGTGCGGCATGGCGCACCGCGACCGGCTCGGTGTAGCCGGGAAGCTGGACGTCGGTGCGCGTCTCCTCGGTGTAGCCCAACCCGAAGCGCACCACGTACTGCTTGTACAGGGTGACCAACGGCGCCGCCGCCAGCGCTGCCTGCATGCCGGCGACATCGCCGATCGCCGTCACGGTGTAGGGCGGGCTGTAGGTGCGGCCGTTCAACAGCAGGGTGTTGCCGACGCACCGCGCCACCGTGCTCGCCACCACCCGCTGGTCCTGGATCTGCACGGCCTCCGCGCCCCCGGACCACAGCGCGTTGAGCACGGCCTCGAGGTCCTGCTGGTGCACCACCAGGTCGTCGGGGGAGGCGTCGCGCGGAAACCGGCCCTCAGCGTCGCGCTGCGCGTCGTTCAGCGTGACGACCAGGCCCGGACCCCGCACCGGCGTCAGGCCCGCGTCCAAGACCAGCGCGTCGATCCGCGACTTCAGCGGGGCCAGCCGCTCGTCCTCGGCGGTCGCCTGCCGCGCGGCCTCCACCTCGGCGGTGAGCGCCTCGCGCTGGGCGGCCAGCCGGTCGTTGGCGTCGCGCGCCTCTCGCACCAGGTCCACCAGTCGGGGGGCGTCGCTGCGGCGGATCTCGTTGCCGTCGGCGACGCCGTGGGTGGCGGCCAGCAGCATGCCGGCGAGCAGGCAGACGACGGGCACCGCCGTCCGCCACGCTGCGCGCGGACCGGCCGTCATGCGGCCTACGTTAATCTTCTCAGTGGCCAGCCAGGAGCGATCCGCCCGGCCGACGACACCCGAACAGCTGCCCGAAGGTTGCCATGCCCAAGTCCAAGGTCCGCAAGAAGAACGACTTCTCGGTCAAGCCGGTCAGCCGCACGCCGGTGAAGGTGAAGGCCGGGCCGTCGAGCACCTGGTTCGTGGCCTTGTTCCTCGGGCTCATGCTGATCGGTCTCTTCTGGCTGCTCGTCTACCAGCTGGCCGCCACCAACCCGCTGGATGCGCCCGGTTTCCTCGTCTGGATGGCCAACCTGCAGGCGTGGAACTACGCCATCGCGTTTGCCTTCATGATCACCGGGCTGTTGCTCACGATGCGGTGGCGGTGACCAGCCGGAACACCGAATCGCTCGTGGCCGACGTCGGGGAGCTTTACCAGCGCCGCGGTGTGCCGGATGCCCAATCACACGCGTGTAGTTCATCCCCATTGTGCATAGCACCTGTGGATAGCGGCGAAACCAGCGGTCAGCGCGGGTAATTTTCGTATGCAGCAAACTTCGTGGCAACCGAGCACCGGGGCCGTCGCGGCGTTCGCCGTCGGCGGTGTCATGATGGCTGTCGCCGCTGTGACCCTCGTCACAGACGCTCCCGGGCGGCTTCTCGCCAGCATTGCCGCAGCGGGGCTGCTGGTCTTTGCGGGATTCTCGCTGCGCGCCCGCCCGAAGCTGGCAATCTCCGAAGCCGGTCTCACCATCCGCGGGTGGTTGCGCACCCAGCTCCTGCGTCGCGACGACATCTCGCTCATCCGCATCACCGAGTTCCGCCGCATCGGCCGCAAGGTGCGGCTGCTGGAGATCGACACCATTAATGACCGGCTGATCGTGCTCAGCCGATGGGATCTGGGCACCGACCCGCTCGACGTGCTCGATGCGCTGACCGAGGCCGGCTACGCGCCCGGCCGCCGCTGACCCCACCCCTGTCCCGGTGCCAGGCAGCTGTCCCGCGAGCGTGCGTGTCGGTACGCCGACACGCCGCAGCGCGCGTACCGCAGCGCACGCCCGCGGTCGGCGAGCTAGGAGATGGTGATCGACTCGATGACGACCGGCTCCGTGGGGCGGTCGCGCGCGTCGGTGGCCGTGGACGCGATCGCGTCGACGACCTGTTGGGAGGCCGGGTCGACGACCTCACCGAAGATGGTGTGGCGCCGGTTCAGGTGCGGCGCTGGGCCGACGGTGATGAAGAACTGCGAGCCGTTGGTGCCGGGGCCGCGGTTGGCCATGGCGAGCAGGTACGGCCGGTCGAACTGCAGCTCGCCGTGGAACTCGTCGTCGAACTCATAGCCCGGACCGCCCGCGCCGGTGCCGGTCGGGTCGCCGCCCTGGATCATGAAGCCCTCGATCACGCGGTGGAAGACGACGCCGTTGTAGTACGGGCCCGACGACTCACCGGAGGCGTTCTTGCCCTCGTACTTCTTGGTGCCGTCCGCCAGGCCGATGAAGTTCTTGACGGTCTTGGGGGCGTGATTTCCGAAGAGCGCAATCTGGATGTCGCCGCGATTGGTGTGCAGCGTGGCCGTCGCGGTCGCAATGGGACTCGTCACGAGAAGCCAGTCTGCCACGTGCTCGCGCCGCGTCGTTCACCCCACGGCAGCGCCACCGCATGGCAGGGTGTGGGACGTGGCGACGACGATCAAGGCACCGGCACTGACCTCCCGGCAGCGGCTGCGGCGCGGGCTGCACCACACGGCGACGGGTCCGGTCGACATCGCGCGCGCAGCGGTGGGGCTGACCGCGCGCGGCGTCACGTCCGCCGCCTCGACCGCGCGCACGCGCTACCGGTCGGGCCGGCTCGCCGCCACCGCGCAGGAGAAGCTGGCGGCACTGCCGGCGGTGTTTCCCGACCGCCGGCAGCAGCACCGGCGGCGCCGGCTGTGGATCGTCGGAGGCGTCGCGGCCGCAGTGGCCGGCGGAGCGGCGGCGTTCGCGGTGATCCGGCAGTCGTCGCGGCCCGAGCCGTCGCCGCGGCCGCCGAGCGTGGACGTCGAAGCGCGACCGTGAAAAGCGAGTGGAGCCTAGGAGATTCGAACTCCTGACATCTGCCTTGCAAAGGCAGCGCTCTACCAACTGAGCTAAGGCCCCTCGTGCCGATCGGGTTCGGCCGCGGTGTGCCACACTTCGTCGCCGTGGCGGCGGCGGATCACCGCGGCAGCGGCTACGGCCGCAGCGACCAGCATGAGCAGTTTCACGGACGCACCCCTCGACGTGGTGGGCCTAGGAGGACTCGAACCTCCGACCTCTTCGTTATCAGCGAAGCGCTCTAACCGCCTGAGCTATAGGCCCGGAAACGACCGGACGAGATTACCGCACCGACGCCGCGCGACCCAAAACGCTAGTCGCGGTCTGCCAGCGTGATCTCCACGCCGCCCACCAGATCGGTCGTCAGGTTGTAGATGAAGGCCCCGACGGTGGCCATCGCCGACAGCAGCACGATGTTGACCAGCCCGATGACCGCCGCGCCGCCGAAGATGGATCCGCTCGAGACCAGCTCGGTGTCGTTGGTCTGCGTCAGCAGGTCACCGACGTTGCTGTTGAGCTTGCTCCAGACGCCCATACCACCGAGCACGAGGTACAGGAACGCCACCGCGATCATCCAGACGAAGAACAGCGCGACGCTCAGGATCAGCGACACCTTGAGCACGCTCCACGGGTCGACGCGCCGCACCTGCATGCTCGCGCGCACCGGGCCGCGCGACGACCTGCCGGCCACCGCGGCGCGTGTCGGCGACGGGCTCGGCCGCGGCGGTGGGTTGTCGTTCCGCTCGGCCGGCGGCTTGCGGGACGCGGTCGCCCGCGGTGCCGGTCCGGAGAGGTCGGGCAATTCGCTGCGGTAGGCCTCGGGGCGCGGTTCGGCCTCGACCGCCCGGCCGCTCTGCACGGGGCTCGAGCCGCCCGAGACGAACCGGTTCACCCGCGCCTCGACGCCGCCCGAATCGGGGCCCGGCGGCCGCTGCGGCGGTCGCGCCGTACCCCGGCCCTGCCACGGCGGCCCGTCACCGGGGTCGCCGACGGCCGGTCCGGCGGCGGGACGAGGCTCACGGGCGCTGCCGTTGAGGGGTCCGTCGCTACCGCCGGGGTAGCCCGGGTCCTTCGGTGAGCTCACCTACGGCTCCTCACTGCTGCGGTCCGTCGAGGCTGGTGTTGACCTCGTCCGTGCTGTCAGCTTCCTCGGCGTTGCGGGCAATGGCAATGAGTGTGTCGCCCTCGCCCAGGTTCATCAACCGCACGCCCTTGGTCTGGCGGCCGGCCTTGCGCACCTGCCGGGCCGCGGTGCGGATCACACCGCCGCCCGACGTGATCGCGTACAGCTCGGTGTCGTTGTCCACGATCAGCGCGCCGACCAGCGTGCCACGCCGGCGGTCGTACTGGATCGTCAGGATTCCCTTGCCGCCGCGGTTCTGCGGGGTGTACTCCTCGATCGCCGTCCGCTTGGCGTAGCCACCGGACGTCGCCACCAGCAGATAGGTGCCTTCCCGCACCACGTTCAGCGAGAGCAATCGGTCGTCGGTGTTGAACCGCATGCCTTGCACACCGGACGTGGCCCGGCCCATCGGCCGCAGTGCTTCGTCGGTCGCCGCGAACCGGATCGACTGGCCCTTCGCGGACACCAGCAGCAGATCGTCGTCGGACGAGCACAGCACCGCACCCACCAGCTCGTCGCCGTCGCGCAGGTTGATCGCCACGATGCCGCCGGACCGGTTCGAATCGAAGTCGGTCAGCCGCGACTTCTTCACCAACCCGTTGCGGGTGGCGAGCACCAGGTACGGCGCGTCCTCGTAGCTCTTGATCTGGATCACCTGGGCGATGCGCTCGTTGGGCTGGAACGCCAGCAGGTTCGCCACGTGCTGGCCACGCGCGGTGCGTTGGGCCTCGGGCAGCTCGTAGGCCTTCGCGCGGTACACCCGCCCCTGGGTGGTGAAGAACAGGATCCAGTCGTGGGTCGAGCAGACGAAGAAGTGGTTGACGATGTCGTCGGCCTTGAGCCCGGCGCCCTGCACGCCTTTGCCGCCACGCTTCTGGCTGCGGTACAGGTCGGTCTTGGTCCGCTTGGCGTAACCGGTCTCGGTGATGGTGACGACGACGTCCTCACGCGCGATGAGGTCTTCGTCACTGACGTCCCCGTCGGCCGGGATGATGCGGGTGCGGCGGTCGTCGCCGTGCTTGTCGACGATCTCCTTCAACTCGTCGCGGACGATCGCCCGCTGCCGCTCCGGCTTGGCGAGGATGTCCTCCAGGTCGGCGATCTCGGCCTCGATCTTCGCCAGGTCGTCGACGATCCGCTGGCGCTCCAGCGCCGCCAGGCGTCGCAACTGCATGTCGAGGATCGCCTGTGCCTGGATGTCGTCGATCTCGAGCAGCTCGATCAGGCCCTGGCGGGCCACGTCGACCGTCTCCGACCGCCGGATCAACGCGATGACCTCGTCGAGCGCGTCGAGCGCCTTGACCAGACCGCGCAGGATGTGGGCCCGCTCGTTGGCCTTGCGGAGCCGGTAGCGCGTCCGGCGGACGATGACGTCGAGCTGGTGATCGGTGTAGTGCCGGATCAGCTGGTCGAGCCGCAGCGTGCGCGGCACGCCGTCCACGATCGAGAGCATGTTCGCGCCGAAGCTGGTCTGCAGCTGGGTGTGCTTGTAGAGATTGTTCAGCACCACCTTGGCCACCGCATCGCGTTTGATCTCGACGACGATGCGCAAGCCCTCGCGGTCACTCGACTGGTCCTCGATGTTCGCGATCCCGGCGAGCCGGCCGTCGCGCACCTGCTCGGCGATCGAGGTGATGAAGTTGTCGTGGTTGACCTGGTACGGCAACTCGGTGATCACCAGCGAGGTGCGGCCGCGCGAATCCTCCTCGACCTCCACGACGCCCCGCATGCGGATCGAGCCGCGGCCGGTGCGGTAGGTGTCCTCGATGCCCTGCGAACCGACGATCAGCCCGTGCGTGGGGAAGTCGGGTCCCTTGACCCGCTCCATCACCGCGGCGAGCGTGCTCTCCTCGTCGGCGTCGACGTTCTCGAGGCACCAGTACACCGCGTCGGCGAGTTCGCGCAGGTTGTGCGGCGGGATGTTGGTCGCCATGCCGACCGCGATACCGCCCGAACCGTTGGCGAGCAGGTTCGGGAACCGGCTCGGCAGCACCGTCGGCTCCTGCACCCGGCCGTCGTAGTTCGGGATGAAATCGACTGTCTCCTCGTCGATTTCACGCAGCATCTCCATCGCGAGCGGCGTGAGCCGTGCTTCGGTGTAGCGCATCGCGGCCGGGGGATCGTTGCCCGGCGAGCCGAAGTTGCCCTGGCCGTCGACGAGCGGGTACCGCAGCGACCACGGCTGCGCCATGCGGACCAGCGTGTCGTAGATCGACGCGTCGCCGTGCGGATGGTAGTTGCCCATCGTCTCCGCCACGGAGCGAGCGGATTTCGCGTGGCTGCGATCGGGCCGGAAGCCGGAGTCGTACATCGCATAGAGCACGCGACGGTGCACCGGCTTGAGGCCGTCGCGCACCTCGGGAAGGGCGCGGCCCACGATCACGCTCATCGCGTAGTCGATGTAGCTGCGCTGCATCTCCTGCTGGATGTCGACCGGTTCGATCCGGTCGCCGGCTTCGTCGCCGGGCGGCAGGGTGGTGTCAGTCATCGAGAAGTCCTCGCTATCGGCGGTAGATCGTTAAACGTCAAGGAAGCGAACGTCTTTGGCGTTGCGCGTGATGAAGCTGCGGCGCGCCTCGACGTCCTCGCCCATCAACACCGAGAACAGTTCGTCGGCCGCTGCGGCGTCGTCCAGCGTCACCTGCCGCAGCACCCGCACCGACGGGTCCATGGTCGTCTCCCAGAGCTCCGTGGCGTTCATTTCGCCGAGCCCCTTGTAGCGCTGGATGCCGTCGTCCTTGTTGATCTTCTTGCCCGCCTTGAGCCCGGCCTCGAGCAGGCCGTCTCGCTCGCGGTCGGAGTAGGCGAACTCCGGTTCGGAGCGCTGCCATTTCAGCTTGTACAGCGGCGGCTGCGCGAGGAAGACGTGGCCGTGCTCGATCAGCGGTTTCATGAAGCGGAACAGCAGCGTCAACAGCAGCGTCGAGATGTGCTGGCCGTCGACGTCGGCGTCGGCCATCAGCACGATCTTGTGGTAGCGGAGCTTGGCGAGGTCGAACTCGTCGTGGATGCCGGTACCCAGCGCGGTGATGATGGCCTGCACCTCGGTGTTCTTCAGCACCCGGTCGATGCGGGCCTTCTCGACGTTGATGATCTTTCCGCGCAGCGGCAGGATCGCCTGGAACATCGAGTCGCGGCCGCTCTTGGCCGATCCGCCGGCCGAATCGCCCTCCACCACATACAGTTCCGACTTACGGGGATCGGTGGAACGGCAGTCGGCCAGCTTGCCCGGCAGGCCGCCGATGTCGGTGGCGCTCTTGCGGCGCACCAACTCTCGCGCCTTGCGGGCGGCCAGCCGCGCCTGCGCCGACGACACCGCCTTGTTCACCACCGTCTTGGCCTCGGCGGGGTTCGCCTCGAACCAGTGCGTCAGCTGCTCGTTGCAGATCTTCTGGACGAAGGACTTCACCTCGGTGTTGCCGAGCTTGGTCTTCGTCTGGCCCTCGAACTGCGGTTCGCTGACCTTCACCGAGATGACGGCGGCCAGTCCTTCGCGGATGTCGTCGCCGGTGAGGTTGGGGTCTTTCTCCTTGAGCAGCTTCTTGTCCTTGGCGTACTTGTTGACGATGGTCGTCAGGGCCGCCCGGAAGCCCTCTTCGTGGGTGCCGCCCTCGTGGGTGTTGATGGTGTTGGCGAAGGTGTGGACGGACTCGGAGTAGCCGGCGTTCCACTGCATCGCCACCTCGACCTCGTGACCGGTGCCCTTGCCGGAGAACGCGATGATGCTCTGCTGGATGGGGTTCTTCGTGCGGTTGATGTGCTTGACGAAGTCCACCAGGCCGTCCGGGTAGTGGAAGGTGCGGTGCTTGACCTTGTTTCGCGCCGGCGCGGCCTTCTCCGCCGCCGCCTCTTCGGCCGATTTCGGCGCCTCGGCGGTCTCGCTGACGACCTCGTCGACGACCTCCTCCGGCGCGACGCGCTCGTCGGTGAGCTCGATGGTGAGGCCCTTGTTGAGGAACGCCATCTCCTGCAGCCGGCGGGCGACCGTCTCGAAGTTGTATTCGGTCGTCTCGAAGATGTCGGGATCGGCCCAGAACCGGATGGTGGTACCGGTGGCCTTGGTCGCCTCGCCCTGCTTGAGCGTGCCCGGCACCGACCGGTCGTAGGTCTGGTGCCACTCGTAGCCGTCGCGGCGGATGTCGGCTTCGAGCCGCGTCGACAACGCGTTCACCACGGACACGCCCACCCCGTGCAGACCGCCCGACACCGCGTACGCGCCGTCCTCGCCGCCGAACTTGCCGCCGGCGTGCAATTGCGTCATGACGACGTCGACGGTGGGCGCCCCGCTCGCGTGCATCTCGACCGGAATGCCGCGGCCGTTGTCGGTGACCTGCACGCCACCGTCTTCGAGGATGGTGACCTGCACCGAATCGGCGTAGCCGGCCATCGCCTCGTCGACCGCGTTGTCCACCACCTCCCAGATCAGGTGGTGCAGACCCCGCTCACCGGTGGAGCCGATGTACATGCCCGGCCGCTTGCGCACGGCCTCCAACCCCTCGAGAATGGTGATGGCGTTGGCGCCGTACTCCTTGGGAGCGTTCTTTTTCTGGGCAGCCACGTTGGACGGGTCTCCTCGGGGTTCGCGGGGCAAGCGGCCGAAAGCACCGCCGCGGGTCTGCTGTCCAGTCTACCGGTGTCGGCGCCCTGCACCGTCGCTCAGGCGGCGTTTCTTCGCGCCTGATTGCGCCGTGGGGGCGGTTTCGCGGCATTCCGAGCGTCGAGACGGCGAGGGCGATGGCTGCGGCGGCTCAGCGGCCTCTCAAGCGCAGCTTCATCCGTAGGTGTCCCGTGGCCCGCGGCCCGGCACGTGATAGCGGCCCTTGCGCCACGACGGCGCGACGGGACCGGTGATCTTGAGTTGCTTGACCACCCCGTCGCCCACCGCGGCGGCGATCTTGGCCAGCAGCTGCGCCTGCACCATGCGCAGCTGGGTGGCCCACGCGGTGGATTCGGCCGCGACGCCCAGCACACCGTCGCGCAGCGTGGTGGGGGAGGCGTGGGCAGCGATCTGCTCGCCGACGATCGACGGCCACTGCGCGAACACCGCCGCCACGGACACCTGCGCCGACCAGCCCTGCGTCCGGACGATCTGGCGGGCCACCACCCCCAGCGGCTGCGGATCGCGCTGGTCCGGTCCCGGTCCGGACCAGCGGCGGCGGCTGTTGGGCGCCGCCTTGCGCGCCGGCGCGCGGCCGCGCAGCCCTCGCCCGACGTCCTTGCCCTGCTCGCGCGCGGCCCCGCGCGCCTCCTCGAGCGTGCGCCGCACCAGATCCATGCCAGCCAGGTGCTGCAGGTGTGCCGGCGGACCCGCCGCGTCCTCGGTATCGCTCACGGCTGCATCACCGACATCCGGTCACCCCCGTCGTTCGTTGCATCCTCGACCATCGAGATGCCCACCCGGCGATGATCCCCGACCCCGGGGACGTCGTCGGGCACCGCCGCGGTGATCAACACCTGCTCGGCGGATTGCGTCAGCTCCGACAGTGCGCGGCGCCGCGCGGAATCCAGCTCGGCGAACACGTCGTCGAGCAGCAGCACCGGCTCGCTGCCCTCGGCGCGCAGCAGCTCATAGGACGCCAGCCGCAGCGCCAGCGCCATCGACCACGACTCACCGTGGCTCGCAAACCCTTTCGCCGGCTGGTCGCCCAGCCGCAGCTCCAGATCGTCGCGGTGCGGGCCTACCAGGCACATCCCACGGTCCAGTTCCGCACTGCGGCGCCGCGCCAGCCCGTCGAGGAGCAACGCCTCCAGGTACTCCACGTCGGTGACGCCGGCGTCGAGCACGACACCCGCCCGCTCAAGGCTCGAGCGGTAGCCGATGTCCGCGGGCCGGGACTGTGGTGCCAACAGCTGATAGGCCTTGGTGACCTCGGGCCGCAACTCGGCGACCAGGGCTAGCCGCGCCGACAGGAGCTGGGCGCCGTGTTCGGCGAGTTGGCCGTCCCACACGTCGAGCGTCGCCGACGCGGCCGCGCGCGACCCGCCGGCCGTCTTGAGCAGCGCGGTCCGCTGCCGCAGCACCTTGTCGTAATCGGCTCGCACAGCGGCGATCCGGGGCCGCCGCACGGTCGCCAGCTCGTCGAGATATCGCCGGCGTTCGGCAGGATCGCCGCGCACCAGCGCCAGATCCTCCGGCGCAAAGAGCACCGCCCGCAGCACACCGAGCACCTCGCGGGCACTGCGCACCGGCGACCGGTTGAGCCGCGCCTTGTTCGCCCGCCCGGAGGTGATCTCGAGGTCGACGGCCAATTCGCGGCCCTCGTTGACGACGATGGTGGACACCACGGCACGCTCGGCACCGACTCGGATCAACGGCGCGTCCGACGCCACTCGGTGTGAGGCCAGCGTGGCGGTATACCACAGCGCCTCAACGAGATTCGTCTTGCCGTGACCGTTCGGGCCGATGAAGACGGTCCGGCCGGGCGCCAACTCGAGATCGGCTGCTGCCCACGAGCGGAAGTCGTGCAGCGCGAGCCGGCGGACGTACATCCCTACCCGGACAATCCCACCCGCTTGACGGCATGCCCGCCGAACTGGTTGCGCAGCGCGGACACGGCCTTCATGGTGGGGGAGTCGTCCTGCCGGGAAGCGAAGCGGGCGAACAGCGATGCGGCGATCACCGGCATCGGTACCCGGTGCCGGATCGCCTCCTCGACGGTCCACCGTCCCTCGCCGGAATCCTCGGTGTAACCGGAGATGTCGGCGAAGCCCGGATCTTCCTTGAGTGCCTTGGCCAGCAGCTCCTGCAGCCACGACCGCACGACGGTGCCGTTGGTCCAGGCCTGGATGACCGCTTGCACGTTCTCGACGAGAGGTTCGGCGGCGAGCAGCTCGTAGCCCTCGGCGTAGGCCATCATCAACCCGTACTCGATGCCGTTGTGCACCATTTTCGCGTAGTGGCCGGCACCGACCGGACCGGCGTGCGAGAAGCCGTCGGCCAGCTCGCCGGGGGGGCGGAGCGTGTCGAAGATCGGCATGGCGCGTTCGACGTCGTCCCGGCTGCCACCGACCATCAGGCCGTAGCCGTTCTCCAGTCCCCAGACGCCGCCGGACACGCCGGCATCGACGAACCGTATTCCATTGCGCGCCAACAGTTCCTGGTGCACGCCGTCCTCGGTGTAGCGGGAATTGCCGCCGTCGATCACCAGGTCGCCCTCGGACAGCACCTCGGCGAGCGACGTGATGGTCTCGCGCGTGACCGGGCCGGACGGCACCATCACCCACACCACCCGCGGGGCCGGCAGCGCATCGGCGAGCGCGGCGAGCGTCGGAACATCGGTGACCTCGGGCCGCGGGTCGTAGCCGACCACGGTGTGCCCCCCGTCGCGCAGCCGGGCCCGCATGTTGAAACCCATCCTGCCCAGGCCGACCATTCCGAGTTCCATCAGCGTGTCTTTCTCGTCGTCAGGTCGGTCGGGGGATGGGGCAGCGCGCGGCGGTCAGCCGGGCAGCCGGACCGGCATCAGCAGGTAGACGTAGTCGGTCTGCGCGGCCGGGAACGGTCCGGAGCCGCTGACCGGCGCCGAACCGTCAGCGCCGCGGTCGGGTGCGGGCCGCAGCACCGCGGGACGGCTGGGGGTGGTGAAGCCGAACGCCACGCGCTCGGAGTGCAGCGAGCTCAGGCCGTCGGTGAGGTAGGTGGGGTTGAAGGCGATGGTCAGCGGGTCGCCGGCGAAGTCCACCTGCAGGTCCTCCTCGGCGCGACCGACGTCGTCCGCGCCGGCGGAGAGCCGCAGCATGCCGTCGCTGAACTCCATCCGCACCTGGGCGCCGCGGTCGGCGACCAGCGCCACCCGCTTGATGGCCTCGACGAGCTCGACGACGCCGATCTCGGCGACGGCGGTGTGCTCGGCGGGCAGCAGCTGGCGGAACTTCGGGAACTCGGCGTCGAGCAACCGCGTGGTGCTGCGCTTGCCGTTGCTGCGGATGCCCAGCAGACCTTCGCGTCCGACGTCGGCGCCGGCGCCGAGCGCGAGCTGCACCTCGCCACCGGCGGCCCCGGTCTTGGCGGCCTCGGCCAGCGTCTTGGCCGGAACCAGCACCGCCGCCTCGACGCCGGGGGAGCTGGTGGACCAGGTGAGTTCCCGCACCGCCAGCCGGAAGCGGTCGGTGGCCGCCAGCACGATGGCGTCGCCGGTGATTTCGACGCGGATGCCGGTGAGCATGGGCAGGGTGTCGTCGCGACCGGCGGCCACCGCGACCTGCCCGATGGCCTCGGCGAACACCTCGGACGGGACGACGCCGGTCTCGTCGGGCAGCGTGGGCAGCGCGGGGTAGTCCTCGACCGCCATGGTCGGCAGCGAGAACCGCGAGCTGCCGCAGGTGAGGGCCACGCGCGTGCCGTCGACGCTGACGTCGACGGGTTTGGCGGGCAGCGCCCGGGTGATGTCGGACAGCAGCCGCCCCGACACGAGCACCTGGCCGGGGGTGGCGATCTCGGCCGGCACGGTGACCTCGGCGGAGACCTCGTAGTCGAATCCGGCAATGGTCAGCCCGTCGTCGGAGCCGGTGAGCAGCACGCCCGCCAGCACCGGAACCGTGGGGCGGGTGGGCAGGTTGCGGGCGACCCAGGCCACCGCATCCGCGAAGTCCTCACGGACCAACCGGAACTTCAGGTCGGTCAGGCCGGCAGTCGTCGTCGCCACGTGCAGTGCGTCCCTTCACGTCCAGCTGATCGGCGCCCGCGCTCGGCCGAGTGCGGCGAGCGCGTCCCGCGGGTGGGGCGCCGTAGGGGAGTCGAAGCACAACCGTAGAGCTTTTGACCCCATCTTGAAAGCTAATCGAAGCCGGTGACATCGGTGCTCGATGCGACGTTTCGCACGGCCTCGGCAGGGGTTGTCCCCACCGCCGTCTTCTAGAAGAAGAACCTGATGGAGAGAACAGCAACAGTAATAGGCGCTGTGGAATCTGGGGACGACACGCGTTCGGTGCTGGTGGGCGGGCGCGTCGGGTTGTGGACGAAGCGGGGACTATCGGGGTGTCGTTGTGGAGGCGGTGTGAGCGCCGAGCGGCGATGCCCGCGGCTCACCGTTCAATCACAAGGTTGTCCGGGCCTTGTCCACAGCGATTGCACAAGCCGCGCCTGTGACCGGCGATGCGGGTGGTACGAAAGTTTTTGCCGCGAATTCGCAGCGAACGCAAGGATTTTCAGCGCTTGGCGCGCTGTTTGATCCGCGTGGTGAGCTCTTTCACGTCGTCGAACACCTCACGGCGCTGCGCCAGCTCGCCGCGGATCTTCTTCTGCGCGTACATGACGGTGGTGTGGTCGCGGTCGAAGGCCTGGCCGATCTTCGGCAGCGACAGGTCGGTGAGTTCCCGGCAGAGGTACATCGCGATCTGCCGGCACTGGGCGAGCGACCGCGTCTTCCCCGGCCCGCGGAGCTCCTCGACAGTGGTCTGGAAGTACTCGGCCGTCACCGCCATGATCGCCGCGGCGCTGATCTGCATGGTGCCGGCGTCGGCGATCAGGTCCCGCAGCACCACCTCGGCGAGCGCCTTGTCCAGCGGCGTGTTGTTGAGCGACGCGAACGCGGTGACGCGGATCAGGGCGCCCTCGAGCTCGCGGATGTTGCGCTCGATGCGGCTGGCGATGAGCTCCAGCACGTCGGCGGGGACGTCGAGCCGCTCCATCTGCGCTTTTTTGCGCAGGATGGCGATGCGGGTCTCCAGCTCCGGCGGCTGCACGTCGGTGATCAGGCCCCACTCGAAGCGGGTGCGCAGCCGGTCCTCCAGCGTGGCGAGCTGCTTGGGCGGCCGGTCCGACGAGATGACGATCTGTTTGTTCGCGTTGTGCAGCGTGTTGAAGGTGTGGAAGAACTCCTCCTGGATGCCTTCCTTGCCTTCGATGAACTGGATGTCGTCGACGAGCAGCACGTCGATGTCGCGGTAGCTGCGCTTGAACGCGACCTTGCGGTCGTCGCGCAGCGAGTTGATGAAGTCGTTGGTGAATTCCTCGGTGGAGACGTACTTCACCCGCATGCCGGGGAACAGCCGCTGCGCGTAGTTGCCCGCGGCGTGCAGCAGATGGGTCTTGCCCAGGCCGGACTCGCCCCAGATGAACAGCGGGTTGTAGGCCCGTGCCGGCGCCTCAGCGATCGCGAGCGCCGCCGCGTGGGCGAACCGGTTGGACGCACCGATGACGAAGGTGTCGAACGTGTACCGCTTGTTGAGGCTGACGCCGTTGGAGTGCTCACTCGGCGCGGCCCGCGGAGTGTCGATGAAGTACGACGGCCAGCTCTCGTGGGCGCTGGCGAGGGCCTCGCTCGCCTCGTCGACCTCGTCGGGCTCCAGTTCGGGGCGCAGGGTCGGGGCGGCGGCGAGCGGCTCGTGGCCGTCGGCCGGATCCCGCGGCACGATGCGCACCCCGAGTTCGACGGGCTGACCCAGCCGCCGGCTGAGCGCGTCGATGATGGGAATGCGCAGGCTGCGCTCGATCTCGTTCTGCACGAAGCTGTTGGGCACCGCGAGCAGCGCGAAGCCTTCGGCGAACGTCAGCGGGGTGACCAGGGTGAGCCAGGCCCGCTGCTGGGCGGTGAGCGACGGTTCACCGTTGAGTTCCGCGACGACGCTCTCCCAGATGGCGGTGAAGGGAAGTTCGACGTCGGTCGACAAGAACGACTACCCCCTTGGCCGCGAATTCTGCAGCGACTGTATCCGCCGACGCCGAGTTATCCACATTGTTATCCACAGCTGTGGAAACAACGGGAGTCGTCGGTACCGGCGTGCGACGAGGCGGCGGATTTGCGGGCAGCGCGTCGGGCGCGCTGGCGGCCGCAAGTCGGTCCGGTCGTCCTCACTTGTTGTCCTGCCCGCTCCGGTTCACGAAGCGGCTTCGGCAGAAGCTAACAGGTTTTGACGCGGGTGCCAACCGTTCTGGGAGATTGCTCAACGCTCGGTGGGACACCGGTTTTCGCGCTCGGTGACGGCTGTGACGACAGTGAACAATTGCCGGGGAAGGGAGCGTGGTTTGACCCAGTCAGACGCCGTCAGTACCCTCGAGCAGTCGCCCGTACGTCGGCGATACGGCTGCGATCCGGGTACCGAATCCGGGGTCCGCGCCGGTTAGCGAGAGACGCGAAGCTTAGCAGCGGCGCCTGCGTCGGATCGGTATGCCAGACATGTCGGCGTGCCGTTCGGTGGGAGCCCGAGGAACGAGGAGATCACCGTGGCCAAGGGCAAGCGGACCTTCCAGCCGAACAACCGCCGGCGCGCCCGTGTCCACGGGTTCCGCCTGCGGATGCGGACCCGCGCCGGGCGTGCCATCGTGTCGGGCCGGCGTCGCAAGGGTCGTCGTTCGCTGACTGCCTGACCGGGCGGATGCGGGGTCGCCGCAGTGCTTCCGGCTCGCAACAGGATGACGCGGTCGTCCGACTTCAGCGCCACCATCGCGCACGGCGCCCGCGCCGCCTCGCGGGATCTGGTGGTTCACGCCCGACGCGGCGCGGACACCGGCGCTGACGCACCCCGGGTCGGGCTGGTCGTCGCGAAGTCGGTGGGCAACGCGGTGCAACGGCATCGGGTCGCCCGGCGGCTGCGCCACGTCGCACGGCCTTTGTTGGCCGACCTCGAAGCCGGCGATCAGGTGGTGATCCGCGCGTTGCCCAGCAGTCGGCACGCCGTGTCGGCCAGCCTGGCCCGCCAGCTGCACACCGGTCTGGTGAAGACCCGGCTGGTGCCCGGCGGGCGACCGTGACCGGCCTGCGGCGGCTGCCGGCCCGGGCGGCGATCCTGCTGATCGAGCTCTACCGCACCTACGTGTCGCCGATGCGACTCCCTACCTGTCGCTTCACGCCGACCTGCAGCCGATACGCGGTGGACGCCCTCACCGAATACGGGCTGCTCCGCGGCGGCACGCTCGCCCTCATCCGGCTCGCGAAGTGCGGACCCTGGCATAGGGGAGGATGGGACCCGATACCCGAGCGCGGTGCAGCCCGCCCGGACACCGACCCCGGCGCGCCGCGCGCCACCGACGACGATGTCAGGAGCCGAACGCTTGTTTAACTGGTTGAGCCTGGACATCATCTATTACCCCGTGTCGGGGATCATGTGGCTCTGGTACAAGGTCTTCGGCCTGGTGCTCGGCCCGTCCAACTTCTTCACCTGGGCGCTGTCGGTCATGTTCCTCGTCTTCACGCTGCGCGCCATCCTGTACAAGCCGTTCGTGAAGCAGATCCGCACGACGCGGCAGATGCAGGAGCTGCAGCCGCAGATCAAGGCGCTGCAGAAGAAGTACGGCAAGGACCGCCAGAAGATGGCGCTGGAGATGCAGAAGCTGCAGCGCGAGCACGGGTTCAACCCGGTCCTCGGCTGCCTGCCGATGCTCGCGCAGATCCCGGTGTTCCTCGGGCTCTACCACGTGCTGATGTCCTTCAACCGCACGCAGACCGGTGTCGGCCGGCTCGGCCTGTCGGTGGAGGCGAACGCTGCGCTCGGCAACTACTTCTTCAGCGCCGAGGACGTCCGGAACTTCCTGAGCGCCGACCTGTTCGGCGCGCCGCTGGGCGCCACCATGATCCAGCAGCGTGGCCTAGAGGCGTTCGTGAACTTCGACCGCTGGGCGGTGGTGGCCGTAGGCGTGCCGTTGATGATCGCCGCGGGCATCGCGACGCACTTCAACAGCCGGGCGTCGGTGGCCCGCCAATCGGCCGAGGCGGCGGCGAACCCGCAGACGGCGCTGATGAACAAGCTGGCGCTGTACGTCTTCCCGCTGGGCGTCGTCGTCGGCGGCCCGTTCCTGCCGCTCGCCGTCATCCTCTACTGGTTCGCCAACAACATCTGGACCTTCGGCCAGCAGCACTACGTGTTCGGCCGGATCGCGAAGGAAGAGGAAGCCAAGAAGCAGGAGGCGCTCGATCGGCGGGCGGCCAACGCGCCGGCGCCCGGCGCCAAGCCGAAGGCGAAGAAGACGCCGACCGCCGCCGTCGAGGTGGTGGACAGCACCGCTGTCGAGGACAGCGCCGAGGGGCCGGGTACCGATTCGCCACCGCCGAAGAACGGCAACCGAACCAACGGCCGGGGCAACGCCACGGCGCCGCGGACCCCGCGGCCGGGCGCCAGGTCCAAGAAACGCAAACGCTGACCGGGACACCGGCCTGACGAAGGACGAACACATGACGAACGCCGAGACCACCGAACGCAGCGAGCAGGTCGACCAGGAGCCCGAGGCGACGGAGACGGCCCACGGCGAGGACCTGGAGGACCGACTGGTCGCCGAAGGCGAGATCGCCGGCGACTACCTCGAGGAGCTGCTCGACCTGTTGGACTTCGACGGCGATATCGACCTCGACGTCGAGGGCAACCGCGCCGTGGTGAGCATCGACGGTGGCGACGACCTCAGCAAGCTGGTCGGCCGCAACGGCGAAGTGCTGGACGCACTGCAGGAGCTCACACGGCTGGCCGTGCACCAGAAGACCGGGGAGCGCAGCCGGCTCATGCTCGACATCGCCAACTGGCGTCGGCGCCGCCGAAACGAGCTCGCCGAGCTCGGCGCCAAGGTCGCCCGCCGTGTGTTGGAAAGCGGTCAGCCGGAGCAGCTGGCCCCGATGACACCGTTCGAGCGCAAGATCGTGCACGACGCGGTGGCGGAAATCGACGGCGTGCACAGCGAGAGCGAGGGCGCCGAACCGTCGCGCCGCGTCGTCGTCATCGCCGACTGAGAATTGCACGCCTGTCATTTCGAGCACCGGCGGCCACCGGGGAGGATGTTTCACGTGAAACATGGCGTCGCTCCGCCGCCCCCGTCGGTCGCCGAGGTCTTCGGTGAGCAGACCGACAACGCCGTCGCCTACGCGCACCGACTGGCCACCGACGGTGTGGAACGGGGACTGATCGGTCCGCGCGAGGTCGACCGACTCTGGGAGCGGCACCTCTTGAACAGCGCCGTGGTGGCCGAGCTGCTGGGCCCCACTGAGCGAGTCGTCGACGTCGGCAGCGGCGCCGGTCTGCCCGGCATCCCCCTCGCGCTCGCACGTCCGGATCTGCGGATGACGCTCGTGGAGCCCATGCAGCGGCGCGTAGCCTTTCTCGCCGAGGTGGTCGAGGCGCTGACGCTCAATGTCGAGATCGTCCGTGGCCGCGCCGAAGACCGCGCGGTGGTGCAGCGAGCCGGGGAGGCGGACGCGGTGGTCTCCCGGGCGGTGGCGCCGCTGGATCGGTTGGGCCGCTGGTGCGCGCCGCTGCTGCGGGACGGCGGCCGAATGATTGCGCTGAAGGGTGAGCGAGCTGCGGCGGAAGTGGCCGCTCACGGCGCGGCATTGCACGCACTTGGTCTGCACGACGTCAGGGTGGTGAGATGTGGCGTGGACGTTCTAGAGCCGGCCGCGACGGTGGTCGTCGCGCACCGAGCCCGCGGTCGGATGCCGGCAGCGGCGAAGCGGCGGACCGCCGGGGGACGGCAATGAGTTCGACGGACAACCGCGACGGCCGCTCGAGCGGCCATGTTTCACGTGAAACATGGCCCGCCACGACCGACCTGCACTCGGACACGCCGATCGCGGCGGCCGCCGAGCAGGCGATGCGAGTACTGCACAGCGCACGCGGCCAACTCCCGCGCCCCGCACGGCAGCGCATCTTCACCATCGCGAACCAGAAGGGCGGCGTCGGGAAGACGACGACGGCGGTGAACATGGCAGCGGCGCTCGCGCTGCAGGGCCTGCGGGTGCTCGTCATCGACCTCGATCCGCAGGGCAACGCGAGCACCGCGCTGAGCATCGAACACCGGCCCGGTACGCGGTCGTCCTACGAGGTGTTGATCGGCGACATCCCGATCGCCGACGCGGTGACGCGGAGCCCGCACAGCGAGCGGCTGTTCTGCGTGCCGGCGACGATCGACCTGGCGGGCGCGGAGATCGAACTCGTCAGCATGGTCGCCCGAGAGGGCCGGCTGCGTACCGCACTGTCGGGTCTCACGTCCGACTTCGACTACGTCTTCATCGACTGCCCGCCCTCGCTGGGATTGCTCACCATCAACGCGCTCGTGGCGGCGCCCGAGGTGATGATCCCGATCCAGTGCGAGTACTACGCGCTCGAAGGCGTCGGCCAGCTGCTCAACAACATCGGCATGGTCAAAGCCCATCTGAATCCCGCGCTCGACGTCACCACCGTGCTCCTCACCATGTACGACGGGCGCACCAAACTGGCCGACCAGGTGGCGGAGGAAGTCCGCCGCCACTTCGGCGACAAGGTGCTCCGCACCGTCATTCCGCGCAGCGTCAAGGTGTCCGAAGCGCCGGGGTTCGGAATGACGATCCTCGACTACGACCCCGGTTCGCGTGGCGCGCTGAGCTATCTCGATGCCAGCCGAGAACTCGCCGAACGCGGCCGATCGAAGGAACGCGCATGAGCCAACCGCAGCGACGCAAGGGCGGCCTCGGTCGCGGGCTCGCCTCGTTGATCCCCACCGGACCGGCCGACGGAGACGGCACCCGGATGGGGGAAGCGGCCGCGGACGTCGTCATCGGCGGTGCGCAGCCGACCGCAGCGCGCGGCGAGGTGGGCGCCGTGTACCGCGAGATCGATCCGTCGGCCATCGACCCGAACCCCCGGCAGCCGCGGCAGGTGTTCGACGAGGAGGCGCTCGCCGAGCTGGTGCACTCGATCCGCGAGTTCGGTTTGATGCAGCCGATCGTCGTCCGGGCGGTCGAGGGCTCGCCGCGCTACCAGCTGGTGATGGGGGAGCGGCGGTGGCGGGCGGCGCAGCAGGCGGGACTGGCGACCATCCCCGCGATCGTCCGGGAGACCGCCGACGACAACCTGCTCCGCGACGCGCTGCTGGAGAACATCCACCGGGTGCAGCTGAACCCGCTGGAAGAGGCGGCGGCCTACCAGCAGCTGCTCGACGAGTTCGGCGTCACCCACGACGAACTGGCCTCCCGCATCGGTCGATCCCGTCCGCTGATCACGAACATGATCAGGTTGTTGCGGCTGCCGATCCCGGTGCAGCGCCGCGTGGCCGCCGGCGTGCTGTCGGCCGGTCATGCCCGCGCGCTGCTGTCGCTGGAAGGCGGGCCCGAGGCCCAGGAGGAGCTGGCCGCGCGGATCGTCGCCGAGGGCCTGTCGGTCCGGGCGACGGAGGAAGCCGTCACGCTGGCCAACCGCGCGGGCGGCACCGGCACCACCCCGCCGGCTCGCCGCAAGCCGATCCAGATGCCGGGCCTGCAGGACGTCGCCGAGCAGCTGTCCACCACCTACGACACCCGGGTGACCGTCAGCCTCGGCAAGCGCAAAGGCAAGATCGTCGTCGAATTCGGGTCCGTCGACGATCTGCAACGCATCGTGTCGATGATGAAGGCCCATGGCGCCTGAACCGCCGGACCCGGACGTACCCGGGCGTTACGTCACTGTGACGGCGGCAGTGGCGGGTGGCGCCGATGCTGTTGCGGCACAACCGTATTGCTGTCGAGCGTCGCACGGACGCGCGGAACACTAGTGTCTGCTCGAATCACGTCGCTGCGGCTCGAGGACTTCGAGCAGCTGCCGAAGCATGCCCGCCGGTGCGTGTTCTGGGAGGTCGACCCGCAGACGCTCCGCGACCACCTCGCGGATCCGGAGTTCGAGAAGGAAGCGTGGCTGTCGATGGTCATGCTCGAGTGGGGCTCCTGCGGTCAGCTGGCGGTGCCCGCTGGCGAGATCCGGCCCGACCGTTCGCTCGAGCCGGCATGCGTGGGCTACGCGTTCTACGCGCCGCCGCGGGCGGTGCCCCGGTCGCAGTGCTTCCCCACCGGTCCCGTCAGCGCCGACGCGGTGCTGCTCACGACGCTCGGACTCGAGGCGGACCATCGCGACGAGGCGCTCGCCGAGGCGCTGCTCGCCCACGTGGTCAACGACCTGGTGCGCCGCGGGGTGCGGGCGCTGGAGTCCTTCGGCCGGACGGCCGCCGCGGCCGAACTGCAGGATCCTGCGGCGGTGCCGGCCGAGGTGCGCCCGGTGGTGCAACCGCTGGGGGACTGCTCGTACGACCAGTGCATGTTGGCGGCCGACTTTCTCGTCGACGCCGGCTTCTCGGTGGTCGCGCCGCACCGGTATTTCCCGCGGCTGCGGCTGGAACTGGACCAGGGTCTGGGCTGGAAGGCCGAGGTCGAGGCCGCCCTGGAGCGGCTGCTCGAAGCGTCGCAGCTGCAGCCGGTCGGACAGGCCTGACCGGAGGCTACTGCGGAATACCGCCGGCGCGCTCGACGGCCAGTTCGTGGGCCAGCAGTTCGGCGAAGGTGAACGTTCCGGTGGGCCGGTCGTTCTTGCCCAGCAGGTACAGCCGCTTCACTGCGGCCAGGATGCCCTCGGCGATCGCATCGCGCGTGGCGGTGCTCACCAGCATCCCGCGGTCGCGCGGATTGCTGATGTAGCCGACGTCGACCTGGACGGTGGGCATGCGAGTGAGCCGCAGCAGGTCCCAGGTGCGGCCGTGGGTCCGGCAGTCCTGTAAACCGGTGCGCGCCACCACTTCCCGCTGGATGAAGTCGGCGAGGTTGCGACCGATGGTCGACACCGAGCCGTGGGAGTTACCGAAGTGGAACGACGCCATCCCGTTGGGGGCGGGGGACGGCTGGGTCTCGCAGCGCAGGCTGATCATCAGGTCGGCACCGACGGTGTTCGCGGTGGCGGCCCGTTCGGCGTCGCTCGGGCCGTGATGGGCGGGCCGCGACAGGAACGTCTCCATGCCGATCGCCGTCATCCGGCCCTCCAGCCGGGATGCCAGGTCCCACAACAGATCCGCCTCGCTGATCGGGCCGTCGGGCCCCTGCATGATCAGCCCGTGGTCGGCGCCGCCGCGGCCCGGATCGATGATGATCCGCTTGCCGGAGAGCTTCGGTCCGGAGTTGCGCACCAGCTCCTCCTCCCGGATCGCGTGCGGCGAGCCGCCCGTGACGCGGGAGCCGAGGAAGTACAGCGAGCGCAGGGTTTCCGGTCCGCAGATCCCGTCGGCGAACAAGCCGTACTCACGCTGGTAGGACATCAGCGCCTGATGGGTCTGCAGCCCGAAGTAGCCGTCGACCAGACCGGTGTAGAACCCGAGATCCTGCAGCCGCGACTGCAATTGGGCCACGTCGTCGCCGTACATCGGGGCGCCGAACTGGTGGTACAGCGTGCGGGCACCCAATCGGTACGACGCCTCCCGCAGCGCGCGGGCGGTGGCCTCGCCGACGACGCCGTCGACCAGCAGGCCCCGGCGCTGCTGGAAGGCGCGCACGGCCTGATCGAGCTCGGCGTCGAACACCTCGGGGATCGCGTGCCGGCCGGTGCTGAGGTCGGCGTCGGAATCCTCGACCAGCCCCAGCGACGCGAGCGTGGCGCGGATCTCCGACACCGCGCGGCCACGGTCACCGCGGCGCAGACTCGGCATACCAGGCCTTTCGGTCACGGCGCGCGCTGACGCCACAGCGCGGCTGGCGGAAGGAGAAGCTAGCCGTATTCTCGCAGACGGTTACCCGAAAGCGGAAAAACCACGCGTCCTAGAGGACGTCGGCGAGGTCCCGCAGCAGCGCTGCCTTGCCCTTTGCGCCGACGATGCGCTTCACCGGTTGACCGTCGCGGAACAGGATCATCGTCGGAATGGAGCTGACGTCGAAGTCGCGCGCGGTCTCCGGGTTGGCGTCGACGTCGAGCTTCGCGACGGTCAGCTTGTCGCCGTGATCCTTCGCGATCTCCTCGAGCACCGGCGCCACCATGCGGCACGGTCCGCACCACGTCGCCCAGAAGTCGACGAGCACGGGCTTACCGCTGCCCAGCACGTCGCTGGCGAAGGTGGCGTCGGTGACGGCGACGGTGGAGCCGTTGGCTTCGGGCATGGGAGTTCCTTCCGGGGTGGGCGGGTCAGTCGGTGGGATCGCCGACGCCCTGGTCGTAGCCGGCGTGCTCGGCGAGCCAGCGCTCGGCGTCGATGGCGGCCGAGCAGCCGCTGCCGGCCGCGGTGATGGCCTGGCGGTAGATGTGGTCGACGACGTCGCCGCAGGCGAACACCCCGTCGACGGAGGTGGCGGTGGTGCGGCCGCGGACCTCGATGTATCCGTCGGCGTCGAGGTTCACCTGGCCCTTGACCAGCTCGGAGCGCGGATCGTGACCGATGGCGACGAACACGCCGGTCACCGGCAGGGTCGACTCCGCCCCGGCGGTGCTGCGGACCCGCAGCCCGGTCACGCTCGTGTCCCCCTCGACGGACACCACCTGGGTGTTGGTGAGGAACGAGATCTTGTCGTTGGCGCGGGCGCGGTCGAGCATGATGCGTGAGGCGCGGAACTCGTCGCGGCGGTGCACGACGGTGACGGTGCGCGCGAACTTCGTCAGGAAGATCGCCTCCTCCATCGCCGAGTCGCCGCCGCCGATGACCGCGATGTCCTGGTCGCGGAAGAAGAAGCCGTCGCAGGTGGCGCAGGCGCTGACCCCGCGGCCCAGCAGCGCCTCCTCGCCGGGCACGCCGAGGTAGCGCGCGGCAGCACCCATCGCGAGGATCACGGTGCGCGCCCGGTAGGTTTCGTCGCCGACGGTGACGGTCTTGATCTCACCGTCGAGCGAGACGGCGTCGACGTCCTCCATGCGCAGGTCGGCACCGAATCGCAGCGCCTGCTCGCGCATCTCGTCCATCAGCGCCGGGCCCATGATGCCGTCGCGGAAGCCGGGGAAGTTCTCGACCTCGGTGGTGGTCATCAGCGCGCCGCCGAATTGGCTGCCCTCGAACACCAGCGGGTGGAGCTGCGCGCGGGCGGTGTAGATGGCGGCGGTGTATCCGGCCGGTCCCGAGCCGACGATGATGACGTCGTGGACGGTGGAGGAGCTCATACCAGCCTTTCTGCCCGAGTCCGCCGACCCAGGGGTGCGTCGCCGGCGCTAGCTGAAACACCAGCCTAAGCGGCGATGTTCCCGCCGCCTACGGCCGGCGCACCCGCGTCTGCGCGACCAGCCCGGTGTCGGCGGCGCTGCAGTTCGGCCGCACGACCAGCGCCGCCAGCTCGCGCGGCGTGTCGCCGGGCAGGAGCAGCAGGACGGCGGGGCCGCCGGCGATCTCGACCGGCTGCGCCCCGAGCGGCGGCGTGCCGGGGCCGTAGCCGAGGTGGCGCAGGCAGGCGGCGCGGCGGCCCGGCTCGGTGAGCGCCCCGAAGTCGGGTGGGCGGCGCAGCAGTGCGCTGAGTTGCCCGGCGTCGAGCGGAACGGTCGGCTCGGCCATCAGGTGCGCCGGCCGGACCGGCGCCGGATCCGCGGTGCCGGTGTCGCGGGCGAGCGCCACGCCCCCGACGACGACCACCGCGCCCGCGGCGACCGCTCCGACGACCGCCGCCGCCCGGGACGTCCGCCGCGGCGTGGCCGCTGACCGCAGCGCCGCCAGCACGCGCTCGGTGACGACGGGCGGCACCTCGGGTGCCGGGGAGTCGCGCAGCACGGCCAGGTCGGCGCGCAGCGCGGCGAGCACGTCGGGGGGAAGCGGCGCGTCGTCATCGCCGGTGGCCATGGGCGTCCTGACGTCGTAGGTGAGCTACCGCGGTCGGTGATGAGACGGTGCGACGCGGTGATCGGTTCCCGAGCAATTCTCCGTCAGTCACGCACTGCGGTCGGCCGGCACGCGCGGTGAGCCGCTGCGCAGGTGGCCGAGCGACGCCGCGAGCCGGGCGCGGCCCCGCGAGCAGCGGCTCTTGACGGTGCCTTCGGCGACGCCGAGCAGCCGGGCGGCGTCGGCGACCGAGTAGCCCTGCATGTCCACCGCGACCACCGCGGCGCGCTGCTCGACCGGCAGGCGCAGCAGCGCCGCCTCGACCAGGAGCGCCGTCTCGGTGTCGGAGCTGGCGTCGCTGACGGGCAGCACCACGTCGTCGAGGTCGACGGTCGGCCGGCTGATCGTGCGGCGCAACCGGTCGAGGCAGGCGTTGACGACGATGCGGTGCAGCCAGGTGCTCACCGCGGACTCGTGCCGGAAGCGGGCGGCCGCCCGGTGCGCCGACAGCATCGCATCCTGCAGGGCGTCCGCCGCGTCCTCGGGTGTGCGGGTACTGGCCCGGGCGAGCCGGTAGAGCTGGCGCTGATGGCGCAGGAACAGCTGCTCGAACGCGTACGGATCGCCGGCGACGTGCGCCTTGAGCAACTCCGCATCGGTCCGTCGTTCTGCTGCTTCGCCCCCGTAGCTCCCCACGACCGAACACTAACGGCGCCGGGCGGCGCGGCTGCGCACCAATTTTGGCGCCGCGTGCTAAGGGGCGCTGCCTTGCACGGTGATCTCGGAGATCTCGCTGCGGTTCTGGCCGTTCGTGGTGCCCAGCGTGGAGATCCACACGACGAGATTGGACGTCGCCGCGGCGGCCGGCACCGGGATGCGGTTGGGGCCGGGCTGCAGCGTCACCGCGTCGGTCAACTCCTTGGTGTCGGCGAGCAGCGTCGGCGACGGTGTGTCGGCCGACCGGATCTCCACCTGCGTGCCGGTGCTCGAGACGTTGATGGTGACGCCGTTGACGACGGTGGGCTGCGGCAGCTGGAGGATCAACCCGACGCCGCTCTTGAAGTTCGGGAACGGTGTCGGGTCGGTGTAGATGTCGGTGGCCCACGCCGTCGCCGGGTTGCCGTCGATCGCCTGTCCCGCGGTCGACGGGTTGTCCGCGCCGCCGTCGGGTGAGAAGACCGTCGCCTTCACGGGTTTGACGACGTTCGGGTCGCCGGCCGGGGCGGTCGATCCGTCGGCGGCGGACGGCGGGTTCAGGCCGAGTTTGTCGCCGTCGAACGCGTCGCCGCCGACGTCGCCGAACAACCGGTCGACGAACACCGCGACGAGCACCAGCACCAGCACGATGGCGGCGCCGCTGATGGCCAGCCCGATCAACAGCCCGCGCCGCCGGCGGGCGCGGGCCTCCTCGTCGAGCGGCGGCTCGTCGGCCGGCGTGGGGCCGGCCGGCTCCTCGAGCGGGGCGAGCAGCTCGGTGCGGTCGGCCGCCTCGGTGGCCTGCTGCAGCAGGTGGAGAAGCGTTGCCGCAGAGCGGATTCCGCTGTCGGCCCGCAGCGCGCGCACCGCCGCGGCGGAGATCTGGAACGGGATCGCCGGATCGACGGTCTCCGGGTCGACCGCGGCGTCGCCGTCGACGTCCGCCGGCGCGAACCCGCTCGGTTCGCCGTCCTCCGGCAGCGGCCACCGGTTGACCAGCAGCGCGTAGAGGGCGGCGCCGACACCGCGGATGTCGTCTTCGGGCGTGGCGTCGGGCAGCGTCGCCGGGAAGGCCAGCGCCACATCACCTTCGATGCTCACGCGGATGCGGGCGGGGTGGTCCAGCGACAGCGCGACACCGATCTCGTGCGCGGCCTCGGCGGCGGCGGCCAGGGACTGCACGGCGCGGGCGCCGCCGATCGGCGACGGTGCGGTGTCGGCGACCTCCTGCAGCGAACCGCCGCGGATCCACTCCGACACCACGAGCCCGCCCCAGTCGGTGCGCACCACGTCGAGCACCCGCGCGACGCCCGGCCGGTCGATCCGGCTCAGCAGCAGCGTCCGCTCGAGGGTCCGGTCCACCTGCTCGTCGGTGAGCAGCCCGTCGGGGTCGACGAACGTCAGCGCCACCTGCCGGTCGAGCGCGGTGTCGAGGGCCTGCCAGAACTGCAGCGCGGACGGTCCGCCGTGGAAGACCAGCAACCGGTAGCGGCCGTCGGCGACGGTGGCGCCAGGGATCAGGTGGACGTCGGTCTCGCCGCGGGTGGAGTTGGTGGACGACTGTGGGGCCTCGAAGGCGAGCGGTTCGCGGGTCGGGTCACCGGCGAAGTCCCCCGGCCCGCGCCGCGGCGGCGCCGACACGATCTCGGTGGGAGCGTCCTCGACCACGTCGGGCTGGAACTCGTCGGCGGCGGGCGCCCGAGACGATGCATCAGTGGCGGCATTACCCGGCGAATCGTCGGTCACGCCCACTCCTTCCGGCAACCTGGGTCCCCCAGCTCCTGGCATCGGGCGCACGCGCCCGCCGGACCCCCGCGTCGATCCCCGAGTCGCCGCGGCCGAGTACCGCGCACCAGCGTACGGGACAGCGGCGTTCCGTCGTGGCTGGTCGGCCGCGCGATTCGGGCCGGCGGCGGAGCCGCCCATGGATGTGGCGCGGCCGGGGAGCCGCCGGCGGACGGCGGCCAGCGCAGCCTGCGCCTCGGGCACCTTCGCGGCCAGCAGCACCCCGACCACGATCGGCACCATGATGAGGCCCAGCAACAGCAGGCGCAGCAACGAGCCCGCCCCGCCGGCCACCGCGGTCAGCGTGTCCATTCCGGCGGCGCGGTCGACGACGTAGGCGACCAGCCCCGCGAGCAGCGACGAGGCGACCGTCACCAGGATCGTCCGGAGCACCTCGACGTTCACCAGCTGCCCGTTCGGCGGTTTCAGCGCCCGTCGCAGCAGCACGTAGCCGATCGTCGCGCCGGTCAGGAAGCCGAGCCCGTTGGCCATGCCCAGGTAGGCGGCCACCAGCTGCGGGTCGCTGGCGACGTGCGGAGCGAGCAACGAGGTCGCGATCTTGACCGCGGTGATCGCGATGATGATGAGGATCGGTGTCCACGGCTCGTGGCGGGCGTAGAACACGCGCAGTTGCAGCAGCACGAGCGCGTACGGGATCAGCGTGAAGGACGACAGGGCGATCGCGGCGCCGAGGTAGCCCGCGTCCGTGTCGCCGAAGTTGCCGTAGGCGAAGAGCGCGCTGCCGATGGCCGGGCCGCCGACCGTCATGAACGCGACGATCGGGATGAGCGTCACCATGGTGAGCCGCGTCGCCAGCGACAGGTCGCCCAGCACCCCGGCGGTGTCGTTGTTGGCGGCGTTGCGGGACAGCCGGGGCATCACCACGGTGAGGACCGTGACCCCGATCAGCCCGAACGGCAGCATCAGGACCATCCAGGTGTAGTTGTAGATCGCCGGTCCCGACGCGGCGGCCGTGCTGGCGATCTGGTTGCCCACCACCAGCCCGAGCTGGCTGATCAGCACGTAGAGCACCATCGCAGCGGCCATGGCGCCGAACTGTTTGAGCCGGTCGTCGAGCCCCCACAGCGGGCGCAGGCTGATGCGTTGGCGGACGATCGTGACCAGCAGCACCGCGCACTGGGCCGCCACCCCGAGCGTGGTGCCGATGCCGAGCACCAGCAACTTCGCGTTGCCCATCTCGACCGGGTCGATCGACAGCTCGCCGGGCACCAGCAGGTAGACGCCGAGCGTGGCGATCGCGACGACGTTGTTGACGACGGGCGCCCACGCCGGCGCGCCGAACACGTTGCGGTTGTTGAGCAGTGCCATGAAGACGCTCGACAGCCCGTAGAACAGCACCTGCGGCACCAGCAGGTAGGCGAAGGCGACGGTGAGCGGTTGGTTCACCCGCGGGTCGTCGCCGAGCATCAGCCGCACCAAGAGCGGCGTCAGCGCCACCGACAGCGCGGTCGCGACGAGCAGCAGCGCGGTCGCCAGCGTCACCAGCCGCCGCACGAACGCCTCGCCGCGGTCGGGGTCTTCGCGCTCGGCCCGCGCCAGCACCGGCACGAAGATTGCGGTGAACGTCGCCTCCAGCACCAGCGCCGCGATGAGGTTCGGCAGCTGGTTGGCGACCGAAAACGCGCTCGACAGCGCCGCGCCGAGGATCGCGGCGAGCAAGACGATGCGGAAGAACCCGGTGATGCGGCTGATCAGCGTCGCGAACGCGATGCCCCAGGACCGGGAGACGACGGCCGCGTCGCTGAGCTCGGTGCGGCGCCGGCCGGCCGGCAGCGCGCGCGGCGGTGGCCGGTGGGGCGGGCGCGGCGGCGG
>NZ_JAJQJI010000006.1 GCF_021213805.1 Mycobacterium sp. MYCO198283
GAACCCGGAAGCTAAGCCTGCCAGCGCCGATGATACTGCCCACCCGGGCGGAAAAGTAGGACACCGCCGAACACACATCGGAAATTGCCCCCCACGCACGTGGGGGGCAATTTTCGTGTTCGGTCCTTTTCACCGCGGTCGAATGCTCAGCCCGACAATGCCGAGACGATCGGTCGGATGACAATTCCGATGGTCAGCATCGCCTGCACGGCGACGAGAAGACAAAGCGGCCAGCGCCGTGTCACGGTGCCGGCCGACAGTGCGTCGCACACGGCGAAGACGGCGAGAGCGGCGATGGGGAGTTCGAAGTATTTCTGGTAGAGCTGGCCGCCGGCGCTCAGCACCACCGCAAGGGCACACAGGCCAGTCGTCGCGACGACCGCGCAGGGCGGCGACAGCTGGGCGGCGAGCCGGCACGTCACATAAGCACCCGTCCCGGCGAGCGCGACCAGTACGAGCGAGCGGCCGCCCACCGCCGGGCCGTGCGCCACCAGACCCCAGATCAGGCCGCCACGTCGGGTGTCGTCCGGCGAGACCGTTGCCGTGCTGGAGAAGATCAGCGCGGGAAGCACCGCCAGGCCCACGGCGGCGACGGCGACGACGCGCGGCACGGACCTGCGCTGCTCGACGCACAGCAGCACCGGCGTCAAGAACATCGCGGCCACGGCGAAGCAGTAGGACAGCGAGACCCAGCTGCGGGTCGCGGCGTTGATCTCGTGGAAGAACGGCGGCACGAAGCCGTGCCACAGCACCACCAGCGCGGTGAGCACCAGAAGTGGCGGTACCGCGACGCGACAGCCGATGGCTGCCAGCTGTGCCTGCGGCCGGTGCCGGTTCGCGAGGAGCACCGCGGCCATGGCCGGCACCACCGCCCATACGTAGGTCTGCCGGGTCGCCACGGCCGCGGCGAGCAGCATTCCGACGACCAGCTGGGCGGTGCGCCCATCGGGTCGGCGCAGCACAACGGCGAGCGCCCCGAATCCGAACAGCAGCGCCGCCGCGTCGTTGAGCATCCACAGCGCCGACTCCCAGAAGTACGGCGACAGCAGCAGCGGCAACACCGCCAGCGCCCGGCACCAGCCGCGCGCCACCGTGCCGGCGAACCACACGACGACGGCGGCGAGCACCGCGGCGAACGTGCCGCCGGTCACTTCGGTGCCGGCCTGGCCGAGCCCCAGTGATTCGGACAACGCCGCGGTCACCAGGTGGTAGAGCGGTGCGGTGGCCGTCTGTACGTGGACCACGTCGATCGCCGGAAAGGCTTCGCGCATCGCACGAACAGTGACCCAGTGAAAATCCCGCTGATCATTCCCGCCGGCTGTCGCGATAATCGCATTGGCAGCGACGATGCCGACGGAAACCAAGACGGCACCTCCGCTCAGCAGTGGTGCTCCGATGCTCCCAGCAAAGGTTCGTTGTGTTGCTGCGTCGACCATTCGCCGTGTCTACCACATCGCCCGTCGGCGGCCTTCGCAATTCGTTGCCGACGGGACCGGTGGGATACATTGGGCGGGGCCGCACCTCGGCGGAGCCCGGCTCCCCACATCCGCTACGGAGAATCATCGAGTGAGTCAGGACAATCGGCGCGGTGGTGTCCGTCATTCGTCCGGACCCGGCCGCGCCCGTCCCGCCCAGCCCCGGGGCGCCGCGCCGCGCAGCGACGCACGCCCCGACGAGCCGCCGCTGCCGGCCGACGTCGACGCGCGCCAGCTGTCGCCGGACGTGCGCCGTGAGCTCACCACCCTGGACAAGGTGAACGCCGACATCGTTGCGCGGCATCTCGTGGCGGCCGGCGCGCTGATCGACGAGGACCCCGAAGCTGCCCTGGCGCACGCCCGCGCGGCCCGCGGCCGTTCCGGTCGGATTGCGGCGGTCCGCGAGGCGGTTGGCATCGCCGCCTACCGCTGCGGCGACTGGCAGCAGGCGCTCGCGGAGTTGCGCGCTGCCCGCCGGATGGGCAGCAAATCGGTGCTGCTTCCGCTGATCGCCGACTGCGAGCGCGGCATCGGCCGCCCCGAGCGGGCGCTGGAGCTCACCCGCGGCCCGGACGCCGCCGAGCTGACCGGCGACGACGCCGATGAGCTGCGGATCGTGGCGGCAGGCGCCCGCATGGACCTCGGTCAGCTCGAACAGGCGCTCGCCGTGCTGTCACCTCCGCCGGATCCGCAGCGCACGGGTTCGACCGCCGCGCGCCTCACCTACGCCTACGCCGACACCCTGCTCGCCCTCGGCCGGCGCGACGAAGCGCTGCAATGGTTCCTCAAGGCGGCGGCCGCCGACGTCGACGGCGTCACCGACGCCGAGGACCGGGTCGCCGAGCTCGCCTGATGCCGACCCTCGCCCAGCAGCACGACTGTCTGCTCCTCGACCTCGACGGCACCGTCTACCGGGGCGCCGAGCCCACCGCCGGGGCCCGCGAGACGTTGGACGCGCTCGCCGGACCCCGCGTCCTGTTCGTCACCAACAACGCTTCCCGCACCGCTCTGCAGGTGGCCGCCCATCTGCGCGAGCTCGGGTTCACCGCGTCCGGCGACGACGTGGTGACCAGCGCGCAGGCCGCCGCGGCGCTGTTGGCCGAACAGTTGCCCGCTGGTGCCCGGGTGCTCGTCGTCGGCACCGACGCGCTCGCCGGCGAGATCGAGGGCGTCGGCCTGCTGCCGGTACGCCGGCACGACGAGCAACCGGTCGCGGTGGTGCAGGGACATTCCCCGGACACCGCGTGGTGGAACCTCGCCGAGGCGGCGCTGGCCATCGGCGACGGCGCGCTGTGGATGGCCGCCAACGTCGACGTCACCCTGCCGACCGAGCGAGGTCTGCTACCGGGCAACGGCGCGATGGTCGCGGCCCTGCGCGCGGCGACCGGCCGGGCTCCGCAGATCGCCGGCAAACCCGCGCCGGCGCTGTTGACCAACGCCGCCGCCCGGGTCGGCGCCACGTCACCGCTGGTGGTCGGCGATCGGCTCGACACCGACCTCGCCGGTGCCTGCGCCGCCGGCCTGCCGAGCCTGATGGTGCTCACCGGTGTGAGCACTGCTGCCGAGACCGTGTGGGCAGCGCCCGACGAACGCCCGACCTATCTCGCGGCGGACCTGCGCGGACTCAACGAGGAGGCGGCTGCGGTGCGCGTCGGCCCGAACGACCAGTACTCGGTCACCGTCGACGGGGACACCGTGACGCTCACGACGATCGCCGGGGAGGATCCGATGGCGGCGCTGCGGGCGCTGGCCCACGCGGTCTGGTCGTCCGGACTCGAGCGCGGACGTATCGTCGCCGCCGACGACCGCGCCCAGCAGGCCCTCGTCGCCGTCGGGCTGGCGTGACCGCCATCGGTTAGCGTGGCAGACATCATGACCGGGGATCCCGAACGCATCCGTGCCGACATCGCCGCCCAGCTCGCCGAGCTGCCCGACGTGTCCGCCGCCGACGGCGCCGCGGTGGACCTCGACGACCTGGCCACCCGCCTCGAGCGGGCGCACGACACGCTGGTCGCGGCCCTGGAATCGGTGGCGAAGGGCTGATGCGCGGTGGCTCGTCGCGCACGGGTTGACGCCGAGCTCGTGAGGCGGGGCCTGGCCCGCTCGCGGCAGCAGGCGGCCGAGCTGATCGGCGCCGGTCTGGTCACCATCGACGGTATCCGGGCGGTCAAGCCCGCGACGGCGGTGTCGACGACCGCGTCACTCACCGTCGCCGATGCCGGGGAGCACCGCTGGGTGTCCCGCGGCGCGCACAAGCTGCTCGGCGCGCTCGACGCCTTCGGCGACGTCGCGGTGAGCGGTCGCCGCTGGCTGGACGCCGGCGCCTCGACCGGCGGCTTCACCGAGGTGCTGCTGTCGCGCGGCGCCCGCCAGGTGGTGGCCGTCGACGTCGGCTACGGGCAACTGGCCTGGCGGCTCCGCTCCGACGCCCGGGTCGCGGTGATGGAGCGAACGAACGTCCGGGAGCTGACGGCGGACCGCATCGGCGGGCCCGTCGACGGCGTGGTCGCCGACCTGTCCTTCATCTCCCTGGCGACGGTGCTGCCGGCGCTGGTGACCTGCGTGTCACCCGACGCCGATATCGTTCCCATGGTGAAGCCGCAATTCGAGGTGGGCCGCGAGCTGGTCGGCGCCGGAGGTGTGGTGTCGGATCCGCGGTCGCGGGCCGACGCCGTCCGCGCCGTCTCGCGGCGGGCGGCCGACCTCGGCTGGCACACCGTGGCGGTCACGGCGAGCCCGCTGCCCGGCCCGTCGGGCAACGTCGAGTACTTCCTGCGGCTGCGGGCCGACACCGATCGGCCGCTGCGGGACGCCGACCTCGACGAGGCCATCGACCGCGCCGTGGCCCAGGGGCCGCAGTGACCGTCGACCGCAAGATCCTGCTGGTCGTGCACACCGGTCGCGACGAGGCCGCAGAGACCGCGCGCCGCGTGCACAAGACGCTGACCGATCACGGCATCGCGCTGCGGCTGCTCAGCGCCGAGTCCGTGGATCGCAAGGCCGCCCCGCCGGCGACGCATCCGCTGTGGGGCATGGAGAGCGTCGAGGTCGTCGACCCCACCGGCGAGGCGGCCGTCGGCTGCGAACTGGTGCTGGTGCTCGGCGGTGACGGCACTTTCCTGCGGGCCGCCGAACTGGCGCGCAACGCCGACATCCCGGTGCTCGGTGTGAACCTCGGCCGCATCGGCTTCCTGGCCGAAGCGGAGGCCGACGCCATCGACGACGTGCTCGAGCGGATCGTGGCGCGCGATTACCGCGTCGAGGACAGGATGACGCTCGACATCTCCGTGCACGTCGACGGGCGGGTGGTGAGCCACGGCTGGGCGCTGAACGAGGCGTCGCTCGAGAAGGGGCCGCGGCTCGGTGTGCTCGGGGTGGTCATCGAGATCGACGGCAGGCCGGTGTCGGCGTTCGGCTGCGACGGTGTGCTCGTGTCGTCCCCGACCGGTTCCACGGCCTACGCGTTCTCGGCCGGGGGACCGGTGCTGTGGCCCGACCTGGAAGCCATCCTGGTGGTGCCCAACAACGCGCACGCGCTGTTCGCCCGTCCGATGGTCACCAGCCCGGACGCCTGCATCGCGATCGAGGTGGAGGCGGGCGGGCACGACGCGCTGGTGTTCTGCGACGGCCGCCGCGAGATGGTGGTGCCGTCCGGCGGCCGACTGCAGGTGGTGCGATGCGACGTGCCGGTGCGCTGGGTCCGCCTCGACAGCGCACCCTTCACCGACCGCGTCGTCCGCAAATTCCGGCTGCCGGTGACGGGATGGCGGGGCCCCAAGCGGGCGGGCGACTGACGTGCTCTCCGAGATCCGCATCGAATCACTCGGCGCGATCACCGCGGCGACGGCCGAGTTCGGTCGCGGTTTCACGGTGCTGACCGGCGAGACCGGCACCGGCAAGACCATGGTGGTGACGGGCCTGCACCTGCTGGGCGGCGCCCGCGCCGACGCCACCAGGGTGCGCTCGGGCGCCGACCGAGCGGTCGTGGAGGGTCGGTTCACCACGGCCGAGCTGGGCGCGGCCGCCGAAGCCGCCGTGTCGGAGCTCCTCGAGTCGTGCGGCGCGGTGCGGGACGACGACGGCAGCGTGATCGCCGCGCGGTCGGTCAGCCGCGACGGCCCGTCGCGGGCCTACCTCGGCGGTCGCAGCGTGCCGGCGCGCTCGCTGTCGGCGTTCACCGCCGAATTGTTGACCTTGCACGGACAGAACGACCAGCTGCGCCTCATGCGACCCGACGAGCAGCGGGCCGCGCTGGACCGGTACGCCGGCGCCGCCTCGAAGCTCGAGCGCTACCGCACGGCCCGCCAGGCGTGGCTGCAGGCCCGGCGCGACCTCGCCGAACGCACCGTCCGCGCCCGTGAACTGGCGCAGGAGGCCGACAACCTGAAGTTCGCGTTGGACGAGATCAGTGCCGTCGACCCGCTGCCGGGCGAGGACGAGGCGCTGGTGGCCGAGATCCGCCGACTGTCGGAGCTCGACGCGCTGCGCGAGGCCGCTCAGCATGCGCGGGCGGCCCTGGTCGGCGTCGACGACGGCGACGAGGGTGCTGCCACCATGCGGCTCGGGGCGGCGCTGCAGCTGCTGCAGAGCAGCGACGACGCCGCCCTGTCCGCGCTGGCGACCCAGCTCGACGAGGCACTGACATCGGTGTCCGACGTGGCCACCGAGCTCACCGGGTTCCTGGCGGAGCTGCCCGGTGACGCGAGCGCGCTGGAGACCAAGCTTGCTCGGCAAGGCCAGCTGCGGGCGCTGACCCGCAAGTACGCCGCCGACGTCGACGGGGTGCTGCGGTGGGCTTCGCAGGCCCGCGACCGGCTGCTGACGCTCGACGTCTCGGAGGAGGCGCTGGCCGGGCTCGATCGGCAGGTCGCCGAACTCGGCCGCGAGGTCGCCGCGGCCGCGACGGAACTGACGAAGGTTCGCACCCGCGCCGCCAAGGGGCTCGCGAAGGCGGTCACCGCGGAGTTGGCCGGCCTCGCGATGACGGACGCCGCATTCACCGTTTCGGTGGCGCCGCAGCCGGCCCGCCCCGACGACGCCGCCGCGCTGCCCTTGGCGTCCGAACAATTGGTGCACGCCGGTCCGGATGGCGCCGACGTCGTGGAGTTCGGCTTCGCCGCACACCGCGGCACCGATGTGTTGCCGCTGCACAAGAGCGCGTCCGGCGGTGAGCTCAGCCGGGTGATGTTGGCGCTCGAGGTGGTGCTGGCCGCGTCGGACGAGGGCACGACGATGGTGTTCGACGAGGTCGACGCGGGCGTCGGTGGGCGCGCAGCGGTGCAGATCGGTCGCCGGTTGGCGCGTCTGGCGCGCACCCACCAGGTCATCGTCGTCACCCACCTGCCGCAGGTCGCGGCGTTCGCCGACGTGCACCTGGTGGTGGAGAGTTCCGGCCGGACGAGCGTGGTCCGCCGACTCGACGACGACGACCGTGTGGCGGAACTCGCGCGGATGCTGGCGGGTCTCGGCGACACCGACAGCGGCCGGGCCCACGCCCGCGAATTGCTCGCGGCCGCCGCGGCGGACCGCTCCGAGAGCTGACGAGCCGGCTGTTGCAGCTGTGACTGTTGTGGCACGTGTTACGGCGCGCCTCCCGCGCGTCGTCGCGATTCGACGCAAAAATCCCCTTCCATGAAGATGTCAGCGCTGCTGTCCCGCAATACCAGCTCGCGACCCGGCCTCACCGGCACCGCCCGCGTCGACCGCGACATCGAACGGCTGCTCCGGCGGGTCGGCCCCGGTGACATCGCGGTGCTGGACATCCTCGACCTCGACCGGGTGACGGCCGACGTGCTGGTCGACTCCGGGGTCGCCGCCGTGGTCAACGCGTCACCGTCGATCTCGGGCCGGTACCCGAACCTCGGCCCGGAGGTGCTGGTCGCCAACGGGATCGCGCTGATCGACGACACCGGAGCCGAGACCTTCAAGAAGGTCAAGGACGGCGCGCGGATCCGCCTGCACAACGGCGGCGTGTACTCCGGTGACCGGCGACTGGTCCACGGCGTCGAACGCAGCGACGCCGACATCGCCGAGCTGATGCACGAGGCGAAGAGTGGGCTGGTGGCGCACCTCGAGGCGTTTGCCGGCAACACCATCGAGTTCATCCGCAGCGAGAGCCCGCTTTTGGTCGACGGCATCGGCATCCCGGACGTCGACGTCGACCTCAACCGGCGCCACGTCCTCGTGGTCGCCGACGAGCCCCGCGCCGAGGACGACCTGCGCAGCCTCAAGCCGTTCATCAAGGAATACCAGCCGGTGCTCATCGGAGCAGGCACCGGCGCGGACATCCTGCGCAAACACGGCTATCGCCCGCAGCTCATCGTCGGCGACCCCGAGCAGCTGAGCACCGAGGTGCTCAAATCCGGCGCGCAGGTGGTGCTGCCCGCCGACGCCGACGGCCACGCGCCGGGGCTGGAGCGCATCCAGGACCTCGGGGTGGGAGCGATGACGTTCCCGGCCGCCGGCTCCGCCGCCGACCTGGCGCTGCTGCTCGCCGACCACCACGGCGCGGCGCTCATCGTCACCGCCGGCCAGACCGCCACCCTCGAAGAGTTCTTCGACCGCGGCCGGCAGGCGAGCCTGCCGTCGACCTTCCTCACGCGCCTCAAGGTGGGCGAGAAGCTCGTCGACGCCAAGGCGGTGGCCACGCTGTACCACAGCCGGATCTCCGGCGGCGCGATCGCGCTGCTGGTGCTCGCCATGCTGATCGCCGTCATCGCAGCGCTGTGGGTGTCGGAGACCGACCACGCCGTCCTCGCCTGGCTGAGCACCTATTGGACCCGCATCTCGGTGTGGGTGCAGGGTCTGGTCACCTGACCGGCGGAGGGACGACAACCCGTGATCACCCTTCGGCACCATGCGATCTCACTGGCCGCGGTCTTCCTGGCACTGGCGATCGGCGTTGTCCTGGGCTCGGGCCTGCTATCGGACACCCTGCTGGCCGGGCTGCGGAACGACAAGCGCGACCTACAGCACCAGATCGGCGAGCTCACCGACCGCAACAACGCGCTGAACGAACGGCTCGCCGCGGCAAGCGATTTCGACACCGTGATGGCCGGCCGCATGGTGCGCGGCGCGCTGGCCGACAAGACGGTGCTGCTGTTCACCACGCCGGATGCGTCGACGGACGTCGTCGACAGGATGACGACGTTGGTAGGCGATGCGGGCGGACGCGTCACCGGCACCGTGGCGCTCACCGAGCAGTTCGTCGACGCCAACACCGCCGAGAAGCTGCGGTCGGTGGTGGCGTCGTCAGTGCTGCCGGCGGGGACGTCGCGCAACGCGACGCTCGTCGACCAGGGCTCCCAGGCCGGCGACCTGCTGGGGATCGCACTGCAGCGCCCGCGCCGGCCCGCGCCGCCGGTGGACCCCGCGCAGCGTGACACCGTGCTCGCCGCGCTGCGCGAGACCGGGTTCGTCTCCTATCCGGACGGCGGCGTCGAGCCGGCGGACCTGGCGCTGGTGGTCACCGGCGGCGGGCTCGGCGCCGAGGCCGGCAACCAGGGGTCGACGGTCGCGAGGTTCGCCGCGGCGCTCGCGCCGCACGGCAGCGGCACGCTGGTGCTCGGCACGCAAGGCTGTGCGACGGGGACCGCGGCGGTCGCGGTGACCAGGTCTGACCCGTCGCTGGCAGGCTCGGTCAGCACCGTCGACAACGGCGACGTCGAGTCCGGCCGGATCACCGCGGTGCTGGCGCTGCGGCAGCTGCTCGACGGCACCCCACCCGCGCAGTACGGCACCGGCCAGGGCGCCGCCGCGGTCACCGTCCCGGAGTGACACGGCTGCACCGCGTGTCCGCCGCGGCTTGTCGGTGTCGCTGTTAGGGTGAGATTCCGTGGGTCGGCAGGCCCCCAACCGGGTACGAACTCGGTTCGCCGTCGTCACGGAGGTGGCTGTTGCCCGTTCTACGCAAGCATCCACAGACCGCCACGAAGCACATCTTCGTCAGCGGCGGCGTGGCGTCCTCGCTCGGCAAGGGGCTGACGGCCTCGAGCCTCGGACAGTTGCTCACCGCCCGGGGCCTGCAGGTGACGATGCAGAAGCTCGACCCGTACCTCAACGTCGATCCGGGCACCATGAACCCGTTCCAGCACGGTGAGGTGTTCGTGACCGAGGACGGCGCGGAGACCGATCTCGACGTCGGCCACTACGAACGGTTTCTCGACCGCGATCTGTCCGGCTTCGCGAACGTGACCACCGGCCAGGTGTACTCGACCGTCATCGCCAAGGAGCGGCGCGGCGAATACCTCGGCGACACCGTGCAGGTCATCCCGCACATCACCGACGAGATCAAGCGGCGCGTCCTGGCGATGGCCGAGCCCGACGCCGACGGCAACCGGCCCGACGTCGTCATCACCGAGATCGGCGGCACGGTCGGCGACATCGAATCCCTGCCGTTCCTCGAGGCGGCCCGCCAGGTCCGCCACGAGGTGGGCCGCGAGAACTGCTTCTTCCTGCACGTGTCGCTGGTGCCCTATCTCGCGCCGTCGGGCGAGCTGAAGACGAAACCCACCCAACACTCGGTGGCCGCGCTGCGCAGCATCGGCATCACGCCCGACGCGCTGATCCTGCGCTGCGACCGCGACGTGCCGGAGCCGCTCAAGGACAAGATCGCGCTGATGTGCGACGTCGACGTCGACGGCGTCATCTCGACGCCCGACGCGCCGTCGATCTACGACATCCCGAAGGTGCTGCACCGTGAGGAGCTCGACGCCTACGTGGTCCGGCGACTCAGCCTGCCGTTTCGCGACGTCGACTGGACGGTGTGGGACGACCTGTTGCGCCGCGTGCACGAGCCGCACGAGACCGTGCGTATTGCGTTGGTGGGCAAGTACATCGACCTGTCCGACGCCTACCTCTCGGTGAGTGAGGCGCTGCGCGCCGGGGGCTTCGCACACCGCGCGCGGGTCGAGATGCGGTGGGTGGCCTCCGACGACTGCGAGCTGGACAGCGGCGCCGCGGCCGCCCTGGCCGACGTCGACGGCATCCTCATCCCCGGCGGTTTCGGCATCCGCGGCATCGAGGGCAAGATCGGCGCGATCCGGTATGCGCGCGCCCGCAACCTGCCCGTCCTGGGTCTGTGCCTCGGGCTGCAGTGCATCGTCATCGAGGCCGCCCGGTCGGTGGGCCTGAGCGCGGCGAGCTCCGCCGAGTTCGACCCGGACACCCCGGATCCGGTGATCTCGACGATGGCGGACCAGCAGGACGTCGTCGCCGGCGCAGCCGATCTCGGGGGCAGCATGCGGCTGGGCGCCTATCCCGCCGTGCTGGCACCCGATTCGCTGGTGGCGCAGGCCTACCAGAGCACGGAGGTGTCGGAGCGGCACCGGCACCGCTACGAGGTGAACAACGCCTATCGGGACCGGATCGCCGCGAGCGGGCTGCGCTTCTCCGGCACCTCGCCGGACGGGCATCTCGTCGAGTTCGTCGAGTACCCGCCCGACCAGCACCCCTTCATCGTCGGCACGCAGGCGCACCCCGAGCTGAAGAGCCGACCGACCCGGCCGCATCCGCTGTTCGTCGCGTTCGTCGCCGCGGCGCTCGACTACAAGGCGGCCGAACGCCTGCCGGTGGAGATCCCGGAGCACCACGAGCACCGGGCCAACGGAACCGAGCACCAGGCGGTCGAACACCGGATGTCCGAACCGGCCGCCCGTGGCTGACCACGACTTCGCGGTCGTCGACTCCGAAACCCTTTACACCGGAAAGATCTTCGCGCTGCGCGCCGACGAGGTCCGCATGCCCGGCGGCCGCACCGCCCGTCGCGAAGTGGTCGAGCACTACGGCGCCGTCGCCGTGGTCGCCGCCGACGAGGACGGCCGCGTCGCGCTGGTCTACCAGTACCGGCATCCGTTCCGGCGGCGGCTGTGGGAGCTGCCCGCCGGCCTGCTCGACGCGCCGGGCGAAGAGCCGCACGTCAGCGCCGCCCGCGAACTGGTCGAGGAGGCCGGCCTCGCCGCCGAGCACTGGCAGGTGCTCGTCGACCTCGACTCGGCGCCCGGTTTCAGCGACGAGAGTGTCCGCGTTTACCTGGCCACCGGGCTGCGCCGCGTCGACCGGCCGCAGGCCCACGACGAGGAAGCCGACCTGCGGCTGGAGTGGTTCGCCCTCGACGATGCGGTCGCCATGGCGTTGCGCGGTGAGATCTGCAACTCCATCGCCGTCGCCGGCCTGCTCGCCTACCGCGTGCTGCGCGACGGGAGCTACGAGGCGCGCCCGGTCGACGCAGTCTGGACCGACCGGCCGACGGCGTTCGCGGCCCGGCGGAACCGGCCGTGACCACCGTCGCGCCGCTGCTCGACGACCAGCTCACGGGCTACCTCGATCATCTGACCATCGAGCGCGGAGTGGCCCTCAACACCCTGCGCTCCTACCGGCGCGACCTGCGCCGCTACCACGACTTCCTGCTCGCTCGCGGCGTCGACGACCTGTCGGCGGTGACCGAGGCCGACGTCACCGACTTCCTGCTGGCGCTGCGCCGCGGCGACCCCGAGACGGACACCCCACCGCTGTCGGCGGGGTCGGCGGCGCGGGCCGTCATCGCCGTGCGCGGGCTGCACCGCTTCGCCGCGGCGGAGGGCTTGACGACGGCCGACGTCGCGGCGGCGGTGAAACCCCCGATGCCGAGCAGGCGGCTGCCCAAGAGCCTGACCGTCGACCAGGTCCTCGCGCTGCTCGACGGCGCCGGCGGCGACTCTCCCGGCGACGGACCGCTGGCGCTGCGCAACCGCGCGCTGCTGGAGTTGCTGTACTCCACGGGCGCCCGGATCTCCGAGGCCGTCGGCGCCGACGTCGACGACGTGGACACCGAGGCGCGGTCGATGCTGCTGCGCGGCAAGGGCGGCAAGCAGCGGCTCGTCCCGGTCGGACGGCCCGCCGTCGACGCGCTCGACGCCTACCTGGTGCGGGGCCGACCGGAGCTGGCGCGGCGGGGTCGCGGCCTGCCGGCCATCTTCCTCAACGCCCGCGGCGGGCGGCTGTCACGCCAGAGTGCCTGGCAGGTGTTGCAGGACGCCGCGCAACGCGCCGGGCTGACCGCGACCGTCTCCCCGCACACGCTGCGGCACTCGTTCGCGACCCACCTGCTCGACGGCGGCGCCGACGTCCGCGTGGTGCAGGAATTGCTGGGCCATGCGTCGGTCACCACCACGCAGATCTACACCCTGGTGACCGTCTCGGCGTTGCGGGAAGTGTGGGCCGGAGCGCATCCGCGCGCCCGTTGACAGCTGGTCCACAGTCACCGGCCGGTTTGCCGCCGGGCTGCGAGGGCACCCAAGGGGAGCGCATTGATGGACGGACCCCAGCACAGGAGGATTCATGCACGCTGACCGTTTCCGCCACCTGCTCGACACGGACGGCCCCTTCGCGTCGGTCTACTTCGACGACTCGCACGACACCGAGGACGCCGCCGCACAGCGGGAGCTGAAGTGGCGCGGTCTGCGCGAGCAACTGGAGGAGCAGGGCGCCGCACCCGAGATCGTCTCCGACCTCGAGCGCGCGATCCTGGACGCCCGCCCGGCCGTGGGCCGAAGCGGGCGCGGCCTGGTGGCCGGTCCGCGCGGCGTGCTGCTCAACGAGCACCTGATCCGTCCGGCGCCGGCAACCGTGGTGCGCGTCTCGGACCTGCCGTATCTGGTGCCGATCGTCGAGCACGGTGTGCAGCACATCGACTACCTCACGGTGGCCGTCGACCATGCCGGCGCCGACCTCACGATCCATCGCGGCGGCCGCACGGACAAGGAGACCGTCGACGGCGGCGGCCACCCGGTACACCACGCGTCCTCGGCGGAGACACCCGGTTACGGCGACCCGCAGCGGCGCAGCGACGAAGCGAGCCGCAAGAACATCCGCGTGGTGGTCGACCGGATCGCCGCGCTCGTCGACGAGTCGAACATCGAGGTGGTGTTCGTCATCGGCGAGGTCAGCTCGCGGTCGGACCTGCTGGCGGAGCTGCCCGAGCGGGTGTCGAAGCTCGCCGTGTCGCTGCAGGCCGGCGCCCGCAACAGCGGCAACCACGACGAGGAGGCCGCCGCCGCCATCCACGAGGAATTCCTGAAGCGACGGCTGGCCGTGATGGACGACGCCGCCCAACGGTTCACCGCGGAGCTCGGGCGGGAGTCCGGGCTGGCGACCGAGGGCCTGCACGGCGTCTGCGCGGCGCTGCGCCAGGGCGCCGTCGAGACGCTGATCATCGGCGAACTCGGGGACGCGACCGTGGTCGCCGGCGACGACCTGACGACGATCGCACCGAACGAGAACGTGCTGTCGGAGCAGGGCGTCGCGCCGACCCGGACGCTGCGGGCCGACGAGGCGCTCCCCATGGCGGCCGTCGCGACCGATGCGTCCCTGGTGCGCACCGACGAGCGGATCAGCCCGCGCGACGGAATCGGCGCCGTGCTGCGCTACGCGCCGCCCCACCTCTGAGCGCGCCGTGAGCCGCCGCGCGGGTCTTGACCGATCTGGCCGGTCAGGCCGCTAAAATCGCCGGGATGCCCGCGACCACGCCTTTCGCCGCCGCCGACGCAGCGGGCGCGTCGTGAGCGACGAACCCGACGACGGCGCCGGCGGTGTGGGCCTGACCGGGCGGGCACCGCGGACCATTCCGGAGCCTGCGCCGAAGACCAGCCACGGGCCCGCCACCGTTCTCGCAATGTGCAACCAGAAGGGCGGCGTCGGCAAGACGACGTCGACGATCAACCTGGGTGCCGCCATCGCCGAGTACGGCCGGCGGGTGCTCCTGGTGGACCTCGATCCGCAGGGTGCGCTGTCGGCGGGCCTGGGGGTGCCGCACTACGAGCTGGAGCACACGGTCCACAACCTGCTGGTCGAGCCGCGGGTGTCCATCGACGAGGTGCTGATCCACACCCGGGTGAAGAACCTGGACCTGGTGCCCAGCAACATCGACCTGTCGGCGGCCGAGATCCAGCTGGTCAACGAGGTCGGCCGCGAGCAGACGCTGGCCCGCGCGCTGCACCCGGTGCTCGACCGCTACGACTACGTGCTCATCGACTGCCAGCCGTCGCTCGGACTGCTCACCGTCAACGGGCTGGCCTGTTCCGACGGGGTCATCATCCCGACGGAGTGCGAGTACTTCTCGCTGCGCGGGTTGGCGTTGCTCACCGACACCGTGGACAAGGTGCACGACCGGCTCAATCCGCGGCTGTCGATCAGCGGGATCCTCATCACCCGCTTCGACGCCCGCACGGTCAACGCCCGCGAGGTCATGGCCCGTGTGCTCGAGCGGTTCGGCGACCTCGTGTTCGACACCGTCATCACCCGCACGGTCCGGTTCCCCGAGACGAGCGTCGCCGGCGAGCCCATCACCACCTGGGCGCCGCGGTCGAGCGGCGCCCAGGCCTACCGCTCCCTGGCCCGCGAGGTCATCGACCGCTTCGAATCGTGACCGCGCCAGGCGGCTTCCGGGTCCGGCTGACCAACTTCGAGGGACCGTTCGACCTGCTGTTGCAGCTCATCTTCGCCCACCGCCTCGACGTCACCGAGGTCGCGCTGCACCAGGTGACCGACGACTTCATCGCCTACACGAAGGCCGTCGGCGCCCAGCTCGAGCTCGACGAGACCACGGCGTTCCTCGTCGTCGCCGCCACGCTGCTCGACCTCAAGGCGGCGCGGCTGCTGCCCGCGGGGCACACCGAGGACGACGAGGACCTGGCGTTGCTGGAGGTGCGGGACCTGCTGTTCGCGCGGCTGCTGCAATACCGGGCGTTCAAGCACGTCGCGGAGATGTTCGCCGAACTCGAAGCCGCGGCGCTGCGCAGCTATCCGCGGGCGGTGTCGCTGGAGGAGCGGTACTCGTCGCTGCTTCCCGAGGTCATGCTCGGCGTCGACCCTGCGCGGTTCGCCGAGATCGCGGCGGCGGCGTTGCGACCCCGCCCGGTGCCCACCGTGGACGTCGACCACCTCCACGACGCGATGGTGTCGGTGCCCGAGCAGGCCGCGGTACTGCTGGCGCTGCTCGAAGGACGGGGACAGGGTCGCTGGGCGTCGTTCGGCGAGCTCGTCGCCGACTGTGCCCACCCGATCGAGATCGTCGGGCGCTTCCTGGCGCTGTTGGAGCTCTACCGGACCCGGGCGGTAGCATTCGAGCAGTCAGAACCACTTGGTGTGCTCCAGGTTTCGTGGACCGGAGAACGTCCGACCAGCGAGAACTCGGTGCCGCAGTCATGAATCCCGAAGTGTCCGACGTCCGCGATCGGCCAGAGCAAGGTCTCGATCTCGCGCCCGAGCTCGAGGACGCGCCTGACATCGATGACGACGAGCTCGGCGCGGTGCTCGAGGCCCTGCTCCTCGTCGTCGACACCCCGGTCACCGTCGACGCGCTCGCCGGGGTGACCGAACAGCCCGCCTACCGGGTCGCGGCCAAACTCCGGCTCATGGCCGACGAGCTGCGCGCCCGCGAGTCGGGCATCGACCTGCGCGAGGCGGGCGGCGGGTGGCGGATGTACACCCGTGCCCGCTACGCGCCGTACGTCGAGCGGCTGTTGCTCGACGGCGCCCGGTCGAAGCTGACCCGCGCGGCGCTGGAGACGCTCGCCGTGGTGGCCTACCGGCAGCCGGTGACCCGCGCGCGGGTGAGCGCGGTGCGCGGCGTCAACTGCGACGCCGTGATCCGGACGCTTCTGGCGCGCGGGCTCATCACGGAGGCCGGCAACGACAGCGACACCGGCGCAACGACTTTCGCGACCACCGAGCTGTTCCTGGAGCGGCTGGGCCTGTCGTCGCTCGCCGATCTGCCCGACATCGCGCCCCTGCTGCCCGACGTCGACGTCATCGACGACCTGGCCGACTCCCTGGACAGCGAACCGCGCTTCGCGCGCACGCGGCCGGCGGCGGTCCCCGAGCCGGCCTTGACCTACGACGTGGACCGGGAGGACGCGTGACCGGCGCCGGGAACGACACCGACGGGGTGCGACTGCAGAAGGTGCTGTCGCAGGCCGGAGTGGCGTCGCGGCGGGTCGCCGAACGGATGATCACCGACGGCCGGGTCGAGGTGGACGGGCACGTGGTCACCGAGCTGGGCACGCGGGTCGACCCGCAGCAGTCGGTGATCCGCGTCGACGGCGCCCGCATCCTGGTCGACGACACGTTGGTGCACCTGGCGCTCAACAAACCGAAGGGCATGCAGTCGACGATGTCGGACGACCGCGGCCGCCCCTGTATCGGCGACCTGATCGAGCACCGCGTGCGCGGCAACAAGAACCTGTTCCACGTCGGGCGCCTCGATGCCGACACCGAAGGACTGATCCTGCTCACCAACGACGGCGAGCTGGCACACCGCCTGATGCACCCGTCCTTCCAGATGCCGAAGACGTACCTCGCCGAGGTGAACGGCATGGTGGCGCGCGGCCTGGGCAAGAAGCTGAAGGGCGGCATCGAGCTGGAGGACGGCCGCATCGCCGTGGACGATTTCGCCGTCGTCGACGCCGTCCCCGGCCGCTCGCTGGTGCGGGTGACGCTGCACGAGGGCCGCAACCGCATCGTCCGCCGGCTGCTCGACGCGGTCGGCTATCCGGTGCTCTCCCTGGTGCGCACCGACATCGGCGCGGTGTCGCTGGGGGAGCAGCGCCCCGGCAGCCTGCGCGCCCTCAACCGGGTGGAGATCGGCGAACTGTACAAGGCGGTGGGGCTATGAGCGGCGACGCCGTGGTGGTGGCGATCGACGGACCCGCGGGCACCGGCAAGTCGTCGGTGTCGCGCGGGCTGGCCCGGGCCCTGGGCGCGCGCTACCTCGACACCGGCGCGATGTACCGGCTCGTCACCCTGGCCGTACTGCGCGCGGGAGTCGACCCGTCCGACACCGCCGCCGTCGAGGCGGCCACCGCCGACGTTCCGCTGTCGGTGGGGTACGACCCCGACGACGTGCGCGCCTACCTCGCCGGCGACGACGTGTCGGCCGAGATCCGGGGCGACGAGGTGACCCGCGCGGTGTCGGCGGTGTCGGCGATCCCCGCGGTGCGCACCAGGCTGGTCGGGATCCAACGCGAGCTGGCCGGCGGTGAGACCGGTGTCGTCGTGGAGGGCCGCGACATCGGCACCGTCGTGTTGCCGGACGCCGACCTGAAGATCTTCCTGACCGCCTCGGCCGAGACGCGCGCGCAGCGCCGCAACGCCCAGAACGTGGCGGCGGGGCTGCCCGACGACTATGACACGGTGCTGGCCGACGTCCGGCGCCGTGATCACCTGGACTCCTCGCGCGCAGTGTCCCCGCTGCGTGCCGCCGACGACGCCGTCGTCATCGACACCAGCGACATGACCGAGCAGCAAGTGGTCGAGCACCTGCTGACCCTGGTGCAGCGCCACGCCGAGGTGGCCCGATGACCGAATCCGACGGCACCTGGGCCGACGAAAGCGACTGGGAGATCCGCGACGACGGCGACGGCGGCATCGCCGAGGCGGACACCGGGTCACCGCCCGTCGTGGCGATCGTCGGCCGTCCCAATGTCGGCAAGTCGACGCTGGTGAACCGCATTCTGGGTCGGCGGGAAGCGGTTGTGCAGGACGTCCCCGGCGTCACCCGCGACCGGATCTCCTACGACGCGCTGTGGACGGGCCGCCGCTTCGTCGTGCAGGACACCGGCGGCTGGGAGCCCGACGCCCAGGGCCTGCAGCAGCTGGTCGCCGAGCAGGCATCGATCGCGATGCGCACCGCGGACGCCATCATCCTGGTGGTCGACTCGGTCACCGGGGCGACGGCACCCGACGAGGCGGCCGCGCGGCTGCTGCGCCGCTCCGGGAAGCCGGTGTTCCTCGCGGCGAACAAGGTCGACGGCGAGAAGGGCGAGGCCGACGCCGCCGCGCTGTGGTCGCTGGGCGTCGGGCAGCCCTATCCGGTCAGCGCGATCCACGGCCGCGGCGTCGCCGATCTGCTCGACGACGTCGTCGCCGCGCTGCCGGCGGTGTCGGAGGCACGGTCCACCGGCGGCGGTCCGCGGCGTGTGGCGCTGGTGGGTAAGCCGAATGTCGGCAAGAGCTCGCTGCTCAACCGGCTTGCCGGAGAACAACGTTCGGTGGTGCACGACGTCGCCGGCACCACCGTGGACCCGGTCGACGAGCTGATCGAGCTCGACGGCAAGCCGTGGCGGTTCGTCGACACCGCGGGCCTGCGCCGCAAGGTCGGCCAGGCCAGCGGCCACGAGTTCTACGCCTCCGTGCGCACCCGGAGTGCGATCGACCTCGCCGAAGTGGTGCTCGTGCTCATCGACGCCTCGCAGCCGCTCACCGAGCAGGACCAGCGGGTGCTGTCGATGGTGATCGAGGCGGGGCGGGCGCTCGTGCTGGCGTTCAACAAGTGGGACCTGGTCGACGAGGACCGGCGTCACCAGTTGGAGCGGGAGATCGACCGCGAGCTGGTGCAGGTGCAGTGGGCGCAGCGCGTCAACATCTCCGCGATGACCGGTCGCGCGGTGCAGAAGCTGGTGCCCGCGCTGGAATCCGCGCTCCGGTCGTGGGACACCCGGGTGTCCACCGGGCGCCTCAACGCCTTTGTGAAAGAGGTGGTGGCGGCGACGCCGCCGCCGGTGCGCGGCGGTAAGCAGCCCCGCATCCTGTTCGTGACGCAGGCGACCGCGCGTCCGCCGACGTTCGTGTTCTTCACCACCGGCTTCCTCGAGGCCGGCTATCGCCGTTTCCTCGAGCGCAAGCTGCGGGAGACGTTCGGGTTCGAGGGCAGCCCCATCCGGATCAACGTGCGGGTGCGCGAGAAGCGCAAGCGGTGAGCGTCGACGCCTTCCACATGGCGCTGATCGTGTTGGCCGGCGTCGGCGCCGGCGCGATCAACGCGCTCGTCGGGTCCGGGACGCTCATCACCTTCCCGACGCTGGTCGCGATCGGCTTCCCACCCGTCACCGCCACCATGTCCAACGCCGTCGGACTGGTCGCCGGGGGCGTGTCGGGCACCTGGGGCTACCGCCGCGAGCTGCGCGGGCAGGGAAGTCGGCTGCGGTGGCAGGTTCCGGCGTCGCTGCTCGGTGCGGTGGCCGGCGCATGGCTGCTGCTGCACCTGCCGGAAAAGGTGTTCACCCAGGTGGTGCCGGTGCTGTTGATCGCCGCGCTGATCCTGGTGGTGATCGGCCCCCGCATCCAGAAGTGGGCACGGGAGCGCGCCGAACGGCAGGGCCGGTCCGCCGACCACGTCAGCCGGGCCCGGTTGACCGCGCTGGCGTTCGGCACGTTCGCGGTCGGCGTGTACGGCGGTTACTTCACGGCGGCGCAGGGTATTTTGCTGGTCGGCGTGATGGGCGCGCTGCTGCCCGAGTCGATGCAGCGGATGAACGCCGCCAAGAACCTGCTGTCCCTGCTGGTCAACGTGGTGGCCGCCGTCGCCTACACCGCGGTGGCGTTCGACCGGATCAGCTGGCTCGCCGCGGGGTTGATCGCGGCGGGCTCCCTGGTGGGCGGCTGGCTGGGTGCCGCCTACGGACGGCGGTTGTCGCCCAACGCCTTACGCGTGGTGATCGTCGTCGTCGGATTGATCGGGCTGTACCGGCTGCTCACGGTGTAGCGGGCTTGCCACGGCCGAAGTAGGTCTCCTGGCTCGCGGTGCTGACCAGCTCGCCGCTGCGGTTGTACATGGTCGCCGACGCCAGCCCGCGGCCGTCGATCCCGCTGGGCGACACCTGGTCTGAGAGCACCCAGTCGGAGAGGTCGACCGGCCGGTGGAACCACAGGGCGTGGTCGATGAGCGCCGAGAACGAATGCCGCGAGGTGGTGCGGCGCATCGCGGTTGCCGTCTCCAGCATCGTGGTGCCGGAGACGTAGGTGAGTAGGCAGCTGCCCAACACGGGGTCGGCCGGCACGGGGGCGACGGGCCGCCACCACATCCGGATGTGCGGCGACGGGGTGTGCTGGTCCAGGGAGAGCCGGGGCGGCGGGTCGACGTAGCGGCGGTCCAGCGGGTGCGGGCTGACCCACCAGCCGCCGAACTCCTCGGCGTAGGGGCGCAGCAGTTCCTGCACCGGCGGCAGGCTTTCCGGATCCGGCAGCTCCGGCAGCGGCTGGTGGTATTCGATGCCGTCGACGGTGCCGCTGAGCGACGCGAGCGCCTCCAGCAGCACCTGGCCGTCCTGCACGGCGGTCACCCGGCGCGTGGACAGGGTGCCGCCGTCGCGGAGCCGGGTGACGTGCAAGTCGACCGGGTAGCGGGCGTCGCCGGCGCGCAGGAAGTAGACGTGCACGCTGTGCGGACGACGGTCGGGGACCGTGCGGCTGGCCGCCATGAGCGCCTGTGCCGCGATGTGGCCGCCGACGATGTGGTGTGCCGGGTTGTCCAGTTGCCTGGCGCGAAAGCTGTTGTCGTCGAGCGCCGCCAGGTCGAGGGAGGCCAGCACGTCGTCGAGGTAGTCGGCGGTCACGGACGGCATCATGCCTGCCGGTCAGAACTGCCGGCGCCTCGCCTCCTGTTCGAGGACCGCGTCGAGGTCCTTGAGACGTTGCATGTTCTGCACGATGCGCCGGGTGCGGTGGTTGTTCTCCAGCAGCTCGCGGTGCCGGTGCACGAACGTCCAGTAGCCGGCCGTGAACGGACACGCGTCGTCGCCGAGCCGTTGCTTCGGGTCATAGGCGCAGTGGCCGCAGTGGTCGCTCATCCGGTTGATGTAGGCGCCGCCCGCCGCGTAGGGCTTGGTGGCGAGCCGGCCGCCGTCGGCGTGTTGGCTCATGCCGACGACGTTGGTCGGCATCACCCAGCGGAAGCCGTCGACGTAGGCGGTGGAGAACCAGTCGCTGAGCTCGGCCGGTTCAAAGCCGCGCTGCAGGGCGAAATTGCCGAGGATCATCAGCCGCTGGATGTGGTGCGTCCAGCCGCGGTCGCGCAGCCCGTTGAGCGCGTGGCGCAGGCATTCGGCGGTGACCGCGTCGGCGTCGAGGTCCTTCCACCAGTCCGGCAGCGGCGTACGGGCGTTCAGCTTGTTGTTGCCGCGGGTGTAGCCGCGACCGAAGTGCCAATAGAGGTGCCACATGTATTCGCGCCAGCCAAGGATCTGCCGAATGAAGCCCTCGACCGCGGCGAGCGGCGCCTTGCCGTCGTGATAGGCCTGCTCGGCGGCGTTGACGGCGTCGAGCGGATGCAGCACCGCGAGGTTCAGCGGCACCGACAGCAGCGAGTGCGACATCGCCCAGTCGCCGCCCATGATCGCGTCCTCGTAGCGGCCGAACGTCGCCAGCCGGTGTTCGATGAACCGCTTCAGCGCGCGCTGCGCCTCGGCCGGCGTGACGGCGAACAGGCGCGGGCCGTCGTCGCCGACGGTGTCGAGGTTCATCGCGTCGAGGTCGGCGCGGACCTGCGCGTCGATGTCGTCTTCGCGCGGCTGGTATGGCGGCGGGACGCCGAGGGTCTCCTGCTGCTTCGGCGGTGACTCGCGGTTCTCCTCGTCGTAGTTCCAGCGGTTGCCCACCGGATCCTCGCCGGCCATCAGCACGTCGAACCGGCGGCGCTGGTCGCGGTAGAAGTCCTCCATGCGAAAGCGGGTGCGATTGCCCGCCCACGCTTCGAAGTCCTTGCGCGGCAGCGCGAACATCGGCGTCGGCAGCACATCGGCCACCAGCCCGCGCTCCTTGAGGCGGTGCACGAAGTCCTCGGCCGCGAACGAGGTGGGCTGCTGCACCAGCACCGGACGGTCGAAGCGTTCGAGGGCGTCGGTGTAGGTGTCGGCCTTGAGGTAGGTGGCGCGGTCTTTCAGGTCCTGTTTGGCATGCCGCAGCGCCGACAGCACGATGTGCAGCTTCTGGCGGTGGTAGCGGCGCTTGCGCAGCGCGTGCTCGGCCTCGATCAGCACCACTTCGCGGTGCGCGTGCTCGCCGCCGTGCATGCGGGGTCCCAGCTGGTCGGCGAACAGCCACAGCGGGGTGTCGTCGCGCACCTTTGCGGTCATGGTTCGCAGATGCCCGCCGCGCCCGCGAACGTAACGCCACGGCGGTTTTCCGAGCCAGATGTCGCCATGACGTCACACTCGGCGCGGGTTTCGATCGGCGCGCCGGCCTGCGGTAAGCTTCCGTGGCGTCGCCGGCTCTGCTTGGCGGCAGCGGGCTGTGGCGCAGCTTGGTAGCGCACTTGACTGGGGGTCAAGTGGTCGCAGGTTCAAATCCTGTCAGCCCGACTAGCATTACCGCAGGTCAGCGGCACTTTCCGGAGATGCGGAAGGTGCCCTTTGGCTGTTTGACCCAACCGAGTTGACCCAAACCGGCACGCCGACGCCACGTTCGGCCCGCGGCAGGCGGCCGGCCACCCGCCCGAATCCGATCAGCCAGCGTTCGATCGGGACACGCCCCGCGCAAATTCGCCGATGGCGTCGCCAAGGCCAATGACGGAGTAGCTGCCGAGGGGAGGATCCGCCTACCGCGCGGGATCAAGACGGCGGCGCTTCCACGCCGGTCTGAGCCAGCACGGCCGGCGGCAGGCGGTCACCGTGGACGGTGATTCCGGCGAGTTCGGCGTTGAGCTGCCGTACTTCGTCATCGGTGAAGGTGACGTCTTCCGCGCCGATGTTCTCGGCGAGGTGAGCGGTGCGGGTGGTGCTGGGAATTGGCACGATCCAGGGATGCTGGGCCATCAGCCACGCCAGCGAGATCTGGGCGGGAGTGGCGCCTTTACGTACCGCCCAGCGCGAGATCAATTGCACCAGTGGCATGTTCGCAGCCAAGTTCGCGGGGCTGTTGCGCGGCACCGACGCTCGGAAGTCGCCCCCGGCAAATTGCGTGGCGGGGTTGATGGTGCCGGTGGTGAAACCCATGCCCAACGGGGCCCAGGGCACGAACCCGATCCCGAGTTCCTGACATAGCGGCAGCACCTGGGCTTCGGGGCCGCGCCACAGCATGGAGTACTCGTTCTGGATGGCAGTCAGAGGTTGGACGGCGTGCGCGCGCCGGACGGTCGCGATGCCCGGTTCGGACAGGCCGAAGTGCTTCACCTTGCCCTCGGTTATCAGGTCCTTGACGGTGCCGGCGACGTCCTCGATGGGCACGGAGGGATCGACGCGGTGTTGATAGAGCAGGTCGATCCGGTCGGTGCGCAGGCGCCGCAACATCCCGTCGACGGCAGCGCGAATGTGGTCGGGTTGGCTGTTCGGACCACCGCGGCGTTCACCGGTCTGCGGGTCGACATCGAATCCGAACTTCGAGGCGATGACGACCTCGTCGCGCACCGGTTCCAGCGCTTCGCCGACGATGCGTTCCGATTCGAGTGGCCCGTACGCTTCGGCGGTGTCGAAGAAGGTGACGCCCTGTTCGTGCGCGGTGCGGATCAAGGTGATCATGTCGTCGCGGCTGCTGACCGGCCCATAGAGCGTGCCGGTCATCGTTTGACACCCCAGTCCGATGCCCGAGACCTCGAGCGGGCCCAGGGAGCGTCTACTGGTCACGGTGGTCGCGACGGTGAGCGGATTCGCCCTCGACTCGGCTCTTTCCGCAGGGGTGCAGCCGGCCGCTACCGCGGCGACGAGCGGCGCGGCGGCCACTCCCGTGGCTCCGATCAGGAACTTCCGGCGTCCAGTTGTGGGGTTTCCCGTCGGCATCAGACCTCGAGGTGACGCTGGGCGAACTGGGCCGCGATGGCCGGATCGCGGTGGTCGAAGAACAGGCTGGTGCCGGTGTCCATGCCGGCGATACGGTCCAGCTGCGCTGCGGTGAGTTCGAAGTCGAAGACGTCGAGGTTCTCCCGCATTCGTTCCGGGCGGACCGATTTCGGGATGACGACGATGCCGCGCTGGATGAGCCACCGCAGGACCACCTGCCCGACGGACTTGCCGTGGGTTTCAGCGATCGCCGTCAGGGTCGGATCGCTGAACATGTTGTTGCGGCCTTCGGCGAACGGCCCCCACGACTCGTGACGCACGCCGTACTGAGTCATCACCTGGTGATCATCGGCACGCTGGTAGTACACGTGCGTCTCGATCTGATTGACAGCTGGGGTGATCTCGTTGTGCACGATCAGGTCCACCAAGCGGTCGGGAAAGAAATTGGACACCCCGATGGCGCGGACGCGGCCCTGGGCAAGAAGGCCTTCCATGGCCCGCCATGCGCCGTAGTAGTCGTTGAACGGTTGATGGATGAGGTACAGGTCGACGTAGTCGAGGCCGAGGCGGTCCAGCGATCGCTGAAACGCCGCCGGGGTGGCGTCGTCGCCCGCGTGTTCCATCCACAACTTGGTGGTGACGAACAGCTCGTCGCGCGCGATTCCGCTGCGGGCGATTGCGCGGCCGACGGCCTGCTCGTTCTGGTAGGACGCGGCGGTGTCGAGGTGCCGGTAGCCGATGTCCAGCGCCTCGCTGACGACGCGTTCGGTCTCGTCGGCGGGCACCTGGTAAACGCCGAAACCGAGTATCGGCATCTGGACGCCGTTGTTGAGGGTGACACTCTGCATGAGGGGTCTTTCGTTCAGGTCCGGGCGCGCTCAGCGCTCGTACATCGCCATCTGTTCTTCGTTGTGGTGTTCGCCGGCTGCCGGCGGAAGGTTGTTCAGCGCCTCGAGATGGGCCGCGCTCAGCTCGATGCCGTCGGCGGCGGTGTTCTCCTCGACCCGCTCGACCCGCTTGGTGCCCGGTATGGGGGCGATGTCATCGCCTTGGGCGAGCAGCCACGCCAGCGCGACCTGAGCCGGCGTCGCGTTGATCGCGGCAGCGACCGCGGCCACCTCGTCGGCGATGCGCAGATTGCGTTGGAAGTTCTCACCGGTGAAGCGGGGATTGTTCTTGCGGAAGTCGGCGTCGTCGTCGAACTGCTCGGGTGAACGGATCGTGCCGGTCAGGAAGCCGTGACCGAGCGGGGAGAACGGAACGAGTCCGATGCCCAATTCGCGCAACACCGGGATGATCTCGGGTTCCAGGTCGCGGGTCCACAGCGAGTACTCCGACTGCAGCGCGCTGATCGGATGCACGGCATGCGCGCGGCGAATGGTATTCGCTCCCGCCGCCGAAAGGCCGATGTAGCGGACCTTGCCTTCGTCGACCAGACGGGCGAGCGCGCCGACGGTGTCCTCGATCGGAGTATTCGGGTCGACCCGATGCTGGTAGTACAGGTCGATGTGGTCGGTACCGAGCCGCCGCAGCGATCCTTCGAGGGCGGTTCGGATGTTGGCCGGGCTGCTGTCCAGATTCCACGGACCGGCGCCCGCGTGAGAGACGAGGCCGAATTTGGTGGCCAGCACCACGCCGTCGCGACGGCCCCTGAGCGCGCGACCCACCAACTCCTCGTTGACGTAGGGCCCGTAGATCTCGGCGGTGTCGATGAAGTTGACGCCCAGCTCCAACGCCCGGTGGATCGTCCGGATGGACTGCTCGTCATCGCTGCCGGCGCCGGTGTAGCCGTGCGACATTCCCATCGCGCCCAGGCCGATGCGCGACACCTCCAAGTCCCCGAGCTTTGCGTGTTTCATGGTTGTCCTCCTTGATTGGCGTCCGCAGCCCACCGTGGCGGTGGACGTGTCGGATGACGCCGATACCGCCAGCCAACCGCGCCCGACGCCTACGAGGGAGTGCCTGCCGTAACAGGTACTGCCAGGTCCCCCCGGGCTCGGCCCGCAAAACTGAACGAGCCCTCAGCTCTCGCGCGCCCGGTAGATCTGCTGCTTGATCTCCCGGTAGGCCTGCACCCGCGACATCACCGCGTCGATGGCCGAGCTGCGCTGCAGGGTGTCCGGCGTGGCCTCGATGCCGTAGAGCATGGCGCTCAGCTTCGCGTGCAGCTCCGCACGCTGCTCGGCGGTCTCGGCGTTCCTCCGTTCCGTGCGCAGCGATTCGTCGATCAGCGCCGCTTCCCGCGCACACCGCCCGATCAGCTCGACGCGTTCGAAAGCCGCGCCCTCCAGGTGGGCGGCGGTGGTGTTCGCCTCGGCGAGCAGCCGACGGTCGTCGCTGTTAGGCGTGTCGAGGGCGGACAGCTCGGCGGCGACGTTGCGCAGGGCATGCGCGCGCCGAAGATTGTCGACCACCGCGTGGATGTCTTCGGTGAAGTCGACGTCACCGAGCCAGCCGGCGCGAGCCGCTTCCGATGCGGCCACCTGCCGCACCGCGGCCTCCGCCTGCTCGACGAGGGCGGCGTTGTCCGCGCCGAGCGTCCGGATGCGGTCCTGCTTGAGCGCGAGGGCCTGCGCCGCCTGCTCGACGCGCGCCCGCTCGGCCGCCGCGATCCGGCGCTCATGGTGGGCGTTGACCGCCCACACGGCGAGACTGACGACACCGACGATCGCCGCGATGACGCCGAGGGCGATCCACACCGGTTTCGGGATCATCGTGAGCAGGCCGATGACGACGACCACCAGGAACGCCAGGCCCTTGCCCGCCCCACCGTCTGAACCTCTGCTCATGCTTCCCCCGGCGTCGAGATGGCCGCCTCGCTGCGGCTGGCCGGATAGTAGCGACGCGTACCGACAAGTTCCGGCAGTTATTTACCTGTTCGTCAGCCGACCGTCGCCGCGACCTTTAACGTTCCCGGCAGTATCGCCAGCGCAGTTCGGAGGCTCATGACGGCAGAGAACGCACCCGGCCCTGCCGTCGAGGCGGTCTATCAGGACAGCGGATACGCACCCGAACTGACCCGGACACTCGGCGGCTTCCAGGTCTTCGCCATCTCGTTCGCGTTCATCTCCGTCGCCGTCGGCGTGTTCGGCACCTATGACGATGTGCTGAAAACGGCCGGGCCGGTGGGCATCTGGCTGTGGGTGATCGCGGCGATCGGGCAGACACTGGTCGCGCTGGTGGTCGCGCAATTCGCCGCACGCATCGCGCTCAGCGGCTCGTCGTACCAGTGGGCGTCGCGCCTGGCGAATCCGAAGGTTGGATGGATGTTCGGCTGGCTGACCTTCTGGTATCTGGCGATCGCCGTCGTCGCCATCGACAACGCGTTGGCCGGTCAGGCGCTGATGCCGCTGCTCGGCATGTCCGAAAGTGAGGCCACCGCAAGGATTCTCACCGTCGTCATCCTGCTGCTGCAAGCTCTTGTGGTGATCGCCTCGACCAGGTTGCTCGGCATCATCACCTCGAGCGCCGTGGCGTTGGAAATCGGCATCGTGCTCGTGCTCGTCCTGGCGCTGGTGGTGGTGATGCTCGTCAGCAGCGACGCCCAGTTCGGAAACCTCACCTCTCGCGGCGTGGCCGCCGGCAGCAGCGACTACTACGCCATCGGCGGTGGGCTCATGGCCGGCATGATAATGGGCCTGACGACGCTCGTCGGATTCGATTCGGCCGCCAACCTCGCCGAGGAGGCCAAGGATCCGTTTCGGAGTGTGCCCCGCGCGATCGTCGCCTCGGTGGTCGCCGCCGGCGTCGCAGGGCTGCTGTTCCTGGTCGCGCTGACGCTGGCGATCAAGGACATCGACGCCGTGACCAACAGCGGGTCTCCCGTCGCCGCCATCATCCGCAGCCAGCTCGGACCGGTCATCGAACGAATCTTCCTGGTGGGCATCGTCTTTGCGATGTTCGGTGCGGGCACCGTCGTGATGGCCGCATGCGCTCGGCAGGTCTTCGCCATGGCGCGCGACGCCCGCTTCCCCGCACACGGCCTGATGCGGCGCGTCAGTCCTCGCACCAAGACGCCGGTCCCGGCGACCCTGCTGATCCTCGGGGTGGGCGTGGTGCTGATGGTGGCCCTACCCGGCCAAGCCCTGATCGAGCTGATCGTCGCGTCGACCATCCTGCCCGCGCTCATCTACGGCGCCGTCGTGGTCTTGTACCTGGCCGTGCGAAGACGCCTGGAGCGCAGGGACGGCGGGTTCAGCCTCGGCCGTTTCGAACTGCCGGTCGCCGTCACCGCGCTCATCTGGGTGGCCCTGGCGCTGTTCATCCTGACGACCCCGGATGACGCGGTGGTTCCGAACCTCGTCGTGCTGGGGCTGATCGTGGCCGGTGGCGGCTACTTCGCGACGATGCTGCTCGTCAACCGGCAGGTGCTGGACGCCGAACCGGGCGTCGAGGAGTTCAGCGCTCGCTGAGCGCCGCTAAGTATCCAGCTCCGAGAGCGGCCGGCGCTCGACACCCCGGCCGGTGACGACCTTCGCGGTGATGGCGGCGAGCCGTCCCATCCCGCGGTAGGTCGACGGGTTGAACAGCGTCGGCCAGGTGGTGCGTAGCCGGTGCTCGTCGAGGGGCCGGCCGGCGAACCGGTCGCGAAGCCACCGCAACGCCATCGGTGCGGACAGCGGATGCAGCGCGAGATGTTCGCAGAACCGGTCGCGGTGATAGGTGACATGGGTGCCGCCGGCCCGGTAGATGCGCACGAGCTCGTCGATGTCGTCGACGGAGATGATGCGGTCGAACGCGGCTTGGATGACGAGCAACGGTATGGCGGGCGCGCTGGTGCCGAGCCGGATGTGGTCGAAGACGTGCTGCACCTCGGGCAGCTCGAGGATCTCCTCGAGCGGGCGGTCGAGCATCGACGCCATGTCTTTCCGGGCGAGCCGCATCACGGCCTGGGCGGTGGTCATCTTGCTCATCCGTTCGAGCATCGCGCGGCCGTCGTCGTTGGCGTGCGCCTCGAACAGCGCCCGCAGGTCCGGGTAGCGGTGCATCAGCGCGACCACGACCATCGCCGGCAGACCGGAGAAGAACTTGCCGTTGAGGCGGTGGTAGGTGTTGCCGAGGTCGCCGACGGGGGAGCCGAGCACCGCGCCGACGACGTTGAGTTCCGGCGCATAGCTGTCGTACACCTCGGCCGCCCACGCGCTCGCCAGGCCGCCACCCGAGTAGCCCCACAACCCGATCGGCGCGCTGCTCGACAGTCCCAGCGGCTCATGGTTGATCGCGGCACGCAGGCCGTCCAGCACGCAGAAGCCGGGCTCGAACGGCGCCCCGAACACACCGTGCGGCCCGCCGTGATCCGGTACGGACACCGCCCAGCCCTCGGCGAGGGCAGCGGCGACGAACAGCAGCTCGAACTGCGCGAACGAGCCGGCGGCGCGCGCACGTCGACGCAACGCGTAGGACGGGAAGCAGCGACCGGACACCGCGTCGATCGCACACTGATAGGACAGGATCGGATGCGGCTCGCCGGCTGCGCGGTGCTGCGGCACCAGGACGGTCGTGACCGTCGTCATGGGCCCGTTGTCCATGTCGTGAGTGCGGTACAGCAGCTGCGTCGCGGTGAACTGCTGGGGGATCGTGCCGAGGAACGCCAGCGGCACGGTGCGCGACCGCAGCACGGTTCCCGGTGCGGCGTCGTCGGAGCCCGCCGGCGGCTGGTAGAACGGGTCGACGTGCGGCAGCTGCGGGCGTTCGCCGCGGCGGCGGCTGAACCGCCCCGGCCGCGGCGCGTCCGCCTGACCTGCGACCCCGCTCTTCGCGTCCACGATGTCGACGTACCCACTTCCCGACGATCCGTCGCGCCGGCGTAGCGCAGACCACAGCAGGCGCGGTCTGCGGCACCGGTGAGCCACGTCCTGCGATAGCGTCAGAGGCGAGTACGTCACAGATCGGACACCGAACGAGAAGTCCCGGGAGAGCACACATGAGCGCCGAGCAGCCGACCATCATCTACACGCTGACCGACGAGGCGCCGATGCTCGCGACGTTCGGGTTCCTGCCGATCCTGCGGACCTTCGCCGACCCGGCCGGCATCACCATCGAGACCAGCGATATCTCGCTGGCGGCGCGCATCCTCGCCGAGTTCCCGGAGCGGCTCACCGACGAGCAGCGAGTACCGGACAACCTCGGCCGGCTGGGCGAGCTGACGCAAGACCCGAGCACCAACATCGTCAAGCTCCCCAACATCAGCGCGTCGGTGCCGCAGCTGCTCGCTGCGATCAAGGAGTTGCGGCAGAAGGGCTACGACCTGCCCGACTTCCCGGGCGACCCGAAGACCGACGACGAGCAGGACATTCGCCAGCGCTATGCGAAGTGCCTGGGCAGCGCGGTGAACCCCGTTCTGCGCGAAGGCAACTCGGACCGCCGGGCCCCCAAGGCGGTCAAGGAGTACGCGCGCAAGCACCCGCACAGCATGGGTCCCTGGTCGCAGGCGTCACGGACCCACGTGGCGACCATGCGGGGCGGCGACTTCTACCACGGCGAGAAGTCGATGACCATCGACCGGGACCGCAAGGTCAAGATGGTGCTCACGACCAACAGCGGCGAGGAACTGGTGCTCAAGCCCGAGGTGCAGCTGGGCGAGGGCGACATCATCGACAGCATGTTCATGAGCCGCAAGGCGCTCTGCGACTTCTACGAGGCCGAGATGCAGGACGCCTACGAGACCGGCGTGATGTTCTCGCTGCACGTCAAGGCCACCATGATGAAGGTCAGCCACCCGATCGTCTTCGGTCACGCCGTCAAGGTCTTCTACAAGGAGGCGTTCGCCAAGCACCAGCAGCTGTTCGACGAGCTCGGCGTGAACGTCAACAACGGCATGTCGGATCTCTACGACAAGATCGAGCAGCTCCCCGCCTCACAGCGCGACGAGATCATCAACGACATCCACGCCTGCCACGAGTACCGGCCCGAGCTGGCCATGGTGGATTCGGCGCGCGGCATCACGAACTTCCATTCGCCCAGCGACGTGATCGTCGACGCGTCGATGCCGGCGATGATCCGGCTCGGCGGCAAGATGTACGGCGCCGACGGCCGCACCAAGGACACCAAGGCCGTCAACCCGGAGTCGACCTTCTCCCGCATCTACCAGGAGATGATCAACTTCTGTAAGACGCACGGGCAGTTCGACCCGCGGACCATGGGCACCGTCCCCAACGTCGGCCTGATGGCGCAGAAGGCCGAGGAGTACGGCAGCCACGACAAGACGTTCGAGATCCCCGAGGACGGGGTCGCCGACATCGTCGACATCGACACCGGCGAGGTGCTGCTCACGCAGAACGTGGAGACCGGCGACATCTGGCGCATGCCGATCGTCAAGGACGCGCCGATCCGCGATTGGGTCAAGCTGGCGGTGACCCGGGCACGGGCGTCGGGGATGACCGCGTTGTTCTGGCTCGACACCGAGCGGCCGCACGAGGTGGAGCTGCGCAAGAAGGTCAAGGAGTACCTCAAGGAGCACGACACCGAGGGCCTGCACATCCAGATCATGCCGCAGGTGTGGGCGATGCGGTACACGCTCGAACGGCTCATCCGCGGCCGCGACACGATTGCCGTGACCGGCAACATCTTGCGCGACTACCTCACCGACCTGTTCCCGATCCTCGAGCTGGGCACCAGCGCGAAGATGCTCTCGATCGTGCCGCTGATGGCCGGCGGCGGGCTGTACGAAACCGGCGCCGGCGGGTCGGCGCCCAAGCACGTGCATCAGCTGGTGGAGGAGAACCACCTGCGCTGGGATTCACTCGGCGAGTTCCTGGCCCTCGGTGCGTGTTTCGAGGACATGGGCCGCAAGACCGACAATCAGCGGGCGAAGCTGCTCGGCAAGACGATGGACGCGGCGATCGGCAAGTTGCTCGAGAACGACAAGAGCCCGTCACGCAAAACCGGCGAGCTCGACAACCGGGGCAGCCAGTTCTATCTCGCGTTGTACTGGGCGGAGGAACTCGCGTCGCAGACCGACGACCAGGAGTTGGCCGACCACTTCGCGGGCCTCGCGAAGTCCCTGCGGGAGAACGAGGAAACGATTGTTTCGGAGCTCAACGAGGTGCAGGGCAAATCGGTGGACATCGGCGGCTACTACTACCCGGATTACGACAAGACCGCGGCGATCATGCGGCCGAGCAAGACGCTGAACGAGACGCTCGAGGGCGCCCGCAGCTGACGGGCGCGACGTCGTCGGGCATTGCGGAGCCTATTCCGCCGGGCGCCGGCAGTCCGTCCGGTCCAACCCACCGGCCGGGTGCCGACCGATCGCGATGGCACGGTGATGTACCCGGACCGTCGGTCCGGGATACAGTTGTGCACTGAACGGCCGAATCGACCGGACGTGCCCGAAAGGACGAGTGACCATGTCGTTTTCGCTGGAGCTGACCGACGACGTCATCGAGGTGCGGGACTGGGTGCACCAGTTCGCCGCCGACGTCGTGCGTCCCGCCGCCGCCGAGTGGGACGAGCGCGAGGAGACCCCGTGGCCGATCATCCAGGAGGCCGCCAAGGTCGGGCTCTACTCCATGGAGCTGTTCGCCACCCAGGCAGCCGAGCCGACGGGCCTGGGCATGCTGACGGTGTTCGAGGAACTGTTCTGGGGCGATGCGGGGATCGCGCTGTCGATCCTGGGAACCGGGCTGGCCGCGGCGTCGCTGGCCGCCAACGGCACACCCGAGCAGATGGGGGAATGGCTGCCGCAGATGTTCGGCACCCCCGAGGAACCGCTGCTGGCGTCGTTCTGCTCCTCGGAGCCCGGGGCGGGATCCGACGTCGGCGCCATCCTGACGCGGGCCCGCTACGACGAGGCGAGCGACGAATGGGTGCTCAACGGCGTCAAGACCTGGGCGACGAACGGCGGCATCGCGAACGTCCACATCGTCGTCGCGTCCGTCCATTCCGACCTCGGCTCCCGCGGACAGGCGACCTTCATCATCCCGCCCGACACCCCCGGCTTCAAGCAGGGCCAGAAGTTCAAGAAACACGGCATCCGCGCCTCGCACACCGCCGAGGTGATCCTCGAAGACGTGCGCATCCCGGGCTCGCTGATCATCGGCGGCAAGGAGAAGTTCGACGAACGGATCGCTCGCGCCCGCGAGGGCAAGCGGACCTCCGGCCAGGCGGCGCTGAAGACGTTCGAGCGCACCCGGCCCACCGTCGGCGCCATGGCGTTGGGCGTGGCGCGCGCCGCCTACGAGTACGCGCTCGAGTACGCGCAGCAGCGTGAGCAGTTCGGCCGGCCGATCGGCGACTTCCAAGCCATCGCCTTCAAGCTCGCCGACATGAAGACCCGCATCGACGCGGCCCGCATGCTGGTGTGGCGGGCCGGCTGGATGGCGCGCAACAACAAGCCGTTCGACAACGCGGAAGGCTCCATGGCCAAGCTCGTCGCCAGCGAGACCGCGGTCTACGTCACCGACGAGGCGATCCAGATCCTGGGTGGCAACGGCTACACCCGGGACTACCCGGTGGAGCGCATGCACCGCGACGCCAAGATCTTCACGATCTTCGAGGGCACCAGCGAGATTCAGCGCCTCGTGATGGGGCGGGCCATCACCGGGCTGCCGGTGAGGTAGCCCGCGAGCAGCACCTCGGCGAGCTGGATCGGGTAGACCGCCCCCCGCTCCCACACCGCGTCGGGCACCAGCAGCGGGACGCCCGCGGTCATCGCGGCGACCATCATCGCCAGCGACAGCAGACCAACCCCGCCGACCGCCACGAGCGCCCGGCCGAACCCCGTCGCGCGCCCGGCGAGCGCGCCACCCGCCGCCACCGCCGCGGCGTTCCCGCCGAGGATGGCCGCCGCCGCGCCCACGACGTGCGCCGACCCGGCGTCCGATGGCACCAGCGCGATCAGCACCATCCCGGCGACGTGCACCGCGGCGGCGCACCGCAGCGCCCGATCCCGGCGCCGGGTGCCGACCACCGTCGCCACCGCGACGAGGACGCCGCTCGACAGGAACGACGTGTTCATCAGCGCGGCGCGCGGCGACCGCGCGGTGCCGAGGTCGCTGATCACGTCCTCGGTATAGCGGTATCCCGGAAACCCGCGGGCCGCAACGGCTTCCGCCACGACGAAGCAGGCCGCCGCGGCGACCAGTGCGGCGGCGGTCGCCCGCCTACTGCGCGGTGGCAAGGAGCGTCCGCACCTGCGGGGGGATCGGGATCGGCCGTCGGTTCTCCCGGTCGACGTAGACGTGCACCCAGTGGCCGACTGCGGCGACCGGCGCGGGCGCGTCCGCGGCCGCGCCGAACAACGCGAGCCGGTAGGTGACGCTGCTGGTGCCCAGCCGGGTCACCGTCAGCCCGACCGTCAGCGGATCCGGGAACTTCAGCTCGGCGAAGTAGCGGCAACCCGACTCGGCCACCACCCCCAGCCACGGCACGGCGAGCGGGTCGACGCCGAGCGTGGTGTCGATCCAGGCGTTGATCGCGGTGTCGAACAGCGAGTAGTAGACGGCGTTGTTGAGGTGGCCGAACATGTCGTTGTCGGTCCAGCGGGTCAGCACCGGCCAGTGAACGGCGAAGTCGGCGCTGGTCAGCTCCCGCTCGGCACCGGTCATGCTGTGCAGTCTCGCAGAAGTGGAAGGCTGGTCCTCATGCGCATCACGGGTGCCGTCCTGGAGGAGATCGGGCGGCCGCGGCCGTTCGGCACGTCGCGGCCGCTGACCGTCGCAGAACTCGACCTCGACCCGCCGGGCGACACCGAGTTGCTGGTGCGCATCGAGGCCGCCGGCTTGTGCCACTCCGACCTATCCGTCGTCGACGGCAACCGCGTGCGGCCCGTCCCGATGCTGCTCGGCCACGAGGCCGCCGGGATCGTCGAGCAGGTGGGTGCGGCGGTGGACGATGTCGCCGCGGGGCAGCGCGTCGTGATGACCTTCCTGCCGCGCTGCGGGCAGTGTGCGGCGTGCCGGACCCACGGCATCACGCCGTGCGAACCCGGCAGCGCGGCGAACGGTGCAGGCACGCTGCTGTCCGGCGAGCGCCGGTTGCGGCGCGACGGCGCCCCGGTGCACCACCACCTCGGGGTGTCGGGGTTCGCGACGCACGCCGTCGTCGACCGCGCCTCCGTGGTGCCCGTCGACGCCGACGTGCCGCCGGTCGTCGCCGCGCTGCTGGGGTGCGCCGTGCTCACCGGCGGCGGAGCCGTGCTGAACGTCGGGCGGCCCGAACCCGGGCAGACGGTGGCCGTCGTGGGCATCGGCGGCGTGGGCATGGCGGCCATCCTCACCGCGCTCGCGCTCGACGAGGTGCGTGTCGTCGCGGTCGACACCGTTGCCGACAAACTCGCCAAGGCCACCGCGGTCGGCGCCCACGAGGCGATGACGCCGCAGCAGGCCACCGACGCCGGTCTCAAGGCGACGGTGGTGATCGAAGCGGCCGGCCACCCGGCGGCCCTCGAGGGCGCGGTGGGTCTCACGGCGCCCGGCGGTCGCACCGTCACCGTCGGACTCCCGCCGCCGAGCGCGCGGATCACGCTGTCGCCGCTGGGCTTCGTAGCCGAGGGCCGCTCGCTGATCGGCAGCTACCTGGGTTCGGCGGTGCCGTCGCGCGACATCCCCACCTTCGTCGACCTGTGGCGTGCCGGCCGCCTGCCCGTCGAGAACCTGGTCTCGTCGAGGATCTCGCTCGCCGACATCAACGACGGCATGGAGCAGCTGGCCGCCGGTCAGGCCGTCCGACAGGTCATCACCTTCGACGGCTGACCGTCACGCCGGCAGCTCGCTCGGCGGCGGGGGCAAGTCGACCGGCGGCGGGGGCAGCAGCTCGACCGGCGTCGGGGGCAACTCGGCCGCCGGCGGCGGCTCGAACGGCAGCGGGGGCGGCACGTCGCCGGCCGGCGGCAGCGGGGGTTCGGGCTCGGTTTCGACCGGCAGGTACATGTGCCGGGTGAACTGCGGCTGGTAGGCGCCGCCGCCGCCGATCTTGACGCCGCCGCCCTCGCCGCTGGAGACCGGGGTGCCGTCGGGCAGGGTCACCGCCGTGTGGCCGCCGTTCCAACCGATCACCACCGCATTCGGGGCGGTGCCCGGCCTGAAGCCGCGAGCCCGCAGCGCGGCTTCCTGGTTACCGGTGTTGAACCGGTCGCCGAACGCCGGCCGCCCGGACGCCACGTTGGCCACCCAGGACGCCAGACCGGAGCAGTCCGTGCCCTTGGGCGAGTCGCCGCCGGAGACGTACGGCGTACCCGAGACCTGCGTGACGAGAGCCATCAAAGTGCCTAGAACAACCACGTCGGCGGACGCTAACAACACCACCGACGCCGAACCAACATTTGTCGGTGGCATCACGTTCGGCCGACTCCGGTGACGGAGGCAACAACCGCTGTTCCTTACAGCAAACGTGGGACCGCGTACTTGCGCGCCTTACAGCGGTCCCAGCAAAGCTCGGGTGTCGACGTCAGCGCCGGTCCAGCACCGCGAAACTCAGCGTCGCCCGCGCCGCCTGCCGGTGGCGCGAGACATCCGTCACGTCGACGGCGACGACGATGCTCCGCCGGCCGGCCCGCACGATCGTCGCCTCGGCCCGAGCCGGCCCGGCGAGCACGGGCGCGAGGAAGTGGATGGTCATATCCGCCGTCGTCACGTCCTGGTGGTCGCCCACGTGGCGGTCGGCCAACCGGCCGCCGGCGATGTCGATCAGCGTCGCCAGCAGGCCGCCCTGCAACGCGCCGCGGCGATTGGCGAGGTCGGGTCGGTTCTCGATGTCGATGACGACGGCCTCGTCGGTGTCCTGCACGTCGCGGAAGTTCAGCCGGTCCAACAGGTGTTGACCGTCGCCGGGCGCCATGGCGGGCAACAGTACGCGCGCGAATCACCCCTATGCATTCACGGCCTCGGTTATGGTCGAGACCCTGTGCACGGCGGGCAGCCGGCCGCCGTCCCGGCGCACCGGAGGCTCAAGCGACTGTGATGGGGTTCCTCGACTTCGTCCGCGACCGCTGGTCGGTGCTGTCTTTCCTGTCCTATCAGCACCTGAGCCTCGTCGTGCAGACGCTGCTGCTGTCCACCGTGATCGCGCTGGCCGTCGGGATGCTGATCTACCGGTCGCGTTGGGGTACCGCGCTGGGCAATTCGGTCACCTCGGTCGGCCTCACGCTGCCGTCCTACGCCTTGCTCGGCGTGCTCGTCGGGGTCATCGGCCTCGGCGTATGGCCGTCGGTGGTGATGCTGGTGTTCTTCGGCTTCTTCCCGATCCTGCGCAACGTGCTCGTCGGGCTGGGCGGTGTCGATCAGACGCTGGTCGAGTCGGCGCGCGGCATGGGGATGAGCCGCGCCGCCACCTTGATGCGCCTCGAGCTGCCGCTGGCGTGGCCGGTGATCATGGCCGGGGTGCGGGTGTCGGCCCAGATGCTGATGGGTATCGCCGCGATCGCGGCGTTCGCGCTCGGGCCGGGGCTGGGCGGCTACATCTTCTCCGGCATCTCGCGGACCGGCGGCGCCAACGCGACGAACTCGATCGTCGCCGGCACCGTCGGCATCCTCATCCTGGCGGTACTGCTCGACACCGTGCTCAACGTCATCACCAAGATCACGACCCCGAAGGGAATCCGTGTCTGAGACCACCGCCCACACCGCCTCGTCGGCCGCGACCGAACGCAGCGGCGGCGCACGCATCCTGCTCGACGGGGTCACCAAGCGCTACGGGGCCAACAGCGCACCGGCCGTCGACAACGTCACGCTGGAGATCCCGGCAGGGGAGATCGTGATGCTCGTCGGGCCGTCGGGCTGCGGCAAGACCACCACGATGAAGATGATCAACCGGCTCATCGAACCGACCAGCGGGCGGATCTTCATCGGCGACGACGACGTCACCAAGCGCAACCCCGACGAGCTGCGGCGCCACATCGGCTACGTCATCCAGGGTGCCGGGCTGTTTCCGCACCTCACGGTCAGCGACAACATCGCGATCGTGCCGCGGCTGCTGAAGTGGGACAAGAAGCGGATCTCGACGCGCATCGACGAACTGCTCGACCTGGTCAGCCTCACTCCCGCGCAGTACCGCGACCGCTATCCCCGGGAGCTCTCCGGCGGCCAGCAGCAGCGGGTCGGGGTGGCGCGCGCGCTGGCGGCCGACCCGTCGGTGCTGCTGATGGACGAGCCGTTCGGCGCCGTCGATCCGATCACCCGGTCGCGGTTGCAGGACGAGTTGCTGCGGCTGCAGGACGAGCTGCGCAAGACCATCGTGTTCGTCACCCACGACTTCGACGAGGCGGTGAAGCTCGGAGACCGCATCGCGATCCTGGAGCAGGGCTCGCGGATCGTCCAGTACGACGCCCCCGAGGAGATCCTCGCCCACCCGGCCAACGACTTCGTGCGCGGCTTCGTCGGCGCCGGCGCGGCGCTCAAGCAGCTGACGCTCACCCGGGTCCGCGACGTCGAACTGCACGAGGCCGTGGTGGTGCACCGGGGCGACGACCCGGCCGAGGCGGTGCGTGCAGCACAGCGCGCCAACCGCGAGCACGTCATAGTCCTCGACGACCAGGACCGACCGCTGTGCTGGCTCTCCCTCGACGAGCTGGCGCAGCCCGATGCGCTGCGCAACGCCACCCGCGACGAGGACCTGGCGTGCGTCAGCCCGGCCTCGACGCTCAACGACGCGCTCGACGACATGCTGACGTCGTCGCACGGCGTCGTGGTGGTCACCGGGCGCCGCAATGCCTATCGCGGCGTCATCCGGGTCGAGACCATCATGGACGCCATGTCCGGCCTGCGGCGGCCCGCGTCGTGACGGCGCCGGCCGGTGTTGCCGCTGACGCCCCGACCGCGGCGATCGCGGCCGACCGCGGCCGCCCGGGCATCAGCCGGTGGATCCTGCAGCCGCTCGCCTGCCTGGCGGCGGTGTCGGCGGCCCTGCTGTACGTCCGCTTCGCCGACGTCTCGGTGTCGGAGCGGCGCTCGCTGAGCGTCGGCAACCTGCTGACCCTGCTCGGCCAACACCTGCAGATCAGCCTGGCCGCCACGCTGCTCACCTGCCTGGTGGCCGTGCCCGCGGGCATCGCGCTGACCCGCGGACCGCTGCGTCGCTACGCCAGCCCGATCATCACGGTGGCGGGGTTCGGCCAGGCGGCGCCCGCGATCGGGCTGATCGCGCTCGGGGCGGTGTTGTTCGGCATCGGCGCGACCGGTGCCATCGTCGCGCTCACGGTGTACGGCGCGCTGCCGATCGTCGCAAACACCGTCATCGGTCTCGACGGCGTGGACCCGCGGCTGGTGGAGGCCGCGCGGGGCATGGGCATGTCGGCGACGGCGACGCTGCGGCGGGTGGAGCTGCCGCTCGCGCTGCCCGTCATCATCGCCGGCGTGCGCACCGCACTGGTGCTGATCGTCGGCACCGCCGCACTCGCATCGTTCACCGGCGGCGGGGGACTGGGCCAGCTGATCACCACCGGGATCAAGCTGCAGCAGACGGTGACGCTGGTGGTGGGGGCGGTGCTGGTGGCCGCGCTGGCGTTGTTCATCGACTGGCTGGCCCGCGTCGTCGAGATCGTCGCGGCTCCGAAGGGCGTGTGACGCATGCGCTTCCGCTCCTGTGCCGCGTGGCTGTCGGTGGCCGTGGTCGCCGCCGGGCTCACCGGATGTGGCCTGCAGTCCGCCAGCGGCACCGTGTTGTCGGCCAAGCCGGGCCTGATCCAACACTACGACTCGCTCGAGGGCGTCGAGATCACGGTTGCCGGAAAGGATTTCACCGAGCAGCTGATCCTGGGCAACATGCTGTCGATCATCTTGAAGGTCGCCGGCGCGGACGTGACGAACCTGAGCAACATCCCCGGCAGCTTCGGGGTGCGCGAAGCCATGCTCTCCGGACGAGCCAATGTCTCACCGGAGTACACCGGCACCGGCTGGATCAACTACCTGGGCAACGAACAGCCCGTCAAGGGGGCAGCCGAGCAGTGGCGCGCCGTCGACGAGGCCGACCGGCCCAACGGGCTCACCTGGTTGCCCCCCGCTCCGATGAACAACACCTACTCGTTCGCGATCCGGGAGTCCGAGGGCGCGCGGCTGGGCGTCACCAAGCTCTCGGACCTGCAGCGGCTGAGCCGGCAGGACCGCACGTTCTGCATCGAGAGCGAGTTCGCGAACCGCAACGACGGGCTGATACCCATGCTCGCCACCTACGGGTTGCGCCGCGAAGACCTGGGCCGCGTCACCAACCTCGACACCGGCGTCATCTACACCGCGACCGCGAACGGCGACTGCAACTTCGGCGAGATCTTCACCACCGACGGGCGCATCCCGGCGCTGCATCTGCGCGTGCTCGACGACGACCGGTCCTTCTTCCCGCTGTACAACCTCACCGAGGTCGTCAACACGAAGCTGCTCGAGGCGCACCCCGAGCTCGCCGAGATCTTCGGTCAGCTCAACCCCCGGATCACCAACGAGGTGATGCTGGGCCTCAACGCCAAGGTCGACAACGACGGCGACGACCCGGCGCTGGTCGCCCGCGACTGGCTGCTGCGGGAGGGGTTCGTCACCTGATGCGCTGACTCCGGCACGCCGACACCACGGCAGCCGGGGAGTGGACATCGTCACACCACGTCGACAGCGGCTCCGCCGCGGGTTTAGGTTAGTTTCACTAACTTTGTTTCTCATTGCCCGTAAAGGACCGCCCATGACCGCTGCCCAGCCCGACGAAGAGCTCACGAACCGGATCGCCGAGCTGTCGGCCACCGACCCGCAATTCGCCGCCGCCCTGCCCGATCCGCAGGTGAGCGCCGCCGCGTCGCAGGACGGCCTCGGCCTGGCCGAGGTGGTCCGAACGGTGCTGGCGGGCTATCGCCACCGCCCGGCCCTCGGGCAGCGGGCGGTGAAGTACGTGACCGACACCGCCGGACGCACCACCACCGAATTCTTGCCCAGCTTCGACACCATTACCTACGGAGAACTGGCAGAGCTGATCGATGCGATCAGCCGCGGCTGGTACGGCGATCCCGTCGGTCATGGCGACCGGGTGGCCATCCTCGGCTTCCCGAGCATCGAATACACCGCCGTCGACACGGCGCTGACGCAGCTCGACGCGGTCAGCGTGCCGTTGCAGACCAGCGCCCCGGTGGCGCAGCTCGCGCCGATCGTCGCCGAAACCGAACCCGCGGTGCTCGCGACGAGCGTCGACCACCTCGCCGACGCCGTCGCGCTGACCCTGGACGCCCACGTGCCGCAGCGGTTGGTGGTGTTCGACGTCCGGCCCGAGGTCGACGACCACCGCGACGCACTGGCCCAGGCCACCGCCCGACTCGCCGCGGCCGGCGCCCCGACCGTCGTCGAGACACTGACCGACGTCATCGAGCGCGGCCGCACCCGCAGCGGCACCGTGCCGTCGGCCGCGCCCGATGCGCTGTCGCTGCTCATCTACACCTCCGGCAGCACCGGCGCGCCGAAGGGTGCCATCTATCCCGCACACAAGGTGGCAAGCATGTGGCGGGCGGCCGCCATGGCCCACTGGGACGCCAACCACGGCTCCATCCCGGCGATCGCGCTGAGCTTCCTGCCGATGAGCCACGTCATGGGGCGAGGCATTCTCTACGGCGCGCTCAGCGTCGGTGGCACCGTGTACTTCGCGGCCCGCAGCGACCTTTCCACGCTGCTGGAGGATCTGGCGCTGGTGCGGCCCACGCAGCTCAACTTCGTTCCGCGCATCTGGGACATGCTGCATCAGGAATTCGCCAGCGAAGTCGACCGCCGGCTCGCCGCCGGCGGTGACCGCGACGAGGTCGAAGCGGCGGTGATGGCCGAGCAGCGCCGCGACGTCCTCGGCGGCCGCTTCGTCACCGCGATCACCGGATCGGCGCCGATCTCGCCGGAGCTCAAGCAGTGGGTGGAGAAGCTGCTCGGCATGCACCTCATCGAGGGATACGGGTCGACCGAGGCCGGCGCGGTGTTCGTCGACGGTCAGGTGCAGCGGCCCCCGGTGATCGACTACAAGCTCGTCGACGTGCCCGAACTCGGCTACTTCACCAGCGACCGGCCGCATCCGCGCGGCGAACTGCTGGTGCTCTCGGAGCAGGTGTTCCCCGGGTACTACAAGCGCCCCGACATCACCGCCGAGATGTTCGACGAGAACGGCTACTACCGCACCGGTGACATCGTCGCCGAACTCGGGCCCGACCGGTTGGAGTACGTGGACCGCCGCAACAACGTCCTCAAGCTCGCCCAGGGCGAGTTCGTCACCGTGGCCAAGCTCGAGGCGGCGTTCACCGGCAGCCCGCTGGTGCGGCAGATCTACGTGTACGGCAACAGCGCCCGGCCGTACCTGCTGGCGGTCGTCGTCCCCACCGCCGAGGCGCTGGAGCAGCACGACCTCGCGTCGCTGAAGCCACTGATCGCCGACTCCCTGCAGCGCACCGCCCGCAGCGCCGGTCTGCAGTCCTACGAGATCCCGCGCGACTTCCTCATCGAGACAACGCCGTTCACCGTCGAGAACGGCCTGCTGACCGGTGTCCGGAAGCTGGCGTGGCCGAAGCTCAAGGAGCGCTACGGCGAGCAGCTGGAGCAGCTCTACCGCGAGCTGGCCGAGGGCCAGGCCGAGGAATTGCGGACGCTGCGCCGCGACGGCGCCCACCGGCCGGTGGTCGAGACCGTCACCCGCGCCGCGGTTGCGCTGCTCGGCTCCTCGGCCGGGGACGTGGCGCCCGACGCGCACTTCACCGACCTCGGTGGCGACTCGCTGTCGGCGCTCACCTTCGGCAACCTGCTGCACGAGATCTTCGGCGTCGAGGTGCCGGTCGGCGTGATCGTCAGCCCGGCCGGCGACTTGCAGTCGATCGCCGAATACGTGGAGGCGCAACGGTCCTCGGACGGCAAGCGGCCCACCTTCGCCGCGGTGCACGGCCGCGACGCGACGGTCGCGCATGCCGCGGACCTGACGCTGGACAAGTTCCTCGACGAGGACACGCTGGCCGCCGCCGTGCCCGGCCCGGCGCGCGAGGTGCGCACGGTGCTGCTGACCGGAGCCACCGGCTTCCTGGGCCGCTACCTCGCGCTGGAGTGGCTGCAGCGGATGTCGCTGGTCGGCGGCACCGTGATCTGCCTGGTGCGCGGCAAGTCCGACGAGGACGCCCGCCGCCGCCTTGACGCCGTGTTCGACAGCGGCGATCCCGACCTGCTGCGGCACTACCGCTCGCTGGCCGCCGACCACCTGCAGGTGCTCGCCGGCGACAAGGGAGAAGCCGATCTCGGGCTGTCGCAGCAGGATTGGCAGCGGCTGGCCGACACCGTGGACCTGATCGTCGACCCTGCCGCGCTGGTGAACCACGTGCTGCCCTACGACCAGCTGTTCGGTCCGAACACGCTGGGCACCGCGGAGCTCATCCGCATCGCGGTGACGGGCCGGCTCAAGCCCTACGTCTACGTGTCGACGATGGCGGTCTGCGCGGGAATCCGGCCCGAGGACAACACCGAGGACGCCGACGTGCGGGTCGTCAGCCCGTCGCGGCCCGTCGACGACAGCTACGCCAACGGGTACGCGAACAGCAAGTGGGCGGGCGAGGTGCTGCTGCGCGAGGCGCACGACACCTTCGGCCTGCCGGTGTCGGTGTTCCGCTGCGACATGATCCTCGCCGACACCAGCTACGCCGGCCAGCTCAACGTGCCGGACATGTTCACCCGACTGCTGCTCAGCGTGCTCGCGACTGGGATCGCGCCGGAGTCGTTCTACCGGTTGGACGCCGACGGGCGCCGCCAGCGGGCCCACTACGACGGGCTGCCGGTCGAGTTCATCGCCGACGCGATCTCGACGCTGGGCGTCGGAGTCACCGACGGGTTCGAGACCTACCACGTGATGAACCCGCACGACGACGGGATCGGGCTCGACGAGTTCGTCGACTGGCTGATCGACGCCGGCTACGACGTGCAGCGGATCCCGGATTACGCCGCCTGGCTGCAGCGGTTCGAGACCGCGCTGCGGGCGCTCCCGGAGCGGCAGCGCCAAGCGTCACTGCTGCCGTTGCTGCACAACTACGCCGAGCCGGAGCACCCGCTGCGAGGCTCGTTCGCGCCGACGGAGCGCTTCCGCACCGCGGTGCAGGACGCGAAGATCGGCCCGGACAAGGACATCCCGCACGTCACGCCCGCGGTGATCGTCAAGTACGCGACCGACCTCGAGCTGCTCGGCCTGCTCTGAGCACCGTCAATCGGCGGCGGCCAGCCGGTCAGCGGCCAGCCGCACCGCGTTGACGATGCCCTGGTAGCCGGTGCAACGACAGAAGTTGCCCGACAGTCCTTCGCGGATCTCGTCGTCGCTGGGACGGGGGTTGTCGCGCAGCAGCGCCGTGATGGAGGTGACGAAACCCGGTGTGCAGAAACCGCATTGGAGGCCGTGACACTCGCGCAGCGCGGCCTGGACGGGGGAGAGCTCGCCGTCCGGCGAGGCGATGCCCTCGACGGTCGTGACCTGCTGACCGTCGACCTGCACGGCGAACACCAGACACGCCCGCACCGCCTGGCCGTCGAGCAGGACGGTGCAGGCGCCGCACGCGCCGTGCTCGCAGCCCAGGTGGGTTCCGGTGAGCCCGCACTGCTCGCGCAGGAAGTCGGCGAGCGTGACCCGCGGTTCGACGCGGCCGCGGCGGGGGATGCCGTTGACGGTCAGCTCGACCGGCTGCTCATGCATGGCTCAGCACCTCCGTGCGGATGGTCCGTCGCGCCGCCGTCCATGCCCGCGACACCATCTCGGCGCCCACCCGCGCGCGGTAGCCGGGAGATCCTTGCAGGTCGGCGGGAATGTCGCACAGCGCGGCGACGGTCAGCCGGCCGAGTTCCTCGCCGGTGATCTCGTCGACCGGACGGCCGACGACGGCGTCTTCGCCGGCCGTGCCGCGCAGCGGGGTCGAGCCCAGCCCGAGCAGCCCGATGCCGCAGCGGACCACCCGATCGTCGTCGTCGAGTTGCAGGGCGATCGCAGCGCCGGCGATTGCGAAATCGCCGTGGCGGCGCGCGAACTCCTCAACGGCGAAGCCGCAGCGGCCGCGCCACACCGGGAACCGGACGGCGGTCAGGATCTCGTCGGAGGCCAGCGACGTCTCCCACAGCCCGGTGAAGAAATCGCCCGCCGCGATGCTGCGGCTGCCGCGGGCCGACACCGCCTCGATGCGGGCGTCGAGCGCCAGCGCGACGGCGGCGTACTCGGCGGCCGGATCGGCGTGCGCGATGGCACCGCCGAGGGTGCCGCGGGTGCGGATCTGGAAGTGCCCGATGTGCGGCGTCGCCATCGTCAGCAGCGGCACCGATTCGGCGACCTCGTCGTCCATGCCGACGAACGCGTGCGGGGTGGCCGCGCCGATCACGACCTCGTCGCCGACGAGCTCGATGTTGCGCAGTTCGTCGACGCGGGAGATGTCGACGAGGTGCGCGAAGTGCGTCAACCGCATGGCGAGCATCGGCACCAGGCTCTGGCCGCCGGCCAGCAGCTTGCCGTCGTCGCCGAACTCGGCCAAGAGCGCGACCGCGTCGCCGACGGTGGCGGCCCGGTGGTAGGCGAACGGCGCGGCCTTCACGGCCGGAACCGATCGGCCGACGTCAACGCCCGGATCAGGGCGGACTGCAGGTCGTCGGCGAGTTCGGCGGCCGGATGCGCCCGGCGCCGGCGGCCCACCACGAAGCCGGCCGCCGCGCCCGCGGCGACCGCGGCGATCACCGGCGCGAACCGCTTGGCCATCGGTACCGCGACGACCTTGAGGAGGTCGACGGAATCGGCGCCGCTCGGTGCGGCAGCCGCCACCGCCGCTTCGGCGGTCGGCGCTTGCGTCACGCCAGGGGCGTCCCCGGCCCGCAGCTGCGCCTCCAAGGTGCGCGCGAACTGGCCGATGAGGTTGGTCGCGACATCGGCGAGCACGCCGCGACCGAACTGCGCGGCCTTGCCGGAGATGGTGAGGTCGGTGGTGATCACGACGCTCGTCGCGTCGCCCTCGTCCTTGAGCTGGGCGGTGACCACCGCGGCGGCGTTGCCGTTACCGCGGGTCTCTTTGCCGTTGGCGCGCAACACCATTCGCTGCGCGCCGGCGTCCTTTTCCTGGAACGCCGCTTCGCCCTGGTAGGACACCGTGATGGGCCCGACCTTCACCTTGACCGCGCCGGTGAACCGGTCACCGTCCACCGACAGCAGCGTCGCGCCCGGCAGGCACGGTGCCACCTTCTCGACGTCGGTGAGGAACTCCCACGTCTTGGCCGCGGGAACCGCGACCCGGAATTCGTTGTTGAGCTCCACGTCAGGAGTCCTTTCGTGCGTTCTCGATCAGTTCGACGATGGTGGCAGGGGAGGCGGGCAGCTGGGTGACGGTGACGCCGAGCGGCGCGAGCGCGTCGTTGATCGCGTTGATCACCGCTGGGGTGGAACCGATGGCGCCGCCTTCGCCCACGCCCTTGTAGCCGCCGATTCCGGGCCCGGGGATCTCGACGTGGCCGTATTCGATGACCGGCACCTCCGTGGCGGTCGGCAGCAGATAGTCGACGAACGTGGAGGACAGCGGGTTGCCGTCGTCGTCGTAGGCCAGCGTCTCCAGCAGCGCGCCGCCGATGCCCTGCACCGTGCCGCCGGCGATCTGCCCCTCGACGACGTTCGGGTTGATCATCGCGCCGACGTCCTCGCTGACGATGTAGCGGGTGAGCGTCACCTGCCCGGTGACCGGGTCCACCTCGCAGGTGCAGGCGTGCGTGGCGTTGGCCCAGTGGATCATCGCCTGCGAGGTGAAGCGGGTGGTGGCTTCCAGGCTCGCCGACATGCCCGGCGGCAGTTGCTGCGGCTCGTAGTAGGCGCGGTAGGCCAGCTCGGCGAACGTCACGGCCTTGTCCGGATCGTCGCGCACGCTCGCGCGCGACCCGCCGAGCTCGATCTCGCCCGGTTCGACCCCGAGCTGGTGCGCGGCCATCGCGACGATCCGCTCGCGCAGCATGGTGCCCGCCTCGTTGACGGCGCCGGCGGTCATGGGTCCGCTGCGGCTGCCCTGGGTGCCGGCGCCGTACGGCGTCACCGCGGTGTCGCCCTGGATGGTGGCGACGTCGGCGATGTCGGCGCCGAGCGCGTCGGCGGTGAGCTGGACGACCGTGGTCTCCAGGCTGTTGCCGGTGGAGCCGCCGTTGACGTAGACGTTGATCTTGCCGGTCGACTCCATCCGGATGGTGCAGCCCTCGGTGGCGAGGTGGCCGGTGGCCGCGGCGGTGGGCTCGATGTAGGCGGAGAATCCGAGGCCGAGGTATCGACCCTGCGCAAGCGCCTCGGCCTGCTCCTTGCGGAAGCCTTCGTGGTCGAGGATCTTGACGGCCTGCTCGAAGGTGTCCGCCGGGGCGACGTGGTCGTACGGCATGCCGTTGGGGTTGAAGTACGGCATCTCGTCGCCGCGCAGGATGTTGCGGCGCCGCAGTTCAACGGGGTCCATGTCCATGGTGCGGGCGGCGACGTCGAGCAGGATCTCGCGTGCCAGCGTCTCGTACTGCCACGGCCCGCGGTAGGCGTGCAGTCCGCTGGTGTTGGAGAACACCGTCTTGTAGTTGAAGCTGGCCTTCGGCACGCGGTACGGGCCGGGGAAGAACATGCCGATCGCCGCCGTGGTGAGCACCGGATACGGCGTGGGGTAGGAGCCGACGTCCTGCGCGAAGTCGATGTCGACCGCCAGCAGTTTCCCGTCGGCGTCGAACGCCATCCGGCCCCGGCCGTCGACGTGGCGAGCCTGACCCGCCGCCATGAGGTTCTCCCGGCGGTCCTCGATCCACTTCAGCGCGCCGGCCGTCTTCCGGGCGGCGAGCAGGATGCACATGTCCTCGCGCATCGGCACCACCTTCTGGCCGAACCCGCCGCCGGTGTCGCGCATGATGACGCGGACGTGCTGGGCCGGGATGCCGAGCAGGCGGGCGGCGAAGGCGCGCAGCTCGTGCGGGGTCTGGGTCGACGCCCAGACCGTCAGTTCGCCGGTGGTGGGCGACCACTCGGCGACCATCCCCCGGGTCTCGATCGGCACGGGGGCGTAGATCTGCTGGTAGATGCGTTCGTCGATCACGTAGGCGGCGGTGGCGAACAGCTCCTCGTCCGGCGGCGCACCGGCCATGCCGCCCGCGACGTTGTCGGGATAGGCCTCGTGCACCACGGGCACACCGGCCTCGGCGCCGCCCACCGCCTTGCGGAAGTCGGCGATCGCCGGCAATGGCTCGTAGTCCACGTCGACCAGGTCGACGGCGTCCTCGGCGATGTATCGGCTCTCCGCGATCACCAGCGCCACCGGGTCGCCCACGAACTTCGCCTCGCCCTCGGCGAGCGGCGGGCGCGGGGTGTCCGGGACGTCCTTGCCCGCCACGGCGTGCCAGGCCTCGCGGACCTCCGGGTTGAGGTCGGCGGCGGTGTAGACCGCGCGGACGCCGGGGAGCGCCAGCGCCGCCGACGCGTCGATGCGGGTGATGGTGGCCCGCGCGAACGGGCTGCGGACGAAGCAGGCGTGCAGCATTCCCGGCCGGCTCACATCGTCGACGAAGGTGCCCCGGCCGGTGAGCAACCGGGTGTCCTCCACCCGCGGCACCCGCGCTCCCGCGTACCTGGTGGCGACGGTGTCCTGCGGTGGTGCGGCCACGTCGATCACTCCCTTTCGGCCGACGGCACTGATGCGCGTAAGCGGTCGGCGCCGCGGCGCGGCATGCAACGGATAGAGCGTCGTTATCCTACGCGGTAATCGCTGTGCTCCACGGCGAGAGTGCCGTTTCCGGCGGGTTTGGCTGGTCAGCCGTCGTGGTGGATGCGGCCGTCGGTCTCGGTGAGCGGGCGGCCGCCCCCGCCCCAGCGGTGCGCGATGATCTCGGCGGCGATCGACACCGCCGTCTCCTCCGGTGTCCGGGCACCCAGGTCGAGGCCGATCGGGCTGCACAACCGCGTGAGCTCGGCGTCGGTCACCCCCGCCGCGCGCAGCCGCGCCAGCCGCTCGTCGTGCGTGCGCCGCGACCCCATGGCACCGACGTAGCCGACCGCCGGCAGGCGCAGCGCCACTTCGAGCAGCGGCACGTCGAACTTCGGGTCGTGGGTCAGCACACAGACCACGGTGCGACCGTCGATCGCCTGGCTCCCGGCCTGTTCCGCGAGGTACTCGTGCGGCCACCGCACCACCACCTCGTCGGCGCCGGGGAATCGCGCGGCGGTGGCGAACACCGGCCGGGCGTCGCAGACCGTCACGCGGTAGCCGAGGAAGGCCCCCTGCCGTGCCAGTGCTGCGGCGAAGTCGATCGCCCCGAAGACCAGCATGCGAGCGGGGGGCGCGTAGGAGGCGACGAACACCTCCATGCCGTGGCCCTGACGTTCGCCGTCGGGGCCGTAGGTGAGCACGCCCGTGCGACCGGCCACCAGCAGCCCGCGGGCGTCGTCGGTGACGGCGGCGTCGGCGCGCTCGCTGCCCAGCGAGCCGTCGGCGGCTGCCGGCGTGACGACCAGCCGGCGGCCGATCCGGGCCGCGTCGGGATGGCCGATGACGGTGGCGACGGCGACCGGGCGGTGCGCGGCGACCTCCTCGGCGACCCGGGCGAGCTGCGGGAACGACCGCCGCGACACCGGCTCGGCGAACACGTCCAGGACGCCGCCGCAGGTCAGTCCGACCGCGAAGGCGTCGTCATCGGAGTAGCCGAAGCGCTGCAGCGCCGGCCGGCCCGCCGCCACGACCTCGGACGCCAGCTCGTAGACGGCGCCCTCGACGCAGCCGCCCGACACCGAGCCGGTCACGGCGCCATCGGGATGCACGACCATCGCGGCGCCGGGCGGGCGGGGCGCCGACCCGCTGATACGCACCACGGTGGCGACGCCGGCCGTGCCGCCGGCGCGCCAGGTGGCTGTCAGCTCCGCCAGAACCTCCCGCATCGATGCGAGTCTAGGCAGTCGCTCAGCATCGACCGGGGCGGACGGATTATTGTTCCCTCGACCGCGGCGCCGCCGCGGACCACATCGACCCGTGGCGCCGCCGCGGGCGCCGGCAGCACAGGAGCGACATGCCCAAGGGATACGTCATCTTGACCGAGGCCATCAAAGATCCGGAGGGCATGCGGGCCTACGCCCAGGCCGCCGGGAAGGCGATGGCAGGGGCGACGGTGCTGGTGTACGACCAGCAGGCGCAGGTGCTCGAGGGCGAGTGGCACGGCGACCAGACGGTGGTGCTGGAGTTCGAATCCGTTGCGGCGGCGCGTGACTGGTACGAATCGGACGCCTACCAGGAGGCTGCGAAGCTGCGGCAGGCGGCCGCCGACTGCAACGCGGTGATCGTCTCCGGTCTCTGACCGGCCGGCCCGGGGCGGGTCAGGGACGGTCGAGTGGCTTCGCCTGCCGGGCGCCGTCCGGTGACCTGCCCATCGGGCCCTCGATGACGTGCTCGTGCATCCACTCGACGTCGCGCTCGAACCACTTGCCGGTGGTGGCGCGTCTCCACACCGCCGGGGTGCCCGCGTACAGGCCGGGCTTGAGTTCGTTCCCCTTGGGCGGAAGCATCGTCGAGCCGGCCGCAAGGAGCGACGTCTCGGGCAGGTGCGCGCCCTTGATCATCATCGCGTTGCTGGCCACCTGTGAGTGATGCCCGACGGTGATACGTCCCACCGTCTGGCGACTGTTCACGAAATCGGGCTGATGGGTCTGCAGCAAACAGCGGACCCCGCCGATGTGGGAAAACGGCCCGACGTCGATGGTGCCGGAACAGTCGAGGTAGTTGCGGCTGCCGATCTTCGACCACGTGCGCATCACCAGGGTGCCGGCCTGCGGGTCCAGGGTCTGGTACACCGGGTGCGCGGACGTCCAGTTCCAGGAACCGGCCGCGGCGCCGTGTTCGAAGACGACCAGGCTGAGCCCGCGGAAGACGTTCAACAGCCCGATGTGCACCTCGTCGGCGATCTCGAAGCGGCCGACTTTCCACACCACGGTGGGGAAGATGACCGCCGACGGCGCCACCTGGTGGCCGAACAACCGCAGCAGCCGGTTCTTCGCTCCGGACGGCGGCAGCAACCAGCAAACCGCCTGAAACAATGCGGACAGAGTCATCGCGGCGCATCCACCCCCTCCAGCAGCGGTGGCGACGACCCCTTCGCCACCGACAGCGAGGCTACCCGAGCCGTTTGCCGCGCACCCCGGCGACGGCAGCTCGATCGGGCCGCGCGGCAGCCGCCCGAACCGCTAGCCGGCTTTGAGGCCGACGGCGTGGCGCAACTGGGCGAGGAACTGATCGTCGTCGTCGCTGCGAACGACGTAGTGCGACACCGCCACCCGGATCGCGGTCGCCGCCTTGAGCGCCGCGTTGGGCCCGGTCAGCAGCCGCTGCAGCCGGGCTCGCATCGCCGGGAGCACCTGGGCGAGTTGCGCGACGGTGACCTCCGGCTCGATGTCGACGATGCGCACCCCGGAGTACGACTGCTGGTACTCGACGATGAATCGCAATGCGGCATCCAGCTTTTCGGTGCCACGCAGGCCGGCGGTCGCCTTACCGATGCCATCGTCGAACGCCCGGCGTTCGTACTCGCCGAACGCCTCGAGCAGCTGCTCCTTGGAGGCGAACCACCGGTAGAGCGTCGGGCGTGACACCCCGGCCTGCAGCGCCACCTCCGAGAGGCTGAGCTTGGTCAGCCCGCTGCGGCCGAGCACTTCGGCCGTCGCGACGAGGATCCGGTGGCGGGTCGACGAGTCGTCGGTCGCCGCCGCCGACGATGGTCCAGTCACCCGACCAGCCTTACAGATCGCCGACGCAGTGTCATCAGCGCGGTCGCCGGTGCTTCGCGTTGCCTGGCTAACGGGATGTCGAACAACGCGCGAGGTTTACACTCTGAACCGTCGATGTCACGCCCTGCGACGAAGGGATGCGGTGCCGTGGACTTCTCTCGCGTCGCACTGACCGACGACGACCAGCGCTTCCGGCAGGAGCTGCGCGACTTCCTCGCCCGCCACGTCACCGACGACGTGCGGCGCCGCGACCGTCTCACCGGCGACAACTTCGACGAGGGTCTCCATGTCGCGATGGGTGACGCCGGCTACCTGCGCGGCGACTGGACACCGGCCGGCGCGGGCGGCTTCAGCGCGGTGCGCCGACGCATCCTCGACCTCGAGCTCGGCCGGGCGCATGCGCCGTGGTTTCACTGGCCGACGACGGCGATGGTCGCCACGAGCGTCGCCCGGTTCGGTTCTCCGGACCTGCGCGAGGACGTGCTGCCCGGCGTGCTGCGCGGCGAGACCCGGATGTGCCTCGGCTTCACCGAACCCGACGGCGGATCCGACGTCGCCACCTGCAAGACCCGCGCGGTCCGCGACGGCGACGACTGGCTCATCAACGGCGCGAAGATGTTCACCTCGAACGCCCACCACAGCCGGTACGTCTTCCTGCTGACCAACACCGACCCCGCCGCGCCCAAGCATCGCAACCTGACGATGTTCCTGGTGCCGCTCGACAGCCCGGGCATCGAGATCCAGGGCCTCCGGACCGTCGACGGCGACCGGACCAACATCGTGTACTACACCGACGTCCGGGTTCCCGACCGCTACCGGCTCGGCGAGGTCAACGGCGGCTGGACGGTGCTGCGCGGCGCCCTCAACGCCGAACACGGCGTCGTCGAGCGGGATGCGCAGGGCCTGCAGCGGCTCGCGACCATGACCGAGCAGGTGCAGCTGTTGGCGGAGGCGCTGGACACCGCCGCGGGCATCCTCGGCACCCCGGCGGGCGACGGTCACCGCCGCGTCGACGACGGCTCGGTGGCCTATCGGCTGGGCCGCGCCGTCGCACGGACCGAGGCGGCGCTGTCCACCGCGGGCATGTTCGGTCGGGTGGCGATCGCGACGACCATGCGGGAGGTGGCGCCTGAGCTCATGAACCTGTTGGGCGCCGCGGCGGCCCTGCCGACCGACACCGCGGGTGCGGTCGACGACGGCGCCGCCGAGTACGTGTTCCGGCTGGCGGTGCCGACCGGCATCTACGGCGGCACCCTGGAGGTGTTCCGCAACATGATCGCCGAGCACGTCCTCGGGCTGGGTCGCCCCGCGTACGCCGCCCCGACCACCCGTCAGGCGTCGCAGCCGCAGGCCGCCGGATCCGCCGACGGCAGCTCGGCGAGCACGTCGACCCGGGTGGCGTCGAAGCTGAGCAGGCCCTTGATCGGCAGTGATTCCGGCAGCGGATCGTCGTAGCTCCACGCCGCGTCCTCGACGGTCACGCCGCCGACCGCCACGGCGTAGTAGGTGGCCCAGCCCTTGTAGTTGCAGTAGGTGCTGGTGGCGGTGGGTTGCAGCAGGTCGGCACGCACCTGCGCCGGGTCGACGTAGAGCCGTGGCGCCAGGCTGGTCTCGAACAGGATGACCGTGTCGGTGGTGTCGACCAGCAGCGTGCCCGCCGCGCTCACCCGCAAGCCGCGCCGCGTCGGCCGGCAATCCACCCGGTGATAGGGGTTCGGCGGATAGTGCACCAGTTCGCGGCCCTCCTCGAGCCAGCTGTCGACGGCGTCCCAGGGCACCGCGGCGTAACCCGGCGCCTCGGCGACCGGCGTGCTCGGCAGGTCGGCCACCACGTCGGACGGGAACGCGTAGGTGAGCGGACTGCCGCGGCGGTGCACGAGCAGCGCGGCCTCCGTGTCGATGACCGGTCGGCCGTCGCGCAGCGCCTGCACGCGGCGCGGGTGCGGCTCGACGAACACCGCATCACGCGCCAGGGGCGGGCTGAACCAGCCCAGGGGGTCGGCGCTCAGGGGGCCGCGACCGGCGGTCAGCGTCATCGCACACTCCTCGCATCGGCGACCAGACCGAGTTTACGAAAGACGTGCGCGGTGTCACGTCGAGCGGCGGTGACCGCCGCACCTGACCGGGCTACCGCGCCGCGGGCGTCTACGGTTGACGCCGGAACCACCGACGGACGGACGGACGGAAGGACCTCGCGACGTGCTGACCCACGCCCTGGTGGTGGCCGCCGCCTTGCTCGCCGCGGTGTTCGCGGCCGTCGGGATCGTGGTGCGGCAGCGAGCGACCCTGGATGTGCCCGCCGACAAGGGCGTGAGCGCCACGATGTTCCGCTCCCTGCTGCGCAGCAAGCTCTGGTGGGCGGGCACCGGCTCCGCGGTGGCGGGCTACGCCTTCCAGGCGTTGGCGCTGGCGTACGGCTCGCTGATCCTGGTGCAGCCGCTCCTGGTGTCGGCGCTGCTGTTCGCCCTCCCGCTCAGCGCGCGCCTGAGCAACCGCGCGGTGACGCGGGTGGACTGGGCGTGGGCGGGGCTGCTGACCATCTCGTTGGCGGTGTTCGTGCTCGTCGCGCGCACCGAACCCGGCGACTACGAGGTGTCGCTGCGAGCGTTGTTCACCGCCGTGGTGCTCTGCTCGGCGTTCGTGGTCGGCTGTGTGGCGCTGGCGCTGCGGGCCGACGGCTGGATCCGCGCCGAGCTGCTCGCGATCGCCGTCGGCGTGCTGTTCGGGGCGATCGCGGTGCTCACCAAGATCGTCATGCACGCCGTCACGTCCGGCAGCGGGCTGGGCTGGCTGATCACGCCGGCCCTACCGGTGCTGCTGTGTGCCTCGGTGATCGGCACGCTGCTGCAGCAGTCGGCGTTCCATGCCGGGAAGCTGCAGGCGTCGGTCCCGACGATGCTGGTGCTCGAGCCGGTGGTCGCCGTCGGGCTGGGTGCGCTGATGCTCGGCGAACACCTGATCTTCGAAGGGCTGCAGCCGATCGTGCTGGGAGCCACGATCGCCGCGATGACCGCCGCCACCATCGCCCTCGGCTGGGGTGAGGGCGCGCACGAGGAGCGGCTGGAGGCGATAGTGGAGAAGCGCAGCTAGCCGGCGGCGCGGACGGCCACGTCCTTGGCCCAGCGGTAATCGGCCTTACCCGCCGGTGAGCGGGTCACCTTGTCGGTGCGGATGAACGCCTTGGGGATCTTGTAACGGGCGATGCGGCTGCGGCACACCTCGACGAGCTCGTCGTCGGACGCCGTGGCGCCGTCGGCGAACTGCACGATGGCGACGACCTCGCTGCCCCAGCGTTCGCTGGGCCGGCCGACCACCACCACGTCGTACACCGCGGGATGGGCGGCGATGGCGCGTTCGACCTCCTCGACGAAGATCTTCTCGCCGCCGGAGTTGACGGTCACCGAGTCGCGGCCGAGCAGCGTGATGCGGCCGTCGTCGAGGATGACCGCGCGGTCACCGGGTACCGACCACCGTTCGCCGTCGATCACCGGAAACGTCCGGGCGGTCTTCGCGGCGTCGCCGAGGTAGCCGAGCGGGATGAGGTGGCGCCGGGCGAGCCAGCCCTCACCCTCGCCGGGCCGCAGTACCCGGCTGAAATCCTCGGCGACGACCGCGGTGTCGGAGCCAGGGGTGAAGGTGGCGGTGGCCGGCGGTGCGCCGCTGGCCGCGACGGTGTTCATCTGCATGCCGGACTCCGATGCGCCCACCGCGTCGATCAACATGATGTGGGGGAGCGCGGCGAGTATCCGCTCGCGCACCGTCGGCGACAGCGGGGCTCCGCCGTTGCTGATGGTGATGAGCCCGGACAGGTCGTAGTCGCCGCGCTCGATCTCGTCGACCAGCGGCCGGGCGATGGCGTCGCCGACGACCGGGATGCTCATCACCCGCTCCCGCTCGGCGAGCCGCAGCACCTCGGCCGGCCGCAGCCGCTCGACGTCGTCGGGGATGACGAGCCGGCCGCCCATGGTGATCGCGTGGAAGGCCGCCCACTGCGCGGCGCCGTGCATGAACGGCGGGATCATCAGCAGCGACATGGCCCCGCCGCCCTGCCGGGCTTGCTCGGCGATGGCGTCGTAACTCTCGTGCGCCTGTTCGCTGCCGAACGGCCGGCCGCCCATGGAGGACACGAAGATGTCGTGCTGGCGCCAGAGCACCCCTTTGGGCATGCCGGTGGTGCCGCCGGTGTAGAGGATGAACAGGTCGTCGGGGCGGGCGTCGGGAAGTCCGCCGGCCGGCGGCGGCGTCGTCACGATCGACTCGTAGTCGACGGCCCCCGGCAGCAGCGCGTTGCCGGAGCCGTCGGCGACCTGGATCAACACCTCCAGCTGCGGAAGCTGGTCGCGGACGGCCGCCACCCGGGGCGCGAACTCCGCGTTGTACACCAGCGCGCGGGCGCGCGAGTCGGTCAGCAGGTAGCGCAGTTCCTCTTCGACGTAGCGGTAGCTGACGTTGAAGGGCGCGACCCGGGCGCGATACCCGGCGATCATCGCCTCGAGGTACTCGTTGCCGTTGCGCAGGTAGAGCCCGACGTGGTCCTGGCCGGACTCGTGGCCCGCGAGCTGGTCGCGCTCGGTGTGGCAGCCCAGCCCGCGCGACGCCAGGTAGCGCGCCACGCCGTCGACCCGCGCGTCGACCTCGGCGTAACTGAGCCGGCGGTCGCGCCACACGATGAACGGCTGGTCTGCGACGGCGCGCGCGACCGCGGCGAACACCCCGGACAGCGTGAAACCGGTGCTCATGCGCCTCCTGACGTCCTGCTGGCCGATCACATTAGTTGACACGCTGTGAGCTATGGCGGCGGCGGGTCCGTTTGGCGATGACGGCCGTGGGCAATACGACGCACGATCGGTCGCAACCAACAGGAAGGCAGCGGGCAATGGCGGACAACAGCGCACCCCAGGAAGCAGTCCGGGGCGTCGTCGAAGGCGTGAAGGGCGCGGCGAAGGAGGCGATCGGCAAGGTCACCGGCCGCGAGGACCTGCAGCGTGAGGGCCAGGCGCAGCAGGACAAGGCCGACGCCCAGCGCTCCGCCGCCGCACGCGAGGTGGAGGCCGAGTCGGCCCGCGCCGCCGCCAAGGCCGCCGAGGAGCGGGAAAAGGCGGAGCAGCAGTAGGCGACACCGCGGGGATGCGCCCGCGGCGGTTCAGGCCGGCGCGGGTGTCTCGGTGCGCGGCAGTGGGCGTCTTGCCGTCTCCCGCATGGTGAGCACCGTCAGCAGCGTGACGACCGCCGCGACGACGAGGTAGTACGACGGCGCGACGTCGCTGCCGGTCTGATCGACCAGCCAGGTCGCGATGTACGGAGTGGTGCCGCCGAAGAGCGCGATCGAGGTGTTGTAGCCGATCGAGTAGCCGCTGTAGCGCAGGCGGGTGGAGAAGAGTTCGGCGCCGGCGGCCAGCGAGGCGGAGACGAACACCGACTCGATGGCCGCCAGCCCGACGTGGCCGGCGACCGCCGCGGCCAGCGACCCGGAGGTGAGCAGCAAGAAAATCGGATAGCTGAAGACCGCGAACATCGCCGAGCCGGCAAGCAGCAGCGGGCGGCGGCCGATCCGGTCCGACAACGCCCCCAGCGGGAGGATGAGGATCAGCGCGACCACGCTGGCCAGCGACACCGAGAAGAAGGCGTCGGTCTTGCTGTACCCGAGCGTCTCGGTGAAGTAGGTCGGCAGGAACGTGAAGACGACGTAGTAGCCGACGTTGTGGACGACGACCAGGCCGCCGATCTGCAGGATGGGCCGCCACGCCGTGGTGACGGCCTCCTTGAGCGGCGACGGCGCGACGTCGCCCGATTCGCGCAGCGCCTCGAACTCCGGGGTGTCGCGCAGCTTGAGCCGGATGTAGAGCCCGACACCGCCGAGCAGCCCCGCCATGAGGAACGGGATCCGCCAGCCGTAGGAGTTCATCGCGTCGTCGGACAGCCGCGCCTCCAGCAGCGTCACGGTGATCGCGCCGAGCAGGAACCCCACCACGACCGACCACACCAGGAACGCGACGATGAACCCTCGCCGCTGGTCGGGCGCGAACTCCGCGAGGTAGCAGGCGCCGCCGCCGTACTCGCCGCCGGCCGAGAAGCCCTGCAGGCAGCGCAGCAGCACCAGCAGGACCGGGGCGGCGACGCCGACGGCGGCGTAGGTGGGCAGCAGCCCGATCGCCAGCGTCGATCCCGACATCAGCAGGATGACCAGCGCCAGCACCCGTTGCCGCCCGATACGGTCGCCCAGCGGGCCGAACACATAACCGCCGAGCGGCCGCATGAAGAACGCCGCGGCGAACACGGCGAACGTGCTCAGCAGCGACGCCGTCTCGTGCTGCGAGGGAAAGAACTTGGCGGCGACGTAGGTGGCCAGGAACCCGTAGATCGCGAAGTCGAACCATTCGACGGCGTTGCCGATCGCGGCGCCCGTCACCGCGCGGCGCATCGTGGCGGCGTCGGGCTCCTCGCGGCCGACGCCCTGCGTGTCCGTCCGATCAGTCATGGGCGGGGGATACCCATCCCGGCGGCGCCGCCACGTTTGAGCTGGGTGAAGACGGGTTACGCCCGCAGACATGGCCAGCCTCGGTGGGATCGCGGAAGGCGTGCTCCAGTCGGCCCGGGAGCGGTTGACGTCCCGGGTGCCCCGCGCCGACCTCGATCAACGTGATCCTGATTACATCCGCGACCAGTTGACCGGGCTCTGGTTGCTGGCGTCGCTGTATTTCCGGGCCGACGTCCGCGGCATGGAGCGCATCCCCAAGGAGGGCCCGGTGCTGCTGGTCGGCAACCACAGCGGTGGGAACCTGCCGCCGGACACCTTCGTCTTCACCCTGGCATTCAGCTCGTACTTCGGCGTCGAGCGGCCGTTCTACCAGCTCGCGCACAACCTTGTGGTGTCGATGCCGGGGCTCGGGTCGCTGCGCAAGTTCGGCACCGTCGCGGCCAATCACGACAACGCGCGACTGGCGCTGCAGTCGGGGGCCGCGCTGCTGGTGTACCCCGGCGGCGACTACGAGGTGTTCCGCCCGTCGTGGGAGCGCCACAAGGTCGACTTCGGCGGCCGCAAGGGGTACGTCAAGCTCGCTCGGGAAGCCGGCGTGCCGATCGTTCCGGTCGCCGCCGTCGGCGGTCAGGAAGCGGCGCTGTTCTTGGACCGCGGCCAGTGGCTGGCGAAGCTGCTGAGGGTGGACAAGCTGGCGCGGCTCAAGAGCGTGCCGATCCTGTTGGCGCCGCCGTGGGGGCTGGCGATCAGCGACATGGTGCCGCGGCTTCCGCTGCCCACGAAGATCGTCATCGAGGTGCAGGACCCGATCGACGCCGACGACATCGCCAACAGCGACGACGACGTCATCAACGATAAGGTGCTCGCCAGTTTGCAGGCCGCGGTGGACCGGCTGGCGGCGGAGCGACGTTTCCCGGTGATCGGCTGATCGTGAGACCTTGCGCGAAGGAGAGGGATTCCTGATGCTCGTCGAACGCCGGCTCGTCATGAAGGCCAGCCCCGAAGCGATCTGGAAGACCGTCTCCAATCCCGACTCCTATCCGGACTTCATGGCGAACTTGGAGCGCTGGGAGACGATGAGCGAGGGACCCGCCGGCATCGGCTCCCGCTACACCGTGCACTGGAAGGTGGGCTCGGCGCCCGTCGGCGGTGTCGTCGAAGTGGTCGAGTTCGACGAGCCGCGCGATCTGGCCTGGACCAGCATCACCGGTGTGACGCAGCGGGGCCGCTTCCGGCTGCGCAGTCAGGGCGATCGCGGCACCTGTGTCACCTTCCGGCTGTCCTACCAGGCGCCGGGCGGGCTCCTCGGGGTGATCGCCGACTGGCTCGCCGCGCGTGAAGTGGGCCGCGTACTCGCGCTGAGCCTGCGCAACCTGCGCGAGATCGTCGAGCACTAACTCGCTCGCTAGCGGGTCGACGGCCGTTGCCGGATGCGGATCGGGCCGCGCCACGGGCCGTCGGGGTCCACGGGCTCGCCGCCCTGGGTGATGTCGACCGAGCCGGCGCGGGCGAGGTCGGCGGCGGCCTCGCGGGCCGGGGCCATCAATTCGCGCCAGGAGTCGCCGCCCACCGCGCGGGCGGCATCGGACGGGCAGATGCTGCTGCCGGGTCCGCGGTGCAGGACGAGCGCGCGGATCGCGTCGGGCAACCGGGCGGCCGGGGGTCCGTCTCCCAATGCGGCGGCGGCGAAGGCCGCGGCCGGACCGTCCGAGCCGGCGGCGCGCTGCAGTTCTCGTCGTGGCGTCATCGGCGACGTCGGCGATGCGGGCCCCGGAGAGGTTCCGCGGCCCGCATCGCGCGGTTCGTCAGCCCTGGCGGGGGCGGCTGCCGCCGGTGGGTCCCGGCGAGTTCAGCGCGCCGGTGCCGGAGTGGACGGCGTCTCGGCCCAGCAGCACGCCGAGCGCGATCATGCCGATGGCCAGCACCAGGTGCAGCCAGTTGTCGGCGGTGTTCAGCGGCACGAAGTTGGCGCTGGTGTCCTTGTTGGCGACCGCCAGGCCGTAGAGGAACAGCACCAGGTAGATGGCGCCGCCGACGATCAGGAAATTCTTGGCGCCCTTGAAGGTCCGCGCCAGCGCCAGCCCGGCGGCACCGAACAGCAGGTGCACGATGTTGTGCAGGATCGACACGTGGAAGATGCCGAGCAGGTGGGCGTCGGAGCCGTCGCCGAGGAACGTGATGCCGCCGACGTCCTTGGTGATGCCCGGGATGAACCCGAGGATCCCGACGAGCAGGAAGGTGGCGGCCACGGCAAGCGCCGCCGTCTGCACAGGGGTGCGGTGTGCGTACGAACCGCCACGCACATCGCCCGGTCTCGCTGTTGTCATGTCAGGCCCTTTCGAGAAATGTGGCGCCGACGGTCAACCGTCCGCGGGGCCGAAATACCCCGACGGGCGGCAGGCAAACCTGCGACGCTCGCCGTCAGCCGGCCGATCGGCCGGACCGCGCGGGCACGGTGGAGCCGCGATCTTCGCTGGTCAGCGGCGGCGCGGGCCGGTGTCGGCGCCACCAACGGCGAATCATCGTCACGAGATAGGTCACCGAGACACCGACGACCAGCGACGTGAGCACCCCGGGAAGTGGGTGGCCGTCGAACAGCGCATACACCTGGAAGTGCGTGAGGTAGGTGTACAGCGATGCCTCGGCCAGCGCGCCGGCGACCACCGCGACACCCGCCGGGCACCGGATCGCCGGAACCCAGATCAGCAGCAGCAGCCCGGCACCGACGATGACCGCCCGCTGCAGCTCGTCGAAGTAGCCGACGAGGCAGGTCAGCAGGACGGCGCTAACCAGCACGCGCTGCCAGTGGCTGGTCGCCTTGGATGCGGCCCAGCCGACGGCGAAGAACCAGCCCGCCAGCATCGTGAACCAGGCGCCGTACCCCAGGTGCAGCCCGAGGACGTCGTAACGCAGCGCGACCGCGACCGCCAGCGCGACGAGCGCGAACCCGAACGGGCGCCGCCGCTCCCAGCGGTCGGCGACGGGCATCCACAGCACGGCGGCCAGCAGCAGCAGTGTCCAGACGAGCACTTCGACGAACCACAGCCGGCCCGCCGTCATGCTGTCGTGCGGGCCGAGGAACTTGTTGGCCAGCAGCAGGTTCGACAGCTGGTAGTCGTCGGTGACGACGAGCGCGACGGCCACCCAGGCCACCGCGGGCCCGGCGATCCAGCCGATCGTGGCCCGCAGGTGGCGCAGCCGACTGCGCCGCGGCAGCGGGGTCAGGCAGAACCGGCCGAAGTTGTAGCCCGCCACGCCGAGCAGGATGTGGGCGCCGCCCCAGACCTCGGCCAGCTCCGCATGCGAGACGACGATCAGCACGATGGCGGCCGCGCGGAGCACGACGCTGGTCTCGCAGCTCGTCCGGAACCGGGACCGGGGCCGGCGGTGACGCTGCAGGTCTGACACCGGCAGCCGCGGCCAATCGGTCGGAAGCGCACCGAGCAGCCGTTCGAGGCGGACCGACATCGCCACGTAGGACAGCGAATTGCCGCCTAGTGCCACGAACGTGCTCCCAGGCGTCACGACGGCGCGGGGTAGGTGCAGCACCTCGGCGAACAGCTCGGCGATGTCGTCGGACGGCGCCGCTGCTGCTGCGGGTGCCGCGGCGGCGAGCGCGGCGACGCGCGGGTAGTCGGGCTTTCCGGACGGCAGCCGCGGCAGGTCCGGCACCGGGGCCACCAGCACCGCCGCGGCCGGGACGCCGGCGACACGGGCGGCAGTCTCCCGGACGGCGCCGGTATCGCATTCCCCGGCCACCGCAACGCACAGCGCGTCGTCGGTTCCGGCGCACAGTGCGGGCATGCCGTGGGCGGCCAACGCGTTCTCGACCCGCTGCAGGTCGACGCGCAACCCGAAGAGCTTCGCGAACCGGTTGGCACGGCCGACGATCTCGTACAGCCCGTCGTCGCCGCGGCGGGCGATGTCACCGGTGCGCAGTTCGTCGACGAGCCGCCCCGACGCCAGATCGGCCGGGCCGTCGGCGTAGCCCATCATCACGTTCGGCCCGGCGTAGACCAGCTCGCCGGTGTCGGCCGGCCAGTCGGGCAGCGGGGCTAGGCGGAAGCGGCCGCCGGGGATGGGCCGGCCGATCGCCTGCGGCCGGCGGCGGGCGAGTTCGGGCGGCAGGTAGGCCATCCGCGCCGTCGCCTCGGTGGCGCCGTACATCACCACCAACTGCCAGCCGTGCCGCTCACCGACCTCGGCCCACCGCTGCACCCGGTCGGCGGGCAGTCGGCCGCCGGCCTGCGTGAGGTAGCGCAGCCGCGGGGTCGCCGACCCGTCGAAGCCGATGCGCTCCAGCAGTTCGAAGGTGTAGGGGACACCGGGGAAGGTGGTGCCGCCGGCGGCGGTGAACACCTGCCAGAAGTCGTCGTCGACGACGGAGAGCTCGGTGAGGATCAGGCCCCCGCCCCGCAGCAGATGGCTGTGCACCACCGACAGCCCGTAGCAGTAGGACATCGGCAGCGTCGTCGCCGCGCGGTCGGACGCCCGGATGTCGAGGTACTCGGCGATGGCGGCGGCGTTGGCGATCAGGTTCTGCCGCGACAGCCGCACCATCTTCGCCGAGCCGGTGCTGCCCGACGTGCTCAGCAGCAGGCGCAGGTCGGGATGCGGCCGGTGCGCGCTGTGGCGGCGCCGCAGCTCGAAGCGGCCGGCCACGACGACCGCGTCGGGATCGTAGGTGGCGACGACGGCGGCGTGGTCGCCGTCGGCGGGGACCGGCATGACCACGTGACCGCCGTCCAGCGCCGCGAGGTAGGCCGTCAGCGTCGCGATGTCGTTGCGGCCCGGCAGCATCACCAGCCGCCGTTCGCCGCCGATGGTGTCCGCCGCGGTGGCGACCCGGTCGGCCAGGTCGCGGTAGCTCAGGATGGCGTCGGCGGTGAACACCGCCGGGGCCGCCGCGAAGCGGTGCAGGTGATCGATCACCTCACCCATCGCGTCACCCCATCCCGGCGGCCGAGGCCTCGTCGGAGACGACGACCCCGCTGCCGCGCACCTCGATCCGGACCTTCGCGTCGACCGGCGGGGCGTCGATGCTGGCCTGCCGGATGGTGACGGGCGATTCCCCGCCGTGGGGGGTGACGGTGAGTAGCACGTCGGAGCCCAGGAACTCGGCGGCGACGACGGTGCCCGTGCCGGCCTCGCGGTCGGTGTCGGCGACCTCGATGGCGGTGAGCTGCTCGGGGCGCAGCAGCACCGTGGCCGCACCGCGGTGCCCCCCGGGGACGGGGATGCGACCGAGCACGGTGTCGGCCACGCCGCCGCCGACCTGACCGGCGAGGAAGACGCATTCGCCCAGGAATTCGGCGGTGCGGCGGTCGGCGGGTTCGCGATACACCTGCTGCGGGGTGCCGACCTGCACGAACGCGCCGTCGCGCATCACGGCCACCTGGTCGGCGATGGCGAACGCCTCCTCCTGATCGTGGGTGACCAGCAGCGCGGTGACGCCGGCTTCGGCGAGCGTGCGGGCGACGGTCTTGCGGGTGGCGGCCCGCAGCCCGGTGTCCAGTGCGCTGAACGGCTCATCGAGCAACATCAGCTTCGGCTGGCGCGCCAGCGCTCGGGCGAGCGCAACCCGCTGCTGTTGGCCGCCGGAGAGCTCGTGCGGGCGCCGCGCGGCGAAGGACGCGTCGAGCGACACCATGTCGAGCAGTTCGGCCACCCGGGCCCCGGTGGCCGCGCCGCCGCCCCGCAGGCCGTAGGCGATGTTCTGCCCGGCCGTCAGGTGCGGGAAGAGAGCGCCGTCCTGCGCGACGTAGCCGACCCCGCGGCGGTGCGGCGCGACGGCCGAACGCGGCCCGGCCACCTCGCGACCGGCGATGCGCACGGTGCCGGCGTCGGGCTTCTCGAACCCCGCGACGACCCGCAGCAGGGTGGTCTTGCCGCAGCCCGATGCGCCGACGACCGCCGTGATGGTGCCGGCCGGCACGGCGAGGTCGACGCCGGCCAGCACGCGGTGGTCGCCGAACCACTTGAGCAGCCCGTCGACCTGCAGCACATCGGTCATCGGTCGCTCACCCCCGCCTCGCGCGTCGACTGGTGCAGCAGCACCAGCGTCACCGGGATCGCCAGCACGACCATCACCAGCGCGTACGGCGCGGCGGCCGCGTAGTCGAGTTCACTGCTGAAGGTCCAGAACTTCATCGCCAGGGTGTCGGTGCCGGTGGGCGCCAACAGCAGCGTCGCCGTCAGCTCGGTGGCCACCGCGACGAAGACCAGCGAGGCGCCGGCCGCGGCGGCGGGCGCCGCGAGCCGCAGCGTCACCCGCAGGAACGTCTCGGCGGCGGTGGCGCCGAGCGACCGCGACGCCTCCTCCAGCCCGATCGGCACCTGCGCGAGGCCCGAGCGAACGCTGACCAGCGCGCGGGGCAGGAACATCAGCACGTAGGCCGCGACCACGATGCCCACCGTCTGGTAGAGCGGGGGTGCCCACCGGATGGCCACGGTGACCAGTGCCAGCGCGATGACGATGCCGGGCAGCGAGCTGGTGACGAAGTTGGCGCCCTCGACCAGACGCGCCAGCGGACCGCGATGCCGCACCGCGACCCAGGCGACGGGGAACGCCATCGCCGTCGCGACACCGGCCGCGGTCGCCGCGAGCACCAGCGTCTGCGCCAGGGCCGATCCGACCGCCGCCGGCTCCCACACCGCACGTCCGCCCAGCACCAGCCAGCGCGCCAGCGTCCAGACCGGCACTCCGAGGGCCAGCGCCGCGAGCCCGGCGGCCGCGGCCAGTGCGGGCAACCGCCAGCGGCCCAGCGCGACGACGGTCGCGGCGCGCGCCGCCCCGGAGCCGATGCGCGCATAGCGGGCACCGCCGCGCACCACCGCCTCGACGAGCAGCAGCGCCAGGCAGCACAGCACCAGCACACCGGCGAGCATGCTCCCGGCGGCACCGTCGAACGTGGCCTGGAACTGCTGGAAGATCGCGGTGGTGAAGGTGTCGAAGCGCAACATCGCAAAGGCGCCGTATTCGGCCATCAGGTGCAGCGCGATGAGCAGCGCCGCGCCGAGAATGGCCAGCCGCAGCTGCGGCAGCACGATGCGGAGGAACACCGCACCCGGACCCGACCCCAGCGTGCGCCCGGACTCCTCCACCGCGGGGTCGAGCCGCCGCAGCGCCGCGAGCGCGGGCAGGTATGCGAGCGGGAAGTACGACAGCGTCGCGACGACGACTCCGCCGACGAGCCCGTGCAGCGACGGCACGACGCTCACCCAGGCGTAGCTGTTGACGAACGCCGGAACGGCCAGCGGCGCCACGAACAGCGGGCGCCACCAGCGCCGCCCCGGCAGGTCGGTGCGCTCGACGAGCCACGCCGCGCCGACGCCGAGGGCCAGGCACAGCGGCACCGTCACGGCGATGAGGGCGGCGGTGTTGGTCAGCAGCTCGGCCACCCGCGGCCGGAAGATCAGCGCGACGGCGCGGTCGGTGCCCGTGGTGGCGACCGCCCACCCGATGTAGCCGAGCGGGATCAGCGTCGCCGCCACCAGCACGGTCACGGTCACCGTCACGACCGGCCCCGCTCGGGCGGCCCGCGCCGGTGCGCGCGGCCGGGTGAGCGGCGGGGCGACCACTTAGAGCAGTCCCGCCTGCGTCATCAGCTCGGTCACCTTGGCCTCGTCGAGCGAGGAGGGGTTGACCGCCGGCGCCTGCAGCTGGTCGAGCGGCACCAGCGCCGGGTTCGCCGGAACCCCGCTGCCGACCGGGTATTCGAAGGAGGTGCCCTGCTGCAGGATCTCCTGACCGGCCCGGCCGGTGATGAACCGCACGAATTGCTGCGCCTGCTCCTTCTTGTCGCTGCTCTGCAGCACGCCGGCGCCGGAGATGCTGACGAACGCGCCCGGGTCCTCGTTGCGGAAGTAGTGCAGCGCGGTGTTGCCGCTGATCTCCTTAGTCTTCGCCTGATCGCGGAACCAGTAGTAGTGGTAGATGACGCCGCCGTCGACCTCGCCGCTGTTGACGGCCTTCAGCGTGGCGATGTTGTCCTGGTAGGCCACCGCGCCGCCCTTCATCGCAGCCAGCCATTCGGCGGTCGCGGCCTCGCCCCGCAGTTCCAGCAGTGCGGCGACGATCGCCTGGAAGTCGGCCTTCGTCGGCGGCGCGCCCCAACGCCCCTTCCACTGCGGGTTCTGCAGGTCCAGCAACGATTTGGGCAGCTGCTCGGGCCGCAGCTTCGTGGTGTTGTAGACGAACACCGTGGTGCGGGCCGCCGCGCCGGTCCACTTGTTGGTGGCGGGCCGGTACTGCGCCGGAACCTGCGCGACGGTGTCGTCGTCGAGCGTCGCGAACAGGCCGGCCCGCTCGACGGCCGCCATGGCCGGCGAATTCTCGGTGAGGAACACGTCCGCCGGCGACGACGAGCCCTCCGCGACCAGCTGGTTGCCGAGCTCGGTGTCGTCGCCCTTGCGGTAGGCGACCTTGATGCCGGTTTCTGCGGTGAACGCGTCGATCCACTCCTTGACCAGCGATTCGTGCTGGGCGGCGTAGACCAGCAGTTCGTCGCCGCCGTCTTTCGACGAGCACGCCCCGAGCCCGAGCGTCATGACCAGTCCCAGCACGGCTGTCGCCGCTGCCCACCGTGCCCGCATCGCCTGTGTCCTTCCGGCGCCCGAAGTGCGCTTAGCCAAGTCTTACCTAAAAGAAGATACCCGGCGGGATGGGTCCGCCGTCCTCCGCCGGGGCGGTCGGTCGTGGGTGTCGCGCGCGGGGGGACGTACCGACGCTCAGCCGCCCCGACCCGGCAGCGTCGCCCGCCACCGCGGCAGCACGCCGGTGAGCTCGAGCAGGCCGGGGGAGAAGCCGACGCCGGTGAGCCGCAGCCCGTGCGGCAGCTCGGGGAGCGGCACCCGATAGGCCGGTGCGCGCGGGGGTAGCGGCAGCCGGCGCCGCCCGACGGTGACACCGCGGGCCCGCAGGCACAGCATCGGCCCGTCGAGTTCGGCGTCCACCTCGACCCCACCCCACGCCGGCCGGCGGGCCCACCGCAGCCGGGCGACGCCGTGCTCGTCGATGTCGCCGGTGAGCGCACTGGGTGGCGACACGCCCCGCAGCAGCCCGTCGAGGGCGTCGGTGGCCAGCACGGCCGTGAGCTCGACGGGGGCGGCCAGCACCTCCGGCGGCATGCCCGGGCGCAGCACCACGTCGTGCAGCACCGCGCTGCCGACCGTGAACGTGCCGCCCGCCCAGCAGATGTCGGCGGCGCTCACCCGCACCTCGCCGACCCGCCCGACGGCAAGATTCGCCGAGCGCGCCTCGATGCCGGTGACCGTGAGCCGCAGGTCCCGGTCGTCGAGGCAGAGGGTGACGCGGCGTCCGATCAACAGTCGGCGGGCGGTGGCGAACAGCGCGTGATGAGCCAGCACCGCGGCCTGCGGCACCGGCGGCACGGCCGCGGCCACCGACCACAGCACACCGAGGGTGTCCAGCGGCCGCAGCCGGTCCCAGCGACCGAACGGTCCGGCGGGAGTCATCGGGCTCATCTTCCCCGAACCGGGCCGCGCCCGGCACACACGGCGGCGGTGGGCTGCGTAAGGTGAGCCCGATGACCTCGGTGGTGATCGTCGGAAGTGGCTTCACAGGGTTCGAGTGCGCGCGCCGATTGGCGAAGATCCTGCGCAAACACCGGGCCGACGACGTCGAGGTGACGATCATCTCGCCGGTCGACTACATGCTCTACACGCCGCTATTGCCCGACGTCGCGGGCGGCGTGGTCGACGCCAGGTTCGTCACCATTCCGCTCGCCGGCACGCTGCGGGGTGTGCGGTTCGTCCGCGGCCGCGTCGACGGCGTCGACCTCGACCGGCGCACCGTCACCTTCACCGACCCGGAGCAGCGGGTGCACGAGCGGCGGTGGGACAGGCTGGTGCTGACGCCCGGTTCGGTCACCCGGCTCTTCGACATCCCAGGCCTGGACAGACATGCACGCGGCCTCAAGACCACCGCGGAAGCGTTGTACCTGCGCGACCACGTGCTGGCCCAGCTGGAGTTGGCGACGCTGGACAGCGATCCCGGCCTGGCGCGGTCGCGGCGCACCATCGTGGTGGTCGGCGCGTCCTACTCGGGCACCGAACTGGCGGTGCAGCTGCGGGCGCTGGCCGACGCCGCCGCCAAGCAGAGCGGCTTCGATCCCGCCGACGTGCGGTTCCTGCTGCTCGACGTCGCCGAGCAGGTGATGCCCGAGGTGGGCGAGAAGCTCGGCAACGCCGCGATGCAACTGCTCAAGAGCCGCGGCATCGACGTGCGGCTCGGTGTGACGCTCAAGGAGGTGCACGCCGACCACGTCATCCTCAGCGACGACTCCCGCGTCGACACCCGCACCGTCGCGTGGGTCACCGGGGTCACGGCCGCACCGCTCATCGGCTCGCTCGGGCTCGACACCGAGCGGGGCCGGCTCAAGGTCACGACGTCGCTGCAGCTGCCGGAGTATCCGGACGTGTTCGCCGGCGGTGACGCCGCGGCCGTGCCGGACCTGACCCAGCCCGGCGCGATCACCCCGCCGACCGCCCAGCACGCCACCCGCCAGGGCAAGGTGCTCGCCCGCAACGTCGCCGCGAGCCTGGGCTACGGCACGGTGAAGCAGTACAAGCACCGAAACATGGGGTTGGTGGTGGACCTCGGCCCGCGCTACGCCGTCGCCAACCCGCTGGGCGTGCACCTGAAGGGCTTCCCGGCCAAGGTGGTCACGCGCGCCTACCACGTCTACGCGATCCCGCGGCTGGTCAACCGCTGGGCGGTGTCGCTGGCGTATCTCACCGACGCGGTGTTCGACCGGTCGATCGTCTCCATCGGCCTGTCGACGGAGGACGACGCGGAGTTCTCGGCGAGCGAAGGCATTCCGCTGCGCAAGAGCTCCTGAACCCGCGCCAGGATTCCTTTCGCGCGGCAGTGGGAACGCTGCCGGCATGGCTACCTATCGAGTGCTGAACCCGAAGGGCGAGGTCGTCGAGACCAAGGACATCGAGAGCGCTGACGACGCGCACGCCTACTTCCACGACGACGCGGGTGACTACAACGAGCTCGGCTGGCGCATGGAGGTCAAGAGCGACGACGGCGACTGGGCCTTCTTCGATTCCTCCGAAGGTTCCCCCGACTGACCACCCGGCCTGCCGTGCGCTCGGGATCGGACGGCTCGCGGATCGCGGCGGCCGTGCAGCGTGCGCTCGACGACCGCCAGCGCGACGCCACCGAAGAGGTCGAGCGGATCCTCGCCGCCGCCGTCGAGGTGATGCAGGAGACCGCCCCCGCGCCGCCGCGGGTGAGCGACATCATCACCCGGGCGCGGACGTCGAACACCGCGTTCTACCGGTACTTCTCGGGCAAGGACGAGCTGATGCTCGCGGTCATGGAGCGCGGTGTGGCGATGGTGGCCTCCTACCTCGCCCACGAGATGGGCAAGGAGCCGACGGCGCGCGACCGCATCGCCCGGTGGATCACCGGCATGCTGGCCCAGGTCGGCGAGGCGCGGCTGACGGCGGCTACCCGGGCGGTCGTCTCGCAGCTGTCGTCGATGGCCGACGAGGAGATCGCCGATCCGCTGCGGCAGCTGCTGTTGGCGCCGATCACCGAAACCGGTTGCGCCACACCGCACATCGCCGCCGACGCCGTCTTCGCGACGGTCGTGGGCGTGCTGCGCCGGCACATCGCGCTGGCGACGCAGCCGACGCCCGCCGAGGCCGACTACCTCGTCGGCTACTGCCTGCGCGGGCTCGGGACCGCGGGCTGATGGCGGCCCGCAGCGCGGGGCTCTTGCTCTACCGCTGGCGCGACGGCACGCTCGAGGTGCTGCTCGGGCACCCGGGCGGCCCATTCTGGGCGCACAAGGACGACGGCGCCTGGTCGGTGCCCAAGGGCGAGTACGCGCCGGACGAGGACCCGTGGGCCGCGGCGCGCCGGGAGTTCGCCGAGGAGCTCGGGTCGCCGGCACCGGACGGGCCGCGGGTCGACCTCGGCAGCGTCCGTCAGCCCGGGGGCAAGGTCGTCACGGTGTTCGCGGTCGGCGCCGACTTCGACGCCGCGGCGGCGCGCAGCAACACCTTCGAGGTGGAGTGGCCGCGGGGTTCGGGACGGATCCGCGAGTACCCCGAGCTCGACCGCGTCGGCTGGTTCGCGCTCGCCGACGCCGACCGCAAACTGCTCGCGGGGCAGCGCGAGTTCCTGGACCGGTTGCGCCGCGCGCTGGATCAGCCGGCCGGCGCGGGCGCCGGCTGACCCGGCGGGGCGGGCGGCGGCGTGTAGGGCCGCGGGGTGGCGGTGACGGTTGTGATGCCGTTGGCGCCCGGGACGACGCCGGGTGCGGCGCCCTTCGGCGCGGTGCAGTTGAGCCGCAGCCGGATGGCACCGCCCGCGGTGGGGAGCTGCTCTTCGACCAGGCACTGCGCCTGCGGCAGGTCGTTGCCGTACGAGCCGCCGAAGACCGCCTTGTAGCCCTGCGCCTTGAGCAGCGCGGAGGCCTGGCCGTACGGCTTGCCGATCACGTTGAGGGGTTCGGCGCCGGCGTGGCCGGTGCCCAGGACTGCCAGGGTGGCCGCGGTGAGCGCGCCCCCCGCGACAACGACAAGCTTCTTCACGCGCCCTCCGTCGGTTCGGTGCGCAGGAAAACATATCGCACCGACGCACCGTGGGCGACCCTTCGGGCCGACGGGGGCGGCGGCCGGCCCGCGTTTCGCCGGCGCGCCGAGCGGAAATCCGCACGTCAGTCCCCAGTGAACGAGGACAGTGAACGAGGACGGTGAACGAGGAGGGGTCATGGCCACACTGCGCTGCGGCGGCGACGAGCTGCCGGTGCCGTTCAGCAACGCGTTCCTGGCGCACCTGCAGCTTGCGGTGCAGGAGCGGTTCGCCGGCAACGGCGGCGGCTTCTACCTGACCGGCACCTACTCCTCGGACGGCGCGCAGACCACCACGGCGCACTGGGTGGCGCCCGGGGTTCCGCTGGCCTTCGGCTACGACGTGCAGGACGGGGACGGCCGCGCAGTGGCACCGGTGGACATCGACCGCGCACAGGTGGACGAGCTGCTGAGCGCGATGGACCGGCCCACCGGCGTGCGCTGCACCGAGAGCGTGTGGCTGCCGTTCGTCGTCCCGGACTGACTCAGGGCGCGGCGCCGGACAGTTCGATCAGCAGCACGCCGGCGATGATGAGGACGATCCCGGCGCCCATCCGCGGGGTCAGGGGTTCGGCGAACAACCAGCGGGCGAGCACCGCCACCAGGGCCACGCCGCACGCCGACCACACGCCGTAGGCGATGCCGACCGGCATGCCGAGCCGCAGGGCGTACCACAGCAACACGAACGACACCGCGTAGCCGATCACGACCACCGGTAGCCACGCCCTGCGGCGCAACCCGTCGGACGCGCGCAGCGACAGGGTGGCGACGACCTCCACGGCGATCGCCCCGGCGAGCACCGGCCAGGGACTCATGTCACGGGCCCGTCGGGGTCGGCGTGCCCGGCGCCGAACTCCACGAGCAGCACCCCGGCGACGATCAACGCGATCCCGGCGACGATCGGCGCGGTGAACGGGTCGCCGAAGAGCAGCGCTGCCAGCACGGCGGTCACCGCGGTGCCGCACGCCCCCCAGATGCCGTAGGCGACGCCGATCGCCATGCCGTACCGCAGCACGAAGGTCAGCAGCGTGAACGCACCGACGTAGCCGGCCACCACCAGCACCAGCCAGCCGGCCCGGTCCTGTGAGGCCCGCAGCGACAGCGTCGCGGCGACCTCCGCGGCGATGGCGCCGGCCAGCAGCAGCGGCGCGGGTGACGGCCTCATCCGCGCATGGCCGCCGCCAGGGCGGCCGCCCGCGCATCGGTGTAGACGTCGTCGAGCAGCAGCGGCGTGCGGTCGGGCCCCGACAGCGGCACCCGCCAGTTCGGGTATTCGTCGGTGGTCCCGGGCTGGTTCTGGGTGCGTACGTCGCCGACGGCGTCGGTGAGGGCCAGGGACAGCAGCCGCGACGGGGTGCGGTGCAGGTAGCGGTGCAGGGCGAGCACGATCGTGTCGACATCGGGGTCGTCGCCCTCGAGCAGTCCGACGCGCCGCAACTCGGCCAGCCACGCCTGCTGCTGTGCGCGGTCGCCGGCCAGCTCCTCGTCCACCGGCTTGGTCAGCAGGCCCAGCGAATCCCGCAGCCGCACGTGCTCGCCGGCGAGGTAGCCGGCCGTGGGGGGCAGGTCGTGGGTGGTGACCGCGGACAGGCAGTATTCGCGCCACCGCTCGGCGGGCAGCGGGGTGTCGTCCTCGCGGGCGTCGCGGTCGAACTCGAACCACAGGATCGACGTCCCGAGCAGCCCGCGCTCGCGCAGGTAGTCGCGCACCCACGGCTCGACGGTGCCGAGGTCCTCGCCGACGACCACGGCGCCGGCCCGGTGCGCCTCCAGGGCCGCGATGCCGATCATCGCCTCGTGGTCGTAGCGGACGTAGGTGCCGTCGGTGGGCGGCGCACCCGCCGGGATCCACCACAGCCGGAACAGCCCGATGATGTGGTCGATGCGCACGCCGCCGGCGTGGCGGAGCACGTTCGCGATCAGCGCCCGGTACGGCTCGTAGGCCCGCTCCTGGAGTTGGTCGGGCCGCCACGGCGGTTGCGACCAGTCCTGTCCCAGCTGGTTGAACTCGTCGGGCGGGGCGCCGGCGGTGACGCCGAGGGCGAGCACGTCCTGCAGCGCCCAGGCGTCCGCGCCGCTCGGGTGGACGCCGACGGCCAGGTCGTGCATCACGCCGAGCGCCATGCCGGCCTGCACGGCGCGGGTCTGCGCCGTCGCGAGCTGCTCGTCGAGCTGCCACTGCAGCCAACGGTGGAAGTCGACCTCGCTGGCGTGCCGGACGGCGAACTCCGCGACCGCCGGCGAGTCCGGGCGCTGCAGGCCGGCCGGCCACTGCCGCCAGTCGGCGCCGTGGGCGTCGGCGAGCGCGCACCAGGTGGCGAAGTCGTCGAGCGCCGCGCCGGCCCGCTGCCGGTAGGCCTCGTAGGCCACCTGCCGGCCCGCGGTCCGTTCCACGCGGTGCAGCCGCCGCAGCGCCCGTCGCTTGGCCGTCCACGCGGTGTCGCGGTCGATGGCGTCGGTGCGGGCGGCCCGCCGCTGCACCCGGCTGCGAAGCTCTTCGAGCCGCCGGCGTTTGGGGACGTACGCGTACTCCGGGACCGCCTCGACCCGCAGGTAGATCGGGTTGACGAACCGCCGCGACGTCGGCAGGTACGGCGACGGCTCCATCGGCAGCGTCGGTGCGGCGGCGTGCAGCGGGTTGACGAGGATGTAGTCGGCGCCGTGGCGGGCCGCCGACCAGACCGCCAAGTCGCCCAGATCGGTGAGGTCGCCGACGCCCCAGGACTGCCGGGAGCGGGCGCTGTAGAGCTGGGTGGCCAGACCCCAGCCGCGCCGGTCGCCGAGCGCCGGCGGGATGCCCAGCCAACCCGGGGTGACGATCACCGTGGCGGTGGCATCGACGGCGGCGCCCGGACCGCCGGCGCGGGCGCGCAGCCGGTGATAGCCGAGCGGCAGATCGGTCGGCAGCGCGAACGTCGCCTCACCCACCAGCCGGCCGTCGAGGTCGAAGGGCGCGGTGTCGTTGGGCAGCTGCCGCAGGTCGTCGCGAGTGCTGCCGTCCTCGCACGCCACCGCCACCTCGACGGGTTCACCGTGGGTGACGTGGACATGGAACGCCTGCTCCGCGCCCTCGCGGGCGATCACGGTGGCGGGCAGGGTGCGCGCCCAGTACACGCGGTCGTGGGCGGCGAGCGCGGCGGCGCGCCGGTCGGCGTCGGCGGCGTCGACGCCCAGCGCCGCGAGCACCGCCACCACCGTCTGCTCGGGCACCGCCACGTCGCGGCCGGACCAGTCCTCGTACTCGGTGGCGACGCCGTGGCGGCGGGCGAGCTCGGCCAGCGAAGCGTCAAGCACAGTCATGCCGCCAATACTGGTGCATGCCGGCCTGGCAGGGTGGACGCGCATGGTGACCCGTTCGGAGGCGCAGGCCCGCGTCGCCGTGTCGGCGGTGTTCCTCACCAACGGCGCGCTGTTCGCCACCTTGCTGCCGCGGCTACCGGACATCAAGGACGACCTGGGGTTGTCGAACGCGTTCTACGGCGTCGCGGTGGCGGCGTTCTCGATCGGCGCCCTCGTCGGCGGCCCGTTCGCCGGCGCCCTGAGCCGCCGGTTCCGCTCGTCGCGGATGGCGGTCGCCGGGACGGTGGTGCTGGCGGTGATGTTCCTGGCCGCGGGGATCGCGCCGAGCGGCGTCGGGTTCGCGGCCGCGATGTTCGCCGCCGGCGCCGCCGACTCGATCACCGACGTCGCGCAGAACGCGCACGCGCTGCGGGTGCAGCGGGCCTACGGCCGGTCGATCATCAACAGCGCGCACGCGGTGTGGTCGGTGGGCGCGGTGTCGGGCGGCCTGATCGGTGCGGCGGCGCTGGCGCTCGGCCTGCACCGCGGCGTCCACCTCGGCATCACCGGTGTGGTGTTCTGCGCCGTCGCGCTCGTCGCCTACCGCTTCCTGCTTCCCGGCGACGACCACGCCGACGCACCCGCCACCGCCGCCGGCCCCGCGGCGCGCGCCGGACGACGCACCTACCTGCTGTTGGCGGGCCTGGTGGCGATCGCCATCGCGGGCGCGGTGGTCGAGGACGCCGGGAGCTCGTGGGCGTCGCTGTACCTGCGTGACGAGCTCGCGGCGCCGCCGTCGCTCGCGGCGTTCGGCTACGTCGCGCTCGTCGGCGGGCAACTCGCGGGCCGGCTCTCCGGGGACCGGCTCGTCGACCGGTTCGGCCAGCGCACGGTCGCCCGGGCCGGGGCGCTGATCGGCGCGGCGGGGATGGGCGGGGCGCTCGCGCTCGCAGAGGTGCCCGCCACCGTCATCGGCTTCGCGGCCGCCGGGTTCGGCTCCGCCACGCTGATCCCCGCCGCGATGCGCGACGCCGACGAGCTTCCCGGTCTGCGCCCCAACGCCGGGCTGACCGCGGTGTCGTGGCTGCTGCGGGTCGGCTTCGCGCTGTCACCGGTGGCGGTCGGGCAACTCGCCGACGCCGCCAGCCTGCGAACCGGCCTGCTCATCGCGCCCGCCGCCATGATCGGCGTGCTGCTGCTCGCCGGTGCGCTGAGCCGCCGTCCCGCCCACGGCCGAGACGCCGACCGTCAGGTGCATCGCTAGCCTGGGCGGCCGACCCGAAGGAGTGCCATGACCAGCGTGCAGCGGGAGTCCCCGGTCGCCGAAACCCGGTTCGGCCCGGTCCGCGGGCGCGACGACGGCCGGGCGGTGAGCTTCCGCGGCGTCCGCTACGCGGCGGCCCCGGCCGGTGAGCTGCGGTGGCGGGCGCCGGAGCCGCCGGAGCCGTGGGGCGAGGTCGCCGACGCGACCCGGTTCGGTCCGGTGTGCCCGCAGCCCGTCGAGCCGGCGCTGCCGCTCGAGCTGGGCGCGCCGCAGGGCGAGGACTGCCTGACGCTCAACATCTACGCACCCGCCGGTACACAGCCCGGTGACGGCAAGCCGGTGATGGTGTGGGTGCACGGCGGCGCGTACGTGATCGGGTCGGCCAGCCAGCCGCTCTACGACGGCCGCCGCCTCGCCGCCGCCGGCGACGTCGTGGTCGTCACCCTCAACCACCGGCTCGGGGTGTTCGGGTTCTGCGACCTGTCGTCGCTCTCGACCGCGCGGCACCGGTTCGACGCCAACCCGGGCCTGCACGACGTGCTGGCGGCGCTGAGGTGGGTGCGCGACAACATCGCCGCCTTCGGCGGCGCGCCGGACAACGTGACGCTGTTCGGGGAGTCGGCGGGCGCCGGCGTGGTCACGACGCTGCTGGCCGTGCCGGCCGCGGCCGGCCTGTTCCACCGGGCGATCGCGCAGAGTTCGCCCGCGACGTCGGTGTACGACGGCCGGCGCGCCCGCCGGATCGCCGACCTGGTGCTCGGCGAGCTCGGGATCGCCGCGGCCGACGCCCACCGGCTGCGCGAGGTGCCGACCGCCGCGCTCGTGGCCGCGACGGGTGCGGTGTTCCGGCGGGTGCCCGCGCAGTGGCCGGGGATCCTGCCGTTCACCCCGACCGTCGACGGCGAGCTGGTAACGGACTATCCGGTGCAGGTCGCGCGCGCTGGCCGCACGCTGCCGGTGCCGCTGCTGATCGGCACCAACAAGCACGAGGCGGCGCTGTTCAAGTGGATGAAGTCGCCGCTGATGCCGATCACGCCGGAGGCGCTGCGGGCGATGTTCGCCCAGATCGCGGCCGAACAGCCGGACCTGCGGCTGCCGAGCGAGGAGCAGCTGGGCGCCGCGTACCGCACCCGCCGCCGGACGCTGCACGGGCTGGAGGTGGCCCGCGACATCGGATTCCGGATGCCGACGCTGTGGTTCGCCGACGGCCACAGCGCGGCCGCGCCCGTGTTCCTGTACCGGTTCGACTGGTCGACGCCGCTGCTGAAGCTGATCGGGGTCGGCGCAACCCACGCGACGGAGCTGCCGTACGTGTGGGGCAACCTCACGATGGGACCGAAGGATCCGACGTTCCGGCTCGGCGGGCGCGCGGCGGGCCGGGCGGTGTCGCAGCGGATGCAGGCGCGGTGGACGGCGTTCGCCCGCACCGGCGAGCCCACCGGCCCGCCCCCGCGATGGGAGACCTACCGCCCGGGCCGGCGCGCCAGCCTGGTGATCGACCGTGACGACCGCAGCGTCGACGACCTCGACGCGGACATCCGCCGGACCTGGGGCGACGCGGTCCTCAATTTCCGGTAGCGCCCAGGAGGCGGCGGATTCCGGCGAACGCGTCGCGTGCCTGTCGCTGCGCGGGCAGCAGCGGCCAGCAGTGCATGCCGCCCTCCAGCTCGTGCCAGCCGACGTCGAGACCTTCCGCGATCGCGCGCCGGTGGAACACCCGCGCGTCGGGGTTGAGGACGTCGTTGGTGCCGGTGAACACCGTCAACCGCGGCAGCCCGTCGAGCGGTCCGACGGCGGGGCTGAGCAGGGGAGTGTCGAGCGGATCCCCGCCGGCGTAGCGGATGGCCGCGGCCCGCAGGTCGTCGACGTTGAGCACCGGATCGCGGCGGGCCACCTCGGCGACGTCGGGTGCGGGCAGCCCGAGATGCAGCCACGGCGAGATCAGCACCGCGTCGCTGGGTGGCGGCAGCCCGGCGTCGCGCGCGGCGTGGCACAGCGCGAAGGCCAGCCCGCCACCGGCGGAGTCACCGACGAACGCGATCCGCTCGGCCGGGTATTCGGCCAGCATCTCCCGGTAGACACCCAGCAGGAACGGGATGGTCGCCCGATAGGTGTGCTCGGGCGCCAGCGGGTAGATCGGCACGACGGCGCCGCGGCCGGTGGCGTTGACCAATTTGGCGATAGCGGGCCAGTGGAAGCTCGGGATCAGGTCGAGGACGTAGGCCCCGCCGTGCAGGTACAGCAGCCGGGCGTGGGCCGGCGGCGCGAGCTTGGGCCGCACCCGGTACACCGGCCGGCCGGCGACCTCGCCCCGCTCGGCGTCGATCCGGCGCGCGACGCGGACACTGGGCATTCCGGCGTAGGGCAGTCGAGGCTGGGCCTGCCACTGGTCGAACTTCGCGCGGGGGAACAGCCGGTTCCGCACACCGGAGGCCCGCATGACGCGCTGCACCGGATGCGGACGCAACCGGGGCAACACCGTCGCGCTCATCACCGGGTTCTTGCCCGCCTTCCGCCGGGCTAAACTCCCCCCCGGAGGTGTCGAGTGACCGCAGTCGGCGAAGTCCTGCAGGTGTTGCCGCCGCAGCTGCGCGATCCGGTGCTGTTCGCCGTGCCGTTCTTCCTGCTGCTGCTCGTCCTCGAATGGGCCGCGGCGGGCAAGCTGCAGCACGACGAGGCGGCGGACCGGCCACCGTCGGGCGCCTATCTCAGCCGCGACGCCTGGGCCAGCATCTCGATGGGACTGGTGTCGGTGGGGACGACGGCGGTGTGGAAGTTTCTGGCGCTGCTCGGTTACGCGGCGATCTTCGCCTACCTCGCGCCGTGGCAGCTGCCCGGCGACCGCTGGTACACCTGGGTCGTCGCGATCGTCGGTGTCGATCTGCTGTTCTACGTCTACCACCGGATCGCACACCGGGTCCGGCTGATCTGGGCGACCCATCAGGCACACCACTCCAGCCGGTACTTCAACTTCGCGACCGCGCTGCGGCAGAAGTGGAACAACAGCGGCGAGATCCTGATGTGGCTGCCGCTGCCGCTGTTGGGTGTGCCGCCGTGGCTGGTGTTCGCGAGTTTCTCGCTGAACCTGATCTACCAGTTCTGGGTGCACACCGAGCGCATCGGCACGCTGTGGCGGCCGATCGAGTTCGTCCTCAACACGCCGTCGCACCACCGCGTCCACCACGGCAGCGATGCCGAGTACCTCGACAAGAACTACGGCGGCATCTTCATTCTCTGGGATCGGCTGTTCGGCACGTTTCAACCGGAGCTGTTCCGACCGCATTACGGGCTGACCAAGCCGGTCGACACCTTCAACATCTGGCGGCTGCAGACCCACGAATACGCCGCGATCGCCCGCGACGTGCGGTCGGCCCGACGCTGGCGGGACCGGCTCGGCTATGTCTTCGGGCCGCCGGGCTGGGCGCCCGCCGCCGCGCAGCGGCCCGCGCCGACGCCCGAACCGGCGCGGTGAGCCCCGCCCCGTCGGCGCCGCCGGCGCCGCCGCGGGGCAGGATCGGCTGATGGAGGTCAACGAAACCCTGCTGCCCGGGGTCGGGCTGCGGTTCGAGTTCGACACCCGCGACGGCGTCCGGATGGCCGTGATCGCCCGCCGGTCCGGCGACTTCGAGCTGGTGGTCTACGCCGACGACGACCCCGATCGGGCCCGGGACGTCTACCGGCTGACCAATGACGAGGCCGAGGCGCTCGCACAGATCCTGGGCGCCCCGCGCATCGCCGAACGGTTCGCCGACCTGACCCGGGAGGTGCCCGGCCTGGACGCCGGCCAGATCGCGGTCCGCCCCGGCAGCCGGTACGCCGACCGGCCGCTGGGCGACACCCGCGCCCGCACCCGCACCGGGGCGTCGATCGTCGCGATCGTGCGTGACGACGAGGTGCTCGCCTCACCGGGTCCGCAAGAGCTGCTGCGCGGCGGCGACGTGCTGGTGGTCATCGGTACGCAGGACGGCATCGCGGGCGTCGCGGCGCTCGTCGACGATGCCGAGCCGGTGAGCCCGCCCGGCCGGAGCTGACCCGTGCATGTGTCGGCGGCGCTGTTGCTCGAGCTCGGCGTCATCCTGACGGTGCTCAGCGTCCTGGGCACGATCGCCCGCCGCTTCGCGCTGTCACCGATCCCGCTGTACCTGCTGTCGGGGCTCGCGCTCGGAAAAGGCGGTATCGCGCCGGTGCCGGCGGCCGCCGACTTCATCAGCACCGGCGCGTCGCTCGGGCTCGTCCTGCTGCTGCTCACGCTCGGCCTGGAGTTCTCGATCACCGAGTTCGCGTCGAGCATGCGCCGCCACCTGCCGTCGGCGTGGGTGGACGTCGCGCTCAACGCGACCCCCGGGGCGCTCGCCGGCTGGCTCCTGGGGCTCGACCCGGTCGGTGTCCTGGCGCTGGCGGGCATCACCTTCATCTCGTCGTCGGGCGTGATCGCGCGGCTGCTCAACGACCTGCGCCGCCTCGGCAACCGCGAGACACCCGCGGTGCTGTCGGTACTGGTCCTCGAGGACTTCGCGATGGCGGCCTACCTGCCGGTGCTCGCCGTGCTGGCCGCCGGCGGAACCTGGCTGGGCGCCCTGCTCGGCATGGGCATCGCGGTCGCCGCGCTGGCGGTGGCCTTCGCCGCGTCCTACCGGTGGGGGCACGTGTTCGGCCGGCTGATCGCCCACCCCGACTCCGAGCAGCTGCTGCTGCGCATCCTCGGGGTGACGCTGATCGTGGCTGCGCTGGCCGAATTGGTGCACGCCTCGGCGGCCGTCGGGGCGTTCATCGTCGGGCTCACGCTCACCGGGGAGACCGCCGACAACGCGCGCCGGGTGCTCAACCCGCTGCGCGACCTGTTCGCCGCGGTGTTCTTCCTGTCCATCGGGCTGGCGGTCGACGCGCGGCAGCTCGTGCCGATGCTGCCGGCGGCCCTGGGCTTGGCCGCCGTGACAGCCGCCACGAAGGTCCTCACCGGTCGGTTCGCCGCCCGGCGCGACGGCGTCGCCCGGCCGGGTCAGCTGCGCGCGGGCACCGCGCTCATCGCACGCGGCGAATTCTCGCTGGTCATCATCGGACTGGCCGGTACCGCGGGCGCGGCGGTCGGCGCCATCGCCATGCCCTACGTCTTCATCCTCGCGATCCTCGGCCCACTGCTGGCCCGCTTCGGCGGCGCGCCACGACGGGCCCGTCGCCGCGTCGCGCCCTCACCCGACCGGTGACCCGGAGGGTAACGCAGGTCACAGCACGTAACGTCGCCGAACCCGTCAGCGAATCTGCGGGTGTGACCTGGCAGTATGGCGCCGGCGCCGGCGCCGTCGCCCGCGTCGCCGCTGCGGTTCGCCGCGGGCGGCGCGACGCTTACCCGGGAGTTCCGGCGGGTATGGGGTTGGCTGACGCCGCCGACGCGCCAAGCGATGCTGCACGGCGTCATCGTGTTCCTACCGGCCAGCAAAACCGCTGGCCGCCCAGCCGATCGGAGGGGTGCGTGCGCACAGCCGTTCTGCGCCTGACCGCCGCCGCCGTCGCGGCTGCCGCCGCCGTCCTGACCTTCCCGGGCGTGGCGACCGCGTCCCCGCCCGTGGTGTTTCCCGGCATGGAGATCATCCAGAACACCAATGTCTGCACGCTGGGCTTCGTCGACCCGGCGCTGCGCATCGCCTACACCGCCGGCCACTGCCGGGGCAGCGGCCCGGTGGTCGACCGCGACGGACACCTGATCGGCGCGATGGCGCTCTACAAGGACACGATGGTCGACGGCGCCGTCATCGAGCCGAACGACTTCATCTCCGACTACGAGGTGATCGCGCTCGCCGACGGCGTCGACGTCAACAACGTGCTGCCCGGCGGGCGGCGGCTGGAATCCGATCCGGGCGTGGTCGCGGGCGCCGGCCAGCGGGTCTGCCACTTCGGTATCAGCACCGGCGAGAGCTGCGGAACCATCGCGTCGATCAACAACGGCTGGTTCACGATGAACAACGGTGTGGTGAGCCAGAAGGGCGACTCCGGGGGACCGGTGTTCGTCGACACCGGCAACGGCCGGGCCGTCATCGTCGGGCTGTTCAACAGCACCTGGGGGGACTTCCCGGCCGCGGTGTCGTGGCAGGCCACCAACGACCAGGTGCGTCGGGACGCGCCGGGCGCCATCGCGGCCGCAGCGCCGTCGGCACCGGTGGGCGGTCCGCCGGGGGCGGCCCCGGCGCCGCTGAGCGTGCCCGCCGCCTGACCGCGGCTCACCCGCCGAGCCGGAACACCGGGATCGTCGGCGCGACCGCCCGAAGTTCTGCGGTGTCGAAGTCGGCGTCAGGCCGGTAACTAGAACACGTTCTCGCCAGCGGCGCGGCCCGGCGCTATCCTGCCAGCGACCGGACACTTGTCCAGCCGCCGAGTGAAGCGAGCACCGTGAGCACCGAGATCCCCGAGACCGTCCCCGCCGCCGACGTCTCCGACTGGTCCGACGAGGTCGACGTCGTCGTCGTCGGCTTCGGCATCTCCGGCGGATGCGCCGCGGTCGAGGCCGCCGCCGCCGGTGCCCGGGTGCTGGTGTTGGAGCGCGCCGCGGCCGTCGGTGGCACCACGGCCATGGCGGGCGGGCACTTCTACCTGGGCGGTGGCACCGCCGTGCAGCGGGCGACGGGTCACGACGACACCCCGGACGCGATGTACACCTACCTGGTACTGATGTCGCGCGACCCCGAGCACGACAAGATCCGTGCCTACTGCGACGACAGCGTCGAGCACTTCACCTGGCTCGAAGGCCTCGGCTTCGAGTTCGAGCGCACCTTTTACCCGGGCAAGGTCGTCGTGCCGCCCGGCACCGAGGGACTGTCCTACACCGGCAACGAAAAGGTGTGGCCGTTCTGCGAGCAGGCGAAGCCGGCCCCGCGCGGCCACTCGGTGCCGGTGCCGGGCGAGCTGGGCGGCGCCGCGATGGTCACCGACCTGCTCCACCAGCGGGCGAACGAGCTCGGGGTCGCCATCCGCTACGAGACGGGCGCCACCAACCTCGTCGTCGACAGCGACACAGTCGTCGGCGTCACGTGGAAGCACTTCGGGGACACCGGGGCCGTCAAGGCCAAGGCCGTGGTGATCGCCGCGGGCGGCTTCGCGATGAACCCCGACATGGTCGCCGAGCACACGCCGGCGCTGGGCCACAAGCGCAAGACCAAACACCACGGCGAGGTGGAGCCCTACATCCTCGGCAACCCCTACGACGACGGCCTGGGCATCCGGATGGGCATGTCCGCCGGCGGGGCCGCCAAGAACCTCGACCAGCTGTTCATCACGGCGGCGGCGTATCCCCCGGAGATCCTGCTCACCGGCGTGATCGTGAACAAGCACGGCGAACGGTTCGTCACCGAGGACTCCTACCATTCGCGCACGTCGGCGTTCGTGCTCGAGCAGCCCGACCAGATCGCCTACCTGATCGTCGACGAAGCGCACATGGAGATGCCCGAGATGCCGCTGATCAAGTTCATCGACGGCTGGGAGACCGTCGAGGAGATGGAGGCGGCGCTGGAGATCCCGGCCGGCAAGCTCGCCGCGACCCTGGCGCGCTACAACGAGTACGCCGCGCGCGGGGAGGACCCGGACTTCCACAAGCAGCCCGAATACGTGGCGCCGCAGACGCAGGGCCCGTGGGCGGCCTTCGACCTGTCGCTGGGGCGGGCGATGTACTCCGGCTTCACGATGGGCGGGCTGGCCGTCAGCCTGGACGGTGAGGTGCTGCGCGAGGACGGCACCCCGATCCCGGGCCTCTACGCCGCGGGGGCGTGCGCGTCGAACATCGCGCAGGACGGGAAAGGCTATGCCAGCGGCACGCAGCTCGGCGAGGGGTCCTACTTCGGCCGTCGCGCGGGCCGCCACGCTGCGGCGCGCTAGCAGTCAGCCGCGGCCGGACGCCGCGATCGCTGCCAGTTCCCAGCGTCCGTCCCCGAGCAGTTTCAACTCCCGCGAGTGGTGCTGCTCGAGCGTGCTGCGGTGGCTGACGCTCACCAGGATGGTTTCCGGGAGCGCGCTGCGCACCAGCCGGTACAGCGTCAGCTCCATGCCTTCGTCGAGCGCCGAGGTCGACTCGTCGAGGAAGACCGCCTTGGGGCGCGTCAGCAGGATGCGGGCGAACGCCACGCGCTGCTGCTCGCCCGGTGAGAGCACCTTCGCCCAGTCCTGCACCTCGTCGAGCCGGTCGACGAGGTGCGGCAGGGCCACCTCCTCCATTGCCTCCTGCAGCTCGGCGTCGGGAATCGTGCCGGACTCGTTCGGGTAGGACACCACCGTCCGCAAGTCACCGAGCGGCACGTACGGCAGCTGGGACAGGAACATGGTCTCGTTGCGATCGGCGGGATAGCTGAGTCGGCCCGAGGTGTACGGCCACAATTCGGCGAGGCTGCGCAGCAGGGTGGTCTTCCCGCTGCCCGACGCGCCGACGACGATCAGCGACTCACCCGGGTGCAGCTGCAGGTCGATCGGTTCGACCAGCTGCCGGCCGGTGGGCGTGCGCACCTCGACGTCCTCCAGCGTGACGGTGTCGTCGGCGCTGTCCGCGACCTCCAGCGTCGGCAGCGCGCGGCCCTCGCGGTTGGCGGTGACCAACCCGTCGAGCCGGATGATCGCCGCGCGGTAACCGGCAAACAGGTCGTAGGCGTTGCGGAAGAACGACAGCCCGTCCTGGATGGCGCCGAAGGCCGAGGCGGACTGGCTCATGTCGCCGAGCGGGATCTGCCCGTCGGCGAACCGCGGGAATTGCAGCAGATACGGGAGCGGCACGATGAGCTGACTCATCGACCAGTTCCAGCCGTTGAATCGCAGGGACCGGTTCACGTACCGGCGGTAGTTGGTGACGATGGGGGCGAACAGCCGGCGCAGTCCGGCGCGCTCCGCGAGCTCGCCGCGGTAGAACGCAACGGCCTCCGACGCGTCCCGCAGCCGCACCAGTGCGTAGCGGAATGCGGCGTTGTAGCGCTCGTTGAGGAACGACAGCCCGATGATCGGCCGGCCGATCCAGAACGCGATCGCCGACGCGAGCACCACGTAGGCGATGCCGATCCAGAACAGTGCCCGGGGCACGTCGAAGCCGACGATCGACAGCGTGCCGGACAGCTCCCACAGGATCGCGGTGAAAGCGCTGACCGACGCCACCGACGAGATCGCACCGAACAGCAGGTGGGTGCCCGTGCCGTAGTAGGGCAGGTTCGGCACCGGCCCGAAACCGGCGGTGAAGATGTCGATGTCGGCCTGGATGCGCTGGTCCGGGTTGTCGATCGTGTCGTCGATGAACCGCGCTCGGTAGTAGGCGCGGTCGTCGAGCCAGTCACCGGTGAGCCGGTCGGTGAGCCATGTCCGCCACCGCAGGTTGAAGCGCTGCAGCAAGTACATGTCGACGAGCAACCGGATGATGTGCACCGTCGCGAGGATCGCGAAGATGCCCAGCGAGAACCAGAAACCTCGGATACCGCTGTCGAGCACCGTCCGGTCGGGGTTGCCGAGCCCCGCGGCGACCGCCTGGAAGCTGTTGAACATGTCGTTGCTCTGGTAGGTGAGCAGCACCGAGAGCCGGACGCCGGCGATCACGAGCAGCAGCAGCGCCGCGAGCTGCAACCAGACGACGACGCTGTCGGGACCTCGGAAGTAGTCGCCGGTGACGCGCCAGAATTGTCGGCCCCAGCTGGTGTAGCGCGCGAGCAGCACCAGCACCACCAGGGAGATGGCCGCCGCGATGGCCCACCCCTTGGCGATCCACACCAGCGAGGTCAGCAGCTCGTTGCCCCAGTCGAGCTTCGGGGTGAACTTCTCCACCCGCGCAAGCTACCGCAGCGACGACGCGGCGGCGGGTGCTGACGCGCTGGGCGAGAACTGGCCGCCCAACGTGCTCACCGACCCGACGGTCGCCTGTCCGTGGCGCTGGAATCCGGCCTGACCCGTCGCCGAACGTCGATTACCCGTCGGCCGCGGTCGGTGTGTCGCGACGGGTAATCGACGTTCGGCCGGGGGCGGGGCCCGCGTACCGTTGTGCTGTGCCGAAGACCACCAGCGCCAAGCCCGGCAAGCTGAGCAGCCGTTTCTGGAAGCTGCTCGGTGCCAGCACCGACAGGAACCAGAACCGCTCGCTCGCGCAGGTGACCGCCTCCGCCGACTACACCGACAAGGCCGCCGAGCTCGACGACACCAAGCTCCGCAAGGCGGCCGAACTCCTGGAGCTCGAGGACCTCGCCGACGCCGCCGACATCCCGCAGTTCCTGGCGATCGCGCGGGAGGCCGCCGACCGCGCCATCGGGCTGCGGCCGTTCGACGTGCAGTTGCTCGGCGCGCTGCGGATGCTCGCCGGCGACGTCGTGGAGATGGCCACCGGTGAGGGCAAGACGCTGTCGGGCGCCATCGCCGCCGCGGGCTACGCGATCGGCGGGCGCAGCGTGCACGTCGTCACCATCAACGACTACTTGGCCCGCCGCGACGCCGAGTGGATGGGCCCGCTGCTGGAGGCGATGGGCCTGACGGTCGGCTGGATCACCGCCGACTCCACGCCGGAGCAGCGCCGCGAGGCCTACAGGTGCGACGTCACCTACGCCTCGGTCAACGAGATCGGCTTCGACGTGCTGCGCGATCAGCTGGTTACCGACGTCAAGGACCTGGTCTCGCCGAGCCCCGACGTCGCGCTGATCGACGAGGCCGACTCCGTGCTGGTGGACGAGGCGCTGGTGCCGCTGGTGCTGGCCGGCACGACGCACCGCGAAACCCCGCGGGTGGAGATCGTCGAACTCGTCGGCCGCCTCACCCCGGGCGTCGACTTCGAGGCCGACAGCGACCGTCGCAACATCCACCTCACCGAGGTCGGCGCCCAGAAGGTCGAGAAGGCGCTCGGCGGTATCGACCTCTACTCCGAGGAGCACGTCGCCACCACGCTCACCGAGGTCAACGTCGCCCTGCACGCGAACGTGCTGCTGCAGCGCGACGTGCACTACATCGTCCGCGACGGCGCCGTGCACCTCATCAACGCCTCGCGGGGCCGCATCGCCCAGCTGCAGCGGTGGCCCGACGGGCTGCAGGCCGCGGTCGAGGCGAAGGAGGGCATCGAGACCACCGAGACCGGCGAGGTGCTCGACACCATCACCGTGCAGGCGCTGATCAATCGCTATCCGACCGTGTGCGGCATGACCGGCACCGCGCTGGCCGCCGGTGAGCAGCTGCGGCAGTTCTACTCCCTGGGCGTCTCGCCGATCCCGCCGAACACCCCCAACATCCGGGTGGACGAGTCGGACCGGGTGTACATCTCCGCGGCCTCCAAGAACGACGCCATCGTCGAGCACATCGCCGAGGTGCACGCCACCGGTCAGCCGGTGCTGGTGGGCACCCACGACGTCGCCGAATCCGAGGAGCTGCACGAGCGGCTGGTCAAGGCGGGCGTGCCGGCCGTCGTCCTCAACGCCAAGAACGACGAGGAGGAGGCCGAGGTGATCGCCGAGGCCGGGAAGCTCGGCGCCGTCACCGTCTCCACGCAGATGGCGGGACGCGGCACCGACATCCGGCTCGGCGGCTCCGACGAGGCCGACCACGACCGGGTGGCGGAGCTGGGCGGCCTGCACGTCGTCGGCACCGGGCGGCACCGCACCGAACGGCTCGACAACCAGCTGCGCGGGCGCGCCGGCCGCCAGGGCGATCCGGGCTCGTCGGTGTTCTTCGCCTCCTGGGAGGACGACGTCGTCGTCGCCCACCTCGACGCCGCGAAGCTGCCGACCGAGACCGACGAGGACGGCCGCATCCTCAGCGGCAAGGCGGCGTCGCTGCTCGACCACGCGCAGCGGGTCGCCGAGGGTGCGCTGCTCAACGTGCACGCGACCACCTGGCGCTACAACCAACTGATCGCGCAGCAGCGGGCCATCATCGTCGACCGCCGCAACACGCTGCTGCGCACGCCGACCGCCCGCGAAGAGCTGGCGCAGCGGTCGCCGGAACGCTACGAGGAACTGTCGAAGACGCTGTCGGAGAAGCAGCTGGAACGCATCTGCCGGCTGATCATGCTGTACCACCTCGACCGCGGCTGGGCCGATCACCAGGCCTACCTGTCCGACATCCGCGAGAGCATCCACCTGCGGGCGCTCGGCCGGCAGAACCCGCTCGACGAGTTCCACCGGATGGCGCTCGACGCGTTCGCCTCGCTGGCCGCCGACGCGGTCGAGGCGGCGCAGCAGACGTTCGAGACGTCGAACGTCACCGAGGACGAGCCCGGGCTCGACCTGTCCAAGCTGGCCCGTCCGACGTCGACCTGGACCTACATGGTCAACGACAACCCGCTGTCGGACGACATGTCGGCGCTGAGTCTGCCCGGGGTGTTCCGCTAGGTTTGTCGCCATGGTCGAGCCGGAAGAGCTGCGCGACCGGGTGTGGACGATCCCCAACATCCTGAGCTTCCTGCGGCTGGCGTCGGTCCCGGTATTCCTCTATCTCCTGCTGGTGGCGCACGCCGACGCACCCGCGGCGGGCGTGCTGATGTTCAGCGGCGTCTCGGACTGGGCGGACGGGAAGATCGCCCGGCTGGTGGACAACCAGGCCTCCCGGCTGGGCGTCATCCTCGACCCGCTCGCCGACCGCATCTTCACCATCGTCATCCCGATCGCCTTCGCCCTGCGCGACTTCGTGCCGTGGTGGGTGGTCGCCACGATGCTCGGGCGCGACGCGGTGCTGGCCCTCATGCTGCCGGCGCTGCGCCGGCGCGGCATGGCGGCGCTGCCGGCCACCTACATCGGCAAGGCCGCCACCTTTTGCCTGCTCTCAGCCTTCCCGTTGATCCTGCTCGGGCAGTTCGACCCGCAGTGGAGCCACGTGGTGCGCGCGGTCGGCTTCGGCTTCCTCGGCTGGGGTGTCTCGATGTACGTCTGGAGCCTGGGGCAGTACCTCGTGCAATTCCGGATGGTGCTGCGCACGATGCCCGAACTGGGGGCGGGAGCCCCGCGGTGACCGGCCTCGGCGGCTACGACGTCGACGCCGGGCGCGGCCAGCACGAATCCGGCCGGCCGAAGCGCAACCCGGTGCCGTCGCTGTTGCGCTCGCTGCTCACCGATCACCTCGATCCGGGTTACGCTGCCGCCGCCGAACGGCGAGCGCAGTCGGGCCGCACCGGCAACCGGTGGGCCGAACGCGGCTGGCAGGCCGCCGCCGCGGTCGTCATCGCCGTGGTGTTCGCCGCGGCCGTCGCCCAAGCCCGCACGCTGGCGCCCGGCGACCAGCAGACCAAGGCGGTGCTGGCCGCCAGTGTGGCCGCCGCGCAACGGCAGGTGGACCAGCTCGCCGGCCGCCGGGCGGCGTTGACCGCCGACACCGACGCCGCGCGCCGCGACCGGCTCGCGAGCGACGCCGCCGGCCAGCGGCTGCTCGCCGGCCTCGACGACGTGAGCCTGGCGGCCGCGACGACCGCGGTCACCGGCCCCGGGCTCACCGTCACCCTCACCGATCCCGGTGCCTCACCGGATCTGTCCGACGTGTCGAAGCAGCGCACACCGGGCAGCCGGCAGGTGGTGCTCGACCGCGACCTGCAGCTGCTCGCCAACGCGCTGTGGGCCAGCGGCGCCGAGGCCATCGCGGTCGACGGCGTCCGCGTCGGCCCGAACGTCACGATGCGACAGGCGGGCGGCGCCATCCTCGTCGACAACCAACCGGTGACCAGCCCGTACGACGTGGTCGCGATCGGGCCGCCCCGCGGAATGCGCGACGGGCTCGCCGCCACCGGCGGCCTGCGGCGGCTGACCCTGCTCGGCAACGCCTACGACGTCGGCGTCGCCGTCACCGAGAGCGACGGCCTGACCGTGCCCGCCGGCAACGTTCGCGACGTCGTCCACGCCCGACCGTTGGGAGGTTGACGTGATCGGCATCGTCGCGCTGGTGGTGGGCGTCGGGCTGGGGCTGGTGCTGCGGCCCAGCGTGCCCGAGGTGGTGGAGCCATATCTGCCGATCGCGGTGGTGGCCGCGCTCGACGCGGTGTTCGGCGGGCTGCGCGCCTACCTCGACGGCATCTTCGACTCCAAGGTGTTCGTGGTGTCGTTCGTCTTCAACGTGCTGGTCGCGGCGCTGATCGTCTACCTCGGCGACCAGCTGGGCGTCGGCACCCAGCTCTCGACGGCGATCGTCGTGGTGCTCGGCATCCGGATCTTCGGCAACGCGGCCGCGCTGCGCCGCCGGCTGTTCGGGGCCTGAACGTGTCCGACGAACGCCGCCACCCCGGGCACGGCCGCCACGAGTTGCCGGCCGATACACCGCAGGAGGCGACGCCGGAGCCGGCGCGGCGCCGATCCCGGGTGGGGTTCGGCACGCTCGCGGTGCTGCTGTGCCTGCTGCTCGGCGTGGCCATCGTGACGCAGGTCCGGGAGAACGAGTCGGCCGACGGGCTGGACGACGCCCGGCCGGCCGACCTGGTGGTGCTGCTCGATTCGCTGCGGCAGCGTGAGGCGACGCTGACCGGTGAGATCACCGCCCTGCAGAGCACCCTGGACGCGCTGCGATCGTCGGGTTCGGACGATCAGGCCGCCGTCCGGGACGCCGAGGCCCGGCTGGCGGCGCTGTCGATCCTGGTGGGCACCGTCGGCGCCACCGGTCCGGGCATCACCGTCACCATCGCCGACCCGGCGACGGGCGTCGCGCCCGAGACCATGCTCGACGTCGTCAACGAGCTGCGCGCCGCCGGCGCGGAGGCCATGGAGATCCGCACGGCCGGACCGGCCGTCCGCGTCGGCGTCGACACCTGGTTCGTCGGCAGCCCGGGCGCGCTGGTGGTCGACGACCGGCCGCTTGCAGCGCCGTACACCGTTGTCGCCATTGGTGATCCGCCGACCCTGGCGGCCGCGATGAACATCCCCGGCGGCGCGATCGACAGTATCGAGCGGGTGGGCGGCGTCGTGACCGTCAGCCAGTCCGACCGGGTGGACGTCACCGCCTTGCGGCAACCGAAACAGCGCCAATACGCTCAGCCGGTCAAGTGAGCGGATCGCGACCGAGGAAAGAAGTAGGACACCAGTGAGCGAAATCCCGTCCGACCTGCGCTACACCGAGGAGCACGAGTGGGTGCAGCGCACCGGGTCCGACACCGTGCGCGTGGGGATCACCGACTACGCGCAGGCCGCCCTCGGCGACGTGGTGTATGTCCAGCTGCCCGACGTCGGGTCGGACGTGACGGCAGGGGAGTCCTTCGGCGAGGTGGAGTCCACGAAATCGGTCTCCGATCTGTACGCCCCGGTGTCGGCGAAAGTCGTTGCGGTGAACGAGGATCTGGAGGGCGATCCGGCCCTGGTCAACTCCGAGCCGTACGGCGGCGGGTGGCTGGTGGAGCTGCAGGCCGACGCCGCGACGCTGGACGAGAGCGTCGGCGCCCTGCTCGACGCGGCCGCTTACCGAGATTCCGTCGGGGACTGAGGGGTTGCTAGGGTGCGGAGAACCCAACCGGGGAACCTGATCGGTACCGGCCGGACCCAAGACGTGCGACCGCGCGGTACGGTCGTAGGCACGATCTGGGCATCACCGGGCCAGCAGCGGACGAGCACGAGCCGCCACAGCAGCCACGAAGGAGCAGCGGGTGACCGATAAGGACACGAATTCTGCGGCCGACCAGTCTGACGACGTGACGGTGGAGACCACCTCGGTCTTCCGCGCCGATTTCCTCAACGAGCTCGACGCGCCCGCCGCCGGGAGCAGCGAGGGGCCGGTGTCCGGGGTCGAGTCGCTGCCCACCGGGTCGGCGCTGCTGGTCGTCAAGCGCGGACCGAACGCCGGGTCGCGGTTCCTGCTCGACCAGGAGACCACCTCGGCGGGCCGCCATCCCGACAGCGACATCTTCCTCGACGACGTCACCGTCAGCCGCCGCCATGCCGAGTTCCGGCTCGAGAACGGCGAATTCCAGGTCGTCGACGTGGGCAGCCTCAACGGCACGTACGTCAACCGGGAGCCGGTCGACTCGGCGGTGCTCGCCAACGGCGACGAGGTGCAGATCGGCAAGTTCCGGCTGGTGTTCCTCACCGGCCCGAAATCAGGCGATTCCGACTCCGGGACCTGAGCTGTGACCGCCCCGGACTCCTCCGCGCTGCCGGGGATGTCCATCGGAGCGGTGCTCGACCTGCTTCGCCCCGACTTCCCCGACGTCACCATCTCCAAGATCCGCTTCCTGGAAGCGGAGGGGCTGGTGACGCCGCAGCGCAGCCCGTCGGGGTACCGCCGATTCACCGCCGCGGATTGCGCGCGGCTGCGCTACATCCTGACCGCACAGCGCGACCACTACCTGCCGCTGAAGGTGATCAAGGCGCAGCTGGACGCCCAGCCCGACGGTGAGCTGCCGGCAGCGGCGTTCCCGGCGCCGCGGCTGGCGGTCGCCGGTCAGGACGGCCCGGCGACGGCGGCGCCGGCGCAGGTCCGGCTGTCGCGGGAGGATGTGCTCGCCCGCTCCGGTGTGGGCGAGGAGCTGCTCACCGCGCTTGTCAAGGCCGGCGTCATCACCACCGGCCCGGGCGGCTTCTTCGACGAGCACGCCGTCGTCGTCGCCCAGTGCGCCGCTGCGCTCGGCGACCACGGCGTCGAGCCGCGGCACCTGCGGGCGTTCCGGTCGGCCGCCGACCGGCAGTCGGACCTGATCGCGCAGATCGTGGGCCCCGTCGAAAAGGCCGGCGCCCACGACCGTGCGGCCGAGCTGGCGCGCGAGATCGCGGCGCTGGCGATCACGCTGCACACCGCGCTGGTCAAGTCGGCGGTCCGCGACGCATCCAGGCGCTGAGGACTAGACTCGGCCGCGACGACATCGTCGATGTCGGGTCCCGCAGGGGACAGCTGCACCATCCCGTGGAGGGCACATACACATGGGTGAGGTTCGCGTCGTCGGAATCCGCGTCGAGCAGCCGCAGAATCAGCCGGTGCTGCTGTTGCGCGAGTCCAATGGCGACCGCTACCTGCCGATCTGGATCGGGCAGTCGGAGGCGGCGGCGATCGCCCTGGAGCAGCAGGGCGTCGAGCCGGCACGGCCGCTCACCCACGATTTGATCCGCGATGTGATTGCGGCACTGGGCCATTCGCTCAAAGAAGTGCGGATCGTCGACCTCCAGGAGGGCACCTTCTACGCCGACCTCATCTTCGACCGCGACATCAAGGTGTCGGCGCGGCCGTCGGATTCGGTGGCCATCGCGCTGCGGGTCGGGGTGCCGATCTACGTCGAGGAGGCGGTGCTCGCCGAGGCCGGGCTGATCATCCCCGACGAAGGTGACGACGACGCCACCGGCGGAGCGGTCCGCGAGGACGAGGTCGAGAAGTTCAAGGAGTTCCTCGACAGCGTCTCCCCGGACGACTTCAAGGCGACCTGATCGTGGCTCGACCCGCTGTGTCACGGATGCGTCTCAACTTGATCCGAGCACTCCGACACGCGGGCGGGTCGTCGTCCACTCGGGCCGTCGGCGGCGATACTTTCCCTCGCAGCGGCAATCGCGGGCAGGTCGACAAGCGTATGCTCGAACGACTCGGGCTCTGACCTTGCGCATCGGGGCGGCGTTGTACCAGCGCAACAGGCGAGAGGAAGCACAGTGGGCGAGCAGCCACGGCAGGAGCAGCTAGACCTCACCGGTTCGATGGATGCTTCCGCAGGTGAACCCGTGCAGGCGGGCCTGTTCCCCGACGAGACGCTGCCCGACGAGCTGATCGGCTACCGCGGGCCCAGCGCCTGCCAGATCGCCGGCATCACCTACCGCCAACTCGACTACTGGGCGCGCACGTCGCTGGTGGTGCCGTCGATCCGCGGCGCCGCCGGATCCGGCAGCCAGCGGCTGTACTCGTTCAAGGACATCCTCGTCCTCAAGATCGTCAAGCGGCTGCTCGACACCGGCATCTCACTGCAGAACATCCGCGTCGCCGTCGACCACCTCCGCCAGCGCGGCGTCGAGGACCTCGCCCACATCACGCTGTTCTCCGACGGCACCACCGTCTACGAGTGCACCTCCGCCGAGGAGGTTGTCGACCTGCTGCAGGGCGGCCAGGGCGTCTTCGGCATCGCCGTGTCCGGCGCCATGCGGGAACTCACCGGCGCCATCGCCGACTTCCCGGGCGAGCGGGCCGACGGCGGCGAGGCGATCGCCGCACCCGAGGACGAGCTGGCGAGCCGGCGCAAGCACCGCGACCGCAAGATCGGCTGAACCCGCCCGCGGGGCGGGTAAACTCGGACGTGCATCGCTTCTGAGCGGGAGAGTTCCGTGGCCGCCAGCCGCGGACGCCGAAGGAGCAACACCTCTCCGTCAACCTCTCAGGCCCCCGGACCGCACAGGACTCCGATGCCTCTGGAAAGCGGCGGCCCGGCACGGGCCCGCCCGCCCATGGGGAAAGGCCCGCAGCGCGCGGGCTGAATCTCTCAGGCACCCGGTTGCGGGTCGACGACAGAGGGGGAGGAACCCCGTCGACGGTTCCTCACGCCTAGGAGATCCGGTGTCCGATCATTCGCCCGCCCGTTTCGAAGACCGCCACATCGGCCCCGACGACGCGGCCGTCGCGCAGCTGCTCGCCGTCATCGGCGTCGACTCGCTCGACGCGCTGGCCGCCAAGGCGCTGCCGTCCTCGATCGTCGAGGAGCCCGACGCCGGCGGCATCGCGGCCGGCCTGGCTGCCCTGCCGGCACCCGTCGGCGAGCACGAGGCGCTCGCCGAGCTGCGGTCGCTCGCCGACAGCAACACCGTCGCGGTGTCGATGATCGGGCAGGGCTACTTCGACACGCTGACCCCGCCGGTGCTGCTGCGCAACATCATGGAGAACCCGGCCTGGTACACCGCGTACACCCCGTACCAGCCCGAGATCAGCCAGGGCCGGCTCGAGGCGCTGCTGAACTTCCAGACCATGGTCGCCGACCTCACCGGCCTGGAGGTGGCCGGCGCGTCGATGCTCGACGAGGGCACCGCCGCCGCGGAGGCCATGACGCTGATGCACCGCGCCACCCGCGCCAAAACCCATCGGCTGGCCGTGGACGCCGACCTGTACCCGCAGACCGCCGCCATCCTCGCCACCCGCGCCGCCCCACTGAACATCGAGATCGTCACCGCCGACCTCACCCAGGGCCTACCCGACGGCGACTTCTTCGGCGTCGTCGTGCAACTTCCCGGCGCCAGCGGGCGGCTCGTCGACTGGTCCTCGCTCGTCGAGCAGGCCCATGAGCGCGGCGCGCTCGTCGCCGTCGGCGCCGACCTGCTGGCCTGCACGCTCGTCACCCCGCCCGGCGATCTCGGCGCCGACGTCGCGTTCGGCACCACCCAGCGCTTCGGGGTGCCGATGGGGTTCGGCGGCCCGCACGCCGGCTACCTCGCCGTGCACATGAAGCACGCCCGCCAGCTGCCGGGCCGGTTGGTCGGCGTTTCGGTCGACGCGGACGGCTCGCCGGCGTACCGGCTGTCGCTGCAGACCCGCGAACAGCACATCCGCCGCGACAAGGCGACGAGCAACATCTGCACCGCGCAGGTGCTGCTCGCGGTGATGGCCGCGATGTACGCCAGCTACCACGGCGCCGAGGGACTCACCGCGATCGCCCGCCGCGTCCACGGCCACGCCCGCGCGGTGGCGACGGGCCTGCGTGAGGCGGGTGCCGACGCCGGGATTGCGGTGGTGCACGACGCGTTCTTCGACACGGTGCTGGTGCGGGTGCCGGGCCGGGCGGCGGAGATCGTCGCTGCCGCGAAGGGCCACGGCATCAACCTGTGGCTCGTCGACGCCGACCACGTGTCGATCGCGTGCGACGAGGCGACCACCGCCGAGCACGTCGCGACCGTGCTCGGGGTGTTCGGCGCCACGCGCGGCGGCGAGCCGTTCGTCGGCCCGGAGATCGCAACCCGCACCTCGGAGTTCCTGACGCATTTAGCATTCACCCGCTACCGCACCGAGACGGCGATGATGCGCTACCTGCGGTCGCTGGCCGACAAGGACATCGCGCTGGACCGCAGCATGATCCCGCTGGGCTCGTGCACGATGAAGCTCAACGCGGCCGCCGAGATGGCGGCCGTCACGTGGCCGGAGTTCGGCCGCCAGCATCCGTTCGCGCCGGCGTCGGACACCCCGGGGCTGCGCCGGCTGATCGCCGACGTCGAATCCTGGCTGGTCGCGATCACCGGCTACGACCGGGTGTCGCTGCAGCCCAACGCCGGCTCGCAGGGCGAGTACGCCGGGCTGTTGGCTATCCGCGCCTACCACGCCAGCCGCGGTGAAGGTCACCGCGACGTCTGCCTCATCCCGTCGAGCGCGCACGGCACCAACGCCGCGTCGGCCGCGCTGGCCGGGATGCGGGTGGTCGTCGTGGCCTGCCGGGAGAACGGTGACGTCGACCTCGACGACCTGCGCGACAAGGTGGCCAGCCACGCCGCCGATCTGTCGGCGCTGATGATCACCTACCCGTCCACGCACGGCGTCTACGAGCAGGACGTCACCGCCATCTGCGCGGCCGTGCACGACGCCGGGGGGCAGGTGTACGTCGACGGCGCCAACCTCAACGCGCTCGTCGGGCTGGCGCGGCCGGGCCGTTTCGGCGGCGACGTCAGCCACCTGAACCTGCACAAGACGTTCTGCATCCCGCACGGCGGCGGCGGGCCGGGCGTCGGGCCGGTCGCGGTGCGCGAGCACCTGGCGCCGTTCCTGCCGGGCCATCCGCTCGCCGACGAACTGGGCGACGAGCACACGGTGTCGGCGGCGCCGTACGGCTCGGCGTCGATCCTGCCGATCACCTGGGCGTACCTCCGGATGATGGGCGCGCCGGGGCTGCGGCGGGCGACGCTCACGGCGATCGCGTCGGCCAACTACATCGCGCGCCGGCTCGACGAGTACTTCCCGGTGCTCTACACCGGCGAGAACGGCATGGTGGCCCACGAGTGCATCCTCGACGTGCGGCCGATCACCAAGGCCACCGGCGTGACGGTCGACGACGTCGCAAAGCGGCTGGCGGACTACGGCTTCCACGCGCCGACGATGAGTTTCCCCGTCGCCGGCACGCTGATGGTCGAGCCCACCGAGAGCGAGTCGCTGGCCGAGGTCGACGCGTTCTGTGAGGCGATGATCGCCATCCGCGGCGAGATCGACCGCGTGGGGTCGGGGGAGTGGCCGGCGGACGACAACCCGCTCGCCAACGCCCCGCACACCGCCGAGTGCCTGCTCGTCGACGAGTGGACGCACCCCTACAGCCGCGCGCAGGCCGCGTATCCGCTGGGCAAGGGCTGGCGGCCGAAGGTGTGGCCGCCGGTGCGGCGCATCGACGGCGCCTACGGCGACCGCAACCTGATGTGCTCCTGCCCGCCGCTGGAGGCGTTCGCGCAGTAGCTGCGACAGCTACGCCAGCAGCTCCGCCACCGCCGCGGCGAGTTCGGGGGAGTCGGCAGCGGGCACGTTGCGGTACTGGCCGCCGGACGCCTGGGCGACGGCCTCCCAGGTGGGCCGGTCGGGGTCGGCGCCGATGTCGATGACGTTGACGGCGACGGGCCGCGCGGGATCGACCGCGCCGCGGATGTAATCCTGCAGGCCCGGGCCGTCGAGGGTGCGGTCGGTGTGTGGGCCGGCGGTGATCACCAGCACCGAATTCGGTTGGTTCGGACGGAAATTGGTGACGGCCTCGCCGTAGGCCAGTCGCAGGGTGGTGAAGGACACTGCGCCGTCCGATGTCGGCGCCAGCCCGTTCAGCGCGTTGGTGAGTGCTTCCCCGGGCGGGCCGGTGGGGACGACCGAGCCGCCCTGCGTGCCGTTGAACGTCCACAGCCCGATCGCCGCGTTCGGCGCCAGCGCCGCGAGCCGATCGCGCACCGCCGCGGCGGCACCGGCCAGCTGCGGCATCGAGGTGTCGAGCATGATCGTCGCGGCCGGCGCGGCGGTCGGGGCGGCCGTGGCCGCGTCGGCCAGCGCCACCCGCACCGCGTTGTCGCCGATCTGCAGCGGCGGCGCCAGCGGCGCGAAGGTCGTCACTTCGCTGCTGGGCAGTGCCCCGACGTCGGTGCGGAACCCCGCGCCCGCCAACTCCTTCAGCTGGTCGGGCTGACGCAGGAACTGCGAGAACGCGTTCGCGCTCTCCCGCTGCTCGGTCGAGAGCCAGTCGCCGTTCAGCTCGGCGGTGGGGTAGTCGGCGGTCGGGACGTCGCCGTTGGGCAGCCACGACGCCAGTCGCTGTCCGGCGTCGGGCACATTGGCGGCTCGCTGGTAGAGCTGCTGCTCGGTGACGACGACGGCGTGGGCGGGGCTGGTCGCCGGGGCGCCGGCGAGCAGCGCATCGATGGCCGTGCCGAGGGTGTCGTCGGCAAGGTCGGGCTGCCCGGCCCGCAGGGCCGACACGGCGCCCAGGCCCGCGGTCGCGGGCGCACCCGGCGGCGCCGACGCGGCCGCGACCGCCTCGGCGGCGAGGTAGGACGCGTCGGCCGAACCGGCCGTCGGCAGCGCGAGCCGCAGCGACCCCCAGCCGGGCAGGTTGAGTGCGTCCAGCGCGGTCGGGTTGGTCTGCAGCCCCGGCAGGCCGCCCCACCCCTGCTGCGTCAGCGCGTCGCGCAGCTCGGGCCGCACCGCGACGACGACGGGGCTGGTGACCAGCGAGCGGCTGTTGCCGACTGCCTGGTCACCCGCGATGGCCTCCAGCCGGGCCGTCGACACCGAGCTCGCGGGCACCCACAGCGCCGGGCGCTCGCCGAGCTCGGCGGGCCACGTTCCGGCGAAGCCGCCGACCACCGCATTCGAGTCGGCGGCCGCGACGGTGACGTTGGGGCAGTGGTCTCCCACCGGTCCGGCCGTCTCGTTGAAGCGTTGCGCGAAGCGGCCGATCTCCTCGGCGATCGACGGATCGGCCACCACGCGCACCGCGACGTCGCCGGCGACACACCGCTCCGCAGCGGTACCCGAGCGGTCCGACAGCGCGTCGCCGAGGAACCGCCACACGATGAATCCCGCAACCACCACCACCACGGTGACCAGCGCGACGATCACGCCGCGGCTCACCCCGCGCCGGCCCGCCGCCACGGTGCGGTGGCTGCCGGTCCACTCGTCGGCGACCCGGTGCCCGCCGGTGGCCGTGAGCCCGGAGGTGAGGTCGTCGGGCTCATCGGCATCCGACGGCTCCGCAGGCTCGGGTCGATAGGGCTCGGGGGGATAGGGCTCGGCGCTCCGGTCGTCGTCGTCGCCGTAGGCGCTCCGGTCGTCGTAGTCGCCGTAGGGCCCCTCGCCGAACGGCGTGCGGTAGTCCGGCTCGTCCGGCCGACGCCCGCGGGGACGTGGGGGAGGCGGATCGGCGGGGCGGCCGCCGCCGACCGGGTCGTCCTGATCGTCGGGGTCGGGAATGCTGTGCTTACCCATGCCCGATCCTCGACTTCCCGTGTCGCCGCTGCTTTTTCGCCGTCGCCGAATTGTAGTCACCCGCGGGGGCGACCACGTTCGGCGATCAGCTCCCGGCGGCCGCCTTGTACTCGCGGCGGCGCCGGTGCAGGATCGGCTCGGTGTAGCCGTTGGGCTGCTCGGTACCCGACAGGATCAGTTCCTGGGCGGCCTGGAACGCGATGCTGCGGTCCGGGTCGGTGGCCATCGGCTTGAAATCCGGATCCCGCTCGTTCTGCTTGTCGACGACCGCCGCCATCCGCTCGAGGCTGGCGCGCACGTCGTCGGGTGTGATCACGCCGTGGCGCAGCCAGTTGGCGAGCAGCTGGCTGGAGATGCGCAGTGTGGCGCGGTCCTCCATCAACGCGACGTTGTGGATGTCGGGCACCTTCGAGCAGCCGACGCCGGCGTCGATCCAGCGCACCACGTAGCCGAGGATCGACTGGCAGTTGTTGTCGACCTCCTCGCGGATCTCGTCCGGCGCCCACGCCAGCTCCCCGGCCAGCGGGATGGTCAGCAGGTCGTCGAGGGACGCCCGCCGCCGGCCTGCCAGCTCGCGCTGCACCGCGAACACGTCGACCTGGTGGTAGTGCATCGCGTGCAGCGTCGCGGCGGTGGGCGACGGCACCCACGCCGTGGTGGCGCCGGCCTTCGGCTGACCGATTTTCTGTTCGACCATGTCGGCCATCAGATCGGTCATCGCCCACATGCCCTTGCCGATCTGCGCGCGGCCCGACAACCCGGTCTCCAGGCCGATGTCGACGTTCTGGTCCTCGTAGGCCTTGATCCAGGGCTGGCTCTTCATGGCGCCCTTGCGGACCATCGGCCCGGCCTCCATGGAGGTGTGGATCTCGTCGCCGGTGCGGTCGAGGAAGCCGGTGTTGATGAACACCACGCGGTCGGCGGCGGCCTTGATGCACGCCTTGAGGTTCAGCGTGGTGCGCCGCTCCTCGTCCATGATGCCGACCTTGATGGTGGCCTGCGGCAGCCCGAGGACGTCCTCGACGCGGCTGAACAGCTCCGAAGTGAAGGCCACTTCGTCGGGCCCGTGCATCTTCGGTTTCACGATGTAGATCGAGCCGGTGCGGCTGTTGACCAGCGGCCCGTTGTCGTCGCCGGCCTTCAGGCCGTGGATGGCGATCAGGCTGGTGAACAGCGCGTCCTGGATGCCTTCGGGAACCTCGGTCTCTTCGCCGTCGGCCCCGGCGCTGAGAATCGCGTCGTTGGTCATCAGATGCCCGACGTTGCGGACGAACAGCAGGCTCCGCCCGGGAAGCGTCAGCTCCGAGCCGTCCGGAGCGGTGAAGACGCGGTCCTCGTTGAGCCGGCGCGTGAAGGTCTTGCCGCCCTTGGTCACCTCTTCGGTCAGGTCGCCGCGGTTGAGGCCGAGCCAGTTGCGGTAGCCGAGCACCTTGTCGTCGGCGTCGACCGCGGCCACCGAGTCCTCGAAGTCCATGATCGTGGTGACAGCGGACTCCAGCACGACGTCCTTGACGCCGGCGGCATCGGTCGAACCGATGGGGGAGTCGGGGTCGATGAGGATCTCGACGTGCAACCCGTTGTTGCGCAACAGGATCGACGTCGGCGACGACGCCTCGCCCAGATAGCCGGCGAATTGCGCCGGGTCGGCCAGGCCGACGGTGCCCTCGCCGAGGGAGACGACCAGCCGACCGTCTTCGACGGCGAAGCCGGTGGCGTCGGTGTAGGAGCCGCGCTCCAGCGGGGCGGTCTCGTCGAGGAAGCGCCGCGCGTAGGCGATCACCTTGTCGCCGCGAACCTTGTTGTAGCCCTCGCCCTTCTCCGCGCCGTTGTCCGCCGCGATGACGTCGGTGCCGTAGAGCGCGTCGTAGAGCGAGCCCCAGCGGGCGTTGGCGGCGTTGAGGGCGAAGCGGGCGTTGAGGATCGGCACCACCAGCTGCGGGCCGGCGGTCGAGGCGATCTCGGCGTCGACGCCTGCCGTGGTGACGGTGAAGTCCTCCGGCTCGGGCAGCAGATAGCCGATGTCGGTGAGGAACTGCTTGTACTCGGCCGGGTCGATGGTGCCCAGCCGCTGGCGGTGCCACCGGTCGATCTGGGCCTGCAGGTCGTCGCGGCGGGCCAAGAGCTCCGCGTTGCGCGGACCGAGGTCCGTCACCACCTTGTCGACCCCGGCCCAGAAGCTGTCGGCGTCGATGCCGGTGCCCGGCAGCGCCTCGTTGTTGATGAAGTCGTACAGCACGGGCGCGACCCGCAGGTTCCCCACGGCAACGCGTTCGGTCATCAGTCGTCTCCTTCTCACACCGGCGTTGGGCTACTTTACCCGCCGGTAACTTCGCTCAGGCGGCTGCGTCGAGCAGCCGATGGCATCGGTCCAGCAACCGCGCCCGCAGCGGCACCGCCCGTTCAGCGATTATCCGCTGCGCGCGGACGTACTCGCGCCGGCCCCGGGCCGTCTCGATGGCGATGGGCGCGAACCCGTATCCCGTCAGGTCGTACGGGCTGGCGCGCATGTCGAGCACCCGGGCGTCGGCGGCGAGCGCGAAACAGTCGAGCAGCAGCTCGGCGTCGATCAGCGGGCCCAGCTTGTAGCAGTGCTTGTAGAGGTCCATCGCGGCGTGCAGACACCCGGGCTGCTCGGTCGCGAGCTGGCGCTCCCGGCTCAGCGACTCCTCGTTGCGCGCCGCGGCGGCGGGGGTGAAGAACCGGTAGGCGTCGAAGTGGCAGCAGCGCAGCGGCATCGACTCGACCACGGCGTCGGTGCCCGCGCCGCCCAACCGCAGCGGCACCCGGTCGTGACGGACCGCCGACGTGCGGTACACCATCGCCCACTCGTGCAGCCCGAAGCAGGTGAGCCGCGCCGGGCGCGACGCGGTGGCGGCGAGCAGGTCGGCGACAAACGCCACGGTGCCGGCGCGGGAGCGCAGGTACGTCGTGGACACCGTCACGCCGGCCGGATGTTCGCGGTACCCGCTGCGGGACAGGAAGCGCCGCGCCGGCGGGCCGGCCAGCACCGTGCCGTATCCCGGTTGCCAGCGGCGCAGCGCGCCGGGCCGCAGGCTGTAGTAGGTGAACAGGAAGTCCCACACCGGGTGCGGCCCGGCGCCGGTCAGCGGTGCCACGAGCGCATCGGCCCGGCTGCGGTGGCGCTGGTCGCGGACTGTCCACTCCGCGGCGTCGAGCACCTCCTCAGACACGGTGGGTGCCGTCGCGGACGGTGCCCACGAGATCCTCGACCAGATCCTCCAGGGCCACCATGGCCACCACCTGCCCGTCGGGAGCGGTGACGAGCGCCAGATGGGAGTTGTTGCGCCGCAGCCGCGACAGCGCGTCGGGCAGGGCCAGCGTGGGCGGCACGGTGGGCAGCGGGCGCACCAGGTCGGCGTCGACGACGGCGTCCGGGTCGTCGACCAGCGACAGCACGTCCTTGATGTGGACGTAGCCGGTGAAGCGCTTGTCGGCGTCGACGACCGGGAACCGCGAATAGCCGGTTTCGCTGAGCGCGGTGACCAGCTCGGCCACCCGCGGCCCGGCGCCGTCGGCCGCACCCGGGACGGTGCGGATCCGGTCGACCGGCACCGCGATGTCGGCGACCACCCGGTTGCGGATCTGCAGCGCACGGGTGAGCCGGGTGTGTTCCTCGCGATCGAGCAGGCCCTCCGACACGGACTCGGCGATCATCTCCGACAGCTGGACGCTCGACACCGTCACGTCCAGCTCGTCGCGCACCTGGACCCCGACGGCGCGCAGGCTGATGTTCGCCATCCAGTTGTAGAAGGCGATGAAGGGTCGCGCCACCCGCAGCCACACCAGGTAGATCGGGATGAGCAGCATGGCCGCCGACTCCGGGCCGGCGATCGCGATGTTCTTCGGCACCATCTCGCCGAGCAGCACGTGCAGCGTCACCACGACGGCCAGCGCGATGACGAACGACACGGTGTGCAGCACCGCGTCGGGCACCCCGAGCACGCCGAACGGCTTCTCCAGCAGGTGCGCCACCGCCGGCTCGCCGACGCGGCCCAGCAGGATCGAGCACAGGGTGATCCCGAGCTGCGCGCCGGCCAGCATCAACGACAGGTGCTCGCCGGCCCGGATCACCGTGACCGCGCGGCGCTTGCCCTGTTCGGCCAGCGCCTCCAGGCGGTCGCGGCGGGCCGAGATCAGCGCGAACTCGCTGCCGACGAAGAAGGCGTTGGCCGCGAGCAGGAATACGGTCAGCAGCACGCCGAAGATGTCGCCGCTCACCGCTTATCACCCGGGTCGGGCTGGGTGCGGGCGCCGGTGAGCTGGGTGAGGTCCAGTAGGTCGATGCGGCGGCCGTCCATCCGGGCGACGCGGGCCTGCCAGCGCACCGGATCGTCTTCGAGCAGGCCGTCGGGGTCGAAGGCGATCAGCTCGACCGTCTCCCCGGTGCGCGGGATGTGGCCGAGCTCTTGGAGCACCAGCCCGCCGATGGTGTCGTATTCGCCCTCCGGCGCGCGGTAGCCGGTCGCGGCCGCCACCTCGTCGATGCGCAGCAGGCCCGACACGCGCCAGCTGTCGCCGGCGGCGACCACGTCGGGCGTGAGCTCGTCGTGTTCGTCGCGGACGTCGCCGACGATCTCCTCGATGAGGTCCTCGACGGTCACCATGCCCGCGGTGCCGCCGTACTCGTCGGCGACCAGCGCGGTCTGCAGGCCGTTGGCGCGGATCTGGCTCATCACCGCGTCGCCGTCGAGGGTGGACGGCACGACGGCCACGGTCTGCGCGAGCCGGTCCAGCGTGGTGTTCGCCCGCTGGTCCGGGGGTATCTCGAAAACCTGCTTGACGTGCACGATGCCGACCGTCTCGTCCAGGTCGCCCCGCACGATCGGGAAGCGGGAGTGCCCGGTCTCCATCGCCTTGGCGATCAGGTCGGCCACGGTGTCGTCGCTCTGCAGCGCCTCGATCTTCGAGCGCGGGGTCATCAGCTCCTCGGCGGTCAGCGTGCCGAACTGCAGTGAGCGGTCGACCAGCGTCGCGGTCACCGGGTCCAGGGCGCCGTGGCGGGCCGAGTTGCGCACCAGCGACAGCAGTTCCTGCGGCGAGCGGGCGGAGCGCAGCTCGTCGGCGGGCTCGATGCCGAACCGCCGCAGCACCCAGTTGGCGGTGCCGTTGGTCAGCGAGATCAGCGGGCGCGCGACCATCGAGAACAGCAGCTGCGGGCCGGCCACCGCCCGGGCGGTCGGAGCCGGGTGCGCCACCGCGAGGTTCTTCGGCACCAGTTCGCCGTACACCATGGACAGCGACGTGGCGATCAGCAGCGACAACGCCAGCGCGACGCCCTCGACCCAGTGCGGCGGCAGGTGCAGGGCGGTGAGGCCGGGCGCGAGCAGCCGGGCGACCAGCGGTTCGGCCAGGTAGCCGGTGGCCAGCGTGGTGATCGAGATGCCGATCTGGGCGCCCGACAATTGGAAGGACAGCGTGTGGTGGGCGCGGCGCACCAGCTTGTCGCGGCGGCCGCCGTCGCGCGCGTTGGACTCGACGGTGCTGCGCTCGAGCGCGGTCAGGGAGAACTCCGCCGCAACGAACACCGCCGTGCCGAAGGTGAGGACGACGAAGCCGAGGATGCCCAGGACGGTGGTCAGCACGCTCATCGCGGTGTCACCGGACTGGCGGCCCCGACGGGTGCCTGCGGCACGAAGACCCTTTCCTCGGTGGGCGCGGTCGGGCCCATGGTAGCCGCTGCCGGCCGGGCCAACCGCCTCACCAACCGGTGGGCAGCGGATGTCCCTCGGCGAACCCCGCCGCCGACTGCACCCCGACGACCACCCGTTCGTACAGCTCGGGCAGTGTCTTCGCGCCCACGTACGTGCAGGTGCTCCGGACGCCGGAGGTGATGTGGTCCAGCAGGTCCTCGACACCGCCGCGCGCCGGGTCCAGCGCCATCCGCGACGTCGAGATGCCCTCCTCGAACAACGCCTTGCGGGCGCGGTCGAACGCGCCGTCGCCGGCGGTGCGGGCGGCGACGGCCCGCTTCGACGCCATGCCGTAGCTCTCCTTGTACGGCCGGCCGTCGCGGTCGCGCAGCAGGTCGCCCGGCGACTCGTAGGTGCCGGCGAACCAAGAGCCGATCATCACGTTGGACGCACCGGCGGCCAGCGCCAGCGCCACGTCACGCGGGTGGCGGATGCCACCGTCGGCCCACACGTGGCCGCCGAGTTCGGCGGCTGCCGCCGCGCACTCGAGCACCGAGGAGAACTGCGGCCGGCCGACGCCGGTCATCATCCGGGTGGTGCACATGGCGCCCGGGCCCACGCCGACCTTCACGATGGACGCACCCGCGGTGATCAGGTCCCGCGTGCCCGCGGCGGAGACCACGTTGCCCGCCGCGAGGGGCACCCCGAGGTCGAGCGCGGCGACCGCCCGGACCGCGTCGAGCATCTTGGCCTGGTGGCCGTGCGCGGTGTCGACGACCAGCAGGTCCACCCGGGCGTCCACCAGCGCCCGCGCCTTGGCGGCGACGTCGCCGTTGATGCCGAGCGCCGCCGCGATGCGCAGCCGGCCCGCAGCGTCGACCGCCGGGGTGTAGAGCCCGGCGCGGATCGCGCCGGTGCGGGTGAGCACTCCGGCCAGCGCGCCGTCGCCGTCGGTGAGCACCGCGACGCCCACCGGGGCGTGCTCCAGCAGGTCGAAGACCTTGCGCGGCTCGGTGCCGGCGGGCGCGGTGACGAAGTCGGTGGTGGCAACGTCGCGCACGCGGGCGAACCGGTCGACGCCGGCGCACGCGGCCTCGGTGACCAGGCCGACCGGGCGGCCGATCCCGTCGCTCACGTCCACGACGACGGCCGCGCCGTGCGCACGCTTGTGCAGCAACGCCAGCGCGTCGGAGACGGCGTCGTCGGGCGCGAGGACGACGGGGGTGTCGGCCACCAGATCGCGGCTCTTGACGAAGCCGACGGTCTGCTCGACGGCGGTGATCGGCAGGTCCTGCGGCAGCACCACCAAACCGCCGCGGCGGGCGACCGTCTCGGCCATCCGCCGGCCCGCGACGGCCGTCATATTGGCGACCACGATGGGAATCGTCGTGCCCGACCCGTCCACGGTGGCGAGGTCGACGTCGAACCGCGACGCCACGTCGGTGGCGTTCGGGACGATGAAGACGTCGTCGTAGGTGAGGTCGTAGGGCGGGCGGTGACCGGTCAGGAATCGCATCGGCCTCGAGTCTAGGTCGGTCGGCCGCCGCGGCTGATCCGTCAGGCGGGGACCTCGCTGCGGTCGCCGCTCCACAGCGTGTGGAACTTCTGGCCGCGCTCGGCGTCGACGCGCCCGTAGGTGTGGGCGCCGAAGTAGTCGCGCAGCCCCTGGGTCAGCGCCGCGGGCAGCCGCTCGGTGCGCAGGGCGTCGTAGTAGGACAGCGCCGAGGCGAAGCCGGGCACCGGGATCCCCAGCTGGGTGGCGGTGACGACGACGCGGCGCCAGCTGTCGATCGCGCTCTCGATCGCGTCGCGGAAGTACGGCGCGGCGATCAGCGTGGCCAGCTCGGGGTTGTCGTCGAAGGCGTCCTTGATGCGGTTGAGGAACTTCGCCCGGATGATGCAGCCGCCGCGCCAGATGGTGGCGAGCACCCCGGGGGTGATGTCCCAGCCGTACTCGGCGCTGCCCGCCTGGATCTGGTTGAAGCCCTGCGCGTAGGCGATGATCTTCGACGCGTACAGCGCCTTGCTGACGTCGTCGACGAACCGCCGGGCGTCGGCGGGAGTGTCGCCGAGCTCACCGGAAGCCAGGCCGGTGGTCGCCTTGCGCTGCGGCACCGAACCGCTCAGCGCCCGGGCGAACACCGCCTCGGCGATCCCGGTGACCGGCACGCCGAGGTCCAGCGCGGACTTGACGGTCCACCGCCCGGTGCCCTTCTGCTCGGCTTCGTCGACGATGACGTCGACGAGCGGCTTGCCCGTCTTGGCGTCGGTCTGCCGCAGCACCTCGGCGGTGATCTCGACGAGGAAGCTGTCGAGGTCGCCGGAGTTCCACTCGGTGAACACGTCGGCGATCTCGCCGGCGGACAGGCCCAGCGCGTCGCGGAGCAGGTGGTAGGCCTCACCGATCAGCTGCATGTCGGAGTACTCGATGCCGTTGTGCACCATCTTCACGAAGTGTCCGGCGCCGTCGGGCCCGATGTGCGCGCAGCACGGCTCACCGTCGACGTGGGCGGAGATCCCCTCCAGCAACGGCCCGAGGCTCTCGTAGGACTCCTTCGGCCCGCCCGGCATGATCGACGGCCCGTTGAGCGCGCCCTCCTCGCCACCGGAGATGCCCGCGCCGACGAAGTGCAGCCCGCGCTCGCGCATCGCCTGCTCGCGCCGGATGGTGTCGGTGTAGAGCGCGTTGCCGCCGTCGATGATGATGTCGCCGTCCTCCATGGCGTCGGCCAGCTCGCCGATCACCGCGTCGGTGGCGTCGCCCGCCTTCACCATGATGAGCACCCGGCGCGGCCGTTCGAGCGCGGCGAGGAACTCCGCGATGGTCTCGGTGCGGATGAACGAGCCTTCGGAGCCGTGCTGATCCAGCAGCGCATCGGTCTTGGCGACCGAGCGGTTGTGCAGGGCGACGGTGTAGCCGTGGCGGGCGAAGTTGCGCGCGATGTTGGAGCCCATCACCGCCAGCCCGGTGACACCGATCTGCGCCTTGCCTTGATCCGTCATGGAACGCCTCTCAGTTGCGGTGGTGCGCGCGATCGCCGTCGATGCGTGCGGAACGGGGTTCAGCCGAGGAACAGCCGCTGCATCTCGGTCAGCCACGGCACGGCCAGCGCGATCGTGGGGACGACGAGCACGGCGGCGGCGGTGGCGTAGGCGGCCGCGGCGAGCAGCACGCTGTTTCCCCGCCCGCCGAGCCGGCGCACCCGCACCACGGTGCTCGTCCCGCCGGCGGCCAGCGCACCCTTCGGGGTGTGGCTGCCGGCGCACGCCACCAGGGCGCGTGCCAGCGGGGTGCGCCCGGCGGCGCGAACGCCGGCGTCGTCGGCCAGCAGCTCCACCAGCAGCCGCACGGCGCTCAGCGCGCTGGCGCTTCGGACGAACCGCGGGAAGGCGGCGTGGACGGCGGTGAACGCTTCGAGCACCAGGTCGTGGCGGGCGCGCAGGTGTGCGCGCTCGTGGCTGAGCAGGGCGGTGATCTCGCGGTCGGTGAGCGCGTCGAGCGCACCCTCGCTGACGACGACGCGGCTGCGCACGCCGGGCAGGCAGTAGGCGAGCGGCTGCGCCACGCCGAGGATGCGCAGGTCCGCCGAGGGCCGGTCGCCCACCAGGTCGATCACCATGCGGTGGCGGGCGCGGCGGCGGCGGGTGGCGACGGCCACGCGCAGCACCGACACCATCAGCCGGGCGCCGACGAGCAGCGTGGCAGCCAGCACGCCGACGTAGAGCACCCACAGCGGCCCGCCGAGCGCGTCGATCTCGCTGGTGATGGTGGCGGTGGGCCGGCCGTCGGGGCCGGGCGCGAAGAGCCGGCTCGCGATGGCGATCCCCGCGGAGAACGCCGACAGCACGGCGGCGACGGCGATGGCCTGCCACAGCACCAGCGCGGCGCGGGGTGCCCGCAGCGGCCACCCGGCCCGTGCGAGCAGCGCCGGAACGGGCCCCACGAGAAGCAACGCCAGGAGGGCGAACGCCAGCGCGGACACCCTCACAGTGTCCCTCAGTCGGTGCCCACCGTGCCACCGGGTGGCGCGGTGCGGTGTTTCGCCTCCAGATCGGCCAGTGCGCGGCGCAGCGCGTCGGCTTCGTCGGCGCCGACGCGCTCGACGAAGTGCACGAGCGCCGCCTCCCGGCCGCCGGAGTCCTCGGCCTGTTCGAGCGCGTCCACCATGAGCCCGGCGACCAGCTCGTCGCGGCCGTGGCGCGGGGCGTACCGGTGGGCGCGGTCGTCGCGATGCTGCACCACCAGGTCTTTCTTGGCGAGCCGCTGCAGCACCGTCATCACGGTGGTGTAGGCGAGGTCGCGCCGTTCGGAGAGCGCCTCGTGCACCTGACGGACGGTCTGCGGCTCCGGCGCCGACCACAGCTGGTCCATGACCGCGCGTTCGAGTTCGCCTAACCGGGCCACTTTCGCCACGCTCCGTTCTTCTCCACAGCGGTTCGGCCAGCGTACTCCTGCGGTACTACCGCGCGTCGTATCCAGCGCCCGCCGCACGCGCGGCGGGGCCGTCGCCGGATCTCCCCGCTGTTCAGCGCGCCGCCGCGGCGGCGTTGTGAGTCCGCTCACAGCCAATCGCCTCCCTCTTTCGTGCCTTTATAGTAAGGCTTACCTAACTTACCGGAGGCGGCCCATGACCATCGTGATCGACGACCCGTTGATCGCCGGGATGACCATCCGGCGTCCACTGCCCCTGCACGCGTCGAGCCGCCGGTTGCGCGAGCTGTATCCGGAGAGCCCGCGGGTGTCCGGTGTAGCGGTGATGTCCGACGTCTCCCGCCGGCGGTGGTGGCCGCTGGCCGACGCCGTCACGGGGGAGCGGCTGCAGACCATGTTCGACGCCCAGCGCCGCGACGTCGGCCCCCCGACGGCCGCCCGCCAGCTGGCCGCCACGCTCGCGCACGTGGTCGTCGGCCGTGTCGTCGCGCTGGTGGCGCTCGAAGCTCGCGCGTGGGATCCCGGACTGGAGAACCTGTGGGTGCACGTCGACTCCGACGGCGTAATCGACTGGGTCGGCGTGGTCGACCCGACCGTGCGGATGCTCGACGACGACCCCTACGACGGCGACGCGCGGGTGGTGCGGCTACCCGGTGAGGCGGCGCTCGCCACCTGGACCGCCCACCGCTGCCACCGCACCCTGACGCCGCTGTTCACCGAGCTGCACCGCGTCAGCGGTGGCGCGATGCCGGTCGCGACGATGTGGCGGATCGTCGGGTCGGCGGTCGTCGGCGCCGCCACCCACGTCCCGCTGCTCGCCGGCAGCGGCAGGGCCGCCGGGGAACGCCGCGGCCAGGCGGTGCTGGACGCCTTCGTGAGCTTCGGGCTGCCCGTGCGGAAGGGCTTGCTTAATTAGGGCAGCCTTGCCTATTCTTTCGGTGTTCGAGCGTGCGGACTGAGCCGGTGTCCTGAGGGCTGCAGCGACCCCCGGTCCCCTCGAACGGCGGGGCCCCGGGATCCCCCGGGGCCCCGCCGCCAGCTCCGGGGCCGGCGAGTGGACACTCAGCAGGTGACCGAAACGCCCGACTACGAAGCGCCGTTCGATGCCCAGCTCGGGCTCACCTACACCGAGGTGACCCCCGACGGCGTCAAGGCCCACCTCACCGTCGCGCCGAAGTTGTTGCAGCCGTTCGGGATCGTCCACGGCGGCGTGTACTGCTCGATGATCGAGTCCATGGCGAGCGTGTCGGCCCACACCTGGCTCGCCGAACACGGCGGCGGCAACGTGGTCGGGGTCAACAACAACACCGACTTCCTGCGCGCCATCTCCGAGGGCACCGTGTACGGCGCTTCCACGCCGCTGCACCGGGGCCGTCGACAACAGCTGTGGCAGGTGGTGATCACCGACGAGCGGGACCGGGTGATCGCCCGCGGGCAGGTCCGCCTGCAGAACCTGCAGACGTAGTTCGGGAGTCCTGCCGACCGCGGGCCGCCGTGGCAGGATCGCTCGCTATGCGCCTGACACCGCATGAGCAGGATCGGCTGCTCATCTCCTATGCGGCCGAGTTGGCCCGCCGCCGCCGGGCGCGGGGCCTGCAGCTCAACCATCCCGAGGCCGTCGCCGTCATCACCGACCACCTGCTCGAGGGCGCCCGCGACGGCCGCACGGTGGCCGAGTTGATGGTCAGCGGGCGCGAGGTGCTCAGCCGCGACGACGTGATGGCCGGCGTGCCCGAGATGCTGCCCGACGTCCAGGTCGAGGCCACCTTCCCGGACGGCACCAAGCTGGTGACCGTGCACCACCCGATCGGATGAGCGAGCCACCGACGGCCGACGGCGTGATCCCCGGCGAGATCCGGTTCGGCGACGGCGACATCGAGTTCAACGCGGGCGCCGACGCGGTGACGCTGCACGTCGTCAACGACGGCGACCGGCCGGTGCAGGTGGGCAGCCACGTGCACTTCCCGCAGGCCAACGCCGCGCTGTCCTTCGACCGCGACGCCGCCCGTGGCCGCCGGCTCGACATCCCGGCCGGCACCGCCGTTCGTTTCGAACCCGGTGTGGCACATCAGGTTTCGCTGGTCCCGCTGCGGGGATCGCGTGAGGTCTACGGCATCAGCCGCGACGCCCCGGGCCGGCTGCGGTGAGCCGGCTGTCGCGGTCGCGCTACGCCGACCTCTACGGCCCCACCACCGGTGACCGGATCCGGCTGGCCGATACCGACCTCTTCATCGAGATCACCGAGGACCGCAGCGGCGGCCCCGGCCTCGCCGGCGACGAGGCGGTGTTCGGCGGCGGTAAGGTGCTGCGCGAGTCGATGGGGCAGGGCCGGGCCTCCCGCGCCGACGGCGCCCCCGACACCGTCATCACGGGCGCGGTCATCCTCGACCACTGGGGAATCGTCAAGGCCGACATCGGCATCCGCGACGGCCGCATCACGGCGATCGGCAAGGCCGGCAACCCCGACATCATGGACGGCATCCACCCCGACCTGGTGGTGGGGCCGTCCACGGAGATCATCTCCGGCAACGGCCGCATCGTCACCGCCGGCGGCATCGACTGCCACGTGCACTTCATCTGTCCGCAGATCATGGCCGAGGCGCTGGCAGGCGGCATCACCACGATGATCGGCGGCGGCACCGGGCCCGCGGAGGGCAGCAAGGCCACCACCGTCACGCCCGGCGCCTGGCATCTGGCCCGCATGCTCGAGGCGCTGGACGCCTGGCCCATGAACGTCGCGCTGCTCGGCAAGGGCAACACCGTCAACGCCGCCTCGATGTGGGAGCAGTTGCGCGCCGGCGCTTCGGGTTTCAAGCTGCACGAGGACTGGGGGTCCACACCGGCGGCCATCGACGCCTGCCTGACGGTGGCCGACGCCGCGGGCGTGCAGGTCGCGCTGCACTCCGACACGCTCAACGAGGCCGGCTTCGTCGAGGACACCGTCGCCGCGATCGCCGGGCGGTCGATCCACGCCTATCACACCGAGGGCGCCGGGGGCGGGCACGCGCCGGACATCATCACCGTCGCCGCCGAACCGTACGTGCTGCCGAGCTCGACGAACCCGACCCGCCCGCACACCGTCAACACCCTCGACGAGCACCTCGACATGCTCATGGTGTGCCATCACCTCAACCCGAGCGTGCCGGAGGACCTGGCGTTCGCCGAGAGCCGGATCCGGCCGTCGACCATCGCCGCCGAGGATCTGCTGCACGACATCGGGGCCATCTCGATGATCGGCAGCGACGCCCAGGCGATGGGCCGCATCGGCGAGGTGGTGCTGCGCACCTGGCAGACCGCGCACGTGATGAAACGCCGCCGCGGCGCGCTGGCCGGTGACGGGCGCAACGACAACCTGCGGGCCCGGCGCTACGTCGCCAAGTACACGATCTGCCCGGCCGTCGCGCACGGTCTGGACGCCGAGATCGGCTCGGTGGAGGTCGGCAAGCTCGCCGACTTGGTGCTGTGGGAGCCGGCGTTCTTCGGCGTCCGCCCGCACGCGGTGGTCAAGGGCGGCGCGATCGCCTGGGCTGCGATGGGCGACGCGAACGCCTCCATCCCCACCCCGCAGCCGGTGCTGCCGCGGCCGATGTTCGGCGCCGCTCCCGCCGCCGCGGCGGCCACCTCGGTGCACTTCGTCGCGCCGCAGGCCGTCGAGGACGGGCTGGCCGGCCGGATCGACGTGCGCAGGCGGCTGGTGGCGGTCAAGGACGTCCGAGCGGTGACCAAGGCCCACCTGCCGCTCAACGACGCGATGCCGCGCATCGAGGTCGACCCGGACACGTTCACCGTGCGCATCGACGGCGACGTGTGGCGCGAAGAGCCCGCCGCCGAGCTGCCGATGGCCCAGCGCTACTTCCTGTTCTGATGAGCCGGCTGACGACCCTGCTCGCCCTCGCCGACTCGCGGCTGCCCACCGGCGGACACGTGCACTCCGGCGGCGTCGAGGAAGCGGTGACCAGTGGGCTCGTCGGCGACCTCCCGACGCTGCGGGCCTACCTGGTGCGGCGGGTCCGCACCTCGGGGCTGGTGGCGGCGTCGGTCGCCGCCGCCGTCCACGGCGGGCGGTGGACCGTCGCGGCCGCCGACCGGGAAACCGACGCCCGCACCCCGGCGCCCGCCGCGCGCGCCGCGTCGCGCGCGCAGGGCCGCGGGTTGCTGCGGCTGGCCCGGCGGGTGTGGCCCGACGAAGACTGGGATCCGCTCGGCGCGACCCCGCACCTCGCGGTGGCGGCCGGCGCGGTCGGGGCGGCCGCCGGGCTCACGCCGCAGCAGACGGCGCACGCGCTGGTCTACACCACGATGACCGGCTCGGCGACCGCCGCCCAGCGGCTCCTCGCGCTCGATCCCGGCGACGTCGCCGCGGCGACCTTCGCGCTCGCCGCCCTGTGCGACGAGGTCGCGGCCGCCGCCGCCCGCGAGCCCGCCGACCTGTCCGACCCGCTGCTCGACGTGCTCGCGCAGCGCCACACCGAACGCGACCGACCGCTGTTCGCCTCCTGACCGCCGACGCGAAAGGCCGCCCATGCCCCCGCACGTCACCGACGACGAACCCCACACCCACCCCGCCCGCCCGAAGCGGGTGCGCCGACCCGGGGAGCCGCTGCGCATCGGCATCGGCGGACCCGTCGGCTCGGGCAAGACCGCGCTCGTCGCCGCGCTGTGCCGCACCCTGCGTGACGAGCTCTCGCTGGCGGTGCTGACCAACGACATCTACACCACCGAGGACGCCGACTTCCTGCGCCGCCACGCCGTGCTGCCCGACGACCGCATCGCCGCGGTGCAGACCGGCGGGTGCCCGCACACCGCGATCCGCGACGACATCACCGCCAACCTGGACGCGATCGACGACCTGATCGCCGCGCACGACCACCTCGACCTGATCCTGGTGGAGTCCGGCGGCGACAACCTCACCGCCACCTTCTCGTCGGGACTCGTCGACGCGCAGATCTTCGTCATCGACGTCGCCGGCGGCGACAAGGTGCCCCGCAAGGGCGGGCCGGGTGTGACGTTCTCGGATCTGCTGGTGGTCAACAAGACCGACCTCGCGCCGCTGGTGGGCGCCGACCTGGACGTGATGCGCCGCGACGCCGCCGCCGTGCGGCAGGGCCGGCCGACGGTGCTCATCTCGCTGACCGAGGATCCGACCGCCGGCCCGGTGCGCGCCTGGGTCGCCACGCAGCTGCAGGTGGCGCAGCACGCCTGATGCACTCCGAGGTCCTGATCGCGGCGTGCCCGGGCCGGCTGCCGCGCATCGAATGCCGCGGCGGCATCGCCGCCCGGATCACCGGCGCCGGCACCGTGCACCTGGTGTCGGCGGCGGCGACGCCGCTGGGCGGCGACACGATCGCGCTGCGGGTGATCGTGGCCGCCGGTGCGGCGCTGCGGCTGCGCAGCGTCGCCGCCACGGTCGCGCTGCCCGGACCCGCCGTCGCCGGCTCGTCGAGCAGCGTCGACCTGCAGGTGGGCGGCCGCCTGGACCTCGATCTGGAACCGACGGTGGTGGCCGCCGCCGCCCGCCACCGCGCGGCGGTCGTCGCGGAACTCGCCGAAACCGGTGAGCTGCGGCTGCGTGAACGGGTGCAGGTCGGCCGGTCGGGGGAGGCCGACGGGTTCTTCTCGGGGTCGCTGCACGTCGACGTCGCCGACGGCCCGTTGCTGCGCCACCGCGTGGAGCTGGGCGACGGCGCGCCCGGACACGACATGATCGCCGCACCGCTGGCCCTGGTGAGCGAACTGCGCTATCCCACCGTGCAACCCGGGGACCCGCACCGGACGGTGCTGGCGCTGGCCGGCGGCGGATCCCTCAGCACCTGGCAGGGGCGCCGGCTTCGCGGTTAGCTGGCCTGTTTCTCCGTCTTCTTCAGCTCGGCGGCGATCTCCTCGAGGTTCTCCAGCCGGGTGCGCGCATACGCCTGCTGCTCGGTGATGGTGAGCTGGCCGCGGTTGCTGCCGAGGAAGGTGCTGATCCACGACAGCGCGGTGGTCAGCCGGGCCTTCCAGCCGACGAGGTAGATGAGGTGCAGGAACAGCCAGGCCAGCCACGCGATGAACCCGCCGAACTCCAACGGGCCGATCTTCGCGACCGCGCTGTACCGCGACACCGTGGCCATCGAACCCTTGTCGAAGTACTCGAACGGCTTGCGCGCCGCCGGATCGGCGCCCTTGAGCTCGGCCTTGAGGCAGCTGGCGGCGTACTTCGCGCCCTGGATGGCGCCCTGGGCCTGCCCCGGCACACCCGGCACGAACGCCATGTCACCCACCACCCACACGTTCGGGTGGCCCGGGATGGTCAAGTCGGGCAGCACCTTGACGCGGCCCGCGCGGTCCAGCTCGACGCCGGACTGCTCGGCGAGATCCTGTCCCAGCGGGCTCGCCGACACCCCGGCCGACCACACCTTGCACGCCGACTCGATGCGGCGGATGGTGCCGTCGGAGTCCTTGACGGTGATCCCGTTGCGGTCCACGTCGGTGACCATGGCGCCGAGCTGGATCTCGACGCCCATCTTCTCGAGCCGGGCCTGCGCCTTTTTCCCCAGCTTCTCGCCCATCGGCGGCAACACCGCGGTGGCGGCGTCGAGCAGGATCACCCGCGCCTTTGTGGAGTCGATGCTGCGGAACGCCCCCTTGAGGGTGTGGTCGGCGAGCTCGGCGATCTGCCCGGCCATCTCGACGCCGGTCGGCCCCGCACCCACCACCGTGAACGTCAGCAGTTTCTGCCGGCGGGCCGGGTCGCTGGAGCGCTCCGCCTGCTCAAAGGCGCCCAGGATGCGGGCGCGCAGCTCCAGCGCGTCGTCGATGGACTTCATGCCGGGGGCGAACTCGGCGAAGTGGTCGTTGCCGAAATAGGACTGCCCGGCGCCGGCCGCGACGATGAGGCTGTCGTAGGGCGTCTTGTAGGGGTGTCCCAGCAGATCGGAATCCACGGTCTTGTTGACCAGGTCGATCCGGGTGACGTCGCCGAGCAGCACCTGCACGTTCTTCTGCTTCCGCAGGATCACGCGGGTGGCGGGCGCGATCTCGCCCTCGGAGATGATGCCCGTCGCCACCTGGTAGAGCAGCGGCTGGAACAGGTGGTGCGTGGTGCTGGCGATCAGCTTGATGTCGACGTTCGCCCGCTTGAGCGCCTTGGCGGCGGTCAGCCCGCCGAAACCCGATCCGATGATCACCACGCGGTGGCGGTCGGATTCGGTGGCTCCGGGATGGCTCATGGGTGGCTCCTCGACCTCTTCAGTCAGTTCCGGTGTCTACCGTAGCCGGGGCGTGCGACGTCGTCGCGCCCGTGCCGTGGCGTGCACCTCCGCGATACCCGCGGTCACCGGCCCGTAACCCGCAGGGCCGGTGGGCACCCGAAATGCCAGCCGCGCGACCCGCGGGTCAGCGCAGGGCGTCGAGCGCGCGGTGACCGACGTGCAGGGTCTGCCCGGTGATGTGGCGGGCGGCCGATCCGGTGAGGAACAGCGCCAGCCGGGCGATCTCCGCGGCGGCCCCGCCGGTGTGGTCGGTGACGCCGTCGTAGCCGGCGTCGGTGCCGCGGCCCGCCGCCACGGCGTTGATGGTGATGCCGCGGGTGCCGAAGTACTCGGCCTGCCCGCTGGTCCAGTCCGCGACGGCCGCCTTGGCCGCCGCGTCGGCGCTGCCGGGCTTCGGGTTCTCGGCGACGACGGTGACGATCGACCCGCCCGAGCGGAGGTGGTCGCCGACGGCGCTCACGGTCAGCACGGCGGACAGCACCGTGCCGTCCAGCGCCGCCCGCCACGCCTGCGCCCGCTCGGCGAGGGTGTAGGTGCGCGGGTCGCCGGGGGAGAACACCGGCGTGGGCACGTTCACGATGGTGTCGAGGTGTTGGGGCAGCTGCGGCACCGCCCCGGCCAGCGCAGCGGCGTCGAGGCTGTCGCACACCACGGCGTCGACGTCGAGCTCCTTCGCCGTGACCTCGAGCTCCTCGCGGCGCGCACCCGTGATGGTGACGCGGTGGCCGGCGTCGCCGAAAGTTTGGGCGACGGTGCGGCCGAGTTCGGTATCACCACCGGTGACCAGCACGTCCATGCCTTGCCTCCTGCGTTCGGCGTCGAGATTCCCACCGATGTTACTGGACGGTAGCTTGAGCCGGAAATGACGCGCCGGGCCGCGGCCGGTGCCGCGTCGCCTACATTCCTCCGCATGCCGGCTGCGAGCGGATTGCCCCGGTGGCTGGCCGTCCCGGCGCTCCTCGGGGCGGTGCTGGTGGTGCTGCCGCTCGCCGCGCTCGCGTGGCGGGTCGACTGGTCGCGGTTCTGGCCGCTGATCACCGGCGCGCGCGAGGCGCTGCTGCTCAGCCTGCGCACCGCGACCGCGAGCACCGCGCTGGTGCTCGCGCTCGGTGTGCCGATGGCGCTGGTACTGGCCCGCAGCGACGCCCGCTGGCTGCGCGCCGTGCGGCCGCTGATCCTGCTGCCGCTGGTGCTGCCGCCGGTGGTCGGTGGGCTGGCGCTGCTGTACGCGTTCGGGCGGCTGGGCCTGGTGGGCCGCTACCTGGAGGCCGCGGGCGTGCAGGTCGCGTTCTCGACGACGGCCGTCGTCCTGGCGCAGGCGTTCGTGTCGCTGCCGTTCCTCGTCGTGGCGCTGGAGGGCGCGGCGCGCACCGCCGGCAGCCGCTACGAGACGGCGGCCGCCACCTTGGGCGCCTCGCCGGCGCGGGTGTGGTGGCGGGTGACGCTGCCGCTGCTGGCCCCCGGGCTGCTCTCCGGCGCGGTGCTGGCGTTCGCCCGCGCGCTGGGCGAGTTCGGCGCCACGCTCACCTTCGCAGGCTCCCGCGCGGGTGTGACGCGCACCCTGCCGCTGGAGATCTATCTGCAGCGCGAGAGCGACCCCGACGCGGCCGTCGCCCTGTCCATGCTGCTCGTGGTGGTGGCCGCGGTCGTCGTCATCGCGGTCGGCGCGCGCCGGCTGCGGGGCGCGCAGGCGCCGCCGTGAGCCGGCTGCGGGTGCGTGCGGAGGTGGCCGCCCGCGGCGTGGACGTCGCCCTCGAGGTGGCCGCGGGCGAGGTGCTCGCCCTGCTGGGCCCCAACGGCGCGGGCAAGTCGACCCTGCTGCACGTCGTCGCCGGGTTGCTGCGGCCCGACGCCGGCGAGGTGCTGCTGGGCGATCGGGTGCTGACCGACACCGCCGCGGGCTGCCACGCCGCGGCGCACACCCGCCGCGTCGGCCTGCTGCTGCAGGACCCGCTGCTGTTCCCGCACCTGTCGGTACTGCACAACGTGGCGTTCGCGGCGCGGGGCCGCCGGGCGCAGCGGCGCCGCGCCGCGCAGCGCTGGCTGGCCGAGGTGGGCGCCGAGGAGCTTGCCGGGCGCCGCCCCCGCGAGCTGTCGGGCGGCCAAGCCCAACGGGTGGCGATCGCGCGGACGCTGGCGAGCGAACCCGATGCACTGCTGCTCGACGAACCGCTGGCCGGCCTGGACGTCGCCGCGGCGTCGGGGCTGCGCCAGCTGCTGCGCCGGGTGCTCACCCGCGACGGCCGCAGCGCGGTGCTGGTGACCCACGATCTGGTCGACGTGCTGACGCTCGCCGACCGCGTGGCGGTGATCGAGGCGGGCCGGGTCGCCGAATCCGGCCCGGCCGCCGCGGTCCTGAGCGTGCCGCACAGCCGGTTCGCCGCCCGATTCGCCGGCATCAACCTGGTGGCGGGCACCGTCGCGGACGGGGGCTGTGTGGTCACCAGCTGGGGCGAGCGGTGGTACGGCGTCGCCGAAACGCCGCTGCCGACCGCCCAGCGCGCGGTGGCGCTGTTCGCGCCGGCGGCGGTCGCCGTGTTCCCCGAGCCACCCCGCGGCAGCCCTCGCAACACCGTGGCCGTGACGGTGGCCGAGCTGACGCCCGAGGGTTCGATGGTGCGGGTGCGAGGCACCGATCAGCCCGACGGCGGGCCGGGGCTGGCCGCCGATGTCACCCCGGCCGCGGCCAGCGACCTGCGCCTGGCGGTCGGGGACCGGGTCCACTTCGCGGTGAAGGCAACCCAGGTGCGGCTGCTGCCCCGCCGGCGCTGATCAGCTGTCGGATCCGGCCACATCCGGCACCGCCCGCGCAGGTCACTTTTGTGAGCACCTCACACTTGCGTCACGGCGGTAACACGGTAGTTTCGTCCCCATGCAGCAGCCCGACCCGAGCCCGAACCGAGGTGCGGGCCGCTGGACGAGACTGGCGATGCCGGCGGTCGCAGGTGCCGTGGCCATCGCGTTGACCGTCCCGGCCACCGCACTCGCCGATCCCGATCCGTCACCGTCGCCGCCCCCGCCGGGCAACAGCGCGGGTGCGCCGCCGGCCGCTCCGGCGCCGCCCGACCCAAACGCTCCGCCCGCGCCGCCGGCCCCGCCCGCCGATCCCAACGCACCGGTGCCGCCGGCCGATCCGAACGCCCCGCCGGCGCCGGAGGCGGGTCGGGTCACCAGCGAGTCGGGCCGCTTCACCTACGTGCCGCCCGCCGGCTGGCGGGTCGGAGACCCGAGCCGCATCAGCTACGGCTCGGCGGTGCTCACCAAGGCACCGGCCGCCGGCCAGACCGCGCCGCCGAACGACACGACGATCCTGCTCGGGCCGCTCGACCTGAAGCTGTTCGCCGGCGCGGAGCCGGACAACGCCAAGGCCGCCGTACGGCTGGCCTCAGACATGGGCGAGTTCTACATGCCGTTCCAGGGCACCCGGATCAACCAGGAGACCGTGCCGCTCAACGCGGGTGGGCTGACGGGCACCGCGTCCTACTACGAGGTCGACTTCGCCGACGAGGCGAAGCCGAACGGCCAGATCTGGGCGGCTGCCATCGGCGACAACCCGCCGCGGGGAGCTGCCAACCGCGGGGTCGCGCCGACGCGTTACTTCGTGGTCTGGCTGGGCACCGCCGCGAACCCGGTCGACAAGGCCGCGGCGGTCGCGCTGGCCCAATCCATCCGGCCGTGGACACCGCCGCCCGCGCCGCCGCCACCCGACCCGAACGCTCCGCCACCGCCGCCGGATCCGAACGCCCCGCCGCCGCCACCGCCCGCGCGGCCCGGCGTCGGCGTCCCGGTGCCGATCACCGAACCGGTGCCCGGCATGGCGCCACCGGCGTAACCAACCGACGGCGAACGGCCGCCCGCATCGAGCGGGCGGCCGTTCGTCGTTCTCAGCCCGACCAGTGCCAGACGGCCGCGGCCGCCAGCGCGCCCATGCCGTTGAGCGACCAGTGCAGCGCGATGGGCGCGAGCAGGCTCCCGCTGCGGCGCCGCAGCCAGCTGAAGACGAACCCGGCGGCGCCGGTCGCCAGCACCGCGAGCACCACCCCGGCCGCCACGCCGGCGATCCCGCCGCCGAGCAGGCGCGTCAACCCGACGTTGCTGGCGGTCAGCCCCAGGGACGTGGCGATGTGCCACAGCCCGAACAGCAGGGAGCCGACGGCCGCCACCCCGCGGAAGCCCCACGCGCGGTCGAGCGCCCCGTGCAGCACGCCGCGGAAGGCGATCTCCTCGGGGATGACGGTCTGCAGCGGGATGACGAGCATCGACGCGATCAGCGCGCCCGACACCGTCGCGTAGTTGTCGTTGAGGAACATCGGGCGCGTCCACGGCAACAGCGCGCCGACGGCCACCACCGACCCGACCGCGGCCACGGCGGCCGCCGCGTAGCGCGCCCCGCTGCGCCACTGGTGGCGGCCCAGCCCGAGCTCCGACCAACCGAGGCCCCGCGAGCGGACCAGCAGCAGCAGACCGACGGCGGCGAGCGGCACGGCGGCGACACCGGCCCACGGCGTCGTGAAGTGCGCGATCAGGTTGGTGGCGGTCAGCACGGCGACGACGACGGCGATGTCGAGGTGCAGCTGCGGCCGCGGCGGCGTGGCGCGCTCGGCGACGGCGGTGGTCATGGCGGCCGATGCTACCGGCGACTATTCGTTGTCAGAGGTGTCCTGCGCCGTCGACTGCCGGCCGTCCGCGGTGAACCCGGAGTCCCAGGTCCAGCCCGAGATCTCCGGATCGTCCTCGCCGTGCTCGCGGGTGTAGGTCCGGGCCGCCAGCCGGGCGTCCGCCATCTCCTGCCGCAGCCCGGCGGCGTTGACACCCAGCCCCGGGACGCGGTCGATGACGTCCATGACCAGGTGGAAGCGGTCCAGGTCGTTCATCATGACCATGTCGAAGGGCGTGGTGGTGGTGCCCCGTTCCTTGAACCCCCGCACGTGCAGCTGCGCGTGGTTGGCGTGCCGGTAGGTCAGCCGGTGGATGAGCCAGGGATAGCCGTGGTAGGCGAAGATCACCGGCTTGTCGGCGGTGAAGATCGAGTCGAACTCGCGGCTCGACAGGCCGTGCGGGTGTTCGCTGTCCGGTTGCAGCCGCATGATGTCGACGACGTTGACCACCCGCACCCGCAGGTCGGGGAGTCGCCGGCGCAGGATGTCGGCGGCCGCCAGCGTCTCCAGCGTCGGGATGTCACCGGCGCAGGCCAGCACGACGTCGGGTTCACCGGTCGTGCTGCTCGCCCACTCCCAGATCCCGAGCCCGCGGGCGCAGTGGGCGATCGCGTCGTCCATCGACAGATAGGTCAGCGCCGGCTGCTTGCCGGCGACGATGACGTTGACGTAGTGGCGGCTGCGCAGACAGTGGTCGCCGACGCTCAGCAGGGTGTTGGCGTCCGGTGGCAGGTACACCCGCACCACCTCGGGCCGCTTGTTGGCGACGTGGTCGATGAAGCCCGGGTCCTGGTGCGACGCGCCGTTGTGGTCCTGGCGCCAGACGTGCGAGGTGAGCAGGTAGGTGAGCGAGGCGATCGGCCGCCGCCAGTCGAGGCGCGCACTGCTGGACAGCCACTTGGCGTGCTGGTTGAGCATCGAGTCGACGATGTGGACGAACGCCTCGTAGCAGTTGAACAGCCCGTGGCGGCCGGTCAGCAGGTATCCCTCGAGCCAGCCCTGACACAGGTGCTCCGACAGCACCTCCATCACCCGGCCGCCGGGGGCGAGGTGGTCGTCCTCGCTGCAGAGCTGCCCCAGCCAGGCTTTGTCGGTGGCCTCGAACACGGGCGAGAGCCGGTTGGAGGCGGTCTCGTCCGGACCCATGATCCGGAAGCGGTCGGTGTTGCGAACGATCACGTCGCGCAGGAACGTCCCGAGCACCTTGGTCGCCTCGGCGGTGTCGGCGCCCGGCGTGTCCACCGCGACCGCGTAGTCGCGGAAGTCGGGCAGGTCGAGGTCGCGCAGCAGCTCACCGCCGTTGGCGTGCGGGTTGGCGCTCATCCGTCGACGGCCCTGCGGCGCCAGCGCTTTCAGCTCGGGGCGCAGCGTGCCGTGCTCGTCGAACAGCTCCTCCGGCCGGTAGCTGCGCAGCCACTCCTCGAGCTGGGCGCGGTGCTCGGCGTTGTCGTGGGTGCCCGACAGCGGCACCTGGTGCGACCGCCAGGTGCCCTCGACGAGCACCCCGTCGACCTCCTTGGGGCCGGTCCAGCCCTTCGGCGTGCGCAGCACGATCATCGGCCAGGTGGGGCGCTCGGAGTGGCCGTCCTCGCGTGCCGCGCGCTGGCTGCGCTGTATGTCGTCGACCGCCTCGTCGAGCGCCGCCGCGAGCTGCTGGTGCACGTTTCGCGGATCGTCGCCCGCGACGGTGATCGGGCGGTACCCGTAGCCCCGCAGCAGCGCTTCGAGCTCCTCCTGCGGAATCCGGGACAGCACAGTCGGATTGGCGATCTTGTAGCCGTTGAGATGCAGGATCGGCAGCACCGCGCCGTCGGTGGCGGGGTTGAGGAACTTGTTCGAGTGCCAGCTGGCGGCGAGCGGACCGGTCTCTGCCTCCCCGTCGCCGATCACGCACGCCACCACCAGGTTCGGGTTGTCGAAGGCGGCGCCGAACGCGTGCACGAGCGCATAGCCCAGCTCGCCGCCCTCGTGGATCGAGCCGGGGGTCTCCGACGCGACGTGGCTGGGAATGCCGCCGGGAAACGAGAACTGCCGGAACAGCTTTCGCATGCCGTCGGTGTCCTCGCCGATGGCGGTGTAGATCTCGCTGTAGGTGCCCTCGAGGTAGGCGTTGGCCACCAGACCGGGCCCGCCGTGGCCCGGCCCGGTGATGTAGACGCAGTCGAGGTCCCGGTGGCGGATCACCCGATTCAGGTGCGCGTAGAGCAGGTTGAGCCCCGGGGTGGTGCCCCAGTGCCCGAGCAGTCGCGGTTTGACGTGGTGATCGGCCAGCGGTTCCCGCAGCAGCGGGTTGTCCAGCAGGTAGATCTGTCCGACGGACAGGTAGTTGGCGGCGCGCCAGTAGGCGTCGATGCCCGCGAGCTCGTCCTCGGTCAGTGGCGACGTCTGCGTCGGGGAGTCCATCGGTCCTTACTACCCCGAACCGGTGACGTTACGCGGACCTCAGCGGTGAATTCCCATGCGGTGAAAAAGGCGGTTGAGTTGGCCCGCCGCGGCGTTGGCCGGCGTCAGCACGACCTCGAGCACGTCGAGCAGCCGGTTCACCCGCGCCGCGATGTGGTCGATCTGCGCGACCGATTGGTTCAGGTGCTCCACCGCTCCCACCACCGTCGACAGCGATTCCTCGATGGTGTCGAGGTTGCGGTTCACCCGCCCCAGCGTGTCGTCGAACTTGGTCAGCGTCTTGTCGAACTTGCCCATGGTGACGTCCATCTCCTCGACGATCTGACTCATCGCGTCGAGGACGGCCGTGGCCTGCTCCACCGTGACATCGGCGTTGAGCGCGGCGTTCGCGAGTTTCTGGAAACGGGTGCGCGCCGTCGTGGGCCGGTCAGCCATGACGACAGTGTGCCGCACGTCCGGCCGCGGCGGCGGCGAACCCGCCGGCAGTGCCGACCGACCGGTTGGTGCCCAGTGGCGGCGGTCTAGGCTGCACGGGTGCTGGGATTCGCGCTGCCACCGTGGCGTGCCGCCGCCGACGACCTGCCCGCCGCGAAGCTCAGCGCAGCGACGGGTGGCGCGACGCGATGACCGCCCCGCTGCCGCTCGCCGGTGTCCGCGTGTTGGACCTCGCGGACGCGACCGCGGACGCAGTCGGCCGCCAGCTCGCCGACCTCGGCGCCGACGTGGTCAAGGTCGAGCCGCCCGGCGGACTGCCGGACCGCCGCGCGGCGCCGGCCGTCGGCGCCGCCGCCATCGCGTTCGCGTTGCACAACGCCAACAAGCGGGCGGTGATCCTCGACGAGCGTGACGGCGCCGACCGCGACCGGTTCTTCGCATGGGCCGCCGCCGCCGACATCCTCGTCGACAGCGGCCTACCCGGGCAGGCCGCCCGGTTCGGCACCACCGCCGCCGAGCTCGCTACCCGCCATCCCCGGCTGGTGGCGCTGCACGTCACCGATTTCGGCACCGCCGGGCCGCGCGCGGGCTGGCGGGCCACTGAACCGGTGCTCTACGCCATGTCGACCGCGCTGTCGCGGTCCGGTCCGACCGCCGGCACCCCGGTGCTTCCGCCGGCCGGCATCGCCTCGGCCACCGCCGGGGTGCAGGCCACCTGGGCCGTGCTGGCCGCCTACCACCACCGGTTGACCACCGGCACAGGCGATTTCGTCGATTTCTCGCGCTACGAGGGTGTGCTGCTGGGCCTGGACCCGCCGTACGGCACCATGGGCCAGGCGGCGCAGGCGCAGCGCCGCAAACCGCTCTGGCGGGGCCGGCCGCGGAACCAGGACGTCTATCCGATCTTCCGCTCGCGGGACGGGTTCGTGCGGGTCTGCGTCATGTCGGCGCGGCAGTGGCGCAGCATGTGGACCTGGCTGGGAGAGCCCGAGGAATTCTCCGATCCCGCCTTCGAACAGCTCGGCGCGAGGATCGCCGCGACCGAGGCACTGAACGCCCGCATCGCTGGGCACGTCGCCGAACAGCGCACCGACGATCTGGTGGCCGCCGGGCAGGAGCGCGGCATCCCGATCGCGGCGGTGCTGCCACCGGCGGAGGTGTTGCGCAGCGACCACTTCCGAAAGACCGGGGCGCTGACCGCGACCGCGTTGGGCGGCGAGCACGACGTCAGCGTGCCGGTCGGCCCGTACGTCGTCGACGGCCACCGGGCCGGTTGGCGCGGCCCCGTCGCGGCGGCTGCGGCCGGGGACGTGTGCTGGTCCCCGCCGTCGGCCGCGGCGCCGTCGAACGCGGCGGCCGTGCGGCCGTTCGACGGCCTGCGCATCCTCGACCTCGGCATCATCGTTGCCGGCGGTGAGCTGGGGCGGCTGTTCGCCGACCTCGGCGCCGAGGTCATCAAGATCGAGAGCGCCGGCTATCCCGACGGCCTGCGGCAGACCCGGCCCGGCCAGCCGATGAGCGAGACCTTCGCGCTGGCGCACCGCAACGAGTTCGGCCTCGGGCTGGACCTGCGCAGCTCGGCGGGCGCGGACCTGTTCCGCCGGCTCGTCGCCGAATCTGACGCGGTGTTCGCGAACTTCAAGCCCGGCACGCTGGCCGCGCTCGGCTTCTCCTACGACGAGCTGCGGGCCATCAACCCGGCCATCGTGCTCGCCGAGAGTAGCGCCTACGGCGACACCGGGCCCTGGAGCCGGCGGCTGGGCTACGGACCGTTGGTGCGCGCCAGCGCCGGGGTGACCGCCCTGTGGTCCGGCGACGCGGTCGACGGCGACCGGCCGGGCTACTGGGACGCCACCACCGTCTTCCCCGACCACATCTCGGCGCGCGTCACGGCGATCGCGGCGCTGGCGGCCCTGATCCGGCGGCGCGCCACCGGCGTGGGCGGCCGGGTGCACGTCTCGCAGGCCGAGGTCGCGGTCGACCACTTGGCGACGCACTACGTCGCCGAGGCGGCCCGCGCCGTCGGCCTGCCCGTCACCGACGACCCGGCGTCGCACGAGGTCTTCCCGTGCGCGGGCGACGACGAGTGGTGCGTGATCTCCGTCCGCGACGCCGCCGATCGCGAGCGGCTGGCCGCCGAGATCGGCGGTGGCCCGCTGCCGGCCGATCCGAACGGCTTCTATCTGGACGTCGCGGCGTGGACGACGGGGCTGGACAAGTTCGACGTCGCCGACCGGCTGCAGCGCGCCGATGTGCCGGCCGGGCCGATGTACCGGCCGGCCGACGTGCTGGCCGATCCGCAGGTGCGGGCGCGGGAGCTGTACGCGCCGATGCACCACCCGCTGTTCGACGAGCCGATGCCCAGCGAGACCGGCCCCGCGGCGTTCCGCCGGATCCCTGCCGCCGAGCTGCGCCCGGCGCCGATGCCCGGCGAGCACACCCGCGAGATCTGTCAGAAGCTGCTCGGCCTCACCGCCGAGGACATCGAGCGGCTCTACGTCGACGGGGTGCTGTTCGAGGCCCCGGCGACGCAGTCCTAGCAAGGCGAAAGGTCCACCGCGGCAATGTCTCTCGATCCCCGCACGCCTGTCCTCATCGGCTGGGGCCAGGTCAATCAACGCGTCGACGACCTGGCCGCGGCCCGCGAACCGGTCGCGTTGATGGCCGACGCCGCCCGCGAGGCGGTGCCCGCCGCGGTGCTGGCGGCGGTCGACGCCATCCGGGTGGTGAACCTGCTGTCCTGGCGGTACCGCGATCCGGGCCTGGCGCTGGCCGAGCGCATCGGCGCCGCCGACCCGGCCACCCGGTACACCGGCATCGGCGGCAACGTGCCGCAGACGCTGGTCAACCAGGCATGCCTCGACATCGCGGCGGGCCGCGCCGACATCGTGCTGCTCGCCGGCGGCGAGACCTGGCGCACCCGAACCCGTTTCCGCACCAGCGGCGAACGCCCCGACTGGCCCACCCAGGACGAGTCCGTCCCGGTGCCGCCGGGCGCCGAGGACGAGGTGCCGATGTCGAGCCCGGCGCAGGACCGCGTCGGGCTCTACAAGCCGTCCGACGTCTACCCGCTGTTCGAGCAGGCGGTGCGCATCGCGGCGGGGGAGGACCCGGACAGCCACCGCCGCCGCCTCGGCGAACTGTGGGCGGGCTTCAGCCAGGTGGCGCAACGCAACCCGTTCGCCTGGAACCGCGATGCGGTGACGGCCGACGAGATCTGGCAGCCCAGTCGCGACAACCGGATGATCAGCTGGCCCTACACCAAGCTGCTCAACTCCAACAACATGGTCGACCAGGCGGCCGTCGTGGTGCTGGCCTCCGCGGCGGCGGCCGACCGGCACGGAATCCCCCGCGACCGTTGGGTGTTCCCGCACGCCGGCACCGACGCGCACGACACCTACGCGATCGGACAGCGGTGGGATCTTCACCGTTCGCCGGCCATACGCATCGCCGGTGAACGCGTGCTGGCGCTTGCCGGCACCGCGGTCGACCGGATCGACCACGTCGACGTGTACTCGTGCTTCCCGTCCGCGGTGCAGGTCGCGGCCGCGGAGCTGGGCTTGTCGCTGGATCGGCCGCTGACCGTCACCGGCGGGCTGACGTTCGCGGGCGGGCCGTGGAACAACTACGTCATGCACGCCATCGGCAGCATGGCCGGCGTGCTCGTCGACAACCCCGGAACGACGGGCCTGGTGACGGCCAACGGCGGCTACCTCACCAAGCACAGCATCGGCGTCTACGGCACCGAGCCGCCCGCGGCGGGCTTCCGGTGGGAGGACGTCCAGTCCGCCGTCGACCGCGAACCCGTCCGGGCGCAGGCGGCCGAGTACGCCGGCGACGGTGTCGTGGAGACCTGGACCGTGCCGTTTGGCCGCGACGGTGAGCCCGAGCACGTCTTCGTGACCGTCCGCACGCCCGGCGACGCCCGCGCGCTGGCGCGCATCGACGATCCCGCCCAGGCGCAGACCGCGATCCGCGAGGACATCGCGGGCAACAAGATCCGCGTGGCGACCGACGGGACCGCGAGTCTGCGCTAGCGCCGGAATCAGGCGCGGGCGAGCGCCAGCACGTCCTCCAGCGGCGGCGGGCTGGCCGGATGGTGCGACAGGCACCAGGGCGCGCGGATCTTCGCGAACGCCGTGCCCTCGAGCGCGGCGTAGAACTGGCCGGCGCGCAGCCTGCTGATGTCGGGCACGCGGCCGCCCTTCACCCGCGCCATCTCGCGGGCGACGGTGATCTGGACGGGCGCGTTCAACAGGCCGAAGAGCTGGGTCGCCGCGTTGCCGGGGATGCCGGGGTTCAGTCCTTTGGGCGCTTGGGTGGCGTACACGAGCCCGAGCCCGTACTTGCGGGCCTGCGACGACAGCGCGAGCGTGCTGTGCAGGCACACCGTGCGGCGGCCCGACGGCGCGAAGTTCTGCGCCTCGTCCATCACCAGCAGCCCGCCCAGCGGCCGGTCGCCGGCCGGATGCCGCTTGATCCACGCGAACAGCGCCATCTGCAACTGGTTGACGAAGCCTTCCCGCTGCGCGTCGGTGGGCAGGCCCGCGAGGTTGACCACCGACACGCGGGCGCGGCGGCCGTCCGACGGCGTCAGCAGCGCCGCGGGGTCGACGGGCGTGCCGTGCCCGCCGAACAGCGGGTCGTTGACCATCGCCGCGCGGAGGTTCTCGCTGAGCTCCGCGGCCAGCCGGGTGGCGCCGGCGAGCCCGCTGACGTCGGGCGGCAGGTCGCCGAGCAGGTCGACGAAGCCCCGCAGCGTAGGCGCGGGCTGCCGGCCGTAGAACTCGAGCGCCTCGCGCAGCACCGCCCGCGACAGCTCGGCCTTCGCGGTCTTCCCGCTGATCAGCGCCCGCGGCTCCAGTGCCGCCAGCGCGGACTCGACGGCGTCGTCGAACTCGTCGCGATCGTCGACGACCGCGCCGAAGTCGGGCAGCGGCTGGAAGCTGAGCTGCCGCCCGGCGTTGCGGCCCGGCGTCCACACGACGACCTCGGTGTGGGCGAAGTACTCCGCGGCGCGCGCGTCGTCGGCCGCGGTCCAGCCCGCCGGCGGCTCCGGCCACGGGGTGCCCAGCCGCGCCAGGTCGTTGTTGGCGTCGAGCACGATCGAGGACACGCCGCGCAGCGCGCACTCCTCCACCAGCCGGCGGATCAGCACCGTCTTGCCGGACCCGGAGCCCGCGAAGATCACCGTGTGCTTGCGCAGCTGCGCCAGGTCCACCGACAGCGGGCGGCCGTCGTCCTCCACCACGCCCAGCGGCACCGCCGTGGCGGCCTCGGCGACCGGCGGGTACGCCGGCTCGGCGGCGAGCGGTGCCTCGGGTTCGGGTTCGGGTTCGGTGACCGGGGGTGGCGGCGGGTCGCCGGCCAGGTCGCCCAGCGCGTCGTGCAGCAGCCGCACACCGTGGGCGGGCCGGCGCGCGCGCAGCCACTCCGGAAGGTCGGCGTGGTCCTCGTCGAGCAGGTCACGCAGCGCCGACAGGGTCCGCAGGTCGTCGTCGGCGACGGGCAGGGTGCGCCCGCCGGCGTCCTCGAAGTCGGCGATCAGCTGCGTGGTCTTCGCGCCGCTGGGCCACGGGCTGTTGCGGAGCAGGAACAGCTGGCGGTGGCGGCGGCCGGCGCCGGTGGCCTCCCACGCCTTGCGGATCCGGTTCTGCGCGGCGATGGCGTTGTGCGCGGCGATCGCCCGGAACGCCCAGTGCCGCTCGTCGTCGGTGGCGGCGTCGAGGCTCTGGCGCAGCCGGGCGTGCAGCCCGACCCGTTTACCGGGCGGCGGGTCGACGGTGAATTCGCCGTCGGCGCCGCCGTGCTCGACGATCCAGGCCTGCAGCGCCGCCGAGAGCAACGGGGGCATCGTGGTGTCCTCGCCGTCGGGATCCAGCGCGGCGGCCGGCACGGCGCGGCGGCGGTAGGCGGCGAAGGCCCGGTCCAGCGCCGCGAGGTCCCCCGGTCGGGGCGGGTCGACCGGATCGGTGGGCGGCTGGGTGCGGTCGCCGGTGAACGAGGCCAGCTCCGCCACCTGGTCGCGCTGCAGGCAGCGGCGGACGTGCTGGTCGGCGGCCTGCAGCAGCCCGCGGGGCGTGAAGTCCGACGCGTCGTCGAACGCGGTCGGCAGGATCGGCCAGCTCGGATAGGGGGGTGTGAAACCGACCGCGTCGTAGCTCGCGGTGAACCGGCGCTCCAGGATGGCCCGGGCGATCTCGGGCGTCGGCAGGCCCTGCAGGACCTCCGTGGTGCGGAACCGGTCCCGCACCGAGGCCACGGCCCGCTCCTCGATGTCCACCCACACCGACGGCAGGCAGGCGACCACCGTCACGGTGCGGCGCATGGTCTCCCGGACGGCCATCAGCCCGTGCGCGACGTGCTCCAGGTCGCGGTTGTCGGTCGCCCGGGCGTCGGTCTCGGTGCGCCGGTTCGACTGGGCGAGCAGCGTGTCGATCTGGTCGATAGCCAGCACCGTCGGGCCCGCCAGGGCCAGCAACCGGGCGAGGTCGCGCACCACCTCCTGTGCGGTCAACTCCGGGACGGGCAGCCCCCACGCGGTCCGGTCGGCGGCGGGGATGCCGTCACTGGAGCGCAGGAAGGCCTCGCCGATGTCCTGCAGCGCGAGGTCCTCGGCGCCCAGCAGCACCAGCGCGCGCAGGCAGTGGCGGGCAGCGCGCACCGGGTCGCGGCGCGCCGTGACGAGCTTGGTGACGAACTCGTCGAGCACCTGCGGCGTCAGCTCCTCGTCGCCGACGATCGCCCGCCGCGCCGCGCGGCCGACGTGTGCGATCGACGCCAGCTCCCACAGCACCCGCCGCAGCTGCGTCTCGTGGCCGGGCGCCGGGCGGCCGAAGCTGTCGAGCACACCGCCGCGCACCGAATGCCAGAAGCTCGTCGCGTCGAGCAGCTGCACGAGCACGAACGTGCCGCCGGCCTCCTGCACGCGCTCGCGCACCTGCCCGAGCAGGTGCGTCTTGCCGGAGCCGGCGGGTCCCCGCACGACGACGCCGAGCGGGCTGACGTCCTCGGCGCGCTGCGCATCTCCGACGGCCGCCAGCACGTCGCCCAGCGCGGCGTCGTGCAGCCCGCCGACGTGCAGGGTGCCCTGCGAGTGCCACATCTCGTCGGCGGTGGGGGCGAACGACAGGTGCAGGGAACCGAGCGCCTCGCGCTGCCGGGAATCCATCAGGCGTCGATCGCGATCAGGTGCTTGCGCTGGTTGCCGATGTCGACCGCGGCGGCCCGGTCGGCGTCGGTGAGCACCTTCTGGTTCTCTTCGGGGATGATGCTGACCCCGCGCCGGCGGTACAGGGCGGTCAACGCGGCGTCGACGTCGGCGCGGGGCACGTCGGGTAGCTCCCCGCGCAGCCGCACCAGCCCCACCCAGTCACCGGGCCGGCGGGCCAGCCGCCGGTAGGCCCCGACGATCCGGTCCTCGACGGTGTCCCCGGGTTCTTCGGGGGGCAGGAAGACGTCGGCGAGCGCGATGTCGGCGGCGGCGAAGTAGCGGTCGAACGCCTTGAGCACGGTGTAGAGCACCCGGCCCTGTCCGCGGACCCGCTCGGGGGCGTCGGCGCCGAACAGTCTGCGGCACAACGCCCATCCGTCGTCGGTGAGCTCGTGGCGCATCGGTCGGCTGCCGGTGGTTTCGATCAGGCCCTGCTGCTGCAATCGGTCGCGCTCCCGCTTGCGCAGCTCCGGGCCCCGCGCCGCCAGCTCGGCGTTGGACAGCGGCCGGCACTCGGCCATCAGCGCCAGCAGCACGGCGTGCTCGGTACCCGTCAGTTCGTCGGGAAACACTTTCACGAAGGTCGCTCCTGTCACGTGCGCAGCCTGGTCAACACCTGTTCGATCATGGCGGCAACGCGCCACGGGTCGTCGACGACGTCGTCGTTAGTGAACCGCAGGACGACGTACCCGCCGACGACGAGGGTGGTGTCGCGGCGGCGGTCGTCGGCGTACTTGAGCGCGGTGCGGTGGTCGGGCCCGTCGAGCTCGACGACGCACCGTTCGGCCGGCCACAGCAGGTCGACGCGGATCGGGGGCCGCAACGGCTGCGCGTCGACCACCTGGTTCCAGGTGCGCCCGACCGCCCACGCGCGGCGCGCGAGGCACCGCTCGAGCAGCTGCTCGACGGCGCTGCCCGGATGCGGGCGCCCGACGGGCGGGGGAAGGGTGACCGCTACCGGGCCGTCGTCGGCGGCCGGGGACGCCGCGGCCAGGTGGGCCGGTAGCTGCACCACCAGCGTCGGCAGCCGGTCGACGGTCGGCAGCGCATCGCCGGTGAGCCACGATCCGACGCCGTGGGCGGCGAGCCATTCGAACCCGGCCGCGGCCGCCGGCTCGTCGGGGCAGGCGGGCATGTCGACGAGCAGCACCACCGCGTCGCGCCGGTAGGCGTCGGCGATCACGCGGGCCGCGCCGCGGACGCGGACGTCCGGCGGAAAGGTCGCGGCGTCGGCGCGGCCGGTCAGGGCCGCTTCGGCGAGGTCGGCCAGGTAGGGGCCGAAGTGCGGGGTGTCGGCGGCGCGGCGGCGGGCGAGCTCGCGGACGACGCGGCGGTCGTGGTCACTGGCGCTCGCCGGCGCCTCGCCGCCCGGCAGCCAGGCCGGGAACAGGGTGCGGGCGACGAGCTCGAGGTGGTCGAGGACCGCGTCCACCACCGCCGCGGCCGAACCCGCTCGGTCAGCCCGGTAGCTGAGCATCACGGGCGCGTCGCGCGGCAGCGGGTCCAGCGCGAGCCGCAGCTGCTCGCCGGTGGCGCCGGTGAGCCGCACGACCCGGTGGGTGGGCAGCGCGGTGACCGGCGTCGCCGCGACGTCTCGGCCGGTGCCCACTTGCATCGGTGCCATTGTGTCGCGTTCAGGCCAGCAGCGCCTTGAGCGTCCACGCGTTGCGCACCGCGTGGCCGCCGAGGTCGTTGTTGAAGTACACGAGCACGTCGTGGCCTCGGTCCTGCCACTCGGTGATGCGGTCGGCCCACCAGTGCAGGTCCTCGTCAGGATAGGAGCCGTGATACATCGATTCCTGCGACGGGCCGTGCATCCGGACGTACACCAGCAAAGCGGTGGCCCGCAGCACGCACGGCAGGTTCGCGCCGCTGGTGACGACGTAGCTGGCGCCGTGGCGTTCGAGCAGCGCGTAGACGGCGTCGTCGTCCCAGGAGCGGTGCCGGAACTCGACGGCGAACGGGATCTCGTCGGGCATGACGGTGAGGAAGTGGTCGAGCAGCGCGTCGTCTCGCTCCAGCGCCGGATGCAGCTGCACCAACACCGCTTCCCGGCGCTCGCCGAGCGCCTGCCAGCATCGCTCGAAGCGGTCGGCCCACGGCTCGGGGTCGCGCAGCCGCCGGAAGTGCGTCAGGCCGCGGTGCGCCTTGACGGTCATGCTGAAACCGTCGGGCAGCCGGGTGCGCCAGCCTGCGAAGGTGGCGTCGCGCGGCCAGCGGTAGAAGCTGGCGTTGAGCTCGACGGTATTGAAGTGCTCGACGTACGCCGCGAGCCGGCGCGCCGGTGGCAGGCCGGGGGGATAGAGCACGCCGTCCCAGTGGTCGTAGGACCAGCCGGACGTGCCGATGCGGACGCCCATCGGCTATCGCGGGTGTCCGCGGCGCGGTTCTGGCACGCGGCCGGCGAGGTCGTCGTCGTAGGCCATCGCGGCCAGTCTGGCACGCAGCACCGCTACCGTCGTCGGCATGACGCGGGTGCGGTTCACCGGGCGCATCGGCGGTGTCGGCACGTCCTCCGGGGTGCGCATGGTGATCGGCAGCTGGGCGGTATCGCCGTTCGGGTCGTTCACCGACGCGATGGTGCAGTCGGCGGACGGCCGGCGGACGTTGGTGGCGCCGACCGACGAGGTCGCCGAATTCGTCGCTGCGACCTACCACTTCGACCAGGTCGTGGTGCAGCCGGTGGACGCCGTCCTGACCGGTGACGCGCTGACGGTGGACGCCGAGGACCTGCGGGTGGTGTTGCGCATCGGCGGGCCGGGCCCGTTCGACCGGCTGCTGCGGCTGGTGCCGCCGCCGCTGTCGCGGGCGCCGCGGTGGCTGCGGGCGATCGACCCGGTGGCGTCGTGGCTGGTGCCCGGCGTCCACACCGCGGGCACCGCCGGCAACGGCCGCCGCGAGTACTACGGCGTGCGGCGCACCCGGCTGATCACCGGGGTCAGCGGCCACTTCCGCGGCGCGGATCTCGGCGGGCTGAGCCGACTCGAGCCGCCGGTGCAGTTCGGTTTTGCGTCGGCACCGGCGACCCCGCAGCTGGTGTCGGTGACGACGACCATCGACCTGCCCTGATCGCCGCCGGCCCCGTCGGCGCGAGGGTGCGCGCCGGTACGCCTGGCGCGGCGTGCCGGCGTACGGACACGCACGCTCGCGGAAACAACGGGACCCCTCAGGCGGCGGCCTGGGAATCGGCCGGCTCGAGGGCCTGCGCGACGATCTCGGCCACGTCGGTCATCGGCCGGACGTCGAGCGCGTCGAGCACCTCGGCGGGCACGTCGTCGAGGTCCGGCTCGTTGCGCGCCGGCACGAACACCGTCCGCAAGCCCGCCCGCTGGGCGGCGAGCAGCTTCTGCTTCACCCCGCCGATCGGCAGCACGCGGCCGTTGAGCGTCACCTCGCCGGTCATGCCGACGTCGGCGCGCACCTGGCGTCCGGTCGCCATCGACACCAGCGCCGTCACCATCGTCACGCCCGCCGAGGGCCCGTCCTTCGGGACCGCGCCCGCCGGCACGTGCACGTGGATCCTGCGATCGAGCGCCCGGGGGTCGACGCCGAGTTCCGCGGCGTGGCTGCGGACGTAGGACAGCGCGATCTGCGCCGACTCCTTCATCACGTCGCCCAGCTGGCCGGTCAACTGCAGCCCCGCGTCTCCGTCGGTGGCGCCGGCCTCGATGTACAGCACGTCGCCGCCCAGTCCGGTGACCGCCAGACCGGTCGCCACGCCCGGCACCGCCGTGCGCTCGGCCGACTCCGGCAGGAAGCGCGGCCGACCGAGATAGCCGACCAGGTCCGGCTCGTCGATGGTCAATGGCTCGTCCACCGAGGCGAGGCGAGTGGTCGCCTTGCGCATCACCTTGGCAAGCAGCCGCTCGAACTGCCGCACACCGGGCTCGCGGGTGTAGTCGGCGGCGATCGTGCGCAGCGCCGCGTCGGTCACCTCCACCTCGTCAGTGGTCAGCGCCGCACGGTCGCGCTGCCGGGGCAGCAGGTAGTCGCGGGCGATCGCGACCTTGTCGTCCTCGGTGTAGCCGTCGATCGAGACGAGCTCCATGCGGTCGAGCAGTGCCTGCGGGATGTTCTCGACGACGTTGGCCGTCGCCAGGAACACCACGTCGCTCAGGTCGAGGTCCAGGTCGAGGTAGTGGTCGCGGAACGTGTGGTTCTGCGCCGGGTCGAGCACCTCGAGCAGCGCGGCCGCGGGATCGCCGCGGTAGTCGCTGCCGACCTTGTCGATCTCGTCGAGCAGCACGACGGGGTTCATCGCGCCGGCCTCGCCGATGGCGCGCACGATGCGTCCGGGCAGCGCGCCGACGTAGGTGCGGCGGTGGCCGCGGATCTCGGCCTCGTCGCGCACACCGCCGAGGGCGACGCGCACGAACTTGCGGCCGAGCGCCCGGGCCACCGACTCGCCGAGCGAGGTCTTGCCGACGCCGGGCGGGCCGGCCAGCACCAGCACGGCGCCGGAGCCGCGGCCGCCGACGACGGCCATGCCGCGCTGGGCGCGACGGGCCCGCACCGCCAGGTACTCGACGATGCGGTCCTTGACGTCGTCGAGCCCGTGGTGGTCGGCGTCGAGGATCTCCCGGGCGCCCGGCAGGTCCGTCGAGTCCTCGGTGGTGACGTTCCACGGCAGGTCCAGCACGGTGTCGAGCCAGGTGCGGATCCAGCCGCCCTCCGGGCTCTGGTCGCCGGCCTGCTCCAGCTTGCCGACCTCGCGCAGCGCCGCCTCCCGCACCTTCTCCGGCAGGTCGGCGGCCTCGACGCGGGCGCGGTAGTCAGCTTCACCTTCCTGGCCCGCTGGTCCCAACTCGCCGAGTTCTTTGCGGATGGCGGCGAGCTGTTGGCGCAGCAGGAACTCCTTTTGCTGCTTGTCCATGCCGGCGCGGACGTCCTCGGCGATCTTCTCGTTGACCTCCAGTTCGGCCAGGGAGTCGCCGGTCCAGTCGATCAGCAGGCGGAGCCGCGCGCCCGCGTCCTCGGTCTCCAGCAGCTGCCGCTTCTGCACGTCGGTCAGGTACGACGCGTAGCCCGCGGTGTCGGCCAGCGCCGACGGGTCGGCGATCGTGTTGACCGCGTCGATCAGCTGCCAGGCCTCGCGGCGCTGCAGCATCGCCAGCAGCAGGTGTTTGTACTCGGCGGCCAGCGCGCGGGTCTGGTCGTCGGGCGCGGGCTCGTCGACCTCGGTCACCGACACCCACAGCGCCGCACCGGGGCCGGTGGTGCCGGCGCCGATGTGCGCGCGGCGCTCGCCCTTGACCACGGCCGCGGTGCCGCCGCCGGGGACGCGTCCCACCTGCACGATCGACGCGACGACGCCGTAGGCCGGGTAGCGGTCGTCGAGCCGCGGGGCGATCAGCAGCTTGCCGGACTCACTGGCGCGGACGGCGTCGACGGCTGCGCTCGCCGCGCTGTCGAGGGCGATCGGCACCACCATGCCGGGCAGCACGATCGGGTCGGCTGCGAACAGGATGGGCAGCGCACTCGTCACGTTCGGGGCTTCAGGCATTCAGTCCTCCAAAGTTAAGCCTGATTCGCTCAACCCGGCCGGGTGCACGGTTGTTCCTGCGTCACGGCCGCTCAGCTGCACGCGAACGCCTAGCCTCGACCGCGTGAACGCTCCAGTCGCCCTGCGAGCCGGAATTCCGCCGTTCTACGTCATGGACGTCTGGCTCGCGGCGGCGCAGCGGCAGCACACGCACGGCGATCTGGTGAACCTGTCGGCAGGCCAGCCCAGCGTCGGGGCGCCCGCGGCGGTGCGGGCGGCCGCCAAGGCAGCCCTGGATGGCGGCCCGCTCGGCTACACCGTCGCGCTCGGCATCCCGGAGCTGCGGGCCGCGATCGCCGCCTCGTACGCCGCGCGCCACGGGCTGGCGGTCGACGCCGACGACGTGGTCGTGACGACGGGCAGCTCGGGCGGCTTCCTGCTCACGTTCCTCGCCTGCTTCGACGCCGGGGACCGCGTCGCGCTCGCCAGCCCCGGCTACCCCTGTTACCGCAACATCCTGTCCGCGCTGGGCTGCGAGGTGGTCGAGCTGCCCTGCGGGCCGACGACCCGCTACCAGCCCACGGCGGCCATGCTCGCCGATCTCGACCCGCCGGTGCAGGGCGTCATCGTCGCAAGCCCGGCGAACCCCACGGGCACCGTCATCCCGCCCGGCGAGCTCGCCGCGATCGCCCGCTGGTGCGACGAGACCGGCGTCCGGCTGGTCAGCGACGAGGTGTACCACGGGCTGGTGTACGCCGGCGCCCCGCCGACCAGCTGCGCCTGGCAGACCTCGCGCGACGCCGTGGTGGTGAACAGCTTCTCGAAGTACTACGCGATGACGGGCTGGCGGCTCGGCTGGCTCTTGGTGCCGCCCGCGCTGCGCCGCGCCGTCGACTGCCTGACCGGCAACTTCACCATCTGTCCGCCGGTGCTGTCGCAGTACGCCGCGGTGGCCGCGTTCACCCCCGACGCGATCGCCGAGGCCGACGGGCTGGTGAGCCACTACGAGGCCAATCGCCGGCTGCTGCTCGACGGGCTGGCCGCCATCGGGCTGCACCGGCTCGCCCCGGCCGACGGCGCGTTCTACGTCTACGCCGACGTCTCCGACCACACCGACGACTCGTTGGCGTTCTGTGAACGGCTGCTCGCCGACACCGGCGTGGCGATCGCGCCGGGCATCGACTTCGACACCGTGCGCGGCGGTGACTTCGTGCGGCTGTCGTTCGCCGGTCCGACCGCCGACATCGACGAGGCGCTGCGGCGGATGGGGCCGTGGCTAGCGTGACAGCTGGGTGACGTGCTGCGGGCCGAGCTCGTCGAGGGAGGCGACGCCGAGCAGCTTCATGGTGCGCACGATCTCGGCGCGCAGGATCTCGATCGCGCGGTCGACGCCCGCTTCGCCGCCGGCCATCAACCCGTAGAGGTACGCCCGGCCGACGAGCGTGAACCGGGCACCGAGCGCGATCGCCGCGACGATGTCGGCGCCCGAGCGGATACCGGTGTCGAGCAGCACCTCGGTGTGGGCGCCGACGTCGGCGACCACGGCGGGCAGCAGCCGGAACGGCACCGGCGCCCGGTCGAGCTGTCGCCCGCCGTGATTCGACAGCACGATGCCGTCGACGCCCAGGTCGGTGACGCGGCGGGCGTCGGCCACCGTCTGGATGCCCTTGACGACGAACTTCCCCGACCACTGCGCGCGGATCCACGCCAGGTCGTCGACGGTGATCGTGGGGTCGAACAGCGTGTCGAGGAGTTCGGCGACGGTGCCGGGCCAGCGGTCGAACGTCGCGAACGTCAGCGGTTCGGTGGTGAGGAAGTCGAACCACCACCGCGGATGGCGCACCGCGTCGAGCACCGTCGCTGCCGTCAGCGCCGGCGGGATGGTCATGCCGTTGCGCGTGTCGCGCAGCCGCATGCCCGCCACCGGCACGTCGACGGTCACCAGCAGCGTGTCGAAGCCGGCGGCCGCCGCCCGCTCCACCAGCGCCATCGACGCCTCCCGGTCGCGCCACAGGTACAGCTGAAACCAGTTGCGGCCGTGCGGGTGTGCGGCGCGGACGGCCTCGGGCGTCGCGGTGCCCAGCGTCGACAGCGTGAACGGGATGCCGGCCCGGGCGGCGGCGCGGGCACCGGCGCCCTCACCGGCGGTGTGCATGAGGCGGGTGAATCCGGTGGGCGCGATGCCAAACGGCAACGCCGCGGTGCCGCCGAGCACCTCGCGCCCGGTGTCGACGCGCGACACGTCCCGCAGGATCGACGGATGGAACTCGATGTCGCGGAACGCTGCTCGCGAGCGGGTCAACGACACCTCGGCCTCGGCGGCACCGTCGGTGTAGTCGAACGCCGCGCGCGGGGTGCGCCGGCGGGCCAGCGTGCGCAGGTCCTCGATGGTCAGCGCGCGGTTCAGCCCGCGGGTGGGACGCGCGAACCGCACCAGCGGTGCCAACTCGCGGGGCCGGGGGAGCCGACGATCCGTCACCTCAGGCGTTCCTTTCCGCCGCGCGGTTGGCAGCACACTAACGTGGGCACTGCGGCGGCACCCGAGGAGGGTTTTCGATGCGCGGAGCGGAAGCGCTGGTGAGGACGCTGGTCGACCACGGCGTCGACGTGTGCTTCGCCAATCCCGGCACGTCGGAGATGCACGTCGTCGCTGCGCTGGACACCGTCGGCGGCCTGCGGGGCGTGCTCGCGCTGGCGGAGGGGGTCGCGACCGGCGCCGCCGACGGCTACGCCCGCATCGCCGACCGGCCCGCGGCGGTGCTGCTGCATCTGGGGCCCGGGCTGGGCAACGGGCTGGCGAACCTGCACAACGCCCGCCGCGCCGGGGTCCCGCTGCTTGCGGTCATCGGCGACCACGCCACCTCCCACAAGCGGTACGACGCCCCGCTGGAATCCGACATCGACGCGGTGGCGGGCACGGTCGCCGGCTGGGTGCGCCGCACCGGCCGACCGCGAGACATCGGCGCCGACGCCGCCGCGGCCGTCGCCGCCGCGGCGACCGGTGCCGTGGCCGCGCTGATCCTGCCCGCCGACGTGTGCTGGTCGGACGGCGCCGAACCCGCCGGCCCGGCCGTCGCGGCCTCGCCCGCGCACCCGGACGACGCCGCCGTGCGCACGGCGGCCACGGCGCTGCGGTCCGGCGATCCCGCGGTGCTGCTGATCGGTGGCGATGCGACCCGCGAACCGGGCTTGTCGGCCGCGGCCCGGATCGCCGCCGCCACCGGGGCGCAGCTGCTGTGCGAGACCTTCCCGGCCCGGCTGCAGCGCGGGGCGGGGTTGCCGCCGGTCGAGCGGCTCGGCTACTTCGCCGAGGCCGCCGCCGCGCAGCTGGCCGGCGTCCGGCGGCTGGTGCTCGCGGGCGCGCGGTCGCCGGTGTCGTTCTTCGCCTACCCGGGCCGTCCCAGCGACCTCGTGCCCGAAGGCTGCGACGTGCACGTCCTGGCGGCGCGAGGCGCCGCGACGGCCGCGCTGACGGCGCTCGCCGACGAGGTCGCCCGCGGTGTCGCCGCACCCCTGGCCCCGGCCCGCCGGCCGGCGCTGCCGACGGGACCGTTGACGGCCGCCGCGATCGCCGACGCGGTCGGCGCGCTGCTGCCCGAACGCGCGATCGTCGTCGACGAGTCGAACACCGCCGGCCTGGCGCTGCCCGCGGCGACCGCCGGTGCGCCGCAGCATGACTGGCTGACCCTGACCGGCGGGGCGATCGGCTACGGACTGCCCGCCGCGGTCGGCGCCGCGATCGCCGCGCCCGACCGGCCGGTGCTGGCGTTGCAGGCCGACGGTTCGGCGATGTACACGCTTCCGGCGCTGTGGACGCAGGCCCGCGAGCGGCTCGACGTCACCACCGTCCTCTATGACAACCGCAGCTACGACATCCTGCGCGTGGAGCTGGCCCGCGTCGGCGCGAGCGGCGGCGAGCGCGCGAACGCGCTGTTCGACCTCGGCCGGCCCGATTTGGACTTCGTGCGGCTCGCCGAGGGCATGGGCGTGCCGGCGCGGCGGGCCGTCACGGCGAACGAGTTCGTCGACGCGCTGCGCGCCGCCCTGGCCGAACCCGGCCCCCACCTGATCGACGCCGTGATCCCTTCGATGATGGGCTGACCGTGGATCCGTATGACCTGCAGCGCTTCGTCGACGCCCAAGCGCCGGTGTTCGACACCGTCGTCCGGGAGCTGGAGAACGGCGCCAAGCGCAGCCACTGGATGTGGTTCGTCTTCCCCCAGCTCGCCGGGCTGGGCCACAGCCCGACGGCACAGCGCTACGCGATCTCCGGGCGCGACGAAGCCGTCGCCTATCTGCAGCACCCGGTGCTCGGGCCGCGGCTGCGGCAGTGCACGTCACTGGTCAACCGCGTCTCCGGTCGCTCGGCGCGGGCGATCTTCGGCTCTCCGGACGACCTGAAGTTCCGCTCGTCGATGACGCTGTTCCGCCGCGTCACCGACGACAACGCCGAATTCGTTGCGGCCCTGGACCGCTACTACGGCGGCGAGGACGATCCGGCGACGCTGGCCCGGCTCTGCTAGCCGGCGGGCGCCAGGATCCGCCAGCCGCGCGGCGGCACGTCGACGGTGTCGGTGCGGCCCGGCGGCGGCGCGCCGCTGCCCCCCAGCACCTCGACGGCCGCACACCGGAAGTCGCTGTGCCGCAACCGCATCGGGGTGTCACCGATGTTGAGCGCGACGAGCAGCGCGTCGTCCCCGACGGCGGTCCGGTACAGGTATCCGGTGTTGTCGAGGCGCAGCGTCGTGGTGGTCGCGTCGGCCAGCCAGGCGTGGCGGCGGCGCAGCCCGATGAGGAACTGGTGGACGCGCAACAGCTCTTCGGCGCCCGGGTCGAGCCGCGTTGGGGGAGCACCGAACTCGGGGCGGATGGCGTCGTCGCCGCCGAACCGCTCCTCCTTGACCCCTTCGTAGCCGAACTCGTCGCCGGCGTACACGCTCGGGACGCCGCCGAGCGTGAACTGCAGGACGAGCGCGTGGGGGAGCAGCGCCGGGTCGGTCAGCTGGCTGGCGATCCGGGTGACGTCGTGGTTGCCGACGAAGGTGAGCGGCCGGAAGACGGACAGGAAGTCGTTGTGGCGCTGCAGCGCCCAGTCGAGTTCGTAGAAGTTGGCGTCGTTGAGCGCGCTCCACGTCGCCTTCCACAGTTCGTACTGGGTCACCGAGTCGTAGCCGGCGTCGCGGACATGGGCGATGTAGTCGCCGTGGATGACCTCACCGACGAACCAGGCATCGGGGTGGCGGCGGCGCACCTCCGGCAGCACCTGCGCCCAGAACGGGTCGGGCACGGCGTACGCCGCGTCCAGCCGCCAGCCGTCGGCGCCGCGCGCGAGCCAGTGCGACATCACGTCGGTGACGTAGCCGATCACCTCCGGCTCGCGGTGGTTGAGCGCGATCAACTCGCCGTGACCCTCGAACGTTGCGAACCCGTCGCGGCCCCGCCGGAACCAGTGCTCGCCGTGCCCGCCGAGCGCCTCCCGGTAGCGCGGGAAGTCGGTGCCGACGTGGTTGAACACGCCGTCGAGCAGCACCTTCAGGCCGCGGCGGCGCGCCTCGGCGACGAGGTGGTCGAAGTCGGCGTCGTCCCCGAGCCGCGGATCGATGCGGTAGTGGTCGGTGGTGTCGTAACCGTGGGTGCGGGACGCGAAGACGGGGCCGAGCGCGAGCCCGGAGCAGCCCAGCGCGATCGCGTGGTCGAGCCAGTCGACGATGCGCCGCAACCGGTGCTCCTCGGGGCCCGGCGGTGGGGCGGCGGGGTGGGCGCCGACGAACCCGAGCGGATAGACCTGCCACCAGATGGCGTGGCGCACCCAGTCCGGTCCGGTCACGGCCGGTAGCTCTCGGCGTAGCGGTCGTCGGTCGCCGTCGTCGTCGCCATGGTCCCATCCTGCGTGATGACGGATCGCTCGGTTCCGGCCACCCGGGGTGCTGTCAGCCAGGGCGCGGTCAGACCGGGCGCGGGAACCACCGCTGCAGCCAGCGGGTGAGCACTGCGGTGCGCCGTCCCGCGGCCGCGAGGTAGCCGTCCGGGCGCACCAGCAGCAATCCCGCCGGTAGCTCGTCGGTGTCGATCGGGGAGACCGTGACGACGTCGCGCCACGGCGCCAGGTCGGGTGCCGGCGTGCGGTTGGCGAAGAGCGTGAGCCCGGCCGTGTCGAGGTGGTCGTAGATGGACACGGGTGCGGAGCCGTTCACCGAGACGTCGGGCAGCCGGTCACCGGCGCGCAGGGCACCGAGCCGGCCGCCGCCGCGCGCGAGGTCGGCGTGGCGGTAGCCGGCGGCGACCTGGCCGAGCACCGATGCGGCGGTGCACTGCACGCGGCGGCGGCGCAACACCGCGGGGGCGACGTGCCGCAGCACCGCATGCACCGGGCGACGGGTGGAGGTGAAGACCCGCGTGGCGCGCTCGGTGAACCGCACCAGCCGGTGGATGACGGGCAGCCGGTCGGTCTGGTAGGTGTCGAGCAGGGCGGGCGCCGCGGCGCCGCGCAGCACCAGTGCGAGCTTCCACGACAGGTTGATCATGTCCTGGATGCCGGCGTTCATGCCCTGCCCGCCGGCGGGGCTGTGGATGTGGGCGGCATCCCCGCCGAAGAAGATCCGCCCGGCGCGCAATGTCGCCATGTGCCGGCTGTTGATCCGGAACTCAGAGGTCCATTCCAGCTGCGACATCGTGGCGGGAAGGGGTGAGACGGCGTCGTAGCGCTGCTGCAGCCGCGTCGCGGTCAGCTCGCCGACCTCACCGCAGTCGGTGAGCATGAAGCGGAATCTGTTGCCGGACAGCGGAAATGCGGCGACGAAACCGTGCGGGGCGGTGAAGACCGTGAGTTGGTCGCTCGGCAGCGCCCCGTGCGCGCGGGCGTCGGCCAACAGGTAGCGCTGCGCCAGCGCCCGGCCGGCGAACGGCAACCCGAGCGCCTTGCGGATCGCGCTGTGCGCACCGTCGGCGGCGATCACATACGCCGCGTGCACCACCTCGGTCGCGCCGTCGGCGCTGCGCAGTTCGGCGACGACGCCGTCGGCGGTCTGCGTGAGGGACCGGACCTCGACGCTGCGCTCGACCTTGCCGCCGTGGCGGCCGAGCTGGGCGGTCAGCAGCCGCTCGGTCTGCGACTGCGGCAGCAGCAGGATTGATCGGTACCGGCTCGGCATGGCGCCGAACTCGATGGCGCCCAGCCGCCGCCGGGAGTCGTAGAGGACGGTTCGGTGAGCGCGGGTGCCGAGTCGCAGCAGCTCGTCGCCGACGCCGCGGGGACGCAGCAGCTCGACGGTCCGCGCCTGGACGCCGAGCGCCCGCGAGGTGTTCGCGGGCACCGGGTTCCGGTCGACGATCCGGACGTCGACGCCCAGGCGGGCGAGTTCCATCGCGGCGGTGAGACCGGTCGGTCCGGCGCCGACGACGAGAACCGGGCGGGTGGCGTCAACGGTCATGGCTGCCCCTAAGTCAACGAGTGGTGACTTAGACGCTAGGCCGCCGCACCGGTTGTGTCAACGGTTGGTGACTTATAGTGCGGTGATGGCAGCCGGACGTCCCCGTAACGCCGAGGGCACGCGGGCGGAGATCCTGGCCGCGGCCCGCCGCCGCTTCGGCACCGACGGCTACGACCGCACCACGCTGCGGGCGGTGGCCGCCGACGTCGGCGTCGACCCCGCGCTGGTGGTGCGGTATTTCGGCAGCAAGCAGCGGTTGTTCGCCGCGGCCGCGGAGTTCCGCATCGAGCTGCCGGACCTCACCGGCGTCGCGCCGGACGATCTGGCGGCCACGCTGTTGCCGCGGTTCTTCGCCGTGTGGGAGGGCGACAGCACGTTCCTGGCGCTGCTGCGGGCCGCGATGACCAGCCCCGCCGCCGCCCAGACGATGCGAGAGGTGTTCGCCGACCAGGTGGCGCCGCAGCTGGCGGTCGCCGCCCCCGACCACCCCCGCGAGCGTGCGGGCCTGCTGGGAGCGCTGATCATCGGGCTCGCCACCACGCGCTACGCGCTCGACGTACCGGCCGTCGCGACCTTGGACCACGACGCGCTCACCGACTGGCTGACCCCCGTGGTCCGGCACCTGCTCTGCGGCCCGGCCCCGGATGGCGCCGGCTGAGTCACCGGATCGCCAGCGCGAAGTCGGCCCCGCCTGCGGCGGTTCGACACCGCAGCGGCGCGGCGGCCGGCCTCAGATGGCGGCGCGCAGCGGGGCCGCGGCGCGGCCTGCGAGCGCGGCCCGCGGATGCACCGGGCACACGACCGGATCGGGCGCGTGGCGCTCGGCGTCGATGATGGCGCGCACGGTGCGGCGGCAGCGCCCGCAGTCCAGTCCCGCGCCGCAGGCCTTCGCGACGTCCTTGGACGTGGCGGCGCCGTTGGCGACGGCCTCGGCGACGACGTGACTCGTCACGCCCAGGCAGAGACAGACGTACATGCGCGCTCACCCTCCCGTCGGTCGGCGGCGGCAACGCCGCCCCGGCAGGACTGAGGCTAACCTAGCCTTACCGTCGAGCGCCAGACCTTCGGCGACCGACATGGCCGGCGAACGCGTCGCCCACGGCGTCGGGTGGACTAGGTTTGAGCCGCAGCCGGTGCCAGCCCCGCCGGCCGCGAAGTCACCGACGGCCCAGCCCCAGGAGCGCTCATGCAGGGAGATCCCGACGTTCTGCGACTGCTCAACGAGCAGCTCACCAGCGAACTGACCGCCATCAACCAGTACTTCCTGCATTCGAAGATGCAGCAGAGCTGGGGCTACACCGAGCTCGCGCGCCACACCCGCGCCGAGGCGTTCGAGGAGATGAACCACACGGAGTGGGTCACCGACCGGATCCTGCTGCTCGACGGCCTGCCGAACTACCAGCGGCTGTTCTCGCTGCGGGTCGGCCAGACCATCCGCGAGCAGTTCGAGAGCGACCTGGCGATCGAGCACGAGGTGCAGGCCCGCCTCAAGCCGGGCATCGTCATGTGCCGCGAAAAGGAGGACACCACCTCCGCCGTCCTGCTCGAGCGGATCCTCGCCGACGAAGAAAAGCACATCGACTACCTGGAGACGCAGCTGCGGCTCATGGACCAGCTCGGCGAGCAGCTGTACCTCGCGCAGCTGGTGGCGCGGCCGCCGGAGTAGTCCGCCCGCATGACGCTGGTCGCCGGTGTCGATTCGTCGACGCAGTCGTGCAAGGTGCTGGTGTGCGACGCCGACACCGGGGCGGTGGTGCGCTCGGGGTCCTCGCCGCACCCCGGCGGCACCGAGATCGACCCCGAGCACTGGTGGTCGGCGTTGCAGGCGGCGATCTGCGCGGCCGGCGGGCTCGCCGACGTCGCGGCCGTGGCCGTCGGCGCCCAGCAGCACGGCATGGTGTGCCTGGACGACCGGGGCCGCGTCGTCCGCGACGCGCTGCTGTGGAACGACACCCGCTCCGGCGACGCCGCCGCCGCGCTGGTCGAGGACCTCGGTGGCGCCGCCGCCTGGGCCGACGCGGTGGGGGTGGTGCCGGTCGCGGCGATCACCGCCGCCAAGCTGCGGTGGCTGGCCGACCACGAGCCGCACCACGCCGACGCCGCCGCAGCCGTGTGCCTGCCGCACGACTGGCTGACCTGGCGGCTGCGCGGGTCACCGGGCATCCACGAGCTGACCACCGACCGCAGCGACGCCAGCGGCACCGGCTACTTCTCCGCGGAGTCCGACACCTACCGCGAGGACCTGTTGGCCCTTGCCTTTCGCGACCGTCGGCCGTCGCTGCCGCGCGTCCTCGGGCCCGACGAGGCGGCCGGCCGCACCGCCGGCGGTGCACTGCTGGGTCCGGGCGCCGGCGACAACGCCGCGGCCGCGCTGGGACTGGGCGCCGAACCGGGGGACTGCGTGGTGTCGATCGGGACGTCCGGCGTCGTGAGCGCGGTGGGGCACCGCGCACCGCACGACCCGGACGGGCTGGTTGCCGGCTTCGCCGACGCGACCGGCGCCCAGCTGCCGCTGGTGTGCACGCTCAACGGCGCCCCGGTGCTGGCGGCGGTGGCCCGCACGCTCGGTGTCGACCTCGACGCGTTCTCCGCGCTCGCGCTGTCGGCGCCGGCGGGCGCCGACGGCGTAGTGCTGGTGCCCTACTTCGACGGCGAGCGGTCGCCGAACCTGCCGCGGGCGTCGGGGGCACTGCACGGCGTCACCACGGGCAACCTCACCGCGGCCAACATGGCGCGCGCCGCGGTCGAAGGCCTGCTCGCGTCACTGGCGTTCTGCATCGACCGGATCGCCGACCAGCAGATCGCCATCGACCGGGTGATCCTCACCGGCGGCGGTGCCCGGTCCGAGGCGATCCGCCGGATCGCGCCCGCGGTGTTCGGCCGCCCCGTCGAGGTGCCGCCGGTCGGCGAGTACGTCGCCCTCGGCGCCGCCCGGCAGGCCGCCTGGACGCTGGCCGGCGGTGCCGCCGCGCCGGTGTGGCAGCGCGGTGGAACGGTCACCTACACCGCCGAGCCGACGCCCGCCGTCCTCGACCGATACGCCGCCGCATCGGCCCTGACGTTGGGTCGCCTGACCGCTACCATCCAGCCATGAGCCGCATCGGTGACTTCCCCGACGACGACCTCGCCGGCTGGATCGAGAAGTCGCCGCACCTCGGCATGGCGATCGGCGGATTCAGCGCCGCGGTCTACGAGAAGAACCGGCTGCCGAAGCGGACCCGCGAGCTGGCCCGCATGGTCATCGCGCTGGACAACGAATGCGTCGTCTGCCAGCACACCCGCGACAGCGACGGTGCGGCGGCGGGCGTCGACGAGGACCTCTACGACCATGCCGCGCAGTGGCGCACCTGGCCCGGGTACAGCGCCGCCGAGCGCATCGCGGCGGAGTTCGCCGAGCGGTTCGCCACCGACCACACCGGGCTGCGCGACGACGAGGAGTTCTGGGCGCGCGCCAAGGAGCACTACACCGACGAATTGCTCGCCGATCTGGCGCTGTCGTGCGCGCTGTGGGTCGGGATGGGCCGCGTGCTCTCCACCCTGGACATCGCCCAGGCGTGCAAGGTGACCCTCTAGCTGTACTCGCGCGAACGTTGATTACCCGTCGCGATTCGGGCGGAAAAGCGACGGGTAATCCACGTTCGGCAGAGTTCAGACCTGCCCGGTGGCGTCGTACACCCAGGAGGTGTCGGCGTTGCCGAGGTTCTCCAGCCACCGCGGCGGCGCGGAGTTCGCGAGCGCGCCGAAGTCCCAGTAGTCCTTCCACACCGTGACCTGATCGCCGCGCACCTTGTGGACCGTGACGAACGGCAGCACCACCTGCTCGCCGGTGTCGAACCGCCACGTCTCGGAGTGCTCGTAGAGCACGTCGATCACATTCGCCCGGTCGCTTCGCTCCTGCCCGCCGACCCCGTTGCTCACGATCACGCCGTCATGGTTCTCGTAATGCGCCAGCGGTTCGAGGCCCACCTTGAGCCGTTTGACGATGTCGGCCGGCCCGCGCGCGGCCAGGGTCAGCCCGACGGGCATGTCGGCGTAGATGCAGTCGTCGGCGAGAAAGGTCGTGAGCCGGTCCCAATCCCGATCCGACAGCGCCCGCCACAAGCCCAGCACCGTGTCCTCAGCCGACATGGGCCAGCTCCTCGCGCTGCAGCGCGGCGACCGTCCGGTCGGCGGGCAGGAAGCTACCGGTGCGCGTCGCGCCGACGATCCCGGTCGGCCGGCCGTCCGCCACGACCCGCCGGCCGCCGACGAACACCGCCGTCACCGCGGCGTCGTTGCGGTTGACCATCCGGCGCAGGCCGCCATAGGCCGGCACGGCCTCCTCGGCGTAGGCGTCCAGGGTGTCGTCGAGCCGTTCGGGGTCGACCACCGCGATGTCCGCCCGGTCGCCGATCCGCAGGTGCCCGGCGTCGATGCGATACCAGTCGGCGAGTTCGCCGGTGAGCCGGTGCACCGCCTGCTCGACGGTGAGGAACGGCTGCCCGGCGCGTTCGGCGTCGCGCACGTGGCGCAGCAGCCGCAGGCCCATGTTGTAGAACGCCATGTTGCGCAGGTGCGCGCCGGCATCGGAGAAGCCCAACTGGATGCCGGGATGGGCCGCGAAGCGCTTGAGCACGTCGGGCCGGTGATTGGAGATGGTGGTGCGCCAGCGCAGCGCCCGGCCGTGCTCGACGACCAGGTCGAGGAACGCGTCGACCGGATGTACGCACTGCCCTTCCCCGTCGCTCCGCTCGCCCCCGCCGCGCATCCGGCCGACCTCGCCTAACGACTTCCCGACGACCGTCCCGTCGGGGCAGGCCACGATCTCGGCGTCGAAGAAGTCGCGGTGCCATACCCGGATGCCGAGCTTGCTCTCGTACTGCTTGCGGAACGTCCGCCGGTAGTGCTCGTCGCGCATCAGCTCGTTGCGCTCGACCTCGTCGCGCAGGTGCAGCGCCGCCGCGCCGGCGCCGAACTCCTCGAACACCACCAGGTCGATCCCGTCGGCGTACACCTCGAACGGCACCGGCAGATGCTGCCAGCGAAAGTCGCCGCCGAGCCGGTTGACGACGCGGGCCAGGCCGTCGATGAGGAACACCGCGTAGGGATTGGCCTTGACGTCCGCGGCCGAGAGCAGGCTGGTCTTGAGCCGGCGGCGGAAGAAGCCGGTCGATGCGAAGGCCTGCGACACCAGGTTCAGTGGATTCTGGATGTCGGGTCCGGACTGCAGTACCCGGTCCGCGCGCCGCAGCAGGGCCTTGAGCCGCCGCAACTCGCGGGCCTTGGCGTAGGTCGACGGCAGCGTGCGCGATCGGCACGTGTCGCCGTCGAGCTTGTCGAACAGCAACTGCTGCGAACTCATCCCGACGAAGCCTGCGTCGAGCGCGTCGGCGAGCATCCGCTCCATGCGCTGCTGTTCGGCTCTGGTGGGCCGGACGTCCTTGCGGGTGGCGCGGTCGAGGCCCATGACGGCGGTGCGCATGTCGGAGTGCCCGATGAACGAGGCGACGTTGGGGCCCAGCGGCCGGCGCTGCAGCGCTGCGACGTACTCCTCGGGCGTCGACCACGTCTTGTTGTCGTCGACCACCGCGATGACGTGCTCGCGCGGGATCGCCTCGACCCGGCCGAACAGGTCGCCCGCGTCGGTGCCGTCGACGTGGACGGTCGACAGCGAGCACGATCCCAGGAAGACCGTGGTGACGCCGTGGCGCAGCGATTCGCTCAGTGCCGGCGCGGCGAGCACCTCGACGTCGTAGTGCGTGTGGATGTCGATCAGGCCGGGCAACACCCATTTGCCCGTCGCGTCGAGGACCTGCGGACAGCCGGTGTCGTCGAGCGGATCCGCCGTGATGGTGGCGACGTGGCCGCCGCGGATGCCGATGGTGCGGATCGCCGACGGTGCGCCGGCACCGTCGAACCAGCGGCCGCCCCGAATGATCGTGTCGTAGGTCACATTGGTATCGAATCAGCGCCCATGACAGGTGTCAACGCCATCAGTAGACAGATTCTGCACATTGTTCACGTGCCGGGTTGTTCGGCCGGTGTTCACCCGGTGCCCGTTCACTCGTCGGCGACCGCACACCCGCGCCAGGTCAGCTCCGGGCCATGCGGATCGTCCAGGTCGCCAACTTCTACGGTCCGCGTTCGGGCGGTCTGCGCACGGCGGTGGACCGGCTCGGCGCCGAGTACGTCGCCGCGGGCCACGACGTCCGGCTCGTCGTGCCCGGTGGCACCGGTGGCAGCCGGCGGCTGGCGTCCGGGGTCGTGCGGATCACCGTGCCGGCGGCGGTCCTCCCGTTCACCGGCGGCTACCGGGCGATCCGGCCGGCCGCGGTGCGACGGGTGCTGGCCGACCTCGCACCCGACGCCCTGGAGGTGTCGGACCGGCTGACCCTGCGGTCGCTCGGCCGGTGGGGCGCCCGCCGCGGTGTGCGCACGGTCATGATCAGCCACGAACGCCTCGACCGGTTGACCGGCCTGGTGTTGCCCAAGCCGCTCGCCCGCGGCGTGGCCGACGCGGCGAATCGCCGCACCGCGGCCGGCTACGACACCGTGGTCTGCACGACCGCGTTCGCCCGCCGGGAGTTCGACCGGATCGCGGCCGCGAACACCCGGACCGTCCCGCTGGGCGTCGACCTCGACCTGTTCCATCCGTCGCGTGCGGCCCGCCGAGCGGCGGGCGGCGAGCTGCTGCTGGTCCACTGCGGGCGGTTGTCGGTCGAGAAGCGCGCGGACCGCAGCATCGCGACGCTGGCGGCGCTGCGCGACGGCGGCGTCGACGCGCGGCTGCTGGTCGTGGGGGAGGGCCCGTTGCGGGCTCGCCTGCAGCGCCAGGCCGCCGACCTGCCCGTCGCGTTCACCGGGTTCATCGGCGACCGTGAGCGCGTCGCCGCGCTCCTGGCGTCGGCGGACGTGTCGCTGGCGCCCGGCCCGCACGAGACGTTCGGTCTGGCGGCGCTCGAGGCGCTGGCCTGCGGCACGCCCGTCGTCGTGTCGGCGACCTCGGCGCTGGCGGAGATCGTCGGCCACGGCGGTGCCGTGGCCGACAACGACCCGGCGTCGTTCGCGGCGGCGGTGCGCGCGCTGCTGGCGGTGCCCGAAGCGCAGCGTCGGGCCGCGGCGAGGCGGCGCGCCGAGGCCTACACGTGGTCGCGGGCCGCCGCGGGCATGCTCGCCGCGCTGGGCGGAGATCACCGGCGCGTCGGCGCGTCCGACGTTTGGCCGGCCCGGCGGTGTGGCACGTAGGAGCCATGGCTTCGGAGTGGGACTGCATCGTCGTCGGAGGTGGCGCGGCCGGGCTGAGCGCCGCCCTGGTGCTGGGACGGTCGCGGCGCCGCACCCTGCTGGTGGACGCCGGGGAGCAGTCGAACCTGGCGGCTCCCGGGGTGGGCGGACTGCTGGGCCACGACGGCCGATCGCCCGCCGAGCTGTATGCGCTGGCGCGCCACGAGCTGACGACCTACCCGGATGTGACGGTGGAGAAGACGTCGGTGACCGGCGGGCAGAAAGCCGCCGACGGGTTCGTGCTGACGCTTGCCGACGGCCGCACCGAGCAAGCCCGCCGCGTGTTGCTCAGCCCCGGCATGGACTACCGGCCGCCGGAGCTGCCCGGACTGCCCGAGCTGTGGGGGAACACGGTGTTCCACTGCCCGTTCTGCCACGGCTGGGAGGTGCGGGACCGGCCGCTGGCGGCGCTGGCCCGCGGCGAGAAGGCGATCCACACGTCGCTGCTGCTGCGCGGGTGGAGTGACGACGTGGTGCTGTTGACCAACGGTCCGTGCGAGCTCGACGACGCGAACAAGGCGCTGGTGCAGGCCGCCGGGGTGCAGGTCGACGAGCGACCGGTGGCCCGGTTGGAGAGCGAGGACGGCGAGCTGTCGGCGGTCGTGTTCGCCGACGGCGACCGGTTGCCGCGCCGGGGGCTACTGGTGGAGACGACGCTGCACCAGCGGACCGGGCTGGCCGAACAGTTCGGCGCCGAGCTGTCGCCCCCGGGTCCGGTGGTGAAGAACGCGGTCGCCGTCGACGACCAGCACCGCACCACGGTGCCCGGGCTGTTCGCCGCCGGCGACGCCAGCGCGCAGACCCCGCAGGTGGCGAATGCGATCGCCTCAGGGCTGGCGGCGGCGGCCTCGGTGGTGCAGAGCCTGCTCGCCGAGGACGTCGGGCTGCCGTTCGAGACGGGCGGCGCGGAGATCGCGCTCAGCGCCCCGGTGTGACGCTAGCCGGCGAGCTGCCGCACCGGGTGCAGCGCGACGGGCAGCGACGCCCAGCCGTGCAGCACCCGGGTGTCGCGCCGCCGGCCGGCCCCGGCGGCCCGCACGTCCGGGAACCGCTCGAAGAAGGCCCGCAGCCCGACCTCGCCTTCGGCGCGGGCGAGCGCCGCGCCCAGGCAGAAGTGCCGGCCGCCGGAGAACGACAGGTGCCGGCCGGCGTTGGGCCGTTCCAGGTCGAAACGGTGCGGGTCCGGGAAGACCGCGGGATCGCGGTTGGCGCCGGCGAGGTAGACGACGACCAGTTCGCCGCGCTCGATCGGCTGGCCGGCGAGCTCGGTGTCGGTGCGGGCGACGCGGGCGGTCAACTGCACCGGCGACTCCAGCCGCAGGATCTCCTCGACGGCCGTCGCCCACAGCTCCGGCCGCTCGGCCAGCGTGGCGCGCTGCTGCGGGTGGTCGAGCAGCATCCGGATCCCGTTGCCGAGCAGGTTCACCGTGGTCTCGAAGCCGGCGGCCAACACCAGGCCCGCGGTGGCCCGCAGTTCGACCTCCGAGAGCGCCACGCCGTCGTCCGACGCCGCGATCAGCTGGCTCATGAGGTCGTCGCCGGGGTTTCGGCGCAGCTCCGCGAGGTGGTCTGCGAGCCAGGCGTTGAAGCCGGCCAGACCGCGCTCGACGGTGCGGTACTGGCGCCACGTCAGCCCGAAGTCCAGGCTGGGTGCGGCCAGCTCGCCGAACTCCAGCACGCGGGGCTGCTCGGCCTCCGGCACACCGAGGATGTCGCTGATGATGGCGACCGGGAGCCGGGCGCAGTACCGGTCGACGATGTCGACGACACCGTCGTCGGGGTCCAGCTCGTCGAGCAGCGCCGCCGCCGTCTGTTCGACCCGCTCGCGCAGCGCCGCCACGGCGCGCACGGTGAACACCGAGGACACCGTCCGGCGGTAGCGCGTGTGGTCGGGCGGCTCGACGGCCAGCAGCGACGGCGGGCGCAGCGGGTGCAGCAGCCCGTTGCGGGTGCGACGCTCGACCCGTTGCAGCACCGTGGGCAGACCGGTTCCGACGTCGAGGACCCGGAAGTCATCCGATCGCAGGACCTCGGTCGCGACGGCGTGGTCGACGGTGAGGCGGCTCACCCTGGCCGTGACCAGAGGCGCCGTCCGGAGGCTGTCGTAGAACGGGATGGCGTCCGCCCGCACCGTCGGATCCACCAGGAACCGGGCCTGCGGGTCACCGCGCTGTGCGCCGATGCGCGCGAATCCGCGTACCACGCCGTGCATCATCAGCCAGTGGATGCGCTCCTTCATGGCAGCCACGCTACGTAAGCGGGCCGCGCTGTTCAGCAGCGCACCGGGTAGAGCCGGTGCGTGCCGCGCAGGCCCTTGAGCGACGCCTCGCGCGGTTCGCCGACCTCGACGCCGTCGGTGTCCGCGAGGGCCTCGTACACCGACTCGCTGACCAGGACCTCGCCGCCTTCGGCCTGATCGGCCACCCGCGCTGCCATCGCCACGTTGCGGCCGAACAGGTCGTCGCCGCGGCGCACCGACTTTCCCATGTGCACACCCATCCGGATGCGCAGGGCGCGCCGGCCCTTGGTGGTGTTGCGCTGGATCGCCTGACAGCACTTCACGGCGTCCTGCGGGTCGGCGAAGGCGATCATGAAGCCGTCGCCCTGGCTCTTCACGACATGCCCGTGGTGGCGATCGACCTGGCGGCGCACCTGCTTGTCGTGGCGGCTGAGCAGGCGAACCCACGCCCGGTCGCCGAGCCGCTCGTTCATCGCGGTCGAATTCTCGATGTCGGAGAAGACGAGGACGACCTTTCCGTCGGGTGCGAGTTTCGCCAGGTCCGGCCGCTCGACCTGCGCCCAGTCCGCGAGGTCGCCGATCGAGTCGCGCACCACTGCGCCCAGGCCCTCCTTGCGGAGGACGTTGGCGGTGTTCCAGACGGTCTTGACGGCTTCCTTACCGCCCTCGAGGAGCAATTGCCGGGCGTCGACCCGCTGGCGTAGTTCGTCGGCCTCGCGACGGCTCCGGACGAGCAGGACCCCTACCACCGCGAGCGCCACCGATTCGGCGACCACGACGACGACGAGCCCGATATCCCACGCGGTCACGGCCGGTCTCCTTCGTCCGGCGGCGACGGGTCAGCGAGCCAATTGACCGATGATGCCGGTGATCTCGGTGATGGTGTTCTGAAGATATTGCACGCCACCGCCGCGGCCGGTGGGCGCGGTGGCGGTGGCCGGCGGGACGGACCCGCTCCATGTGGTGGCTCTGCCGCAGGTCGGCCACGCCGCCATCCCCTGGGTGCGCCGGACGTTCTCGGCGACCCGGATCTGCTCGGCGCGCGACGCCTGATGCGGAGATCCCTTGCCGCCGTTTTCCGTCCACGTCGACTGCGTGAACTGCAGGCCGCCGGAGAAGCCATTACCGGTGTTGGTCGACCAGTTGCCACCGGTTTCGCACTGCGCGACGGCGTCCCAGTTCGTCGAGTCGGCGTTGGCCGTTCCCGCGGTCATCAGCAGGGCCGCCGCGAAACCCGCCAGGAAGACGGCCGCGACAAACACCTTGTTGACGCTGATGCACAGGAGGTTCATGTGGTCTCTTTCGCCACCTCAGCATCACGTGTTACGCCGATCACAGCGCCATTTCTGCAAAATCACGTCCGACCACCGTCGCCGGCGCCAATAAAAAGGCCGCATGGCCGGTCCCGTCGGTCGACTCCGGACGATTGAAACCGGCCGGCGCAGCGGTTAGCGTTTCAACGGGATTCGCTCCAAACCTGCGCCATCCGATTCCGAAGGGGATGTCCACCTGATGACCGATCCACTTGTCGACGATGGTGAAGCACCCGTCATCGTCAGCCTCGTCGAGGCCTCGATGCACATGTACAACTCGGCCATCGACTCGCTGCCCGACCCGCACGACCAGGAGTTCCCCGCACGGGCGGGCGTCGTGCTGGCGGGTCTGCGCAAGCTGGAATCGTCGCTGTCGCAGGCGGCTTCCCGGAGCCGCACCACCCCGAGCGTGATCGTCGCCCTGAGCCAGGTCCGCCGCCGCTACGACGACCTGATGGCCGTGGCCGCCGAGTCGCCGGGCGCGACGCTGGGCCAGCGGCTCTACACCGCGCGGCAGCGGGCGCGGCTCTCGGCGCGCGAGACCGCGAACGGCGCCGGCCTGCGCACCGACCTGCTCTTCGACATCGAGGCCGAGGAGATCCCCACCGAAGAAGAGGCCGCGAAGATCAAGGACCTCATCGCCGCGCTCGGCGGCTGAGCCGCGCCGCCACGATCTCGACGGCCCGACGTCCGGGGCGGACTGAAAGCGGCGAACGCGGGAACCCTCGTCCCATGATGATGTTGGGGATGCGGGCGTCGATGCCCACCGTGACCCGGGTGATCGCTGCCGCGCCGAAAACGGTGTGGGACATCCTCGTCGACCTCGAAGCGTGGCCGGTGTGGGGTCCGACGATCCGCCGGGCGGAGCTCAACCCGCCCGGCGCGCCGGCGACGCTGAAGCTCGGGTCGACGGGCCGGGTGTGGCCGCCGATCGGTCCGGGAGTGCCGTTCCGGGTCACGGAGTTCGACGACGGCCACCTGTGGGCGTGGCGGGTGGCCGGCATTCCCGCCACCAAACACTTCGTGGAACCGCACGCCGACGGCTGTGTGGCGGGGTTCGCGGCGCCGCTGCCGGCGGCGCCGTACCTGTCGGTGTGCGCGGTGGCGCTGCAACGCATCGAGGCGCTGGCGCTCGGCTGACCGCAGCCGTCCCGCACCCCGTGGCATCGTGGCCGGGGTGAAGATCCGGTTCGGCGTCAGCCTCGGCCTGCAGACCGGCCCGGCGCACCTCTTGCCGCTGGTGGACGACCTCGAGGCGCGGGGCGTCGACTCGCTGTGGTTCTCCGAGCTGGTGTCCACGCCGGCCGTCGACCCGTTCGTCGGGATGGCGGCCGCCGTCGGCCGAGCCCGTCGGCTCAAGGTCGGCACGTCGGTGGCCGTGCTACCCGGGCGCCATCCCGTGCTCGTCGCCAAGCAGTTGGCGTCGCTCGCCGCCATGGCGCCGAAACGGATCCTTCCGGTGTTCGGGTTGCGGTCGGCGATCCCCGCCGAGCGCGCGGTGTTCGCGGTGCCCGACGGTCGGCGGGCCGCCGTGTTCGACGAATCGCTGCAGCTGCTGCGGGCGGCGCTGCACGACGACACCGTGTCCTTCTCGGGCGAGTTCTTCACCGTCGACGGGGTGGGCGTCGGCACGCGGCCCGATCCGCCGCTCGACATCTGGCTGGGCGGCTCGGCGGCCGCGGCCTTCCGCCGGGCCGGCCGCTACGGCGACGGCTGGCTCGGCAGCTTCCTCACGCCGACCGAGTCGGCCGCAGCGCGGGAGGCCATCCTCGCCGCCGCCGCGGCGTGCGGCCGGACGATCGAGGACGACCACTTCGGCATCAGCCTGGCCGTCGCCGACGGCGACCTGCCCGCCCAGGCCGAGGCCGCCGCCCGCGCACGGCGGCCCGACGTCGACCCCGCCGAGCTGGTGGCTGCGGACTGGCCGGCGCTGCACCGGCAGCTCGACGGCCACATCGCCGCCGGGTTGAGCAAGTTCGTGATCCGGCCCGCCGGGAATCAGCCCCTCGACGAATTCGTCGACCGTTTCTGCGCCGAACTGCTGCCGCGGCAGAGCTGACACTGTTTGGTGGATCACAGCAGGGGGAAAACCGCACCCAGCACACCTTCTGCAGGAAGCACCCGAGCGGACGGAGCCCACAGGATGGCCAACACCGAAGCCGACCAGCAAGAAGCCGCGGCCGAAAAAGACGAAACCCGTGACCGCGACGCCGCCGTCAAGGACGCGGTGCCCAAAGACGACCGCCTGGAGGAGTTGAAGGAGGAGGCCAAGGGCACCTTCGACCGCTACGACAACCGCGACACGGCGGTGATGCCCGGCTCCGACAAGACCATCACCGGCACCGCGATCCACGACATGCTCGACGACGACGGAAACCCGGTCAACGAGCCCGTCGACAAGGAGCGCATCGAGCAGATCAAGGCCGACGACGGCGACTCCGGGGACGGTTCCGGCCAATCCTCGGACGACGACTCGCACTGACCGGCGACCCGTCTCCGCCGTCCGTCACAATGGGCCACTTCGGCAGCTCGCAGCGCTGCACGTAGGCTCACGACGACAGCGACCACTGACCGCCGTGACCGGAGCCGGGGACCGGTCGGACGGCGCCGAACGGGGATGGAATGCCTGACAGCTCTACAACCAAGGACCTGACGCCGCACTTCGAGGACGTCCAGTCGCACTACGACCTGTCCGACGACTTCTTCCGGCTGTTCCTCGATCCGACGCAGACCTACAGCTGCGCGTACTTCAAGGAAGACGACTACACGCTCGAACAGGCGCAGCTGGCGAAGATCGACCTGTCGCTGGGCAAGCTCGGGCTGCAGCCCGGCATGACGCTGCTCGACGTCGGCTGCGGCTGGGGCGCCACGCTGCGCCGGGCGATCGAGAAGTACGACGTCAACGTGATCGGCCTGACGCTGTCGAAGAACCAGCAGGCGCACGTCGCCAAGACCTTCGAGGAGATGGACAGCCCCCGCAGCAAGCGGGTGTTGCTGCAGGGCTGGGAGCAGTTCGACGAGCCGGTCGATCGCATCGTCTCGATCGGCGCGTTCGAGCACTTCGGCTTCGACCGCTACGACGACTTCTTCTCGATGGCCTACAACGTGCTGCCCGAGGACGGCGTCATGCTGTTGCACACGATCGTGCAGGCGTCGAAGGAAGAGGTCGAGGAGCGCAAGCTCCCGCTGACCATGAAGCACATCCGGTTCTTCAAGTTCATCATGGACGAGATCTTCCCGGGCGGCCGGCTGCCGTCGGTGGCCAAGGTCCAGGAGCACGCCACCAAGGCAAACTTCCACGTCAAGCTGGTCCAGCCGCTGCGGCCGCACTACGCCCGCACGCTCGACATGTGGTCGGCGGCGCTGGAGGCCCACAAGGACGAGGCCATCGCCATCCAGTCCGAAGAGGTCTACGAGCGGTACATGAAGTACCTGACCGGTTGCGCGGAGCTCTTCCGTGACGGCTACATCGACGTCTGCCAGTTCACGCTGACCAAGCAGCCCTAGTAGGTCTGGAGCGCAGGCGTGGTCGACTGGGACGGCGCCGGCTACGCGCGGGTGAGCGCGCTGCAGCGGGCCATGGTCGACGAGGCGCTGAGCGGGCTGACGCTGTCGGGGGACGAAGCCGTGCTCGACGTCGGCTGCGGTGACGGCTACCTCACCCACCGGCTGACCGCCCTGGTGCCGCGCGGCTGGGTGGTCGGCGTCGACGCCTCCGCGCGGATGATCTCCGCCGCGCGCGCCGCGGCCGACGCCGCGAGTTACGCCGTCGCCGACGCCCGGCACCTGCCGTTCGACGCCCGCTTCGACGTCGTCACCAGCTTCAACGCCCTGCACTGGGTCCCGGAGCAGCATCAGGCGCTCGGCCGGCTCGCCGCAGCGCTGCGCCCCGGTGGCCGGGCGGTGATCCAGGTGGTGTGCGCCGGCCCGCGCACCAGCCTGGAGTCGGTGGCGATGCAGGTCACCGCCGCACCCCGCTGGGCCGGCAGCTTCGCCGGCTTCACGGCGCCGTTCGTGCACGTCGACCCCGCCGGCTACGCCGACCTGGCGGCGGTCGCCGGCCTGCACGCCGACCGGGTGACCGTCACCGACCGGCACTGGGATTTCGGATCTCGCGAGCCGCTCACCCGGTGGTGCGCCGTCGGGCTCAGCGCCTGGACCGACCGGCTGCCCGCCGACCTGCGCGCCGACTTCGTCGGCGACACCGTCCGCGGCTACGAGGACGTCACCGGGCAACCGGGGCTGTTCCGGTTCATGCAGTTGCGGGCCGAACTGTCGCGATGACCGCGCCGCCGCCCACGTCGACGACGCTGCGGTTCGCGGTGCTGCTCACCTTCACCAACGGTTTCGTCGACGCCTACACGTTCCTGGTCCGGGGCGGCGTGTTCGCCAACGTGCAGACGGGCAACGTCATCTTCTTCGCGCTCGACATCGCGCACCGCCAGGTGGCCGCGGCGCTCGCGCACGTCTGGCCGATCGCGGCGTTCGTCGCCGGCGTCGCGCTCGCCTCCCACATCCGGTCCGGCCGGGTGGACCGGTATGTCCCGCGTCCGCTGCGGTGGACCATGGCGGTGCAGGCGCTGACCATGGCCGTGATCGGCGTCGTGCCGGCCGCCGCACCGCACAGCGTCGTCACCATCCCGATCTCGTTCCTCGCCGCGATGCAGATGGAGCTGTTCCGGTCGGTGGGCGGCCTGAACTACCTTCCGGTCGCCACCACCGGCAACCTGATGCGGTTGGTGGAGGCCGGCTACGGCGACCTGGTGGACCGCGACGCCGACGCCCGCACGGCATTCCGCATCTACCTCGCCCTGCTCGCGGCGTTCGGCGGCGGCGCCGTGGTCGGCGCCTACGTCACCGACTGGTGGGGCACGCACGCGATCTGGTGGGCGGCGGCCACGCTCGCCGTCACCGTGGTGCTGTTCGTGGTCGACGAGCGGGCGGGCCGCGAGCCGTGAGCCGGGCGCGGTGGAATCAGTGCCGCGCGGGTATGAGTGCAGGTGCGCCGACACGGCGAGCGCCGCTGACCGCACGACAGAAGGGACCACCGCCATGCCCGATATCCGCTTCGCGGCGCCCGCCGGCCCGCTCGGGGGGTACCTCGCCGTGCCGTCGGGTGACGGTCCCTGGCCCGGCGTGGTGGTGGTGCACGACGCCTTCGGTTTGACCGCGGACACCCGGCGGATCTGCGACCGCTTCGCGGCGAACGGCTACCTGGCGCTGGCGCCGCAGCTGTACGGCCGCGGCCGCAAACCCGCCTGCATCGTCGCGACGTTCCGGGCGCTGACCGCCGGCAAGGGCAACGCGGTGGACGACATCGTCGCCGCGCGTGACCATCTCGCGGCCGATGAGCGGTGCACCGGCAAGGTCGGCTGCGCGGGCTTCTGCATGGGCGGCGGCTTCTGTCTGCTGCTGGCGTCGCGGCAGGTGTTCGACGCGGCGGCGCCGAACTACGGCGTGTGGCCGCCGGCCGCCGAGCCGCTGCGGCAGTCGTGCCCCCTCGTCGCGAGCTACGGCGCGGACGACCGGCTGTTGCCCGGCGCGGCCGAGAAGCTGCTCACGGAGATCGGCGACGAGATCCCGCACGACGTCAAGGAGTATCCGGGCGTTGGGCACAGCTTCATGAACGACTGGGGCACCCCCGCGCCGCTCAACGTGCTGGAACGGGTGACCAACATGCACTACTCCGAGCCGGAAGCCGAGGACGCCTGGCGGCGGATCCTGGCTTTCTTCGGCACGCACCTGGCGTGAGCGGTCGCCGCGGTCAGGCCACCGGGCTTGTCGCGCTCCCGGTGTAGTCGACCTGCCAGTGCTTGATGCCGTTGAGCCAGCCCGAGCGCAGCCGTTCGGGCGGGGACAGCGGCGTCAGGTTCGGCATCTCGTCGGCGATCGCGTTGAAGATGAGATCGATCGTCATCCTCGCCAGGTTGGCGCCGATGCAGTAGTGCGCGCCGGTGCCGCCGAAGCCGACGTGCGGGTTGGGATCGCGGAGGATGTCGAACCGGTCCGGGTCGGTGAAGACGTCCTCGTCGAAGTTCGCCGACCGATAGAACATGACCACCCGGTCGTCCTTCTTGATCGGCACGCCCGACAGCACCGTGTCCGCCAGCGCCGTCCGCTGGAACGACGTCACCGGCGTCGCCCACCGCACGATCTCGTCGGCGGCGGTCGCCGGCCGTTCCCGCTTGAACAGCTCCCACTGGTCGGGGTGCTCGACGAAGGCCATCATGCCCTGGGTGATCGAGTTGCGCGTGGTCTCGTTGCCGGCGACCGCCAGCAGGATGACGAAGAAGCCGAACTCGTCGTCGGAGAGCTTGTGGCCCTCGACGTCGGCCTGCACCAGCTTGGTCACCAGGTCGTCGCCCGGGTGGGCGGTGCGTTCGGCGGCCAACTGCATGCCGTAGCCGATCAGCTCCATGGAAGCGGTCAGGGCGTCGTTGCTCGCGAACTCGGGATCTTGGTCGCCGACCATTTGATTCGACCAGTGGAAGAGCTTCATCCGGTCTTCCTGCGGAACACCCATCAGGCCGGCGATCGCCTGCAGCGGCAATTCCGCCGACACCTGCTCGACGAAATCGCCCGACCCTTCGGCGGCGGCGACCTTGACGATGGTGGCCGCCCGCTCGCGCAGCTCGGAACGCAGCGATTCGACCGCCCGCGGCGTGAACGCGCGAGAGACGATCTTGCGCAGCTGGGTGTGGTGCGGGGCGTCCTGGTTGAGCAAGACCACCTTCCCCGCCTCCAAGCTCGCGGAATCCGCGCCGTCGCCGTAGCGGGGGAGTGCGGTCTTCCGGTTGCTGGAGAACACGTCGCTGCGACGCGAGATCTCCTTCACGTCCTTGTGTTTGGTGACCACCCAGAAGCCGTCGTCCCCGAACACCTGGTTGCCGCTGGTCTGCGAGTTCCACCAGATCGGGGCGCAGCGGCGCATCTCGGCGAGCTCCTCGACGGGCAGCCGGTGGGCGTAGATGTCCGGATCGGTGAAGTCGAAGCCGGGCGGCAGGTTCGGAGACGGCATGTGATGCTCCTCACAGTGACGTGCGGTGCGGCCAGTTAAGCACCGCCCGACGCCCATCCACGGAGAAACGACGGGATCCCCGCCTGCGCGGGCGTGCGCTCCGGCTGTAACGAATGAGACACTGCTACGGATGATTCCCCTGAGGCGGGCGACCCCGGACGACGGAGAAGGGACGGCGATGGCGAGCACGACGCGAGCACGGCGAACGGCGTATGCGCTGCTGGGTTGCGGGGCGGTCGCGGGCGCGATCTGGGCCGCGCCGGCCGCCCTGGCGGACCCACCGCCCCCGCCGGCGCCGGTGGACGCTCCGCCGGTCGCCACGCCGCCCGCGCCGAACCCGCCGGTCGCCACACCGCCGGCGGACCCGAGCGCCCCGGCGCCCGCCGACCCCAACGCGCCGCCACTGGCCGCCGCCCCGCCGCCGGCCGGCGTTCCCCACCTGCCGAGCCCCGACAACCCGCCGCCGGGCACGACGCTGACGCCCACCGGACATGAGAGCCGCGGCCTGTCCTATCTGCGGGAGCTCTGGCAGGCGGTCCAGACCCAGGACATCAGCGCGGCCGACGCGGCGCTGCTGCTGACCCAGCGGCCGCTCGACCCCAATGCAACCCCGCCGCCCGGGATGGCCGCCGGACCGCAGGGGCCGCCGGCGCCGCCGCCGACGCCCTGAGCTGGCTCGCCTTTGGTCGTTGTGAGTCCGGGCGGCGTCACGAGTAGGCTCCCCCGCAGACACACCGACGACGATCCCGTGGTAACGGATCGCGGGCTGGCATTCAACGCTGCCGCGACCGGCCGGCCGGGTGGCGAAAGAGGTGCACGTGTACAGCGGACACGACACGGTGCTGGGGCTCTCGATGACCCCGACGACGGTCAGCCTGGTGCTCGTCGACGGCCAGCACGCCGAGGGGGAGATCCTCGACCGCGAGGCTTTCGAGGTGCAGGGCAGCGACACGGCCTCCCGGGCGGCCGAGCAGGTGGCCGCGGCGGTGCTGCGGGCCCGCGAACTGGAATCCGACGGCTACCGCCTGCACGCCATCGGCGTGACGTGGAGCGAGGACGCCAGCAATGAGGCCACGCTGCTCATAAAGTCGCTGACCCAGTCCGGCTACGACAACGTGGTGCCGGTGCGGCTCCCGGAAGCCAGCGAAGCCTTCGCGCAGGGCATCGGGGAGGTGCTCGGACACGATCGCATCGCGGTGTGCGTCGTCGAGCTCGATGCCGCCATCGCCGCCGTCGTCGACACGGCGTACGGCGCCGTGCAGAGCGCCGTCAGCCCGTCGCTGCCGACCGTCGAACTCGCCGACTGGCTCGCCGAGGTGCTGGCCGAACCCGACTGGGACGCCGACGCGCTGGTGCTGGTCGGCACGGGCACCGACTGCGACAAGCTCAAGGCCGCGCTGGCACCGATGGTGTCGCTGCCGGTGTTCGCCCCCGCCGACGCCGAGCTTGCGCTGGCCCGCGGGGCGGCGCTGGCGTCGGCACGCGGCAGCGAACCCGATCTCTACGTCGACAGGGCCCCTGTGCTCGACGACTACCTGCTCGACGACCACCTGCTCGACGACTACGCGCTCGACGACTACGCGGCCGCACCGCCGCGGCCGCGCTCCGAGTTGCTGCTGACGGGCACGCTCGGCGCCGCGGTGCTCACCTTCGTCGTTTCCGTGTCGCTGGCCGCGGGCCTGCAGCTGACCGCCGGCGACACGCCCACGGTGCGTGAGGAGGCGGCCTCGTCGGCCGTCGCGCCCCGGGCCGCGGCACCCCCGCCGGCACCAGCGCCCGCGGCACCCCCGCCCGCCGCGCCGGCCCCCGCGGTGGCCGCGCCGCCACCGCCCGTCGAGCCGGCGCCGCTGGTGGTGGCCGACGAGGCGCCTGCCGTCGTCGCCGAACCCGAACCGGTGGTCGCCGCCGCCCCGGAACCGGCGCCAGCACCCGCGGCACCGGCACCCGCGCCGCCTCCTGCACCGGTCGCCGTGCCGGGTGGCGGCGTGCCGCCCGCCGCGCCGGGTGCCGTACCGGCCGTACCCGGACAGCGTCCGGGCATCCTGTCGCGCATCAAGGACAAGCTGCGTCCGGGCCCCGACGAGCCCGACTTCCAGTACGTCGGGCCGCCGCCGCCACCGGCGACGCCATAACAGCCGGCTGATCTGGCGGTTCGATTGTGGCCGCGCCAGCCGCCGCACTAGCCTTGAGTGGGGCTCGGCGGGGCGAGGTCCGTCACACACTGACCCGAGGGTGGAACATGATTCGCGAGTCTCTGGCCGTGGCGGCCGTCGGCGTGGCGGCGCTTGCGGGGGCACCGGCCGCATCGGCCGACTATCGGGGCGACGTCCCCGGAATCGTCTACGACGCATCGCTGCACGCGCCCTGTTACAGCTGGGAGCGCTTCATCTTCGGCCGCGGCCCCGACGGTCAGGCCGTCGCCTGCCACTACATCCCCAACCAGTGGCCGCCCGTCTACACCGGGTTCTGGGTGATCTCCTATCCGCTCTACGGCGTGCAGGACGTCGGGGCGCCGTGCCCCAATCCGCGGGGTGCGGCCGCACAGTCACCCGACGGCAGACCGATGGTGTGCACCGCGAGCCGCGGCTGGCAGCCGGGCCGGCTCACCGGCGCGGGTTTCATCCCCGAGTAGGCGGGTTCGGCGTCCGCCCTGCGGGTATCACCGCGGGCATGGATCGCGGCGGCAACTGCTGATGGCCCGCCTCGTCGCCGACGGCGTCGTCGCCCGGCTGCGCGCCTGGCATGTGAAGCGCAGCTACGGTTACGCCGGTGACGGCATCAACCCGCTGCTCGGAGCGCTGCAGCGGGCGCCCGACGGCCCGGAGTTCGTCGCCACCCGCCACGAGGAGCTGGCGGCGTTCGCGGCGTGCGGGCACGCGAAGTACAGCGGCGAGGTCGGCGTGTGCCTGGCGACGCAGGGTCCGGGCGCCATCCACCTGCTCGCCGGCCTGTACGACGCGAAGCTCGACCGGCGCCCGGTGGTGGCGATCGTCGGGCAGGTGGTGTCGAGCGCGCTGGGCAGCGGCTACCTGCAGGAAGTCGACCTACACAGCCTCTTCAAGGACGTGTGCGCGCAATACGTGCAGACGGTGTTCTCACCCGAGCAGGTAGAGATGGTGCTCGACAACGCCATGCGCACAGCCATCGCGACGTCCACCCCGACCTGCGTCATCATTCCGCACGACGTCCAACAGGCCGAGATGCCCGACGAGCCCGAGCACTCCCACGGCGTCGTGCCGTCGCCGGCGGTGGTCGCGCGGCCGGTGATCACGGCGCCGGAACACCAGCTGCGCCGGGCCGCGGAGGTGCTCAACGCCGGGCAGCGGGTCGCGGTGCTCGCCGGTGCCGGGGTGGCGGGAGCGGCCGAGCAGGTGACGGCGGTCGTCGACCGGCTGGCCGCGGGCCTCACCGTCTCGCTGCTCGGCAAGCCGCTCCTCGACGAGTCGGCGCCCTGGCACACCGGCGTGATGGGCCACCTCGGGACCACCGCCAGCGCCGAGCTGATGCGCGACTGCGACACGCTGCTGATCGTCGGCTGCAACGATCCGTGGACGGAGTTCTACCCGGCGCCCGGGCAGTGCCGCGCGGTGCAAATCGACATCGACGCCCGCGTGGTCGGCGCCAAGTATCCGGTCGAGGCGCCGGTGATCGGTGACGTCGCGGCGGCGCTCTCGGCGCTGCTGCCGCTGCTGCGGACGCGCGACGACCGCAGCTTCGCCGACCGGATGGGCGCCGCGAGCGCCCGCTGGGATCGGCTCGCCGCCGACCGCGCCGCGGCGCCGGGTGAGGCACTGAACCCCGAGCGCGTCGTCCGGGCACTCTCCGACGCGCTGCCGGCCAACGCACAGGTCGCCGTGGACGTCGGCTCGGTCACCTACTGGTACGCCCGCCAGCTGCGCCTGCCGGTGGGGGTGCCGGCGCACCTCTCGGCATATCTGGCGTCCATGGGCTGTGCCATGCCCTACGGGCTCGCCGCAAAGCTGCACGCGCCGGACCGGCCGGTCGTGGCGCTGGTCGGCGACGGCGCCATGCAGATGAGCGGTCTGCTCGAGTTGATCACCGTCGCCGACCGCTGGCCGCAGTGGCGTGATCCGCGCTTCGTGGTGCTGGTGCTCCACAACGAGGACCTCGCCGAAGTCAGCTGGGAGCAGCGCGAGATGGAGGGCAACCCGCGGTTCGCGCCGTCGCAGTCCGTGCCGTCGTTCCCCTACGCCGCCCATGCCGAACTGCTCGGGTTGCGGGGGATTCGCGTCACCGACCCGGCGGAGGTCGCCGGCGCCTGGCGCACCGCGTTCGCCGCGGACCGGCCGGTGGTGATCGAGGCGGTCGCGGACAGCGGCGATCCGATGATGCCGCCGCTGCTGCCACGGCCGAAGCTCGAGAGCATGCTGTCCGCCGTGGCGGCCGAGCCGGGCGGCGCCGCGCTCGCCGACCGGATCCGCCGCCAGCACGAGGCCGAGGGGGAGTCCCCGTCCGGCGCCCGATAACCGCGGCGCGTCTCGTCGGCCACAGTTCGGTAAAACACCACAGCTGTAACTTCCATCCCACGCGTAACGCACTACCGTCGCAGCAAGACCTGGTCAGCAAACGGATGGGAAAGCCATGTCACGGATGAGAACACGCGTTGCGACAATCCTGGGCGGTGCCGCGGGCGGCCTGTTGTGGGCGCTGCTGGCGCTCAGCCCGACCGCCGCCGCCGATCCGGCCGCACCACCGCCGACTCCCGCGTTTCCCGGCGGTCAGATGGTCAACCAGCTCGCCACCTCGGCGAATGCGGTGCCGCAGCTGCTCCAGACGGCCGCTTCGGCGCTGACCGGCACGCCGGCGGCGCCAGCCCAGCCCGCCACACCGCCGCCGCTGGCAAGCGCCGCGGTGAACGTGCCCGCGGTCGCCCCGGCCACCCCCGCCGCGGCCTCCGCGGCACAGCCGGCCGCCACCGCCGCCAGCCCGGCAACGCCGCCGAACCTGATCCCGAGCGCCGACATCGCGCTGCCGACGGTGCCGGGAATGCCGGTACAGCTGCCCGCCGAGCTGTCGATGCCCCGGGATCTGATCTCGCTGGTGCCGGGCAACGTCCCGCTGCCGCCCGCGGCGACCGCCGCGACGGCTGCTGCGCCGGCAGCCGCCGCGGCGCCGGCCGCCGCGCTCCCCGGCGCCATCGCGGCGCCCGCCGGTCTCAGCAGTTTCCCGGTGTCCGCCCTGCCCTGACGCACCCACTTACCGTGCCGCGCCACCGCCGCCGGTGGCGCGGCACGGCCCGCGTCGGTCAGACCGCCGCGTTGTTCAGCTCGTCGAGGCGGTTGGTCGCCTCCAGGTATTCGCGGACCCACCGGTCGATGACGGTCGAGGTCTTCTCCACCTTCTCGAACTGGCCGACGACCTGACCGACCGGGTTGAACGCCACGTCGACGGTCTCGTTGGGGTACTTGTGGGTGGCGGCGACGGCCAGGCCGGAGACCATGAATTGCAGCGGCATGCCGAGCGGCTTGGGGTTCTCCGGCTTCTCCCACGCCTCGGTCCAGTCGTTGCGCAGCATGCGGGCGGGCTTGCCGGTGAACGACCTGCTGCGCACGGTGTCGCGGCTCCCCGCCTTGATGTAGGCGGCCTGCTGCACCGGGGTGTTCTCGGCCTCCTCGACCATCAGCCACTGCGAGCCGGTCCACGCGCCCTGGGCGCCGAGCGCCAGCGCGGCGGCGATCTGCTGACCACTGCCGATGCCGCCCGCCGCCAGCACGGGTAACGGCGCCACCTCCTTGACGACCTGTGGCCACAGCACGATCGAGCCGACCTCACCGCTGTGACCACCGGCCTCGCCGCCCTGGGCGATGATGATGTCCACGCCGGCGTCGGCGTGTTTGCGCGCTTGACTCGGCGAGCCGCACAGCGCCGCGACCTTGCGGCCCTCGGCGTGGATGTGTTCGATCATGTCGACGGGCGGCGTGCCCAGCGCGTTGGCGATCAGCGTCATCTTGGGATGCCGCAGCGCGATCTCGACCTGTGGGGTGGCGGTGGCCTCCGTCCAGCCGAGCAGCCGCAGCGTGCTCTCGTTGTCCTCGTCGGTCAGCGGTACGCCGTGATCGAGCAGCACCTTGCGGGCGAAGTCGAGGTGTTCCTGGGGCACCATGTCCTGCAGCATCTTCGCCAGCTCGTCGGCGGAGAGGTTGGCGTCCATGCCCTCGTACTTGTTCGGGATGACGATGTCGACGCCGTAGGTGTGGTCACCGATGTGTTCGTCGATCCAGTTGAGTTCGATCTCCAGTTGTTCGGGCGTGAAGCCGACGGCCCCCAGCACGCCGAAACCGCCGGCCTTGCTGACGGCGACGACGACGTCGCGGCAGTGGGTGAAGGCGAAGATCGGGAATTCGATGCCGAGGTCGTCGCAGAGGGGAGTGTGCACAGCGGGCTCCTAGATCGCGAACTGAAACGTGTTCCAGTTTCGGAACTGTACTCCGCGGCCGTAGAGCTCAACGCCTACAGAGCCGAGAATCCGCCAAGCCAGATCTTGACAGTGACAAGCCCACGCGGCACCATCGAACTTGTCACTGTCAAGCCAGGAGGGTTCGATGCTTGCCCCGATCTGTCACCCGTACGTCCTGCCGCCTCGCACCGCCCACCGTCCGCCCGCCGACCCGTCGACGCGAGCCGGCGACCAGGAGCGGCGCCGCACCGCCGAACGGCTCGGGCACGCCCTGACGCTCGGCTACCTCGGCGTCGCCGACTACGACGCCCGCCTGCAACGGGTGTACGACGCCACCACGGTCGGTGAGCTGCGCGCCCTGCTGGCCGACCTGCCCGTCGCCGAGCTGCGCCGGCACGAGCGCCACGCCGCCGCGCGGGTGCACGCCCGCCGATCGCTGCAGGCACACGCGGCGCTCTACGCCGTGATGGTGGTCGTGGTGCTGACCGTCTGGCTCAGCGTCGGGCTCGCCGCCGGCGCGTGGTACTTCTGGCCGATCTGGCCGATCCTCGGCGGCGGGGTCGCGGTCGCATCGCACGCCATCCCGGTGCGGCTGCTGGCGCGGCCCTGAGCGTCAGCGGCCGACGATCCGTGCCGCCAGCGCCACGATCAGCCCGGCGGCGTCGCGCACCGCGGCCAGCCGGCTGCGCGGCCCGGGCACCCGCAGCACCGGCCAGCCGTGCGCCACGGCGGCGGCCGCCAGCGCGGGCCGCGGATTGACCGGCCGCGGATGGCCGATCACCGACATCAGCGCAATGTCCTCGTTGCCGTCGGCGTAGAAGTAGCTGTCGGCGATGGCGACGTCGTGGCTGTCGCTGTAGCGCTGCACGGCGGCCGCCTTGGCCGCACCCCAGATCACGGGACGCTCGATGCGGCCGGTGAGCCGACCGGCGTCGTCGACCTCGAAGTGGTTGCACAGCACCCGGTCGATCCCGAGCGACCGGGCGACCGGTTCGGCGTGGATGGTCAGCGCCGACGAGCTGAGCACCACCGTGTGGCCGGCCCGCTGGTGCGCGGAGACGACGTCGCGCATGGGCGCGAGCACCCGCGCCGCCACCCGCTCGGCGAAAAGCCATTCGCCCAGCTCGTCGAGCTCTGCCAACGACTCTCCCCGCAGGTAGCCCGCGGCGCGGGTCAGCAGGCGCTCGAACTGCAGCTTGCCGAACCGGTAGCGCAGCGACGCCTCGATGACGCCGAGCACCTCGCCGAGGTGCGCCTGCCGGCGCCGGATCCGGTCGCCGGCATGGGCCATCGCGGTGAACCCGTCGACGAGCGTGCCGTCGAGGTCGAAGAACGCGCCGATACGCGGTCCGGTGGGGCCGCCGTCGATGTCCGCCACCGCGCCGGCGACCGGCGACGTGGCGGTCACAAGCAACCCCTACTCCCGAAGTCGGCGTCAGTTCGAAGCGTACCGCCCCGTGCCGGTGACGAGCGGCAGGTCAAGAGTGGTGCGGATGCCGGCAGGCGCCGCGATCACCGCGGGGATGGCGTTGACGATGCGGCCGGCCGCGGCGAGGATCGCGGCGTAGTTGTGGTCGCCGCGGCTGCTGGTCGGGCAGATGTCGACGGTGTAGGACGGCTCGCCGGTGATCTCGACGCGGTACGACCCACCGGGCTGCGCCGGCTGCGCCCAGTCGGGGCGGAGGTCGCCGCGCAACCGCGTGACGTGCTCGACGACCACGGCCGGCCGCCCGGCCACCATGCCGGTGATCTCGAACCGCAGCGCGGCGACGGTGCCCTTCGCGATGTGACCGGCGGCGACGTCGAAGTCCTCCGGTGCGGGTTCTTGCTCGAACGACTCGGTGATGTCGTCGATCTCGATGCCCAGGCCCGCGCCGAGCTGCCGGATCGCGGTGCCCCACGCGATGCCCAGCACGCCGGGAAGGAACAGGATCGGCAGGTCCCCGAGCTGCTTGCCGAAGCCCATCACGTCGAACATCACCGTCGCGCCGTCGTAGGTGGCGTAGTCGGCGATCTCCATGGTTCGGACCTGCTCGATGCGCTGGCACGTGCCGGCGAGGGCGAGTGGCAGGAGGTCGGTCGCGAACCCGGGATCGACGCCGGTGATGAAGACGCTCGAGTTGCCCTGCCGCGCAGCGTCTTCGACCCGCTCGATGTAGCGGTCCGGGATGACGCCCCACGGATACTGCAGCACGCCAGGCGCCGAACCGACGACGTCGACGCCGGCGGCCAGGATGCGCATGACGTCGGCCATCGCGTCGGGCAGCCGGGTGTCGCCCATCGCGCAGTAGACGACGCAGTCGGGCGCCGCGGCCAGCACGTCCTCGAGCCCGGCGGTCGCGCGCACACCGGTGACGACGTCCAGGCCGGCCAGCTCGCCGGCATCACGGCCGACCTTCTCGGGTGTGGCGACACCGACCGCCACCAGTTCGAACGCCGGGTGCTCGGCGAGTTCGATCAGCGCGAGCCGGCCGCAGTTGCCGGTTCCGACGAGCGCGACGCGGATGGTCAAGGCAACTCCTTCGTGGTGATCCTCCGCAGTATGCGGGGCGGATCGACGAATTGGAACAAGTTCTAGTTTTCTGGCCGTGCGGTAACCTCGGCCGCCATGGGACGCGTGGACGGCAAGGTTGCGATCATCACCGGCGGCGCGCGGGGCATGGGTGCCGCCCATGCGCGGGCGCTGGTCGCCGAGGGCGCGAAGGTCGTGATCGGCGACATCCTCGACGCCGAGGGCGAGGTGCTGGCCGAGGAGCTCGGGGACGCGGCGCGCTATGTGCACCTCGACGTCACCGACGCCGACCAGTGGGCGGCGGCCGTCGCCACCGCGACCGAGGCGTTCGGCTCGCTGACCGTGCTGGTGAACAACGCCGGGATCGTCGCGCTCGGGCAGATCGGCAAGTTCGACATGGCGAAATGGCAGAAGGTGATCGACGTCAACCTCACCGGCACGTTCCTCGGCATGCAAGCCGTGGTCGACGCCATGAAGGCCGCCGGCGGCGGATCGATCATCAACGTGTCGTCCATCGAGGGGCTGCGCGGCGCACCGATGGTGCACCCGTACGTCGCCACCAAGTGGGCCGTGCGCGGGCTGTCGAAGTCCGCGGCGATCGAACTGGGCTCGCACAAGATCCGCGTCAACTCGCTGCACCCGGGCTTCATCCGCACCCCGATGACCAAGCACTTCCCCGACGACATGGTGCGGGCGCCGCTCGGCCGGCCGGGCCAGTCGGAAGAGGTGGCGACGTTCGTGGTGTTCCTCGCCAGTGACGAGTCGTCGTTCGCCACGGGCAGTGAGTTCGTGGTCGACGGGGGACTGGTCACCGACGTCCCGCACCGCTAGCGGACCGGCCGACCGCGATGCGGCGCCGGCTCACGGTGCTGGCCGGGTGCGTCGTCCTGCTACTGGCGCTGTGCGCCGCGGACCTGCCCTCCTTCGCCCATCCCGAACCTCCCGCGGGGCAGGTGGAGCTGCGCGACGGCTGGCGACTGCAGTCCGCCGCCGAGGTGGGCGCCGACGGTGCGGCGCTGAGCCGGCCCGGATACGACGACACGCGCTGGCATCCGGTGGCCGCCATGCCGTCGACGGTGCTGCAGGCGTTGACCGATGACGGCACCTATCCCGAGCTCTACTACGGCACCAATCTCCGCGACCGCGTTCCGCCGGATCTCTGGCGCCAGGACTGGTGGTACCGCACCACGTTCGACGCACCCGCGGGGCACGGGCTGTACACGCTCGACTTCGCGGGGATCAACTACCGCGCCGAGGTGTGGCTCAACGGCCGCCGGGTCGCCGACGCCACCCAGGTGGTGGGCATGCACGTCAGCCACGAGCTCGACGTCACCCCGTATCTGCGGCCGGGCAGCCCGAATGTGCTGGCAGTCCGGGTGATTCCGGAACGGTCGCTGCCGGGCGTCGACGGCGTCGAGCTCGCCGACAGCTGGTGGGACTGGATCAACTGGAACGACCTCGGCTACCAGGGACCGGGCCGGAACCCGGTGCGCGGCACGTCCTTCGTCGCCGACCGCAACGCCGGCTTCTGGAAACCGGTGACGCTGCGCCACACCGGCGCGGTGCGGGTCGGCGTCGGCGCCGTGACGACCGAGCTGCCGCTGCCCGCCACCGACCGCGCTCGCCTCACGGTGCGCACCACCGTCCGCAACACCTCGGCCGTCGCCGTGCGCGGGATGGTCCGCGCGACGATCAGCCGGCCCGGGCGCCCGACCGTCACCGTCGAACAACCGGTCACCCTCCCGGCGCGGGCGCAGCAGGAGGTCACGTTCGACGCCGCCGCTCATCCCGAACTCGACATCGCCGACCCGGACCTGTGGTGGCCCTACACGCTCGGCGAGCCGAACCTGTACGACCTGCGGATCTCGTTTTCCCGCGCCGGCTTCGACCTCGACACCGCGACGAGCCGGTTCGGCGTCCGGACCGTCACCGCGCACCGCGACGACGACCGCAGCTTTCCCGAGCAAGGACGCGGCGGTAACTTCTTCCTGCGGGTCAACGGCCGCGACATGCTGGTGCGCGGCGCCGCCTACGCTCCGGACCTGCTGTACCGCGCGGACCGCGCCCGCGAGACGGCGATCCTGCGCTATGTCAAGGACCTCGGGCTGAACTTCGTGCGCTTCGAGGGCAAATTTCCCGACGAGCAGCTGGTGACCGACGCCGACGCGCTCGGCATCCCGCTGATGTTCGGCTGGATGTGCTGCAACCAATGGGAGCTGTGGCCGCAGTGGGACGGCGAGGACCGCCGGGTCGCCGAGGCGAGCCTGCGTTCGGTGATCGGCATGCTGCGCAGCCATCCGTCGGTGTTCCTGTGGGCGAGCGGCAGCGACGGCCACCCGCCGGCCGACGTCGCGGCGCTGTACCACCGCGTGCTCGACGAGCTGGCCTGGCCGAATCCGACCGTCGACACGGTGTCGTCGTTCGCGCGCGACGCCGAGGGCCAGCCGGTGTGGGACGGCATCCGGATGGCGGGCCCGTACAGCTGGCGGCCGCCGAGCTACTGGTTCAGCGGTCGCTATCCGGCCACCCGGGGTGCGACCGCCGAACAGGGCGACAACGAGCACATCCCGCCGTTTGCGAGCCTGCGCCGGTTCATCCCGCCGGACAAGCTGTGGCCGATCAACGACACCTGGTCGTTCCACGCCGGCGCCGATCCCGGCAACGCGGCGCTCGGCAGCATCCGTCGCGCGGTCGACCGCCGCTACGGGGTGTCCCGCGGCGCCGCCGAGTTCGCGGCGAAAGCCCAACTGGCGCACTACGAGTCGACCCGGGCGCAGTTCGAGGCGTTCGCGGCCGGCGGCTTCGACACCCACACGATGACCGTCTACTGGATGCTCAACAACCATTGGCCGTCGTTCTTCGGGCACCTCTTCGACTACTACCTGCGGCCCGGCGGCGCCTACTTCGGCGCGAAACAGGGCCTGCGGCCGCTGTCGGTGGTGTTCGACGCCTACGCGACCGGCGACCGCAGCACCGCCGCGGTGTCGGTGGTCAACCAGAGCCCGACGCCCCAGCGTGGGTTGCGGGCGCGTGTCCGGGTCTACGACCTCAGCGGGCGGGTCCGGGAGGACCGCTGGTCGGCGCCGGTGGATGTGGATGCCGGTGCGGCGATGCCGGCACTGCGGCTGCCGCGGGTGGCACGCGATTCGCGGGTGTTCTTCGTCCGCTGCGAGCTCGTCGGCGCCGACGGCGCGGTGCTCGCCGAGAACGTGTACTGGCAGTCGCAGCTGCCCGACGACCTCGGCGACCCCCGCAACGACGCCGCTTTCGATCTGCGGCAGCGCAGCTGGGCGGACATGACGCCGCTGAACACCATGGCGCCGGTGACCTTGGAGGTGCGCGCGCGCCGCGACGGGGAGCGGGTGGTCACGGCGCTGCACAACCCGACCCGCCGGATCGCGTTCTTCACGCGGGTGGAGGCGATCGCCGCGCCCGACAGCGACGAGACGCTGCCCACCGAGTACTCCGACAACTACGTCACGGTGTTTCCCGGCGAGACGGTCGAGGTGACTGCGACGACGTCCGGTCCGGTCGGGTGGGTGCGCGCGACCGATTACAACGGTGAAGCCGTCACCGCGCCGGTGGAGTGAGCGTCAATCTCCCGCAGCGTCGACCGGGATGCGCCGTTCGCGGTCGGACGCCGGCCACAGGTAGGGGATGTCGTCGGGCGCGTCGGGGAACAGCGGGCGGTAGAGCTCCGGGTCTTTGCGTACCAGCGCCGCCTGGTGACTCAGATGGAACGCCGGATCACCCAGCCACGGCGGCAGCTCACCGGCGGCGGCCAACTCGTCCTGGCTGCGGACCTCGGTGACACCGGTGGCGTCGGCCAGGTCGGTGACCAGCGTCGTCGCGCAGGTGTCGGCCCGGCCCGTGGCCACCCAGGCGTCGCAGACGTCCAGGCCGTAGCGCACCAGCCCCTCCTCGTAGCCGGCCCACATCGCGACCGCCGGGTGGTGGCGCCAGCCGTAGTTCGGCACCGTCAGCGCCCGCAGCACCTGGATGGTCTCGACCCGCTGTTTGCCGAGCCGGCGCTGGTCCAGCACCCGCGCGCTGTCGATGAACCCGGGATACGGCAGGAAGGTCTGCATCGCCGGAGCGGATACCCGGGCGCCGGAGCGGTCACACCGGCGGCGTCCGGTGCTGTGGGATCATCGACGCGAGCGACGCGTGGAGGAGAGACGATGAGCGACGAACGCCGCAAATTGGCAGAGGCCGCCGAACCGGCCGGCTGGCGACGCCGCACCGACGAGCGGGTCGACATCTACCTGCGTGACCCGGTGCGCGTGCGCATCATCTGGCGGGGCGACGACGCCATCAGCGGCGGCACGCTGTTCCACGACAACATGATGATGGCGTACTCGCGCGACTTCGGCACCGTGAGCGGCTGGCTCAAGCGCTGATCGCGACGGCACGGCGGTTCGCCGCGCGTGTCGTCCCCCTGCCCCATACTCGAAGGCATGTTCGACTATGGGGCGGTGGCGCAGCTCGATCCGGCGTCCGGACCCGCGTCGAGCGTGCGTATCGTGCTGTCGGGTGAGCGTTCGCGCGGGCATCGTCATCACCGGGACCGAAGTGTTGACCGGTCGGGTCCGGGACCTCAACGGGCCGTTCCTGGCCGACCGGCTGCTGGAGCTCGGCGTCGAGCTGGCGCACATCACGCTGTGCGGTGACCGCCCGGAGGACATCACCGCCCAGCTGCGCTTCCTGGCCGACGACGGCGTCGACCTGATCATCACCAGCGGCGGCCTCGGTCCGACCGCCGACGACCTGACCGTCGCGACGGTGGCCGCCTTCGCGGGCCGCGAACTGGTGCTCGACGAAGCGCTCGAGGAGCGGATCGCGGCCATTCTGCGGCGCCTGACGGCGCGGTTCCCCGGGCTCGATCCGGCCGCGGTGCAGGCCGGCAACCGCAAGCAGGCGATGGTGCCGGCGGGCGCCACGGTCCTCGAGCCGGTGGGCACCGCGCCGGGCGTCGTCGTTCCGGGGCGTCCCACCGTCGTCGTGCTGCCCGGCCCGCCGCGCGAGTTACAGCCGATGTGGCCGCAGGCGGTGGCGACGGCCGCCGTGCAGGAGGCGATCGCCGGTCGCACCCCCTTCGTCCAGCACACGCTGCGCATGTTCGGACTGACCGAGTCCGAGCTCGCCGCCACCTTGCGCGACGCCGAGACGGCCGTCCCGGACTTCGAATCGCTGGAGATCACCACCTGCCTGCGGCGCGGCGAGCTGGAGGTCGTCACCCGCTACGAGCCCGCGCACCGCGACAGCTACGACACGCTGCTCTTGCTGCTGCGCGAGCGGCACGGCCGCGCGATCTTCTCCGACGACGGTTCCCGCATCGACGACCAGGTGGCGGAGCTGCTGCGCGGGCGCCGGATCGCGACGGCCGAATCGTGCACCGGCGGGCTGCTTTCGGCACGGCTCACCGAGGCGGCGGGCGCATCCGACTACGTGGCCGGCGCGGTCGTGGCCTACGCGAACGACGCCAAAGTAGGGCTGCTCGGGGTGGACGACGCGCTGATCGAGGCACACGGCGCGGTGTCGGAACCGGTCGCCGAGGCGATGGCGGCGGGTGCGCTCGCCCGGTTCGGCGCCGACACCGCGGTGGCGATCACCGGCATCGCCGGCCCGGGCGGCGGTTCGGCCGAGAAGCCGGTGGGCACCGTGTGCTTCAGCGTGCAGCTCGCCGGCGAGGCGCCCGTCACCCGGACGCTGCGTCTGCCCGGCGACCGCGGCGACGTACGCGACCGGTCGACGACGGTCGCGCTGCACATGCTGCGCCGCGCGCTGCGCGGTGAGGGCGGTGCGGTGGTCGGCTGACCACGGCCGCCCACCCCTGGCGCGGCGTGACGGGGCCGGCGACGATACGGTCGGAGCATGTCGAACATCACCGGCGACGACCGGATCGAGGATGTGGCCCCCGGGGACATGATCTCGGTGGACCGCGGCGACGGCGAGCGCTTCTACAAGGTGGTACACGTTCACGCCGACAACGGCGACGACGACAACAGCTTCCTGGTCACCTTCGACGACGACGACGGCGAGACGTTCGAGCTCCGCTACGTCCGGGGCACCGGCGTCATCCGCGCTCTCGAGGCCAAGTGGGAGTCGGAGCAGAGCGGGCGCCGCGACGGCTGACTCAATTGGCGTCGGCGTCGTCCCACGCGGTCATCATCGTCCGCAGGATCTCCTCGGCCCGGCCCAACCCGGCCAGATGGCTCTCCCCGGGGATCTCGTAGAACGTCGCGTTGGGCAACCGTGACGCGACGTGCCGGCCGTGCGCGAACGGGATGATGTGGTCACGGTCGCCGTGCCACCAGTGGACGGGCACCTTCACCTCGTCGAGCCGGAAGCCCCAATCCCGGGCGAACACGATGATGTCGGCGAACGGGGCGGCAAGCTGTTTGCGGCTGCCGTTGAGCAGGTCGTCGAGGAACATCGCCTTGAACTCCGGCCGCACCAGCAGGCGCCGGTCGGCGGCCGGTGACACGCTGGCGTAGGCGTAGAGCGCCGGCTCGGCGACCGGGGCGATGAGCTTGATCAGGCCGACCGCCGCCAACCGGATCGGCAGTCCGGCCACGGCCAGCAGCGGCGCCACCCGCGTTCCCAGCGACATCAGTCCGCCGCTGATGGCGTCTGGCCCGACCGTCGGCGCGACGCCGCCAAGCACGCCGACCGTCACCACGCGGTCGGGCATCGCCGCAGCGCAGGCAAGGGTGTAGGGACCGCCACCGGACAGCCCGACCACGGCCATCTTGTCCACGCCGAGCGTGTCGGCGATGGTTCGCAGGTCGTCGGCGAACTCGAGCACGGTGCCGTACTGGTAGGGGGTCGACGAGCCGATGCCCGGCCGGTCGAGGCCGATCAACCGAATGTGGTGCCGTTCGGCGTAGACCCGCGCCTCCATGGGGATCTGCCGCCGCGCGCCCGGCGTGCCGTGCAGCCAGAACACCGCCCGACCCTGCGGGTCACCGAACTCGGCGAAACCGATCCGGCGGTCACCGCCGACGGCAACGGTGCCTTCGAGCTTCGGACGTTCGATCGCGACACCCATGCCCGCAGTGTCTCATCGACACGACAGCACCGGACGCAAAGGGCGGCTACGGCGCGGGCGGATACACGCGGAAGCAGTTCCAGCCACCAAAACCCAGCACGTAGGTGGATACGCAGCGGTCGAAGCTGCCGTCCGGGTACGGATTGCCATCGCACTGCGAGCCGCCGCTGCCGAATGCCATGCCGCCGCCGCACGGGCCGGCCTGTGCCTCGGGCGCGGCGGCGGTGGTGCCCAGCCACATGCCCGACGCCACGACTGCGGCGCCGATCGATGCCCGGCCGATGAGGCCGATCGTCTTCTTCATGGTGTTCCTCCTCGACGTCCGACCCAGGCGCCGAACTAGTGGCGAACCACTTTGCTGGGGTCGCCGGGATCGGATGCCCGCGGGCCGATTGCGATTCGTCGCCGTCCGCCCGTCGTGTATCCGAGGACACTGAGCGTAAGCCGACCACCTGCACCAGCTGGCGGACTTTGAGCCGCTTGACTAGGACTTCTTCCGACCGCAAGGGCATGGAGCCGTTATTTTCAGCGCCGTCAGATAAACCTGCAGTTCAGCGGACTCGCCATAGCGGCGGCCGCTCCCGAAATGCGTTAATTCCGTTTGCTACCAACAGCCCCGGCGGTAACAGCGGCCTCAGCAGAACCGTCCGTCACTGCGCACGACGACCGACCCGCCGGGCATTACTCCACGGCGGGTCGGACGGAACGCCGGCTCAGCCGGCGATCGAGGCGTCGTAGATGGTCTGGATGGACCGGTCGAGGGTCGCGTTGAACTCGTCGTCGGACTGCTGCGCCGACAACCCCTCGGTGAGGGCGCGGCTGAAGCTGGCGATGACGCCGCTGTTCTGCGCCAGCTTTTCGTTCGCCTCGTCGCGGGAGTAGCCGCCCGACAGCGCCACCACGCGCATCACCTTCGGATGCTCGACAAGCGACTTGTAGTGGTTGGCGGCGTTCGGCAGGGTCAGCTTGAGCATGACGCGCTGACCGTCGGGGATGGTGTCGAGGTGCGCTGTGATCTCGTCGCGCAGGATGTCCTCGGCCTCCGCCTTGTCGGAGATCGAAATGGTGACCTCGGGCTCGATGATGGGGACCAGACCGTGGGACAGCACCTGCTGGGCCACCTCGAACTGCTGGCGCACCACGTTGGCGATGCCCGTCGGGTTGGCGCCGCCGATCACCGAGCGCTCCTTGGTGCCGAAGATGCCGTTCTCGACGCCGCGCGACAGCAGGGCGTCCAGCTGCGGCATGGGCTTCATCAGCTGCACGTCGTCCGACGCCGCGGCGAGCCCCTTGTCGATCTTCAGGAAGGGCACCACCCGCTTGTCCTCCCAGAGGTAGGTCGCGGTCGGCTTGCCGTCGATGTCGCGGTCCATGGTCTGCTCGAACAGGATGGCGGCGATCACGCGGTCACCGTTGAACACCGGCGAGGTGATGATCCGCGACCGCATCTGGTGGATGAGGTCGAACATCTCGTCCTCGCCGTTGTAGGCGTTCTCCTCGATGCCGTAGAGCCGCAGCGCCTTTGGCGTCGACCCGCCGCTCTGGTCGAGCGCCGCGATGAAACCCCGACCGGTCGTCATCTGTTCGGCCTGCTGCTGATTCGCCATGTCGTTGCACTCCTGTCGGCACCACGCTCGTCTGAGTCGGCTTTCTACCGCCGGAGCATAGAGGATGGCCGGTCAGCGATCGGTGGCCGCACCGGCGCCGTCGGAGACGACGAAGAACTCCTCGACCAGGCCGCGCGCCAGCGGAAAATCCCGCAGCGTTGCCGACAGCAGCTGCCCCAGTTCGGCGACGGCGGAAGCGCCCACCCCGCGGGTCGCCAGCAGGTCGCCGATCCACCACGCGGTGTCGGTGACCGTGCGGCTGTCGCCGGTGAGCACAGCGGCGGTCACCGCGTGCAGCGCCTGGTGCAAGACGTCCCCCGACACCTCGAGCGCGGCGCGCAGGGCGTCGTCCCCGCTGCTCGCGTACTGCGCCAGCAGCGACCACCGCTGCTGCATCGAGGCGACCAGCCGGCGGTGGTCGAGCTCGAGTGCGGCGACTTCGGTCGCCGCGGCGGCGGGGATGCGCGCGGCGGGTGAGACGACGGCCGGCAGTCCCGCCACCACCTCCACCGCGCTGCGGGCGTCCGGCGCCCACGCGGTGGCGCCCAGCGCGCGGGCCCGCGAGTCGTCGGAACCGAACGCCGGCCCGCCGACGGCGATGGGCACGCCGGCCGCGGTGCTGGCCTCGATGAAACGCCGGGTGGTCGGCAGCGCGCCCAGTACCGAGCAGCTGACGGCGACCGCTTCGGGGCCGTGGTCCAGCAGATGCTGATTGAGCCGCGAGGGAGTGGTGGACGCGCCGAGCAGCACGGTGTCGAACCCGTGGACGCGCAGCGCGCACTCGATGATCATCGCGGGCAGGGCGTGCCACTCCCGTTCGGCGCACGCGACGATGACGCCGCCGCGCGACACGGGGATGGCGTCGGCGTGCGCCCGGACGGTCCGCGTCGCCGACACGGCCATCGCGGTCGCGGCATGCTCCTGCGCCACGGTCCACTCGCCGCGCTGCCAGCGGACACCCACGGCGCGCTGCGCGGCGGCGACCACCTCGGTGAGCACCGTGACCGGCTCGTGGCCGGCCGCGAGCAACGCCGTCACCAGCTCGGTGACGGCCGAGGTGTCCCCGTCGCCGAGCGCCCGGTCGTAGCTCGCGAGCGCCTCGACCAGGAGCTCGGTCACGTGCCGCAGCTCACCGCGAGCAGCGCCATGTCGTCGTGGGGGTGGCCGTCGAGGAACTCGATCACGTCCTGCTCGACCGCTTCGCACACGGTGTCCGGCGCCGCGCCCGCGTAGGCCGGCAGCAGCCGCAGCAGCCGTTCGACACCGTAGAAGCCGTCGGCGCCGCGCGCCTCGTCGATGCCGTCGGTGAACATCAGCAAGGTGTCGCCGCGCCGCAACTGCACGTGCGCGGGCCGGTAGCTGACCTGGCGCAGCACCCCGGCCGCCGTCCCCGACGCCGCGACCTGTTCGACGGTCCCGTCGGCCCGCAGCACGATCGGAGCGGGATGGCCGGCGGCCACGAGTTCGACGTCGGCGCGCCCGCCGTCGGCGACGCTGCGGACCCGCGCGCAGACCACGGTGACGAACGGCGTCGCCCCGGACTCGTGCATGACGGTGTTCACCGCGCTGAGCAGCGGCGCGGGCCGGCGGTCGAAGTGCGCGGCCATGCGGATGCTCTGCCGGGTGCGGCCGGTCAGCGCAGCGACCTCGGCGCCCTTACCGCAGACATCGCCCAGGCTGAACAGCCAGTCGTCGTCCGCACCGTGCACGTCGTAGAAATCGCCGCCGATCTCCAGGTGCTCGGCGGCGGGCCGATACCGCGCCGCGAGCCGCAACCCGTCGATCGCCGGCAGGGACGGCGGGCGCAGGCTCTCGGCCAGCGCGGCCGCGATCCGGGCCCGCTCCTCGTAGAGCCGGGCGGAGTCCAGCGGGACGGCGGCGCGGGCCGCGACCCGTTCGGCGAAGGCCACCTCGTCGTCGTCGAAACCGCGACCCTGCCCGCGCACCAGCACGAGCGCGCCGAATGTCGCGCCCCGCGCGGTGAGCCCGAGGCCGAGCACGTCGGCGGGCCGCAGCGACGCCGCCTGCCGACGCAGCGCGTCGTCGGGCACCATGCTGGACAGCCCGTCGGCCGACGCCATGTCCAGCGCGACGTGCAGCAGTTCGGAGCGCCCCGTCTGCAGCACGCGGCCGAGGTGCGAATGCGCGACCGCGGCCCTCGACAGCACCCGGGCGGCGGTCACGTCGTCGCCACCGGCGAGCAGCAGCTCCCCGGTCGCGCTGTCGGGCAGGACGAGCATCGCCCAGTCGGCGAGCTGCGGGCGCACGAGCGTCAACAGTCGCAGTGCGCTGCGGCGCAGGTTCAGCGAGCCGGCCAACCCCGCGGTGATCTCCTCGGCCAGCTCGGCGCGGACCTGCCCGAGCGCAGCGACATCGTGCGTCGCGCTGGTCGCTGCCGACGCGGTCTCCTTCGCCACCATGAAGTACGACTTCCTTGCCCTGCTCGAGCGTTCGGGGGAGCGGTCTCGAAGTATTCGGGACCGGTGCCGCCGCGGATGGACTCACCCGCCGACGCGCGGCCGTATGCGACCAGGACTAGGCGCTCGCCTTCACCCTAGTGCCGCTTCGGGGGTTCGGGTGGTGTGCCAGGCATCTTTGCGGGCGCCGACCCGCCGCCGGTATGCCGACGGGGTTTCGCCGCTGAACTCCGTGAACGCCCGGGTGAACGCGCTCAGACTCTCGAACCCGACGGCGGTCGACGTCTCCTGCACGGACTGGCCGGGCGCGGCCAGCAGCGCCATCGCGCGCAGCATCCGCGCATGCAGCAGATAGGTGCGCCATGACAGGCCGAGTTCGGTGTGGAATTGCCGACGCAACGTGCGCTCGGACACCGCCACCGCGCGGCTGACCTCCTGCACGGTCACCGACTGCAGGTGCTCCTTGGTGTAGGCCATCGCCGCCGCCACCACCGGATTGTCCGATGCCGGCAGGCTCAGCGGCGCCTCGTGATCGAGCGCCTCGAGCACCAGGTGGCCGAGCGTGCGGAAGAAGCCGTCGGACACCGAATCGTCCTCGCCGCCGACGTCGCGACCGATCGGCCACCGCAGCGCGTGGATCATCATCTCGCGGATCAGCGGCGACACCGCCAGGATGCGGGCGCGGCGGCCGGCGTCGGGGATGAGGTCCGGTTCGAACATCACGGCGACGGACTGCACCTCGGGATTCATCGTCGCCTGGTGTTCGAGGCCGACCGGGATCCACGCCGCCTGCTGCGGCGGGAGCAGGTAATGGGCGGTGGCGGTCTCCACTTCCACCACCCCCCCGATCGCGTACTGGATCTGGTGCAGGTCGTGCGAGTGCCAGCCGGTCACCAGCCGATGGCCCTCGTAGAGGTAGCTGCCGGCGCGAGCGCGGCCACCGCGCCGCAGCTCGATCACTTTGGCCGGTTCAGCGAAAGCATTGGCCGAACGCGCAGAGACGGTCACAACCGGGCAGGGTACAACGGGACACAGGTCCGTGGTGCGCTGTTTCGCCCAGCACGGCCGGCAGCGGCGTCACACACGTGTGAAGGAGAGTCATGCAGACCGACGACCTGATCCTGGTGAGCATCGACGACCACGTGGTCGAACCACCCGACATGTTCCTGCGGCACGTGCCCGCGAAGTACCGCGACGAGGCGCCGATCGTCGTCACCGACGACAACGGCGTCGACCAGTGGATGTACCAGGGCCGGCCGCAGGGGGTCAGCGGCCTGAACGCGGTGGTGTCATGGCCCCCCGAGGAGTGGGGCCGTGACCCCGCCGGCTTCGCCGAGATGCGGCCCGGCGTCTACGACGTGCACGAGCGGGTCCGGGACATGAACCGCAACGGCATCTTGGCGTCGATGTGCTTCCCGACGTTCACCGGCTTCTCCGCTCGTCACCTCAACATGCACCGCGAGGAGACGACGCTGGTGATGGTGTCGGCCTACAACGACTGGCACATCGACGAGTGGGCCGGCTCGTATCCGGGCCGCTTCATCCCGATCGCGATCATGCCGACGTGGAACCCGGAAGCCATGTGCCGCGAGATCCGCCGGGTCGCCGCCAAGGGCTGCCGCGCGGTCACGATGCCGGAGCTGCCGCACCTCGAAGGGTTGCCGAGCTACCACGACGAGGACTATTGGGGCCCGGTCTTCCGGACGCTGTCCGAGGAGAACGTGGTGATGTGCCTACACATCGGCACCGGCTTCGGCGCGATCAGCATGGCGCCGAACGCGCCGATCGACAACATGATCATCCTGGCGACGCAGGTCTCGGCGATGTGCGCCCAGGACCTGCTGTGGGGGCCCGCGATGCGCAACTATCCGGACCTGAAGTTCGCGTTCTCCGAGGGCGGCATCGGCTGGATCCCGTTCTACCTGGACCGCAGCGACCGGCACTACACCAACCAGAAGTGGCTGCGCCGCGACTTCGGGGACAAGCTGCCGTCCGACGTGTTCCGTGAGCACTCGCTGGCGTGCTACGTCACCGACAAGACCTCGCTGAAGCTGCGCCACGAGATCGGCATCGACATCATCGCCTGGGAGTGCGACTACCCGCACTCGGACTGCTTCTGGCCCGACGCGCCCGAGCAGGTGCACGCCGAGCTCGTCGCGGCCGGCGCCGACGACACCGACATCAACAAGATCACCTGGCAGAACAGCTGCCGGTTCTTCAGCTGGGACCCGTTCCGGCACACCCCCCGCGACGAGGCGACCGTCGCGGCGCTGCGGGCCAAGGGCGCCGACGTCGACGTCTCGATTCGGCCGCGCAAGGAGTGGGCGCGGCTCTACGAGGCCAAGCAGCTCGCGAAGGCGTGATGGCCGGCCCGCCGGCGGAGCCTGACGACGGCGGGTCCGGCGGCTACGCGGGGACGACGACCGTCAGCGCGGCGCCGTCGCGTTCGACCGTCATCCCGGCGCGGCGAGCCACCGCGGCCACCGCGGCGGCGTCACCGGGTTCGGCCCGGGTGCCGGCCAGCACCCGGGCGAGCCGGCCCTTGTGCGCCTTGTTGAAGTGGCTGACGATCGAGCGGCTGCCGTCGGCGCGCTCGGCGACCACGTCCACGCGCACCGCGCCCGGCACGCGCGCCAGGCTCCGGTAGGCCCCCGACCGCAGGTCGACCACCAGTTCGTCGGCGGCGATCCGGGCCAGCACCGGCTCCAATACCGGTCGCCAGCGGGCGGCGAGCGTGGGGGCGCCGGGCAGCTTCGCGCCTGCCGAGAGCCGGTAGGCAGGAATGGCGTCGTCGGCGCGCAGCAACCCGAACAGTGCCGACCCGACGGCCAGCCGACTGCGTGCCCGGTGCCGCGCTGCGCCGGACAGCGAGTCGACGTCGAGCGCGTCGTACAGCACCCCGGTGTAGCGGCGCAGCGCGGGCAACGTCGGCGCGGTGCGCAGTACGGCGTTCCGATCGATCTCCGCGTCCTGCGCGGCGGTCAGCGTCAACGCGCGCCGGCTCGCGTCCCGGTCCGCCGACAGCGCGATCAACTCGTCGACCAGGACGCGGCGCAGCGGCGTGAGCGCCGGCTCGGACAGCCCGTCGAAGTGAAGCGGTGGCCCGTCGCCGCCGGCCAGTTTGGTCTCCGACGGCGGCAGCAGCACGATCACCGCGTCACGATAGCGACGCCGGCGCCGCGGCCCCTCGGCCGCTGCTCAGCGATCGGCGCTCGAGAACCACTTGGTCTTGATGCGCCAGGACTGCGCGGAGGAGAGCGCGAACCCGGCGCCGCACACGCACGCGAAGAACCACACCAGCACACCGTTCTCGACCAGCTGCAGCGACGGCACGAAGGCGGTGACGATGCGGATGGTGCAGGCGACGATGCCGCACCCGGTCGCGAACAGGTAGACGTTGGCGATGCGGCGCGACCGCGGATCCTTACGCAACACCAGCAGCGCCCGCCAGCCGTAGCCGAGCAGGTAGATGAGCGTGCCGCACAGCAGCAGCCAGTACGTGGTCAGCCAGGCGTCGGTGGGCACGGTGAAGAAGTCGTCCCGGTAGACGTGCGCGCCGTTGCCGAACGTGAAGGTGGCCAACAGGAGCGGGATGCACAGCGTCGCCGGGCGCTCGACGTACTGCTTGAACGTGGACTGCATGGCGTGGTCGTCCTGCAGCCGGCCGAGGGTGTTGTAGACGATGGCCGACGCCGCGACGATGTAGCAGTCGTGTCCCAGATAGTCCTCAAGGTTCCATTTGCCGGTCAGCGCGTGCAACGCAGGGCCGAGTGTCTGCGACGCCAGCGGCGACATCAGCGCGACCGCCGCGCCCTGCAACGCGATGTTGAGGGTGGCGGCCACTTCCCAGCGACAGTTCCAGGTGACCCGCCGGATCCACAGGCTCCACGCGATGCACGCCAGCGTGATCGCGATGAGTACCGCTAGAGCCATCCGGGCGCCTCGCCGAGGGGGGAAGTGTGGTCAACGAATTGTATAGCTAGAGCGGCGGCGCGTCCTGGCGCGGAGAAAGGTCCCGCAACTTTTTCCGGCGGGTCGAGGTGGTGGTGGCCGCCGGCGCCTCCGCAACGGTGACCGGCGCCGACTGCAGGTAGCTGTAGACCTCTTGCCGGCTCATCAGGCCGAAGCGGATCTGCAGGTCGGGGTAGCTGAGCCCGAACCGGTCGGAGACGCGCCGCAATTCCTCGGCGTTGGGGTAGTCGGACTCCTTGATGCGCCGGTAGTACGTGCTACTCGACGTGCCCAGGGCGTCGTAGATGTCCTTGGCCTCGACCTCGCCGTCCAGCAGGTAGTCGAGCAGCGCCTTGAGCTGTCTGCCGTTCTCGTCCGTCCGTGGCACGACTCCCACCATAGCGGCTCTTCCGTTAACGGGCATCGTCGACCAGCAACCGAGCGGACACTCCGTTATTGACAGTGCCGTCACAGTTCTGGCAGTGGTCTCCCAAATCTGGGAATCGGCGGTATCGTGAGCTCATGGTCGCTCCCATGGTTGCTCCCGGTCTCGCGTCGACACTCACGGTGGCCGACTCCAGCGCGTCCGGTGCGCCCCGCGCCGACGACATCGTGACGCTCACCGCGCCGCTGGCCGCCCCGCTCACCGACGAACTCGACGGCGCAGGGGAGTACCTCGGGGTCACCGTGGAAGAGATCCTGCTTGCGGCGCTCGCCGGCGCCGTCGCCAAGACGTTCGGCGAGGGCGAGCTGCGGGTCGATGTCGCGACCCCCGTCGGCACCGAGTTCCCGGTGACGATCAGCTGCGTCGACCATCACGGCAGCGCCGCGAACGAGGCGCTCGTCGCCGTCCGCCGCGCGCTGGCCACCGCACCGCGGCGCGGCCCGCACGACCGGGCGGCCCAGGCCCAGTTCGGCTACCGCGCCGACGGTGTGAGCGACGAGGACACCTGGAACCCCGACCGGGCCCTGCAGGTGCGTGCGCTGCGCCGCGACGGCACGCTCGAACTGCAGTGGCGTTACGACATGCGCCGCTTCTTCGCCGCCACGGTGGCCGAACTGGCCGAGCAGTTCCCGCTGGCGCTCATCGAGATCACCTCCGAGGCCGTCGCGCCGATCTACGGCGTGACGCCGGTGGCCGCCCGCAGCTACGCCTGACGGACTACGCGCCGAGCACTGCCTGCGCGATCCGCTCGGCGACCGTCGCCGCCGTCGCCAACGACGCCGCGTCCTCGGCCGGGTCGTACCGGTCGGCGGCGGCGTCGTAGACCGCGCCCGCGATGGCGCCGTGGTCGGTGTCGAGCAGGCCGACCGTCACGTCCCACCCCGCCGCGCGCAGTGACGCCGCGAAATCGGTGCTCACCGACGGCGGCACCACGTCGTCGGCCGTGCCGTGCAACAGCAGGAACGGCGTGGCCGGGCCGTCGGGAACATCCAACCCGGCGCCGGTGAACGGGTCGGGCGCCGTGAACGCGCCGGCCAGGCACACGGTGTGCCGCACCGGAACGCCCAGCTCCGACGCCCGGAACGTCAGCGCGGCCGCCGCGGCGCCGCCCATCGACCAGCCGACCACCACCAGCGCCCCGCCGCCGCGCTGCCGCGCGAACTCCGCCGAGCCGAGCAGGTCGCCTCGACCCCGGTCCGCCGCGCGCGCGTTCCAGTCGGCGGCCACCACGTGCACGCCGTGGCCGGCGATGCGCTCGGCGAGCGGACGCACGGCCGCCCGGCTGTCGGCCTGCAAGCCGTGCCACACCAGCGCGACCGGATCCGCGGGATCGCCGTAGAGGTCGGCGTGGCGGCCCGGCGCATATTCCTCCGTCGTCAAGACCCGGCCCTCAGGACTGCGGCAGCCGGACCACCTGGACGAAGAACTCGTCGATCTGGCGGACGGCGTTCATGAACTGGTCGAGATCCACCGGTTTGGTGACGTAGGCGTTGGCGTGGAGCTTGTAGCTGCGCAGGATGTCCTCCTCGGCCGACGACGTCGTCAGCACGACCACCGGGATGTGGGAGAGCTGCGGATCGGACTTGACCCGCTCGAGCAACTGCCGGCCGTCGTACTTGGGCAGGTTGAGGTCGAGCAGGATCAGGTCGGGGCGCGGCGCGTTCTCGTACGGGTGCCGCCGGTACAGGAAGTCCAGCCCCTCCTCGCCGTCGTGGGCGACGTGCAGCGTGTTGCTGATCTTGTTGTGCTCGAACGCCTCCCGGGTGATCAGCTCGTCGCCGGGGTCGTCCTCGACCAGCAGCACGTCGATCGGCCGGGTTTCGTACGCCATCAGTGGGCTCCTTTCCAGGGCCGCCGCGGGCTGGTGCGGCGGGGTCGACGCGGCGGAGGTGGTGTCGGGCATGGGGAGGGTGAAGCGGAAGCGGGTGCCGGCGGTGTAGTCGGTGTCGATCCAGATGGTGCCGCCGTGGAACTCGACGATCTTCTTGCACAGCGCCAACCCGATGCCGGTGCCGCTGTAGGCGTCGCGGCCGTGCAGCCGCTGGAAGATGACGAAAACCTTCTCGACGAACTCCTCGGAGATGCCGATGCCGTTGTCCGACAACGTGATCAGCCACTCGGGGCCCTCGTCGCCGGGACCCGTGGCGGCCTCGCACTCGATCGTGAGGCGCGGCGTCTCGCCGGGGCGGCGGAACTTCACGGCGTTGCCGATCAGGTTCTGCCAGAGCATCGCCAGCAGGGTCGGATCACCCTGCACCTTCGGCAGCTCGGCCGGCCGCACGAGCTGCGCACCGGACTCCTCGATGGCGGTCGACAGGTTCGACAGCGCTGCGTCGAGCGCGGCGCCCAGATCGACCTCGATCTCGGTGGAGTTCAGCCGGCCCACCCGCGAGAAGGTCAGCAGATCGTTGATGAGCACCTGCATGCGCTTGGCGCCGTCGACCGCGAAGTTGATGTACTCGACGCCGCGGTCGTCGAGCTTGTCGCCGTAGCGTTTCTCCAGCAGCTGGCAGAAGGCCGTGACCTTGCGCAGCGGCTCCTGCAGATCATGCGAGGCGACGTAGGCGAATTGCTCGAGCTCGGCGTTGGAGCGCCGCAGGTCCACCGCCTGCTCGTCGAGCAGCAGCTGCGCGGCCCGCGCGGCGGCCAGATCGTCGACGATGCGCTGCCGCATGTTTTCGACGTCGGTCGCGATGGCGCGCAGGTCCCGCGGCCCGCGAGCCGGGATCCGCTCGTCGAAGTCGCCCTCGGTGTTGCGCCGGCACGCGGCGGCCAACACCTCCAGCGGGCGGGTGACGGCCTTGCGGATGAGCACCGCCAGGAGCAGCGCGGTCACGAAGAAGGCGGCGACCATGCTCAGCAGCACCGTGTCGCGCCAGCCCTGCAGGCGCTCCAGCCGGTCCAAGCCGGCCTGCCGCGCGTTCGACAAATGGCGGTTCTGCTCGTCGAACAGCGCCCGGATCTCGTCGAAGTCCGCCTTGCTGCGATCCGCGAACTCGGTGTTCACCACGAACGGCGCGCCCGGCGTGACGGCCTTGATGAGCGGTTCGCCGTATTCGGCGCGCCACTGCTTCGTGGCGTCGGTGATGGCGTCGACGTCGGCGAGCAGGTCGGGCCGGTCCTGGACCCGGGCGCGGATGTCGGCGGCGGCGACCTGCTCCGCCCGCTGCCCGACGTAATACGGCGTCAGGAACTGGCGCTGGCCCGCGATCACGTAGCCGCGCACGGCGGTCTCCTGATCCCGGATCGCGGCCTGCATCTGGTACGCCGCGACCCGGGACGGCTGGATGTTCTCGCTGAGCTCACGCGACACGTCGTCCGTGCGGTTCAGCAGCACGGCGCCGGTGACGGCGCCGCCGAGCACCAGGATGCCCATGACGGCCAGCACGACGTTGACCCAGCCCTGCACCGTCAGCCGCCGGCCCTGCGGTCGGCGCACCGCCGGACGCCTCACCAAGGGGCTCATCGGGTGCGCTCCACGCGGATCACCGCGATGTCGTCCGACGTGCCGCCCACCGCCTGCGCGCGTCGCTCCGCCTCGTCGATCAGCGAGTTGACGAACTGGGCGGCGGGCAGCGCGGCGTGCTGGCGGGCGAGCTGCAGCAGCCCCTCCTCGCCGAGCCGCTCCGAGCCGCGGCCCGAATGCCCTTCGAACAACCCGTCGGTGAGCATCACGATGCCGTGGCCGGCCGGCAGCTCCAGCTCGTTGGTCGGCCAGTTCGTGCCGTTGAGGCCCAGTGCCGGGCCGGCGGCCGGCTCCAGCCACTCCACCGACGTCGGGCTGTGCAGCAGCATGCCGGGATGCCCGGCGCGCACGGCGGTGAACTTGCGGCTGTCGGGGGAGAACGCGAGGCTGAGCACGGTGGCGAAGATGCCGCGACCGGGGCGTTCGGCGAGCAGGATGCGCTCGAGCTGCCGCATCCGCTCGTTGCCGCGCAGGCCCGCGAACGTCAGGGCGCGCCAACCGATGCGCAGCGCGACGCCCAGCGCCGCCTCGTCGGGGCCGTGGCCGGCGACATCGCCGACCATCACGTGCACGGTGCCGTCCGGCGTCTGCACGAAGTCGTAGAAATCGCCGCCGAGCAGCGCATGCTGCCGACTGGGTCGGTACTGCGCGACGATGTCGACGCCGGGATCGTCGAGCAGCAGGGGAGAGGGCAGCAGGCCGCGCTCCAGCCGGGCGTTCTCCTGCGAGCGCAGCCGGCTGGCATGCAGGTCCACGGCCGTCAGCTCGTGACGCTTGCGCTCGATCGCGTAGAGCAGCGAGCGGCGCAGCATCTCGGGCTCGACGCGGCCCTTCACCAGGTAGTCCTGCGCACCCGACGCCACCGCCGAGATGCCGAAGTGCTCGTCGGAATGACCGGTGAGCACGATGATCGGAATGGTCGGGTCGCATTGCGCCACCCGGTTCAGCGCCTCGATGCCGTTGGCGTCGGGCAGATTCATGTCCAGCAGCACGCAGTCCGGCCGCGCCGTCGTCAGTTGTCTCTCCGCGTCCGTCAGCGTCGACACCCACAGCACCCGGATATCCGCCGCCGCGTCGGCGATCAACTCCTCGACCAGCAGCGCGTCCCCGCGATCGTCCTCGACCAGTAACAACGCCAGGGGCTCGCGGCCGAAGTTCCGGGACACTTCCACCGCGGGCATGGCTGCCACCGAGGGGTCATGCGAGGCGAGCATCGGCCATCACGTCCTTAACAGGTCCGTTCACCCCGGTCGCGTGACCTTCTGCTCGAGTGACAACAGGGCGACAATACCGGGGGATCGCGCGAGCCCGGGAATCGACGGCCCGCGCCGGCCCCGGCCGGAAAAAGGCCGGCACCCCGCGAGCCGATGCGCTCACGGGGTGCCGGTTCGTGGTGCCGGTGATCAGCGGTGCAGGTCGAACCGGTCGTTGTTCATGACCTTGGCCCACGCCGCGGCGAAGTCCCTGGCGAACTTCTCGTGGTTGTCGTCCTGTGCGTACACCTCCGCGAGCGCCCGCAGGATCGAATGCGACCCGAACACCAGGTCGTTGGCGGTGGCGGTCCACTTGGTCTGACCGGTCTTGCGGTCCCGGCCCTCGTAGACGTTCTCCAGCGTCTCCGACGCCTTCCACTCGGTGTCCATGTCGAGCAGGTTGACGAAGAAGTCGGTGGACAACACGCCCGGCCGGTCGGTGAACACGCCGTGCTTGCTGTTGCCGTAGGTGGCGCCGAGTGCCCGCAGCCCGCCGATCAGCACCGTGAGCTCCGGCGCCGTCACATCCAGGAAGTAGGCGCGCTCCAACAGCAGCTCCTCGAGCTGCGCCTTCTCGCCGGGACGGACGTAGTTGCGGAACCCGTCGGCACGCGGTTCGAGCACCGCGAACGACTCGGCGTCGGTGTTCTCCTGCGTGGCGTCGGTGCGGCCCGGCGCGAACGGCACCGTGATGTCGAAGCCCGCGTCCTTGGCGGCCTTCTCCACCGCGGCCGTACCGGCGAGCACGATCAGGTCGGCCAGCGACACCCGCTTGCCACCGGTCGCCGAGGCGTTGAACTCCTGCTGCACCCGCTCGAGCGCGGCCAGCACGGTCTCGAGCTCTGCGGGCTCGTTGACCTCCCAGCTGCGCTGCGGCTCGAGCCGGATCCGGGCACCGTTGGCGCCGCCGCGCTTGTCGGTGCTGCGGAAGCTCGCCGCGGAGTTCCATGCCGTCTTGATCAGCGCGGTGGTGCTCGGGCCCGCGCCCAGCAGCCGCTCCTTGAGCGTGGCGATGTCGGAGGAGTCGATCAGCGGGGTGGTCGACCGCAGGCACCGGGTCCTGCCACAGCTGCGGCTCGGGCACCCAGGGGCCGAGGTAGCGGGTGATCGGGCCCATGTCGCGGTGCAGCAGCTTGTACCAGGCCCGCCGGAACGCGTCGTCGAGCTCCTCGGGGTGGTCGAGCCAGCGCCGGGTGATCTCGCCGTAGATCGGGTCGAACCGCATCGACAGGTCGGTGACCAGCATCGTCGGCTTGCGCGGCGGGCCGCCGAACGGATCGGGGATGATCGGCTCGGCGTCCTTGGCCTCGAATTGCCAGGCGCCGGCCGGGCTCTTGGTCAGTTCCCACTCGTTGCCGTACAGCAGCTCCAGGTAGCGGTTGCTCCACTGCGTCGGCTTGTCCGTCCACACCACCTCCAGGCCGCTGGTGATGGTGTCGGGCCCCTTGCCGGAGGCGAACGCGCACTTCCAGCCCAGGCCCTGCTGCTCGATGGGTGCGCCCTCGGGCTCCGGGCCGACCAGGTCGCCGTCACCGGCGCCGTGGGTCTTGCCCAGCGTGTGCCCGCCGACGATCAGTGCGGCGGTCTCCACGTCGTTCATCGCCATGCGGCCGAACGTGACGCGGATGTCGTGCGCGGCCTTGAGCGGGTCCGGCTCGCCCTCGGGACCCTCGGGGTTGACGTAGATGAGGCCCATCGTGGTGGCGCCGTAGCGCTCCTCGAGCTCCCGCGCGCCGTCACCGGAGCCGGCGTAGCGCTTGTCGGTGCCGAGCCACTCCTCTTCCTCGCCGAAGATGACCTCCTCGGGCTCCCAGAAGTCGGGGCGACCGAAGCCGAAGCCGAAGGTCTCGAAGCCCGCCGACTCCAGGGCCACGTTGCCGGCGAACACCAGCAGGTCCGCCCAGGAGATCTTGTTGCCGTACTTCTTCTTCACCGGCCACAGCAGCCGGCGAGCCTTGTCGAGGTTGGCGTTGTCCGGCCAGCTGTTGAGCGGGGCGAAACGCTGCATGCCCTGGCCGCCACCACCGCGCCCGTCGTAGGTGCGGTAGGTGCCCGCGGCGTGCCAGCTCATGCGGATGAACAGGCCCGCATAGCTGCCGTAGTCGGCCGGCCACCAGTCCTGCGACGTGTTGATGACCGCCATCACGTCGGCCTTGAGTGCCTCGACGTCGAGCTTCGCGAACTCCTTCGCATAGTCGAAGTCCTCGCCCAGCGGATTGCCCTTCGGCGAATGCGCGTGCAGCACCGACAGGTCGATCTGGTTGGGCCACCAGTCCTGGTTGGTGCGCGGCCGGTGCGGCGTCGGCTGCGGCGACCGGATGGCCGGGTTCTCGCTCTCGCTTCCGCTGCTGTGGGTGGTCGCCCCGGGCAGCGGGGGCTTGGCGTCGGATGTATCAGATGACACGGACTTCCCTTCCATATTTCGGTGTTGAGCTGTCGATCACACGGGTCATCGGGCGGCGGCGCAGTCGGGACACAGGCCCCAGTAGATGACCTCGGCCTCGTCGATCGCGAAACCCTGCGGGGCGCCGTCGGAAGCCGTCAGGCAGGGCGCCTCGCCGACGGCGCAGTCGACGTCGGCGATCACACCGCAGGACCGGCACACGACGTGGTGGTGGTTGTCGCCGACGCGGGACTCGTAGCGCGCGACGGAGCCCGACGGCTGGATGCGGCGCACCAGGCCGACGGTGGTGAGCGCGTTCAGCACGTCGTAGACGGCCTGGCGGGACACGTCCGGCAGCGTCTGGCGGACAACGCCGAACAGCGTCTCGGTGTCGGCGTGCGGGTGATGGTGCACGGCCTCGAGCACCGCCACCCGAGGGCGGGTCACCCGAAGGCTCGCGGAACGTAGCTTGTCGGCGAGTTCCGTGGGCGAGGGCACGCCACGAATATGTCGCACTTAACTGGATCTGGTCAAGACTTTGGCCGAATCTGACCGCCCCGGACCCCCGTCTTGCCCGTCGCGGCCACCGGCGCGGGTGTTTAGCGGCGGCGGCGTCGGGCACCAGAGTGCTGACACCCAAGGACGGAAGGTTCCCCATGCGCATCGTCATCACCGGCGCCAGCGGCAACGTCGGCACCGCGCTGCTGCGTCGCCTCGTCAACTCCGGACAGCACCACGAGCTCGTCGGGGTGGTGCGGCGTCCACCCGAACCGGTGGACGTCTACGCCGACGTCCAATGGCATTCCCAGGATCTGTCGGAGCCCGACACCGCCGACCGGCTGACCGAGATCTTCGCCGGCGCCGACGCGGTCGTCCACCTGGTGTGGGGCTTCCAGCCGACCCACGACCGCGACTACCTGCACCGCGTCGACGTCGGCGGCACCACCGCGGTGCTCGACGCCGCCCACCGGGCCAAGGTCGGCCACCTGACGCACATGTCGTCGGTCGGCGCCTACGCCGCGGGCCGCTACGGGCAGCGCGTCGACGAGTCCTGGCCGGCCACCGGCATCACCACGTCGTGGTACAGCCGCCACAAGGCCGAGGCCGAAGCGCTGCTCGACGACTACGAACGCACCCACGGCAGCGACGGCGTGCCGATCGCCCGGTTCCGCCCGGGTTTCATCCTGCAGCGCGCCGCGGCCAGCGGACTGCTGCGCTACACGCTGCCGGCCTACGTCCCGATGGGCATCGTGCCGCTGCTGCCGGTGCTGCCGATCGACCGCAAGCTGTGCCTGCCGCTCATCCACACCGACGACGTCGCCGACGCGATCGCCCGGGCCGTCGAGCGCGGCGCCACCGGACCGTTCAATCTCGCCGCCGAACCGCCGATGTCGCGCGCCGACATCGCCGAGGTGCTGGGCGCGCGCCCGATCCACGTGCCGTCCGGGGTGCTGGGCACGCTGGTCGACCTGAGCTGGCGGGCACGGCTGCAGCATCTCGACCGCGGCTGGCTGGACCTGTCCTTCACGGTGCCGCTGCTGAACTGCGACCGCGCGCGCCGCGAGCTGGGCTGGGAGCCGCGCTACTCGTCGAAGGAGGCGTTCGCCGACTTCCTCGCCGGTGTCAGCGAGCGCGCCCACACCGCCAGCGCGCCGCTGCGGGCCCGGTCGATGCTCGACCTGCTGCGCAAGGACGTCACCGAAGGGCTGATCTCGTCGCGCCGGCTACCGTGACCCGCCGGCGGGGGATCGCGGCGGTGGCGGCATCAGCAGCCGCCTGACCGTCGCGGCGCCGCTCACTGCCGATTGTCGAGCGCAGCCCGGATGATCGGCAGGAACCAGCCGGACACCGGCCAGGCCGCCGCCAGGGCGACGGCGCACGCGACGCTGACGGCGCCGAGCACCGCCCGCTGCCCAGCGCCGCGGGAGTCGTCGCCGAAGGTGCCGCGCAGCAGCAGCACGGTGGTGACCAGCCAGCCGACGACGTAGAGCGCGATGAACCCGAACCTCACCCCACCCGTTGTACCCCCGCTACCATCCGGCCATGGCGAAGGTGGAGTTGTCCCGCGAGCTGGCCATCGACCCGCAGACCGCCTGGGAGCGGGCCTCCGACCTGCACGCGCTGGGCGACTGGCTCGTCATGCACGAGGGATGGCGCGGCGAGTTGCCCGACCAGATCGGCGTCGGCACCACGATCGTCGGCGTCGCCGGGGCCAAGGGCATGCGTAACCGGGTCACCTGGACCGTCCAACAGTGGGACCCGCCCCGGCTGCTCGACGTCACCGGCAAGGGCGTCGGCGGCACCAAGTACGGCCTGCGCATGCAGGTGAAGCCCACCGCGACGGGCAGCGCGTTCTCCGTGCGGCTCGACCTGGGCGGCGCGCCGCTGTTCGGACCGATCGGCGCCGCCGCGGCCCGCGCCGTCAAGGGCGACATCGACCGATCGATCCGACGCTTCGAGGAGCTCTACGTCGGGTAGAACGACGGGCGTGCCGAAAAACGCCGAACTGACCGTGTCCGACCCCCGCACCGGCGACTTGGTGACGCGGCTCCCGATCGCCGACGACGCGGCATGTGACGGCGCGATCGCCCGCGCCGACGCCGCCGCGGCGCAGTGGGCCCGCACCCCGGCCGCCGAGCGCGCCGCCGCCCTGCACGCCGCGGCCGCCGCCGTCCGCGCCGCCGCCGACGAGCTCGCCGAGCTCAACGAGCGGGAGACCGGCAAGCCGCGGGGCGACTCGCTGGGCGGGGTGGAGGCCGGGGTGGGCACGCTGATCCAGTACGCCGAGCTCGGGCCGCTGCACCGCGGCCGCAGCTTGCAGGGCGACTGGGGCGCCACCGACCTGATGATCGCCGAGCCGCGGGGTGTCGTCGCGGTGCTCACGCCGTGGAACGACCCGGTGGCCGTGGCCGCGGGCCTGCTGGGCGCCGCGCTGGCCGCGGGCAACACCGTGGTGCACAAGCCCAGCGAGCGGTGCCCGGCGACGGGCCGGCGCTTCGCCGAGCTGCTCGCCGCGCAGCTGCCCGACGGCGTGCTGGAGATCCTCGACGGCGATGCCACGGTCGGTGCCCGGCTGGCCGGCGACGAGCGGGTGGCGCTGGTGGCCCACGTCGGCAGCAGCGCCACCGGCCGCGCGATCACCCGGATGTGCGCCGAGCGCGGCGCCAAGGCGCTGCTGGAGAACGGCGGCAACGACGCGCTGATCGTCGACGCCGGCGTCGATCCGCGGTGGGCCGCCGAGCAGGCCGCGCTGGGATCGTTCGCCAACGCCGGGCAGATCTGCGTCTCGGTGGAACGGATCTTCGTCGTCGCGGACGTGGCCGACGCGTTCGTGCCGGCGCTGGTCGACGAGGCGCGCAACTGGGCGCAGCGGATCGGCCCGGTGGTCGACGAACGGCAGCGCCAGACCGTGCACCGTCACGTGACCGACGCCGTGAAGGCCGGCGCGCAGGTCCTGGTCGGCGGCGAGCCCGCGACCGGCCCCGGCACGTTCTATCCGCCGACCGTGCTCACCGACTGCACGCCCGACATGCTGGTGTTCGCCGAGGAGACGTTCGGCCCGGTCGCGCCGGTGCGGGTGGTGGCCGACTTCGACACCGCCCTGCGCGAGGCCGCCGACGACCGCTACGGGCTCGCCGCCACGGTGCTCACCCCCGACATGGCCCATGCGCAGGAAGCGTGGCGATCGCTGCCGGTCGGCACGGTGAAGATCAACGCCGTCTTCGGCGGGGCGCCCGGCGGCGCGTCACAACCGCGGCGCGCCAGCGGCAGCGGCTTCGGGTTCGGTCCCGAGCTGCTCGACGAGATGACGCAGGTGAAGGTGGTGCATTGGTCGCCGCCGGGCGGCTGACCGCACCTCCGGTTTGGGCAACCGGCCCTCGCGGGCGATCCGGCGCGTGGTAGCAATTGAACACCGCGTCGCTGCGCAGGGTTGGCTGTCGCGCCGGGAAGAAGGGGTCCGCCGGTGGTGATCCGTGCGCTCGTGCTGCTCACCGGCTGGCTGCTGCTGTGCGGCGTCGTCAGCCCCGTCGCCGCGGCGGAGCCGGACCCCGGAGCCGTCGCCGCCGAGCCCGCCGACGACGGCCTGGTCGAGTCGCCGCCCCCGGCGACCACCGACACCCCGGACGGCGCGACGCTGACGCTCTCGGCCAAGGACGAGACGCAGCGCAACGTTCCGCCGCTGACCACCGCGCTGTCGTCGCGCGAGTACGTCGTCGGCGGCACCTGGAACGGCGAATTGAGCGGACCGCAATCCGACCAACCGCCGCACGGGGTGTTGGAGGTCGGCTACCAGATCGGCTGCGGCATCGACATGAGCACGTCGCAGGGCGTCACGCTCGCGGGCACCGCCGGCATCACCTCGTCGGTCGGACTGGCCGGGATCGACGTCGCGTCGCCGGGGCTGGACGGCCTGCTCCCGGTGGTCAGCACGCCGGTGAGCGGCAGCATCGCGCTGGGCCTCAAGCCGGGCATCGTCAACATCGTGTCGGTGTCGAAGAAGGAGTTCACCGGCGCCGCGCCCTGGGTGAAGCTGACCGGCTTCCGCGTCAAGATCGACGGCTGCGTGGGGGAGTCCTTCATCCGGTCGTACTCGTTTCTGACCAGGTCGACCCCGGAGGGCGACGCGATCCTGGCCTACTACGGCACCACGAAGAAGGTCTGACGCGCCCGTGAGCTCACCCGTCGGCACCCTGGTCTCCGTCTCGGTCGACTGCCCCGACCCCGACGCGCTGGCGCCGTTCTACCGCGACCTGCTCGGCCTGCAGGAGGGTTACGCCCGGCCGGACCGCAGCGTGATCGCGCTGGTCGGCGCCGGCGTCATGCTGACGTTCATGCGGGTCGACGACTACACGCCGCCGAACTGGCCGGGCGGCCCGCAGCACCAGCAGCTGCACCTCGACATCTCCGTCGACGACCTCCCGGCGGCGGTCGAGGCGGCGGTGCGCCTCGGCGCCCGCGAGGCGCCGCACCAGCCGTCGCCGCAGGTGCACCGGGTGCTGCTGGACCCCGTGGGACATCCGTTCTGCCTCACCAGCTTCCAGCCCGACGGCGGCTAGACCGGCCAGCTCTCCCGCCGCAGCGCCGCGTCGAAGAACATCCACTCGTAGCGGGCGGTCGTGACGAAGTGCGCGCGGGCCGCCGCCTCGTCGGCGGCGGTGAGCGTCGGGCCGACTCGATCCGTGAGCGCCAATACCTCCGCAACCGTGGCGGTGAACTCGTCGCCCCCGTAGCTGTCGATCCACGCCTGGTAGCGGTCGTCGCGAGAGCCGTTGCGCGCCAGCGCGATCCCCACTTCGGCGTAGATCCAGTAGCACGGCAGGATCGCGGCGAGCCCGTCGGCGAAGCTGCCGCCGTAGGCGGTCGCGAGCAGGTAGCTGCAGTAGGCGCGGGTCGTGGGCGACGGCGCCGTGTCCTCCAGCGCCGCGGCGTCGACGCCGAGCCGGGGGAGCAGGCTGCTGTGCAGTTCCAGCTCGACGTCGAAAACCTCGGCGGCGTGCCGCGCGAACATCGCGGTGTCGGCGGGCGCCGGCGCCTTGGCCGCGACGATGGCCAGCGCGCGGGCATAGTCCCGCAAGTAGTGGACGTCCTGGGCGACGTAGTGGGCGAACGCCCGGTCGTCGAGGCTGCCGTCGGTGAGGCCGACGACGAACGGGTGGGCGTGGATGGCCGCCATGATCGGCGCGATGTCGTGCCACAGCGCCGTCGACCACGCCTCGGGGTCGGCCGCGCCGATCGCCGGCGTCATGAGCCGGCCGCTGCGGTATCGGCGATGGGGGAGGCGACAGTCTGCACGCGGTGATTCTAATGAGGTGGTGCCCCCGGGCCACAGGCTGAGCACCTGCTTGGCAGACTGTCGGCCATGGCACAGATAACGCTTCGTGGAAATCCGATCAACACGGTCGGCGACCTGCCCGCCATCGGCTCCCCGGCGCCGGCGTTCACGCTGACCGGCACCGACCTGGGGACCGTCAGCAGCGAACAGTTCCGCGGTAAGCCGTTGCTGCTCAACATCTTCCCGTCGGTGGACACGCCGGTGTGCGCCACGAGCGTGCGGACGTTCAACGAGCGTGCCGTCGACAGCGGCTTGGCGGTGCTGTGTGTGTCGAAAGATCTGCCGTTCGCGCAGAAGCGGTTCTGCGGCGCCGAGGGAATCGAGAACGTGACGACGGCGTCGGCGTTCCGTGGCAGCTTCGGCGACGACTACGGCGTGACGCTCGCCGACGGCCCGATGGCGGGGCTGCTCGCCCGCGCCGTCGTCGTGGTGGGCGCCGACGGCAACGTCGCCTACACCGAGCTGGTTCCGGAGATCGGCCAGGAACCCGACTACGACGCCGCCATCGCCGCGGCGTCCTGACGCCGGGTGCAGTGACGTCACCGCGGCGGTGACGTCACCGTTTCGGCACGCTTGGGCATCGGCTTCACGACGACCCCGCCGCGGCACTGACAGCTGGGCCGGCGGTGTTGTAGAAGTGAACGCCGTGATTACAGTTGCGGGTGTTCCTCGGGGGGCGCTCCGGCGCGGCGCAGCGATGCTGCTGGGAGCGCTGCTGGTCCTGACGACACCGGGATCGGCCACCGCGAACCCCCTCACGCGGCCCGCCGCTCAGCAGCGCGCCGTCGAGCTGGTGCTGTCCCGGGCACTCTCGCAGCGCGGCGTCCCGTTCGTCTACGGCGGCGGCGACGCCACCGGCCCCACCCGTCCGAGGCCCGCGGCTCCCGCGCCCGATCCGCTCGTCGCACCCGCCGCCCCGGGCGTCGCCGGGTTCGACGCCTCCGGCCTGGTGGTCTACGCCTTCGCCGGCGCCGGCATAGCGATGCCGCGCACCTCCGCTGACCAGTACCGCATGGGCCGCAAGATCCTGCCGTCCCAGGCGCTGCCGGGCGACCTCATCTTCTACGGTCCGCAGGGCACCCAAAGTGTCGCGATCTTCGTCGGCAACCAGCAGATGGTGGAGGCCACGGACCCGGCCGTCACGGTGTCACCGGTGCGGTTCGACGGCATGACGCCCTACCTGGTGCGCATCATCGGGTAGCAGGCCCGCGCGCATCAGCGCGCCGGGCGGAATATCGCACGGCGGGCCCGCGATATGTCCGGTGGATCTCCGGGTACCCGAGCAGCACGGTCCCGGAGGCGAACGGACAGGAGCGCGATGATGATCTTGGCGGTGCCGGCCCTCCTGCTCGTCGGCCTCGTCGGGGTGGTGCTGGTGGCGGGCGGCGACGTGGTCGTGCCGGTGTTTGTCGGGGCGCTGTCGGTGATGGCGCTGACGTTGCTCGCGCTCGACGGACGGTCTCAGGGCGGCGGCTTCCGGCTGCCACGCCATCGGTGAAGGCGGTCACCTCGACGGCGCTCTCGGTTCAGCGGCGCGCCAGTAGCCACGCCGCGCCGTCGGCCTCGCCGCCGGCAAGCACCCGCAGCGAAGCGAACGCCCGGCGCAACTCGCCGGGCCGCGCGCGAAACGGGCCGGGCGCCGCACCGACCTCACTGCACGCGCTGACCGCGAGCAGCCCGCCCGACGCCAGCCGGCCCACGATCGCCGCGTCGAGCCGGCGGTCGCGGAACCGGTGGCAGACGATCACATCGGCGGCGGGCCCGGCGGGCAGGCCGTCGTCGAGGTCGGCGGCCGCGAACCGGCAACGCTGCGCGACGCCGCACCGCTGCGCCAGCGCCGCCGCCCGTGCGATCGCCACCGGCGAAACGTCCACCCCGAGCACGGTGAGGCCGCGGCGGGCGAGCCAGACCGCGGCCAGCCCGTCACCGCACGCGAGGTCGAGCGCGACACCGGCCACCGGGAACTGCGCGGCGAACGGCCGGAACTCCGGCGGCAGCGCCACCGCGCCGACGGCCGGTGCCGGGCGGTCGGCATAGCGGGAGTCCCACCGCCGCCGATCCGCCTCCGACACACCAGCGAGCGTAGGTCGCCGACCACCACGCCGCAGTTTCCCGTCGGTGCAACGGTAGACCTTTAGACTCTCGCGCCATGGGTGTGCTGATCGGCTTCGCGCCGTGGATCGTCTACTGGGTTCTGGTCGGCAACGTGCCGTTCACCGCGGCGGTGGCGGTGGCGCTCGCGATGGCGGTGGCAGCGCTGGTGATCGGGCGGCGGCGGGGGGCGCCCGGCGCCATCCTGGAGATCGGCACCGTCGCAGTGTTCGCGGTGCTCACCGTGCTCACCCTGGTGGTCGGCCAGGATTTCCTGGAGCGCTGGCTGCAGCCGCTGGGCACCTTCGGGATCTTCCTCGTAGCGCTGGTGAGCCTGCTGGCCGGCAAGCCGTTCGTCCGCGAGTTCGCCGAGGCGGGCCAGCCCGCCGACATCGTGAAGACCGACGTCTTCGCCCGCATCGTCACCGTCCTCACCTGGGTGTGGGTGGCGGCGTTCGCCGGGATGACGGTCTCGGCGGCGATCCCCCCGATCGTGCAGGGCGACGCCACCCTGCTCGACACCCGCACGCCGCTGTCGGTCGGCTGTTACTGGGTGATCCCGTACAGCCTGCTCGGCGTCGCCGCGCTGCTGTCGCGGATCCTGCCGGACCGGATGACCGCGGGGCTGGGCGACGCCGTGCGCAACACCACCTTCGTCGCCTTCGCGGAAGCGGAGATCGACCAGCTCTATTACCTGGCGCAGCAGCATGCCGATCGTGAAGTCGGCCCGGGCAAAGAGGCCTACGACGTCAAGGTCGGTGGCAAAGGGACGCCGCTGGTGGGAGACGAGACCCGGCTGTCGTGGCCTTCGACGTACCGGGTGCGCGACAAGCGGCGCTGACCTCGCAGCGATCGCCGAACGTCCGCCGCGGCGCGGTACGGTGATAAGGAGCGGCCGCCTCCAGCACTGACCGCCCGGACTCCGCCGCTGCCACACCTCGGTTGGTTCGTCGAAGGGACTCGGGTGCCTGTTGGCGATGGTGACGGCCGGTCGGCCGGCAACCACTTGTTCGGCGCCGATCCCGAGGTCGGCCGCGATCTGGCGGCGGTAGACTGGTCGGCCACGCCGCTCGGCCCGCCGGACACCTGGCCGCAGAGCCTGCAGACCGCGGTGAGCATCCTGCTGTCGTCGCGGTTCTCGATGTGGATGGCGTGGGGTCCCGAGCTCACCTTCTTCTGCAACGCGGCGTACCGGCGAGACACCCTGGGCAGCAAATATCCCTGGGCGCTGGGCCGGCCCGCCAGCGACGTGTGGGCGGAGATCTGGGACGACATCGGCCCGCGGATCGACCGCGTGCTGTCGACGGGCGAGGCCACCTGGGACGCCGGGTTGCGGCTGTTCCTGCGGCGGTCCGGCTACACCGAGGAGACCTACCACACCTTCTCCTACAGCCCGCTGCACGACGACGACGGCCGGGTGGTCGGCATGTTGTGCGTGGTCAGCGAGGTCACCGAACAGGTGATCAGCGAGCGGCGGCTGGCGACGCTGCGCGACCTGGGGTCCGATCCCAGCGTGTTGCCGTCGGAGCGGCAGCTGCTCGCCGCCGCCGCGGACCAGCTCGGGCGCAACCTGCGCGACCTGCCGTTCACCCTGACCTACCTCTACGACGACGCCGGGGTCGCGCGGCTGGCCGCCGCGTCCGGGATCGCCGCGGGCCACCGGCTCGCGCCCGCGACGCTGCCCGCCGAGGATCCGATCTGGCCGGTCGGCGTCGAGGTCGGCGGCACGCTGGTCGACCTGAGCGCGGAGCGCTTCGCCGGCGCGCCCACCGGCGACTGGCCGGACCCGCCGCTGCAGGCGCTGGTGATCCCGCTGGTGCAGCAGGGCGCCGACTCCTACGGGTTCTTCGTCGCGGCGCTCAACTGCTACCGGCCGTTCGACGAGAGCTACCGCGGCTTCGTCGAACTCGTGGCCGGCCACCTCGCCGCCGAGATCGGCAGCGCCCGCAGCTACCGGGCGCAGCAGCGCCGCGCGGAGGAGCTCGCCGAGCTCGACCGCGCCAAGACGGCGTTCTTCTCCAACATCAGCCACGAGTTCCGCACGCCGCTGACGCTGATCCTCGGCCCGGTGTCCGAACTGCGGACGCGGGTCGCCGACGACGGCGACCGCGACGAGCTGGAGGTGGTGCACCGCAACGCGCTGCGGCTGTCGAAGCTCGTCAACACGCTGCTCGACTTCTCGCGCATCGAGGCCGGCCGGATGCAGGCCCACTACCGCCCGGTGGACCTGGCGGCGGTCACCGGCGACCTCGCGAGCGTGTTCCGGTCGGCCGCCGACCGCGCCGGGCTGCAGCTCGTCGTCGACTGCGCGCCCCTGGACGAACCGGTGTACATCGACCAGGACATGTGGGAGAAGGTGATCCTCAACCTGGTCTCGAACGCGCTCAAGTTCACGTTCGAGGGGTCGATCACCGTCCGCGTGCAGCGCGAGGGCCGGCACGCCCTCGTCACCGTCGCCGACACCGGGGTCGGGGTGCCCGCCGCCGAGATGCCGCGGCTGTTCGAACGGTTCCACCGCATCGAGAACGCCCGCTCGCGCTCGAACGAGGGCAGCGGCATCGGGCTGGCGCTGGTCAAGGAACTCGTCGGGCTGCACGGCGGCACCATCACCGCCGAGAGCACCGAAGCAAAGGGCACCACCTTCGCCATCCGGCTGCCGTTCGGCGCCGGCCACCTGCCCGCGGAGTTCGTCGCCGCCGCCGACACCCCGCGCGCGGCCTCCGCGGCCGCCGAGCCGTATCTGCAGGAAGCGCTGCGCTGGGTGCCCGGCGCCGACACCGGCGCGCCCAGCCCGGCCCCGCTCTCGGACGCCGCGGTGCGGCCCGTGTCGGTGGCGGGCCCGCCGCCGCGGGTGCTCGTCGCCGACGACAACGCCGACATGCGGGAATACCTGGTGCGGCTGCTGAGCAGCGCCGGCTACCTGGTCGACGCGGTGCAGGACGGCCGGCAGGCGCTGGAAGTGACGCGCGCCCAGCTGCCCGAGCTGGTGGTCAGCGACGTGATGATGCCGCAGCTCGACGGGCTGGGTCTGGTGGCTGCGCTGCGGGCGGATCCGCGGACCGCCGCCACGCCGGTGCTGCTGCTGTCGGCGCGCGCCGGGCAGGAGGCCGCGATCGAAGGCCTGCAGGCGGGCGCCGACGACTACCTGGTGAAGCCGTTCGCCGCCGCCGAGCTGCTGGCGCGGGTCCGGGTGAACGTCGAGCTCGCCCGGCTGCGCAACCACCACGCCCGGTGGCGCACCGCGCTGGTCGAGTCGCTGCAGGAGGCGTTCTTCGTCTGCGACGAGCACGGCGCCGTCATCGAGATCAACGCCGCGTTCACCGACATCCTCGGGTACGGGCCCGAAGGCCTGCCCTATCCGGCGGTGCAGCCATGGTGGCCGGACGCCGAGGCCGAACCGCAGGCCCACGAGGAAGTCGTCGCCGGATTCAGGCTGCTGCTCGAGCAACCACAGGGCACGTTCACCGTGCCGGTGACCCACCGCGACGGGCACCGGCTGTGGGTGACGGTCAGCTTCAACCACGCCGCCGATCCCGACACCGGCCGGCGCGTCACGGTCGGCACCTTGCGCGACGTCACGGCGGAGCACTACCGGGTGCAGCGCCAGACCACGCTGGCCGAACTGAACCACCTGCTCGCCCAGGCCGACACCGTCGAGGACGCGGTGCGCTCCACCGTCGCCGCACTGCGCCGGGTGTGGCAGGCCCGCCGGGTGCTGGCGGTCACGTTCCCGTCGCAGGGCGCCGCCACCGGTCCCGAGGTGGTCGTCGCGGGCGACCCCGTCGACTGGCCGGACCTGCCGGCGGCCGCCCGGCAGCGGATCGGCGCGCTGCGCGACGGCGACCTGCTGTCGGCCGACGTGGTCGACCGCAGCGCCGCCGCCATCGCCCTGCAGCACCCGCGCGGCGTGCTCGTGCTGTGGATCGAGCTGTCCCCGCAGCGCCCGTTCGGCCCGCCGGACCAGACGCTGCTCACGCTGCTCGCCGGTCGACTCGGTCAAGGCTTGCAGCGCGTCCACACGCTGGATCAGCAGCGGGAGACCGCGTTGGCGTTGCAGCACGCGATCCTCGGGCCGGCGCAGTTGCCCGGCGGGTTCGCGGCCCGATATCAGCCGGCGAGCCGCCCGCTGCAGGTCGGGGGCGACTGGTTCGACGTCGTGGACCTCGACGACGGCCGGATCGCGCTGATCGTCGGCGACTGCGTCGGCCACGGCCTGGCCGCCGCGACCGTCATGGGCCAGCTCCGCAGCGCGTGCCGGGCCCTGCTGCTCGAACAGCCGAGCCCGAGCGGGGCGCTGTCGGGGCTGGACCGGTTCGCCGCGCGGTTGCCCGGCGCGTCCTGCACGACCGCGTTCTGCGCGGTGATCGACACCGACACCGGCGAGCTGACCTATTCCAGCGCCGGTCATCCGCCGCCGATCCTGGTCGAGGCGGACCTGACCACGCGGACGCTGGAGGACGGGCGCGCCATCCCGCTGGGCATCCGCACCCACACCCAGCGGCCCGAGGCGCGGGTGACGATCCCGCCGCGCGCCACCCTGCTGCTCTACACCGACGGGCTCGTCGAACGCCGCCGGCAGTCGCTCGACCAGGGCATCGAACGCGCCGCCGGGCTGGTCCGCGAGGACCGGACGGCGTCGCTGGAGGAGTTGGCGAGCACCGTCATGGCCGGGCTGGAACCCGCCGGCGGCTACCAGGACGACGTCGCGCTGCTGCTCTACCGCCAGCCCGCGCCGCTGCAGATCGACTTCCCGCCGCACGTGCGCCACGTCGCCGCAACGCGCACGGCGCTGCGGCGGTGGCTGGCGCGGGCCGACGTCGACGCCGAACAGGTGCAGAGCGTGCTGATCGCGGCCGGGGAGGCGGTGGCCAACGCGATCGAGCACGGGCACCGGGACCGGCCCGACGGCGTCATCCGGCTGCGCGCGTCGGCCCACGCCGATCGACTGCAGGTCAGCGTGATCGACTCGGGCAGGTGGAAGCCGCGCCGGGACGTCCCCGACATCAGCCGCGGCCGAGGTCTGGACCTCATGCGCGCTTTGATGCACGACGTCACCATTGACACCGACGATTCCGGAACCACCGTCCACCTGTTCGCGAGGATCACCGGATGACAACGCCTCTCACCATCGGCACGGACCGTCGCGACGACGGCACCGTCGCCGTCGTCGCGAGCGGCGAGATCGACATGAGCAACGTCGCGGAGTTCGCCCGAGCGCTCACCGAGGCCATCGGCGCCGGCGACCAGCGACCGGTCACGGTGGATCTGACGGCGGTCGAATACCTCGACAGCGGAGCCATCAACACGCTGTTCTCCTCGGCCGAGGACATCCGGGTGATCGCCAACCCGCTGCTGATCCCGGTGCTCACCATCAGCCGGCTGACAGAGCTGGTGTCGGTCGAGCCGCCGCCGGAGCGCCCGGACGCTTAGCCGTCCGCCCGGTGGGACGGCAGTGCGCCGTCGGCGATCAGCGCCGCCAGCGCCCGCCGACTGAATTTGCCGCTCGGCAAGGTCGGCAGCCGGTCGCTCGTGGTCACCACCCAGCGGGTCGGCACCTTGTACGACGAGAGCTCGCGGCGGGCGTGGGCGGCGATCCGAGCCAGGTCGGCGTCCGGGCCCGCCGGCACGACGACGGCGCACACCTCCTCGCCGCGGCGCGGGTCCTCGACGCCGACCACCAGGCACTGCGCCACCTCGGGCAGCGCCTCGATCACCGCCTCGACCTCCAGCGGGGAGACGTTGGCGCCCGCCGTCTTGATGAGTTCGCTGGTGCGCCCGACGTAGAACAGCCGCGGGTCGCCGGCGCGGCGGTACACCCGGTCGCCGGTGTGGTACCAGCCGTCGGCGTCGAAGGTCTCGGACCGTTCGCGCTTGTTGTAGCCCGCCATCACGCCCACCCCGCGGACCAGCAGCTCGCCGACCGTGCCGTCGGGGACCGGGCCACCGTGCCCGTCGACGATCGCGATCTCGGTGTGAGCGAACCCGCCGGCGGTCTCGGTCATCGTGCGGTGCACCGGATAGCCGTCGGGGACGTCGATCATCGCGATGTCCAGCGGGCCGTCGCGCAACAGCGGCGCGCAGCTCAGGTCCCGCGCGGCGAAGCTGGGGTGCTCGCGCAGCCGCTGCGTGAACGCCGGCCAGCCGACCAGACCGGTGGCCCGTTCGCGCTCGAGCAGGTCGAGCGCCGCACCGGGTTCGAGCCGCGGCAGCGTCAGCACCGTCGCCCGGTCGTGCAGGGCGCCCGTCGCGGCCAGCAGTCCGCCGATCCAGAAGAACGGCATCGCGCAGAGCACCCGCACGTCGCCGTCGACGCCGGTCACGGCGCGGATGGCGGCCGGCCACGTCGACGTCTGCCGCACCAGCGTGCCGTGCGTGTGCAGCACGCCCTTCGGGTCGGCGGTGGATCCCGAGGTGTGCACCATGACGGCCAGATCGGCCGGGAACACCTGCGCCTCGGCGGCGGCCAGCAGGTCGGCGGATACGCCCGGTTCGCCGGCGGCGGCAAACGGCGTGGCCCAGCCCCGGTCGGTTTTCCCGGCGATCACCACCTCGCGCAGGAACGGCGCGTCGGGCAGGGCCAGTCGGCCGGCGGGCTGCGCGGCGAGGCCCGGGAGCGCCGCCTCGAACCGCTCACCGACGTCGATGCGCACCACCCGCTCGGGCGCGATGAGCAGCCCCACGTCGGCGAGCCGCAGCACCTTGGCGATCTCAGCGGGGGCGTAGAGCGTGCTCAGCGGCACTGCGACGGCACCGATCCGCGACACCGCCAGCCACCACAGGATCCAGTCGACGTCGTTGGCGAAGAACAGTCCGACCCGGGCCGCCTTGCCCACCCCGCGACCGAGCAGCCAGCGCGCCCGCCGTGCCGAGAGCCGCTCCGCCTCGACGTAGCTGAGCCGGGCCGTGGGCGTCACCACGTACGGGTGGTCGCCGAACCGCGCGGCGGCGTGCGCGAGGAGGGCCGCAACGGTGGCGCGCGGAGCTGTCACGCCTGCGATCCTCGCCGAGCGCTCCCCGCGGCCCGGTCGCGGGTCCGCCGTGGCCACCCGGCGCGGCCCTATGATGTCGGCGAGGATCGCTCAATGTGGGGGAGTGCACCGTGTCCGAACCGGGCGACGAGACGTCAGGCAAGCAGCCACCGGACGACGAGACGTCAGGCGAGCAGGCACCGGGCGACCAGACGCCGGAGGAGCGGGGCGACCAGACGCCGGAGGAGCGGGGCGACCAGACGCCGGAGGAGCCGGCGGCCGCGGAGCGCGCCACCGCCCGCAGCGGCCGCGGCACCATCCGCTGGCAGGACGCGGCCGACACCCGGCCCCGACAGCCCACGGTCGCCGAGGCGCGGCACCGGGAGAAGGTCCGCAAGGCCCGTGAGGCCGCCGAGCGGTTCGCCGAGGTGCAGGAACGGCAGCGCGCGCAGCAGGCGGCCACCCGGCGCAAGGTGCTGATGGGCTCGGTCGCGGTCGTCGGCCTGGTGGGCGTCGTCGCCCTCGGCTACCAGCTGCTCAAGGACGACGACGAGGTGTCCGCGACGTGCGTCAAGGACGGCACCAACGAGGTGGTGCCCGACAGCTACTGCGCCAGCGGCTCCCCGGGCATGGGCGGGTTGTTCATCTTCGCCGGTTCGCCGTACCGCTACTACTACGGCGGCTCCAACGGCGGCATCGGCTCCGTCGCCCGCAACGGCACCCTGGAGCTGCCGAAGGGCACGTCGGCCAAGACGAAGTCCGGGTCGTCGATCACCCGCGGCGGCTTCGGCTCCAGCAGCGCCGGCACCAGCTCGGGCAGCTGAGTGAGGCGCCAACGCCACGCGCCGCGGCGCGGCTGGGAGCAGATCGTCGCCGGGCAGGGCATGTGCTTCGGGACGCCGGCGCGTGACGCCAGCGGCGCCGAACGCCCCTATTGGGACGAGTCGGTGCACTACGTGTTCGACATGGACGAGGTGCTGTCGCTCGAGGCGTCGGTCGAGGTGCTGCACTCCATGTGCCTCGACGCCGTCGAGCAGGTGGTGCTCACCGAGCGCTACCGCGACTTCGGGCTGCCCGAGTGGAGCTGGGAGCACATCGAGAAGTCTTGGCGCCGAAGCGATCCGCACGTCTACGGCCGGTTCGACCTGCGCTACGACGGCCGCCGCCCGCCGGTGCTGCTGGAGTACAACGCCGACACACCGACATCGCTGCTGGAGGCGGCGATCCTGCAGTGGCACTGGAAGACCGACGTCTTCCCGGCCGACGACCAGTGGAACTCGCTGCACGAGAAGCTGGTCGAGCGCTGGACCCACGTCAAAGGGTTGCTGCCCGGCGACGAGATGCACTTCGCGTGGTCGGCGGCCGACCCGACCGGCGAGGACAACGTCACGCTGGCCTACATCCAGGAGTGCGCCGCCGAGGCCGGCCTGAACACCGTCGGGCTGGCCATCGAGGACATCGGCTTCGACGAGGACCTGCGCCGGTTCGTCGACCTCGAAGAGGCGCCCATCGAGTCGCTGTTCAAGCTGTATCCGTGGGAGTGGGTGCTCGACGACGACTTCGGCCGGCGCGCGGTCGACTCGCTGCCCGAGACCATGTGGATCGAGCCGCTGTGGAAGGCGCTGCTCAGCAACAAGGCGATCTTGGCGGTGCTGTGGGAGATGCACCCGGGGCACCCGAACCTGCTGCCCGCCTACGTCGACGACCCCCATGAGCTGATCGACTACGTCCGCAAGCCCAAGCTCGGCCGGGAGGGTGCGAACATCACCATCGTCGGCGACGGCCACGAGGTGCGCACGGGCGGGGTGTACGGCGAGGAGGGCTACGTGTACCAGCTCTTCGACCCGTTGCCGCAATTCGACGACATGCGGCCCGTGCTCGGCGCCTGGATCGTCGGCGACGAGTCCGCGGGCCTCGGCATCCGCGAAACCTCGGGGCTCGTCACCGATGACGGCGCCGCCTTCGTGCCCCACCGCATCCCGCTGTGACCACCGACCGCGTGACGAAAGGAACCACATGACCGCAGTGGCGCTCGGCCCCGACTACTGGTCCGTCCTCGGCCACGGCGTGACCGCCATCGCGCTCTACGCCATCGTCGGGCTGGCGCTGATGGTGCTCGGGTTCTTCGTGCTGGACTGGACGACACCGGGTCCGCTGCGCACGCTGGTGCAGGCCGGCCGGCCCAACGCCGGCGCCATCGCGGCGTCGGGCGTGCTGTCGCTGTCGTTCGTGATCGTGCTGGCCATCTACAGCTCGTCCGGCGAACTCGTCGACGGCCTCATCAACACGCTGATCTTCGGCCTGCTCGGCATCGTCGTGCAGGCGGCGTCGGTGCGGATCGTCGAACTGGTCACCGGCATCGACATCGGGCCCGTGCTCGCCGCCGAGCGGTACACCCCGGAGGCGCTCGTCGTCGTCGCGGGCCACTTCGCGGTGGGCCTCATCGTGGCAGCCGCCATCCTCTGACGCGGTTTCCGGCCGGTCGCGCTCGGGTAGCCGAACCGCACCAGCCAAGGAGGACGCATGACCGCACCGGAATCGCCGGCCCCCGACAGTGACGAAGGCACCTCGATCGAGGACGCGCCAACCGCCAACCCCGGGTATTCGACGCCGCCGCCGGAAGGTCTGCACCACGGCGAGGACGGCGAGTAGCGCGCTACACCGTCCAGCCCGTCTCCGGCGGCCAGCTCTCGACGTCGTCGCCGCCGCGGCGCAGCCGCACCGAGTCGTAGCCGCGTTCGGCGGCCGCGGCGGTCTCGTCGGCGTACACGCGCCGCGCTTCGGCCTCCGTACCGCTGACGAGCGTCGTCTCCGCCGCGCCGTCGGCGGGGTTCCCCGGATCGTTGCGCCGGGCGACGACGACCTGCCAGCTGTGCTCGCTCATCCCCGTGGCCTTCCCCGTCCGAGCAGCAACCAATCGACATCCGGAATCCGGCGGGGGTCTCCGGCGTTGCGAAACAGGTGTCCGTGACGCTCGACAGCGACAGCTCCGCCCGCCGCGCGCCGGTCGAGCTCGCCCACCGGCTCCTCGACGTCAAGCGCATCTACCACGAGCCCGACATCGAGCGGTTCCCCCGCGCGGTCGAGGTGCTGCAGCGGTTCCCGGACGCCGAGCGCATCCGCGTGCTCTCGCATCAGGCCATCCCCGGCCTGTACGGCAACGAGGGCAACGTCGAGGACTGGGTGCGCATCAAGCGCGAAACCCTGGTGCTCGGCGAGAAGAGGAGCCTGTCGGCGCGCCGCAACGAACGCAGCAGCGACTGGATCGCGCCCTCGACGGCGAACGGCTGCGCCATGGCGTGCTCCTACTGCTATGTGCCGCGGCGCAAGGGCTACGCCAACCCGATCACGGTGTTCGCCAACATCGAGAAGATCACCGGCTACCTGGAGCGGCACGCGGCCCGGCAGGGCGTGAAGCCCGAGCCGAACCAGTGCGATCCGGTGGACTGGGTCTACGACATCGGCGAGAACAGCGACTGCTCGGCGGACGCGCTGGTCTCCGACAACGTCCGCGACCTGGTGGCCTTGTTCGCGCGGATCCCCAACGCGAAGGCGAGCTTCGCCACCAAGCTGGTCAACCCGGCGCTGCTGGATTTCGACCCGCAGGGCGGCACCCGCGTGCGGTTCAGCCTCATGCCCGCCGAGACGTCGAAGGTCGTCGACGTGCGCACCTCGAAGATCGCTGACCGCATCGCCGCGCTCGACGACTTCGTCGCCGCCGGCTACGAGGTGCACCTCAACTTCAGCCCGGTCGTCGTGCACGAGCACTGGCTCGCCGACTGGGCCGAGCTGCTGCACCAGATCGCCGACGGCACGAACGATCGCACGAAGGCGCAGCTCGCCGCGGAGATCATCTTCCTCACCCACAACGAGGGCCTGCACGAGGTGAACATGGGCTGGCACCCGACGGGCGAGGAGCTGCTGTGGCGGCCCGACCTGCAGCAGCTCAAGCGCAGCCAGAACGGCCAGTGGAACGTCCGCTACAAGACCGCGTGGAAGGGCCGGTGGGTCTCGCAGCTCACCGAGCTGATCGCCCAGGTGCTGCCCACCTGCCGTATCCGCTACGCGTTCTGACGCCCGTGCGCGCCGTGACCCCGCAGACGCTCGGCGCGTGGGTGATCAAGTGCAATCCGGCGGTCACCGATATCGCGCCGATGCTGGCGGCCGGCGCGGCGAAGCCGTGGTGGTGCGTCGCCGACAACTACCGCTCGCGGCTCCTCGCGGACGGTCAGCGGGTGCTGTTCTGGGTGTCGGGGTGCCGGCGCGGCATCTGGGGCGCGGGCCGCGTCACCGGCGTAGCAGTCCCCGGGGACGACGGCCGCCTGCATGTGCCGACCGCGATCGCGCTGTTCGACGAACCGGTGCCGGCCGCCGCGCTGCTCACCGTGCCGGGGCTCGGTGCGCTGGAGGTATTCCGGTCGCCGCAGCAGGCCAACCCGTCGTGGGTCGACGTCGCGGCGCTGGAGTTGCTGCGCCCGCTGCTGCCGCCCGGCGCGTGGGCGCAGCGTTAGACCGCGGCCAAGGTCTTCGCGTCCTCGGCGGCGAAGTCGTCCTCAAGCTGCAGCGGCTCGTGGTCGACGTCGATCTCGCCGAGCGGGCGGCCCCGCGCGCTGCCGATGGTGCCGAAGCGGCGCATGCCCTTCTCGGTGGCGTACTGCGCGAACTCGTCCTTCTCCAGGTTGAAGGGCGCCACGTCGTAGAGGGCGAAACCCTCCTCGGTGTTGCGCAGCACCAGCGGGATGAGCTCGTTCATCCGCGACTCGAAGACGCCCCAGTTGGCGTCGTCGGCGGCGACGTGGCGGCGGCAGGTGAACGTCCCCCACGCCATGTGACGGCGTTCGTCGTCACCGATGCGGCGCACCAGCTCCTGCATGCCGGGCAGGATGCCGCGGGTGGTGCAGATCTTCTGCCAGGCGTAGTAGCCGGTGAGCGCCATCATCCCCTCGATGACGTGGTTGTAGGTCACCGAGGCACGCACCTGCGCGGCGGGCGACGGGTCGGCGTTCAGCGCGTCGAGCGAGGCGGGCAGCTCGTCGTAGAAGATGGTGCGGTAGGCGTTCAGGTCGTCGAGGTAGCTCTGCAGGTCACCGGTCATCCCGACGGCGTCGAGCCACAGCCGGAACACCTGCGTGTGCTTGGCCTCCTCGAACGCGAACTGCGTCAGGTACATCTCGTCGCCGAGGCGGCCCTCGGCGCGCATGGCCGCCAGGAACGGCTGGATGTCCTGGGTGACGGCTTCCTCGCCGGCGATGAACTGCGCGCACAGCCGGGTGGCCCACTCACGTTCGAGTTCGGTGAGGGTCTCCCAGTCGGCGCGATCGCGGCTGAAGTCGATGTCGGCCGGATCCCAGAACTTGGCGTTGCCGCCGGCGAACAGCCGCAGCGGCAGGCTGTCCCAGTTCAGGCCGCCGGCGGCCAGGGAGTTGGTGCGGGTGCGGGTCATGGAAATCGACCTCCGGGTTGTGCAGGGAGGCGGTGTGGCCGTCGACGCGGGAGCCGGCGGAGCCAGGCCGTCCGGTACCGCTCGATCGTAGGCACGCGGCGTTCGCCGGGTCAGGCTTTTCCTACAGGTACGGGTCGGCCCAGGCGCTGATGATGCGGGCGGCCCGCGCGGCCTGGTGCTTACCGGTCAGCAGGTGGTCGGCGCCCTCCAGCGAGATGAAGCTGCGCGGGTGGCGCGCGGCCCGGAAGATCTCGCTGGCGTTGTCGATGCCGACGGTGTTGTCGGTGGGGGAGTGCATGACCAGCAGGGCCCGGTGCAGCGTCTGGATGCGCTCCTTCAGGTCGGCGGCGCGGACGTCGTCGACGAAGTGTTTGCGCAGCGTGAGCGCCTTGCCGCCGATCTTCAGCGGCGCCTCACCCTCTTCCTCGATGCGGTCCATCAGCGCGTCGTAGGCGTGCTCGACGTGCGCGGGATCGTAGGGCGCGCCGATGCACACCACGGCTTTCACCGACTCGCACTCGTGGGCGGCCGCGAGCACCGCCGAGCCGCCGAACGAGTGGCCGACCAGCAGCCGCACCTCGCGGCCTTCCCCGTTCATGAACTCGACGGCGCGCACGGTGTCGGCGACCTTGTGCGAGAACGAGCCGTCACCCCAATCGCCCTCGGAATCGCCGAGGCCCAAATTGTCGAAGCGGAGCATGCCGATGCCCTCGCGCGCCAGCCGCTTGCAGATCCGGTTGGCGGCCGGCGAGTCCTTCCCGAGGGTGAAGCCGTGCGCGAAGACGCCCCAGCCGCGCACCGGGTCGGCGGGCAGGTCGACGACCCCGGCCAGCATCGGACCGGTGGTACTCGGGAAGCGAACACGCTCGGCCACCGCGACATCCTGTCATCCCCGTCACCGAGCCCCCCGTGTCACCCAGCCCCGCGTCACCTTGCCCCGCGAGCGTGCGTGTCTGCACGCCGACACGCCGCGCGGGCCGTGTCGTCAGCGCACGCTCACCGGCCACGAGGACCGCAGCTGTGCTCGCCGGGTCAGGCCGACGCCAGCCGGCGTTTGGCGCGGGCCTTGAGGTCCGCCGACAGCGCCTCGGCCACCAAGAGCTCCGGCAGGCGTCGCGGCTCGGTCATGCGGGCGTGGAACGCGAAGCCGACGGTGATGCCGTGGCCGGGCCGGTCCTCGACGACGATTCGGTCGCCGGCCCGCACGCGCCCCGGCGTCAGCACCCGCAGGTAGGCGCCTGGCACCCCGGCCTTGGTGAAGGTCTTGATCCAGCCGTCGATCCCGAGGAACGCCGTGAAGGTCCGGCAGGGCGTGCGCGGCGCGGTCACCTCGAGCAGCAGCCCGTCGTCGCCCACGCGCCACCGCTCACCGATCACCGCACCGGTCACGTCGACGCCCACGGTGGTGAAGTTCTCGCCGAACATCCCGCTGGTCAACGGGCGATCGAGCCGAGCCTCCCACGCGTCGAGATCCTCCCGCGCGTAGGCGTAGACCGCCTGGTCGTCGCCGCCGTGCAGCTTGCGGTTGCCGATCTCGTCGCCCACCAGACCGCTGCCCGCCCCCGGTGCGCGCACGGCCACCGCCTCGGCGACCGGCTGCTTGTCGATCCCGGTGATCCGCTTCGGGGCGTCGGGATTCACACGGACGCGCGCGACGTTGACAGCCAGCAGATGTGCCATTCGGCACAGCTTAGGCAGCGGCTGCCCGACTATGCTGGACTGTGCACTTGGCGTCGGGAGGTGGATGTGACACAAGCTGTGCCTGACGTCGCCACGCTCGAGTCGGTGCTCGACACCGCCGCTCGGGCGCCGTCGATCCGCAACGCGCAGCCGTGGCGCTGGCACGTCGGCCGCGACGGCATGAGCCTGCTGGCCGACTGGGAGCGCCGGCTGGGCGACACCGACGCCGACCGCCGCGACGTGATCCTGAGCTGCGGAGCCGTCATGCATCACTGCGTGGTGGCGCTCGCCGCAGCCGGCTGGCGCACCCGCATCCAGCGCTATCGGACGCCGCGGGACACCGGCGCCCTGGCGTTCATCGAGTTCATCGAGCGGCCGGCCCGCGCGGGCGCCGACGAGCTGGCGGCGGCGATCCCGGCGCGCCGGGCGGACCGGCGGCGATTCGAGACGTCGGCGCTGCCGGCCGCCACGTTGGAGCTGCTGTACATCCGCGCCGCCCGCATGGGAGTGCGGCTGGCGGTCGTGCCCGCCGAGCGGTGGGCGCGTCGCGGTGACGGCGAGGTGGTGCTGCGCTTCGCCGACGAATCCGCGCGCGACCATGACGACGACGCGGTGCTCCTGGCGTTCGCGACCGACAGCGACGACGCCGCCGCGCGCCTGCTCGCCGGCGAGGCGCTCAGCCACATCGCGCTCACGGCGACGGCGATGGGCTACGCGACGTGCCCGGTGACCGAACCGCTGGCCGGGACGCGGGAGCGGATGGCGCTGGCGTGCGAGGTGTTCGACGGCGAGGGCTTCCCGCAGACCCTGCTCCGCCTCGGGCGCGCGCCGGTGGACGGCGAGCCGCTCCCGCCGGTCGCGCGTCGTTCCGTCGCCGAGACCACCACCTGGGATCCCGCCGTCCGCTGATCACCCGGCGTCGGTGGGCGAGGCCAGCAGCTCGTCCAACACCACGGTCACCCGGAACCCGCAGAGCACCACGATGTGCATCAGGTACAGCCACAGCGCCAACGCGGTGACCGCGCCGACGATCGGCAGCCCGCCGAACGGCGCCGACCACGGGATCGGGATCGCCAGGAACAGCGCGAAACCCTGCAGGAATCCCGCCACCACCGAGCCGGTGCCGAAGGCCCCGACCAGCAGCGCCCGCCACCTCAGCCGGCCTGGGCCGATCAACCCGTACACGCCGACCAACGCCGCGCTGACCGTGACGAACACGACGTGGAAGGCCACCACCACGCCCCACACCAGCGACCAGCCACCGGCGGCGTAGAGCGGGCCGACGTACGGCGCCGCCAGCAGCACCACGAGCACCAGGAACGGTGCGACGACGGCGACGCCGAGCAGCCCGGCCCGACCGCGCCACCCGGTGAGCGTGTCGCGCGCGGGGCTCATCTGGATGAACGCCCGTCGCAACCCCTCGCCGTAGAGGCTGGCGGGGAACAGCACGACCAGCGCTTGGCCCCAGCTCATGCCGAGCGCCACCCGCGTGAGCGTGCGCAGCGCCTCGGGGGTGCCGTGACCGCCGGGCAGCCCGCCGATCCCGGCGTCCATCGCGGCGGTGACGGCGTCGGGTCCGGCGAGTCGGCTGACGGCCCACAGCGCGGCCAGCGCCAGCGGCACGATCCCGATGACGCCGAAGTAGGTGGCGCCCGCCGCCCACAGCGCGAGGTCGCTGCCGGGGAAGGTCGTGCGAACCCCGCTGGCCATTCGCCGCAACACACTCATCGTGATGTCCGTCCGTCCTGGCAGGCTGGCGGCATGATGTCTGAGCGGCCGGCCACCCCTGATCCCGCCGACGCGGCGTGGTCGTCGCTGCACGGCGGCGTGCAGCCGTCGCGGGTGGTGCGCGGCTGGCTGCGCCTGGTCCGGGCGCTCGCCGGCGGGCCGCTGCTGCGGGTGCCGCCCGACGCGCTGTCCGCGGCCGGGGTGGTGGCGCTGGCCGGCGCGTGGTGGTGCGCCGCGACGCCCGGCTGGGCGGCGCTCGCCGTTCCGCTGATCGTCGCGGCGGGAGTGCTCGACGGCCTCGACGGCGCCGTCGCGCTGCGGACCGGCCGGGCGCGCCCGCTGGGCGCCGTGGTCGACGCGGTGGCCGACCGGCTCGGCGATTCGCTGCTCGGCGCGGTGCTGCTGGCGCTCGGCGCGCCGCTGGGCTGGGTGGCCGCGGCGGTCCTGCTCGTCTTCGTGCACGAGTACCTGCGGGCGCGGGCGCAGTCGGTCGGCATGCCGGGTGTCGGTGCGGTGACCATCGCCGAGCGGCCGACGCGGCTGATCGTGGTGGGGCTGGCGGCCGCGGGCGAGGCGCTGTTCCCGGCGGGCCTGCCGCCGGTGGGCTGGAGCGGCGCCGCGACCATGGCGGTCACGTGGACGGCGATCGGGGTCGTCGGGCTCGGGCAGCTGATCGCCGGGGTGCGGCGCTCGATCCCGCCGCGGTTCCCGCCGGACCGATGAGGCCGGCGACGATCTCCGCCGACATCAGCACCAGCGGGATGCCGCCCCCGGGATGCGCTGAGCCACCCACCAGGTACAGCCCCGGCACCGGGCTGCGGTTCGCCGGCCGGCGCAGCGCGGCCCGCGGGCCGTGGGACGCGGTGCCGTAGATCGCCCCGCCGGGCGCCCCGGTGCGGCGCTGCAGGTCGGCGGGCGTCAGCGTCTCGACGAACCGGATACGGTCGGCGATGTCGACGCCGCGGGCGGCGAGCACGTCGAGCACCCGGCGGGTGTAGCGCTCGGCCAGCCCGGGCGCATCCCAGTCGACGCCGCGCCGCGGGTCGTGCACGGGCGCATTGACCAACACGAACCAGCCCTCCGAGGCGTCGTCGGGCCGCAGCGCCGGATCATCGGGGGCGTGGACGTAGACGGTCGGGTCGGGGACGGGACGGGGTCGCCGCCCGAAGATCGCGTCGAATTCGGCGTCGTAGTCGGCGGGGAAGAACACCCGGTGTGCGGGCCCGGGCCAGCGGCCGTCGAGGCCGAGCAGCAGCACGAAGCCCGCCATCGACGGTGGGATGCGGCGCAGCCGCCGCCGGGCCGCGGGGGCGACGCGGCCGGGGAGCAGCCGCGAGTACAGGATCGCCGCGTCGGCGTTGCACACCACCGCGTCCGCCGCCACCTCGCCGCCCGCCACCCGGACCCCCCGCGCGCGACCGCCGGTCACCAATACGTCGGAAACCGTTGTGCCGGTGCGGATTTCGACACCCAGCTCGTCGCAGCGCGCAGCGACAGCCTCGACGATGCGGCGCAGCCCGCCGGGCACCCACCAGGCGCCGAACTCCTGCTCGACGAACGCGGTCACCGCCAGCACCGCGGGCGTGCGGCGCGGGTCGGACCCGGAGTAGGTGGCGTACCGGTTCAGCCAGGTCCGCAGCCGCGGGTCGGGCAGCAGCCGGCGGCCCAGCCCGTCGAGCGTCCGCCACGGCGCCACCAGCCGCAGGTCTGCGGGTCGGGCGCTCATTCGTGCCAGCGCCGCACGCGACACCGGTCGGCGCAGCACCGGCTCGCCGACCAGCTCCCAGAGTCGCCGCGACCGGTCGTGCAGCCGCTGCCACGCGGCGCCGGCCCCGGCACCCAGCGCGTCGTCGAGCGCGGCCGGCACGGCCGCCGGGTCGTGCGGCATCAGCAGCTCGGTGCCGTCGCCGAAGCGGTAGGCGCACGCCGGGTCGACGGCCTCCAGCGGCAGCGCAGCCGGCCCGCCGGTGTCGGCGAACAACTGTCGTAGCACGTCCGGCACGGTCAGCAGCGACGGACCGGTGTCGAAGGTGAACCCGTCGCGCGCCAGCACGCCGAGCTTCCCGCCGACGGTCGGGGCGCTCTCGAACACGGTCACGCGGTGGCCGGCCGCCGCGAGCCGGGCGGCCGCCGCGAGCCCGCCGAGGCCCGCGCCGATCACCACCACCCGGCTCATACCGGCCGACCCTTCCACTGCAGCGTGCCGCGCCGCCGGCCGGCGAAGGACGACGCCAGCAGCTCCAGCAGCGCCAGCACCGACAGCGGGTGGGCCAGCGCCTCCCAGGCGAAACCTGAACCGCACCAGCGCGCCGCGACGAGCCGGCCGAGCACACCGGCGGCGTAGCCGACGGCGCCGGTCCGCGAGCCGGTGAGCGCCGCGGCGGCGGGCAACACGTAGACGACCGTCAGCGCCGTGGCGACGGCCACCGCCCCCGCGGGCGAGCCGAACGCCGCCCACAGCGACTTGCAGTACCCGTCGCGCAGCTCGCGCCCGCTGGCGTACATGCGGCAGACGGCCAGGGAAGAGCCGTCGGCGATGCCGGTGCGCCCGCCGGACGCCCGGACCGCGCGCGCCAGGAAGATGTCGTCGAGCACCGCGTCCGCCACCGCCGCCCATCCACCGGCACACGCCAACGCCTCGGCGGTGACGAGCAGGAATTGCCCGTTGGCGGCGGCCATCGACGGCCGGCCCGACCGCTCGGCGATCCGCAGCGGAAGCGTCGTCAACCACGACCAGGCGAGCAGCGGCTGCACGAGCCGGCCCGCCCAGCCCGCAGCGAGCTGACGCGGCCACGGCGAGAGCAGGTCGAGCGGTTGGGGCGTCCGCAGCATCGCCACGCCCGCCGCGACGGCGTCGGGGGAGAGCACCACGTCGGCGTCGACGAAGACCAGCACCTCGCCGCGCGCGGCCGCGGACAGCTGCGCGCACGCGTGCGGCTTCCCCAGCCAGCCGGGCGGCGGTTCGGCGCCGGTCAGCAGCCGCACGCGGACATCGCCGTTAGCGGTCCCGGTGACGACGTCGGCGGTGCCGTCGGTGGAGCGGTCGTCGAGCACGAGGATCTCGGCGTCGTCGAGCCCGCGCTGGTCCAGGAGCGACCGGATGGTCGGCCCGATGCGGTGGGCTTCGTTGCGGGCTGGCACCAGCACGGACACCGCGGCGGTCACCGGCGGCGGGGGCTGCGGGGGGCGGCGCAACAGCCGCCGGTTCACCGCGGCGTGGGCGGCTCCGGCGCACGCGAGCACCGAGCCGGTGGTCACGAGCCCGCGTAGAGTTTCGGGAAAACGCACTGCGGGCACCTGAAAACTCTACGAGCACGCGCTGCACCGGTCCGCAGGCACGTCGCCGTGCCGAACGTATAGCGGAGGTCCTCTGGTGGCGTTGGCTGTGCGTGAGGTGGCTGTGCGCACGGTTCGGCCGGTCTGGCTCTTGGTGGCCGCCGCGATCGGCGTGCAGATCGCCTACCCGCTGATGCCCGACGGGCTGCGCAGCGAGGTGACGGTCGCGAGCGTCGTGGTCTTCTTCGTCGCCGCGCTCGCCGACGTCACCCGGCTGCACGGCCGGATCGGCGCGCTCACCGTGATCGCGGTAGCCGGTGGTGGCGGCCTGCTCGCCGAAGCGGTCGGCGTGGCCACCGGCTGGCCGTTCGGTGCCTACAGCTACACCGGCACGCTCGGCCCGGAACTCGTCGGCGTCCCGATCGTCGTGCCGATGGCGTGGGCGATGATGGCGTGGCCCGCCCTGGTGGTCGCCCGCACGCTGGCGGTGCGTACGCCCGCCGTGGTCGCGGTCGGCGCCGCCGCCCTCACCGCGTGGGACGTGTTCCTCGACCCGCAGATGGTCGACGCCGGTCACTGGCGGTGGTTCGATCCGCAGCCGGCGCTGCCGCTGGTGCCGGGCATACCGCTGACCAACTTCGCCGGGTGGCTCTTGGTGTCCGCGCTGGTGATCGCACTGCTGCACCGCACGCTGCCCGACACCGGCCGACCGTCGGCGCCGGCCGCGGCGCTCTACCTGTGGGTGTACTTCTCGTCGGCGCTCGGCCACCTCGCGTTCTTCGGCCTGCCCGGTTCGGCGGTGGTGGGTGGCGTACTGATGGGCGCCGTCGCCGTCCCGTTCGCGGTGACGCTGTGGCGCCGCCGCAAACCTCAGCCCTGAGTGGGCCAGGCGTTCATCGACACGAACTCGGCGAGCGGACGCGCAGTCGCCCACTGCTCCAGCTCGAGCACGGGCCGGTCGGGAAAGTCGGGCACCGGTCCGAGGCACAGCACCGCCACCGGCGCTGCGCCCGGCGGAAAGCGAAGCAGTTCGGCCAGCGCGGCGGGGTCGAAGAGCGACACCCAGCCCATGCCGATGCCTTCGGCGCGGGCAGCGAGCCACATGTTCTGGATGGCGCACGCCACCGACGCCAGGTCCATGTGCGGCATGGTGCGGCGGCCGAAGACATGGCGCTCCCGGTCGTCACCGAGCGCCACCACCAGCAGCTCGGCGCACTCCCGGATGCCTTCGACCTTCAGCGCCAGGAACTCGCGATCACGCGGCCCGAGCGCTTCGGCCGTCAACAGCCGCTCGCGCTCCACGAGCGCGTGGATGCCGTCGCGCACGGCCGGATCGGTGATCCGGATGATGCGCCACGGCTGCATCAGCCCGACGCTGGGCGCGGCGTGCGCGGCGTGCAGCAGCCGCGCCAGCACGCCGTCCGGCAGCGCGGCGCCCGCGACGAAGGTCCGCATGTCGCGCCGCTGCGCGATGGCCCGGTACACCGCCCGGCGCTCAGTGTCGCTGAAGGCGTGCTCGGTCATCGCCGGCAGTCTAGGGACAGCCCTACACTTCCGCCCATGCCCGGTCCGCCGCTGACCGACGACGGACACCACGTCGTCATCGAGGGCCGCCGCTGGCGGGCCACCGACCCGGCCATCCCCGCTGAGCGCCGCGCCGAGCTGACGCGCATCCTGATGGCGTGGCGACGAGAAGTGCGGCGCTGCAAGGGAACCGACGACGAGCCGCGCGCTCGGGCGGGGGTGCACGCGTGCAAGGTGGCGCTGGGGGAGCGGGGCACGCCGCCGTGGTGGGAGCAGACCGACGCGCAGCGCCGCGCCCGCTGGGAGGCTGACGTCCCGACGCCTTCCTAGCGTCGGTCCGCGGCCGGGCCGGGGCCGGGCTGGCAGGTCGGGCACCACCAGGTGCGACGCTGCTCGGGATCGTTCGACACCTCGGCGACCACCCGCACCGTCGTGCCGCACCGCAGGCAGGGCCGCCCAGCGCGTCCGGCCACCCAGTGCTGCTCGCCCTTGCGTCGCACGCCGGTGGTGACCTGCATGGCCCCCGGCGTGGTGGCCGAATGCCGCAGCGCGCGGGCGCCGAGCTCCAGCACCGCGGGCACGTCGACGGCGCCCACCGGCGTCCAGGGGCTGTGGCCACGCAGATAGCACAGTTCGTTGGCCCACAGGTTCCCGAAGCCGGCCACGCAGCGCTGGTCGAGCAGCACGGCGACGAGCGGCCGCTCGGGGTGTTCGGTCATCCGGCGCGCGGCCTCGGCGGCATCCCAGTCGTCGCGCAGCGGGTCCGGTCCGAGGTAGCCGACCAGCTGGTGCTCGTCGCGGGTCTCGACGAGCTCGACGACCGGGATCTTCACGCCGTAGGCGGCCGGACCGTCGGTGCGCATCACGATCCGGACGTCGGGCATCACGGTCGGCGGCAGCCAGCGACCGGTGTGCGACACCGTCCAGGAGCCCGACATCAACAGGTGTGTGTGCAGCGTGAGGCCGTCGGAGAGCCGGGTGAGCAGGTGCTTGCCGTGGGTGACGTGCTCCAGCACCGTGCGGCCGGCGAGGTCGGCGGTCGCATGCGCGGGCACGCGGAGTTCCCCGCGCGTCAGCACCCGGTCGCGCAGCGCGTCGTCGAGCCGGCGGGCCAGCGCGTAGACGGTGTCACCTTCGGGCACGGTTCTCCTACGGGATCCGGCTCGCGCGCCACTTCTCCAGGCGTCGCCGATCGCGTTTGGTCGGCCGGCCCGCGCCGCGGTCACGGACCGCGACGGGCACGGCGGCCACCGGCGGCACACTCGGCGTCCGGTCGAGATAGCAGGTGACGGCGTCGGCGGCGCCCACCCGCTTTTGGATCACCCGCACCACTTCCACGACGCGCGTGCGGTCGTGGATCAGTGCGCGCACCTCGTCGCCGGGCGCCACCGACGTCGACGGCTTGGCGGGCCGGTCGTTGACGCACACGTGCCCGCCTCGGCACGCCGCGGCGGCGTCCGGGCGAGTCTTGGTCAGCCGCACCGCCCACAGCCAGCGGTCCACCCGCGTCGACTCCACGTGTCCATGATGCCGAGCGTGGCCGCCCGGCCGCCGGGGTACGGCCGATGGGTGAACCGCGACCGACTGCAGGCGCGCTACCGGGAGCTGGTGCAGCACACGCTGCCGCGGCTCGGCCGCGACGGTCGGTGGGCGGTGGTCAACGACCACTGCTTCGGCCGCATCCTGCTCGACCATGCCGTCGGCCGCTGCTGGTACGACGTGCTCGACCGCCGCCGATCGCCCGCCTTCGCCCAGTTGACCGACGACCAGCTCGCCGCGGCGGTGGCGCTGGGGGAGCGTATCGCCGAGGAGGGCGACCTGCTGCTGCGCCAGCTCAACGCGCAGAGTCTGCGCTGGCGCGGCAAGCGCGTCAGGCCGTCGCGTTGAGGATCTTGATGGCGAAAATCAGCGTGTCGCCGGGCAGGATGCCCGCGCTCGGCTGGCCCTCGGGGTAGCCGTCGGCGGGGACCATGGCGACGGCCACCGTCGAGCCGACCTGTTGCCCGGCGATGGCCTTCTGGAACCCCGGCACCACGCCGTCGAGCCGGAAGTCGACCGGCTGCCCCTGGGCGTAGCTGCTGTCGAAGACCGTCCCGTCGCGACCGTTAACTCCGAGGTAGCACACCGACACCGACGCCGCTGTGCCGACGACCGGTCCGTCGCCGCGATGCAGCGTCTTCACCTGCGTCTCGGTGACGGAGAACGGGGCGGTGACCTCGACTTTCGGCGCCGCCGTGTCCGTCGAGCCGGTGACGGCGACGCTGCCGGTGGCGCCTTTCAGCGTCCATTCGGGGGCACCGCCCTGCGCCGGGGCCGCCGACGGGCAGGGGCCGGGCGCGGCCGGGCCCTCGCTGAGCACCGGCGGCACCCAGTCGTCGACGGCGGACTCGCTCGTCGTCGGGCTGGTCGACGCGGAGCCGTCCGAATCGGAACCACCGCAGGCCGACAGTGCGAGCACGAGCGCGGCGAGCGCGGCGGACCAGAGCAGGCGTCGGATCAACACGCCGCAACGCTACAGCGGGTGGACGCACCCCCGGGCCGAGGTCACGTGCGATGCGAGCGTCTCCTCGACGTCACAGATCGACCGCGCCACCGTCGACGAGCAGTTCGGTACCGGTGGTGTAGGTCGCGTCGAACGCCAGGAAGAGGATCGCCTTCGCCACTTCCTCGGGCTGGGCGAGTCGCTGCATCGGGTTGGCGGCCCTGAGCTCTTCGAGGAACTGTTGTGCCGCCTCGGCGGGCATCGACTTCTGGAGGATGCCGGTGTCGGTGGGGCCGGGGGAGAGGCGTTGACGCGTATCCCGCGGCCGATCAGTTCGCCCGCAAAGGTGCGGGTCAGCGAGCGCAGCGCCGCCTTGGTCGCGGAGTAGACGCTCGTCGAGGGTATGCCCTTGGTGTTGCTGACCGACGTCGTCAGCACCACGGCGCTTCCGGGCGCCAGGAGCGGGATGAACTTCTGCAACGTGAAGAACGGCGCCTTGGCGTTGATGTCGAAGATCTCGTCGAACTGCTCGGGGGTGGTGTCGTCGACCGACGCCGCCAGCGTCGCGCCCGCGTTGAGCACCAGCGCGTCGACGCCGCCGAATGCGGTGGCCGCGCGGTCGGCGAGCGCGTCGATGCCCGTGCGGGCGTCGAGTTCGGCGACGATGGCGGCCGGGCCGAGTTCGGCGCGCGCCGCCGCCACCGACGCCGGTGTTCGACCGGTCACCAGGACGCGAGCGCCGCCGGCGGCCAGCAGTCTCGCGGTGGCCAAGCCGATGCCGCCCGTCCCGCCGGTGATGACGACGCGCTTGCCGTCGTAGACGCTCATGTCGGTGCTTCCCTTCGCCGGTGTGCCTCCATGTCGAGTGTTCGGCGGAGCGACATCGGTGTCCAAAGCCTGTTCGGCACACCGCCATGCCGGATCGGCATGGCCACGGAATGCCGGGACCGGCGGGCCGCGTTGCTGCCGGGCATGACCGACCTGGGATCCGACCTCGACCTGCGGCTGGTGCGGTACTTCTGCGTCGTGGCGGAGCACCGGAGCTTCAGCCGCGCGGCCGCCGAGCTGCACGTGGCCCAACCGGCGCTGAGCCGGCAGATCCAGCGGCTGGAGGGTCGGCTCGGCCTGCGGCTCTTCGAGCGGACGCCGCGCGGCGCGCTGCTCACCAAGGGGGGTGAGGCGTTCCTGCCGGAGGCGCAGGCGCTGCTGCGGGCCGCCCGCCGGGCGGTGTCGACGGCCCGTGCTCATGCGCCCGGCGGAACGCTGATCGTGGGGTACGTCGAGGATCTCGTCGTCACCCCGGCCGTCCGCGAGCTGCGCCGTCGCCATCCGGGGGCCGTCATCGCCACGCGGCACCTGGAGTGCGACGAGGCGGCGTTCGCCGACGGCGCGGTGGACGTGCTCGTCGCGCGCGCCCCGCTGCACGTGTCGGCCGACGACGTCCGCCTGACCCCGCTCTACAACGAACCGCGCATGGTGGTGGTGCCCGCCGACCATCGGCTTGCCGGGCGGCCGTCGGTGACGCCGGCCGACCTCGTGGGCGAGAACCTCGTCTGCCCGCACGGCGGCGCGCTCGGCAGCCATCCGCCCGATGCACTTGCCGAGGCGCCCTTGGGCCGGCGCTCCGCCGGTCCGGTCGGCGAAAGCTTCGAGGACAGGCTCGAGTTGGTGGCCGGCGGTCTCGCCGTTGCGCTCCTCCCGGTGGGGGACCGGCGGCCCACGCTGCGCCCCGATCTCGTCACCATCCCGGCGCACGGCTTAGCGGCCAGCGAAGTCGTCGTCGTCAGCCACACCGCCGACCCGAATCCGCTCGTCGCCGAATTCCTGCGGACGGCGCGCGCCCGCCTGACCGCCGCCATCGCGCCGTGACTGATGTATGACGCCGGCCGCGGGACCGGGCGCTTCGCGATTGGCCGGTTCCGCCGCGGGTACTGCGTCGGCCGAACGCGACAACAGGAGGAAGCATGGCGAGTGGGGTATCGACGGTCTGGTTGCCGGTGGACGACATGGACCGGGCGGTGAAGTTCTACGGCGAGACGCTGGGCTTGAAGGTCACGTCGCAGAGCGACGACTGGACCGAGCTGGACGCCAACGGTCTCACCATCGGCCTCAATGCGCGCGAAGAGACCCACCAGGGGCGGGGTGGCGGCGCGGTGATCACCTTCCAGCCGGAGAACGACATGTATCACGAGGTGGAGCGCCTCACCGACGCCGGCATCGAGTTCGAGGTCAGTCAGCATCCGTGGGGCCGCATCGCGGCGTTCAAGGACTCCGAGGGCAACGACCTGCAGTTCTACGAGGCGCCGCAGCTGGGATGACGCCACCCGACCGCATCGATCGGGCGCTCCTCGACGCGGCGAATGCGCTGCTGCGGCGGCGCCGGCGGCCGGGTCTGCACTCGGTCGCGGCGGCGGTCCGGACGGCGGGCGGCAACACCTACGTCGCGCTCGACGTCCGGTCGCGCAAGTCACCGGTGTGCGCCGAGCCGTGCGCGGTGTCCGCAGCGCACTCCGCGGGTGACTACGACATCGAGCGGATCGCGGCAGTGGTGCTGGCCGGGGACGACGGACAGCCCGCGGTCATCGCCCCGTGCGGCGCCTGCCGGGAGTTGTTGCACTTCCACGCGCCCCGCGCCGAGGTGCTCGTGCAGGACGGCGCGCAGCTGGCACGCGTCCCGATTGCCGAGCTGTTCCGCTACCCGGACATCCCGTCGCAGCCGTACGAGTTGGGTGAATGAGCCGGGACACGGCGGACGTCGCCTCGGCCTTCAGGCAAGTGCGGCGAGCAGGTCGTCGAGCGCTCGGGTTTCGGTGGTCGGGTCGGGATGGGTGGCGCGGACTGCGGTGAGCACGGCGTCGATGCGTCCGTCGATCGCGGACCACGTGGCGGCGTCGACGGCTTGCAACCTCGGTTGGTCGTCATCCCAGGCGGTTTCGAGTTGCTGCGCGTCGGAGGCGGCGCCGGCCTGATCGTTGGCCTCCACCTTGTCGCGCATCGACTGGCTGAGCGCGCGGAAAGTGGCGATGTCGGCGGCGGGGAAGGTCGCGGTTGCTTGGCCGGGAGCGATGGCAGTGACCGCGGCGGGGCCTTCGGCGCCGCGCGAATCCTGGTGCGGCTGAGCGTGTGCCCAGCTGAGCACCGCCGCAGTGGCGGCTGCCACGACGCCGAAGTAGCCGAGCATGAGCTTTTCCCGGCCGGGGTCGGCGACACGGGCCGCTGCGGGCTTGTCGATGACGTCGGCGCGGGTGATCGTCAGGTAGGCGACGGTGACCAGGATCGCCGCGAGGAAGACGGCGCTGGTGACGGCCACGCCCAGGCCGAGACCTTGTTCGTTCGTGGGGAACCCGAGCCAGTCGCCGAGGTTGGCGCCCAGCGGGCGGGTCAAGATGTAGGCGAGCCAGAAGGACAGCACCGGGTTGGCGCCCAGCTTCCAGCCGATGACGATGGCGACGATCAGTCCGGCGGGCAGCAGCACCGAGACGCCGGGGCCCCAACCGGTGAGCTCCAGGGTCCAGTCACCGATCGCGGTGCCCAGCGCGAAGGTCACCAGGATCGCCAGCCAGTAGAACGACTCGCGCGCCAAGGTGACGATGCTGTGGATCGACAGTGTGCGTTCGCGCAGGTACCAGACGCCGAAGACGACGGCCAGTGTCGCGGCGAACACGGCGGTGCTGAGCGCCAGGGGGACGCCGAGGCTGTCGGTGAGGATGTCGGTGTACAGGGTGCCGGTGACGCTGACCACCACCACCGTGAGCCAGTAGACGACGGGCTGGTAGCGGTCGAGGGCCAATTGCCACGCCAGCGCCGCGACGAGCACGGCGGTGAAGATGACGGCGGTGGCGGTCAATCCGACGCCGAGGGTCATGTCGACCCAGTCGGCGAAGCTCTCACCGACGGTGGTGCACAGGATCTTGATGATCCAGAACCAGACCGTGATCTCGGGGACTTTGCTCAGCATGGTGCGCGGCGCTCCGACCGGCATCGCTCGCGTGGGTTCGCTCATGACCGCGCACCGTACGGTCGGCTGGCTGAGGGCACGCTGAGAGTCACGGCAGTCCGCGCCGCGGTGACGTTGACAGACTCGACGCGAAGGACATCCTTGGCACGTGAGACCTCCCCGGACCTGGCTGCGGCCGCGGTACTGGGGCATCTCGGCGCGCTCGACGATGGTGGCCGCGTCAGTCGTCCTGGTGGCGTACGGGCTCGCCGCCGCCGGGCTGGCGCTGATCCTGTACCGCTCGTTGCTCTCCGGGGTCGACGACGCCGCCGCGGCACGCGTCCAGGACGTGGTCGCGGGGCTGCGCTTCGACCCGGTTCCCGAGCTGGACGCCGCCCTGCTGACGACCGATCAACGGATCGTCGCCGTGCAGGTGCTCGACAGTGCCGGGACCGTGGTGAGGCGCTCGCCCACCGCACCCGCCGTCCCGCTCGTCGACCCGACGTCCCTCGGGGAGGTCCTGCGGGTCGGTTTGCCCGATCGCTTCGCCGGCGACGGCGACATCCGTGTCGGCGGCCAGACCGTGAGCACCGCAACCGGCCGCTACACCGTCCTGGTCGGTGCCGGCAGCGAAGCCGTCGAGTCGACGGTGAAGACGGTCGTCGTCCTGCTCGCCGGTGCGGCGCCGATCATCGCCCTGGTGTCGGCGGCCGTCACCTACGGGTTGGTCCGTCGGTCGCTGCTGTCGGTCGACGCCATCCGCGCCAGGGTCGCCGCCATCAGCACCTCCGATCTCACCGAACGCGTCCCCGTGCCGAGCAGCCGCGACGAGATCTCGGCGCTGGCCACCACGATGAACGCGATGTTGGCGCGCATCGAGGCCGGCCACGCCGCCCAACGCCGATTCGTCGGGGACGCCTCCCACGAGTTGCGCAGCCCGGTCGCGGCCATCCTGTCCGCCCTCGACGTCGCCGCCGCGCATCCCGAGCTGCTCGACGAGCACCTGGCGGCGAGCACCCTGCGCCGGGAGGCGCAGCGGATGCAGTCCCTCGTCGAAGACCTTCTGCTGCTGGCCCGCGCCGACGAACACGGCTTGACGCCACGCCGCATCGACGTCGACCTCGACGACATCGCCTTCCAGGAGGCGGGACGGCTGCAACGCGAGACCACGTTGAAGGTCGACGCCGAACTGCAGCCCGCCCGCATCATCGGCGACCCGAACGACGTGGCGCGGGTGGTGCGCAACCTGCTCGACAACGCTGCCCGGCACGCCGCCGCGCTGGTCGAACTTCGGGTGCTCGTCGACGGCTCCGACGCCGTGCTCACCGTGGGCGACGACGGCCCGGGGATCCCGGCAGCCGACCGCACGCGGGTCTTCGGGCGGTTCGTCCGGTTGGACTCGGATCGGTCCCGACGCGGCGGCGGCACCGGCCTGGGCTTGGCAATAGTCGCCGAGGTCGTCGCGGCGCACGGCGGACACGTCGTCCTCGGCGATCGCGTCGGCGGCGGGACGCTCGTGCGCGTTCAGTTCCCGTTGGGTTCCGTGGAGTCCAATCGGTAACCGGCACCGCGAATCGTCTGGATGGACCGGCTGCCGAAGGGTGTGTCGATCTTGCGACGCAGGTAGCCGACGTAGACCTCGACGACGTTGTCGGGTCCGCCGAAGTGTGCGTCCCACACGTGCTCGAGCAGCTCGGCTTTGGTGACCACGGTGTCCTTGCGCCGCATCAGGTATTCCAGCACTCCGTATTCGCGGGGGGTCAGCTCGATCGGGGTGGCGTCGCGGTGCACGACGCGACGCGCCGGGTCCAGGGTCAGGGTCCCCGCGGCCAGGATGACGGGGCGCTCGGGTGCACCTCGTCGCAGTAGCGCGCGCAGCCGCGCCAGCAGCACGATGAACGCTGCGGGTTTGGTGAGGTAGTCGTCGGCGCCGAGATCGAAGGCGTCGGTCTGGTCGTAGTCGCCGTCCTTCGCGGTCAACATGAGAACGGGTGTCCACACGTCGCGGGAACGCATGGTGCGCAGCACTTCGTAGCCGTTGAGGCCTGGCAGCATGATGTCCAGGACGACGACGTCGAAGGTGTGCTCTGTGGCCTCCCAGAGACCGTCGACGCCGTCGTCGACGTGGACCACGACAAAACCTTCGGCGCGCAACCCCAGGCACAGGGTCGCCGCCAAGCTGGCTTCGTCCTCAACCAGCAGGACCTTCACGAACAACCATTGTCCACGTCACCACTGTCGCGGAGGCGTCGTGACGTGTGCTGCCCGGACGGTCGGGGACACTCGGCGTGGTGAGCAGCGTCCAACCATTGTTGAGCCCCACGCTGATCGTCGTCTGCGTGATCATGGCCCTGGCAGCGGCCGCCGTGAACCGGCTGATCCTCAACGGATCGCCGTGGGCGGCGCCGGGCGCCGCGGTGCGTGCGGCATTGCAGTTGGCTGCGGTGGCCACCGTCCTCGCCGTCGCGCTGCAACGGCTGTGGACGTCGATGCTGGTTCTCGCGGTGATGTTCACCGTCGCGTCGGTCACCGCTGCCCGACGTAGCCAGGCGACCCGCGGTGCCGCCTGGCTGACGGCAGCCCTGGCGGCGGGCATGCTCGCGGTGATCCCGCTGTTGATCCTCAGCGGTGTGCTGCCGTTCGCCGGTGACGCGTTGGTGCCGGTGTTCGGGATCGTGCTGGGCGGAACGATGACGGCGTCGGCGGTGGCGGCGCGACGCGCACTGGACGCCCTGGACGACCGCGCCGGCGAGGTGGAGGCGGCGCTCAGTCTGGGCCTTCCCGAACGGTTTTCGCGGATGTTGGTCCTCCAGCGGCCGCTGGCGGATGCGCTGCTGCCCAATCTCGACCAGGCCCGCACGGCCGGACTGGTGACCCTGCCCGGGGCGTTCGTCGGTGTGCTGCTGGCCACCGGGTCGGCCGCACAAGCCGGGGCAGTACAGGTTCTGGTGCTCGTCGCGTTGCTCCTCGCGCAGGTGTGCGGGGTGGCGGTCGTGGGGGAGCTCGTCGCCCGCGGCGCGCTCCGGCGAGACGTCACGGGCGACCGCCACCGGAACAAGCGGACGCTGATCGGGAGGTAGCCCGGCGGCGTCGACGCGGCCAGGCAGGTGAGACGCTCTATGTAAGGTCAGCCGCGGGAGATGGCCTAGTCGCAGTCGACGTGGAACGCACCGGTAAAACGCACCGGTATGTGGTACCTCAAACGGTGCCAGAGTTGGTACCGCCACGTCATGCCTGCCCTGAACGTCCCTTTCGAAGAGACCGAGATGGATGCCCTGCGCATCGCCGCGCAGCAGTCGGACCAGTCGCTGAAGGACTACGTCCACGATGCCGCGCTTCAGCGAGCCGACCGGCACAAGGAACAGGTCGCTGCGGCGGCCGAGCTCGTCGCGCAGCGCTCGGCGGAGCTGAACCGCAGGCTACGCGACGAGTGACTGCCTTCCTAGACCGCGACGACGTCTTGAGCGCCGCCGCGGCAGCGCTCGGCAATGTTCCCGAAGTGGCCGATTACGGTCTGCTCGACGCTGCGGTCGCACGCCTCGCGCCACGGTGTTCGGACTCGATGCTTATCCCTCGATGCTCACCAAGGCTGCAGCCCTGCTGCACTTTCTAGCTCGAAACCATGCCCTCGTCGACGGCAACAAGCGAACGGCGTGGGCCGCGGCGTGGACGTTCTTGACTATCAACGGGATCGAGCTGTCATCAACGTACGACGTCGACGCGGCGGAGCGGCTCATGCTAGATGTAGCGACAGGCGCACAGGCGTCGATCGACGAGATTGCCACTGCATTGAAAGGTTTCGCGATGTGACCCGCGGGCGCGATCGAGGGCTGATGTAGTCGGCATCAGCCGATGCTCAGTGTGGAGGCCTGCTAGCGCTCGACGTCACCGAACGTTGCAGGGTCCAGCAGGTTCTCGACGAGGGTCTGGCCAAGCCACTGCTGATAGCGCTTCGGCGGCCACTTGCGGTCGTGAACGAGCAACCGGTAGACGTCCGGTGACATCAGCGCGTAGAGGACATCGACCGCGTCGCGCTCCCGCAGGCCCGGTCGCAGCGCACCCGCTCGCGCCAGCGAACGCGCGAGCTGCCCTTGGCCCGCTCGCCGCTGCCGGTTCAGGTCCTCCAGCAGCGCCGCGGCCTCGTCGTCGGCACTCGCCGCGCCGACGAGTATGCGGTACATGGGCGCCGACCTCGTGTTGACCTCGGTCGCGACGGCGACGAACGCCGCCACTTGACGGCGTGCGTCAGGATCGGCGAGAGCGTTTCGCACCTGCGGGCGCTCCGGCAACGAGACCGGCCTGTCGTCACCGGCGATCGACACGTCCACCACCGCTTTGAGAATGCCGTGTTTGGACGAGAACAACCGGTACACGGTGGCCTGCGGCACGTCGCTGCGGGCACTGATCGCCTCCACGGTGGTGGCCGCGTAACCGCGCTCGAGGAAGAGGGCGGCCGCCGCGTCGATGACCGCGGCGCGCGCCAACCTGGTCCTCGCCTGACCTCCTGGTGCGGTGCGCCCGCGGCCCGTCCTTGCCATACTCTGAGAGTACTACTATTAATATGGTAGTAGCACTATCAGAACGAGTAAGGAAGGAGCGACCATGACAGTCGGTGTCGACTACGTCACCCTCGAAGCACCCGATCCCGCGGCCGTCGAGGAATTCGTCGGGGCCGCTTTCGGGCCGACGCTGCCGGTCCGCGCCCGCGCGTGCGACGCGACGTCGACCGGCTTCCGCGGCTTCACCTTGTCGCTGGTGGTGTCGCAGCCGTCGACGGTCGACGCGCTCATCGACGCCGCACTCGGAGCCGGCGCGACCGAGTTGAAGCCAGCGAAGAAGAGCCTGTGGGGCTACGGCGGCGCGGTCTACGGGCCCGATGGCTCGATCTGGACCGTCGCGTCGTCGTCGAAGAAGGATCACGGGCCGGCGACGCGAGAGATCGACCAGTTCGTGTTGCAGCTCGGCGTCTCCGACGTCGCCGCAAGCAAGCGGTTCTACGTCGAGCGCGGGCTCGACGTGGCGAAGAGCTACGGCCGCCGGTACGTCCAGTTCGCGAGCCCTACGAGTCCGGTGGTCCTGGCGCTCTACCGCCGATCAAATCTGGCCAAGACGGTTGACGTATCCCCGGACGGCACCGGTTCCCACCGTCTCGTCATCCACGGCGGTGCAGGTTCATTCACCGACCCTGACGGGTTCGCTTGGGAAGCCGCGTAGACCGGACGAGGCCGCGCTGGGGAGCCGACCGCCTCCCGGCGCGGCCCGTGCGGTCAGACGAGTATCGACGGCGGATGCGGAGGCGCTGTCGCCGCACGGTCGGGCCTTAGGTTTCGTGTGCGCGTAGGGGGCGTCGAGTCGCACACGAGCGTGCCAACCTCAGGTTGGCGGCGTCGACCAGGTCGAACAACCGTCGTTCATCGGCCACGAGCACCTCCACGGTGAACCGTTCGGCTCCTTCGGCCCACCGCGGTTCAGTCGTCCCACCACGAAGTGCATCGCGCGCGTCTCACCGGATACATTGCACGCATGCGGACAGTGTCGGTGCGGGACCTCCGCAATGCCGGCGGAGAGGTGCTGCGTCGCGTAGAGCACGGCGACGCCATCGTCGTGACACGCGACGGCACGCCGGTGGCAGAACTTCGGCCGTTGCCTCGCCCGAGCGTCAACCCAGCTGAGCTCATCCGTCGCCGCAAGGCGCTTCCCCGGGTCAGCCCGGAAGCTCTCCGGCGCGATATCGACGAGGCGATTGATCCGTCGCTATGACGACGCCGCGTGTCCGTCGGACCACATGTCACCCACGACGCGGCTGAGCGCAGTGCCCGCCAGCAGCACCTCCAGCAGGCTGAGGCGGATTTCGACGTTTTACCGTTCGACGGCGAGTGTGCGCGCGCATTCGGCGGTGTCGCGGCGGCTCTACGCGAATCGGGACGCAAACCGGCAGCCCGTGCGTACGACGCGCTCATCGCGGCGAGCGCGATCGCGCATGCGGTACCGCTCTACACCTGCAATCCCGACGACGTCGCGGACATACCGCGCCTGGAAGTACAGGTCGTCACTCACCTACACCACCGATAGCCCCCGGGCAACCGCAGTGTCGAGAGTTTCTGCGTACACGGCGAATTCGAGTGACGTCACGGTGGTGCTCACGTTCAAGGATCCGAATGTCTGCAGCGCCTCGCTGAATTCTCACACGCCGAACGCCGAATATCTGGCGGAGCGGTGTAAGCCTGTGTCACGCCTGCTCTGTCGGCGCCCGCGAAGAGCCGATCGTTTCATCGAACAGATCTAGTACCGCCTGCCACGCACGGGTCGCGTGCACAGCGTGATGTTCGACACCGGGCACGGTGGCAATGGTGTGGGTGGTCCCGCCGGTCAATGCGCCGTCGGGCCGCTTGGGGGCGGCCCAGAAAGCGTGCTTGGCTCCGCCGTAACGTATGCGCGCCAGTCAATTCCGGCCTCCTGGAGCGCGTTGGTGAACGTGAACAGTTGGCCGGGTGTGCAGAGTGGGTCTTCGGAGTCTGTGCATAGCAAGAAGGCTCCGCCCACGTGCATCCAATCGTCGGTGCGTGCGGCAGGCAAGCCTGGATGGATGGCGGCGAGTGCCTTGAATGGCACTCCCGCGCTGGCGAGTTCCAGCACGATTCGGCCGCCGGCACCGTATCCGAGTGCGGCGAGCCGGTGGCGGTCCGCGCCGGGCGCAGCGAGTAAAACGTCGAGCGCCGCACGGCCAATGGCTCGCATGCGGGCGGGGTCGGCCATCAACGGCATGACCCGAGCAAGCATCGCGTGCGGGTCACCGAAGAACGTCCGACCGGCGTGGTAATCCATTGCGAAGGTGAGGTAGCCGCGCTCAGCGAGATCGTCGGCGCGGCCGCGTTGATAGTCATCGAGACCGATTCCGTCATGTCCGATGAGCACTGACGGCCAGGGCCCCTCACCGTCAGGCCGCGCCAAGTAGGCGACCATCGTCATCCCGTCGACGTCGTAGGTGACTTCGCGCGTGACGACCATGGGGCCACGTTAGCCAGGGATTCGGCGTTGTCGTACCGCGTTCGCCCTAGGCTGACCGACCGCTGGGTACCAACCGTCGCGGTTCAACGTGGAACGCGTCGCATGCCCCACCCCATCACAACGACGTGACCGGCTGCGGACAGTCGTAGCGCCGGGGAAGTGGTGCGCGCAAGGCGTCCGGTCTCAGTGATGTTGTCACTCATTCGGTGCGAAATCGCCGAGTGTCTTGAGACGGTCACCGTCCCGGTTGTCTCAGTGAAGCTGTCATCTCCGTAGAGGCGACAGCGCTAGGCCATGCCCACGAGCATGACACACGCGGTTGGGCTGTCTGGTTCGCCCGTCGCCGCGTCGACGACGTGAAGCTCCTCGACTAAGAAGCGGTGGGTGTATCAGCTCGGCCCGCGTAGAGGGCCGGCAGTCAGCGCATTGCGCGGGGCCACAGGAGCGGGCTGCGCAGCAGGGGAGTCACGTCGGCGCAGCTGTGTCGCTCAGCGGCCTTAGCGTCGACGAGTTTGAGCCTCACCGATCAGTGAGGCCTGATTATCGCTATTTCTTAGGTCAGATTATCTGGCTCCTCCGAGGGCGCGTTACATGTAACATAAGGGCATGGCAGTGCGGGAACGCGTGGGCGAGTATCGCCGACGGATGCGGGAGCGAGGCCTGCGACCTCTGCAGATCTGGGTGCCCGATGTGCGAACCGAGACTTTTGCGGCCGAGGCTCACCGTCAGGCATCGTTGGTCGCACGGGCCGGCGCCAGTAGCGACGACCAAGAGTTCGTTGAGGCGATCTCGGCACCGTGGGACGAGGAGTGAACCGAGGGGAGATATGGACCGTAGCAGGAGGCGTCTATGCGGCGAAGCCGCGTCCAGCCCTTATCGTTCAGGATGACCTCTTTGATGCCACGAGTGCAGTGACTGTGGCACCGATGACCAGCATTCTGTTGGATGCACCTTTGATGCGCATTCGGGTTGCCGGCGGAGAGGGCCTGCTATCCGGACTTGACCACGATAGTGACGTGATGATCGACAAGCTCACTACCGTCAGAAAGTCGAACGTCCAGGCCCGGATTGGCCGGCTGACTGCCGAGCAAATGGTCGAGGTTGAGCGGGCGATGATGGCATTCCTCGGGCTTGCCCGATAGCAGCAGGAAGAGTGTCCGTTCCTAGTCAGTTTGGCGGTTCGCTGCAGGGAACCGCCAGTTTGAATGAGACGCAATCGTGTGGGTCTGTCTCATCTGAGTTGGCGGTTGTGATCGGCGGTCTTGAGTGCCCGGCGTTCCGCCCGTGGGCGACTCGTGGGCGCGGAGCAATTCGAGACAAGATATTAGACGAACCGGCCTGGGCTTTTGCGGTGGGGGAGCGGCGTGTTTGAGGCGTCTCGTTTCTCTAGATCTGAGACTGGTCTAATGAAGTCGTCAGAGCTTGTGCGCAGCGAGGCGCGTCCGACCGTCATCAATCTCGGTCGGCAACCCAGAACCGAAGGCCAGATCCGTGGGCGCGTGGATGGTTCAGTTCGGCGTGGGTGGGGTGAACCAGCGTCCGGCGAGAGTGTCCAAGACCGCGCGTTCCTGCTCTTCCCCGAGGGGGTGCATCAGCAAGCCTTCGATGGTGAACACACCGATCATGACCTCGGCGTCCAGAACCTCTTCGGGAGCGCCGGCGTTCTGCAATTCCCATCGGTAAATGCTTCCGGTGAGCAGGTGGAAGTTGTCGTGCCATTGGGCGATTGCCGGTGACTGTTCGGCGCGGGCGTGCACGGCGCTGACCAGCCGGCTCATCTGCTGCAGTTGGCGCACCACCCACAGCAGTCGCGCGGTGATGGGCTCGTGGGCCACCGCTTCGTACTGTGACCACACGTCGGTCATCACGTCGTCGAGCACCCCGATGAGCACGGCGTCCTTGTCGGCGAAGTACCAGTACACGGTATTGGCCGCCACGCCGGCCGCTGCGGCGAGACGAGACATCGACGTGGCGTCATACCCGTCCTCGACGAACAGCGCGCGTGCCGCGGCGAGGATCTCGCCGCGTTTCTCCTCCGGCGCCTGGGGTCGTCGGTTGCGCGGCATGGCCTCAGCTTAGAACACTGTGTTGATCGACGTTCAAGATACTGGTAGCTTCTTGAACGTAAATCAAGAACTGAGCGTACGACAGGGAGAGTCATGACTGAGCACACCTATGTCCGGACCGACGTCACGTTCTTGTCCGGGGGCACGACGTGCGCGGCGTGGCTCTACCGCCCCGACGGGGTGACCAATCCGCCCATCGTCGTTTTGGCCCATGGGTTCGCGGCGTTTCGCGAGTTGCGCCTGGATGCCTACGCCGCCCGGTTCGCCCAAGCGGGGTACGCGGCGCTGGTGTTCGACTACCGGCACTGGGGTGCCAGCGACGGTGAACCCCGCCGCATCCTGGACATCGCCAAGCAACAGGCCGACTGGCGGGCCGCCGTCGCTTACGCCCGAAGCCTCGACGGCGTCGACACCAGCCGGGTGGTGGGGTGGGGGTCGTCGTTCGGCGGTGGCCACGTCCTCACGTTGGCCGCCCGCGACAACGCGTTCACCGCCGCGATCGTGCAGGTGCCCCACGTCTCCGGCCCCGCCTCAGCGTTCTCCCAATCCCCAAAGTTGGTCGCGCGTCTGGTCGCCGCCGGGCTACGCGATCAGGTCGGCGCCTGGCTGGGGCGCGAACCGTACCGAGTCACCTCCATCGGCCGGCCTGGTGATTTCGCGATGATGACCTCACCGGGGGCCTATGAACTGGTCGAGGAGATGGCCGGCGGCGAAGCGGCCGAGCACAAGCGCGCACAGCTCGAGGCCGAAAACGACGTCGCCGCCCGCATCGCCCTGCGCGTGCCGACGTATTCACCCGGACGACACGCCACCAAGATCACCGCACCGACGTTGGTGCAACTGGCCACCAAGGACGACGTCACCCCGTATGCGAAGGCACGAAAAATCGTCGCCCGCATCCCCCACGGAGAGGTGAAGTCCTACGACATCTCCCACTTCGAACCGTATTTGGATCCGCACTTCGAGCAAATCGTCACCGACCAGATCGACTTCCTGAACCGCCACGTCGGAGCCAGCCGATGACGACACCACCCACCACGCCACCGGCCACCCCGTCACCGGCCGCACCTACCCCGTCGCTACCGCCAGCCGTGCACACCCTGATCGTGGGGGCGGGATTCGCCGGGATGGCCGCCGCGGCAGCGGTGCTCCGTGCAGACCCCCGAGCCGACGTGCTGATCATCGAGCGGGCCGAGGAGGTCGGCGGCACGTGGCGCGACAACACCTACCCCGGATGTGCGTGTGACGTGCCGACGTCGCTGTACTCGTTCTCCTTCGCCCCCAGCGCGGACTGGAGTCACACGTTCGCCCGCCAACCCGAAATCCACCGCTACCTCACCTCGGTGGCAGACCAGACCGGGCTGCGCCGCCACCTGATCACCGGATGTGAGTTGCTCGGCGCATCCTGGAACGACGACGAGCAGCACTGGCAGGTCAGCACCTCGTTGGGCGCGTTGACCGCGACGGTGCTGGTGGCGGCGACCGGAGCGCTGTCCACCCCCAAACTGCCCGACGTACCAGGACTCGATGACTTCGGGGGCACGGTGTTTCACTCCGCCACCTGGAATCACGACCACGACCTGACCGGGGAGCGGGTCGCGGTGATCGGTACCGGAGCGTCGGCAGTGCAGTTCGTGCCCGAGATCGCCGACCGCACCGCTCATCTGACGGTGTTCCAAAGGACACCGGCGTGGGTGATGCCCCGCCTGGACCGCACCCTGGGCCGCGTCGAAAAGGCCTTGTACCGCCGAATCCCACTGGTGCAGAGGGCGGTCCGCGCCCTGGTGTACGGCTACCGCGAAATCTACCTCGCGGCGTTGGCGCACCTGACCTGGCTGCTGCCGCTGGTCCAGCTCGTCGCCAAAGGTCTCTTGCGCCGACAGGTCCCCGACCCGACACTACGCAAGGCACTGACCCCGGACTTCACCATCGGCTGCAAGCGCATCCTGCTCACCAACGACTGGCTACCCACCCTGTCCCGCGCCGACGTGGACGTGGTCACCAGCGCCCTAACCGAGGTCACCCCGACCGGTGTCATCGACGGCGCCGGCACCCACCACGAGGTGGACACCATCATCTTCGCCACCGGGTTCACCCCGACCGAGCCGCCGGTGGCGCACCTGCTGACCGGCACCGGCGGCGACACCCTGGCCGCGCACTGGGCGGGCAGCCCGAGTGCACACCTGGGTATGACGGTGGCAGGTTTTCCGAACCTGTTCCTGATGTACGGGCCCAACACCAACCTGGGCCACAGCTCGATCGTGTACATGCTCGAATCCCAGGCCGCCTACCTCGCCGCCGCCCTGGCCACCATGCGCGCCGAGGGTCTGGCCTCGGTCGACGTCCGTCCCGAGGCCCAAGCGGCCTATAACGCGTGGGTCGACGACGCCTTGGAGGGAACCGTGTGGAACTCCGGGGGATGCTCCAGCTGGTATCTGGACTCCCGCGGCCGCAACTCGGTGATGTGGCCGACCTTCACCTTCAAGTTCCGCTCGCGGACCAAGACCTTCGACCTGGCCAACTACCGCACCCGCACAACGCGGCAGACCGCGTCCTGACACCCCGACCCCGCTTCGTCAGAAAGGCTTTCCCATGACCGACCCACGACGGGCCGCACTGATCACCGGCGCCTCTGCCGGCATCGGCGCCGCATTCGCCCGCCACCTCGCCGCCCAGGGCTACGACGTCCTGCTCGTCGCGCGCCGCGCCGACCGCCTCGAACAACTCGCCGCCGAACTCCAGCAGGCGCACGGCGGGCGCGCCGAGGTCCTCGCCGCCGACCTCACCGACCCCACCACACCTGCGGCGATCGTCGACCACGCCGCTCACGTCGACATGCCCGTCGACGTGCTGATCAACAACGCCGGCCTGTCGGCGAGCAAGAAGTTCTCGCAGAACCCGTGGGAATCGGTGGCCGGCGAGATCCAGCTGATGGTCACCGCGACAACCGAACTGGCGCACCGGGTGATCCCGGACATGAAGCAACGGGGTTGGGGGCGCATCGTCAACCTGTCCTCCCTGGCCGCGATGGGTCCGCCCGGAGAAGGGCTGCTCTACACCGGCATCAAGGCCTACGTGCTCCACATGTCCCAATCCCTGGACATGGAACTCAAACCCCACGGCGTCCACGTCACCGCACTATGCCCCGGCTTCACCCACAGCGAGTTCCACGACGTGATGGACGCCCGCGACGCCGCCGACCGCCTCCCCGGCCTGCTCTGGCAGAACCCGGAAGACGTCGTGCGCGAAGGCTATGAGGCGGTCATGGCCGGCAAACCCATCTGCATCCCCGGCACGGTGAACAAACTCACCGCCGCCGCCGTACGCCCACTGCCGCAACGCCTCCAATACATCCTAGGCCGCAACCTCAACCCCTTCAAATAACGCGGCAACACCCCCAGCACGAGAAGACGCATTCCAATCTCCACAGCGAATGATCGTCACGGCGAAGGAGGGAACGGTGTCCATCAGCAAAGCGACAACGTGGACGGCGTCTGATGATCACGCCTTGGCCTGGGCGCTCACCGCCGCGGTTCGCCCGCATCTCAGCCGGATCGAGCGCGATCGCATTCATGTCTCCATCGGCGTGGACGAGACGTTCTCCGCCATCGGTGAGCTGATCACCGCGATCGTGCGCAACCACGTCCCTCTCGAACACGACCTGATGGCTGACATCGCCACCTGGCTGGACTGCTACCGCGGGCAAGCCGACGAGCCGCGGCTGAGGAACCTCCTCGCAAAAATCAAAAGTTCTCCGCTGCAACAGATGACGTCCTCCAAACAACGATCAGTATCCGGGTAGTCGACGAGCGCACGGCACCAGAGACGCTCAAAAGCGACCGGCTGACACGGCGTCTCCCGTGTCAGCGGGCATGGCTAACTTGACCATGATGACCCCGTGACCCGCGCCCCAACCTGCTGATCTCGACACCGTTCGCGAGTCGTATAACCGTGTGGCTGACAAGTACGTCGAGATGGTCACCACCACGGGTATCGGCGATATCCGCACCCACCTTTGGCTGAAGGCGGCCATGGACGCGTTCGCGAGCACCGTCGCGCCGATCGGCCCTGTCCTCGATGTCGGATGCGGACCGGGCACGGTGACGGCCTACCTCGCCGCGCGCGGGATCGAGGCCTCCGGGGTCGACCTCTCACCACGCATGATTGACCACGCCCGGCGCCTGCATCCCCAGTGCACGTTCACCGTCGGCTCGGCCACCGACCTCGACCTCCGACCCGCATCGCTGGGCGGAGTCCTGGGCTGGTGGTCTTTGTTCAACCTGCCGCGCGACATCCTCCCTGCGGTTTTAGCCTCCTACGCCGCGGCGCTGCGCCCTGGCGGGCAGTTGATCATTGCCACCCACGCCGGTGACCACGACGTCGAGCGCACCGAGGCCTACAACGGGGTGCCGGTGAAGTGGACGACCTACCAGTGGCAACCAGAACAGCTTATCGCCCTGGTGCAACGGGCGGGGCTGCGGCCCGTGGCCGACCTGCGCCTGCCCGCCGATCAGACCAGTGGACCCGCGGCCGTCCTTATCGCACAACAAGACAATGCGTAGTGCGCACGACCTTCGGGTCAGCCGAGACAGATCGCAGCGTCTACATCTTCTAGAAACGAGACACGATTGACGGCGTGGGCCGGGGGGTCGGTGTTGGGGTGATGAGCTATCGCTGTTCGTCTGCCTCGGCCGCGCGGGAGTCGGCTTCGGCAGCGGATCGATCTGCGGCAGCAGCCCGTCGGTGGTGTTGGGCGGCGGCATGATGCTCGCCAGGATCACCGACGCCTGCCAGTGCCGCCTCGTCGTGGACCCGTGCGGCGCGTTCGTGCACCTGGGCCGACCGGTCGTGACGCTCAGCGGCGCTGTGGTGGGCGTCGGCGGCGCGGTCACGGGCTTCCTCGACGCGTTGAGCTGCCAGCTGCACGTCATCGTCGGTGACGGGTTGCCCGCTCGCCAGCGCGGAGTAGCGGTCGACCAGCTCGCTAGCGCCGATCTGAGATCGAGCTATCGGACGGCGGACGGCGACGTGCAGCTGCCATCCCGACCTCCTTCGGTCATCGCAACTGAGACTGCGACCGGGGTACGACATTAACCGCCAGATCAACTGAGATACGAACGACACACCGAAAACCGCCAGGTCAAATGCGAAATCCGCCAGATATATTGAGACAGGACAAAGAGGCGCGAGAAGTGTTGAACCGCAGTGCAATACCACGCCCCCGTTACTTGACATAATGTCGCTTATCGGTAGAACGTCGAAGAGCGAACGGCTTCGACTGCGTAACAGTCTGGTCGACACCCGATTGAACAACGGTCGCGTTCCACCTCCCGACGGAGTTGCACGAGGGCTACGTCGGAAGCACAGGATCGAGCCGCGCGTCGACGACACACTCCACTTCGCTCGCACCCGTCGGCGTCGACGCACGAGCCTGGTCTTCGTCTGCGCAACTATGCCCCTCCCCGCCGGCGCGCCCGCGATACGTCACAGTGACGAATTGCGCGCGACACACGCTTTCCACGCAGCGCTGCCTAGGAGTACTGCACCCAGTCTGACTGCTCCGCAACGGATTAGCCTTCGAATTCTCGACGCCATGACGAGGAGAAGGGATCGAACGTGAGGCGTACTACTCTCGGTGGTCTCGACGTGTCAGCTCAGGGACTGGGCTGCATGGGAATGAGTGAGTACTACGGCGCATCCGACTGGGACACCAGCATCGCCACGATCCGCCATGCCATTGACGCGGGAGTTACGTTCCTTGACACCGCTGACCAATACGGCGCAGGCCACAACGAAGTGCTCGTCGGGCGCGGAATCGTCGGCAGACGCGACGACGTACAGATCGCCACGAAGTTCGGAATCGACCGCAGCGGCGGTGACGAGAATCGTTTCCACCGAGGCGATCCGCCCTACGTCAAGCGGTCCTGCGATGCATCGCTCCTGCGGCTCGGCGTCGACCACATCGATCTCTACTACCTGCACCGGCCGCCCGACAACGCCGAGATCGAGGACACGGTCGGCGCGATGGCCGAACTCGTCGAGGCGGGCAAGGTCCGCTATCTCGGACTCAGCGAGGTCAGCGGCGACCTGTTGCGTCGCGCTCACGCCGTACACCCAATCGCCGCCGTGCAGAGCGAATACTCCCTCTGGACGAGGGATGTGGAGCCGGTGACGCCCGTCATGGCCGAATTGGGCGTCGGACTGGTGCCGTACGCTCCGTTGGGTCGCGGTTTCCTCACCGGCTCGGTGAAGACGGAGAATCTTGACGCCAGCGACTTCCGCGCCCGCAACCCGCGGTTCACAGGTGACGCCAGCAAGCAGAACCAAGCGATTGCGGACACCGTCCGCGAAGTGGCCGACCGGCTTGCCGTCCTGCCGGCACAGGTCGCCCTGGCCTGGGTGTACGCGCAGGAGGAGCGCCTGGGCGTCCCCGTCGTGCCGATTCCCGGAACGCGCCGTGCCGACAGACTCGACCAGAACGTCGCCTCGCTGAACGTCGGACTGGACGCGGAGGCTTTGGCGCAGCTACAACCCCTCAGCGATCAGGTTCGGGGTGGCCGCTACGCCGAGAGGCGGTGAGATCGCCGGCGCACATCCCAGCGTCGACGGGTGCAGATCGGCACCACGGAGCCGGCCGTTACGCGGATCCCGTGGAGCGACTCAGACGGCAAGGAGGTATTGGTCGAACGCGTGATGTTCTCGCACGCCGGTCCGGCGATCGGCGATCCTGCGCATGGCTCAGTCATCAGCGCTTCCTCGGGATGTCAGGGTCGGGGCGGCCTCGTCCTTCGGACGACTCGGATCGGTTCCGCCGCTCGGCGGCGCCAGGATGGCACTGAGGAGCATGGCGACGCTGCGGTCACGGCGCTCATTGTTGCTCCCGCCGATGAAGATGTCTGATCCCATCGTGTGCAACGTGGGGTGCCGGTCGGGATCTGCGCGCTGCAGGGTCTGAATCAGGTCCGTGATGCCTTGCTCGCCCTTGTTCGATCGCTGGCTCCATTCCAACGCACTTGCGGTGCAGTGCTGCAGCAGAAGATCGACCGCCCAGGCCGCACGCTCGTCCGGGGAGATGCCTGCCGAGAGCAGCAACTTGAGGAGCAACTCCAAGAGGTCAAGGTAGTGCGGCCCGTCGGGCCAGATGTAGAGCGCAGCCTGCGCTACTGCGGGGTGGTCGATGAGCAGATCCATGTACTCGATGAGCAGCCGGTGCAGCCGACTCCGCGGGCAGTCGACGCCATCCCACGACAGGTCTAGCTGCGCCAGCAGGCGGTCCAGCACCAGCGCTCTCAAGTGAGTTGTGTTGCGGACGTAGACATATAGCGAGGCGGCGCCGGTGTTCAGTTCTCCGGCCACTTTCCGCATCGAGAGGTCGTCCTTGCCGTCGCGTTCGATCACCGTCAGGGCCGCGTCGACGATTGCGGCGCGCGACAAGGGCGCCTTGGCGGGTCGCGCGCGTCGGCTTACGGGCTCCCGGCGAGTCGCGCGTGATTGAACCGGCTCCATGCCGGCTAGTGTATAACGAACATGTTCGTAACGAACGCGTTCGTCCACCGAGTGCGTCTGATGCTTCCACCACCGAGAAGAGACAAGCGTTGAGTGTGTTGCCCGCGGTTACCAGTCCGAAGCCGGCTCTGTCGCGGCGTCAAATGTGGCTGGCCTTGGTTGCGGTGTTGTTCGCTGATGCGCTCGATTTGGTCGATGGGACGGTCACCAGCGTTGCCGCCCCGACGATCATGCGTGATATCGGTGGGGGCGAATCGTTGGTGAAGTGGCTGGGCGCCGGTTACTCCGTCGCGTTGGGTTCGCTCATGGTGGTCGGCGGGCGGCTCGGTGACCGCTATGGACAGCGGCAAACGTTTCTTCTCGGTATGGCGGGGTTCGTAGCCGCGTCGGTGTTGGCCGGTTGCGCGCCGAACGCATCAGCGCTGATCACAGCCCGTGTCGTGCAGGGCGCGTTCGGGGCGTTGCTGATCCCGCAGGGCATGGCCATCATGGCCGCAGCTTTTCCCAGGGACATGTTGAAGCGTGCCTTCGCCATCTTCGCGCCGGCGCTCGTCATCTTCGCGGCGGGTGGACCCGTGTTCGGTGGCCTCCTGCTTGACGCCGACCTTCTGGGCCTGAGCTGGCGAGCGGTGTTCCTCATCAACGTGGTGGTTGGCGGTGCCGGGTTCTTGTTGGCGTGGCGAGTCCTACCGCGCGTGGCGGCCACCCGGGAAACCCGCATCGACACAACCGGCGCTCTGCTGATGATCGTCGCCGCCTTCGGGGTCTTGGCGGGTGTGGTTCACGGCACCAACGATGGCTGGACCGAACTGCCGTTGTCCCTCATCGGCGGCGGAGCGGTCTGTTTCGCGCTATTCGTCAGGCAGCAGCGTGCCGTCGCACATCCTTTGCTCGATCGTTCGCTGCTTGCCAATCGCGGCTTTTCTACCGGGCTGATCGCCGGACTGCTGATCTTCGCCATCTTCAGTGGTGTGATGTACGTGCTGTCTCTCAATTTTCAACTGAGCCTGCACTTCTCGCCAACTCAGGCCGCCATCAACTTGCTCCCACTGACGATCGGTATCGCCATGGGATCAACGCTCAGCACCGCACTCCTGAGCAGGTTAGGAAGATGGGTTGTCGCGCTTGGGCTTACGGCTAGCGGTGCCGGATTGGGCACGCTGCTGGCCGTCGTGGTCCGATACGATGGGAACCCGACCTCGTGGCAACTTGGTGTCGCGACGTTGATCATCGGCCTGGGGGCCGGCACATGCTTCAACGCCATTTTCAACGTCACCCTGGGCGATGTGGCGCCCGGTGATGCGGGTGCAGCAAGTGGATCTCTCAACGCAATTCAGCAGTTGGCCAACGGCATTGGCACGGCAGTCGTGACCTCGGTGTACTTCGCCGCCGCTGCCTCGGGGCCGGTCTGCGCCATGCGCGTCACCCTTTGGCTTGCCCTGGTGGTCACGGCAGCGTGCCTGGTGGTCGCCGTTCCGCTACTACCCCGTCACTCGACGACACCCGAGGAGCCGAAACGCACATGACTGGCAACGCGCGACATCTCGTTGTCCTCGGTGCCGCCGGACGTACCGGCCGCCTCATCGTCGGCGAAGCGCTCCGGGCCGGTTGCACCGTCACTGCGGTCATCCGAGATCCGCAGCGAGCGGACCAGTTTCAGGTGCCCGGGGTGACTCTTCACATCGGCGACTCACGTGACCCGAGCTCGTGGGTGGCCGCTCTGCGACCTGACCGCGTCGTGGTCTCTGCCGTGGGGCACAAGGGCCGTAGGTCGAACGGCTTGTACGGCGACACCGCACGAGCCGTCATTGCGGCCCAAAGCGAGTCCGGCGCAGGACGTTTCGTCGGAATCACATCGTGCGGTGTCCGCCTCGACGACCCTGGCCATCGCTGGTGGTATCGCCACCTCCTGGCACCGCTCGGTCGCAGCACGTACGCCGATATGTCCGACATGGAACGCCTAATTGCGGCGTCCGACCTCGAATGGACGTTCGTCCGGCCCGGACGCCTTGACGAGCGGCAGTCACAGGGCGCTTACCGCATCGGCGATGGCGCAATCCCACCCGGGGGGATCGGAATCAGTCGTTCCGCCCTCGCTCAATTCGTGGTGCAGTGCGCCACCAGCGAGGAATGGATCCGCCGCTACCCGACGATCACACGCTGAGTAGTCGAGTTCACCCTCGAGTGCCGCCCGCCGCGGCGCGAAAGGACCGGCGGTATGCGGCCGGGGTGGTCTGCGTCGCGGCGTGGAAGCGGCGGCGCAGATTGGTGGCCGACACCAGCCCGACGCGTCTGGCGATCACGTCGACCGGCAGGTCGGTCGTCTCCAGCAGGATCTGCGCGCGGGCGACGCGTTGGGCGAGGAGCCATTGCCCGGGACTCACGCCGAGCTGCTCGGTGAAGCGCCGCGCCAGCGTGCGCGTCGATACCCGAAGCTGAGTTGCCATGTCGGCCAACCGGATCGGTTCGTCGAGGCGTTCGCCGACCCAGTTGAGCACTTCCGCCAGTGACGGCTGCGGAGTGGGCGACTGCAGCGGCATCGCGAACTGCGTCTGTCCCCCTTGCCGGTAGGGCGGCAGCACCATGTGCCTGGCGATTCGGTCGGCGTACGCCGCGCCCTGGTCAGTGCGTACCAGATGGAGGCACAGGTCGATACCGGCGCCCGCGCCGGCACTCGTCGCGACATCGCCATGGTCGACGTACAACGCGTCCGGATCGACGTCGATGTCGGGAAACGCGGTCTGCAAGCGAGCGGTGGCTGCCCAGTGCGTGGTGGCGCGACGACCGTCGAGCAAGCCGGTGCGGGCCAGCGCGAACACGCCGCTGCAGATGGTGACGATCCGGCAGCCACGCGCGTGCGCGACCCGAAGCGCGTCGAGCACAGAATCCGACACTGCCGCGTCCGGCGGGCGCCACCCCGGGATGACGATCGTGTCGGCGGCCTCGAGTTCGGATAGTCCTCGCTCCACGGTCACGCTGACACCGGCCGTGGTCGGGACCCGGCCGGGCGACTCGGCACACACCGTCAGCTCGTAGCGGGTCGGGATTGACTCGCGCGGGGTTCCGAACACCTCTGCGACACAACCGAGTTCGAATGCACCCTGCGGCGCATTGACCAGCGCTACCACCCGGTGAACGGAGCAGCTCCCGCCGACCATGGCGAGATTGTACCCACACACGTCTTTCGTGACACTGGCCTCGACCCGCGCCCGCTTCCACCATTGCGTCATGAACTCGAACGATGGACCGGAGATGGCGGGATATGAGTGGGCGACGGTGGCGCAAGCGCCGGTGCGGGAGCTGTTCCCCGGCATCCGGCTGCGGCCGCTGTGGGCAGGCGACGGCGGCGCCGCAGCGTTCGTGCTGGAGATGGATCCTGACACCAGCTGGCCGCACCGCGACGTCCACGAGCCGGGGCCGGAGGAGGTTTTCGTCGTCCAGGGCACCTTCCACGACGGGGTACGCGGGTATCCGCAGGGATCCTTCATCCATGCCCCCGCCGGCTCCTGGCACGTGCCGCAAACCACGACGGGGTGCACGCTCTTTCTCTTCTATCCGCGTGGCTGAGGAGCGACCCCGGCCCGCGCGGTCGAGCAGCCGCAGCCGGGAAGTCCGTGTAGTCGATGGCGTTCGCTGGTGGCGCTGACGCGGCGGCCCGGTTCAGCCTCGCGGCGGCCGCAACGTCAGGCAGGCTGGAGGCATGACGCCGGCGACGGAACTGCTCGACGCGGTGGTTGCTCTGGACGACGTGTTGCGGCGGGTGAGCTTTCCGCTGCCCGCGCCGTCGGCATGGCCGGCCGAACGCGACCGCCGCCAACTCGCCGGCCAGCTGAGCGACTACCTCATCCCCCGGTTGCGCAGCGTCGACGCTCCCCTGCTCGCGGTGGTCGGGGGATCCACCGGCGCCGGCAAGTCGACGCTCATCAACTCGCTGGTCGGCGCCGACGTCAGCCAATCCGGCGTGCTGCGGCCCACCACCCGCGGCCCGGTGATCGTCTGCCATCCAACGGACCTGCCGTGGTTCACCGACGACCGGATCCTGCCGCAGCTGCCGCGGTCCTCCGGCCCCGATGGCCTGCGATTGGCGCCGCATCCGGGCATCGGGCCCGGTCTGGCGCTGCTGGACGCCCCGGACATCGACAGCGTGGTGAGCAGCAACCGCGAACTCGCCGGGACGCTGCTCGCCGCTGCCGACCTGTGGATCTTCCTCACGACGGCGGCCCGCTACGCCGACGCGGTGCCGTGGCACATGCTGCACACCGCGCGTGACCGCGGCACCGCCATTGCGATCGTCCTCGACCGCTGCCCACCCGAGGCCGTCCGCGACGTGGCCGGCCACCTGTCGGACATGCTCGCCGCGAGCGGGCTGACCGAGGCGCCGCTGTTCGTCATCGAAGAGCAGTCGCTGCGCCACGGCCGGTTGAAGGACAAGTCGCTGCATCCGATCCGAGCCTGGCTCGGCGGGCTCACCGCCGACGCGGAGCAGCGAACGTCGGTGGTGCGCTACACGCTGCAGGGCGCGCTGCGCAGTCTGCCGCCGCGCACCCAGGCGCTGGCCGGCGCACTGGACGAACAAGCCGACGTCCGCGCCCAGCTCGAGTCGTGCGTCGCGTCGTCCTTCGACAGCGCCCTCGCCCGGGTCGACGACGCCATCCGCGACGGCGCCCTGCTGCGCGGCGAGGTGCTCGCCCGCTGGCAGGACGTGGTGGGCACCGGGGAGTACCTGCGTCGGCTGGAGTCACGGGTCGGGAGGATCCGCGACCGGATGGTGGCCGCCGTCACCGGACGGTCCACGCCTGTCGAGGAACTGGGCTCGGCGTTGGAGAGCGGCATCGTCACCATCGTGAAGGCCGCGGCGGAAGACGCTGCCGAATCGTCGTACGCATGCTGGGCCCGCCATCAGGCCGGTACCCAGCTGCTCACCGACGACTTGGCCCGGCCCGCACCAGGATTGGACGACGCGGTCGAGCTGCTCGTCCGGGAATGGGAAGGTTTCGTGCTCGATCTGGTGCGCACCGAAGGCGCATCCAAGCGGTCGAGTGCGCGACTGGCCTCCTACGGCGTCAACGGGGCCGGGCTCGTCGTCATGCTGGCGGTGTTCAGCCAGACAGCCGGGCTCACGGGCGCCGAGATCGCGGTGGCCGGTGGCACGTCGGTGGCCGGCCAGAAGGTGCTCGAGGCGATCTTCGGCGAGCAGGCGGTCCGCGGCCTGGCGCGCCAAGCACGCGACCAGCTGCTGACCCGGGTGAAGGAGCTGCTGGCGCACGACGCGGACCGGTACCGCCGCATCCTGGGCTCGGCGTCGTCCGCCGTCACGGGCGACGAGCTGCGGGCCGCCGCCCATCGGGTTGCGGCGGTGCTTCAGTGACGCTGGTCGAGCGGCTGGCGGCGCTGTCAGCGGTGGCTGCGCTCGGCGACGGCCGGTTGCCCGACGACATTCTCGCCGATGCGCGCACCCTCGACGCGCGCGCCGGGGCGCGGCTGCGGCTGTCCGGCGAGCACACCGTGGTGGCGCTGGCCGGAGCCACCGGCAGCGGAAAGTCCTCGCTGTTCAACGCGATCGCCGGCACGCCGCTTGCACAGGTCGGCATCCGGCGGCCCACCACATCGGCCACCCAGGCCATCGTCTTCGGGCTCTCCCCCGCCGCCGAACTGCTCGACTGGCTGGAGATCAAGCACCGCCACATCGACGACGGCGCGACGGCACCCGACCTGACCGGGCTGGTACTGCTCGACCTGCCCGATCACGACTCGATCGAGGCATCGCACCGCGCCGAGGTCGATCGGCTGATCCGCCTCGTCGACGCGTTCGTGTGGGTGCTCGACCCGCAGAAGTACGCCGACGCGGTGCTGCACGACGAGTACCTGCGCCCGCTGGCGCCGCACCGGGACGTCATGGTGGTCGTGCTCAATCAGGTTGACCGGCTGCCGGTGTCGGACGTGGCGTCCTGCATGCGGGACCTGCACCGCCTGATGAGCGACGACGGCCTCGTCGGCGTGCCGGTGCTGGCGACGTCGGCCGTGAAGCCGGACGAGGTGACCGAGCTGCGCGAATTCCTCGTCACCACCGTCGCGGATCACCGGGCCCGGACGGCGCGCGTCAACGCCGACCTCGACGCGATGGCCGACCGGCTCACGCCGCTGGTGCCGGTGCGACGGTCGGACCCTGCGCTGCGGGACGCCGAACGGACGCTGCGCGGTTCGCTGGCCGGCGCGGCGGCGGTCCCCGCGGTGGTCGACGCGGTCGGCCGCGCCTACACCCGCCGGGGCCTGGCTGCCACCGGGTGGCCACCGGTGCGGTGGGTGGCGAAGTTGCGCCCGGACCCGCTGCGCCGACTGGGCCTGAACCCCGGCGGCGGCGAGCACGACGCGCTGCGACGCACGTCGATGCCGTCGGTCTCTGCCGCATCGCGCGCCGGTGTGGACAGCGCGGTGCGCGCCTTGGCCGACACCGCGTCCACCGGCCTGCCCGGACCGTGGCCGCAGATCTTCCGCGACGCGGCCCGGTCCGAGGCGGACCGGGTGCCCGACGCGCTGGACCGGGCGGTCGGCGGCGCCGACCTCGGCATGGCGACGCGGCCGCGGTGGTGGCGGCTATTCGGCGTGCTGCAATGGCTGCTGATCGTCGCAGCGGCGGTGGGCGGGCTGTGGCTGGGAGTGCTGGCGGCACTGGCCTATCTGCGGATCGACATGGACGCGCCGTCGCTGGGGCCGGTCGCGTGGCCGACCGTACTGCTCGTGGGTGGGCTCGTCCTGGGGCTGCTGCTCCGCATCATCGTGCGGCCGTTCGTGGCCGTCGGCGCCGCGCGGCGTCGACGCAAGGCAGCCGCGGAGTTGCACCGACGGGTCGACGCGGTGGCCGAAGAGCTCATCCTCGCCCCGTTGCGAGAGGAACTGACGCGCTACGGCCAGCTCGCGGACGCGGTGCACGGCCTCGACCGTCGACCGCGCCGGCGGCGCTGACGGCGTCGGTAGGATCAAGCCAGGACTGCGCAGAAACCAGGAGCGTCATGACCGCCGCCACACCGTCACTGCTGCAGCAGCTGCCCTACTACTACGGCAAACGGCTGCCCGATTCGATGCGTGACTGGGTGGCCAACGATCTCGCCGGTCCGGGCGCCATCCGCCGCCACATGATCCGGTTCGCCATTCCGCCGCTATGTGTGCTGGCGCCGCTGTGGCTGTTGCCGGCACCGTTCTACGTGCACCTGGAGATGACGGCGCCCATCTACATCTGGGCGTTGCTCATGTCGTCGGCGCTGCACAAGGTGTGGCGGCGCCACCGCCTCGGGCAACACGGCCTCGATCCGACGTTGGTGGACGCGATTCGGCGGCAGCGCGACGCGCACATCCACGACGACTACGTCCGGCGCTTCGGCCCGCGGCCCGCCGAAGCCAAGTGGCAGTCGAACAGCAGCCCGTTCTGACCGGCGCTACCTGCCGACGAGGCGTCGGCAGCAGTCGCTGATCGCGATCACCTGCGGGCGGGTCAGTTGCCCGAGGTAGTCCGAACGCACGCCCTTGCTGTAGGTGACCACCGCGTCGGAGACCAGCCGGCAGCCGGTCTCGGTGATCGAGGCGATCACGCCGCGGCCGTCGTCGGCGCAGCGCCGGCGGGCCGCCAACCCGCGCGCTTCCAGGCGGCTCAGCTGCCGGGTGATCCGGCTGGGTGTGCCCGCCAGCACATCGGCGAGCTGGCCCATCCTCATCGACCGGTCCGGCGAGAGCGACAGCGCGTGCAGCAGCCGCACATCGTCGAGCGTGAGGTCGTGCTTGTCGACGAGCTGCTGGTTCAGCCTCGCCGTCAGGCGCAGCGACGCCTCGAGGAAGTGCTGCCACGAGCGCCACTCCGCCAGCGTCAACCCCGGCATGTCGCTCTCCGTGCGGCCGAACAACAGCCGCTCGTCGATCGGGTGCACGGTCGCAGCACCCGCGCGGCCCGCCATCCCTGGGCGCCGGCGAGTGCGGACGGAACTGTCGATCGCGTACTCGCTCATGGCTGCTCCTGCGGCGGGAAGGTCCGGAATCACTGCTGCTCGGAGCGTAAAAACCGGTGCCTGCGCAGGCACGCGTAGTGGACTACGTGCTTTTGCGGTAAACGAATCGGTGACCGTTCGACGGCAGCGCGGCGGGCCTGTCGGAGTGCGTCAGCTCGTCGAGGATCGTCGGGAAGATGTCCCGGTCGGCGTAGCGGCCCAGGAACATGTCCAGGTGCCCGTAGCCGTCGACCTCGACGACGCGCGACGACACCCGCCCACTTTTCCGCAGGTACGTCTGCGTCCGGTACTGGCTCTCCGGCAGGAAGCAGCGATTCTGCGTCCCGGTCAGCAGCAACCACCGCGCGGTGGTCTTCGGCGGCTCCAGCAGCAGGTCCGGCGGCAGGTCAGCGAATTCTCCGGTGGGCACGAGACGGCCGGCGCGGACGGACATCCCCATCTGCTCGAAGAACCGCAGCGGCACGGGTCCGAACTCCTCGCTCAACCATTCGTGGGTCTCCGGCGAGAGGTTCTCGTGCGACCACAGCGCCGGTCGGCCCGAGCCGTAGGTGAAGCTGATCATCTTGCAGACGTCGTTGTCGCATTCGTGGTGGGTGGCGCGCACGATCCCGACGAGCAGCCGCTCGACGATGCGTGGCGGCGGCCGGCGACCCCAGCGGGGATCGAGATACGGGATGAGCGCGCCGACGAGCGGCACCAGCCGGGCGATCTTGAACTCCGACCACCGCGGCACCACCGGGTGCAGCGACATCGAGTTCGCCACGATGACGTCGACCTGCGGGACCAGTCCCGCGACCGCGGACATCGCGAAGCTGCTCGACCCCTGGCAGTGGATGATCGCCTTCACCTGCTCGGCACCGGTGACCTCGACGATCTTCTCCACCGCGGCGGGATGGTCGTTGACGGCGGCCTGGTCGAGGTTCCATTCGGTGAACGGCAGGTCGATGCTCGCCCGCCAGTTCTCGATGTAGACGTCCCAGCCGTCGTCGACGAGCGCGTGGACGATGGTGCGCTCGTTCGGCGGCAGGAAAAGTGTCGCCCGCACGCCGGCCCCGGGCGCCAGCACCACCGGGCCGCGGGTGGGGTTGCCGCCGTGGACGTGCAGCAGGTTGAGCGCCATGCCGTCGCGGGCGGTGAAGGGGATGGTCTCGGTGATCAACGCGGTCATCGTGGTCGCCTCTTGGGTGGGAACTGGTAGACGCGGCGGAACCGATCGAGGAAGAACGCGTTGAAGCCGACGACGCCCGCGGGCGATCCGCGGAAGGTGGTGAGCTGGCGAGCGAACATGCCGGCGTCGAGCCGCAGGATGCCGCGGGCGAAGTCACCACCGTCCGGGCCCTCGGGGTACTCGGCCACCGCCCCGTCGACCAGCCGGGTGAACAGCGTGGTGGTGTCGCGCCAGGCGTCCCAACCCCAGTCGTTGCCAACGTTCTTGTGCCCCAGCAGCGTCATCACCGACCCGTCCCGGGTGCGGAACGGCAGCCGATAGCGCATCTCGTAGCGCATCCCGTCGGTGGGCGTGAAGAGGTCGAAGGCGCCGCCCACCACCGGCATGGCGCCGGCGGCGAACTGTTTGCACCACACGTCGCCCCGCACGGCCATGCGGTGGCGCGGATCGTCGCGCACCCGGCGGACGTCGTCGGTGCTGATGATCACCCGAAACGACAGCCGCTGCCCGTCCCGCCGGCCGGTGACGTCGCCGGTGTCATAGGCCGGTGAGCCGACGGTGTAGTAGCCGGCCATCCGCTCGGTGAACGACACCTTCACACCGGCACCTCGTCCTGCGCCACGGCCGGCCAGGCCCCGGCCGGCTCGGCCACCATCTGCTCCGCGGCGCGATGCGCGAACGCCGCGATGGTGAAGGACGGGTTGGCGCCGACCGGACCGGGCATCACCGAGCCGTCGCACACCCAGAGGTTCTCGACGCCCTTCACCCGCCCGTAGGTGTCCACGACGCCTTCCGATTCCGTCGTGTCGGCGGGGCAGCCGCCCAGCGGATGAACGGTGATCACGCGGCGACGAAGCCAGCTGGGGTTCATCACGAACCTGCCGCCGAGCTTGTGTGCCATCGCCCGCATGCGCGCCACCATCGCGTCGAAGTAGGCCAGCGACGTCCCGGTGGTCCAGGTGCTGTCGAGCCGCGTCTCGCCGTCCTGTTCACGCAGGTACAGCATGCCGTCGGGGACGTCGCGTCCCATCCCGAGCAGCGGGAACACCCGCGCGCCGAAGGTGCCCGGACCGACGATCTTCGCGAGGTCGCGCGACAAGCTGCTGCGGCCCTTGCCCGTCACCTGCCACCACAGCCGCTGCCCGACCAGGCTCGCCACGCCCTTCACCCGCCCGCTCAGCTGCGACATGTCGACCAGCCACTCCGCGAATGCCGGGACGCCGGCGTCCTCGATGTACATGCCGTGGCCGTCGTCGAAGCGCAGGTAGGAGGTGATGACCGGCCCACGCGACGGCTGGATGTCGTCGTCGCGGTTCCTGGCGTCGATCACGAAGCTCAGCAGGTCGCCGTTGCCGCAGAACCGGGTGCCCAACGCCGGATTACGCAGGCCGAGCGACGCGCGGTTGCACAGCAGCAGGTTGGTGCTGCCGAAGGTGCCGGCCGCCAGGACCACGCGACGGGCCGTGATGGTCTTTGTCGGCGGTTCGCCGGTGGCACCGGGCGTGTGCAGCAGCACCTCGACCGCGAAGTGGTCCTTGTGCTTGGTGATCCTGCGCACCTCGGTGCAGGTGTGGATCGACGCGCCGTGGTCGCTGGCGATCGACAGGAACGTGTGGTCCATCGAGCTCTTGGCGCCTTCGTTGCAGCCCAGGTCGCACTCGCCGATCAACCGGCAGGTGCGCCGGTGAGCACCGTGAATGTTCCCGTACGGCGCGGCGGGAAGCGGCGCCCCGACCTCCGGACCGTTTCCGCCGTCGAACCGCACCGCCAGCGGCGCGGATTGCACCGCCATGCCGGTCGGCGCCGCGGCGCGGAACGCAGCCGCCTTGGGCACCTGGAACGGCTGGTCGCCCGGATAGGTCTGGAGCGACAGGCACTCGGCCACGGCGTCGTAGTGCGGGTCGAGATCCTTCCTGGTGAACGACCACGTCTCGGTGACGCCGCGCCGGTACGGATGCGGCTGCGTGAACCAGCTCTCGTCCTTGCGGAGCATCACGTTCGCGTAGATGAGCGAGCCGCCACCGAGCCCGCTCGCGACGACCGCATCGAACCCCATGAAGTTCCACACGTCGAACAGGCCGTGCAGGCCCGACCTGGTGTTCCAGAAGTTGGTCGCCATCGTCTTGGGCGTTCGCGGGAAGTCGTTGGGCGCGTACGCCTTTCCGCGTTCGACGACGCAGACGTCGCCAGACCTGCCTTCGCGGTCGGCCCGCTCGGCGAGCTTGGCGGCCACCACCGAACCGCCGAAGCCCGATCCGACCACCAGCGTGTCGACGCGGCCGGGCGGGTGTCCGGTCTGCAGGGTCACAGCACCGCTTCGCTGCCGGGCGGATAACGCATGGGTGGTCCTTTTCGATAACGCTTCTCGGTCGCGGAGGACATACATTAACGAGGCAATTCGACCGTGGTCGGCGAATATGACAATCATGATTCGCCGGGCCAGTGCGGCACGCTGAAACGGCTGCAGCCCAACCACTTTCACCAGTTCCCTCGTTATCGAGTAGTTGAATTCGACAACAACACCCGAGCTGCCCGTCGCGCGGCCATTCGCGCATCCAATCAGGCGTCATGGTTCGCCCGGCGTCACACGATCCCCCGTTCTAGTATTCGCGCGTGGGAGTGCGCTGGATCACCGCGCGGCGGGAGGACACCCGTGAGCACCTGGCGCGCGCGCTGTCACCTCGCCGCCGCGGCGCGGTCCTGGTCGGTGCTGCCGGTGTCGGCAAGACGGTCATGTCGCGCGGGGTGGCGAAGGAGCTCCTCACCCGCCACCCCGAGGTGTCGTCGCACTGGATCTCGGGCACCGCCTCGGCGCAGCGCGTCCCGTTCGGCGCCTTCAGCCACCTCGTCGACGTCAGCGGGGACGACGAACCCGCGGCGCTCCTGCGACGGGCGCGAGAGACGTTGTGCCGCAGCGCGCCGCACGGCCTGCTCCTGGTGGTCGACGACGCTCACCACCTCGACGTGCTGTCGGCGACGCTGGTGCACCAGCTCGGTGTCACCGGGGCCGCCCGGCTGCTGCTCACCGTCCGCGACGGCGAGACGCCGCCCGATGCGGTCACGGCGCTGTGGAAGGACCGGATCCTCGAACGCATCGATTTGCAGCCGTTCACGCCAGAGGAGACGGCAGCGCTGCTGCGCACCGTCCTCGGCGGGGCAGTCGAGTCGGTGACCACCGGACGCATGGTGGCGGTGAGTCAGGGCAACCCGCTTTACCTGCGTCACCTCGTCGAGGCGTCCGTCGCCTCGGGTGCGCTGCGCCAGGTCGACGACATCTGGCAATTGCGGGGCGAGTTCTCGCTCACCCCGCAGCTGTCGTCGCTGATCGACCTGCGGCTGGCCGGCATGCCGCCGGCGGGCCGCGGCGTGCTCGAGTTCCTCGCTGTCGAAGAACCGCTGGCGGTCGGCGATCTCGCCGACCTGGTCGGCATCGACGCCGTCGAGCAGGCCGAGGCCACGGGGCTCATCACGGTCACCGAACGATCCGGGCACCTGGTGGCGCATCCGATCCACCCGCTCTACACCGAGCGCGTCCGCACCTCGATGGGCCGGCTCGCGCGGCGCCGGCTCAGCAAGCTGCTGGTCAGCCAGCTGTCGTCGCACCCGGCGCCCACCCTCACCGAGCGGCTGCGCGTCGCCGCCCTGGCGATCAACACCGACACCCCGCCCGACGCCCAGGAACTCATCACGCTGTCGTGGGAGGCGATGCGGATGGGCGACCTGACCTTGGGCGAGCGGCTGGCGCGCGCCGCGCTCCGGCAGTCGCCCACCCTGCAGGCGAAACTGCCGTTGTCCCACGCGCTGTCGTGGCAGGGCCGCGGCGCGGAGGCGGATGAGGCACTCACCGGGGTGGACCCGGACACGTTGTCGCCGTGGGAGCTCATGGCGTGGACGCTGCCCAAGGCGGCGAACATGTTCTGGATGCTCGGCGACTCGGCGCCGGCCGTGGCGTTCCTGCAGGAGATGCGCGCCAGGATCACCGAGCCGGCGGCGCTGCACACCATCGACGCGCTCGCCGCGACCTTCGCGATGAACACCGGTGATCCGTCCGCCGCGGTGAGCGTCGCCGCGGAGGTGCTCGCGGCGCCCGACGCGCTGGACCTCGCGGTGGCGTGGGCGGCCGCGACGGCCACGCTGTCGACGGCGCGCATGGGCCGGTTCGACGAGGTCGACGCACTGGCGGCACGCGGGCTCGCCGCTGCGCACCCGGGATTGCTGCGCTTCACCATCGGGCTGGGGCAGACGCTCACGCTCGTCATGGCCGGCGACGTGGCGGGCGCCGAGCGGCTCGCCCGCCACTACCTCGGGTTCTCCGAGTTCCAGCAGCCCGGTCGGGCCATCGGCGAGGTGCTCCTGGCGCAGGTGGTGATGGTGCGGGGCGGCTGCGACGAGGCGGTGTCGCTGTTGCGCCAAGCCGGCGCGGCGTTGACGTCGACCGGCTACAGCTGGGGACCGCTCGCGTTGATCTGTCTGGCGCAGGTGCTCGGCCAGCAGGGCAAGGCCACCGACGCGGCCGCGGCGGTCGAGCGCGCCGAGCGCGCGCACGCGATGCGCAGCGAGATCTACGCCCCCGATCTCGCGCTGGCCCGGGCGTGGAGCCGGGCCGCCGCGCGTGACATCCGCGGCGCGATCGGCGCGGCGCGCGACGCTCGCCGCATCGCCGAGGCGTCCGGTCAACATGCCATCGCGCTGCGGGCGGTGCACGACGCCGTGCGGTTCGGCGACACCGCCGCGTCCGACGATGCGCGTCGTATCGCCCGCCAGCTGACGTGCCGGTTCGCGCCGCTCGTCGTCGAGCATGCGCGGGCGCTCGGCCGCGGCGACGGCCCCGCGCTCGACCGCATCGCCGCCGAGCTGCAGTCGATGGGCATGGTGGCCGCGGCCGCCGACGCCGCCGCCCAAGCGGCGACCGCCCATGCCGGGCGCCACGAGCGCGCGGGCGAGTTGGCGGCCAGGGCCACGGCGGCCTCGCTGGCGAACCGGTGCGGCAACCCGCTGACACCGGCGTTGGAGGCGGTGCTGAGCCCACTGCCGCTCACGGGCCGGGAACGCGAGATCGCCGTGATGGTGTCACAGGGTCTCTCCAACAAGGCGATTGCCGAGCAGCTGTGCGTCTCGGTGCGCACCGTCGAGGGGCACGTCTACCGGGCCTGCCAGAAGCTCGACGTGCCGGACCGGTCGGCGCTGGCAACCGCGGTGGCCGCCATCACCGGCTGAGCCGCCGCGCCTTTCGCGTAGTGCACTACGCGTGTTCGCTGGTGCCGGGCCGCCATAGCCTGCGGGTCAGCCGGTCCGCCCGCTCAGGAGATTCCGAATGCCCGATCCGTCAGCCGCGGCCCCTCTCAGCGGGTGCTTCGTCGCCGAGTGGTACCGACCGCAGCTCAGCCGGCCCGGCTTCGACAGCCTCGTCGCGCTCTTGGACTCCGCCGCAGCGGCGCTCGAAGCGGGCGGGGCGGTCCGGCTGCTCGTCGCGTTCGTGGTGCCCGCCGACGACACCGTCTACGGCGTGTTCGCCGCCGACACCGGCCAGCGAGTGCTGCAGATGTGCAGCCGCGCCGGTGTGCTGCCGCAGCGGATCACCCCGGATACCCACGTCGACGTGCGGCCCGTCGCCAGCTAACCCGCCAGCACGTCGGTGAGATCGCCGGCGATCGGCGCGGCGGTGACGGTGGCCCGCCACCACAGGTCGGCGACCAGCAGTACCCAGCTTCGCAGCGCCACCAGCCCGGCGGCCGCGGCGTCCGGTGCGACCCAGCGGCGCGCCGCCGCCGGATCGACGATCTCGCCCAACCCGCCCGGCGTGGCCAGCAGCCGGCGCAGCGGCGCGTGCAGCCGCGCCGCACCCCACGCGTCCAGCGGCGGCGCGAAGCCGCGTTTCGGCCGGTCGAGGATCGCGTCCGGCACGCAGCCGCGCAGCGATGCGCGCAGCAGTTCCTTGAGCGCGCCGCCCGGTAGCCGCACCGGTCCGGGCAGCCGCGCGGCCAGCTCGACCAGCCGGTGGTCCAGCAGCGGCACGCGGGCCTCCAGCGAGTGCACCATCGACGAGTTGTCCAAGAGCGGCAGCAGCGCCGCCGGCAGCGACAGCGTGCCGTCGAGGTACATGCGGGCCGCCGCCGGGTCGCCCGGTCCCACGACGGAGAGCGCGTCGCGCAGCCGCTGCGCCACCGGGTCGCCGGCAGGCAGTCCCAGCGCCTGCCGGACCTGCGCTTCGGGCAGCACCGACAGCTCCCGCACGTAGCGTTCCACCGGGTCGCCGTCGGCGAGCGTGTAGCGCCCGTAGCCGCCCCAGATCTCGTCGGCGCCGGTGCCACTGAGCACCACGGTGACGTCACGCGCCGCGACGTCGCAGATCGCCAGGCTCGGCAACAGCGCCGGATCACCCAGCGGTTCGGGTAGCCGCGCCGCCAAGGCGGGGAGCCCCTGCAGCGCGTCGACGGCGTCGACGGCCCGGGTGAGCAGCCGAGCGCCCAGTGCGTCGGCGGCCAGCCGCGCATATCGGCCGTCGCCGTCGGGTTCGGAGAAGTCGACGCAGTATCCGGGCGCGTCGCTGCCCAGCTCCCGAGCCGCCCACAGCACGGCGGTCGAATCGATGCCGCCCGACAGCAGCACGCCGACCGGCACGTCGGAGCGCAGCTGCAGCCGCACGGCGTCAACGGTCAGCTCTCGGATGCGGGCGTGCTGGTCGGCGTCGCCCACCTCGCCGTCGGGTGTCGGCCACGTCCACCAGCTGTGCTCGGTGACGGCGCCGGCCCGCCAGCTGACGACGCCGCCCGGCGGCACCTTGTGCACGTCCCGCAGCGGGGTGCGCGGCGCCGGCAGGTGGGTGAGCACCAGCATCTCCGCCATCGCGTCAAGATCCGGGACCCGCGGCAGCTCCGGGTCGAGCAGCAGCGCGGGCAGCTCCGAGGCGAACCGCAGCCGGCCGCCGGCATTGCTCCAGTACAGCGGTTTGACGCCGATCCGGTCGCGCACGAGGTGCACCACGTGCCCGTCGGAGATCGCCAGCGCGAACATCCCGTTGAGCCGGTCGAGGCAGGCGAGCCCCGCCTCCTCGTACAGGTGCGCCACCACCTCGATGTCGCTGCCGGTGGCGAAGCGGTGGCCGCGCCGGACGAGCTCGTCGCGCAGCTCGACGTGGTTGTAGATCTCGCCGTTGCCGACCACCGTGACGCCGCCGACGGTGATGGGCTGCCGCCCGCCGGCGACGTCGATGATCGCCAGCCGCGCGATCCCGAGGCCCACCCCGTCGCCGTCGGTCACCACCGTCTGCCGGTCGTCCGGGCCGCGGTGCTCCAGCGCGCGACACATGTCGTCGACCAGCCGCCACGATGTTCCCGGGCCGGCCGCACCGGCGATTCCGCACATGGCGTGCGGCATACCCGTCGGCGCGGGCCCGAAAGCGGAATGGCGGTTCGGCCGCCGACGTTGCACCACACACGATGACGGCGACTGTGACGATCCCCGCGACCTCTCTTTTCCGCTCCCCCGACTCCCCCACCCTGTGGACGCCCGCGCGTGTCCTGGTGACCCGCTCGGCGGCCGAGCAGCCCCACGGCGCGCAGATCGTCGCGCGCTGCGAGGCGGCCGGCGTCACCGACATCCAGCTGCTCAAGACCGACCGGCTGCCGTCGTCGCGCGCCGACAGCGACCGCGCCGAGTACGCGCTCGCCAAGCGGACCATGGCCGTGGTGGTCGCACCGCCCAGCAAGCGCCGGCTGCAGCCCATCCCGCCGAGCGCCGACTGGCGCATCGACCTCGCGGAGGGCTGTCCGGGCCACTGCCAGTACTGCTACCTCGCCGGCTCGCTCTCCGGCCCGCCGATCACCCGCGTCTACGCCAACCTGCCCGAGATCCTCGCCGAGATGGACGCCCATGTCGGTCAGGGGTCCGTCACGTCGGGCTCGGCGGACCGCTCCGGCGAGGGCACCACGTTCGAGGCGTCCTGCTACACCGATCCGCTCGCGCTCGAGCACCTGACCGGCTCGCTGTCCGCGGCGATCCGCCACGTCGGCACCCGGGCGTGGGCCGGTCCGGTCGGGCTGCGGTTCACCACCAAGTACGACAACGTCGGCCCGCTGCTCGACCTGCCACACGGCGGCCGCACCCGCATCCGGTTCTCGGTCAACGCCGAGGAGATCAGCGGCCGCTTCGAGGGCGGCACCGCAAGGCTGCCCAAGCGCATCGCCGCCCTGCGCGCCGCCGCGGCGGCCGGGTACCCGATCGGGCTGACCATCGCCCCGATCATGCCCATCCCCGACTGGCGCGACGGCTACGGCGCGCTGCTGCGCGACGTCGCCAGTGCGATCGCCGACGTCGACGACGTGGACCTGACCGTCGAGTGCATCACGCACCGGTTCACACCGGGCAGCAAGGACGTGCTGCTCGGCTGGTACCCGCGCACCAAGCTGGAGATGGACGAGGCGGCGCGCACCCGCAAGTTCGGCAAGTTCGGCTCGACCAAGTACGTCTACCCGAAGGACACCATGGCCGAGCTGCGGTCGTGGTTCGCCGCCGAGCTGGCTGCCACGCTGCCGCAGGCCCAGGTGCTGTACTGGACCTGACGACCTACAGGTCGTGCAGCGTCCGCAGCGTCGCCACCACACCGCTGACGTCGGGCTCGGGCGGCAGCACCGGTGCCCCGGGGTCGACGGCAGCCTCACCGATGAGCAGCCGGGCGATGTCGGCGCCGCCGTAGCGCAGCGCGTCGGCGTCGTAACCGCCTTCGAGCACGAACGCCACCCGGCCCTGGCAGACCCGGTCCGCCATCGCGATCGCCTCGGCCGCCAGCCGCGCGTACCCCGCAGCGGTGAGCTGCATGCCGGCGAGCGGGTCCGCCCAGTAGGCGTCGAACCCGACCGAGACGAGGATCAGTTCCGGGCGGTATCGCTCCACCACCGGCCACACCACTTCACCGAAGACGCGGGCATACGCCGCGTCCCCGCCTCCGGGGGGCAGCGGGATGTTCACCGTGTGGCCCGCGCCCGCACCAATCCCGACGTGGGTCGCCGCGCCGGTACCCGGGTAGAGCCGGTGCTGGTGCGCCGAGACGTACAGGACCGACGGGTCGTCGTAGAACATCGCCTCCGTGCCGTTGCCGTGGTGGACGTCGTAGTCGAGGATCGCGATCCGCTGCAGCCCGTGACGGCGCTGCGCGTGCCGGGCGGCGATCGCGACGTTGCCGAGCAGACAGAACCCCATCGCCTGTTCGGGCATCGCGTGGTGACCCGGCGGCCGCATCGCGACGAGGGCGTTGCGCGCGACCCCGCCCAGGATCTGGTCGACCGCCGTCACCGATCCGCCCGCCGACAGCCGCGCGACCGCAAGCGTGTGCGGTCCCGCGTAGGTGTCGGCGTCGAGCATCGTCACGGCGTCCCGGTCGCTGAGGCGTCGCAGCTCGTCCAGATAGTCGGCGCTGTGCACGGCGAGCGCCGCGTCGTCGTCGATCGCCTCGGGCCGCAGCACGCGCAGCCGCTCGAACAACCCGGCCTCGTCGAGGCCGCGCCACACCGCCCGCAACCGGTTCGCGTTCTCCGGATGCCCGGGAAGATCGTGGTCGACGCACCGCGGGTGCGTCACCAGCACGGTCGTCACAGCGTGATCACTCGAGCGAGGGTAACCACCGCGCTGCCCGGGGACTAAGCTGCCGGGTCGTGCCGAAGTCGACGATCGTGCGCATGCGGGTGTTCGCCACGGCGGTGGCCGTGGCGCTGAGCGCGGCCGGCGTCGCGGCGTGCGGCGAGGCCAGCCAGATCGTCACCACCGGGGACAGCCCGCAGCCCACCGCGAGCAGCACCGCGACATCGGACGCGGCACCCGCCGTCGACCCGGGCGCGCTGGCCAACGCGTTCGACTACTACGTACGGCAGAACGGCCGCAGCGGCTACTACTTCACCGCGCCCAGCGGCAGGTGGCGCTGTGCCATCGAGCCCCGGACCCGCGTTGCGTGCCAGGCCAGCGCCGGGTCGGCGATCCCGGTCGCGGGCGCACCGGACAGTGTGGTCGGGCCCGACGGGACCGACATCGCACCGAACACCATCGCGCTGGCCGAGGAGGGCGACGCCCGCTTCGAGTGGTCGGACCCCGCGACGTTCATCGCGGGACCGCCACCGAAACCGTTGCCGTTCGGGAAGATCCTGGCGATCGCCGGCTTCCGGTGCCACATCTCCGAGGCGGTCGGCATCTCATGCCGCAGTGAGCGCAGCGGCAACGGCTTCACCTTCTCCGCGGACGGCTACACGCTGCAGTACACCGCGTCACCGCGCGGCTGAGGACTACTGCGCGTCCGTGCGCGGCGAGTTCGTGCTGGGGTGCTCGCCCCGGGTGAACGGCGGAACGTGCTCGACGGCTCCGGCGGCGCGCCCGAGTCCCTGGCTGATCCGCACCGACGCCGTCGACGCCACCCCGGAGCTGCGACGCGAGAACCGGTCGAGGTTGTCGCGGGCACGGTCGAGCAGCGTCAGCGGCAGCGCGGCGAGCGCGTTGCCCGGTGGGCGCCGCGCCACCACCGGATGCGGTCGCGTCGGGGCGGTGCGGCGCACCAGCTCCCAGGTGCGGCCGAGCGACACCAGCCGTGACGGCGGCACCGCCTCCTGCAGCCGAGGCAGCAGCGCGTCCTCCTCGTCGCGGACGTCCTCCTTGAGCAGCGCCTTGATGCGCTCCCACAGCCGGCGGTGTTCGGCGCTGTCGGGGTCGGTCTTCTCCAGCTCGGTGAAGACCTCGTTGATCTCCTGGTGCTCCTGCTCGATCGTGCGCGTCAGCACCTCGCCGTCGGGCAGCGTCGCCCGGATGGCCGGCCACAGCACCGACTCCTCGGCGAAGGCGTGCGGAAAGACCAGCCGGCACAGATCGGTGAGCAGGTCCTGCCGTTTCCGGCCGGACGCGGCGTCGATGGCGGTCAGCAGGCGGTCGAGCTCAACGTGGTCGCGCTTCTGCCGCACCAGGATGCTGGACGGTCCGCCGAGCTCTGCGTCGGTCTGCTGGGCGAGGGAAACCGGCATCGGCATCTCCTTTCGGGTGGGCTGCACGGCTGGGTGCCCGTCACCGACAAAGGCAAACCTTGGTTTATGGGCAGCGGCGCCGGGTAAGCCGTTGCGACCGCTAAGCAGCAGCGGCCCTCACGGACGCCCACGGTCCGCGTCTCCCGTTTTTTTGAATCGATTTCACTTGGAGTGGCTGATGTTTCGTCATACGGACTACATGCAATTCGACGTCAAGCCCGAAAAGCCCGACCCCGTCTACGCCCGGAAACTGCAGGAGCTGCTCGGCGGCGCCTTCGGCGAGATGACCGTCACGATGCAGTACCTCATGCAGGGCTGGAACTGTCGCATGAAGGGCAAGTACAAAGACCTCATCATGGACATCGCGACCGAGGAGATCGGTCACGTCGAGATGATCGCGACGATGATCGCCCGCCTGCTCGAGAGCGCGCCCGCCACCGACTCCACCGAGAACGCGCTCGGCGACCCGGTGGTCGCCGCGGTGATGGGCGGGATGGATCCGCAGCACGCAATCGTCTCCGGCGGCGCGCCGACGCTGTCGGACAGCCAGGGCTCGCCCTGGAACGGCAAGTTCGTCGTGGCGTCGGGCAACCTGCTCGCCGACTTCCGCGCCAACGTGGCCGCCGAGGCACAGGGCCGCGTGCAGACCGCGCGGCTGTGGCACATGACCGACGATCCCGGCGTCAAGGCGATGCTGAAGTTCAACCTCGCCCGCGACACCTACCACCAGAACATGTGGCTCGCGGCGATCGAGGAATTGCAGGCCGACGGGTTGGAGGGCGTCATCGCCCCGAACGACCTGCTCGACGAGGAGTACGAGGAGCACGCCAGCACGCTGTGGCACCTGTCGGACGGAACGGAGTCCGACAAGGGCCGCTGGATCGGACCGCTTCCCGACGGCCGCCACACCGGCCGGTTCCTGGCCGACCCGCAGCCGCTGGGCGACCGGCAGTCCGGCCCGCCGCCGGACCCGAAGCTCTACTGCACCTACGACGGTGCGATGGGTGAGCCGCGCACGCCGTCCTTCGGCACCGAGAAGGGCGTGATGGGCAAGCTCAAGGACGCGATCGACCCGGACAAGACGTAGTCGCGGGCCCGGGCGACGAAGCGACCGGGAAACGCAGGGCCGGCGCGGCCGTAGCAGCTACGGCCGCGCCGCCCGCCACCACCGGTAGCCGCCGTACACCGCGGCGGCCACCAACCCGTTGACGAAGTAGGCGACGTCGGCGCCGTGCCAGGCCCTGGCGACCGCACCGGCGAGCAGCTCGGTGTTCATGAACGGCACGGCCACCACATAGGCGACGACGAACGCGATAACCGCGACGGCGGCGTCGCGCGGGTCGGTGGTCTCGTCGGCTGGGTTCAGCGTCGCGCGGCCCCGGGCGCGCAGCCGCCAGTCGATGACCACCACGGCCACGAACGCCGGGATCCAGTAGCTCGCGAAGAGCAGCACCTGCTCGAACCGCTCGGCGGTGTTGCCGGCGTGCAGCCACAGCACCACCACGAACGCGGTCGCGGTGACCACCACCGCCGAGACCGGCCGGCGCAGCCGCACCCCCACGGTCTGCAGCGCGAGCGACCCGCTGTAGTCGTTCATCACCCCGGACCCCACCGATGCCAGCGCGATCACCGCCAGCGCCAACGCCCCGATGACGCCGCCGCCCATCACGTCGCGCACGCCGGCCGCCGTGTGCTCGCCGACGACGCCCGCCGCCGCGATGCCGATTGCCTGCACGAACGCGTAGGCGACCACGATGCCGGCGAAGCTGAACGCGAAGACCCGCAGCCGCGACGCGGTGGCGGGCAGGTAGCGGCTGAAGTCGGCGGCGTAGGTGGCCCACGAGATCGACAGGCTGAACGCGACCGTCACCTCGAAGACGAAGGCGCCGGCCAGGTCCGCGCCCGACACCGTTGCGGGCGTGACGATCTGGTGGCCGCGGACCAGCTGCACCGCGAACACCACGAACGTGGCGAAGAGCACCACCGTCAGCACGGCCTGAATGCGGTGGATCACCTCGTAGCCGAAGAAGCCGACGACGCCCTGCACGGCGAGCACCACCAGCACGCCCACCCAGAACGGGATGCCGAGCAGCACCGCCAGCGCCTCGCCGCCGAACAGCCCGACCAGCGCATCCCACGCGATCGACGACACCCATTGCAGCGCACCGGGAAGCACGACCGCGCGGCCGAACGCCATGCGCGCCGCGGGCAGTTGGGCGGTGCCGGTGCGGGGACCCCACGTCGAGAGGTAGCCGACCACGAGCGAGCCCAGCACGGTGCCGATCAGCATGGCGAGCAGGCCCAGCCAGAAGCCCAGCCCCAGCCCGATCGCGAGCGTGCCGGTGAAGACGCCCGTCATGTTGACCTGCGGCGCGAACCACACCGTGAACAGCCGGGCCGGGGAGCCGTAACGCCCCGATTCCGGCACCGGCGCGATGCCATGGGTTTCGACCGACAGGTCGCCGGCGTGCGACGGCCGGCGTCCGGCAAACACGGAAGACGTCATGGCCGGAAAGCGTAGTTCGCCCGTGCCCAGCCCGCCCCGCCGCCGCGTCCATTGCTTAGCCGACATAATGATCCGGTGCAGCGGGTGGCGGGGTCGGCGGCGGAGACGACGCCGCGCGTTCGGCGCGGCTTGATCGCCGCGATGAGCGTCGTCGTGCTCACCGTCGCCGTGCTGCAGACCGCGGTGGTGCCGATCCTCGGGATCATCGCCCGGCAGCTCGACGCCTCGACGGTGGCGGTCAGTTGGACGGTGACCGGGAACCTGCTGGCCGCCGCGGCGGCCACACCGCTGCTCAGCCGTCTGGCTGACCTGCACAGCAAGCGCCGCGTGCTGCTCGGAGTGCTCGCCGTGGTGCTCGTGGGATCGCTGCTCGGCGCGCTGACGGCGTCGCTGCCCCTGCTGATCGCCGCGCGCGTCCTGCAGGGCGTGTCCTTCGCGCTGTATCCGATCTGCGTCGCGATCCTGCGCGAGGAGTTGCCCGCGGACCGGTTGGTGTCGGCGATGGCGGTGCTGTCGGGCACATTGGGCTTCGGCGGCGGCGCCGGCCTGGTGGTCACCGGCCTGGTGATGAATGGTGACGCCGGCTATCACCGGGTGTTCTGGCTCGCCACCGGCTTCTCCGTCGCTGTGCTCGCCGTCGTGGCGCTCGCGGTCCCCGAGCGGCCGCGGTCCGGCGGCGGCCCCATCGACTGGCTGGGTGCCGCCGGGCTGGCCGCGGGCCTGTCCGCGGTGCTGCTGGCGATCACCCAGGGCGGGTCCTGGGGCTGGGATTCGCCCCGTTCGCTGGGCTGCGCCGCGGTCGGCGTCGGGGTGCTCGTCGGCTGGTGGCGTTGGGAGCGGCGGGCGCCGCGTCCGCTGGTGTCGACCGCGATGCTGTCGCGGCGGGCGATGCTGATGACGAACGTCGCGACCGTGTTCGTCGGCATGGGGCTGTATCTCGCCTTTCTGGGGCTGACGCTGTTCGTGCAGACGCCGCGAGCCGCCGGCTACGGGTTCGGGGCCACGGTGCTCTACGCCAGCGTCGTGTTCTTGCTGCCCGGCGCGTTCGCGGGCTTCGTGCTGGCGTTGGTCAGCGGCCGGTTCATCGACCGCTTCGGCGCCCGGCCCGTGCTGGCGACCGGTGCGCTGCTGGGCGTCGTCGGGTTCGCGCTGCTCGCGGTGCTGCACGATGAGCCGTGGCAGGTGGTGGTGGCGGGAATCTTCGCCAACGGCTACGTCAGCCTGGCCTACGGCGCGCTGCCGGCGCTGGTGGTGGCCGAGGCTCGACCATCGGAGACCGGCGTGGCGACCGGGATGAACGCGATCGCCCGCACCGTCGGCAGCTCGACCGCCGCGGCATTCGTGGCGGTGCTGCTCGGCAGCGCCGGTGCTGCCGTTCCGCCCGAGCGCAGTTACGTCGCGATCTTCGGCTGCGGGGCGGCCACCGCGGCCCTGGCGATGGCGCTCATCCTGGCGTCCGGGGTGTCGGCGCGTCCCGGCTCACCGGCCACCGCGGTGGACAGGCGGGCGATGAACCACGAGTGGGGCTGAGGCGTCAGCGCCGGGGTGGGCGCAGCAGGTCCTGCCCGCTGAAGTCGATCTGCGCGTCCGGGTTGCTGACGGCGGTGATCGTGCCGGACCCGAACGGCCCGCGGTCGTCGAACAACGTCGCCGTGCCGACCGCGATGCCGTCGGCGGTCCAGTGCGCGTCTGCCTGCACGCCCACCCACCGGCCGACGGGCAGCCGGACGAGCGCCACGGTCAGGTCGCCGTTGATGTAGCCGACGCCCGCCGTGCCGAGATTGGTCACCAGGCTGGTGCTCTCGGCGACGACGGCCGCGCGCACGAACGCCGACGGTTCCTCACCGTCGAGCACCGGCACCGGCTTGTTGTAGAACCGCTTGCGGGCGGTGTTCTGGTGGTCGCCCGGCGAGCGGGTCCAGCCGCCGTCCCCGCTGCTGACATACGGCCACGGCGCATCGTCGACCTGCGGGCGCTCGAACTCCGCTGCGGTGCACCATTCTTCGCCTCGCGGTGGCGCCGACCTGCGGTACTGCACGAGGGTGGCGCGAGCGACGACAGCGCCGCCCTGCACGACGTCGCAGTCGGCGACGCGCACCCGGCGGCCGTCGCGGACGGTGCGCAGCTCGGTCGCGGTGGGCACGCCGCGGGCGGCCTTGAACAGGTCGACCGTCAGCCGGGCCGGCTGGAACGCGGGGTCGCCGTAGCGCTGTTCGAGCACCGTGGCCGCCAGCCCGACGATCGCCGGCCCGTTGAGATGGTCATCGCCCCAATGACTCTGCGCCAGCCGCGTCGGCAGGAAACGCCCGTCGGGACCGCGTCGGAAGGTCGACATCGGCTCCGGTCCGGTGGCGGTCATCCGCGCATCTTCGCACGCCCGCCGGTTCGTTCCCGCCGGTCGGGTGGGCACGTTTGTCAATCAGGTGACGCGGGAATGACATCGCTCATGTTGATCCGCAGAGTCGCACGCCCCCTGCTGTCCGCTGTCTTCATCGGTCAGGGCATCGAGGCCCTACGCAGCCCCACTCCGGCTGTGGAGGCCGCCCGCCCCACCGTCGAAGGCCTCCAGAAGTTGCCCGAACCCGTGTCGTCGAAGGTTCCCGAGGACGTCGAGACGTTCGCGAAGATCGTCGCGGGCGTTCAGATCGGCGGCGGCGTGCTGCTCGCCACCGGCAAGCTGCCGCGCGTCGCGTCCGCCGCGCTCGCGCTGACGGTGATCCCCGGCAACCTCGGCTCGCACATGTTCTGGGACGAATCGGACCCGGCGCGCAAGGCGGAACTGCGGCGCGGTTTCCTGACCGACCTCAGCCTGCTGGGCGGGCTGATCATCGCCTCGGTCGACACCGAGGGCAAGCCTTCGCTCGGCTGGCGGGGCCGCCGCGCGGCACGCAAGGTGTCTGACAAGGTGTCCTCGGCGCTGCCCGTCGGCGGCGCGGCGGCGGGCGGTCTGCTCGACTCCGAGCTGGCCGAGAAACTGCAGCAGGGTCTGCACACCGGCGCGGAGCGCAGCCGCGAGCTGGCCGCCGTCGCCGCCGAGCGGGCGGCCGAACGGGGCAGCGAGCTCGCCGAGGTGGCCCGCGACCGCGGCCCGAAGCTGGCGGAGACCGCGAAGAAGCGGGGTACCAAGCTGGCCGAGGTGGCGCGCGATCGCAGCGCGGAACTGGCCGAGGTGGCGCTGCCGCGGGTGGCGGAGCTGGCCGAACTGGCCCGCGACCGGGGGTCCGACCTCGCCGAGGTGGCCCGCGATCGCGGGCTGGACGTCGCCGACCGGGCGCGTGATCGCAGCGCCGAGCTCGCCGAGGTGGCGCGGGCCCGCAGCGCCGAGCTGGCCGCCGCCGCCCAGGCCCGCAGCGCCGAGCTCGCCGCGACCTCGCGCAAGCAGGCTCGCAAGCAGGCGAAGAAGGCCAAGAAGAACCTGCGCTGACGGACCGAGCGAGTCGGCCGCCTGTCCCCTGGGCAGGCGGCCGATTCTCGTCCTACAGGAAGATCCCGAGGAGCAGCGCGAATCCCAGACCGGTCACCGACAGCACGGTCTCCATGAGCGACCAGGTCGAGAGGGTCTGGCCGACCGACATCCCGAAGAACTCCTTGACCAGCCAGAAGCCGGCGTCGTTGACGTGGGAGAAGAACAGCGAGCCCGCGCCGACCGCCAGCACCACCAGCGAGATCTCGGCGGCTCCGAGGCCGGCGACCAGTTGCACCATGAGCCCCGACGCGGTCGTCGTCGCCACGGTGGCCGAACCCGTCGCCAGCCGGATCGACACCGCCACGATCCAGGCGAGCAGGATCACCGACACGTCGGCGCGCTGCGCCCAGTCGGCCAGCATGGTGCCGATGCCGGTGTCGACCAGGATCTCCTTGAACCCGCCGCCGGCGGCGACGATCAGGATGATCCCCGCGACCGGCGGCAACGACGACTCGACGCAGGCGGTGAGCTGACCGCGGTTCATCCCGGACCCGAGGCCGAGCGTGAACATGCCGACCACCACCGCGATCAGCAGCGCGATGAACGGTGTGCCGAGCGCGTCGAGCACCACCCGGACCGCGTTGTCCTCGTCGGCAACGACGATCTCCGCCAACGCCTTGCCCATCATGAGGAAGACGGGGAGCAGCACCGACACCAGCGTGATCGCGAACGACGGACGGTGCAGGCCGTCGGCGGCGCGGGAACCGGCGCCCGCTGACGGTGGGCGGTCGTCGTCGGCGGTGAAACGGTTCGGCACCGCGACGTTCACCCAGCGGGCGGCGACCATCGCGAACAGCGGCCCGGCGATGACGACGGTCGGGATCGCCACCAGCACGCCGAGTCCGAGCGTCACGCCGAGGTCGGCGCCCAGGGTGTTGATCGCCAGCAGCGGACCGGGGTGCGGTGGCACCAGGCCGTGCATCGCGGACAGCCCGGCCAAAGCGGGAATCCCCACCGCGACCAGCGACAAGCCGGACCTGCGGGCCACCAGGTAGATGACCGGCATCAGCAGCACCAAGCCGATCTCGAAGAACATCGGCAGACCGATGACGGCGCCGACGAGCGCCATCGCCCACGGCAGCGCGCGGGCCGACGCGTGACCGACGATGGTGTCGACGATCTGGTCGGCCCCGCCGGAATCCGCGAGCAGCTTCGCGAACATCGCGCCCAGGGCGATGAGGATGCCCACGCCCGCCGCGGTGGTGCCGAAACCCTTGCTGAACCACTCCAGGACCGTGCCGAGACCCACACCGGCGAGCAGGCCGACGGTGAGCGAACCGAAGATCAACGCCAGGAACGGATGCAGCTTCGCGACAACGATCAGCGCCACGATCACCGCGATGCCCACCAGCGCGGCGACGATCAGCTGCCCACCGGCAGCGACAGGCTCGACCCGGTCCGCGGCGAGCAGTGCGGCCGTGCTCATCGGTGCTCCTGTTCCGCGGCGACATACGCCTCGACGATCGCGTCGATGCTCTGGTCGACGTCGATGGTGATACCGCGTTCGTCGGGCTCCAGTGGCTCCAGCGTCGCGAACTGCGAGGCCAGCAGCGACGCCGGCATGAAGTGGCCGGGTCGGCTGGCCTGCCGGCGGGCGATCACCTCGGGGGACCCGCCGAGGTGCACGAAGACGACGTCGGCGCAGTGGCAGCGCAGCGTGTCGCGGTAGTGCCGCTTGAGCGCCGAGCAGCTCATCACCCCGCCATCGCGGTGCTCCTGCAGCCACTCGCCGATGACGGCCAGCCACGGCTCCCGGTCGACGTCGTCGAGCGCCTCACCGGCCGTCATCTTCGCGATGTTGGCGGGCGGATGGAAGTCGTCGGCGTCGGCGAACGGCACCCGCAGCCGCTGCGCCAGCGCGGCACCCACTGTCGACTTCCCCGAACCGGACACCCCCATCACGACGATCGGTGCCCGCATGCGAAGAACCTACCGCGATGTGCGCGGGATCGATCCCGTCAGCCGATCATTCACCCCCGTCGCGCGGTCGAACCGGCGGGGCGGCACACTGCGATCCGTGACGAGGACCCCCGAGCTCGCCCGCCGGTTCTTCGACCGGTTCGAACCGCTGCACGCGGTCACCTACTTCTCCCCCGAGGCGCGCGCCGAGTTCGACGCGCTCGGCTACCGCGGCTTCTTCATGGGGTATTTCGCGGGCCGCTCGGCGCCGCTGGGTGAGGTGCCGCCCGAGGTGGTGACGGCGCTGTTCTACAACTTCAGTCAGCGCCAGGTCCGCCGCGCGCTGCCCGACGCCTGGTCCTACGCCCCGCCGGCGGCGGCGTTGGAGGCGCGGGTGCGCGGCGCGGCGGCGGCACTGCGCCGCTGCGGACTGCGCGACAACGATGCCGGTGTGCGCAGGGCGGCAGAGCTGCTGCACAAGGCGGCGACGGGCGTGAACACCGATGGGCGCGCGCTGGCCGCCGCCAACGCCGCGGTGGCGTGGCCCGACGAACCGGTGAGCGTGCTGTGGCAGGCCGCCACGCTGCTGCGGGAACACCGCGGTGACGGCCATGTCGCGGCGCTGGTCGCGGCCGGGATCGGCGGCCGGGAGTCGAACGTGCTGCAGGTGGCGGCGGGTAAGACACCCAGGGAGTTCTTCCTCCGCGCCCGGGACTACGACGACGCGCAGTGGCGGCACCACGAGCAGCGGCTCGCGGCTCGCGGGCTGCTCGACGACTCGGGGGTACTGACGGCGGCCGGCAGGGAGGTGAAGGCCGACATCGAACGGCGGACCGACACCGTGGCGTTGCCGGGTCTCGCCGCCCTCGGTGACGCCGAGGTCGAGGAGCTGTTCGGCACGCTGACGCCGCTGACCCGCCTGGTGGTGGCGGCCGGCGACGTGCCGGCGGCCACGCCGATGGGCCTGGGTCGCGACGACCTCGACGACGACAGCGCTGGACTCGGCTGACTACTTCTTGTTCTTGAGCGGGTCGTGGCCCCAGTTCATCAGCGAGTACCGCCAGTCGGTCTCGCTGACATCCCCTTTCGGCCGCTGCGCGAGGTGCCGTTTGCAGTAGCCGACGACCTTGCGCATGTGCGCGTAGTCGTCGTCGGTGAGGTCCGACTTCTTGGCTTTCAGGATCTTGACGATGTGGCGGCCACTCTCGTGCCCGGTGGACTCCGCGTTCTTCGAGTCCTTCTGACCCACGCCCTTCGATTCGTCGGTCTGCAGCCACTTCTCGAGCTCGGTGGCCGTCATGTTGACGAGGTCGGAGAACTCGTCGTAGGTCTCCTGCCGGTCGTCGGCCACGTCAGCTCTTCTTCTTCAGAGCGTCCGGTTTGTGCACCGCCTCGTTACCGCTCTTGTCGCTCTTCACCAGGTACTGCGGGTCGTCCTTCGACGCCCGGACCTGACGCTTGGCGGCCTTGGTGTCGGAGGTGATCTTCTTCTCCACCTTGCCGGTCGCGGTGCTGCCGTGGCTCTGCCACTCGACCTTGTCGCCCTTGCTGAATTCTTTGCTCATGGCGGGCGGATACCCGGCGGCGCGCATCCGATTCGTCAACGTGGTGAATACCTGATGACGTCGACCAGGCAGACCGCGGCGCTCGCGGACGCGCTGCCACATCAGCCAGGCGCCGACGGCGGCGAGCAGCAGCATCACGGTGCGGCGTTGCGGTTCCACTCGATCCAGCCGGCGCCGGTGCGGCCGTCGCCGGTGCTCACGGTGGCCCACGCGCGCGAGAAGTGCGCCACGCGCCCGTCCGGCGCTTCGAGCCGCAGCGGGCCGTGTCCACGGATGTCGACGTCGACCTCCAGGGCGCCGGGGTTGAGGATGAGCGTCGTGCTGAGCGGAAGCCCGTTGTCGCCGTACGTTTCTCGCGCCACCACGCGGTCGAGCTCGGTCAGCGCCCCGTCGCGCTGCCGGTAGCCGACGCCGACGTTCAGCCCGCCGGGCAGCCGCAGGTCCACGCCGTGCAGGTGGGTGCCGTCGTCGAGGTGGAACGCGTGCCACACCCAGTCCATGCTCCACCAGTCGCGCACCCCCCACGAGTGGTCGCGCTGCCCCGCAACCTCGGTCACCGCGAACCGCTGACCGTCGACGGTGACGGTTCCGGTGACGGTGCAGGGGATCTCGTAGCGCGAGGCGATGCGGTACTGGTACGGCTCGCCGGCCGTCGTCCACTGCAGGTCGAACTCGAGCCGGGCGGGCCGGCCCGGCGCGCCGCGCAGCACGTCGGCCGGGTCGTCGTAGGCCAGCGCGTCGCCGCTCAGCGACACCGAATAGGTGCGCAGCGGCACCACCGCGCCGTGGCGCAGCGTGGCGGTGTCGGTGCGGACGGCGAAGGCGTCCGGGGGCAGCGGCACCTCGTAGTCCACGAGGGCGACGGTCGGCCGGCCCGGACCGCACAGTTCGGCGGTCAGCCACGCGGCCTGCTCATGGGGGCTCACGCCGAGGCGCACGTAGCCGCCCACCCCCTGGGCCGGGTCGGCGAAGTCGAGATACCAGCTCTCGTTCCACAACGGCTCGCCGGTGGGCACGTGGGCGCCCTCGTCGGCGTCCGCCGGCCGCTGCGGCGCCTCGCCGACGGGCGCGGCGGGTGGCGCGCCGAGCTCTGACAACGCGCCGGTGTCCAGCACGTGCTCGCAGTGGCGGTGCAGCATCGTCATGAACAACTCGTCGCCGCGTTCGGTGCGGGCGACCAACATCGACGACACCATCGCCATCATGACGCCGAAGAAGCTCTGTCCGCGGACTCCGACGCGGACATCCTCCAGCGTGACCGGCGCGTCGGGGCCCAGCCCGGCGAGATAGGCCCGCAGCAGGCCGTCGTAGTGCTCGCGGCGCGCGGCGACCGGCAGGGCGCACCCGAGGAAGTAGGCGAGGTCGGTGAACGCCGGACCCCAGGTGACCGTCTGCCAGTCGACGACCGTGAGGCGGCGATCCGCGCCGGCCTGACCGAACAGCATGTTGTCCAGCCGGTAGTCGCCGTGGACGAGGCCGGCGGGCCGGTCGGGGGCGGCCTCGGCGGCAAGGTAGCTGTCGAATCCGGCGACCAGCCGCTCGCAGACGATGCGGTGTTCGGCGGCAATGCGGTCGGCGTAGCGGTCGGCGAAACCCTCCCACAACGAGGCGACCAGCGCCTGGTCGAGCGGCGACTCCCGGCTCAGCCACGCGGCGTCGGCCAGCGCGGCGCTGCCGAGCAGCGGACCCTGCAGCAGCGCCAGCTGGCTCACGGCCAGTGTCGCCTGCTCAAGCGTGGCGCCGCGGATCTCGTCGCCGACGACCGCCGGCGCGGCGTCGCCCAGCACCAGGTGGAACGCCCCGGTCGAGGGGTCGTAGCCGGCGGCGTAGCACGGCGCGAGCGGAACGCTGGCCGTTCGCGCCTGCGCACAGCGGGGCGCGACGTCGGTGTAGAACCGCACCTCGCGTTCGTAGAGCCCCATCGCCAGCCCTGTCCCCCGGCTGGCGGGGTGGCTGGCCGCCACCTTGAGCACCACGGTGTCGGGGCCGGCTCCGGCGGCGTAGCGCAGCGCGACGCGGTAGCACTCGCTCATCTGCCCGGTGCCGATGCGCTCGACGGCGAAGTCGGCGACCTCGCCGTCGCCGAGCGCCTCGGTCAACCAGTCGGCCCGCAGGTCGGTGGGGCGTTCGATCACGGCAGCAGACAGGTGCACCGAACGAACCTAACAGTGTGCTGCGTCACAGCGTTGACGGGTGTCAACGGCGCCTCAAGCGCGGCGTCAGCGGACCACGCTGACGTGGCGCCAGGCCTCGCGGCGCTCCCGGGCGGGGTCGTGCTCGACCCGGCTGTGGCGGTCGAAGATCATGACCGCGCGGTCGGTGTCGTCGTAGGCCGGCCAGTCGACGCCGGGCCGGCCGGTGCGGGCAAACGCCCGCCACCGGCGCTGCACCTCGTCGCTCACGCGCAGCGCCGCCCGCCGGTCCCCCGCCAGCGTGAGCATCGAACCGAGCCGGCCGCGATAGGCGTCGAAGACCGCCAGCAACTCCATGGCGTGGGTGGCGCCCAAGCCCGACCAGGTCAGCACCCGCGGCGCGAAGTCGTAGCGGTAGACGAAGGTCGGGGCGTGGCGGCCGTGCGCCTCCGCGAGCTGCCAACCCGACGACGTGAAGCACATGTCGGCACCGAGCGCCACGCACGCGGCGGGACTCGGGTAGCCGGGGTACGCGGCGATGATGCGGTCGCGGTCCGCCGGCTCCACATCGGCCAGCATCCGCTCGATCACCGGTTCGGTCATCGGCAGCAATTTGAGCCACCGGGTGAACAGCCGGCCTTCCTCGGCGTTGTGGCCGACGACCAGCGGCACCCGGTGCGCCTCGCCGGCGGCCATCGCGTCGATCGGGTCGCGGGGCAGGTAGTCGCCGTCGGTGGTGGGGCCGAGAGCGAATGATCCGGCGAGGTCCTCGGCGCCCGCCGAGATCAACTGGTCGACGGCCTTCACCATGCGCCACGGTTCGGCGGTCTTCACCGTGGCCGCGGCGTTGCCGCCGGTCGCGCCGAGCAGCTCGGTGAAGCGGCGGGCGAAGCGCGCGGCGGCGTCGGAGTCCCGGTACAGGCCGCTGGCCGGGCTCTCGGCGATCACTCCGGTGAACAGCCCGGCCGCGGCGGGAACCGCCATCAGCGTGGTGACAGCGTGCGCCCCGGCGCTCTCGCCGAAGATGCACACCCGCCGCGGGTCCCCGCCGAACGCGGCGATGTTGTCGCGGACCCATTCCAGGGCGAGCACCAGATCGCGCAGGAACAGGTTGCCGTCGATCGGGTGGTCGGGCGTCGCGAGCGCCGAGAGGTCGAGGCACCCCAGCGCGCCCAGCCGGTAGTTCACCGACACGTAGACGCAGCCGCGGCGGGCCAGGGCGGCGCCGTCGTAGATCGACGTCGCCGAGCTGCCGAGCAGGTAGCCGCCGCCGTGGACGAAGAACATCACCGGCAGCGGCTCACCGGTGTCGGTTGCGGGTGCGGTGACGTTGAGCGTCAGGCAGTCCTCGCTCATCGGCTGGAAGCGATTGACGCCTGTGACCGTGTATCGGCGGCGCTGCGGCGCGCATGCGGCGAATTCGCGGCAGGGCCGCACGCCGCGCCAGGGCGGCGCGGGCTGCGGGGCGCGCAGCCGCAACGGGCCCACCGGCGGACGCGCGTACGGAATCGACCGCCACCGCACCACCCGGTCGCGGCGGAAGCCTTCGACGGTGCCGCTTCGGGTGGTGACGCGTTCGCTGCGCTCCGGCATGTCGCCGACGGTAGCGAACGTCGCTACCGCGCGCGCCGCTCACCGCGCCCTACGCTGACGCCATGCGGATCGTGACGGCGCTGTGGGCGGTGCTGCTGGTCGCCGGCTGCGCACGATCGGCGGACAGCCCGCCGCCACGGATCACGCCGATTCCGCCGGCCCGATCGACCGCCGCTGCCCCCTCCGCCGCCCCGTCGGCGACGCCGCCGACGGCCGCTCCGGCGGATGTCCCGCAAGCCGGTGCGCCGATGGAGGCGGTGCTCGCCTGGGTCGGGGAAGGCCGGCCGGCCGATGCCGGCGCCTTTGGCACCGTGACGTCCGACGGGGTCGCCGAAGCGCTTCCCGCCGGCGCCGTCGCCTTCACCGTGGCGGCCGCCGGCGTCCGGTGTATGAGCGCGCTGCTTCCCACCGAGGCCGGGCTGTCGTGTCTGGCGACGCTCGCCGAGCCCCCGCCGCGCCCGGCCAGGGGCGGCGAAGGTACCTGGATCGGCGGCTGGGTCGATTTTTCCGGCGACGAGCTGACCGTCGGTGGGTTCCACGGCGACCCCGGCCGGTTCCGGCTCGGTGACGGCCCCGCGCTGCCCGCCGGCGCAACCCTGCGGTTCGGCGACTACCGCTGCCGTGCCGGATCCGCTGAGGTGGTCTGCGTGCACGACGCCCACCGCACCGGGGTCCAGGTGAGCGGTGCGGGCGTGGCGCCGTTCGGGTGCCTGACCGCCGTCGAACCGCCCGCTTCAGGCGTCGGTCTGCAGTACCGCTGCTGACGTCAGGCCGCGACGCCCTTGCGGCGCAGGATCGGCAGCACGCCCTCGGCGAACCAGTAGGCCTCCTCCAGGTGCGGGTAGCCGGAGAGGATGAACTCGTCGAACCCGAGCGAGTGGTACTCGAGGATCAGGTTCGCGACCTCCTCGTGGCTGCCGACCAGCGCGGTGCCCGCACCACCGCGCACCAGGCCGACGCCGGCCCACAGGTTCGGGTACACCTCGAGCCGGTCGAGGCGGCCGCCGTGCAGGGCGGTCATCCGGCGCTGCCCCTCGGACTCCGAACGGGCGTGCAGCGCCGTTGCGTTGGCGATCTGCTCCGGTGTCAGCTCGTTGACGAGTTCTTCGGCGACCGCCCACGCGGCGGCGGAGGTGTCGCGGGTGATGGTGTGCAACCGGATGCCGAACCGCAGCGAGCGGCCCTGTTCGGCGGCCAGCGTCCGCACCCGTTCGATCTTCGCCGCGGCAGCCTGCGGTGGTTCACCCCACGTGAGGTAGGTGTCGACGTAGCGCGCGGCGATGGGGAGTGCGGCGGCCGACGAGCCGCCGAAGTAGATGCGCGGCAGCGGGTTCGGCGGCGCGGACACCCGCGCGTCGGCGACGGTGTAGTGCTCGCCGGTGAAGTCGACGCTGTCCTGCCGCCACACCGAGTTGACGATGTGGAGGAATTCGCCGGTGCGCGCATAGCGCTGGTCGTGGTCGAGCCAGTCGCCGAAGCGGCGTTGTTCGACGTCGTCGCCGCCGCTGACGACGTTGAGCAGCACACGGCCGCCGGAGTAGCGCTGCAGCGTGGCGGTCTGCTGCGCGGCGAGGGTCGGCGGCACCAGCCCGGGCCGGAACGCCACGAGGAACTTGAGTCGTTCGGTTTCGCCGACGAGCGTGGCCGCCGTCAGCCAGGCGTCCTCGCACCAGGTGCCGGTCGGGGTGAGCACGCCCTCGTAGCCGAGCCGGTCGGCGGCGCGGGCCACCTCGGCGAGGTAGCGGCGGCTGGGCTCTCGGTAGCCCTCCGGCACCGTGTGGTGCGACGAGGCGTGCGACGCCCCGACGATCGAGCGGCTGTCGCCGTTGGTGGGCAGGAACCAGAAGAACTTTCCGGTCGGCGCTGCGGACACGATGGGGCCTCCTAGGTCCGGGGTAGGTAGGTCGGTGCGAGGACGGCGTCGTAGCGGCGGTCCACCCAGTCGGCGAACGGCGGCGCCGTGTCCAGCTGCTTCGACGCGGCGAACAGGTCGGCCAGCTGCTGCTCGCTTTCGACCAGGCCGTCGGAAAGCGGTGCCGGCAACCGCAGGCTGCGGCCCTGCGCCAGCCGGGCGACCTCCGGGTCGAGGCCGACCGCCGCGGCGTAGGCCTGCGCCCACTCCTGCGGGTGCTCGGCGGCCCACTTCACCGCCTTGCCGTAGCGCACCAGCAGGTCCGACAGCGCGGTGTTGCGTTTCGGGTCGGCGAGCGCGGCGTCGGCGGCGATCCCGAAGCCGGCGCCGTTGGTGATCCCGGTGGCCTCGGCGATGCTGCGGACCAACAGGTCGTGCTCGGCTTGGGCGGTGTACGGATCCCAGATCGCCCAGGCGTCGGCCTGCCGCTGCCGGAACGCGCCGAGCGCATCGGCGGGCTGCAGGAACACCAGCGTGACGTCGGCCGGGGAGAGCCCCGCCCGGTCCAGCTGGGCGAGGACGTTGCCGTGGGCGGAGCTGCCCTTCGCGACGGCGATGCGCTTGCCCCGCAGCTGCGCCACCGACGTGATCGGCGAGTCGGCGGGCACCAGGATGCGGTCCCCGACGCCGCCGCCGTCGTAGGCGGACACCACCTTGACCTTCGCGCCCGCCGCGGCGCCGAAGATCGGCGGGGTGTTGCCGGTGATCGCGAAGTCGATCTTGCCGGCGGTGGCGGCCTCGATCTGCGGCGGTCCGGACGTGAAGGTCGAGAACGCCACCTGGTACGGCAGGCCGTCGAGCGCGCCGGCGGCCCGCAGCAGCGATTCGGTGCCGCCCTTTTGGTCCCCGACCTGCAGCACGACGCCCGACAGCTCCGACAGCGGCACCGACTCGGGCGCCTGCGCCGGGCCGCCCGCCGATTCGCGGCTGACGCACGCGCAGAGCAGCGCCGCCGCCAAGGCGATCACGACGACGACCCGCGCCCGTTGCGGCCGGCCGGTCGCGGCCGTGGCATCCCGTGCGGTCATCGCCGGACGCCCAGCTGGTCGAGGAGTTCGGCGCGGTAGCGGTCGGCGTGCCGGCCCACTCGGCCGGGGTCGGGCCGCGGGTCCGCGATCTCGAGCTCGTGCACCAGCTCGCCGTCGGCGAGCACGAGCACCCGGTCCGCGAGCGCGATCGCCTCGTCGACGTCGTGGGTGACGAGCAGCACGCCGAACCCGTGCTCGCGCCACAGGCCCAGCAGCAGGCTGTGCATGCTGAGGCGGGTGAGCGCGTCGAGCGCGCCGAACGGCTCGTCGAGCAGCAGCAGCTCCGGCTCGGCGACGAGCGCACGGGCGAGCGACACCCGCTGTGCCTGACCGCCGGACAGGGTGAGCGGCCAGGCGTCGGCCCGATCGCCCAGTCCGACGTCGGCCAGCGCGGCGTCGGTGCGGCGCAGGGCTTCGGCGCGGGCGAGCCGGGTGCGGGTCAGCCCGTAGCGCACGTTGGTGCGGACAGTGCGCCATGGGAACAGCCGCGGCTCCTGGAACGCCAACGCCGGCGCACCCGCGACGTGGCGGTGTCCGCCGTGGCCGGGTGCGAGCCCCGCCAGCACGCGCAGCACGGTCGACTTGCCGCTGCCGCTGCGGCCCACCAGCGCGACGATCTCGCCGCGCGCCACGGTGAGCGAAATGTCCTTGAGTACCTGGGTCCGGCCGTACCAGTGGTCGACGTGGCGCAGTTCGGCCGCCACCGTCGAGGTGGTCGGCGCGGCGGGGGAAAGCAGCGTCATGACAGACCTTTCAGTCGCGGTAGCGCAGGGCGCGCCGTTCGAGCACCCGCACCAGCGCGTCGGTGGCGATGCCGAGCAGGGCGTAGACGACGAGCCCGAAGATGATGACGTCGATGCGCAGGAAGTCGCGGGCGTTGTTGATCAGGAATCCGATGCCGCGATCGGCGTTGATCTGCTCGGCGACGATCAACGTCAGCCACGCGATGGCCAACGACTGGCGCAGTCCGACCAGGATCTGCGGCGCGGCGCTGGGCACGATGATGCGGCTGCAGCGCTGCCAGAACGAGAAGCCCAGCACCGTGGCGGTCTCGATCAGCTTCGGGTCGACCTGGCGGATGGCGGAGAACGTGTTGAGGTACAGCGGAAAGCTCACGCCGAGCGCGACGAGCAGCACCTTGGGCAGCTCGCCGATGCCGAACCACAGGATGAACAGCGGGATGAGTCCGAGGTGCGGCAGCGCGCGCACCATCTGCATCGGCGGGTCGATCGCAGATTCGGCCCAGCGGGACAGTCCGACCGCGGCGCCGAGCACGACACCGACGATGCCGCCCAGCAGCAGGCCCTCGACGACCCGGATACCGGAGACGCGCAGCGCGTCGGCCAGCTGACCGTTCGCCACGAGTTCGACGCCGGCTTCGGCGATCAGTGACGGCGCCGGCAGCACGTCCTGCGGGATCAGCCGCAGCGCGCTGCCCAGTTGCCACAGCGCCAGCAGCGCGAGCGGCGAGGCGATCCGCACGATCTCCCAGCGGCGCCGTCGCCACCGTGGCGCGCTGGGCGCAGCGGCCGCCGCAGGTGTGAGGCCGTCGGTCAGGGTGGTCACGATGCGGAAATCTATGGCTCACCCGGGTGGGCGGATAAGGGTTCTTCTCGCGGTGACGAGAAGTCCGCGCGGCACCTGGAGGCGGCGTCAGACCGCGTGCAGCACCCCGGTGTCGTCGATCACCCGCAGCGACAGCGTGCGGTAGCCGTACTCGTCGAACAGCACCGTGACGGTGTCGGCGTCGGCGTTCATGACGACGCCGCGGCCCCACTCGGTGTGCGAGACGGTGGTGTCGACGGCGAACGGCCCGTCCGGCGCGGCGGGGTGGTCCTCGCGGCCGGCGGCGGTGTTGGCGAAGCAGCGGTCGCAGTCACCGCACGGCTCGGGCAGCGTCTCCCCGAAGTAGCCGAGCAGGAACTGACGCCGGCAGTCGGAGGTCTCGGCGTAGCCGCGCATCATCTCCACCCGCGTGCGGTCGACGCGCTCGCTGATCTCGACGACCTCCACCGCGCGTCGTACCGCCTCGTCGGCGTCGACGCCGGTGGCGCGGAAGCCTTTCCGCCCGCTGCGGATCACCTCGGCCTGCTCCAGCAGGTTGACGGCGTTGGTGAGCTTGCGGCCCCGGACGTCGAGGGTGGCGCGCAGGTCCTTGAGGCGTGCGGGCTGGTCCTTCAGGGCGGTGTACACCCGGCGCAGCAGCTCCTCGTCGGGCCGGTGTGTGGTGAAGAACCGGGCGAGCCCGAGGTCCTCGGGGCGGTAGAGCAGGAGCGCCGCGGCGGCCTCGCCGTCTCGGCCCGCCCGCCCGATCTGCTGGTAGTAGCTGTCCAGCGAATCGGGCACCGAGGCGTGGACGACGAATCGGACGTCGGGTTTGTCGATGCCCATGCCGAACGCCGACGTGGCGGTGACCACGCGGTACTCGTCGTGCAGGAAGCCTTCGTGCACTCCGTCACGCTCGGCGGTCTTCAACCCGGCGTGATATGCCGCGGCCGCAATACCGTTGTCGCACAGCGCCTTGGCGTACGTCTCGGCGTCCTTGCGGGTGGCGGTGTACACCAGACCCGCGCCGTCGAACCGCCCGACCGCCGCCACCACCGCCGCTTCCTTGCCGTGCTTGCCGTGCGCCTCGGTGAAGTGGTCGACGGCCAGTCGCAGGTTCGGCCGGTCGAAGCCGCCGGCGACGACGACCGGGTCGCGCAGCCTGAGATTGTCGACGATCTCGCGGCGCACCAGCGGTGAGGCGGTGGCGGTCAGGGCCGCGACCGTCGGCCGTCCGAGGCGACCGATCGCGTCGACGAGCCGTAGATAGTCGGGCCGGAAGTCGTGTCCCCAGGCCGAGACGCAGTGCGCCTCGTCGACGACGACGAGCGCCGGCCCGGCCTCGGCGAGGCGGCTGACCACGTCGTCGTTGGCCAGTTGCTCCGGTGTGGTGAAGACGTAGCGGGCGTCGCCGTCGCGCAGCGCGTCGAGACTGCGCTCGTTGGCGGCGGCCGACTGCCGGGAGTTCACCGTGACGGCGGCGGGTGCCCCGGTGTCGGCGAGGCCGGCGATCTGGTCCTGTTGCAGCGCGATCAGCGGCGAGATCACGATCGTCGGCCCGTCGAGCAGCGCCGCGGGGAGCTGGTAGATCGCCGACTTGCCGGATCCGGTGGCCATCAGCGCCAGCACGTCGTGTCCGTCGAGGATCGCCGTCATGCCCTCGAGCTGTTCGGGCCGCAGGTCGTCCCAGCCGAACAGGTCTCGGGCGGTCGCCTCGATGCGGGCGCGCGACGTCATGGGCAGGGTCTTGCGGTGGTGGTCATCCCCACGTCGATACCCCGGGGCCTGCCGGGGCTAACGCGTCACCGCCAGCCGTCGGCCGCCTTGGCCGCCGCGACCAGCGTTCGGCACAGGGCCCGCAGTTCGGCCGCGTCGGCGCCCTCCTCGACGGCGATCGACACGTCCTCGGCGGCGCAGCGGACCTGGTAGAGCCGGTCGGACAGGTCGGCGGCCTCGTCGGCGGACAACACGACGGCGTCGGCGGACAGCGCGGTGCCTTTCACCGCGGCCCGCTGCTCGTAGGCGCGTTGCCGGCAGGACTGCCGGCAGTACTGGCGGCGACGCCCGAGCCCGGCGTCGGCAACCTCGCGCCCGCACCACCGGCACGGCGACGGGCGTAGACGACGGACCACGGCTGGCACTCTAACGGGGACGGCGGCGAACTCTGGGTATCCTGGTGGGAACGGTGAGCGCGCATGTCGCGTTGCACCGCGTGGAAGTTTTTTTCGTGGAACCCGGCGGCGCTGCAGCCCGACGGGATATCCACCAGTCGTTAGGAGTGACGCATGGCTGATCGGGTTCTGCGAGGCAGCCGCCTCGGCGCTGTGAGCTACGAGACCGACCGCAACCACGATCTGGCGCCCCGCCAGGTGGCGCGTTACCGCACCGAGAACGGCGAGGAGTTCGACGTCCCGTTCGCCGACGACGCCGAGATCCCCGGCACCTGGCTGTGCCGCAACGGGCTCGAGGGCACGCTGATCGAGGGCGACCTGCCGGAGCCGAAGAAGGTCAAGCCGCCGCGCACCCACTGGGACATGCTGCTGGAGCGGCGTTCGGTGGAGGAGCTGGAGGAACTGCTCAAGGAGCGGCTCGACCTGATCAAGTCGAAGCGTCGCGGCGGGTAGTTAAGGGACGACGCCGCGGGCCTTGTCGAGCCGCCCGCGGATGCCCCACTGTGCGACCTTGACGATCGCCTCGCGGATGTTCGATCCGCTCATCTTCGATTCGCCGTGCTCGCGCTCGACGAACGTGATGGGTACTTCGACGACGCGGAAGCCGTTGGTGATGGTGCGCCAGGTCAGGTCGATCTGGAAGCAGTAGCCCTTCGAGTCGACGGCCGACAGGTCGATCTTCTCGAGCACTTCGCGCCGGTAGGCGCGGTAGCCGGCGGTGATGTCGTTGATCTCGACGCCGAGCATCAAGCGGGAGTATCCGTTGGCGGTGCGCGACAGCACCAGCCGGCGCCACGGCCAGTTGCGGACGGTGCCGCCCTCGACGTAGCGGGAGCCGATCGCCAGGTCGGCGCCGTCGTCGATGGCCGTGAGAAGCCGCTCGAGCTCTTCGGGTGCGTGGCTGCCGTCGGCGTCCATCTCGACCAGCACGGTGTAGCCGCGGTGCAGCCCCCACGCGAAGCCGGCGAGGTAGGCCGCGCCCAGACCCTCCTTGGCCGTGCGGTGCAGGACGTGCACCCGGTCGGGGTCGGCGAGCGACACCTCGTCTGCCAGCGCTCCGGTGCCGTCGGGACTGCCGTCGTCGACGATCAGGATGTGCACGCCGGGGCAGGCGCGGTGTACCCGATCCAGGATGACCGGGAGGTTGTCCCGCTCGTTATAGGTCGGGATGATGGCCAGCGTGCGCTGACTCGGGCGGGCGCCCGGGGGTCGGCCCGTCGTCATGTGGCTCCTTCGTCGGTCGACCCCGGTCGGGGTGCGCTGTGCGGGGCGGCGCCGGCACTGCCGCCCTGCGCGTCGCCGGGGACGCCGGCCGCGTCGTGTTCGGTGGTGTCTGACGGGTGGCCCGCGCCGTCCGTTCCGGCTTCTCGGCCGGACCGGAGCCGGCGAGCCGCCCGTGCGAACGATCCATTGTGCACCACGGCCGCGACCAGCACCGCACCGCCGAGGGCGACCAGCACCGCCTGCAGCGCCGGACCGAAGCGGGTGGCGGGCGTGAGGGCGGTCTTCAGGTGGATCTGCCGGTCGAGGTAGGCCGGCTCGAAGAAGGCGGTGCGGTCGAGCTCGCGGCCGTCGGGGGCGATCACCGCGCTGATGCCGGTGGTTCCGGCGACCACGGTGTAGCGGTCGTGCTCGACGGCGCGCCCGCGGGCGAAGGCGAGCTGCTGTTGGCTCATCGCCTCGTCGAAGGTGGCGTTGTTGGTCGGCACCGCCAGCAGCTGGGCACCGGCCAGCACCGACTGGCGCGCCGCCCGGTCGAAGATCACCTCCCAGCAGGTCGTCACGCCCACCCGGGTGCCCGCGGCGGTGACCACGCCGTCGCCGTCGCCGGGCACGAAGTAGCCGGCACGGTCGGCGTACGGGGACAGCAGGCGAAAGAAGCCCCGCATCGGCAGGTATTCGCCGAACGGCTGAATGATCCGCTTGTCGTGCCGCTCGCCGGGCCCGTTCTCCGGTGTCCACACGATCACCGAGTTGGTGGTCGCAGGCCGTTCGGGCGTCCATTCGGGCCGCGCCAGCACGCCACCGACCAGGATCGGGGCGCCGATCGCGTCGGCGGCGGCGTCGATCTGCGCGGCGGCGTCGGCATTCTTGACGGGGTCGATGTCCGATGAGTTCTCGGGCCAGATGACCAGCTGCGGCTGCGGGGCGCGGCCGGCGCGCACGTCCGCGGCGAGTCGCATGGTCTCGGCGACGTGGTTGTCCAGGACGGCACGTCGCTGGGCGTTGAACTCGAGCCCGAGCCTCGGCACGTTGCCCTGCACGGCGGCGACGGTGGCCAGCGGATCGTTGCCGGCGCCCGATCCGGCCTGCCGGACCGCGGGCCACGCCGCCGCCGTGCCCAGCAGCACCACGCACACAGCGAGGCCGGGCAGGATCACCGCCGGCGGTGACAGGTCGCGCTGCGGGTCCTGCCACCAGCGCACGACCTCGAGCACGAGCGCGGCCGCCGCGATGCCGAGCAGCGCGACCGCCAGCGAGAGCAGTGGCGCCCCGCCGACCCGCACGATGGGCAGCAGCGGCCCATTGGTCTGACCGAACGCGACGACGCCCCACGGAAAGCCCCCGAACGGGACCGTGCACTTGAGCCATTCCTGCGCCACCCACAGCACCGCGAACCACACCGGCCAGCCGGGCAGCTCCCGCACCAGCCAGGCCGCCGCGCCGAAGAGCCCGGGGAACAGGGCGCACACGGCGGCCAGCGCCAGCCACGGCAGCGCCCCGACGAGACCGGAGATCCACGGCAGCAGCGGGATGTAGCAGACCAGCCCGAACAGGAAGCCGTAGCCGAACGCACCGCCGGCGCTGGTGGTGGGCCGGGTGATCACCACGGTGAGCAGCGCGAACGCCACCGGGGCGGTGAACCACCAGCCGAACGGCGGGAAGCTGACACACAGCAGCAGGCCGCCGGCGATGGCGAGGGTGAGCCTGGGCAGGCGCGGCACGAGCGCGGCGGGGGTGGCCCGGGCGCGTGTGACGGCGGTGGCGCGGATGCGGCCCAGCGCCTGGCTCAGCCGGCCGGACAGCCCCGGCGGCCGGACGACCGGTATCGCGTCGGTCGCGGGGTCGTCGACGGCAATCCGCTGCTCGTCGGTGACGGCGTCGGGCTCGTCGGCCGGCGTGTCCGGTCCGGCCGCGTGCCGGCCCCGTGGCTCAGCCATGGATCACCGCACCGCGGTGGACGGTTTGCAGGCAGCGCGGCAGCCGGGCGTCCGGAGCGAGCCGTGGCAGCGGCGGCACCCCGGCCCGCGGATCCGTCGACCAGCGCGCAACGGCGTCGGGCGGTGCGGCGACCTCCAGCTCGTCGACCTGCCAGACGGCGTACGACGCGGGCGCCCCGGGAGCCAGGGTGCCGGTGGCGCCGTCGTTGCTGCCGGCGGCTCGCCAGGCGCCGCGGGTGAGCGCATTGAAGGCGGCGCGCGCGGACACCGCACTGCCCGGCGTCCGGTGGTGGGCGGCGGCGCGGACGATCCCCCAACCATCCATGCTGGTCACCGGGCTGTCGGAACCGAACGCAAGGCGCACGCCCTCGGATGCTAACAGCGCCAGCGGGTTCAGCCCGGCCGCGCGGCGGGCCCCCAACCGGCGGGCGTACATGCCGGTCTCGCCGCCCCACAGCGCGTCGAACGACGGCTGCACACTGGCGGCGATCCCCCAGGAGCCGAGTGCGGCGGCCTGCTCGGCGCTGACCATCTCGACGTGTTCGAGGCGGTGGCCGCAGCGGGCGACCGCGACCGGGCCGAAGCGGTCGACCACATCGGCCAACGCGTCGACGACCGTCGCCACCGCGGCGTCGCCGATGACGTGGAAACCGGCGGTGATCCCCGCTTCGGTGCAGGCCGACAGGTGCGCGGTCACGGTCTCGCGATCGAGGTAGCAGTTGCCGCGGGTGTGCGGCGCGTCATCGTAGGGCTCGTGCAGCCACGCGGTGCGCGAGCCGAGCGCGCCGTCGACGAACAGGTCGCCGGCCAGCCCGCGGGCGCCGGTTCGCGCCAGCAGCTCGCGGGCCGCGGCGGGAGTGGTCACGGCTTCGCCCCAGTAGCCGACGACCTCGACGCCATGATCGAGCGCGGCCAGGTCGAGCCAGTCGTCGAGGCCGGCGATCTGCGGTCCGGCGCATTCGCAGACGGCGGCGAAACCCGCCGCGGCGGCGGCGTCGAGGGCGGCGCGGCGGGCGTCCGACCGCTGGCGGGCCGACAGCAGGGCACGCGCGCCGGCCCGCGCGCGGTGGTGGGCGTCGGCGGTGAGCGGGCCGGTCGGATGGTGTCCGGCGGCGTCGGTCAGGTCCACCCAGCGGCGCAGCCCGCTCGAGGCGACCGCGGAATGGACGTCCACGCGGGTCAGGTACGCCGGCCGGTTTCCGACGATCTCGTCGACCTCCACGGTCGTCGGCGGATCGGGATGCGGCCACCGGGATTCGTCCCAGCCGTGTCCCCACACGACGTCGTCGTCGGCCAGCGTGCCGACGTGGTCGGCCAGCAGCCGCAGGCAGTGCTCCTTCGAGGTGGCACGCCGCAGGTCGAGGCCGGTGAGCGTCAGCCCGGTGGCGGTCACGTGGACGTGGCTGTCGACGAAGGCGGGGGCCACGAATGCGCCGGCGAGATCGGTGACCGTGGCGTCGGGGTACTGGGAGCGCCCCACGTCGTCGCTGCCGAGCCACACCACGACGCCGTCGCGCACCGCCATCGCGGTGGCGTCGGGTTTGACGGGGCTGTGGATGCGGCCACCGAGCAGCAGGGTGGTCGCCGGTGTCGGCGCGGTCACCGCCGACAGGCTACGGATGAATCGGGCGCGGCGGCAGCGACGGAGGCGGCGGGTCGCGGTCGTCCGTCATGTCGATCACCTCGCCGTCGACCACGTGGTGCCGCACGCGGTAGCGCCGCACCCCGTCGGCGCCGACCGCGGTGACGGTGAACCACGGGGACCGGGCGAGGCCGCGGACGACGACCGCCGTGATCAGCGGGCGGGCCAGCGCGCGGGTGGGCGGCAGCAGCAGCAGCAGTCCGAGCACCGAGGTCACCAGGCCGGGGATGACCACCAGCAGCGTGCCCATCGCGATCATCGACCCGTCGGTCACCGCACCCCGCGCGGTCGTCAACCCGCCGCGCAGCCGGCGGACCTGGCCGCGGATCTGGGACCCGGCCAGGAGCACGCCGGCCAGGAATGTCCCGACGACGGCCAGCAGCGTCGCGCCCACTCCGATGTTCGCGGCCAGCGCGACGACCGCGAGCAGCTCGACGAGCACGTAGATCCCGAAGTAGGCCATACCGGGCCCAACGAGCCGGCGCGCGCCGGGGTTCCGGGGTCAGGCCGGCGCGCGGACCTCGATGGCGGCGTGCACCTTGTCGATGCCGCCGCGCAGCAGCGCCTGCGGGATGAAGTACCAGGCGTGGTTCCAGTACCGCCGGACGATCTTGTTGAAGACGCGGCGCGTCTCCGACGGCGGCAGCATCCGCGCGACCGCCTCGACGGGCTCACCCTTGGGTTTGCCCAGGACGCCACACTTCTGGATGGTGACCCGCGGGGTGTTCTTGATGCGCTTGGTCTTCCACGATCCGTCGTCGGTGATGATCAGCAGCCGGTCGCCCTCCGGAACTCCCCACACCGGGGTCGGCTTCGGCTTGCCGTCCTTGGTGAAGGTCGTCAGCAGCAGGTACTTCTCCCGGGAGACGTCCTGGAAGGTGGGCGCCATCGTCACACCGCCTTGATTTCGATTCCGACGTTGTTCTTCATGCCGCCGCGCAGCTTGCTGAAAGTGTTGAAGAGCTTGCCCTTGATCCCGTAGCGGCGGCCGATCGCGTCGTACACCTCGGCGTTGCGGGATGTGTCGAGCAGTGTGGCAACCGCCTCGACCGCCTCGCTCTTCGGCCTGCCCTTCACGTCGCAGGCCGCGACCGTCACCCGCGAGGTGTTGCGCAGCCGCTTGACCTTCCACGACTTCGCCTGCGTGATCACCAGCAACCGATCCCCGTCGGGTGCCGCCCACACCGCGGTGGGCTTCGGCCGCCCGTCGCGGGTGAAGGTGGTCAGCAGGACGTACTCGGCACGGGCGACGTCAGCGAAGGTCACGGCCATGCGACCAACCTAACGCCTCACCCCTCCAGCTCACCCTCGGTCTCCAGCAGCACCCGGCGCAGCCCGGCCAGCGTGTCGGGCTGCGGCGCCTCCCATATACCGCGGCCCGCCGCCTCCAGCAGCCGCTCGGCCATGCCGTGCAGCGCCCACGGGTTCGACTCGGCCAGGAACTTGCGGTTCTCGTGGTCGAGGACGTAGTCGCCTGCGAGGCGCTCGTACATCCAGTCCGCCATGACGCCGGCGGTGGCGTCGTACCCGAACAGGTAGTCCACGGTCGCGGCCATCTCGAAGGCGCCCTTGTAGCCGTGCCGTCGCATCGCCGCCATCCAGCGCGGGTTGACCACCCGCGCCCGGAACACCCGCGTGGTCTCCTCGGACAGCGTGCGCGTGCGGACGGCGTCGGGCCTGGTGTTGTCCCCGATGTAGGCGGCCGGCGCGCTGCCGGTGAGCGCGCGGACGGTCGCGACCATGCCGCCGTGGTACTGGAAGTAGTCGTCGGAATCGGCGATGTCGTGTTCGCGGGTGTCGGTGTTCTTCGCCGCGACCGCGATGCGGCGGTACTGCCGGGTCATGTCGTCGGCGGCCGGAGCGCCGTCCAGACCGCGGCCGTAGGCGAAGCCGCCCCACGCGGTGTAGACCGCGGCGAGGTCGGCGTCGTCGCGCCAGTTGCGGCTGTCGATCAGCTGCAGCAGGCCGGCGCCGTAGGTGCCGGGCTTGGAGCCGAAGACCCGGGTGGTGGCGCGGCGTTCGTCGCCGTGGTCGGCGAGGTCGGCGTCGGTGTGGGCGCGGACGTAGTTGCCGGTCGCGGGTTCGTCGAGACCGGCGACCAGCCGCACCGCGTCGTCGAGCATCGTGACGACGTGCGGGAAGGCGTCGCGGAAGAAGCCCGAGATGCGGACCGTGACGTCGATGCGGGGCCGGCCCAGTTCGGCGAGCGGAATGGCCGCCAGGTCGACCACCCGCCGCGACGCGTCGTCCCATACCGGCCGCACGCCGAGCAGCGCCAGCACCTCGGCGATGTCGTCGCCGGACGTGCGCATCGCCGAAGTGCCCCAGATGCTCAAGCCCACCGACCGCGGCCAGGCGCCGTGGTCGGCCCGGTAGCGGGCGAGCAGCGAGTCCGCCATCGCCACACCGGTGTCCCACGCCAGCCGCGACGGCACCGCCTTGGGGTCGACGGAGTAGAAGTTGCGGCCGGTGGGCAGCACGTTGACCAGCCCGCGCAGCGGTGAACCCGACGGGCCGGCGGCGATGAATCGGCCGTCGAGGGCGCGCAGCACCTGGGTGATCTCGTCGGTGGTGCCGGCGAGCCTCGGCACGACCTCGGTGGCGGCGAACCGCAGGATGGCCGCCAGCTGCGGGTCGTCGGTGAGTTCGCCGACGCGCCCGGCGTCCCAGCCGGTCCCGGCGAGAGCGGTGACAAGTTCACGGGCCCGCCGTTCCGCGTCGTCCACCGCGGTGCGCTCGTCGGTGCCGTCCTCTTCGAGCCCGAGCGCTTGGCGCAGCCCCGGCACCGACTGCTCGCCGGAGAACAGCTGGCGCGCCCGCAGGATGGCGAGCACCAGGTCGATCAGCTGCTCCCCCGCCGGCGCCTGCCCGAGCACGTGCAGGCCGTCGCGGATCTGCACGTCCTTGATCTCGCACAGCCAGCCGTCGACGTGCAGCAGCATGTCGTCGAAGGAGTCCTCGTCGGGCCGCTCGGTCAAGCCCAGGTCGGAGTCCATCTTCGCGGCCCGCATCAGCGTCCAGATCTGCTGGCGGATCGCGGGCAGCTTGGCCGGGTCCAGCGCCGAGACGCTCGCATGCTCGTCGAGCAACTGCTCCAGGCGGGCGATGTCGCCGTAGGTTTCGGCGCGGGCCATCGGCGGGATGAGGTGGTCCACCAGCACCGCATGCGCCCGCCGCTTGGCCTGCGTGCCCTCGCCCGGATCGTTGACCAGGAACGGGTAGATCAGCGGCAGATCGCCCAGCGCGGCGTCGGTGCCGCAGCTCGCCGACATGCCCAGCGTCTTGCCGGGCAGCCACTCCAGGTTGCCGTGCTTGCCGAGGTGCACCACGGCGTCCGCGCCGAACTGGGTGTCGAGCCACCGGTAGGCGGCCAGGTAGTGGTGGCTCGGCGGCAGGTCGGGGTCGTGATAGATGGCGACCGGGTTCTCGCCGAAGCCGCGCGGCGGCTGCACCAGCACGACGACGTTGCCGCAGACCATGGCGGCGATGACGATGTCGCCGTCGGGGTTGGCGCTGCGGTCGACGAACAGCTCGCCGGGCGGCGAGCCCCAGTGCTCGACGACGGCGTCGCGCAGGTCGGCGGGCAGGGTGTCAAACCACCGCCGGTAGTCGGCGGCGCTGACGCGCACCGGGTTGCCGACGAGCTGCTCGCTGGTGAGCCAGTCGGCGTCCTGGCCGCCGCGGGCGATGAGCGCGTGCATCAGCGCGTCGCCGTCGTGCGCGTCGAGGCCGGGCACGTCGCCGATCTGGTAGCCGGCGTCGCGCATGGCATGCAGCAGCGCCACCGCACTGGCCGGGGTGTCCAGGCCGACGGCGTTGCCGATGCGGGCATGTTTGGTCGGATACGCCGAGAACACCAGCGCCACCCGCTTGTCCGGCGGGGCGATGGCCCGCAGCCGGGCGTGCCGCACCGCGATGCCGGCCACGCGGGCGCAGCGTTCGGCGTCGGCGACGTAGGAGATGAGCCCCTCGTCGTCGATCTCCTTGAACGAGAACGGCACGGTGATGATGCGGCCGTCGAATTCGGGCACCGCCACCTGTGTCGCGACGTCGAGCGGGCTCAGTCCGTCGTCGCGGCCGGCCCACGCCTCCCGCGACGAGGTGAGGCACAGTCCCTGCAGGATCGGCACGTCGAGCGCGGCGAGGTGCGCGACGTTCCAGGCGTCGTCGTTGCCGCCGGCCGTCACGTCGGCGGGTTTGGCGCCCCCGGCGGCGAGCACCGTGACCACCATGGCGTCGGCGGTCGAGAGCAGTTGCAGCAGTTCGGGTTCGGCGGTGCGCAGCGATGCGCAGTACACCGGCAGTGGCCTGGCACCGGCCGCCTCGATCGCGTCGCACAGGCTGTGGACGTAGCCGGTGTTGCCGGCCAGGTGCTGGGCGCGGTAGTACAGCACGGCGATCGTGGGCCCCGCGGTCGGCACCGATTCCCGCGGCAGCACACCCCAGCTCGGGATGGTCTCCGGGGGCGCGAACCCGACGCCGGTCATCAGCACGGTGTCGGACAAAAAGGCGTGGAGCTGTCGGAAGTTCTCCACGCCACCCTGCGCCAGATAGACATGGGCCTGCAACGCGATGCCGGCCGGAACCGTCGAGCGGTCCATCAGATCGGCGTCGGGGACCTGCTCGCCGCTGACCACCACCGCGGGGACCCCCGCCGCCGTCACGGCGTCGATGCCGTCCTCCCACGCGCGGTAACCGCCGAGGATGCGCACCACCACCACGTCGACGCCGGCGAGCAGGGCGGGCAGCTCGTCGAGAAGCAGCCGGGCGGGATTGGCCCAGCGGTAGTCCGCGCCGCTGGCGCGGGCCGTGATCAGATCGGTGTCGGAGGTCGACAGCAGCAAGACGGTGGGGGCGCTGGGCACCCGCCCGACGTTACCCACCTACCCCGAAACCGCATTCCCGGTCGCTGTTCGGCGTCGCGGACGACCGGGAGTGCGGTTTCGCGGGGACGGAAACGTCAGCGGTCGTACGTGCCCCAGCGCTCATACCAGGTCGGCGCGTGAGGCGTCCCGGCCATCGCGATCAGCAGCAGCACGACTGCGACGAACGCAAGGAGTGCAGTCATGGGCGTTCCTTTCTCGGGGGCCGGATCAGGCGACCCGGCTCGGTTCAGACGGTACCGCCGGTACCGGGTTTCGACGAAGCGTTGTAAGCAACGGAACCGGCGACGATGAAGCGTGACGCAGCTCACGGTGTGCGGTTCTTTTACTCACGCCGTACCTAACCCTCGACCGCCGCTGATCCTCCGACGACGCTGCGACCCATGGCCTTTGACGTGGTGAAACTCGGCGCGCGCATCGGCGCGCGTATCGACGGTGTGCAGCTCGGCGGTGGCGTGTCCCGCACAGTGGTGGCGGCGATCAACGAAGCGCTGGTGGAGCACAAGGTGCTGTTCTTCCGCGGCCAGCACCACCTCGACGACGACGGCCAGTGGGCGTTCGCGCGGCTGCTGGGCACGCCGACGGCGGCCCATCCGACCGTCCGGTCGCGCGGCGGCCGGCTGCTGCCGATCGACTCGCGGTACGAGAAGGCCAACAGCTGGCACACCGACGTCAGCTTCGTCGACCGCATCCCGAAAGCGTCGCTGCTGCGGGCGATCACGCTGCCGGCCTACGGCGGCACCACCACCTGGGCGTCCACCGAAGCCGCCTACGACGACCTGCCGGAACCGCTGCGGCGGCTGGCCGAGAACCTGCGGGCCGTCCACACCAACCACTACGACTACGTCTCCCATCACGGCGCCGAACCGGCCACCGACACCGAGCGGGACTACCGCGCCGAGTTCGTCTCCGACCGCTTCGAGACCGAGCACCCCGTGGTGCGCATCCATCCGGAGACCGGGCGGCGCGTGCTGCTGCTCGGGCAGTTCGTCGCGCGGTTCGTGGGCCTGAACGCACGCGAGTCGGCCGCACTGTATGACCTGCTGCAGGCGCGAATCACGAAGCTGGAGAACACGATCCGGTGGAGTTGGGAGCCGGGCGACGTGGCGCTGTGGGACAACCGCGCCACCCAGCACTATGCGGTGGCGGACTACGACGACCAGTACCGCCGGCTCAGCCGCGTCACCCTGGCCGGCGACATTCCCGTCGACGTGGCCGGCCGGCCGAGCCGCGCCCTGCTCGGGGACGCCTCGGGCTACTCGATCGTCGACGAACCGGTGCTGCTGGCCGGCTGAGGCGCCGGTTGGTTCGTCGTACCGTGGACGGGTGACCCGCGACCGCGCCGACGACGCCTGCCCCGGTGCGCTGCAGCTGCACCCGGCGGCCGACGGTGCGCTGGCCCGGATCCGGCTGCCCGGCGGCAGGCTCGACGCCGCCCAGCTCGAAGCGCTGGCGCACACCGCGCGCGATCTCGGTGGCGGCGCGCTGGAACTCACCGCCCGGGCAAACCTGCAGATCCGCGGCATCGCCGACGCCGACACCGCGGCGGTGGCCGACGCGGTCGCCGCAGCGGGCCTGCTGCCGTCGCCCACGCACGAGCGGGTCCGCAACATCGTCGCGTCGCCGCTGACGGGTCGCGCCGGCGGGCTCGTCGACCTGCGCCCCGCCCTCACCGCGCTCGACGCCGCCATCGCGGCAACCCCGGAACTGGCCGGGCTGACCGGGCGGTTCTTCTTCGGGCTCGACGACGGTCGCGGCGATGTCGCCGGCATGGCGCCCGACGTCGGCGCGCTCGCGGTCGCCGCCGATGCGATCGCGCTGCTGCTAGGTGGCCGCGACACCGGCATCCGCGTGCCGCCGACCGAGGTGGTGGCCCTGCTCGTCGAGATCGCGGTCACCTTCGCCGGGCAGCGGGGCTCCGCCTGGCGCGTCGCCGAGCTGCCGGACCCGGAAGGGCTGCTGCCCGACCGGCCGCGGACAGCACCCGTGGCCGACACCGCCTTCCCGGTCCCCCGGCCGCCGATCGGCTGGATTGCCCAGGACGACGGCCGAATCGCGCTGGGCGCCGGCGTGCCGCTCGGGGTCCTCGACGCCCGGCTGGCGGAGTTCGTGACCGCCGTCGGCGCCCCGGTGATCGTCACACCGTGGCGGTCGCTGCTGATCTGCGACCTGACGGAGGACGTCGCGGACACGGTGCTGCGCGTGCTGGCGCCGATGGGGCTGATCTTCGACGAGAACGCTCCGCTGCTGCGGGTCAGCGCCTGCACGGGCAGCCCCGGCTGCGAGAAGTCGGCGGCCGACGTGCGCGCCGACGCCGTGGCAGCCGCTGCGGCGGCCGGTCCTGCCGCCCCGGCCGTGCACCGCCACTTCGTGGGTTGTGAGCGGGCGTGCGGCAGCCCGCCGGGCGGTGAAGTGTGGGTCGCCACCGGCGACGCCGGGGTGTACCGGCCGCGGTCGCGTGACCTTCTAGGGTGAGCGGGTGCTCGACTACATCCGCGACGCCGCCGAGATCTACCGGCAGTCGTTCGCGACGATCCGGGCCGAGGCCGACCTGTCGGTCTTCCCCGACGACGTCGCGCGGGTGGTCGTCCGGCTGATCCACACGTGCGGGCAGGTCGACGTCGCCGAGCACGTGGCGTTCACGCCAGACGTGGTGGCCCGGGCCGCCGCGGCGCTGGCCACGGGGGCGCCGGTGCTGTGCGATTCGTCGATGGTGGCCGCCGGCATCACCCGCTCCCGGCTGCCCGCCGACAACGAGGTGGTGTCGCTGGTCGCCGATCCGCGGGCGCCCGAGCTGGCGCAGCGCACCGGCAACACCCGGTCGGCGGCCGGTGTCGAGCTGTGGGCGGACCGCCTCGCCGGCGCGGTGGTGGCGATCGGCAATGCGCCCACCGCGCTGTTCCGGCTGCTCGAGCTCGTCGACGACGGCGTCGCCGCACCGGCCGCGGTGCTCGGTGGGCCGGTGGGCTTCGTCGGGTCCGCGCAGTCGAAGCAGGAGCTCATCGATCGTCCGCGCGGCATGAGCTACCTGGTGGTGCGGGGCCGCCGCGGGGGCAGCGCGATGGCCGCGGCCGCCGTCAACGCGATCGCGAGCGAGCGCGAATGACGAAGCGCGGCACCCTTTATGGCGTCGGCCTCGGGCCCGGCGACCCGGAGCTGGTGACCGTCAAGGCCGCCCGCGTCATCGGGCAGGCCGACGTCGTCGCCTACCACAGCGCACGGCACGGCCGCAGCATCGCCCGCACGATCGCCGAACCGTACCTGCGGCCGGGGCAGCTCGAGGAGCACCTCGTCTATCCCGTCACCACGGAGACCACCGAGCACCCCGGCGGCTATGCCGGCGCCATCGAGGACTTCTACACCGCGTGCGCGCAGCGCATCGCCGCCCACCTGGACGCCGGCCGCGACGTCGCGCTGCTCGCCGAGGGCGATCCGCTGTTCTACAGCTCCTACATGCACATGCACACCCGGCTGACCGAGCGGTTCGAGGCGGTCATCGTGCCGGGCGTCACCTCCGTCAGCGCGGCGTCGGCGGCCACCGCGACGCCGCTGGTGCAGGGTGACGAGGTGCTCACGGTGCTGCCGGGCACGCTGCCGCCCGCCGAGCTGGCCCGCCGCCTCGCCGACACCGACGCGGCCGTGGTGATGAAGCTCGGACGCTCCTATGACGCGGTGCGCCAAGCGCTGTCGGACGCCGGCCGGCTCGGTGACGCCGTCTACGTCGAGCGGGCCAGCACGCCCGGAGAGCGCGTCGCGCCGGCAGGCACGGTCGAGGCCGACGCGGTGCCGTACTTCTCGCTGACCGTGCTGCCGGGCCGGCCCGCCCCCGACGCCACCGGCGGGGTCGCGGTCGTCGGTCTCGGACCGGGCCGCGGTGACTGGATGACGCCCGAGAGCCGCCGCGAACTCGCCGGCGCGACCGACCTCATCGGCTACGGGCCGTACCTCGATCGGGTGCCGGTGCGCACCGGGCAGCGCCGCCATCCCAGCGACAACACCGACGAGCCGGCGCGCGCGCAGCTGGCGTGCTCGCTCGCGCAGCAGGGCCGGTCGGTGGCGGTGGTCTCCTCCGGCGATCCCGGCGTGTTCGCGATGGCCACCGCGGTGCTCGAGGAGGCGAAGCAATGGCCCGGCGTGCAGGTGCGGGTGATCCCGGCGATGACCGCCGCCCAGGCCGTGGCGAGCCGGGTGGGCGCGCCGCTGGGCCACGACTACGCCGTGATCTCGCTGTCGGATCGGCTCAAGCCGTGGGACGTCATCGCGGCACGGCTGGCGGCGGCGGCGTCGTCGGATCTGGTGCTGGCGCTGTACAACCCGGCGTCGAAGACCCGCCGCTGGCAGGTGGGCGCCATGCGGGATCTGCTGCTGGAGCATCGCGAACCCGGCACGCCGGTGGTGATCGGCCGCGACGTGGCCGGGCCGCAGGAGTCCGTGACGGTGGTGCGGCTCGCCGACCTCGACCCCGACGCGGTGGACATGCGCTGCCTGTTGATCGTCGGCTCGTCGCAGACGCAGTGGTACAGCGACGCCGACGGCGACCGGGTGTTCACCCCGCGCCGCTACCCGACCTGACCCACCGTTCCGCGTCGGCGACGGTGCTGACGGTCTCCACGCCGGCCGGCAGCGGTGGCCGGGCGACCATCACGACCGGGATGCCGAGGTCGACGGCGGCGTCGAGCTTGGCGCGGGTGAGCGTGCCGCCGCTGTTCTTCGTCACCAGCACGTCGATGCCGTTGTCGCGCAACAGGCTTCGTTCGCCGTCGTAGTCGTACGGCCCGCGGGACAGCAGCACCCGGTGACGCACCGGCAGCGTATGCGGCTCGGGCGCACTGACCACCCGGATCAGGAACCACGCGGCGCTACCGGCGAACGCCGCGATCGAGGAGCGACCGGTGGTGAGGAAAACCCGGTGGTAGGGCGAGATCGTCTCGGCCGCAGCGGCATTCGACGCGACCGTGATGGCGCCGGCGTCGTCCCACGCCGGGCGGGCAAGCACCAGGTGGGGCAGCCCGAGGTCGGCGCAGACGCGTGCGGCGGTCGCGGTGATCGTCGCCGCGAACGGATGGGTGGCGTCCACCACGGCGTCGACCGGATGCTCGCGCAACCAGTCCCGCATCCCGGCCGCGCCACCGAAACCTCCGATGCGGACCTGCCCCACCGGCAGCGCCGGATCGGGCACCCGGCCCGCCAGCGAGCTGATCACGTCGACGTCCGGGTGCAGCCGGCGCGCCAGCGCCCGCGCCTCGCCCGTGCCGCCGAGCAGCAGCACGCGCATCAGTGCCGGCTTCCGCGGCGGCGGTCAGGTGAGTACAGGTAGCTGTCGACGCCGTCGGCCGCCAGCACGTCACCGACGACGATGACGGCCGTCTTGGTGACGCCCGCAGCATGCACCTGCCCGGCGATGTCGGCGAGGGTGCCGCGCAGCACCACCTGCTGCGGCCAGCTTGCGAACGCCACCACCGCGGCGGGCGTCTCGCGGCGGTACCCGCCGGCGGTGAGTTGCGCGACGACGGTGTCGATCTGGGCCGCGGCGAGGTGCAGCACCAGGGTCGCGCCGGGCGCCGACAGCGTGGCAAGGTCCTCGCCCGCGGGCATGGCGGTCGACAGCGTCGCGACGCGCGTCAGCGTCACGGTCTGCGCGACGCCGGGCACCGTCAGTTCGCGGCCCAGCGCGGCGGCGGCAGCCGCGAACGCCGGAACGCCGGGCACGATCTCGTAGGCGATGCCCAGGTCGTCGAGGCGTCGGCACTGCTCGGCGACCGCGCTGTAGAGCGACGGGTCACCGGAGTGCAGCCGGGCGACGTCGTGACCGGCGGCGTCGGCGGCGGCGAGGTGTTCGATGATCCGGTCGAGGTCCAGCGGACCGGTGTCGACGACGCGGGCGTCCGGCGGGCAGAGCGCCAGCAGGTCGGCGGGCATGATGGAGCCGGCGTACAGGCACACCGGGCACCGCCGCAGCAGCCGCTCGCCGCGGACGGTGATCAGGTCGGCCGCGCCCGGTCCGGCGCCGATGAAATAGACGGTCATCGCTTGGTGACCGTCCACTGCGTCACCGGCATCGCGGGCCGCCAACCCGTGAAGGCGCCGACGGGTTCGCCCCGGTAGTGCTGGTAGCGGCGCAGCTCCCCGCCGCGCTCGGTGAAGCCCCGGATCGTGACCGCCTCGGATTCCGCGGTCACCGCGTTCGCCACCAGCCGCCCCCCGACGGGCAGCCGGTCCCAACAGGCGTCGAGCAGTCCGGGTCGGGTCAGCCCGCCGCCGAGGAAGACCGCCGACGGCGCCGGGGCGTCAGCGAAGCAATCCGGAGCGGCGCCGCGGGTGTCGACGGCAACCCCGAACCGCCGCACGTTGCTGACGATCCGCTGGGCGCGGACCGCGTCGCGTTCGAACGTCACGGCGCGACAACCGCCGCCGGACAGACACCACTCGATCGCGATGCTGCCCGCACCGGCGCCGACGTCCCACAGCAGCTCACCGGGCCGCGGCGCCAGCGCGGCGAGCGTCACCGCCCGCATCGACTGCTTGGTCAACTGGCCGTCGGAGGCGAACCAGTCGTCGGGCCGGGCCTGCAGCACGCGGTCGTCGGGCCGGTAGTCGACAGCGATCACGTGGAGCGGATCGACGTCGGCGGGCGGATCGGCCGCCCAGGCGGCGGCGGTGGCCGTGCGGCGGCGTTCGGCGGGGCCGCCGAGTTGCTCCAGCACCGTGAACGCCGAGTCGCCGCGACCGGTTTCGACGAGCAGACCCGCCAGCGCCGCCGGGGTGTCACCGTCGCGCGACAGCACCACGGCGCGCCCGCCGCGGCGCACCGCGGTGTGGGAGGCGGCGGTCACCAGGCTGATCACCTCGGTGTCGGCGACCGGCCACCCCAGTCGGGCGCAGGCCAGCGTCACGCTCGACACGTGCGGCAGCACGTCCACCCGCTCGGCGCCGAACAGCCGCATCACCGTGGCGCCGATGCCGTGCAGCATCGGATCCCCCGACGCCAACACGTGGACATCGGCTTCGGCGCTGTCGAGCAGGTCGCGCAGCGCGGGGAGCAGCGGCGACGGCAGCTCCCGCCGACGCGCCGTCACCGTGTCGTCGAGCAGCGCGAGCTGCCGCGGCGCGCCGACGATCTCGGTGGCGCGGCCCAGCTCGCGGCGAGCGGTCGGCGTCAGGCCCGCCAGCCCGTCCGCGCCGATACCGACCACGACGATCACCGGCAGGCCTTGCTTCTCGCGCAAGCGCTCATCGGGGCAGCCTCCGCCACACGAACCCCGGCAGCAGCCGCATGCCGAACGCCACCGGGCCGAGCACCCGCGGCACCCACACGGTCCGGCGGCCCTTCTCCAGCGCCCGCACGGTGGCGTCGGCGACCTGCGCCGGGGTGGTGGCAAACGGCGCCGGGGGCATGCCCGCCGTCATCCGGCCGATCACGAAGCCCGGCCGCACCAGCAGCAGCGTGGCGCCCGAACCGTGCAGCGCGTCGGCCAGTCCGCTGGCGAAACCGTCGAGACCGGCCTTGGCCGATCCGTAGACATAGTTCGCGCGTCGCACCCGGTTGCCGGCGATCGACGAGAACACCACCAGCGAGCCTGACCCGGCGGCGCGCATGGCCGCCGCCAGCTCCGTCAGCAGGCTGACCTGCGCCACGTAGTCGGTGTGGACCACCGCGACCGCGTGGGACGCGTCGCGCTCGGCCCGCGCCTGATCGCCCAGCACCCCGAACGCCAGCACCGCGACGTCGATCCGGCCGTGCGCGGCGACCAGGTCCGCCACCAGCCGGCCGTGCGATGCGACGTCGTCGGCGTCGAAGGCGACGGTGTGCACCGCGGCCGCCCCGGCTCGGCGCAGCGCCGCCTGCTGCTCGGCAAGCCGGTCCGGGTCGCGGGCGGCCAGCACGATCGTGGCGCCGGCGTGCGCCAACCGGACCGCGACCTCCCCGCCGATCTCGCTGCGGCCGCCGAACACCACGACCGTCTTCGTGTCGTCCACGGCAGCGATTATGTCCTGTACTAGCGTGGGTACCGATGGCCCGCGCTTCGACCACCCGCCTCACCAACGACGCGCTCGCGTTCCTCACCGAGCGTCATCTGGCGATGCTCACGACGCTGCGCGCCGACAATTCGCCGCACGTGGTGGCGGTCGGCTTCACCTTCGACCCGAAGACCCACATCGCGCGCGTCATCACCACCGGCGGGTCGCAGAAAGCGCTGAACGCCGAACGCGCCGGCGTGGCGGTGCTGTCGCAGGTCGACGGGGCGCGCTGGCTGTCGCTGGAGGGCCGGTCGACCGTCCACACCGATCCCGAGTCCGTGCGGGACGCCGAACTGCGGTACGCGCAGCGCTACCGCACCCCGCGGCCCAACCCGCGCCGGGTGGTCATCGAGGTGCAGATCGAGCGGGTGCTCGGCTCGTCCGAACTGCTCGACCGCTCCGGCGACTAGGCCGACGCCCAGCCCGGCACCACGACGAGCTCATGCGGCCGGTGGTTGACCGGCAGCGCCCCGTCGTCGGTGACGATCACGATGTCCTCGATCCGCGCACCCCAGCTCCCGGGGAAGTAGACGCCGGGTTCGATGCTGAACGCCATACCCGGCCGCAGTTCGACGGCGTTCCCGGCGACGATGTACGGCTCCTCGTGCACCGAGAGCCCGATGCCGTGGCCGGTGCGGTGCACGAAGTACTCCCCCAGCCCGGCGGCCGTCAGCTCGTCGCGCGCGGCGGCGTCGACCTGCTCGGCGGTCACCCCCGGCCGTACCGCCGCGACCGCCGCCTGCTGCGCGCGCTGCAGCACCGCGTAGTGCTGCGCGACCTCCGCGGTCGGCTCGCCGAGGCTGTAGGTGCGGGTGCAGTCGGAGTGGTAGCCCGGCTCATACGGCCCGCCGATGTCGACGACCACGACGTCGCCGGCCCGCAACACGCGGTCGGAGCATTCGTGATGCGGGTCGGCCCCGTGCGGACCGGAGCCGACGATGACGAACGCCACATCCGAATGACCCTCGGCGACAATGGCTTCGGCGATGTCGGCTGCGACGTCGGCCTCGGTGCGGCCCGGTACGAGGAATCCGGGCACCCGCGCGTGCACGCGGTCGATCGCGGCGCCGGCGCGGCGGAGCGCGTCGATCTCCGCATCGTCTTTGATCATGCGTAGCTCGCGCAGCACGTCGGTCGCCAACACCGGCACGGCGCCCAGCAGATCGGTCAGCGGCAGCAGGTGCAGCGCGGGCATGGCCTCGGTGACGGCGACCGAGCCGCCGCTCAGCGCCTCGGCCACCAGCCGGTACGGGTCTTCGCCGTCGACCCAGTCCTGCACCGGCAGAACGAGTTCCGGGATCGCCGACTCCTTCAGCGAGGCCAGTTCCAGGCGCGGCACCACGACCGTCGGGGGGCGGCCGTCGGCGGGGACGACGAGCGCGGTGAGCCGCTCGAAGGTCTGCGCCCGCGAGCCGGTGAGATAGCGCAGGTCATAACCGGGCGTCACGACCAGCCCGTCCAGACCGGCCGCGGCGGCGCCCGCCGCCGCCCGCGCCAACCGGCGCCCGTACACGTCGGCACCGAAGCGCTCACCGCTGCTCATGACCGCAAGGCTAGTGCGCCGGAGGCCGGCGGGAGAGCCTGGCAGGATGACGCCATGGCCGCACCGCTGCTGCTCCTCGACGGCGCGAGCATGTGGTTCCGCTCGTTCTTCGGCGTCCCGACCTCCGTCAGGTCACCCGACGGCCGTCCGGTCAACGCCGTCCGCGGGTTCCTCGACGCGGTGGCGACGGTGATCACCCGCGAGCGGCCCCGCCGCCTGGTGGTGTGCCGCGACGACGACTGGCGACCGCAGTGGCGCGTCGAGGCCATCCCGACCTACAAGGCGCACCGGGTCGCCGAGGAAGCACCCGGCGACAGCCCGGACGTCGAGGTCGTACCCGACGAGCTGACCCCGCAGGTGGAGGTCATCTTCGACATCCTCGACGCATTCGGCATCTGCACGGCCGGCGCGCCCGAGCACGAGGCCGACGACGTCCTCGGCACGCTGACCGCCCGCGAGACCACCGATCCCGTCGTCGTCGTCAGCGGCGACCGCGACCTGCTGCAGCTCGTCGCCGACGACCCGGTGGCCGTCCGCGTGCTCTACCTGGGCAAGGGACTGAGCGGCGCCGTGCACTGGGGACCGACGGAGGTCGCCGAGAAGTACGGCGTACCGATCGACCGCGCCGGCCCCGCCTACGCCGAGCTGGCGCTGCTGCGCGGCGATCCGTCCGACGGCCTTCCCGGGGTGGCCGGAATCGGGGAGAAGACCGCCGCGACCCTCCTGGCTCGGCACGGCTCGCTCGCCGCCATCGTCGCGGCCGCCCAGGATCCGGGCTCCGCGATGTCAAAGGCTTACCGGCGCAGGATCATCGACGCGCTCGACTACATCGGGCGGGCCGAGTCGGTGGTGCGGGTGGCGTCCGACGCCCCGGTCACCATGAGCACCGTCAGCGACGAGCTACCGCTCGCCGCGCGCGATCCGCACCGGGTCGTCGAGCTCGCCGAGCGCCACGGTGTCACCTCGTCCATCGGACGATTGCAGCGTGCGCTCGACGCGCTGCCGTAGCTCAGGTGGGCCGACCGACCTCGTAGGTGCCGTCGTTGCCGCGGAACGTGACGCGCACCGTGCGCTCGGAGCCGTCGATATCCACCTTGCACTCGAAGGACTTACCGTCCTCGACCTTGATGTTCCGGCCGTCCGCGCAGCGCACGTTGTCGACGTTCTTCGCGCCGAACCCCTCGTTGCCGCCGGCGGTCAGCACGCGCTGCACGCCTTCTTGGGCCTTGTTGACGTCCAACTCGGTGGTGACGAAGAATCCCGGCTTCCAGAAGCCGAGCACCCCGAGCGCGGCGAGCGCCACCACGGCGACGACCCCGAGGATCCCCCAAACCGCTCTCCTGGACCGCTTCTGCGGTTCGCCGCCCGGCTGGCCGAAGTCGTAGCCGCTCGGCTGACCGTACTGGCCGGGCTGACCGTACTGGCCGGGCTGGGCGTACTGGCCGTACTGGGCGTACTGCTGACCGTACGACTGGCCGGCCTCGCCGTACTGGCCCGGCTGTCCGTACTGGCCCGGCGGGGCGTACTGGCCCGGCGGGGCGTATGGGTTGTACTGCGCGGCGTCGTATCCGGTGGGCTGGGCGTACTGCGACGGTTCGCCGTAGGAGCCCGGCTGCGGGTACTGGCCCGGCTGCGGCGGGTAGCCCGGCGACGCCGGATACGACGGCGGCGGTGTGCCGAACTGGGTGGTCTGCTGCTCCTGCCCGGCGACCGGCTGCCCGTAGCCGGACTGCGGCCCCGCATAGGCGGACGGATCCCACGACGGCGCAGCCGGTGCCGGCTGCTCGGGCGACGACTCCGGCGGCTGGCTGGGCGTCTCGGTGGTGGGCTGATCGCCGCCGCCGGCCGACCACTGCTGCTGCGGGTCGGGCTCCTGCGGTCCGGTCATCGGTTCTCCGTTCGTCACGCTTGTCACGGTGCCGTCGGGCACACCTTACCCGCTATCAACAGCGACAACGCCGCGTCTGACGGCCGCGATCGCGCGTTTCGCGGCGGCCCGCAGCGCCGCGTCGGGGGCGGTCAACCGCACCTGGTCGAGCAGGTCGAGCACCTGTCGACACCACCGCACGAAGTCCCCCGCCGACAGGGTCGTGCCCGTGCCGGCGGCGTCGGACGCGGCGAGCGCCGAAGTGAGGTCGGCGGTCGACGCCCACCGGTAGACCGCCGTCACGAAGCCGTCGTCGGGCTCACGCGACAGCGGCACGCGGTGGCGTTGCTCGTCGCCGCGCAGCGCCGCCGAGAGCCGGCGGGTGGCGGTGAGCGCCCGCCGCAGATCGGCGGTCGGTACCTCGACCCCCGCCGGTGACGGGCCGTCGCCGCCGCGGCTCTCGTACAGCACCGCCGACACGACGGCGGCCAGCTCGGCGGGCTGCAGACCCGTCCAGGCGCCGCTGCGCAGGCACTCGGCCACCAGGAGGTCGCTTTCGGAGTAGATGCGCGCGAGCAACCGGCCGTCGTCGGTGACGCGCGGGTCGCCGTCGCCGTCGCCACCCTCGATGAAACCCCGCTCGGTGAGCAGGCCGACGATGCGGTCGAAGGTGCGCGCCAGGGAGTTCGTCGCGCCGGCGATCTTCTGCTGCAGCACCGCGTTGTCACGCTCCACGCGCAGATAGCGTTCGGCGACGCGGGCTTTGGCCTCACGGTCGGCGAGCCGATTGGCGGGATGGCGCCGCAGAGCTTCCCGCAACGTCAGCAGTTCGGGATCGATGTCGGGGTCGCCGCTGCTCCGCCGCCGACGGCTGGGTACCTCCAGGCCCTCGGCGGCCGACCGCAGCGCCGACGCCAGGTCCCGGCGCACGCGGGGCTGGCGGTACTCGACGCGTTTGGGCAGCGCCATCGAGCCGATCGGTCCGGCGCTCCCCGGATAGTCCGCCGACGAGATGCGTCCGGCCCACCGGTTCTCGGTGAGCACCACCGGCCGCGGATCGGTCGGATCCCGGTCGGCTTCCAGGACGACGGCCACCCCTTCGCGGCGCCCGTGCGGGATCGCGATGATGTCGCCGCGGCGCAACCCGGCCAGCGCCTCGCCCGCGGCGCGACGGCGCTGCACACGGCCAGCGCGCGCCTGCGCGCGTTCGCGCTCGCTGATCGTGGCCCGCAACCGGGCGAAATCGAGGACGGTGTCGGCGTCGCCGCCGAGCTCGGCGCGGATCTCGCCGAGCAGCCGCTCCCCGCGGCGCAGCCCCTTGACGAGGCCGACGACCGACCGGTCCGCCTGATACTGGGCGAACGACCGCTCCAGCAGCCGGTGCGCCTGTTCCGGCCCGAGCTGGTTCACCAGGTTGATCGTCATGTTGTAGGACGGCGAGAACGAGCTGCGCAGCGGGAACGTGCGCGTCGACGCCAGGCCGGCGATGTTCGCCGGCTCCGCCGTCTCGTCGTTCGGATGCCACAGCACGACCGCGTGGCCCTCGACGTCGATGCCGCGACGACCGGCGCGGCCGGTGAGCTGGGTGTACTCGCCCGGCGTGAGCGCGGCGTGCTGCTCGCCGTTGAACTTGACGAGCCGCTCGAGCACCACGGTCCGGGCGGGCATGTTGATGCCCAGCGCCAGTGTCTCGGTCGCGAACACCACCTTGATGAGGCCCGCGGTGAACAGCTCCTCCACCGTGTGCCGGAACACCGGCAGCAGCCCGGCGTGGTGAGCCGCGAGCCCGCGCAGCAGCCCCTCGCGCCACTCGTGGTAGCCGAGCACCACCAGATCGCGTTCGGGCAGGTCGGCACACCGCCGGTCGACGATCTCGGCGATGCGGCCGCGTTCGGCCTCGGTGGTGAGCCGCAGCGGCGACCGCAGGCACTGCGCGACGGCGGCGTCGCAACCGGCGCGGGAGAACACGAAGGTGATCGCCGGGAGTAGGCCGTCGGCGTCCAGGGCGGAGATCACGTCCGGGCGGGACGGTTGACGGTACAGACGCGGCCGGTCACGGCCGTCCCGACCTCGGCGGCGAGGCTGCCAGTCGGTGAGCCGGTCGGCCTCCCGCCGGTGCGCGATGTGGCGCAGCAGGTCGGGGTCGACCAGCGTGGGTGTGCCGGCGCGGCCGGGCATCGTGCGGTCGTAGTCGAACAGGTCGAAGATCCGCTTGCCGACCATGACGTGCTGCCACAGCGGCACCGGTCGGTGCTCGTCGACCACCACCGTCGTGTCGCCGCGGACGGTCGTGATCCAGCCGCCGAACTCCTCGGCGTTGCTCACGGTCGCCGACAGGCTCACCAGCCGCACCTCGTCGGGCAGGTGCAGGATCACCTCTTCCCACACGGCGCCGCGCATCCGGTCGGCGAGGAAGTGCACCTCGTCCATCACCACGTGCGACAGGCCGGCCAGCGCCGGCGAGTCGGCGTAGAGCATGTTGCGCAGCACCTCGGTGGTCATCACCACCACCGGGGCGTCGGCGTTGACGGCCTGGTCGCCGGTCAGCAGGCCGATGCGCTGTGGACCGTAGCGCCGCACCAGGTCGGCGTGCTTCTGGTTGCTGAGCGCCTTGATCGGCGTCGTGTAGAAGCACTTGCGGCCCGCCGCCAACGCCAGGTGCACCGCGAACTCGCCGACCACCGTCTTGCCGGCCCCGGTCGGCGCGCAGACCAGTACACCGTGGCCCTGTTCGAGCGCGGCGCACGCCCGCTGCTGGAAGTCGTCGAGGGTGAACTCGAGGAGATCGGTGAACGCCGCCAGCTGAGGTCCGGTGGCGGTCTCAGGTGACATCGTCGTGTCCGGAGCTGCTGCTGTGGACAGCGATGTCCGACGGCGCCGGCGGCGGTGACGGCGGCTCGATCGGCGCCGCCTCGTCATCGGGCACCACCGGGCGCGCCGCCTCGCGCTTGGCCTTGCGCTTGTCGTGCACACGGGCGATCTGGACGGCGAGTTCCAGCAGCACCGTCAGCGCGAAGCCGAGCGCCAGCATCGAGAACGGGTCGGACCCGGGTGTGGCGAACGCCGCGAACACGAAGACCCCGAAGATCAGCCCCCGCCGCCACGCCTTGAGCCGCGCGTAGCTGAGGATGCCCACGACGTTCAGCATCACGATCAGCAGCGGCAATTCGAAGCCGATGCCGAACACCATCAGCAGGTTGATCAGGAAGCCGAAGTAGCGGTCACCCGAGAGCGCCGTCACCTGGACGTCGCTGCCGACCGTGAGCAGGAAGTCGAGTGCCTTGGCCAGCACGAAGTACGCCAGCAGCGCACCGCCGACGAACAGCGCCGCCGCCGAGCCGACGAACGCGACGGCGAAGCGCCGTTCGTTGCGGTACAGCCCCGGGGTGATGAACGCCCACAGCTGATAGAGCCACACCGGGCAGGCCAGCACGGTGCCCGCCGTCAACGCCACCTTGAGGCGGAGCATGAACTGGTCGAACGGCGCGGTCGCCAGCAGCCGGCAACCCCCGTCGGCGCTGAGCTCCGCGCGCGCCGACGCGGGCAGCGCGCAGTACGGTCCGCGTAGCCACTCACCGAGGCTGTCGGTGCCGAAGATGCCGTGGCTGTACCAGAAGAAGCCCAGGACGGTCGTGACGACGATGGCCGCCACCGCGATCAACAGCCGGGTGCGCAGCTCGCGGAGGTGATCGACCAGCGACATGGTGCCGTCCGGGTTCACCTTGCCGCGACGGCGGCGGGGATCCAGTCGCTTCAGGACGCCAGGAAGTCTCACCGGTTCAGAATCGAGGGCGCCACCGGAGGCGGCGCGAAGTCAGCGGCGACGCTACGCCGATCGGGCGTCGGTGTGACCGGGCTCGGGGCCCGGCCGCGGCGCCTCGGCGGGCTCCGCTACGCGCTCGGAGGACACCGGTGTGGCCGGCCGTTCCTTGCCGTCGTTCTGGAGCTCCTTCACCTCGGACTTGAAGATCCGCAGCGACTTACCCAGCGAGCGGGCGGCGTCGGGCAGCTTCTTCCAACCGAACAGGATCAGCACGACGATCGCGAGAATCAGCCAGTGCGAGGGCTGCATAGCACCCATCGAAAACCTCCAGACGTCGCCTCGATAGTACCCCGGCGGCTCAATCGACCCCCTCGGGCCGAGACGCGGCCTCATAGGCGCGCAGTGCGGCGACCGCCGCGTCGCGCACCCGGTCGGCGAGCGAGGACGGCGCCAGCACCTCCACGTCGGCGCCGAATCCCAGCACCAGCCGAGCCATCCACTCCTCCGAGCCGTAGGTCATGACCGCTTCGCAGCCGCCGTCGGGTGCCTCGCCGACGACCCGCATCGGGTAGTAGTCGAGCATCCACGTCGCCGACGGCGCGATGCGCAGCGACGCCGACGGCAGCGCGGGGTCGCCGTCGAACAGCGACGTCGCCGGCGGCGCATCCTCGGCCGGGGCGGGCGGCGCGGCGGGCTCGTCGAGCTGCGTCGCGTCGACGATCCGGTCGAACCGGAAGAGCCGCACGCCCTCGGCGGTGCGGCACCACGCCTCCAGGTAGCTGTGGTCGCCGACGAGCAACACCCGGATGGGGTCGACGGTGCGGCTGGTCAACATGTCGTGCGACGCGGAGTAGTACTCGATCGTGAGCGCGTGCCGGTCGCGCACCGCAGCCCGCACCGTCGCGGCGGCGGCGCTCTCTGCGGGGGCCGGTTCGTCGACGGCGGCTCCGGGGTGGTTGCCCGCCGCGCCCGCCGCCGCCTCGATCTTCGCGATCGCGCTCAGCGCCGCCTCGGGATCGACCATGCCCGGGATGTCGGCGAGCGCGCGCAGCGCCACCAACACGCCCGTCGCCTCGGTCGAGGTCAACCGCAGCGGATGGTCGATGCCGGCGGAAAAAGTGACGTGGATGGTGTTGCCGTCGAACTCCAGGTCGATGAGATCCCCGGGTCCATAGCCCGGCAGGCCGCACATCCACAGCTGGTTGAGGTCATCGCGGAGCTGCTTTTGCGACACCGCCAGGTCCGCCGCCGCCTCCGCGTGCGTGACGCCGGGATTCGCCTGGAAATACGGCACCATGTTCAGCAGCCGGACCAGCCGCTCCGATACCTGAGTCATGCGCGATCCCGCTCCGCTCCTCGCTGAAAAGTCATGCGCGATCCGCCTTTGCCCGCAGTCGTTCCAACACCGCTTCGCGCAGCGACTCCGGTTGCAGCACCACGGCGTCGGCGCCGCAACCGGCCACCTCGCGGGCGAGCCGGTCGAATGAGCCGATGTCGATCTCCACGACCTCGCCCGGCCGGCCGCCGAGCGGCTCGCTGCGCAACACGGTGGCGCCGCGGCGCAGCGCAGCCGCCCGTCCCTGCGCAATCCACACCGTCGCCGTCACTCCGGTCGGCGCCTCGCCGACCGCCCGCGCCACCAGCTGCCGCAGGTCGACGTCCTCGGGACGGCTGACCGCGCCGGGCGGACCGACCGGCGTCACGTCACTGCCGATCCGCGACAACCGGAAGACCCGCGGCGCGGCACGCCCGCGGTCGTGCGCCACCAGATACCACCGGCCCTTGTCCGTGACGACGCCCCACGGCTCGACCTCGCGCTCGACATAGGGGTCCAGGCGCGACGCCCGGTGCGGGATCCGTACCGCCTGACCGGCGTCGATGGCGTTGAGCAGCTTGCCGAGCACCTCCTCGGAACCGCGAATCCCCGGCAGCGCCGACGGCGTCGTGATGGCGACGCTGGTGTCGGCGTCCACGTCGACGCCGGCGGCGCGCAACTTGAGCACCGCGCCTTGCGTGGCCGTCACCATCTCCGGCGACTGCCACAGCTGCGTCGCCACCGCGACCGCCGCGGCCTCGTCGGCCGTCAACGCGATCGGCGCGAGCGCATACGCCTCGCGGTTGATGCGATAGCCCTCGCTCGGGTCGGTGCGGGACACCCGCCCGGTCTCCAAGGGGATGCCCAGGTCGCGCAGCTCGTTCTTGTCGCGCTCGAACATTCGGGCAAACGCCTCGTCGCTCGCGGTCTCGTCGTAGCCGGCCACGATGGAGCGGATCCGCTCGGCGGTGATGAAGTTGCGCGTCGACAGCAAGCAGATGACCAGGTTCATCAACCGTTCGACCTTAGAGATCGCCAACCCGCATCACCTCAACCGAAGAAACCGTCGCCGCTCACCACGCGCCGGCCGTCACATCGACGCGATCAACCTCTTGACCCGTTCGTCGACCGCCCGGAACGGGTCCTTGCACAGCACCGTCCGCTGCGCTTGGTCGTTCAGCTTGAGGTGCACCCAGTCGACGGTGAAGTCGCGGCCCGCGGCCTGTGCCGCGCTGATGAATTCGCCGCGCAGCTTCGCCCGGGTGGTCTGCGGCGGTGTGTTCACCGCCTCTTCGATGTCTTCGTCGGTCGTGATCCGCGCCGCGAGACCCTTGCGCTGCAGCAGGTCGAACACACCCCGGCCGCGCTTGATGTCGTGATAGGCCAGGTCCAGCTGGCTGATCTTGGCGTCCGACAGGTCCATGTCGTAACGGTCCTGGTAGCGCTGGAACAGCTTGCGCTTGATGACCCAGTCGATCTCGGTGTCGACCTTCGCGAAGTCCTGGCTCTCGACGGCGTCGAGCTGACGGCCCCACAGGTCGACGACCTGCTCGAGCTGCGCGTTCGGTTCGCGCGTCTGCAGGTAGTCCACCGCGCGGCCGTAGTACTCGCGCTGGATGTCCAGCGCGCTGGCCTGGCGGCCGCCCGCGAGCCGCACGGGCCGACGGCCGGTCACGTCGTGGCTGACCTCGCGGATGGCGCGGATCGGGTTGTCCAGCGAGAAGTCGCGGAACGCCACGCCCGCCTCGATCATCTCCAGCACCAGCGATGCCGTCCCCACCTTGAGCATGGTGGTGGTTTCGCTCATGTTGGAGTCGCCGACGATCACGTGCAGCCGCCGGTACTTCTCGGCGTCGGCGTGCGGCTCGTCGCGGGTGTTGATGATCGGGCGGCTGCGGGTCGTCGCGCTCGACACGCCCTCCCAGATGTGCTCGGCGCGCTGACTCAGGCAGAAAGTGGCCGCCTTGGGAGTCTGCAGCACCTTACCCGCACCGCAGATGAGCTGCCGGGTGACCAGGAAGGGCAGCAGCACGTCGGAGATCCGGCTGAACTCCCCGGCGCGCACGATCAGGTAGTTCTCGTGGCAGCCGTAGGAGTTCCCGGCCGAGTCCGTGTTGTTCTTGAACAGGTAGATGTCGCCGCCGATGCCCTCGTCGGCGAGCCGCTGCTCGGCGTCGATCAGCAGGTCCTCCAGCACGCGCTCCCCGGCCCGGTCGTGGGTGACCAACTGGATCAGGTTGTCGCATTCGGCGGTGGCGTACTCGGGATGCGAGCCCACGTCGAGATAGAGCCGAGCGCCGTTGCGGAGGAAGACGTTCGAACTGCGGCCCCACGACACCACCCGCCGGAACAGATACCGGGCAACCTCGTCCGGGCTGAGCCGGCGATGACCGTGGAACGTGCAGGTGACACCGAATTCCGTTTCGATGCCCATGATTCGCCGCTGCACGAGATCGAGCCTACTGGTTGTCGGCGCACCGCGGTGGCAGCACGCCGATCAGCGGCGTCAGGGCCCGGGTCGCCACGGCGGCGGCTGCGGGCCGCCGAAGGGTGAGCCACCTCCGCCACCGTAGGGCGGCTGGCCGCCGGCGGGCGGAGGCCAGGGCGCCGGACCCCGCGGTGGCGCTTGGCCACCGCCGGCCGGACCGGGCGTCCAGGGTTTCGGCGTCGTGGTGGTCGGCTGATTGCTCAACTGCGGATTCCACTGCGGCGGTGCCCCACCCAGCCGCTGACCACCGGTCGGGGGCCACGGTTGCGTCGGCCCGCCCGGCGGTCCGAAACCCGGCGGCGCGAACATGGTGTTCTTCTTGCGCCGATTGGCCAGCACCATCATCAGCCCGATCACCAACAGCACGACGGCAACCGCGACCGCACCGATGATCACCCACAGCCACGGGAAGTCGGACTTCGGCGGTTCCGGCTCGGCCAGCTGCACGCCGTTCTTCTGCAGGAAGTTCCGCAGCGTCGTGGCATCGGTGATGAAGTTGGCGCTCTGGTCGTTGAAGCCGGCGGAGTTGACGCCCAGCACCTCGCCGGTTTCGTTGGAGATGGTGGGCCCACCGCTCATCCCGGCGGACATCTGGGCGTTGATCTCCGTACCCGGCACGCCCTCGGGAGAGACCTGCTGACTGGACGCCGTGCCGGTCTTGAAGCTCGGCTGCGGCACCCGTGACGGGTCGCTGATGTCCTGCACCTTGCCCGCAAACCCCACCGCGGTGAGCTCCTCGCCCACTTCCGGCGCCTTGTCCGCCACGACGAGCGGCTTCAGCGGCGGGATGTTGGCCACGCGCAGCAGCGCGTTGTCGCCCTCCTTGAACGGCTGGAAATCGACGACCTGGGCGGTGGTGAACTGGTCGATGACGCGGTCGGGATCATCGGGCTGGATGACGCGGACCTCGCGCTCGACGGGCGCGCCGTTGTCCTTGCCTTCCACCGGCCACTGCTGACGATTCGCCAGCTCCAGGAACGCCGCGGCCTTCGATTCGCTGGAGAACTCGCCGTTGTCCAACAGCTCCATCACCATGGCCTCGCGGACCATGGACTTGATCTCTTCGCCGCCCGGGTCGACGCAGTGGCCGGCAGTCGCCAGGGAGGCGACGTCCACAGCGAACGCGGTGCACTGGCTTTGCGCCTTCACCGGTCCGAAGAAGGCACGGCCACCGGGCGCGCGGAGTTCCTCGGGCAGGAGCACCCACCCGGTCCAGCTCGCCTGCACGTAGACCACCGAGTCCTTCACCCGCTCGTTGATCCCCTGCTCGTCCGCGGCGGCGGTCGGCGCGCCGACCGTTGGGATCGCAGCGCCGACAAGCGATGCCATCACCAGCGCGAGCAGCCGCTTGGTCATCTGGCCTGCCTCCATCCGTCGCGGTGCGTGCGCACTCGTGGCTCAGACTGTACCGAGTTCACAGGGCCGATCGCGCACCAAATGACACGCTTCAGCAACGGGGACGGCGCCGCAGCGCTGTGGATAGCCGCAGCGGACCGCGGCCGTGTGCTGCCAGCATCGGTCGCATGGGGGAAGACAACGTCGAACTGGACGGCGCCGCACTCGAGCGGATCGCGGGACGCGTGAGCACGGCGGCTCCGGCGATCCGCGAGTCGCTGGCCGCCGCAATCGAATCGGACTGGACGGCGGCGAGGGCGGCGGCAGCCGATGTCACCGAGCAGTGTCGGCTCCGCCTGGGCCGGGTGGCCGACGGGCTCGCCGGCTGGGCGGCAGCCGCACAGGCCACCGTCGGCGACTTCACGCGCGCCGAGGACACCAACGCCGACCGCTTCGACCGACTGTGACGACGCCGACGGTCAGCCAGGCCGAGTCGTGGCATGACGCGCCGCTTCGCACCGCGGCTGCGGCGTGGACCCACACCGCCGAAGTCGTTGCGGCTCAATTCGACACGTTCCGTCAGGAGCTCAGCTCGAGCGAGCGGTGGTGGCAGGGCGCAGCCGCCGAGGCAGCCCGCCGCCGCGCTGCGGAACTGCAGGCGGAGAGCGAGCGCATCGGCACCGCGCTGCGGGCAGCGGCCACCGTCGCGGAGGCCGGCGCCGCACAGCTCACCGATCTGCAGACCCGGCTCGAGGAGATCCTGCGTGCCGCGCGGTCGACCGGATACCAAGTGGCCGACGACGGCAGCGTCGCCCCGCCGCCGCAACCGCAGCCCACTCCTCCCGACAGTGCGCGGCGGGCCGCAGAGTTCGCCGTGGCGATCAAGTTCATGCTTGCCGCGATGGGCAAGGCCGACGCCGACACCGACGCGGCGATCCGGGCGGCTTTCGATCGCGCCGAACCGCCACCGGCCACCGCTGCGCCGACCGCGCCCGCAACCTTTGACGGCGCAAAGATCGTCGCCGCCTGGCCCACGATGAGCCAGGACGACATCTCCCGCCAGTTCGGGCAGCTGGACCCCGCACAGCAGCGCATGCTCATCGAGCGCTACCCCGACCAGGTCGGCAACACCGACGGCGTTCCGTGGGCCGCGCGCGGAGCAGCCAATCAGGTCAGTATCGGTCGGGCGATCGCCGACGAGCAGCGGCTGCTCGCGCGCTCCGACACCGAAAAGCTACGCGACGCGTTCGCCGGCAAGGACGTCCCGGCGGGGCTCGATGCGAACACCCCGGAGGGGCGGCGCCTCATCGCTGGGATGGATCAGCAGTCGCGGGAGCGGATCGAGCGCTACCAAGCGCTCACCCGGCCACTGGTAACGGCGAACGGCACCGAAATCGAGCGAACTGTCCTGGGCTTCAACCCCAAGCAGGCGAAACTGATCCAGCTGTTCGGCGATCTCGGCAAAGCGCAGCACGTCGGGGTCATCGTGCCGGGGACGGAAACCAAGGTGGAGACAGCAGAAGCCGACGCACAGCGGGCCGCCCACTTCGTCGAGCTCAGCGGCGGCGAGGCGGCGATGATCAGCTACCTCGACGGGCCGTTCCCGCCGAACCTCCCGGAGGCCGCAGACCGCTCCTACGCGCTGGACATGGCGCCGCGGTTGGTCGCGTTCACCGAGGACGTCAACCGCACCGCAGACGCGCTGCAACGCGGCGTCGACACCACGGTCATCGGCCACTCCTACGGTGGTTCGATCGTCGGCACCGCCGAGACCCAGGGCCTGACGGCCGACCGGGTCGTCTACGTCGCGTCAGCCGGGGCCGGCGTGGACGTCCACGACGAAAGCGACTGGCACAACCGCAATCCCGATGTCGTGCGGTACTCCATGACCGCCCCCGGCGACCTCATCGAGCTCGTCCAGGGCGCCGTATTCGGCGAGGGCCCCCACGGCGCCGACACCGACCTGATGGCCGGCGTCACTCGGCTCGACACCGGCTACAACCATCAGACGGGTGAATTGGTCGCCGGTATCGACGCCCACAGCGCGGTGCTCGACGCCCCGTCGGATGCGCAGGACAACATCCTGGCCGTCATCACCGGCGAATCGACGAAGCCCTATGAATTCCGTCCTTTGGGCCTCGCGGATCCCGCGGCGTCAGGATTGGCGGTCAGGGCCGGGCTGGTCGCCATCTTCGGCATCGGTCCCGGATTGGTCTTCAACAGTCTGCTCGGCCGGTAGCAGCCCCTCGAGCGCCGCACGAGTGATCCGGCGGAAGGCGCGACGCGGCCGGTTGGCGTCCAGCACCGCCACCTCCAGCGTCGCAGGACCCAGTCGGCGAGGCTCGCCATTGTTGCCCCCGCTCGCCTGCAGCGCGCTCACCGCAATGCCGACCGCATCCTTCAGCTCGGCGTTCTCCCGGTACGACTCGTTGAGCGCTGCCGCGATCGGTTCGGTGGTGCCGCCCATGACGACGAAGTGCGGTTCGTCGGCGATCGAGCCGTCGTAGGTGATCCGGTACAGCTCAGGCGGTTTGGACTCGCCGTAATGCGCGACCTCGGCGACGCACAGCTCGACCTCGTAGGGTTTGGCCTGCTCGGTGAAGATCGTGCCGAGCGTCTGCGCATAGACGTTCGCGAGCTGCCGACCGGTCACGTCCCGACGGTCGTAGGCGTAGCCGCGGGTGTCGGCGAACTGGATCCCGCCGCGCCGCAGGTTGTCGAATTCGTTGAAGCGGCCGACCGCGGCGAAGCCGACGCGGTCGTAGAGCTCGCTGACCTTCTGCAGGGAGCGCGACGGGTTCTCGGCGACGAACAGCACGCCACCGGCGTAGGCGAGCGCGACCACGCTGCGGCCCCGGGCGATCCCCTTGCGCGCAAGCTCGGAACGCTCGCGCATCGCCTGCTCGGGCGAGATGAAGTACGGGAAGCTCATGCGTCGGCCCTTACGTCCGGATCGTCCGGTCCGAACGTGTCACGGCGGGAACGACTTCGGATGACGTCGCGCGCAAGGTCGGCGATCCGGTCGCCCGCCACCTCCTGCGCGCCGTCGGCGTCGATGGTCACCGCGGTCGGGAAGATGCCGCGCACCAGATCCGGTCCGCCCGTGGCCGAGTCGTCGTCGGCGGCGTCGTAGAGCGCCTCGACCGCCACGCGCAGCGCCGAGTCGGCGTCCTCGACGCGCGAGTACAGCTTCTTCATCGACGACTTGGCGAAGATCGAGCCGGACCCGACGGACTGGTAGCCCTCCTCCTCGATGTTCCAGCCACCCGCGGCGTCGAACGACACGATGCGGCCGGCGGAGGTGGGATCGGAGTCGTCCAGGTCGTAGCCGACGAGCAGCGGCAGCGCGACGAAGCCCTGCAGGGCGGCGCCGAGGTTGCCGCGCACCATGATCGCCAGCCGGTTGACCTTGCCGGCGAACGTCAGCGGCACACCTTCGAGCTTCTCGTAGTGCTCCAGCTCCACGGCGTAGAGCCGGGCGAACTCCACCGCGATGGCAGCCGTGCCGGCGATGCCGGTGGCGGTGTAGTCGTCGGTGATGTACACCTTCTGGACGTCGCGGCCGGCGATCATGTGGCCCTGCGTCGACCGGCGGTCACCCGCGATCAGCACGCCGCCGGGGTACTTCAGAGCGACGATGGTCGTGCCGTGGGGAAACTGCGCGCCGGCGCCGGCCGCGGCGTCGGTCACCACGTTGGTCGGAAGCAGTTGCGGGGCCTGCCGCCGCAGGAAGTCGGAAAACGACGACAGCTCGACGGCGGCGGTGGGAAATCCGGGTAGGGGGTCAGTGGCCAGGCGGTCGTTGGAGGGCCAGGTCACTGGCCGCCCTTTTGGACGTACGCGCGGACGAAGTCTTCGGCATTCTCTTCCAGCACGTCGTCGATCTCGTCCAGCAGATCGTCGGTCTCCTCGGCCAGCTTCTCGCGACGCTCCTGGCCCGCACCTCCGCTACCGGTGGGGTCGTCGTCATCGCCGCCACCACCGCCGCGCTTGGTCTGCTCCTGAGCCATCGCTGCCTCCTGCGTTGTCTGACCATCACGGGCGGGCTCACGCCCGCCCGCCGGTTCTTCCACCCTACCGGTCGGCCGCCCGATTGCCGGGCGAGGTCAGGTGGTCAACTGCTCCACGAGTTCGGCCGCGCTGTCGACCGAATCCAGCAACGCACCGACGTGCGCGCGGCTGCCGCGCAGGGGCTCGAGCGTCGGGATGCGGACCAGCGAGTCGCCGCCCAGATCGAAGATCACCGAGTCCCAGCTCGCCGCCGCGATGTCCGCGCCGAACCGGCGCAGACACTCCCCGCGGAAATATGCGCGGGTGTCGGTGGGCGGGTTCTCGACGGCGTCGAGGACCTGCTGCTCGGTGACCAGCCGCTTCATCGAGCCGCGCGCCACCAGCCGGTTGTAGAGGCCCTTGTCCAGCCGGACGTCGGAGTACTGCAGGTCCACCAGATGCAGCCGCGGCGCCGACCAGCCGAGATTCTCCCGGTTGCGGAATCCTTCGAGGAGTCGGAGCTTCGCGGGCCAGTCGAGCAGCTCCGCGCATTCCATCGGGTCGCGTTCGAGCAGGTCGAGCACGTGCGCCCAGGTCTCCATGACGTGGCTGGCCCGCGGATCCGGATCGCGGCTCTCCATCAGCTTCGCAACGCGGTCGAGGTATTTGCGCTGCAGCGCCAGCGCAGTCAGTTCCCGGCCGTCGGCGAGCGCGACGGTCGCCCGCAGCGACGGATCCCGGCTGACGACGTGTACCGCGTGCACCGGGCGCGCGAGCGCCAGGTCGGAGAGGTCGACGCCGGCCTCGATGAGGTCGAGCACCAGCGAGGTGGTCCCGAGTTTCAGATAGGTCGACGTCTCGGCGAGGTTCGCGTCACCGATGATGACGTGCAGCCGCCGGTACTTGTCGGCGTCGGCGTGGGGCTCGTCGCGGGTGTTGATGATGCCGCGCTTGAGGGTGGTCTCCAGCCCGACCTCCACCTCGATGTAGTCGGCGCGCTGTGACAGCTGGAAGCCCGGCTCGTCGCCGGAGGGCCCGATGCCGACCCGCCCGGATCCGGTGACCACCTGCCGGGACACCAGGAACGGGGTCAACCCGGCGATGACGGCCGAGAACGGCGTCTGCCGGCTCATCAGGTAGTTCTCGTGCGAGCCGTAGGACGCACCCTTGTTGTCGATGTTGTTCTTGTAGAGCTGCAGCCGGGCGGCACCGGGAACACTCGCCACGTGGCGCGCGGCGGCCTCCATCACGCGCTCGCCCGCTTTGTCCCAGATGACGGCGTCGAGCGGGTCGGTCACCTCCGGCGCCGAATACTCCGGGTGGGCGTGGTCGACGTAGAGCCGGGCGCCGTTGGTGAGGATCATGTTCGCCGCACCGACCTCGTCGGCGTCGATGATGGGCGGTGGGCCGGCCGACCGACTGAGGTCGAAGCCGCGGGCATCTCGCAGCGGCGACTCCACCTCGTAGTCCCACCGGGTGCGCTTCGCCCGCTGGATGCCGGCGGCGGCCGCATAGGCCAGCACCGCCTGCGTCGACGTCAGGATCGGATTGGCGGTCGGGTCCGACGGCGAGGAGATGCCGTACTCGACCTCTGTCCCGATGATCCGTTGCATGCGGCTCAGCCTAGGCGACCGGGACGGGGTGCCGGTGGCGGCCGCATCCCGGCCGAGGGCGGACCGAAAACGCCGGCGCGAGCGGCGTGTCGCCGGAACGACACGCGCGCTCGCGCCGGTGAGGGCTACAGGTACTGACCGAGGTTGCTCTCGGTGTCGATCGCCCTGCTGGCCGACGAACTCTTGCCGGTGACCAGCGTCCGGATGTAGACGATGCGCTCGCCCTTCTTGCCCGAGATCCGCGCCCAGTCGTCCGGGTTGGTGGTGTTGGGCAGGTCCTCGTTCTCGGCGAACTCGTCGACGATCGAGTCGAGCAGGTGCTGGATGCGCAGACCGGGCTGGCCGGTCTCGAGCACCGACTTGATCGCGTACTTCTTGGCGCGGTCGACGACGTTCTGGATCATCGCACCGGAGTTGAAGTCCTTGAAGTACATGACCTCTTTGTCGCCGTTGGCGTAGGTCACCTCGAGGAAGCGGTTGTCGTCGATCTCGGCGTACATCCGCTCGACGACCTTCTCGATCATCCCCTTGATGCAGGCCGCCCGGTCGCCGTTGAACTCGGCGAGGTCGTCGGCGTGCACCGGCAGGTCCTCGGTGAGGTACTTGCTGAAGATGTCCTGCGCCGCCTCGGCGTCGGGCCGCTCGATCTTGATCTTCACGTCCAGCCGACCGGGCCGCAGGATTGCGGGGTCGATCATGTCCTCGCGGTTGGAGGCGCCGATGACGATGACGTTCTCGAGGCCCTCGACGCCGTCGATCTCGCTGAGCAGCTGCGGCACCACCGTGGTCTCCACGTCGGAGCTGACGCCGGTGCCGCGGGTGCGGAAGATCGAATCCATCTCGTCGAAGAACACGATCACCGGTGTGCCCTCGGACGCCTTCTCGCGGGCCCGCTGGAAGATCAGCCGGATGTGCCGCTCGGTCTCGCCGACGAACTTGTTCAGCAGCTCCGGGCCCTTGATGTTGAGGAAGTAGGACTTCGCCTCGCGGGCGTCGTCGCCACGGACCTCGGCCATCTTCTTGGCCAGCGAGTTCGCCACCGCCTTGGCGATGAGCGTCTTGCCGCAGCCGGGCGGGCCGTACAGCAGCACACCTTTCGGCGGCCGCAGCGAGTACTCCCGGTAGAGCTCCTTGTGCAGGAACGGCAGCTCCACGGCGTCGCGGATCTGCTCGATCTGGCGGGTGAGCCCGCCGATGTCGCTGTAGGCGACGTCGGGCACCTCCTCGAGCACCAGGTCCTCGACCTCGGCCTTCGGGATGCGCTCGAACGCGTACCCGGCCTTGGTGTCGACCAGCAGCGAATCACCGGGCCGGAGCCGGCGCGCCCGCTCCTCGTCGCTCAGCGTCGCCGGGTCGACCTGCTCGTCCGTGCTCACCAGCGGGTCGGCCAGCCAGACGATGCGCTCCTCGTCGGCATGGCCGACCACGAGCGCGCGACGGCCGTCGGCCAGGATCTCCCGCAGGGTGCTGATCTCCCCCACGGATTCGAACGTGCCGGCCTCGACGACCGTCAGCGCCTCGTTCAGGCGCACCGTCTGCCCCTGCTTGAGCGACTGCGCGTCGATGTTCGGCGAGCACGTCAGCCGCATCTTGCGGCCCGAGGTGAACACGTCGACGGTGTCGTCCTCGTGCACCCCGAGCAGGACGCCGTAACCGCTGGGCGGCTGCCCGAGCCGATCGACCTCTTCCCGGAGTGCGAGCAGCTGCTGCCGCGCCTCCTTGAGGGTGTCCATGAGCTTGGCGTTGCGGGAAGACAGCGAGTCGACGCGGGCTTCCAGTTGATTGACGTCGCGCGAGCCGCGGGCGCCGGCGACGCCGGCAGCCTGCTCCAACCGCTCGCGCAGGGCGGCCGCCTCTCGGCGCAACTCTTCCAGTTCGGCGGCATCCTCGTTGGACAGCGGACGCGTGAAACCTTCTGCATAGGCTTCAGAACGCTCGGACTCACTCATGGTGCGCTCCTCTCCTGCACCGAACCGCGGTGCAGTAACAACTTCAAAGCTACCGGCGATTCATCCGTTGTGTGGGCTCTAGGAATTCGGCACACCAGCAACACTGTTAACCTTCGAGATGAGTTGGCACGATTGAAAGGACACACGTGACCATCAAGAACCTTGTGCTGGGCGTGGCTTCGGTCGCCGTCGTCGGTGCCGCCGCCGCCGGTATCACCGCGGTCTCCGCCGTTCCGGCGGCCGGTCCGCAGGTGCAGCCGGTGGCCTTCGGGACGCCGCTGCCCGCGACGCCGGCTCCTGACCTGCAGGGGCCGCTGCTGCAGACCCTCAACGGGTTGACCGGGCCGGGCTCGTTCTCGGGCCCGAAGGGCAGCTACATCCAGGGTGGCCTCGGCCGCCTCGCGGGCACCGCGGACCGCAAGTACAACCAGTACGCGTCGCAGGGGTACTTCCCGCTCTCCTTCACCATCGCGAACATCGATCAGAACGGTGGCCTCGCCACTGCGAACGTTTCGGTGACGGCTGCCAACGGCGTGACGGCTTCGCAGCCGTTGACGTTCGTCGCCGGCCCCAGCCCGAGCGGCTGGCAGGTGGAGAAGGGCTCGGCGATGTCCTTCCTCAGCTCGCTGTAACACATCACGCCACAGACAGTGCGGCAGCGATCGTCGGCCACGGCCACGATCGCTGCCGCATTGTTCGTTGGTGGGGTGCTCGCGGGGTGCGCCGACGAACAGCACCCGGCGGCGGTCCCGGCAAGCCCGTCGACTCCCAGCTCGACAGTCGCCGCGCCCGCGGCGCCCGGTCCCCTGCCCGCGCCGGAGGCCCTCACCGACGTGCTGTACCGGTTGGCCGATCCGGGCCTGCCGGTCGACCAGAAGTTCGCGCTGATCGACGGCTCCGGCGCCGAGGACGCTGCGGTGATCGACGGTTTCGCCCAGGCGCTGCGCGACAGCGGCCTCATCCCCGTCGGATTCACTGCCACCGAGATCGCGTGGAGTGACCGGGTGCCCGGACACGTCAGCGCCGATGTCACCGTTCACAGCGAGAATCCGTCGCTCACGGGTGGTTTCACGGTGCCGATGGAGTTTCAGCCGTATCAGGGTGGGTGGCAGCTCTCGCGCAGCACAGCGCAGATGCTGTTGACGCTCGACGACGCCGCGCCCACCCCGACCCGCTAGTGACGACGGCGATGTGGATCGGCTGGATCGAGTTCGACGTGCTGCTCGGTGACGTCCACTCGTTGAAGCAGAAGCGGTCGGTGGTCCGGCCGATCGTGGCGGAGCTGCGGCGCCGGTTCGCTGTCGCCGCCGCGGAAACCGGGTCGCAGGACCTGCACCGGCGGGCCGGGATCGGGCTGGCCGCAGTTGCCGCCGACCGCGCGCATGTCGTCGACCTGCTGGATGCCGCCGAGCGTCTCGTCGCGGCCCGACCCGAGATCGACCTGCTGTCGGCCCGCCGGGCGGTGCGTCGCAGCGACGACGACTAGAGGTGGCGCTTGCGCCGCAGCGGCGTGGGCGTCACGGTTCCCGGCGCGAGCTTGCGGGCACTCACCAGGAACGCCGTGTGCCCACGCATGTTGTGTTGGGGCCGCACCGCGAGACCGACGACGTCCCAGCCGCGCTGCAACGTCTCCCAGGACCGCGGCTCGGTCCAGCACTGCTGTTCGCGGAGCGTTTCGACGACGCGTGAGAGCTGCGTGACGGTGGCGACGTAGACCATGACGACCCCGCCCGGCACGAGTGCCCGCGCGATCGCGTCGAGCACCTCCCACGGCGCCAGCATGTCGAGTACGACGCGGTCGACGGCATCGCCGTCGTAGTCGGCGACGTCACCGATCGTCAGCTCCCAGTTCGATGGCCGGGTGCCGAGGAAGGTTTCGACGTTGCGGGCGGCGTGGACGGCGTGGTCGTCGCGGACCTCGTAGGACACGACGCGGCCGGTCGGCCCGACCGCACGCAGCAGCGACAGCGTCATCGCACCGGAGCCGGCGCCGGCCTCGAGCACGTGGGCGCCCGGGAAGATGTCGCCCTCGTGGACGATCTGCGCCGCGTCCTTCGGATAGATCACCTGCGCGCCGCGGGGCATCGACAGCACGTAGTCGATGAGCAGCGGTCGCAGCACCAGGAACGGGTCACCGTTGGTCGAGGTGACGACGCTGCCCTCCGGCGCGCCGATGACGTCGTCGTGCGCGAGCGCCCCGCGATGCGTGTGGAACTCGCCGCCCGGGCTCAGCACCATGGTGTAGTGGCGGCCTTTGGCGTCGGTGAGCTGCACCCGGTCGCCGGTTGCGAATGGACCCGTAGCCGCCACGACGATCACCTTGCCAGCCGACGCGCCGCCCGCCGGTGGTGGGGTTGTCGGTGCCGGCGCTTAGGCTGGCGGCGCAGCGGAAATACGGTGCAGGAGGTGACAATGTGGCGGACGACGTGAGCGTGTCGCGGCCCGCGCTGTCGCCCTCACGGGCGGCTGATTTCAAGCAGTGCCCGCTGCTGTACCGGTTCCGGGCGATCGATCGGCTGCCGGAGCCCTCGTCGGCGGCGCAGGTGCGCGGCTCGGTGGTGCACGCGGCGCTCGAATCGCTCTATGGCCTGCCGGCGGCGAACCGAAGCCGCGCCACGGCGCTCACACTCATCGCGCCGGCGTGGCAGCGGGTGCTCGACGAAGCGCCGGAGCTGGGTGAAGAGTTCGCCGACGAGCAGCGGGCCGCCCTGCTGGCTGAAGCCGAGGCGCTGCTCTCCGGGTACTACCGCCTGGAGGATCCGACGCGGTTCGACCCGGAATGCTGCGAGCAGCGCGTCGAGGTGGAGCTGGCCGACGGCACGCTGCTGCGCGGCTTCGTGGACCGCATCGACGTCGCGCCTACCGGCGAACTGCGCGTCGTCGACTATAAGACCGGTCGCGCACCCGACGAGGCGTGGGCGCTCGCCGAGTACAAGGCGCTGTTCCAGATGAAGTTCTACGCGGTGGCGCTGTGGCGGTCGCGCGGCGTGCTCGCCAGCCGGTTGCGGCTCATCTACCTAGCCGACGGACAGGTGCTCGACTACTCGCCCGACCGCGACGAGCTGGTGCGGTTCGAGAAGACGCTCACCGCCATCTGGCGGGCCATCCAGGCCGCCGGCGCCAGCGGAGACTTCCGCCCCAAACCGAGCAAGCTGTGCGACTGGTGCGCTCATCGCGCGCTGTGCCCGTCCTTCGGAGGTACGCCGCCGCCGTATCCCGGGTGGCCGGAGCGCCCCGCCGAGCCCGCGGCATGAGCGGATATTTCTACCGCCGGCTCGACGACGACCGCTACGAATCGGGTGACCTCACCCGAAGCAACTGGGCGCCCGATCTGCAGCACGGCTCGCCGCCGCTGGCGCTGCTGACCCGCGCCATCGAGCAGCAGCTTCCGCCGCAGCTGCGCATCGGCCGCCTGACGCTCGACATCCTGGGCGCCATACCGGTGTCGACGCTGGTGGTGCGGACATCGGTGGTGCGCCCGGGCCGTCGGATCAGCCTGCTCGCGGCCGAACTCGCGCCCGCCGACTCGCCCGAGCGGCCCGCCGCGCGTGTCACCGCCTGGGCGCTGGCGACCAGCGACACCTCCGGCGCGGTCGCCGACCGGCACCCGCCGCTCGTCGAGGGCCCGACCGTGCCGCTTCCGGCCCACTGGTGGAACGTCGGCGGCTACCTCGAAGCCGTCGAATGGCGACCGCAGGCCGAGACGTCGCCGGGCGGCCGCACCTTTTGGGTGACGCCGACCGTGACGCTCGTCGACGGTGAAGAGCCCACCGCGCTGCAGCGGATGGCGATGGTGGTCGATTCGGCCAACGGCATAGGCGCCGCGCTCGACCCGCGGGAGTACCTGTTCATGAACACCGACACCGCGGTACACCTGCATCGGCTGCCCGAGGGCAGGGATTTCGCGCTGCGGGCGGGTGCGTCCATTGGCCCGGACGGCATCGGCGTCACGAGCGGCGAGGTGTTCGACCGCCGCGGCCTCGTCGGCACCGTCGCGCAGACGCTGCTCGTCGAACGCCGCTGACGGCCGTCTGGACCGGCGCGTTCAGAAGCGGCAGAACCGGATGTCGGATGCCAGAATCGCTTTCGCGCCGATCGCGGCGAGCCGATCCATGATCGCGTTGACCTCCCGGCGTGGCACCAGTGCCCGCACCGCGACCCAATCCGGGTCGGCGAGCGGCGCGATGGTCGGTGACTCCAGGCCCGGCGTGACGGCCGTCGCCTCGTCGAGAACCGCACGGGGACAGTCGTAGTCGAGCATCAGGTATTGCTGGCCGAACACCACGCCCTGCACGCGCGCCGCCAATTGGTCACGCGCGGCGGCGGACTCAACGTCGGCCCGTTCGATGAGGATCGCCTCGGAGACGCACAGCGGCTCACCGAACGCCACCAGGTGGTGCAGGCCGAGGGTGCGTCCCGAGCCGACAACATCGGCGATGGCGTCGGCGACACCCAGCTGTATCGAGATCTCGACAGCACCGTCGAGCCGGATGACGGTGGCGTCAATGCCTTTGGCGGCGAGGTCTTTTCGCACCAGGTTGGGAAACGCGGTCGCGACGCGTTTGCCCGCGAGGTCCGCGGTGGTCCACTCCCGGCCGGCCGGTGCGGCGTAGCGGAACGTCGACGATCCAAACCCCAGCGCAAGCCGTTCGGTCACCGGTGCGTCGGACTCCCACGCCAAGTCGCGGCCGGTGATGCCGAGGTCGAGTTCGCCGGAGCCGACGTAGATCGCGATGTCGCGTGGCCGTAGGAAGAAGAATTCGACGTTGTTGACGGGGTCGACGACCGTGAGGTCCTTGGGGTCGGTGCGGCGCCGGTAGCCGGCTTCTTCGAGGATCTCGGCGGCGGACACGCTGAGCGCCCCCTTGTTGGGAACCGCGACGCGCAGCATGCTCACAGCTTTCGGTAGATGTCGTCGAGGGTGAGACCGCGGGCGACCATGAGCACCTGAGCCCAATAGAGCAATTGGCTGAGCTCTTCGGCGAGGGCCTCGTCGCTTTCGTGTTCGGCGGCCAACCACACCTCGCCGGCCTCTTCGAGGATCTTCTTGCCGAGGCCGTGCACACCGCCGTCGAGCGCGGCGACGGTGCCGCTGCCGGCGCGCCGGGTGCGGGCCTTCTCCGTCAACTCGGCGAACAGGTCCTCGAACGTCTTCACGGGTGGCGATTCTGTCACGCGGACGGTGTCACGGTCGAAGCGGTAACCATCGAATCTGGCGTATGGACCTGCCGAAATCGGTCCTACGCTTTTTCTCATGGCTGTGATCGGGGCGGACGCTACTGGGCTGCAGCGGTTCTCTGACTGTTGTCGCCGACAGCGAGACGGCGTGCTGGCGGACGCGCACGAGCACCCCGGTGGTCCCTCGTTCCAGGCGACCGCCTCGGCCGTCGCCGCGATCCACGACGGTGTGGCATCCGCCCGCACCGCGTTGGCGAATCGCCTGGGCGCGACAGCCGACCGACTCTCCGCCGCAGCCGCCAACTACACAGCGACCGATGCCGGCTCGGCGTCGGCGCTCGACGCGCTCTTCGGCGAAATCGACTGACGCCGTGCGACGTGGGAGAACGCCTTCGACACCATCTACCGCACCGCAGGCGCACCGGGTGGCACAACGTGGACGGGCCCGGCGGCCGAGCGGGCCGTCGCGCGCACCCACTCAGATCGCGCGAAGGTGCTCCAGGTAGTCGACAACCTGACACACGCCGCGGAGGTCGCGCGTATCGGAGCGGCCGAGATCGCCGCCGCCCGACAACGAACGCTGGACGCGATCGCCAACGCCCGAACCGCTGGGTTTGAGGTCGCCGACGACCTCACGGTCTCCGACACCCGGGATTACGCAACCCATCGTGAGTACAACGATCGGATGGCGCAAGCGCGCACGCTCGCCATGCGCATCTGGACGAGCGCGCGCGGACTGGCAACGACCGACCAGTCAGTGGCAGGCCGGCTGACCCCCATCTCGGCGGGCTTCAACCAGTTGACCTTCCGCGAGGGTCCGCTGCCAGCCATGCCGCCGTTACCGACGGAACCACCGCCGCCGCCGCGCGTGCCGAAACGGAAGTTCATCCCGCAGACCTGGGGCGCCTGCGCACCCCGCGGCGAAGATCCGAACAAGGAAGTGGCTTTCTTCAACCTCGCGCGGCTGTGGGATCCGGCGTTTTCGCACTACGAGATACCTGAGGAAGCGCAAGCCGTCCTTAGTGCGGCGATGACAACCACGGGCTTCTTCACATCGCAAGGAAGCATGGCAAGGAGTGGGGACGAATCGGGGTTTTGGGAAATTGGCGCAATATCGCCGATTATGCGATCGGAGCAGCACTCGCTTATCCGGAGTCCGTGAAGTATCAACCGGAACGTGGAACCTTCCTTGTTATTCGGAACATCTATTTTGATGACCAGCCGGGACCACCCGTTTGGCGCGTGGAGGTAGCCGTCAACCTTCATGGTGAAATCATCACCGCTTACCCCAAACTCAACTGATGACTGTCGAGACGAAAGGCCGGAACATCAGCGCACCGCTTCCCCGCTACAGCGACCGAGTCGCCCGAATCACCGAGATCGTCGAGTCAGTGGTCGACCTGTCCGGCCTGCTCACCAACACCTACGAAGCGAACCCGGCTCCGCTACCGAACGGGCTCGCATGCTCCTGGGGCGAGCGCGAGACCGGGATGACGCGCGTCAGCGTGCACATCAACGCTGTCGACGATGCAGCGGACGAGCTTCGCAGCTTGCGGGACCA
>NZ_JAJQJI010000007.1 GCF_021213805.1 Mycobacterium sp. MYCO198283
AAACCTGACAAACATCAACCAACAGGCTGACAAAAACAACCACACCCACAAACGGGAAAACAGGGTGCAGCCAAAAAACAACAAACAAAAACCACCAAACACACTATTGAGTTCTCAAACAACACACCCGTGCCGTTCGCGCAACCATCCCGCGGCATAGAGCCGCGTTCGTGTCGAGCGGACAGTGGAGACATCCGACCAGCGGATGATCCTCCGGGAGGCCGCCGCGCTCACCGGGCCGAAACCCGTGTCGCAGCGACCTGAGATAAGTTACGTCAGGGCTAACGCCGAGTCAAATCGCCTGCTAGACGGCGGATCTGAGCTGTCACGGCCGCACCGGTTCGTCACCGTCCGGATGCGTCGACCCGACGCACGCCGGCGACGTTCCGCTTCCCGCGGCGCAGCACCAGCCACTGGCCGTGAAGGAAGTCACCGGGTGACGGGCGCCAGTCCTCGTCGGTGATCCGCACGTTGTTGACCGAGACGCCGCCCTCGGCGATGGTGCGGCGGGCCGCTCCCCGGCTCGCCGACAATGCGGTGTCGACGAGGAGGTCGACGATGCCGTCCGGTGCCTCGGGCGCCAGGGTCGCCACGGTGGTCTCTTGCAACGCGGCGCGAAGCGTGCGTTCGTCGAGGGCGGCGAGGTCGCCGCGACCGAACAGCGCCTGGCTGGCGTGTTCCACCGCCCGGGTGGCCTGCTCGCCGTGGATCAGCGTGGTCAGCTCTTGGGCCAGGCGTCGCTGCGCCCGTCGTTCGTGGGGCCGGTTCGCGGTGGCGTCGGCGAGCTCGGCGAGCTCGCCGGCGGAAAGGAACGTGAACCAGCGCAGATAGCGCATCACGTCGGCGTCGGCGGTGTTGATGAAGTACTGGTACAGCGCGTACGGGCTCGTCAGCTCCGGGTCGAGCCAAAGGTTGCCGCCGCCGGTCGACTTCCCGAACTTGGTGCCGTCTGCGGCGGTGACCAGCGGCACGGTGAGGGCGTGGACGCTTCGACCCAACTGCTGGCGGACGAGCCGGACGCCGGCGACGATGTTGCCCCACTGGTCGGAGCCGCCGATCTGAAGCCGGCAACCATGGCGGCGGTGCAGCTCGACGTAGTCGTTGGCCTGCAACAGCATGTAGCTGAACTCCGTGTAGGAGATGCCCTCCCCCGCCAGCCGGCGCCGGATCGTGTCGCGGTCGAGCATCACGTTCACCGAGAAGTACTTCCCGATGTCGCGGAGGAACTCGATGGCACCGAGCTCGCGCGTCCAGGTCAGGTTGTTCTCGACGATCGCGCCGGTCGCCGACCCGTCGAAGTCGACGAACCGCTCGAGCTGCCCGCGGATGCGTTCGGCCCACTCCGCGACGGTGTCGGCCGTGTTCAAGGTGCGCTCCCCGACCTCGCGGGGATCACCGATCAGACCGGTGGCCCCGCCGGCCAGCAGGATCGGCCGATGACCCGCGCGCTGGAAGCGCCGGAGCGCGAGCAGCGGCACGAGATGTCCGGCGTGCAGGCTCGGCGCGGTCGGGTCGAATCCGGCGTACACCGTGACCGGTCCGGCGCTGATCTCGGCCGTCAGCGCGTCCAGGTCGGTCGACTGCGCGATCAGTCCGCGCCACTGCAACTCGTCGATGATCGTCGGGGACATGCTGCGATCTTTCCGCAGCCGCTCAATCGCTTCGCCCGGGGGCGACCGCGCGCGGGCTGCGCCGGTAGGCCGACACCTCGCGCCGATCCGCGAGCCAGAGCCGCCACGGGCGGTCGGCGGCCTGGGTCACCCCGACGCGCGGTCCGCTGACGATCTCGTCGTCGCCGGCCGGCCGGCTCAATCGCAGCCGCACCGGGCCGTGGTCGTCGAACAGGTCGCGGCCATTGTCGGCCAGCGTGATGCCGAGCGCCGCACACAGATTCCCCGGTCCCCGTGCCAGCGCGACGGGATCGGCCAGGTCTCGGCGCCGGCGGCGGGCCGCCGCAACACCGTCCTCGATGGCGGCGGCCCGCAGCAGCACGGCTGCGGCGGTGCCGTCCGGGCCGCACGACACATTTGCGCACACGTGGATGCCGTGGCTCCGATACGTGTACAGCCGCCCAGGCGGCCCGAACATCACCGCATTGCGGGGGCCGGGACCGCGGTACGAGTGTGCCGCGGCGTCCGGCCACGGGCCGCTCGGCGTGCCGCCATAGGCCTCGACCTCGACGATCACGGCGGTGACATCCCGTCCGGTGAGCCGGGCGCCGAGCAGTCGGCGGGCCGCGGCCACCGGGTCGACGAGCAGTTCCGCGGCACTCACCGAGCCGATTCTGCCCGGCCCTTGACACCGCCTGCCGCCGAGGCGGATATTCATCACATGATGAGTTCATCGAGCGGTGAAATGTGCGCGGGCGGGACGCCCGCGGTCGACATCCGCGGGCTCCGCGTCGTCCGTGGCGGCCGGCCGGCCCTGCACGACCTCACGGTGCGGATTGCCGCCGGCACCATCACCGGCCTGCTCGGGCCCTCGGGCTGCGGGAAGACGACCCTCATCCGCAGCATCGTGGGGACTCAGCTGATCGCCGCGGGGTCCGTCCGGGTGTTGGGACTGCCCGCCGGCTCGCCGGAGCTGCGGCACCGGATCGGCTACGTCACCCAGGCACCCACGGTGTACGACGACCTGCGGGTGGTCGACAACGTGCGCTACTTCGCGGCACTGCAGGGGGCGTCGACGGCCGACGCGGACGACGCCGTCGACCGGGTGGGACTGACGACGCACCGCACCGCGATGACCGGTTCCCTCTCGGGCGGCCAGCGCAGCCGCGTCTCGCTGGCGTGTGCGCTGGTCGGCCGGCCCGACCTCCTCCTGCTCGACGAACCCACCGTGGGCCTCGACCCGGTGCTGCGCACCGAACTATGGGACCAATTCGGCGAACTGGCTCGCGGCGGAACCACCCTGCTCGTCTCGAGCCATGTCATGGACGAGGCCGACCACTGCGGCGACCTGCTGCTGATGCGCGACGGCCGGCTGCTGACCCACACCACCCCGCAACGACTCCGGGAGGAGACCTCATGCACGTCACTGGAGGAAGCGTTCCTGTCCGTCATCCGGCGCAGCACCGATCCCCACGACGCGCCGGCGCGGTGACGACGAACGGCCTGCGGCCCTACCTCGCCACGACCCGCCGCATCCTGCGTCAGCTCGCCGCCGACCACCGGAGCATGGCGATGATCCTGGTGGTCCCCAGCGTGATCATCACGCTGATGTACTTCATGTTCCAGAACGTTCCGGTGCGGCCGGGCGCCCCGGCGCCCTTCCAGCACGCCTGCCTGATCCTGCTCGGGCTGCTGCCGCTGGTCGTGATGTTCCTGATCACCGCCATCTCGATGCAACGGGAGCGCGCTTCGGGAACCTTGGAGCGGATCCTGACCACGCCCCTGCGGCGCACCGACCTGCTCGCGGCCTACGGCACGGCGTTCTCGCTCGCGGCGGCCGCGCAGGCCACCGTCACCTGCCTGGTCGCGTTCTGGCTGCTCGGCTTCGAGACGTCCGGCCATCCGCTGTGGGTGTTCGTCATCGCAATCGCGAACGCCGTGCTCGGCGTCGGGCTGGGGCTGCTGTGCAGCGCCTTCGCCCGGACCGAGTTCCAGGCGGTGCAGTTCATGCCGGTGGTGGTGGTGCCGCAGCTGTTGCTGTGCGGCATCATCGTGTCCCGCAGCCTGATGCCGCAGTGGTTGGAGTGGATCAGCAACGCGCTGCCCGCAAGCTACGCACTCGAAGCGCTGCAGCAGGTGGGCACCCATCCGGATCTCACGTCGACCGCACTGCGTGACATCATCGTCGTCATGTCCTTTGCGATCGCGGCGCTCGGGCTGGCGGCAGCCACCTTGCGCCGCCGGACGCCCTGACGCGTTGCCGACGAGCGCCGCCGGGAAACGTCCGGGCCGTCCGCGCGGCGGATCGGACAGCCGGGACCGGATTCTGGCCAGTGCGCGGGAGCTGTTCGCCCGGAACGGGATCGGCAAGACCTCGGTGCGGGCGATCGCCGCCGACGCCGGGGTGGACTCCGCGCTGGTGCACCACTACTTCGGTACCAAGGAGCGGCTGTTCGCCGCCGCGATCGACGTCGACGTCGATCCGGGCGCGGTGCTGACGAGGCTGCGTGCGGCGCCCGTCGACGAGCTCGGCGTCGTGCTGCCGACACTGGTGCTGTCGCTGTGGGATTCGGAGGCCGGCGTCGGCTTCGTGGCGTCGCTGCGATCGGCGCTGGCCGGTGAACAGATCGCGATGTTCCGGTCGTTCCTGCGCGACGTCGTCGTCACCGAACTCGCGGCGAGGGTGGACGATCCCCCGGGCACCGGCGCGATACGGGCCGAATTCGTCGCAAGCCAGATCCTCGGCATCGCGGTGGCCCGCCACATCCTGCAGCTGGAACCCATGGCGTCGCTGCCGGTTCCCGCGATCGTCGAGATGATCGCGCCGAACCTGCAGCGCTACTTCACGACCGAGCTTCCGGCCGCCCTGCTCGAGCGATGAGCTCCTGGTGGCGCGCCTCGTCGACGTCCACCGCCTCGTCGATCAGCAACACCGGAATGCCGTCGTCGATGCGGTACGCCCGGCGCAGCCGCGGGTTGTAGAGCAGCTCGTCGCCGACCAGCAGCAACGGACCGCGATCTGCGGGGCAGACCAGGATGCTGAGCAGCCGTTCGTCGAGCACCGCCGGTCAGCCGCAGGATCCGCCGGGCACCGTGCCCGCGCTGGAACCGATCTTGTAGGTGCCGCCGCCGCCGATGGTGATACCGCTGGTGATCGGCGGATTGGAGGTGGCGAACGGATCGTTCGGGTCGCCCTGCACCACGCCGATGGACACCGGGCTCTGCTGGCCGGCGAGCAGCTGCTGCTCGGACTGCAGCACCTTCTGCGCGGCCACGGTGGTCTGCAGTGCCTTGATCAGCGGTCCCTGGTTCGGCCGCGACGACAGCGACTCCTCGATCGCGGCCAGCTGCGCCTTCGTGGGCCGGAAGCCCTGCGAGCTCAGGGTCAACGACTCGTTCAACAGGCTGGACACCGTGCCGGCGCCGCCGGCGGAGCTGTACTCGCACGCCAGGTCGCGGATCACGTCGGCGGAGGCGGTGGCCGTCCCGACGCCCAGCGAGACGCCGCTCACGGCGGCAGCCACCACGATGGTCGACGAGACGGCGGTCAGGAGCTTCTTCGGGCCGCGCAAGGGCATTCGTCCTCCAGCCGGTCGAGCGGGCGACCTGCTGCCGCCCGCGGGAAGCGTAACAGTGTCATCACGTCGGGCGCTCGCCCTCGAGCAGCGCCTCGCGGGCGGCAGCCGTCAGCCGCTTGTAGCCCCCGTCGGCGCCCAGGTACCAGGCGGAGCGGCCCGCCTTGGGGATGCCGCGCTTGCGCAGCGGTCCGACCGTCGGCCGGTAGGTCGCCGTCAGCGGTAGGTCGCCGACGACGTGCACGATGTCGGGCCGCTCGGCCGGTGGCAGCGGTGCGAGCACCTCGTTGAGGTCGCCGGCCGAGAGTTCGCCGCCCGGGCACAGCGTCATCGCGGTGACCGCCAGCTGGCGGCCGTTCACCGAGATGCAGTACGTGACCGCGAGATCCGCCCCGGCGAGCAGGCCGACCGCGTTGGTCACCGGTTCGGGGAACACCGGTCCGCGCTCGGTGTGGACGACGTTCGAGCGGTTCGCCACCAGCCAGTAGTCGCCGTCGGCGTCGCGGCGAAACAGGTACTCGGTGGAGATCCAGGTGTCGGCCGGCGCGAAGACACCGCGCTTGACGGATGCCTCGGGATCGATCGGGCCGCGCGGCCGTGCGAGCAGCACCCCGACCTCGCCGGTCTCGGCGCGACGGACGAACCCGCGGTCGTCCTCGAGGATGAGGTCGTCTTCGGGGTCGTAGGCGGCCAGGGCGATCTGGCCACCGCCGGGCAGCGGCCGGCCCTTGCTGCCGATCTTCGCGCCCGAGACGTTGGCCAGCACGGCTTGTCCGTCGGTGGTGGCGAAGAACTCCACGACGCCCGCGGGGGCGAAGTGGTCGGTGAGCCGCTTCCACAGACCGGTCGGCATCCCGGAGCCGATGAACAGCCGCACCGGGTGGTTGCCTTGCATCGTGAAGCCCGGATGGTCGATCACCTGGCGCAGCATCGCCCAGGTGTAGGACACCACCGTCACGCCGTAGCGGCGCACCTCGTGGATGAACCGGTCCGGCTGGAGGCCACGGGACAACGCGATGCGGGAGCCGCCGACGACCGCGCCGCCGAGCGCCACCAGCAGGCCCGACTGGTGGTGCAGCGGCGTGAGGCAGTACACGGTGTCCCCGCGCGACAGGTTCGCCGCCGACGCGGTGCCGAACGCCGACAGCGCCCAGCGGTGGTTGGTGATCTGCCGCGCGATCAGGTCGCCGCCGACGGAGCTGAACACGACGAACGCCAGGTCGCGGGCGAGCGCCGGGTTCGGGCGGTACCAGCCGGGCAGCGCCACCCCGTCGGGGTTGATCTTCTCCATGTCGATGACGTCGGAGTCCGCGGGCAGGTTGAGGTCGCGGCTCTCGCCGCCGCCGAGCACCAGCACCTGGATGGGGAGCTGCCGCGCCGCATCGAGGTTCGCCGGGTCGGTGATGATCTCGCTGACACCGCCGAGCCGCGCCGCCTTGGCGAGGTCGGCGTCGGGCGGCATCAGCACCGCCACCGCGCCCAGCCGGCTCAGCGCCGCGATCGCCACCAGGGCGCTGGGCCGCGTCTCCATCAGGACACCGACGTGCGCGCCCTGCCGCACGCCCACCGCGATGAGGCCACGCACGACGTTGTCGACGCGGCGGTCGACGGCCTCATAGGTGTGCACCCGGCCGTCGAACAGCAGGAACTCGCCGCTCGGCGCGCCCGCCGCCTGCTCGCCCATGATCCGGCCGAGCGAGATGCGGGTGTGGTCGTTGATCTGACCGAGGCGAGCCAGCCGCGGCAGCGTGCGGGCGGTCTCGACCGCGAGCGCACGGGCCGACTTGTTCACCGACACCGCCGCGCCCGCGGCGGAGCGCACGAGGTCCAGGGTGACCTCGGTGGCGGCGGCCGCGCCGTGTGCCAGGCGCGACGTCAGCGCGACGCCGCTCTGGTCCGGCTCGACCGGTTGCGACGACATCGGCGTCACGTCCTCGGGCATGTCGCCGCCCTCCTCCAGCCACCGCACCCAGGCGGCGACCGTCGGCCACGTCTCCGACGCTGCGCGGGATCCGACGACCAGGCCGAAGTGTCCTGCGCGGATGGAGAATTCGTAGACGTCGGCCTGCGGTGCGGCGCGTTTGATGCCGCGCACGGACGCCGGCTGCCCGATGTCGTCGACCTCGCCGACGACCGCCAGCACGGGGCAGTTGATGTCGTTGAGCGTCAGCAACTCGCCGTTGATGGAGAATCCGCCGGTCATCATCCGGTTGTGCGCGACGAACTGCTTGAGCAGCTCGGAGATGGCCGGGCCCGACCAGGCGATCCACCCTTCCGACGCCAGGAAGCGCCGCTGGTTCTCCCGCGGCAGCAGCGCTTCGCGGTCGTGGAGCTGGCGCAGGAAGTCGATGCGGGCCTGCGCCGTCTTGATCGGGTCGAGCATCTGGAAGCCGGTGCGCGCCAACCAGCCCGGGATGTCGATGCGGTTGAACACGTGGTCGGCCATGAAGTTCGCACCGGCGGCGCCGAGCCCGGCGGGGATCCCCAGGGGCAACGCGGCCAGCGTGTCGACGGGCGCACCGAACGTGATGATGCTCGCGAGGTCCTTCGACCGGCGGTAGGCGGCCGACTGGTAGCAGAACATGCCACCCTGCGAATAGCCGGCGAGGTGGACGTCGCGGTCGGTGATCCGCCGGACGGTGTCGACCGCCTCGCTGACCGCGACCACGTGGTCGGCGAGCGTGCGCTGCATGCCGCCCTCGACGCGATCCGGAGAACCGAAATCGATGACCCACGGGTCGATCCCGGCGCGGTGCAAGATACCGACCGCGCCGTCCTCACGGGTCACGTCCCACATGTCGGCCGACATCATCATCGGGTGCACCATCAGCACCGGCGGGCCGGCCGACCGGCTCCCGGGGCGGTCGTCGGCCGGGAAGTAGCGGCGTAGCCGGTACATCGGCACGCTCTCGACCACCTGGAACGGCGACGGCTTGGTGCCGGTTTCCAGGCCGCCGTACCGCAGCACCTCGATGCCGTTCTGCGCGGTCGCCAGCAGCCGACCGACCGGCCGGGTGATCGGCGACAGGCTCACCACGGCCGCTCCCTGCGCAGGACGCAAAAACCCCTCGTCACCGGGTCATCATGGCACAGCACCCGGTAGGCCCTCGGCGAGATCGGCACTCCGGGATAGCACCTAGGATCGGCGTGCGATGGCAAATCTCATCAACACCGAACGGGTGACCGTCAGCTACGGCACGCGCACGCTGTTGCGCGACGTGAGCCTCGGTGTCGACGACGGCGACGCGCTCGGTGTGGTGGGCCGCAACGGCGGCGGGAAGACGACGCTGCTCGAGGTGCTGACGAAGGTGCACCCGCCGGACAGCGGGCGGGTCACGCACACGGCGGGACTCTCGATCGGCTATCTGACGCAGGCCGACGAATTCGACGACACCGCGACCGTGCGCCGGATCGTCGTCAACGGCCGCGACGACCACGTCTGGGCCGCCGACGCCGCCACCCGGACCGTGGTGGAGCAGCTGTTGGGCGACGTGCCGATGGACGCATCGGTCCGCGGTCTCAGTGGCGGCGAGCGGCGGCGGGTGGCGCTGGCCGCAATCCTGCTCGGCGATCACGACGTGCTGGTGCTCGACGAGCCGACCAACCACCTCGACGTCGAGGCCATCGGCTGGCTGGCGCAGCAGCTCACCACCCGACGCCCGCGGGCGCTGATCGTGGTGAGCCACGACCGGTGGTTCCTCGACGCGGTGTGCACCCGGATGTGGGAGGTGCACGACGGCACGGTCGACGCCTACGACGGCGGCTACTCGGCGTACGTCCTCGCCCGCGCCGAGCGTCTCCGCCTCGCAGCGGGCGTCGCCGCGCGGCGCAAGAACCTGCTGCGCAAGGAGCTGGCGTGGCTGCGCCGCGGCCCACCCGCCCGCACGTCGAAACCGCGGTTCCGCATCCAGGCCGCGAACGCGCTGATCGCCGACGAACCGCCGCCACGCGACCCGCTGGTGCTGCAGCGGTTTGCGATGTCGCGGCTGGGCAAGGACGTCTTCGACCTGCATCGGGTGATGCTCGAGGTTGGCGATCCGCCGCAGCGGGTGCTCGACGGGCTCGACTGGTCCATCGGACCGGGCGCCCGGATCGGGCTGGTCGGGGTCAACGGCAGCGGTAAGACGACGGTGCTGCGGCTGCTGGCCGGTGACCTGCAGCCGACGGCGGGCACCGTCAAGCGCGGGACGACGCTGCGGATCGGGCATCTGAGCCAGGGGCTGAGCGAGCTCGACCCGGCCGACCGGGTGCTCGACGCGGTCGAGAGCCGCCGCCGCATCACCGAGCTGGCGGGCGGTCGCGAGACGAGCGTGTCGACACTGCTGGAGGAGTTCGGCTTCACCGGCGACAAGCTGACCACCCGCATCGGCGAGCTGTCCGGCGGCGAGAAGCGCCGGCTGCAGTTCCTGCGGATGCTGCTCGACGAGCCGAACGTGCTGTTGCTCGACGAGCCCACCAACGACTTGGACATCGACACCCTGACCGTCATCGAGGACTACCTCGACGGCTGGCCCGGCACCCTGCTCGTCGTCACCCACGACCGGTACTTCCTGGAGCGGGTCTGCGACGTCACCTACGCGATGACCGGCGACGGGCGGTGCGTCATGCTGCCGGGTGGGCTTGACCAGTACCTGGAGCAGCGCAGCGGCCGCGAGCAGAACCCGTCGCGGGCACAACCGGTCGAGCGCGGCGAGTCCGACGCGGCACGGCAGCGCCGCACCGCCAAGGAGTTGGGCCGCATCGAAAGTCAGCTCGGCAAGCTGGACGACCGGATCGGCCGGCTGCACCAGACCATGGCCGACGCCGCCAACGATCACGTGCGGCTCGGTGAGCTCAACCGCGAACTGGACGACCTCCAGACCCGCAAGGACGAGCTGGAGAACGCCTGGCTGGCCGCCGCCGACGACTGACGATCCGCGTCGACCCGTCGGCGCACCGGACGCGGGTCAGCCGAGGAGGCGTGCCGCGAGCCGGTCGGCGGTCTCGCGCACCACGGCGAGCTGGCGGGCGACCTGGGCGGGTGCGGTGCCGCCGCGGGCGTCGCGGGACGCCACCGACCCTTCGATCGTGAGCACGTCGCGCACCTCCCCGGTGAGCGTCGGGTGGATGGCGGCGAACTCGTCGTCTCCGAGGTCGGCCAGCCCGACGCCGCGGGCCTCCGCCGCCCGCACCGCGGCGCCCGCTGCCTCGTGCGCGATCCGGAACGGCACGCCGCGGCGCACCATCCACTCGGCGATGTCGGTGGCCAGGGTGTAGCCGGCCGGGGCCAGCGCCGCCATGCGATCGGTGTGAAAGGTCAGGGTGCCGACCAGCCCCGCCATCGCCGGCAGCAGCAGCTCGAGTTGCGCCACTGCGTCGAACAGCGGCTCCTTGTCCTCCTGCAGGTCGCGGTTGTACGCCAGCGGCTGCGCCTTGAGCGTCGCGAGCAGCCCGGTGAGGTTGCCGATCAACCGCCCGGCCTTGCCGCGCGCCAGCTCCGCGATGTCCGGGTTCTTCTTCTGCGGCATGATCGAGCTGCCCGTCGACCACGCGTCGTGCAGCGTCACGTAGCCGAACTCCGTCGAGCTCCACAGAATGACGTCCTCGGCCAGCCGGGACAGGTCGACGGCGATCATCGCGAAGACGAACGCGGCCTCGGCGGCGAAGTCCCGGGCAGCGGTCGCGTCGATCGAGTTGTCCGCCGCGGCCGCGAAGCCGAGATCGGCCGCGATCGCGTCGGGATCGAGGCCCAGCGACGACCCGGCCAGCGCGCCGGAGCCGTACGGGGACACCGCGGCGCGGCGGTCGGCGTCGGCGAGCCGGTCGAGGTCGCGCAGCAGCGGATGCGCGTGCGCCAGCAGGTGGTGGGCCAGCATCACCGGCTGCGCCGACTGCAAATGGGTCTTGCCCGGCATGATCGCGGTCGGGTGGGCGGCCGCCTGCGTCGTCAGCGCCGAGATGACCTGTAGCGCGCCGCGGGCGACGCGTCGGACGGCGTCGCGGAGCCACAGCCGAAACAGCGTCGCCACCTGGTCGTTGCGGGACCGGCCCGCGCGCAGCCGGCCGCCGAGGTCGGCGCCGACGCGTTCGATCAGGCCGCGTTCCAGCGCACCGTGCACGTCCTCGTCGCTGTCGGCCGGGCCGAAGCTGCCGTCGGCGACGTCGGCGGCGAGCTGGTTGAGGCCGGCGAGCAGGCCGTCGCGTTGCTCGTCGGTCAGCAGGCCGGCGGCGTGCAGCACCTTGGTGTGCGCCGTGGACGCCGCGATGTCGTAGGGCGCGAGCACCCAGTCGAAGTGCGTCGACTTGCTGAGTGCGGCCAGCGCCGGCGACGGGCCAGCGGCGAACCGGCCGCCCCACAGCGATCCCTCGTTGGTGCCGCCGGTGCTCACCGAAGCCCCGCGAGCGTGCGCTGTTGTCCGCATTGCGCGGCGTGCCGGCGTACAGACACGCACGGTCGCGGTGACGGGGGGGCGGCGGTCACGTGAGGCCCAGGTCGCGGCGGGCCGAGATCGCCGAGCTCAGGCCGTGGACGTGGACGAAGCCCTTGGCGGCCGACTGGTCGAAGGTGTCGCCCTCGTCGTAGGTCGCCAGGTTGAAGTCGTAGAGAGATTCCCGGCTCCGGCGTCCGTTCACCGCGATGTGCCCGCCGTGCAGCACGAGCCGGATCTCGCCGCTGACGTGCTCCTGCGTGTGCGCGACGAAGGCCTCGAGCGCGGTCTTGAGCGGCGAGTACCACAGCCCGTCGTATACCAGCTCGCTCCACCGCTGGTCGGTGTGCCGCTTGAACCGGCCCAGTTCGCGCTCGAGGGTGACGTGCTCCAGCTCGGTGTGCGCGGTGATGAGCACCATCGCCCCGGGCGCCTCGTAGATCTCGCGGCTCTTGATGCCCACCAGCCGGTCCTCCACCACGTCGAGCCGGCCGACGCCCTGCGCGCCGCCGCGGCGATTCAGCTCGACGATCGCCTCCAGCACCGACACCGGACGGCCGTCGACGGAGACCGGCACCCCGCGCTCGAAGCCGACGACCACCTCGTCGGGCGTGCTCCAGTTGACGGTCGGATCCTCGGTGTAGTCGTAGACGTCCTTGGTCGGCGCGTTCCACAGGTGCTCCAGGAAGCCCGTCTCGACCGCCCGGCCCCAGACGTTCTGGTCGATCGAGAACGGCGAGCGCTTGGTGACGTTGATCGGGATGGCGTTCTCCTCGGCGAATGCGATGGCCTTCTCGCGGGTCCAGGCGTAGTCGCGGACCGGTGCCAGCACCTGCAGATCCGGTGCGAGCGAGGCGAAACCGACCTCGAAGCGCACCTGGTCGTTGCCCTTGCCGGTGCAGCCGTGCGCGACGGTGCTGCCGCCGTGCTCGCGGGCCGCCGCCACCAGGTGCTTGACGATCAGCGGCCGGCTGATCGCCGACACCAGCGGATAGCGGTCCATGTAGAGCGCGTTCGACTGGATGGTCGGCAGGCAGTACTGCTCGGCGAACTCGTCGCGGGCGTCGACGACGACGGCCTCCACCGCGCCGCAGTCGAGCGCACGCTGCCGCACCACCTCCATGTCCTCGCCGCCCTGGCCGAGATCGATCGCCACGGCGACGACCTCGCGGCCGGTCTCCTTGCCGATCCAGCTGATCGCCACCGAGGTGTCGAGCCCGCCGGAGTAGGCCAGGATGACGCGTTCGGACATGAGGGGTTCTCCTTACTCGGTACTGCTAGGTGAGGGTCTCGAACCGGTGCGCCAGCTCGGCGCCGGTGACGGGCTCGCGGGCGACGACGGCGATGGTGTCGTCGCCGGCGATGGTGCCCACGACGTAGGGCAGCGCGGCCCGGTCGATCGCGTTGGCGAGATAGTGCGCCGCGCCGGGCGGGGTGCGCAGCACCGCGAGGTTGCCGCTGGCGTCGGTGGACACCAGCAGGTCGCCCAGCAGCCGCGACAGCCGCTCGGTGCCACCGGACACGCCGCGCACCGGGCTGCCGTCCTCGGGCACCACGTAGACGCCCGGTCCGCCGTCGGCGCCGCGCAGCTTGACCGCCCCGAGCTCGTCGAGATCGCGGGACAGCGTCGCCTGGGTGACCTCGATGCCCTCGGCGGCCAGCGCCGCCGCGAGCTCACCCTGGCTGCGCACAGCACGCTCGGCGAGGATGGCGACGATGCGTGCCTGCCGGCCGGCGCGGTTCGTGCTGACCTCGGGCGCCGAGCTCACGACGACTGCTCCAGCAGCCACACCAGTAGCGCCTTTTGGGCGTGGAGCCGGTTCTCGGCCTCGTCCCACACCGCGCTGCGCGGCCCGTCGAGCACCTCGTCGGTGATCTCCTCGCCGCGGTGGGCGGGCAGGCAGTGCAGCACGACGGCAGCCGAATCGGCGAGCGCCAGCAGGTCGCCGTTCACTTGGTAGGGGCGGAACGGTCCGACGCGGTCGAGGCCGTCGTCCTCCTGCCCCATCGACGTCCAGGTGTCGGTGACCAGGACATCGGCGCCGCGGGCGGCGGCCGCGGGATCGTCGGTGACCTCGACGCGGGCCCCGGTCTGGGTGGCGCGCTCGCGGGCCGCGGCCAGCACGCCCGCGGCCGGGGAAAAGGCGGCGGGCGCGGCGACCGTGACGTCGATCCCGGCGGTCACGCCGCCCAGCAGCAGCGAGTGCGCCATGTTGTTGGCGCCGTCACCGAAGTAGGACATCCGCAGGCCCCGCAGCGACCCCTTGCGCTCGGCGAGCGTCTGCAGGTCGGCGAGCACCTGGCAGGGATGGAAGTCGTCGGAGAGCGCGTTGACGACCGGCACCGTCGCCCCGGCGGCCATCGCCGTCAGCCGCTCCTGGCCGAAGGTGCGCCACACGATGGCGTCGACGAAGCGCGACAGCACCCGGCCGGTGTCTTCGAGCGTCTCGTCGCGGCCGAGCTGCGTACTGCGGCCGTCGACGACCACGGCGTGGCCGCCGAGCTGGGCGATGCCGACCTCGAACGAAAACCGGGTGCGCGTGGAGTTCTTGTCGAAGATCACCGCGACGCCGCGCGGCCCCTCCAACGGGCGGCGGCTGGTCGGCGCGCGCTTCAGTTCGGCGGCCAGCGCGAGGATCTCGGCCTGCTCGGCGGGCTGCAGATCGTCATCGCGCAGCAGGTGGCGCGGCCCGCTCACGACGCCACGCTCGCGTCGAGCACGGCGGGCAGGGCGGTGAGAAACGACTCCAGCTGCGCGTCGGTGAGGATCAGCGGCGGCGCGAGCCGCACCACGTCGGGCGCGGCGGCGTTCACCAGGAAGCCGGCGTCGCGCGCGGCGAGCTCGACGGCCTTGGCCTGCGGCTCCGTCAGCACGATCCCACACAGCAGGCCGCGGCCCCGGACGTGGTCGACCAGCGGATGGTGCAGCGCCTCGATGCCGGAGTGCAGCGTCTTGCCCAGCGCCGCAGCACGATTCAGCAGATCGTCGGCGGCCAGCGTGCGCAGCACGGCGAGGGCGGCGGCCGCGCACACCGGGTTCCCGCCGAACGTGCTGCCGTGCAGGCCGGGCGTCAGCAGGTCGGCCGCGTCGCCGACGGCCAGGCAGGCGCCGATGGGCAGCCCGCCGCCGAGGCCCTTGGCGAGCGTCACCACGTCGGGCGTGATGCCGGCCTGCTGGTGGGCGAAAAACGTTCCGGTGCGGCCCATTCCGGTCTGTACCTCGTCGAGCACCAGCAACGCGCCGTGCCGGGTCGTCACCTCGCGGGCCGCCGCCAGATAGCCGGGCGGCGGCGTGACGACGCCGCCCTCCCCCATGATCGGCTCGAGGAACACCGCGGCGGTGCGATCGTCGACCGCCGCGGTGAGCGCCTCGACGTCGCCGTAGGGCACGTGGCTGACGTCGCCGGGCAGCGGCGCGAACGGCGCCTGCTTCGCCGGCTGGCCGGTGAGCGCCAGCGACCCCATGGTGCGGCCGTGGAAAGCGCCCTGTGCCGCAACGATCTTCGTCCGGCCGGTCAGCCGGGTGATCTTGAACGCGACCTCGTTGGCCTCGGCGCCGGAGTTGCAGAAGAAGACCCTGGCCGTGACGTCCGCCGTCGCCCCGCCGACGCCCAGGTGCGCGACGAGCGCCTCGGCGAGCGCGATCGCGGGTTCGGTCGCGTACAGGTTCGAGGTGTGCCCGAGCGTCGACAGTTGTTCGGTGACCGCGGCGATCACCGCCGGGTGGCGGTGGCCGAGCAGGTTCACCGCGATCCCGCCGAGCAGGTCGAGGTAGCTCTTGCCCGCCTCGTCGACCACCACCGCGCCGTCGCCGCTCACCAGCGCCAGCGGCGGGGTGCCGTAGTTGTTCATCATCACGGCGTTCCACCGCGTCAACAGTTCGTCCGTCATCGAATGACCTTCGTTCCCGTTCCGGCGTCGGTGAACAATTCGACCAGCACGCAGTGCTCGACGCGGCCGTCGATCACGTGGGCGCTGGGCACACCGCCGCCGACCGCCCGCAGGCAGGCCTCGATCTTGGGCACCATGCCGGTCTCCAGCGTCGGCAGCAGCTGCGCGAGCGCGGCGCTGTCGATCTCGCTGACCAGCGACCCGCGGTCCGGCCAGCGGGTGTACAGGCCCTCGATGTCGGTGAGCATCAGCAGTCGGTGCGCTCCGAGCGCCTCGGCCAGCGCGGCCGCGGCGGTGTCGGCGTTGATGTTGTGGACCACGCCGTCGGCGTCCGGGGCGATGGTCGACACCACCGGGATGCGGCCGGCGGCAATGAGATCCACCACCGCGGCGGTGTTCACCCGATCGACGTCGCCGACCAGCCCGATGTCGGTGGCCACGCCGTCGACGAGCACGCTGCGCCGCACCGCGGTGAACAACCCGGCGTCCTCGCCGGTGATGCCGACCGCGTACGGGCCGTGCGCGTTGATCAGGCCGACCAGCTCGCGGCCGACCTGCCCGAAGAGCACCATCCGGGCGACGTCGAGCACCTCGGGCGTGGTGACGCGGAAGCCGCCCTTGAACTCGCCGGCGATCCCGAGGCGCGTCAGCATGGCGGTGATCTGCGGGCCGCCGCCGTGCACGACGACCGGGTGGATGCCGCAGTTGCGCAGGAACACCATGTCGGCGGCGAACGCGGCTTTGAGCGCGTCGTCGGTCATCGCGTTGCCGCCGTACTTGACCACGACGATCTTGTCGTGCAGCTCCTTGAGCCACGGCAGCGCTTCGGCCAGCACCCGGGCCTTCGTCGGGGTGGCGGTCACGAGCTGTACGCCGAGTTCTCTTCGACGTAGCCGTGTGAGAGGTCCGTGGTGCGGATCGCGGCCCGGGCCTCACCCAGCCCGAGGTCCACCGTCACCTCGATGTCCTCGCCGGACAGGTCGACCTCCCGCGCGCCGGGTACGCCGGTGCCGTCGGTGAACACGGCGGTGCCGTTGAACGCCACGGTGATCCGCTCGGGGTCGAGGGTCACCGGGGCCATGCCCACGGCGGCGACCACGCGCCCCCAGTTGGGATCCGAGCCGAACAGCGCGGTCTTGACGAGGCTGTCGCGGGCCACGGTCCGGGCGACGGCGACGGCGTCGTCCTCGGTCGGCGCGCCGGACACTGTGACGACGACGCGCTTGGTGACTCCCTCGGCGTCGGCCTGCAGCTGCGCGCACAGGTCGTCGCAGACGGCGCGCACTGCGGCGTCCAGCTCGTCTCGGCCCGGCCGCACCTCGCTGGCGCCGGAGGCGAGCAGCAGCACCGTGTCGTTGGTGGAGCAGCTGCCGTCGATGTCGAGCCGGTCGAACGTCTGCGCCGCCGCGTGTCGCAGCGCGCGGTCCAGCGCGGCGGCGTCGGCGACCGCGTCCGTCGTGATCACCGCGAGCATCGTGGCCAGCGACGGCGCCAGCATGCCGGCGCCCTTGGCCATGCCGCCGACGGTCCAGTTGCCCGGGTGGTGCAGCGCCACCTGCTTGGGCACGGTGTCGGTGGTCATGATCGCCTCGGCGGCCTCGGTGCCGCCGGACAGCCCGCCGCCGATCTCGTGCACGATGTCCCGGACGCCGGCGAGCACCCGATCCATCGGCAGCCGGTCGCCGATCAGCCCGGTCGAGCACACGCCGACCTCGATGGCCCCGGTCTCGGTGCCCCAGTCGCTGAGCGCCGCCGCGACGGCTTCGGCGGTGGCATGGGTGTCCTGGAACCCCGCGGGCCCGGTGCAGGCGTTGGCGCCGCCGGAGTTGAGCACCACCGCCCGCAGCCGGCCGGTGGTGAGCACCTGCCGGGTCCACAGCACCGGCGCGGCCTTGATCTGGTTGCGGGTGAAGACGCCGGCCGCGGCGTGGTCCGGACCCTCGTTGAGCACCAGCGCCAGGTCACGCTTGCCCGACGCCTTGATGCCCGCGGCGATGCCGGCGGCACGGAAACCGGCCGGGGCGGTGACGCCCTGGCTGCGCAGCAGCGTCACGGCGCCACTCCGACCGTCGAGAGCCCGTCGGTCTCGGGCCAACCGAGCGCCAGGTTCATCGACTGCACCGCGGCGCCCGCCGTGCCCTTGACGAGGTTGTCGATCGCGCACACCGCCACGAACGTCGAGGCGTCCTCGTCGACGCCGACGGCCAGTTGCGCGGCGTTGCTGCCGATGACCGAGCCGGTGCGCGGCAGAGCGCCGTCGGCCAGCAGGTGGATGAACGGCTCTGCGCCGTAGGCCTTTTCGTAGGCGGCGCGCAGCTCCGACGACGACGCCGTGGTGCGCGCGGTGCACGTCGCGAGGATGCCCCGGGACATCGGGACGAGTACGGGCGTGAACGACACCGTGACCTCGCCGTCGCCCGCGGCGCGCAGCCCCTGCGCGATCTCGGGCGTGTGCCGGTGTGCGCCCGCGATGTTGTAGGCCCGCGCCGACCCCATCACCTCCGAACCCAGCAGGTCGGTCTTGGCGGCCCGGCCGGCGCCCGACGTGCCGCTGACGGCGACGATCGTGACCGCCGGCTCGATGAGGCTCGCTGCGACGGCCGGCCACAGCGCGAGCAGCGCCGCGGTCGGATAGCAGCCGGGCACGGCGACGCGCCGGGTCCCCCGCAGGCGGTCGCGGCCACCGGGCAGCTCGGGCAGGCCGTAGGGCCAGCTGCCCGCATGCTCGCCGCCGTAGAAGCGGTTCCACACGCTCGCGTCGGTCAGCCGGAAATCAGCGCCGCAGTCGATGATGAGCGGGTCCGAACCCAGCTGCTCGGCGAGCACCGCGGAGTGGCCGTGCGGCAGCGCGAGGAACACCACGTCGTGGCCGGCGAGCGTCTGGGCGTCGGTGTTCTCCAGCACCCGGTCGGCCAGCGGCAGCAGGTGCGGATGATGCTCGGCGAGCCGGCTGCCGGCGCTGGCCGCGGCGGTCAACGCGCCGATGGTCAACCGGCCGTCGGCCAGCGCGGGATGGCCGAGCAGCAGCCGCAGGATCTCACCGCCGGCATATCCGCTGGCGCCGGCCACCGCTACGCTCAGGGACGAGGTCATGCCGTCAGTGTGCATGGTTATGCACAGGCATGCAAATTCATTACTCAGGTGCGCAGGCTGGCGCCGACGCGCCCGGCAGCCGCCACCGCGGCCGTGCGGGCCTCGCTGGCCTCGTCCTCGGTGAGCGTGCGGTCCGGCGCCCGGAAGCGCAACGCCAGCGCGAGCGACTTGCGGCCCTCGCCGACCTGCGGGCCGGTGTAGACGTCGAACAGCGACACGTCCTCGAGCAGCTCCCCCGCGCCCTCGCGGACGGCGTCGATGACGGTCTGGGCGGGAACGTCGGCGTCGACCACCAGCGCCACGTCCTGGAAGACGGCCGGGAACGGCGACACCCGCGGCGCCGGCAGCACCTCGAGGACCGGGATGGCGTCGAGGTCGAGCTCCACCGCGCAAGTGCCCTTCGGCAGCCCGGTCCGCTCGATCACCGCCGGGTGCAGCTGGCCGGCATACCCGACGACGGTGTCTTCGGCGGACCCGACGACGACAACCTCGGCGCAGCGGCCGGGATGCCACGGCAACCGCTGCGCGGACCGCAGCGTCACCTCGACACGGCAGGCGCGGGCGACGATGCGCACCGCTTCGAAGGCGTCGGCGGCCTCGACGGGTCGGCCGGGACCCCACGGGCCGCGTCGCTCCCGCAGGCCCGTCAGCACGGCCGCCACGTACTGCGGCTGCGCGGGCAGCGACGCGTCGAGCAACGCCAGCTCCGCGGCCGTCGGCCGGCGGTCGATCGGCAGTGGGTCGATGCCCCGCGTCTGTGGGGTCGGGATGACCACGCTCTCGATCGCGAACAGCGCGACGTCGACCGCGCCGCGGGACACGTTGCGCGCCAACGCTTCCAACAGACCGGGCAGCAGCGTGGTGGCCAGCTGCGGCCGGTGGGCCTCCAGCGGGTTCAGCACGCTGGCGGTGACGCGCCGGGGATCGTCGGCGGGCAATCCCCACTGGTCGAAGACGCCGGCGGGCAGGAACGGCGTCGGCAGCACCTCGACGAACCCGCTCAGCGCGAGCGACGTGCCGACGGCACGGCGCCGCTTCTGCAGCGGGCTGAGCCCGCGGCCGGGGGGCGCGGCCGGCAGCACCGAGGGGATGACGTCCAGCCCCTCCAGGCGCAGCACCTCCTCGACCAGGTCGGCACGCTGCCGCAGATCCGGGCGCCAGGTCGGCGGGATCACCGTCAACGTGCCGTCGCCGGTCACGCCGGCGCCGATCTGCTCGAGCCGGCGCCGGGTGGTGCCCGGGGCGTACCGCACACCGGCCGTGCGGTCGGGGGCGTCGGCGTCGATGGTCAGCGGCGGCGGCGAGAAGTCGTCGCGCGGCGGCTCGCCCCGCCAATCGGTGAGCGTCGGCTCGGCGGTGCCGCCGGCGATCTCGACGAGGAGCGCCGCGCAGCGGTCGAGCGCCGCGACCGAGATCGCCGGGTCCACCGAGCGCTCGTAGCGTCGGCCCGCCTCGCTGGCCAGGCGCAGCCGGCGCTGGGTGCGTGACACCGCGGCCGGATCCCACACCGCGGCCTCCAGCAGCACGTCGGTGGAGTCGTCGCGGACCTCGGTCGAGCCGGCGCCCATCACGCCGCCGATGGCGGCGGTGGTGACGTCGTCGACGATGAGCACGTCACCGGAGTTGAGCGTGCGCTCCACGTCGTCGAGGGTGACCACCTTCTCGCCGTCGGCGGCGAAGCGCACGGTCAGGCCGCCGGTGATGCGGTTGCGGTCGTGGGCGTGCATGGGGTGGCCGAGCTCGAGCATGACGTAGTTGGTGACGTCGACGGCCGGCGAGATCGCGCGGATGCCCGAGAGCAGCAGCCGCCGCTGCAACCACCACGGGGACACCGCGGCGGGGTCGATGCCCGTCACCGGCCGCAGCCCGAACCGCAGAACCCCGGTCGCCGGGTCGATGCGCAGCGGCCACGCCTCACCCTGGGCGGGTAGCGGCGGGACGCGTGCCGGATCGACGTAGTCGAGGTCGAAGGCGCAGGCGATCTCACGGGCCAGGCCGCGCACCGACAGGCAGTAGCCGCGGTCGGGGGTGACGGCGAGGTCGAACACCACGTCGTCGAGCCCGAGCACCGCCGCCGCGTCGTCGCCCGGTGCGGCGGTGCCGGGCGGCAGCACCAGGATGCCGGAATGGTCGGCGCCGAGGCCGAGTTCGGCGGCCGAGCAGATCATGCCGTCGGAGGTGCGGCCGTAGGTCTTGCGGGTCGCGATCGCGAAGTCACCGGGCAGGACGGTGCCCGGCAGCGCGACGACCACCAGGTCGCCGACCGCGAAATTGCGGGCCCCGCACACGATGTCGCGCGGCTGCGGTTCGCCGACGTCGACCCGGCAGGCGCGGATCGGTTTCTTGAACTCGGTGAGCTCCTCGATCTCGGCGACCCGTCCGATGGTGAGCGGTCCGGTCACCGGCCCGAGGGCGATGACGTCCTCCACCTCGTGCCCGATGCGGATGAACGCCGCTTCGACGTCGGCCGGTGACGCGTCCCAGCCCGGTGCGCCGGCCGACACCACGTCGCGCAGCCAGCTGTAGGCGATCCGCATCAGGCGCCGACCCCGAACGGCAGGGAGAAGCGGACGTCGCCCTCGACCATGTCACGCATGTCGGGGATCCCGTTGCGGAACTGCAGGGTGCGCTCCAGTCCCATGCCGAACGCGAACCCGGAGTACTCCTCGGGGTCGATCCCGCACGCGCGCAACACGTTCGGGTTCACCATGCCGCAGCCGCCCCACTCGACCCAGCCGGGACCGCCCTTCTTGTTCGCGAACCAGACGTCGACCTCGGCCGACGGTTCGGTGAACGGGAAGAAGTGCGGCCGCATGCGGGTGCGGCCCTCGGGACCGAACTCGGCGCGGGCGAAGGCGTCGAGCGTGCCGCGCAGGTTCGCCATCGTCAGGCCGCGGTCGACCGCCAGCCCCTCGACCTGGTGGAACACCGGCGTGTGGGTGGCGTCCAGTTCGTCGGTGCGGAACGTGCGACCGATCGAGACGATGTAGACCGGCAGCTCGCGGTTCAGCAGCGCCCGGATCTGCACGGGCGAGGTGTGGGTGCGCAGCACTTGCCGCGAGCCCTCCGGCGCGATGTGGAAGGTGTCCTGTTCACTGCGGGCCGGATGGTCCGGGGGAAAGTTCAGCGCGTCGAAGTTGAAGTGCTCGTTCTCGACCTCGGGCCCTTCGGCCAGCTCCCAGCCCATCGCGACGAAGGTGTCCGCGACGTGCTCGGCGAGGATGGTGATCGGGTGGCGGGCGCCGACGGGCTGCCGCGTGGAGGGCAGCGTGACGTCGATCCGCTCGGCCACCAGCACCGCGGCGTCGCGCTCCGCGCGCAGGACGGCCAGGCGTTCGTCGTAGCTGCGCTGCACCTCGCCGCGGGCGGCGTTCACCCGTCGGCCGGCGTCGGCGCGCATGCTCTTGTCGAGCGCGCCCAGCGACTGCCGCGCCAGCGCCAGCGGCGCACGGTCGCCGAGGTGCTCGGACTTCGCGCGGGCCAGCGCGTCGAGATCGGCGGCCTGGGCGAACGCGCGGCGGGCGGCGCTGACCGCCTCGGTCAGCGCTGCTTCGGAGACGTCGATGGGCGGCTCAGCCACCCGGCGATCATAGGAGATCGGCCGATGAGACCTGCGCCACGTGCGCGGCGCCGTGCGGGTCAGGACGACGACGCGCGGCCGTCGCGGCGGCTCTCGAGTCGGTACAGCTCGATGTCGGCGGGGACACCGGGCAGCCGCGGCGCGAAGAGCGGGCGGCGGAGCCGGCGCGCGGTGACGCCGAGCTCGTCGAGGTCGTCGGCGATCCGCTCGAGCGTGGCGCCCGACACCACCATGTGTCCCTTGCCGGCGGACTGCATCAGCCGCGCCGCGATGTTGACGTCGACGCCCAGCCAGTCGGAGCCGATCTTCTGCGGACGGCCGGTGTGGATGCCGACCCGCATGCGCGGGGTGTAGCCGTCGACCTCGATCTCCCGCAGGGCCGCACGACCGGTGCGCACCGCCCGTACGGCGGTCACGGGGTCGTCGAAGACCGCCATGATGCCGTCGCCCAGCCGCTTGACGACCCGGCCGCCGGCGTCGAGCATCGGCGGCTCCACCACCTGCGCGACCTGGCGCAACAGCCGCAGCGTGGCGTCGTCGCCGGCTTGCAGCGCCCAGGTGGAGAAGCCGACCAGATCAGTGAACACCAGTGTCACCTCGTCGTTGACCGGCTTGCGGGTGACCTTCTCGGCGAGCGCCTGCCACACCTGCAGGCCGGCCAGGCTGAGCTCGCGCGACGCGGCCCGCCGCTCGCCCAACAGCCGGCCGGCGGCGCGTGCCGCGGCTTCCGGGCCGCCGAACCCGGCGACGGACAGCGGGTCACCGAAGTTGGGGTCGCCGGGCAGCGCCTGGCGCGCCCGGCGGATCGCGTTGATCACCCCGGGGTGGTGGTTGGGGTCGCGGAACCAGGCGCGGTCGCCGTCCGGCGGCGGTGCGGCCTCGGCAGGATCATCGGTTATCCGCTCGGCCGCCACGGCGCCAGCCTACGGGCACGGCGGAGCGCCCGGCAACGCCGACGTCGCTGGGGTGCGGTATATGCGCAGGTAGAGCGGCCGCGCACCGGCTGGCGACGGTTGCCCACGCCATCGTGGCCAGGTGATGGACAACAGCTGTTGTCACACTTATCGTGGTGGTGTCCGGTCGTCCTAGGAGGTTCGCGATGACCACGGATTCCCCCACCCCACTGGGTCCTGACTCGTTGACCTGGAAGTACTTCGGCGACCTGCGCACCGGCATGATGGGCATCTGGATCGGCACGCTGCAGAACATGTACCCGGAGCTGGGCGCCGCGGTCGAGCAGCACTCCATCGTCATGCGGGAGCCGCTGCAGCGGGTGGCGCGATCGGTGTACCCGATCATGGGCGTGGTCTACGACGGCGTCCGGGCCGGCGCGACCGGCGAGCAGGTCCGCGGCTACCACGCGTCGATCAAGGGCGTCGACGCATCGGGCCGTCGCTACCACGCCCTGAACCCCGAGACGTTCTACTGGGCGCACGCGACGTTCTTCATGCTGGTGGTCAAGACGGCCGAATACTTCTGCGGCGGGCTCACCGAAGCCGAGAAGCGGCAGCTCTTCGACGAGCACGTGCAGTGGTACCGCATGTACGGCATGAGCATGCGCCCGGTCCCGCGGAGCTGGGAGGAGTTCTGCGAGTACTGGGACCGGGTCTGTCGCGACGAGCTGGAGCTGAACCCCGCCGCCCGTGACATCCTCACGATGCGCATCCCGAAGCCGTGGTTCGTCGCTGTGCCGACCCCGGTGTGGGACCAGCTGTTCAAACCGATGCTGGCCGGTCAGCGCTGGATCGCGGCCGGACTGTTCGACCCCGCGGTCCGCGAGAAGGCGGGACTGCGCTGGACGCCCGGCGACGAGGTGCTGCTGCGCCTGTTCGGCAAGGCGGTCGAGCTGGCGTTCCTGGCCGTACCCGACGAGATCCGGCTGCATCCGCGGGCGCTGTCGGCGTACCGGCGCGCGGCGGGCCGGCAACGCGGCGACGCCCCGCTGGTCGAGGCGCCGGCGTTCTTCGGGCCGCCGCGGGACCGCCGCACGCTACCGGTGCACTACGTGCCGCGGCGCCGCTCGCTGGCGGCGCGGGCGGGCTCACTGATGCACGGCACGCTGTCGCTGGCCGGTGTGCGCCGGGGATCGCCGGCCGCCTGACTACCGGCGGCGGTGCGCACGAGCCGACTGGTAGAGGCAGATCGCCGCGGCCGCGGCCACGTTGAGGCTCTCGGCGGCCCCGGCCATCGGGATCCGGATGCGATGGGTGGCCGCCGCCGCGATCGCGGGCGGCAGGCCGTGCGCCTCCGGGCCGAACACCCATGCGGTCGGGGCACGCAGCAGGTCGTCCGCGTCGTCGAGCGCGGTGTCGCCGTCGACGGTCGTCGCGCAGGTCTGCAGGCCCGCCGCCACCAGCGCGGCGAGCGCGGCGTCGGCGTCGGGCACCTCGACCACGGGAACGCCGAAGATGCTGCCGGCCGACGCGCGCAGGCACTTGCCGTTGTACGGGTCGACCGAGTCGCCGGCGAACACGACGCCGTCGGCCCCCATCGCATCGGCGATGCGGATGAGCGTTCCGGCGTTCCCGGGTTCGGCGATGCCGACGGCCACCGCGAACAGCCGGGGCGAGCCCGCCAGCACGTCCGGCAGGGTGACGGCCGGGGCGCGGCACACCGCCACCAGCCCCACCGGGGTGACGGTGTCCGACAGCGCCGTTGCGGCCTTGGCGGTCACCGGTGTCACCGGGACGTCAGCGAGCAGCGGTGCGAAGCGCGCCGCCGCCTCCTCGGTGACGAACACCTCGTCGGCCACACCGCGCCGCAGCGCCGCGGCCACCAGGTTGGGACCTTCGGCCAGGAACCGGCCGGCCTTGCGCCGGGCGGAGTGGCGGTGCAGCTTCGCCGCGGCCACCACCCGCCCGGACCGCTCGGTCAGCACTGCTCAGCGGGTATGCGCCGGGAGGCTCAGGCTGCCTCGTCGGAGGGGGCGTTCACATCGGCGGGCAGGGCGGCGCGGGCCACCTCGACCAGCGCGGCGAAGGCGTCGGGATCGCTGACGGCGATCTCCGCGAGGTTCTTGCGGTCGACGTCCACCTCGGCGGCCTTGAGGCCCTGGATCAGCCGGTTGTAGGTGATGCCGTTCGCGCGGGCCGCGGCGTTGATCCGCGCGATCCACAGCTTGCGGAAGTCACCCTTGCGGGCGCGCCGGTCGCGGTAGGCGTAATTCAGCGAATGCAGCTGCTGCTCTTTGGCCTTGCGATACAGCCGCGACCGCTGGCCGCGATAGCCCTTCGAGGCCTTCAGGACGGTGCGCCGCTTCTTCTGGGCGTTGACCGCCCGTTTCACCCGTGCCATGGGTTGTTCCTACTCTCGTTCGGTAAGCGTGGTCGTAGCGGAAAACGGCGGCGTGTCAGCCGTTGAGCATCGCGTTGATGCGCTTGGTGTCGTTGGCCGACACCGTCGTGCGGCCGTCGAGCCGACGGGTGCGCTTGGTGGGCTTGTGCTCCAGCAGGTGGCGGCGGTTGGCCTTCTGCCGGACGATCTTGCCGGTCCCGGTGCGCCGGAAGCGCTTCGAGGCGCCGCTGTGGGTCTTGGCCTTGGGCATCTGTCCTCAGTCCTTCGTGGTGGTGGTCAGTCGTGGTCCGGGGCGGGCCCGGAGGTGTCGCCGGCGTCCTGCGCGGCCTTGGCGCGGGTCTTCGCGCCGCGGTGCGGCGCCAGCACCATGGTCATGTTGCGGCCGTCCTGCTTGGCGGACGTCTCGATGAAGCCGTATTCGGCGACGTCGGCGCCCAGGCGCTGCAGGAGTCGGTAGCCGAGTTCCGGCCGGGACTGCTCGCGGCCGCGGAACATGATGGTGACCTTGACCTTGGACCCGGCTTCCAGGAAACGGACGACGTGACCCTTCTTGGTCTCGTAGTCGTGCGGGTCGATCTTGGGACGCAGCTTCTGTTCCTTGACCACGGTCTGCTGCTGGTTCTTGCGGGACTCGCGCGCTTTCTGCGCCGTCTCGTACTTGAACTTGCCGTAGTCCATGATCTTGCAGACCGGCGGCTTGGCGTCCGGCGCCACCTCGACGAGGTCGAGATCGGCATCGGCGGCCACGCGCAGAGCGTCCTCGATGCGCACGATCCCGACCTGCTCGCCGCCCGGTCCGATCAACCGGACTTCGGGTACTCGGATGCGCTCGTTGACACGGGTCTCAGTGCTGATGGGGCCTCCCCTGGTTGGTGTCCGTGGGTGCGGCCACCGCGGCTCTTCGCGCCGGGCGCAGCGAGGCGGAGATCCCGATGCCAGCAAAAAAGCCCTGCAGTTGCAGGGCCCGTTGCCGACCGGTCGTGGCGAAACGTCACCCGCGCGCTGGCGCGGAACGGGCACCAGGTACCCGTGACCGGAACCGCGTGACCGATGAGGTCGGCGGTGGGAGCGGGGCTCCACTTGCTGTCCCTGGCGGTAGCCGAGACGGTCGCGCATGGAAGTCTAGCAGCCATGACCGACCCCACCGAACCGACGCCGGTCGAGCCGGCGGCTCGCGAGCTCGCCGACATCCCCGCCGTGGAGGTCATCAGTCGCTCGGCCGTCATGTTGATGAGCGCGGCGGCGGAAAAGCTCGGCCTGGCGTCGGACGACCCCGCCGACAGCCCGCACCGCGACCTCGACGAGGCGCGGCGGCTCATCACGGCGCTGGCTGGGTTGGTCACGGCCTCCGTCGAGTATCTCGGACCGCACGCAGGTCCGGTGCGGGACGGGCTGAAGCAACTGCAGTTGGCGTTCCGCGAGTTGAGCGCGCTACCCGACGAGCCGGGCAAGGGTCCGGGCGAAAAGTACACCGGCCCGGTGTGGTGACGCCGGGGCCGGCCGCGCCGTCGCGTTGCCGCCCATTCGGGCCACCCGGCGAATACTGTCGCGGCCTATGACGTCTGTCACCGAACGACCGCCGCTGGCGGCGCGCAACGCGTCGCGCTACCACTGGGTGCCGGCGGCGGCGGGCTGGTTCATCGGGATCATCGCCACGCTGTCGCTGCTGGCGAGCATCTCCCCCGCGGTGCGCTGGCTCATCCGGGTGCCGCGCGAGTTCGTCGACGCCTACATCTTCAACTTCCCCGCCACCAGCTTCGCGTGGGCGTTCGTGTTGGGCCTGCTCGCCGGTGCCCTGGCCGCCCGCAAACGCATCGCGTGGTGGATCCTGCTGCTCTACTTCGTGGCGGCCGTCGGCTGGAATGTCGGCGACCTGCTCACCGGCGACGAGTCCGTCACCGCCGAGATCGGCGAGCTCATCGGGCTCGTCGTCCACGTGCTGGCGATCGCGGTGCTGCTGCTGGCGCGCCGGCAGTTCTGGGCCAGGGTGCGGCGAGGGGCGCTGTGGCGGGCGGCCGGCGTGCTGGTGATCGGCATGGCGATCGGCATCCTGCTCGCCTGGGGACTGCTGGAGCTGTTCCCCGACACGCTGGCACCCGAGTACCGGCTCGGGTGGGCCGTCAACCGGGTGAGCGGGTTCGGCGCCATCGACGCCGAGAACTTCGTGGGCCGCCCGCCGATCGTGCTCGACATGCTGTTCGGATTGTTCGGCGCCGTCGCGCTGATCGTCGCCACGATCGTGCTGTTCCTGTCCCAGCGCGCCGACAACGCCCTGACCGGCGAGGACGAGTCGGCGATCCGCGGGCTGCTGGAACTGTGGGGCAAGAACGACTCGCTGGGCTACTTCGCCACCCGCCGGGACAAGTCGGTGGTGTTCTCGCCGAACGGCCGCGCCGCCGTCACCTACCGGGTCGAGGTCGGCGTCTGCCTGGCCAGCGGTGATCCCGTCGGCGACCCCCGCGCGTGGGGTCAGGCCGTGGAGGCCTGGCTCAACCTCTGCGAGGCGTACGGCTGGGCGCCCGGGGTGATGGGCGCCAGCAAGGAAGGCGCCGAGGTCTACCGCGAGGCGGGCCTCAACGCGCTCGAGCTGGGCGACGAGGCGATCCTGCACCCGGACAGCTTCAAGCTGTCGGGCCCCGAGATGCGCGCGGTCCGGCAGGCGGTCACCCGCGCCCGCCGCGCCGGGCTGACGGTGCGGATCCGGCGTCACCGCGACATCGCCGCCGACGAGATGGCCGAGGTGATCCGGCGCGCCGACGGCTGGCGCGACACCGGGACCGAGCGCGGTTTCTCGATGGCGCTGGGCCGGCTCGGCGACCCGGCCGACGGGGACTGCCTGCTCGTCGAAGCAGTCCGTGGCGAGGCGGCCGACGGCGGCGACGTCGTCGCGATGCTGTCCTTGGTGCCGTGGGGCACGAACGGCGTCTCGCTGGACCTGATGCGGCGGTCGCCGCAGTCCCCCAACGGCACCATCGAGTTGATGGTCACCGAGCTCTGCCTGCAGGGCGAGCGGTTCGGCATCACCCGGATCTCGCTGAACTTCGCGATGTTCCGGTCCGCGTTCGAGGAGGGCGCGCGGCTGGGCGCCGGTCCGGTCGCGCGGCTGTGGCGGGGTCTGCTGGTGTTCTTCTCCCGCTGGTGGCAGCTCGAAACGCTGTACCGCTCCAACATGAAGTACCAGCCGGAGTGGGTGCCGCGGTTCGCCTGCTACGCCGACACCCGCCAGATTCCTCGCGTCGGCGTGGCCTCGGTGATCGCCGAAGGCTTCCTGGTGCTGCCCTTCAGCCGCCGCCCGGCGCCGCACACCGGTCAGCACTCGGCCGTGCCGCAGACCGTCAAGGCGACGGGCCTGCTGCACCAGGACGGCAGCGCACCCGACGTCAGCACCCTCGTCGCCGACCCCGATCCGTCGGAGCCCAGGACCCGGCTGCCCGAACAGGTCCGCGTGCGGATGGACAAGCTCAAGGCGCTGCAGGACCGCGGCGTCGACGCCTATCCGGTCGGCCGCCCGCCGAGCCATACGGTCGCCCAGGCGCTGGCCCTCACCGACGAGACGGCCACTGTCACGGTGGCCGGCCGCGTGCTCCGCGAACGCGACTACGGCGGTGTGGTGTTCGCCCAGCTGCGCGACTGGTCGGCCGACGTGCAACTGCTGCTCGACGATTCCCGGCTCGAGGGCACGGCGGCCGACTTCAACACCGCCGTTGACCTCGGCGACCTCATCGAGGCCACCGGCACCATGGGGTACAGCAAGAACGGCACCCGGTCGCTGCTGGTGACGCGGTGGCGGCTCATCGGCAAATGCCTGCGGCCGCTGCCGGACAAGTGGAAGGGGCTGACCGACCAGGAGGCCCGGGTGCGGGCGCGCTACGTCGACCTGGCGATCAACACCGAGGCCCGCGAGTTGATCCGGGCCCGCAGCGGCGTGCTGCACGCGATCCGGGAGACCCTGTTCGCCAAGGACTTCATCGAGGTCGAGACGCCGATCCTGCAGCAGATCCACGGCGGCGCGAACGCGCGGCCGTTCCTGACGCACATCAACGCCTACGACCTCGACCTGTACCTGCGGATCGCGCCGGAGCTCTACCTCAAACGGCTCTGCGTCGGCGGCGTCGAGCGGGTCTTCGAGCTGGGCCGGGCGTTCCGCAACGAGGGCGTCGACTTCAGCCACAACCCGGAGTTCACCCTGCTCGAGGCCTACCAGGCGCACGCCGACTACCGGACGTGGATCGACGGCTGCCGCGAGCTCATCCAGAACGCGGCGCAGGCCGCGAACGGCGCGCACGTGTTCCTGCGGCCCCGCTCCGACGACCCGGCCGGCGCGCTGGAGCCGGTCGACATCTCCGGCGAATGGGCCGTCAAGACCGTGCACGACGCGGTGTCCGAGGCGCTCGGCGAGCACATCGACGCCGGCACCGATCTCGCGACGCTGCGACGGCTCTGCGACGGCGCGCACATCCCCTACCAGTCGCAGTGGGACGAGGGCGCCGTCGTGCTGGAGATGTACGAGCACCTCGTCGAGGACCGCACCGAGGCCCCGACCTTCTACACCGACTTCCCGACGTCCGTCTCGCCGCTCACCCGGCCGCACCGCAGCAAGCCGGGCGTCGCCGAGCGGTGGGACCTCGTCGCCTGGGGCGTCGAATTGGGCACCGCCTACAGCGAACTCACCGATCCGGTGGAGCAGCGCCGCCGGCTGCAGGAGCAGTCCTTGCTGGCGGCCGGTGGCGACCCGGAGGCGATGGAGCTCGACGAGGACTTCCTGCAGGCCATGGAATACGCGATGCCGCCGACCGGCGGGCTGGGCATGGGCGTCGACCGCGTCGTCATGCTCATCACCGGGCGCAGCATCCGCGAGACCCTGCCCTTCCCGCTGGCGAAGCCCCGGTAGTTTCACAGGGTTTCGTCAGCTTCGGGGGTCATCATATCGGCTGTGATCGCGGGCTTTCCTGCGCAGCTGTCGCTGCTGACCGGCTGGTTGCCGATCGTCATCCAGCTGGCGGCGGCGCTGACGCTGGTGGTCGCGGTCGACCGGCGGCCGCGGCGACGCCGGCTGCTGTGCGCGGTGCTGGCCGCGGCCGTGGTCGTGGCCGGCGCGGCGATCGGTCTGCGGCTGAGCGGCTCGGCCGGTGAGCCGGCGCCGCTGCAGCTGTGGTGGTGGCTCGCGGCGACCGCCGCGGCGGCGGTGCTGGTGCTCGCGCGGTGGCGCGGGGTGCGGTGGTGGCGGCGGGTCGCCAAGCTCGCGGCGGTGCCGGCGTGTGCGCTGTGCGCGGTGCTCGCGGTCAACACCTGGACCGGGTACCTGCCGACCGTCGGCACCGCGTGGAATCAGCTGACGTCCGGGCCGCTGCCGGACGAAGCCGACGGAACGGCGGTGTCCGTGTTGGTCGCCCACCACGCGATGCCGGCGACGGGCAAGGTGGTGCCGTTGGTGACCGGCGAGGCGGTGTCCGGCTTCCACCACCGCGAGGAGTTGGTGTACCTGCCGCCGGCGTGGTTCCGCTCCAGCCCGCCGCCCGCGCTTCCGCTCGTGCTGATGATCGGCGGCGAGTTCAACACCCCCGCGGACTGGATCCGCACCGGCAACGCGGTGACCACGGCCGACGCCTACGCGGCGCGGCACCGTGGCGTCGCGCCGATCCTGGTCTTCGCCGACCCCGGTGGCGCGTTCGCCAACGACACCGAGTGCGTCAACGGCCCGCGGGGCCGGGCGGCCGACCACCTGGTCGCCGAGGTCGTGCCGACCGCCGCGGCCCGGTTCTCGCCGGCGGGCCACCCGGCGCGGTGGGGCGTCGCCGGGTGGTCGATGGGCGGCACCTGCGCGGTGGACCTCGCCGTCATGCACCCGGAGGTGTTCAGTGCCTTCGTCGACATCGCCGGTGACGTTGCGCCGAACTCCGGGACGGTCGACCAGACGGTCGCGCGGCTGTTCGGCGGCGACCGGGCCGCGTGGTCGGCGTTCGACCCGCTCACGGTGATGGCCCGCCACGGTCCCTACCACGGGTTGGCGGGGTGGTTCGACGTCAACGGCGACGTGCGCGGGCACCGCGGCGACCCGCGGGTGACCGGTGATCAGCTCGACGCCGCGACGGTGCTCTGCGGCGCCGCCCGCGCCCGCGGCGTCGACTGCGACGTGCACACCCGACCCGGGCACCACGACTGGCCGTTCGCGGCGTCCGCGTGGGCCGCGGCGTTGCCCTGGCTCACCGACCGGCTCACCGCGTCGCCCGGACCGCACATCGTGCGGATCGCGGTCACCGCGCCGCGCGGCGGTTGACCCCGCGGCCGGCCGCGACGGCGGTACGGTGACGTCATGCCGGACGACGCCGAGCCCGAACCGGTGATCGACGCCGAGGTGGTTCCGGACCCCGGCTACACCACGGGCGGCGTGCCGACCTTCGACGCGGTGCGCGAGAAGATCGAGACCCGCTACGGAACGTCGCTCGGCGCCACCGAGCTGGCCGAAGACACCCCGGAGGGCCGCGCGGTCGGCGAGCAGTACGAGGCGCGGCAGCGCGCCGCCGCCGAACGCCTGGCGCAGATCCGCGCCGCCATGCGCGACGACGACGAGTGCTGAACCGGTGCGGTCGTTCACCGTCGCGCAGCGGCGGGCGCGGCTGGGCGTCCGCCACTTCCTGACGCGTCCGCTCGGCGCGACGACCGATGCCGTGACGTCGGCACTCCTCGGCCTGCACGCGACCGATCCCGCCACGCCGTACCTCACGCTGTGGGCGCGGATCCCGGGTTTCACGTGTGCCGACCTCGACGACGCGCTCTATCACCGCAGATCCGTCGTCAAGCAGCTGGCGATGCGCCGCACGCTGTGGGTCGTCCCGACCGGCGCGCTGGCGGACGTGCTCGCCGGTCCCGGCGCACGGGTCGCCGAGCGCGAATGGCGCAAGCTGGCCGCCGACATCGAGAAGGCGGGGGTGACGGACGACGGCGACACATGGCTGCGGTCGGCGGTCGACGCCGCGGTTCGCTATGTTGCCGTGGCCGGTCCGAGCCCCGCAGCGGACATTCGCGCCGCCGTGCCCGAGCTGGCCGGCCACTACGACCCGGCGCCCGGCAAGTCCTACGGCGGCGCGACGCCGGTCGCGCCGCGGGTGCTGACGGTCGCCGCCGCGCAGGGGCGTCTGGTCAGGGGCCCGAACGACGGACGGTGGACGACGTCGCGCCCGCGGTGGGCCGAAACCGCACAGTGGCTCGGCCGGGTGCCCGCGACGGGGTCCGCCGACGACGCGCTGGCCGCACTGGTGGCCGGCTGGCTGCGGGCGTTCGGCCCGGCCACACCGGCCGACGTCACGTGGTGGTTCGGCACCACGGTCACGGCCGCGCGGCGGGCGCTTGCGACGGTCGGCGCGGTCGAAGTCGATCTGCACGGCACGCCGGGGGTCGCACTGCCCGACGACCTCGACGACGAACCCGAGCCCGAGCCGTGGGGCGCGCTGTTGCCCGCACTCGACGTGACCACCATGGGCTGGGCGAACCGCGACTGGTACCTCGGCCCGCACCGCCCGCACGTCTTCGACGGCAACGGCAACGCCGGCCCGACCGCGTGGTGGAACGGCGCCGTGGCCGGCGGGTGGTGCCAGGACGCCGACGGGCGCGTGCAGCTACAGCTGCTCGACGACATCGGCGCCGACGGACAGCAAACGCTGCACCGGCACGCCGACGAGCTGACCGCGTGGTTGGCCGGGACCCGGGTGAACCCCCGCTTCCCGTCGCCGCTGTCGAAGCGGGGCGCTACGCGCTGACGCGCCGCCGGGCGCCGCGACGTGGCACGCGCGCGGGCGTGACGTCGAGCAGCTCGGCGAGGAAACGCCCGGTGTAGCTGGCCGGTTCGGCGGCCACGTCCTCCGGCGTGCCCTGCGCCACGACGGTGCCGCCGCCGGACCCGCCCTCGGGCCCCATGTCGACGATCCAGTCCGAGGTCTTGATGACGTCGAGGTTGTGCTCGATGACGATGACGGTGTTGCCTTTGTCGACCAGCCCGTTGATGACCTTGAGCAGCTTGCGGATGTCCTCGAAGTGCAGCCCGGTGGTCGGTTCGTCGAGGATGTAGATGGTCCGGCCGGTGGACCGCTTCTGCAGCTCGGCAGCCAGCTTGACGCGCTGCGCCTCGCCGCCCGACAGCGTCGGCGCCGGCTGCCCGAGCCGTACGTAACCCAGCCCGACGTCCACCAGCGTCCTGAGGTAGCGGTGGATCGAGCTGATGGGCTCGAAGAAGTCGGCGGCCTCCTCGATGGACATGTCGAGCACCTCGGCGATGGTCTTGCCCTTGTAGTGCACCTCCAACGTCTCGCGGTTGTACCGGGCGCCCTGGCACACCTCGCACGGCACGTACACGTCGGGCAGGAAATTCATCTCGATCTTGATGGTGCCGTCGCCGGAGCAGGCCTCGCAGCGGCCGCCTTTGATGTTGAACGAGAACCGGCCCGGCTGGTAGCCGCGGACCTTCGCCTCCGTGGTGGCCGCGTAGAGCGTGCGGATCTTGTCGAAGACGCCGGTGTAGGTCGCCGGGTTCGACCGCGGGGTGCGTCCGATCGGCGATTGGTCCACCCGCACCAGCTTGTCGAGCTGGTCGAGACCGTTGACGCGGGTGTGGCGGCCCGGGACCTGCCGGGCGCCGTTGAGCTTGTTGGCGAGCACCGCCGCGAGTAGGTCGTTGACCAGCGTCGACTTGCCGGAGCCGGATACTCCGGTGACCGACGTCAGCACCCCGAGCGGGAACGCCACGTCGATGCCGCGCAGGTTGTGCTCGCGCGCGCCGACCACGGTGAGCTGCCGCTTCGGGTCGATCGGCCGCCGGATCGCCGGCACCTCGATGCGTTCGCGGCCCGACAGGTAGGCCCCGGTGATGGAGTCTGCGTTGCGCAACAGCTCCGGATAGGGCCCGCTGTGCACCACGCGGCCACCGTGCTCACCGGCCGCGGGCCCGATGTCGACGACCCAGTCGGAGTGGGCGATGGTGTCCTGGTCGTGCTCGACGACGATCAGCGTGTTCCCGAGATCCCGCAGCCGGGTGAGGGTGTCGATGAGCCTGCGGTTGTCCCGCTGATGCAGCCCGATCGACGGCTCGTCCAGCACGTAGAGCACGCCGACCAGGCCCGAGCCGATCTGGGTGGCGAGCCGGATGCGCTGCGCCTCGCCGCCGGACAGCGTGCCCGCGGCCCGGGACAGCGACAGGTACTCCAGCCCGACGTCGAGCAGGAAGCCCAGCCGCGACTGCACCTCTTTGAGCACCTGTCCGGCGATGGCCTGCTCCCGCTGCCCCAGCGTCAGCGCACCGAGGAACTCCGAGCACTCGGCGATGGACAGGTCGCAGACCTCGGCGATGGACTTCTGGCCCCGCTCGCCCGCGGCCAGGGTGACCGCCAGGATCTCGGGCTTGAGCCGGGTGCCGTCGCAGACCGGGCACGGCACGTCGCGCATGAAGCCGTCGTAGCGTTCCTTCATCTGCTCGGACTCGGTCTGCTCCAGCTTGCGGTGCAGGAACGCCATGACGCCTTCGAAGTCGGCGTAGTAGGAGCGGGTGCGGCCATACCGGTTGCGGTACCGGACGTGGACCTGCTCGTCGCACCCCTCGAGGATGGCTTTGCGGGCCTTGGCGGGCAGCTTGCGCCACGGTGTGTTCACGTCGAAGCCGAGCTGGTCGCCCAGCCCCGCCAGCATGCGGGTGAAGTATTCGGCCGTCTGCCCCATGGACCACGGCGCCACCGCGCCCTCGGCGAGCGTCAGCTCCGGGTCGGGGATGACGAGGTCGGGGTCGACCTCCTTACGAATGCCCAGGCCGCTGCACTCCGGGCAGGCGCCGTACGGCGAGTTGAACGAGAACGACCGCGGTTCCAGGTCGTCGACGGCCAGCGGGTGGCCGTTCGGGCACGCGAGTTTCTCGGAGAACCGCTGCTCGCGGTGCGGGTGGTCGTCGTCACGGTCGACGAACTCGAGTACCAGGATCCCGTCGGCGAGACCGAGCGCGGTCTCCACCGAGTCCGTGAGCCGCTGCTTGGACGAGGCCTTGACCGTGAGGCGGTCGACCACCACCTCGATGTCGTGCTTCTCCTGCTTCTTCAGCTTGGGCGGGTCGGTCAGCGGATACACGACGCCGTCGACGCGCACGCGGCTGTAGCCCTGCGTGTTCAGCCGTTCGAAGAGGTCGACGAACTCGCCTTTGCGGGTGCGGACCACCGGCGCCAGCACCTGGAACCGCAGCCCCTCGTCCATCGCGAGCACCTGGTCGACGATCTGCTGCGGCGTCTGCCGGGCGATGCGCTCCCCGCAGACCGGGCAGTGCGGCGAGCCGGCGCGCGCGTAGAGCAGGCGCAGGTAGTCGTAGACCTCGGTGATGGTGCCGACGGTCGAGCGCGGATTGCGGTTGGTGGACTTCTGGTCGATGGACACCGCGGGCGACAGGCCTTCGATGAAGTCGACGTCCGGCTTGTCCATCTGGCCGAGGAACTGGCGCGCATAGGCCGACAGTGACTCCACGTAGCGCCGCTGCCCCTCGGCGAAGATGGTGTCGAACGCCAGCGACGACTTGCCGGAACCGGACAGTCCGGTGAACACGATGAGCGCGTCCCGGGGTAGGTCGAGGTCGATGCCGCGCAGGTTGTGTTCGCGCGCACCCTTGACGATCAGCCGGTCGGCCACCCGTTTCCTCCTCGACGGACCCCGACGGGACCCGGCAGACGCAGTTGCGCACCATGCTAAGTGTCCCCACCGACAGGTCTTTCCGATGCCAGTACCGTGACTGCCATGACCGGCTCGAACGTCCCCGTCGACGACCACTACACCGGGCACGTGGACCCCGGGACCGCGGCGCGGCGGGTGCTGCCCGGCGCGTCCGTCGTGAAGGTCTCGGTGGGCCCGATGGACAACAACGCCTACCTGGTCACCTGTTCCCGCACCGGCGAGACCTTGCTGATCGACGCCGCCAACGACGCCGACGTGCTGCTGTCGCTGATCGACCGGTACGCGCCCCGGCTGTCGCTGCTCGTGACGTCCCACCAGCACTTCGACCACTGGCAGGCCCTCGAAGCGGTCGCCGGAGCGACCGGGGTGCCCACCGCGGCGCACGCCCTCGACGCCGAACCCCTGCCGGTGGCGCCGGACCGGTTGCTCGAAGGCGGCGACACCCTGCGGGTCGGCGACTTGACATTCGACGTGATCCACCTGCGCGGCCACACCCCGGGATCGGTGGCCCTGGCGCTGGGCGGCGCGGCCGCGGGCGACGCGGTGCACCTGTTCACCGGGGACTGCCTGTTTCCGGGTGGCGTCGGGAAGACCTGGCAGCCCGGCGACTTCGAGCAGCTGCTCGCAGACGTCACCGAGCGGGTGTTCGACGTCTACCCGGACACCACCGTGGTCTATCCCGGCCACGGCGACGACACCGTGCTCGGCGCCGAGCGGCCGCACCTGGCTGAGTGGCGGGAACGGGGCTGGTGACCGGCCCCGCCCCGGCTAGGTGGTGTGGACGATCAGAACGTCGATCTTCGCCTTGCGGGACACGTTCGCGGGCACCGAGCCCAGGAGCCTGCCGGCGATGGTCGACAGACCGACGTTGCCGACCACCAGCAGGTCGGCCTTGACCTCTTCGGCGAGCTCGACGAGCGCGTCGACGGGGGCGCCGACGATCGCCTTCTCCTCGATGTTGGCGGCGCCGGCGGCGTGCGCCCGTTCGCGCGCCTCACGCAGGATGGCGTAGATCGGGGCGTTGCCCGAGAGCTTGTACCCCTCGTCCTTGAGCAGGTCCTGCCCGCGCGGGTCGTCGTTCGACGGGAAGTAGGCGGTGGCGACGATCAGCCTCGCGTCGGATCCGACGATGCCTGCCGCCCGTTCGACTGCACGCAGTGACGAGTCGGAACCGTCCGTACCGACGACCACGGTCTGATAAGCGCTCATCTACCTTCCCATCCCATTAGCTGATGCATGTGCCGCATTCGCCACCGAACCCTATCCTCTCGCCAGTCGACGTCGGGAGTGTTTGAGGACACTGCGGCGCTCCGGCCACGGCTGCCCCCGGCTCTACCGGCGGAAACGGGAGCGCGACGGCTGACGTGACGTTGGTGACAGGGGCCTGGCGTCGGCGGGGCCGCCGCCCGCGAACCGCCGACCTGCGGCGCACACGCTAATTTGAACCGTGCCCGACGCCGCCGTGCTCACTCGCGACGCGGTGCCGGTCGAGGCGAAGGCGCCGCAGCGCCGGCGACCCGGCCGGTGGGACGCCGCGTGGATTGCGGTCCTCGCGGGCGTGGTGGGTGCGGCGGGAGCGTCGCGACCGTCGCTGTGGTTCGACGAGGCGGCGACGGTCTCGGCGGCGCAGCGGCCGCTCGACGAGCTCGCCAGACTGCTCGGCAACATCGACGCAGTCCACGGCCTCTACTACCTGGTCATGCACGGCTGGCTCAACGTGTTCCCGCCGACCGAGTTCTGGTTACGCCTGCCGAGCTGCCTGGCGGTGGCCGGGGCCGCGGCGGGCGTGGTGCTGCTGGCCCGGCAGCTGAGCACGCGGGCGGTCGCGGTGTGTGCCGGCGTGGTGTTCGCGCTGCTGCCCCGGGTGACCTGGGCGGCGATCGAGGCGCGGCCGTACGCGATGGCCATGCTGCTCGCCGTCTGGCTGACGGTGTTCGTCGTTGCCGCGTTACGGCGCAACCGGTGGTGGCTGTGGCTGCTCTATCCGCTGCTGCTGGCGTCGGCGGTGCTGATGAACATGTTCGTCGCGCTGACGGTGATCGCCTTTCCCGTGCTCGCCGCGGTGGTCGGCGCCCGGCGCTGGGCCCGCTGCTGGCTGGTGGTGACCACGGTCGCGGCCGCGGGCGCGCTGGTGCCGTTCGCGCTGTTCGCGCGCACCCAGATCCGCCAGGTCGGCTGGATCACGCCGCCGGGCGGAAAGACCGTCGGCGAGGTGGCCGTCGAGCAGTACTTCGACAACAGCCTGCCGTTCGCCGTGACCGCCGGTGCGCTGCTGGTCGGCGCGGCCCTGTGCTGGCGGCTCGTGCCGCGGCCACCCGGTGACCGCCCCGCGGGGCTGGCCGTGTTCGCGATCGCCTGGGCCGCGGCGCCGACCCTCGTCATGGTCGTGTACTCGGTGGTCGGCGATCCGGTGTACTACCCGCGGTACCTGACGTTCACCGCGCCGGCCATGGCCCTGCTGCTCGGTGTGTGCCTGGCGACGGTGGCCCCTGCCCGCGGACCGGTGCTGGCGTTGATCGCGGCGCTCGCGCTGGCCGCGGCACCCAACTTCGTCGTCGTGCAGCGGGGTCCCTACGCCAAGGAGGAGATGGACTTCAGCGCCGTCGCCGACGTGATCGACGCCGGCGCCGCGCCGGGTGACTGCCTGCTGCTCGACAACACCACCGACTGGTTGCCCGGGCCGATCCGGCCGCTCACCGCAGCCCGCCCCGACACCTACCGCACGCTCGTCGACCCGGCGCGGGGACGCACCGCGCGGGCGCGGAACATGCTGTGGGACAGCCATATTCCCGTCTGGAATGTCACCCGGAGGATCGCGGGGTGCCCGACGGTGTGGCTGGTGTCCGAACGCGACCTCACCCAGCCGGACCACGCGGCCGGGGCGTCGCTGCCGGCGGGGCCGCGCCTGGCGAAGGCACCGGCCTACGGCGTCGCACAGCAACTGGGGTTTCGCATCGTCGAGCGGTGGCAATTCAGTTTCGCCCAGGTAGTCAAGGCAGTCCCCTCCGGAGGCAGATGACATGGCGGCACCCGGCGCGGCGGCCTACATCCCCGTCACCGACCGCCTCGACGAGCTCGCCACCGCCGCGCAGGCCTGCCAGGGCTGCGACCTGTACCGGGACGCCGAGCAGGCCGTCTTCGGTGCCGGCTCGGCCGATGCGCGGCTGGTGATGGTCGGTGAGCAGCCCGGCGACCAGGAGGATCGGGCGGGCACCCCGTTCGTCGGGCCGGCGGGCAAGCTGCTCGACAAGGCCCTGGTGGCCGCCGGGATCGACCGCGAGCGGGTGTACGTCACCAACGCGGTCAAGCACTTCAAGTTCACCCGTTCCGAGCGCGGCGGCCGGCGGCTGCACAAGACGCCGAGCCGGACCGAGGTGGTGGCGTGCCGGCCGTGGCTCGTCACCGAGCTCGACGTCGTCAGGCCGGAGATCGTCGTCCTGCTCGGCGCCACCGCCGCGAAGTCGTTGCTCGGCAACGACTTCCGCATCACCGCTCAGCGCGGTCAGGTGCTGGCGCTCCCCGACGCCGATCCGGGGTTCGATCCCCGCGTCGTCGCCACCGTCCACCCGTCGTCCATCCTGCGCGGACCACCCGAGGAGCGGGAGAAGGCGTTCGACGGCTTCGTCGCGGACCTGCGGGTGGCGGCGACGCTGCTCGCCGGCTGAGCGCGGCATGTGCGCTTGCGGGACACACCGGCTCCTGCCGACCGAAGCCGGTCCGCTGCTCGTCGAGGACGACGGCAGGCTGGTGAGGGGGCGGGGCATCGGCTACGCCACCGCCGCCCGGTTCGCCGCGCCGGTGGCCACCGGTGCGCACGCGGCGCCCCGCGATGCCACCGCACGGGGACCGGCGTGTCCGCAACGTCGTTCGCGGCTGGACTTCGTGGCCGGTCCGGTGACCGACGGGCTCGCCGTCAGCGAGGCGTGCCAGGTCCTCAGCGTGACAGCGCCATCCGGTGCCGCCCGGCTGCCCGTGATGGTGTGGTTCCACGGCGGCGCCTACCTGTCGGGAAGCGGCGAGGCGGCCAAGTACGACGCCGATGCGCTGGCGCTCGAGGGACAGGTGGTGGTCGTCCGCGTCACCTACCGGCTCGGCATCTTCGGGTATCTGAACCCCGACCCCGACGGCGAGGCGAATCTCGGCCTCCGGGATCAGATCGCCGCGCTTCGCTGGGTCCACCAGCACATCGCCGCCTTCGGCGGTGACCCCGCGCGCGTCACCGTGTTCGGCCAGTCGGCTGGCGGCGACGCCGTGCTGTCGCTCATCCTCAGCGAGCACACCGCCGGTCTGTTCATCCGGGCGATCCTGCAGAGCGCACCCCTGGGCCTCCGGCACGGGCGTTCGGCGATGACGGCCGCCATGCGCCGTGCGGTCGCCGCGGCGCTGGGCGGCGCCGAACCGGGGTCGGCCACCGTGGCGCAACTCCTCGACGCCCAGGACGCCGCCGTGGCGGCCGCCCGCAGGTTCGGCGCCCCCGGCGGACTCCCGTTCGCCCCGATCGCGGGCGCGGACCCGCTGCCGGCCGCCGCCGACGAGCGCAGCCGACTCGCCGAGCGGGCACGCGACGTCGAGATCTTGGTGGGCCACACCCGCGACGACGCCGCGCCGTTCGTGGCGCTCGACCGGCGGGCCCACCGCCTCGCCGCCGCCGGTGCCCCCGGGCGGTTCCTCACCCGCCGGCTCGGGCGTGCGATGACCGAGCGGATCTTCGGACGACCCGCCGCGACCCTGGCGGCGACTTGGGAGTCGCACGGCGGAACGGCCGCCACCTACCGCGTCGACTGGGCGCCGCCGGACGCGCCGCTCGGCGCCTGCCACTGCATCGAGCTGCCCCTGCTGTTCGGCGCACCCGATGCCTGGGAGGACGCGCCGATGCTCGGCGCCAGGCGTCACCCGGTGCCCGACGACGTCGCCCACGGGATGCGGTCGCGCTGGGCGGCGTTCGCCCACGGTGGCGTCGCCGCGTTGCCGGCGACGGCGATGCGGATCGACAGTGCGAGCGGATGACGGGATTCGAACCCGTGTAAACGGCTTTGCAGGCCGGTGCCTAGCCACTCAGCCACACCCGCACTGACGCCCACAGTGCCAGCCCCCCCCACCCCGGCGCCCATGGTTTCGCTCGCGGTGAGCGTTAAGCACCCCGCCCGGCACCACGCGTCCCAGCAGGAGGAGCTCCATCGTCGGGGCAGTGCGCACCCGAGGCTGCCGGCGCCGTACGCGCTCAGCCCGTACACCGACGTCACCCAGGCGTAGACGCGTTGCCCGGGCGACACCACCGGCGAGGTCTCCGTCCCGCCGCCCGGCTTACTTCAAGCCCGCGGCATCCATGCCCCGCAGCTCCTTCTTGAGGTCGGCGATCTCGTCGCGGATGCGCGCCGCCAGCTCGAACTGCAGGTCCCGGGCCGCGGTCATCATCTGCGCGGTGAGGTCCTTGATGAGGTCGGCCAGCTCTGCGCGCGGCATGTTCCTGGTGTCGCGGCCCTCGACGATGCCGGCGCTGACCGCGCGCCCGGCCTCCCCCGGCGCCCGCCGGCCACGCGACGCGTTGCGGCCGGAACCGCCGATCTCCACGCTCTCGCTGTCGTCGGCTTCGCGGTACACCTGGTCGAGGATGTCGGCGATCTTCTTGCGCAGCGGCTGTGGGTCGATGCCGTGCTCTTTGTTGTAGGCGATCTGCTTGGCCCGGCGGCGCTCGGTCTCGTCGATGGCCTCCTTCATCGAGTCGGTGATGGTGTCGGCGTACATGTGCACCTCGCCGGAGACGTTGCGGGCCGCACGGCCGATGGTCTGGATGAGGCTTCGCGGCGACCGCAGGAAGCCTTCCTTGTCGGCGTCGAGGATCGCCACCAGCGACACCTCGGGCAGGTCGAGGCCCTCGCGCAACAGGTTGATGCCCACCAGCACGTCGTACTCGCCGAGCCGCAGCTGCCGCAGCAGCTCGACGCGGCGCAGCGTGTCGACCTCGGAGTGCAGATACCGCACCCGGATGCCCATCTCGAGCAGATAGTCGGTGAGGTCCTCGGCCATCTTCTTGGTCAGCGTCGTCACCAGCACGCGCTCGTCGCGCTCGGTGCGCTTGCGGATCTCGCCGATCAGGTCGTCGATCTGTCCCTTCGTCGGCTTGACCACGACCTGCGGGTCGACCAGCCCGGTCGGCCGGATGACCTGTTCGACGAATTCGCCACCGGACTGGCTCAGCTCGTAGGGGCCCGGCGTCGCGGACAGGTAGACGGTCTGCCCGATCCGGTCGGCGAACTCCTCCCAGGTGAGCGGCCGGTTGTCCATGGCCGACGGCAGCCGGAAGCCGAAGTCGACGAGGTTTCGCTTGCGCGACATGTCGCCTTCGTACATGCCGCCGATCTGCGGCACGGTGACGTGCGATTCGTCGATGACGAGCAGGAAGTCGTCGGGGAAGTAGTCGATCAGCGTCGCCGGCGCGGTGCCCGGGCCGCGGGCATCGATGTGGCGCGAGTAGTTCTCGATGCCGGAGCAGAACCCGACCTGCCGCATCATCTCGATGTCGTAGTTCGTGCGCATCCGCAGCCGCTGCGCCTCCAGCAGCTTGCCCTGCGACTCCAGTTCGGCCAGCCGGCTCTCGAGCTCGGCCTCGATGGTGGAGATGGCCTGCGCCATGCGCTCGGGCCCCGCCACGTAGTGGGTGGCCGGGAAGATCCGCAGCGAGTCGACGCGGCGGACGACGTCGCCGGTCAGCGGGTGCAGGTAGTACAGAGCCTCGACCTCGTCGCCGAAGTACTCGATGCGGACAGCGAGCTCTTCGTAGGACGGGATGATCTCGACGGTGTCGCCGCGGACCCGGAACGATCCGCGGGTGAAGGCGACGTCGTTGCGGGTGTACTGCACGTCGACGAGCAGCCGCAGCAGCGCGTCCCGTGGCACCTCGTCCCCGATCTTCAACTCGACGGACCGGTCCATGTAGGACTGCGGCGTGCCCAGGCCGTAGATACACGACACCGACGCGACCACCACCACGTCGCGCCGGGACAGCAGGCTCGACGTCGCCGAGTGCCGCAGCCGCTCCACGTCGTCGTTGATGGAGCTGTCCTTCTCGATGTAGGTGTCGGTCTGCGCGATGTAGGCCTCGGGCTGGTAGTAGTCGTAGTACGAGACGAAGTACTCGACGGCGTTGTTGGGCAGCATTTCCCGCAGCTCGTTGGCCATCTGCGCGGCGAGCGTCTTGTTCGGCTCCATCACCAGCGTGGGCCGCTGCAACCGTTCGATGAGCCAGGCCGTGGTGGCCGACTTGCCGGTGCCGGTGGCGCCCATCAGGACGACGTCGCGCTCACCCGCCCGGATCCGGCGTTCCAGTTCGTCGATGGCGGCCGGCTGGTCTCCGGCGGGTTGATAGGGGCTCACCACCTTGAACGGCGCTCCGGTGCGGACCATCGCCTCGACGGGGCGGTAGTCCGAGTGCGCGAGCACGGGACGTTCGGTCGCGAAAGCCATGATCACCAGCGTAGAACCACGGTCTGACAGATTCTGTTCCGCGACCGCGGGACCTACGCTGAGCCCATCGAACCCACCGCCGTGCACCCGCCCAAGACCGAGACGTTCGACCTCGTCGCGCGCACCAACACCGACCCCAAGGGCATCGTGCGCGCCGTCGACGTCTACACCGTGCGGCCCTGGGGGCTGTACATGGCCCGGCCGACGCCGGGCCGCGCGCAGTTCTACTACCTCGAATCGTGGCTGCTGCCGTCGCTGGGGCTGCGGGCGTCGGTCTTCCACTTCAACCCGGGCCACGAACGGGACCAGGACTTCTACCTCGACGTCGGCGAGTACACGGCCGGCGAGACGGCCTGGCGCGGCGAAGATCTCTACATCGACCTGGTGACGCACACCGGCGTCGGCACCGATGTGGTCGACGTGGACGAACTCCTGGCCGCGCTCACCCACGGCGTCGTGTCCCCCGTCGCCGCCGAGCGGGCGATCCTGCGGACCACCTCCGCCGTGGCCGGGCTGGCCGCTCACGGTCATGACCTGAACCGCTGGCTTGCGGGCAACGGCATGGATTTGACGTGGCGGACGGCGTAACCTCAGCGACCGTGACCGTTACCGCACGCCGGTGGCTCGGCGTGGCATCCGTCGCCGTGGCCCTCGCCGGCGGCCAGTTAATCCCGGCGCCCGCGGCGGCCGAACCGGATCCCGCCGCGCCCACGCTCGAGGGCGCCACCCAGCCGCCACCGGGGACGCTGCGCAACATCATCTACCGGGCGCGCATCGACGGCGTCGCCCGTGGCGCCAAGATCACCTACGCCGACGAAGCCGGCGAGCGCCAGGCCGATCCGATGATGGTGCCCGGCCGGGTGTTCGAGGTGTACGCCGTCCTTCCCCCGACGCAGCAGGCCACGATGCGGGTGGCGATCGAGTGGCCGTACTCCGCGAACCTGCACTGCGAGATCCTCGTGGACGACGCCGTGGTCGCCCAGGCCGACGACTTCATCGCGCCGCGCGTCACCCCGATGCGCGACGACCCGGATTACGGCGCGATCACCTGCGCCGCGCCCGTCGGCGGCGTCCTCGACCCGGCGCCGGCCGAGCCCGCGGTTCCCGAGGCGGCCGCCTAGGGTCGCCAGCCCGACGCGTCGGCCCAGTCCCACGCCCGCCGGTAGGCGCCCGCGAACCACGGCTGCATGGCGGTCCCGTAGTCCGGCGCGGCAAAGGCGTTGCGCTTGGCGGCGAGGTAGTCGTCGGCCATCCGCGGGTGCTCCCGCAACCAGTCGGCGAACAGCAGCGAAAACTGCTGGTTGGGCCAGCCGGCGACCCGCAGGTGCACGTGTGTCGGACGGCCGGGATCGGCGGAGGCGTGGAACCGCGTGCGCCACAACGCGGCGTCGTCGGTGTGGTCGAACTCCGCAACGGTGCTGCGGCCGTCGGGTTTCGGAACGTCCGCATCGACCCCGGCGACGCGCGGATAACCGGCCGTCAGCAGTGCCTCGGCGAGCGCGTCGGCGTCGGCCAGTGCTGCGACGGTGACCTGGATGTCGATGACGTCCCTGGCCTCCAGACCCGGTACGGACGTCGAGCCGACGTGGTCGACCCGCAGCGCGCGGTGACCGCTCGCGGTCGTGAGCCGAGCGATGATCCGTTTCGCCTGCGCGGCCCACTCCGGATTGGTCGGCACCAGCGTGCTCGGCGCCGCCGCGGGCCGCTGCGCCCGCACGTTCTCGGCGAACGGCACGATGCGCTCGTGCCAGAGCCGGCGTGCGCGCGCCGTCAGATCGTCCTGGCTCGCCGAGTTGTCGAGCCACACGTCGGCCACCGCGCGGCGCTGCTCGTCGTCGGCCTGCGCCGCGATGCGGGCCCGCGCGTCGGGCTCGGCCATCCCCCGCGCCGCGACGAGCCGCTGCACGCGGGTTTCGACGTCGGCATGGACCACCACGACCAGCGGGAAGAACGGCGCCATGTGCGACTCGACGAGCAACGGGATGTCCTCGACGATCACGGCGTCGTCGGGTGCGGCCGCGATCAGCTCCTCGCGGCGCTTACCCACCAGCGGGTGGACGATCCCGTTGAGCGTGGCGCGCTGCTGGTCGTCGCTGAACGCGATCGCCGCCAGCGCCGGCCGGTCGAGGCTGCCGTCGTCGCGCAGGATCTGCTCCCCGAACGCCTCGACGAGCGCCGCCAACCCCTCGGTGCCCGGTTCGACGACCTCGCGGGCGATGGCGTCGCCGTCGACGACGATTCCCCCGAGCTCGTTGAACGTGGCCGACACGGTCGATTTCCCGGCGCCGATCCCGCCGGTCAGGCCGATGCGCAGCATCACCACAGTCTGTCAGGTCCGCCGGCAACGACAACGCCCCGGATCCGAAGATCCGGGGCGCCGCGTCACTGCCTGGTTCAGGAGTTGCCGGCGAGCTTCTCCCGCAGCGCCGCGAGCTGCGCATCGCTGGCCAGCGATCCGCCGCCGCTGCCCGAATCGTCGGACCGCGACGAGGAGCTCTGCGTCGCGGGCCGGCTGGCGGCTTCCGCCTCGGCGGCCGCGAACCGCTCCATCTGCGCGGTGTGCATCTTGTGGCGCCGCTCGGCCTCGGCGTAGCGGGCTTCCCACTCCTCGCGCTGCTTGTCGAAGCCTTCGAGCCATTCGTTGGTCTCGGCGTCGAAGCCCTCGGGGAAGATGTAGTTGCCCTGCTCGTCGTAGCTGTCGGCCATGCCGTACTTCGACGGGTCGAACTCGTCGGTGTAGTCCTCGTTGGCCTGCTTGAGGCTCAGCGAGATCCGGCGACGCTCCAGGTCGATGTCGATGACCTTGACCATGGCGTCGTCGCCGACCGACACCACCTGGTCGGGCACCTCGACGTGGCGCTCGGCCAGCTCCGAGATGTGGACCAGCCCTTCGATGCCCTCCTCGACGCGGACGAACGCTCCGAACGGCACCAGCTTGGTGACCTTGCCCGGCACGATCTGCCCGATCGCGTGGGTGCGGGCGAAGTGCCGCCACGGATCTTCCTGCGTCGCCTTGAGCGACAACGAGACCCGCTCGCGGTCCATGTCGACGTCGAGCACCTCGACGGTGACCTCGTCGCCGACCTGCACGACCTCCGACGGGTGGTCGATGTGCTTCCACGACAGCTCGGAAACGTGCACCAGGCCGTCGACGCCGCCGAGGTCGACGAACGCGCCGAAGTTGACGATGGAGGACACGACACCCTTGCGGATGGCGCCCTTCTGCAGCTTGTTGAGGAACTCGCTGCGGACCTCGGACTGCGTCTGCTCCAGCCACGCGCGGCGGGACAGCACCACGTTGTTGCGGTTCTTGTCGAGCTCGATGATCTTGGCTTCGATCTCCTTGCCGATGTACGGCTGCAGATCGCGGACGCGGCGCATCTCGACCAGCGACGCGGGCAGGAAGCCGCGCAGCCCGATGTCGAGGATCAGGCCGCCCTTGACGACCTCGATGACGGTGCCCTTGACGGCCTCGTCCTTTTCCTTGAGTTCCTCGATCGTGCCCCAGGCGCGCTCGTACTGCGCGCGCTTCTTGGAGAGGATCAGCCGGCCCTCTTTGTCCTCCTTGGTGAGGACCAGGGCTTCGACCTCATCGCCGACGGACACCACTTCGTTCGGGTCGACGTCGTGCTTGATGGAGAGTTCGCGGGAGGGGATGACACCCTCGGTCTTGTAGCCGATGTCGAGGAGTACCTCGTCACGGTCAACCTTGACGATGGTCCCTTCGACGATGTCGCCATCGTTGAAGTATTTGATCGTTTTGTCGATGGCGGCGAGGAAGTCCTCGGCAGAGCCGATGTCGTTGACGGCTACTTGCGGCGAGGTGACGGCGGGACTTGGCATATGTTTGGGTTGCTCCGGACAGGTTCAATCGTAGGGACAGAGATTTCGTGTTGTGCCTGCGAAACGCGCACACAGGTACCGAACGAGGCTACGCGACGCGGTAAACCGGGACAAACCCGCCTGGCACGGTGACCGCATCGACCGTCAGTCCTTGAAGCACACCAGCTGGTGCGCGGTGATCAGCAAGTCTGCTGTCCTGCTCCACAACTCGGTCTGGTCGAAGTATCCGCGGGACAGCGCGGCCAACTCAGCGCGAGCGGTTCGCCGGACGGCCCGACCGTCAGTGCGCCGCCGCGTCCCAGCTGCGGCCGTAGCCCACCGAGACCTCCAGCGGCACGTCGAGCGGATAGGCGCCGCCCATCTTGTCGCGCACCAGCGCTTCGACGGTGTCCCGCTCACCGGGGGCGACCTCGAAGAGCAGCTCGTCGTGCACCTGGAGCAGCATCCGCGACCGCAGCCCGGCGTCGCGTAGCGCCCGGTCGACGTCGATCATCGCGACCTTGATGATGTCGGCGGCGCTCCCCTGGATCGGCGCGTTGAGCGCGGCGCGTTCGGCCGACTCGCGGACCTGGCGATTGCTGCTGTCGAGCTCGGGCAGATAGCGCCGGCGGCCGAACACCGTCGAGGTGTAGCCGTCCTTGCGGGCCTGGTCGACGATGTCGCGCAGGTAGTCGCGGATGCCGCCGAACCGGGCGAAGTACTGCTCCATCTGCAGCTTCGCCTCGTCGGTGGAGATCTTGAGCTGAGCGGCCAGCCCGTACGCCGAGAGGCCGTAGGCGAGCCCGTACGACATGGCCTTCACCCGGCGCCGTAGCTCCGGCGTCACCTCGTCGATGGGGACGTCGAACGCCCGCGACGCCACGAACGAGTGCAGGTCCTCCCCGGTGCGGAACGCCTCGATGAGGCCGGCGTCCTGCGACAGGTGCGCCATGATCCGCATCTCGATCTGGCTGTAGTCGGCCGTCATGAGCTCGCTGTAACCCTCGCCGACGATGAAGGCGTCGCGGATCTGCCGGCCGGCGTCGGTGCGGATCGGGATGTTCTGCAGGTTCGGGTCCGTCGACGAGAGCCGGCCGGTCGCGGCGATGGTCTGGTTGAAGGTGGTGTGGATCCGACCGTCCTCGGCCGTCGAAGCGAGCAGGCCGTCGACGGTGACCTTCAGCCGCGTGACGTCGCGGTGGGTTAGCAGGTGCTGGAGGAACGGGTGACCGGTCTTGTCGAAGAGCGACTGCAGCGCGTCCGCATCCGTGGTGTAGCCGGTCTTGGTGCGCTTGGTCTTCGGCATCTCCAGTTCGTCGAAGAGCACCGTCTGCAGCTGCTTGGGCGAACCGAGGTTGATCTGCTTGCCGATCACCGCATACGCGGCCTCGGCGGCGTCGCGGATCTGCGCGGCGAAGTCGCTCTGCAGCTCGGTGAGCTTGTCGACGTCCACGGCGATACCGGCCGCCTCGAGCTGCGCGAGCACCCGCTGCACGGGCAGCTCCATCCGCTCCAGCAGGGACGACGACTCGATGCGGGCCAGCTCGATGTCGAGCGCATCGGCGAGGTCGAGCACCGCCACGGCCCGCAGGATCAGCGTCTGCACCGCCTGGTCGTCGGTGCCGCCGTCCAGGCTGTCGAGCAGCGACAGCTGTTGCTGCTCGGGGTTGTCGGCGCGCAGTTCGCGCCGCAGATACCGCAGCGACAGGTCGTCGAGGGAGAAACTGCGCTGTCCCGGCCGCACCAGGTACGCGGCCAGCGCGGTGTCGGAGGTGACGCCGGCAAGGTTCCAGCCGCGGCCGGCGAGGTTGTGCATTGCGAGCTTGGCCTCGTGCAGGGCCTTGGGCGGTCCGGTTTCGGCCAGCCAGGACGCCAGCGCGGCCTCGTCGTCGGGGTGCAGTGCCGTGGTGTCGATGTAACGGCCGTCGCCGTCGGCCGACACGATCGCCAGCGCAGTGGCGTCGGAATCGAACACCCGGTTCGCGCCGACGACGGCAAGCCCGAAGCGTCGGCCGTCGCTGTGCTCGGCGAGCCAGGAGGCGAGTTCGCCGGCCACCAGTGCCCCGCCGCGCACGTCGAAGCCTTGGTCCACCTCGGGTTCGACGGCGGCGAGCGTCTCGAACAGCCGATCGCGCAGCACGCGGAATTCCAGGTCGTCGAACAGCCGGTGGATGTGGTCGCGGTCCCACGGCTGCAGCCGCAAGGTGTCCGGGGTGTGCGGAAGCGGGACGTTGCGCACCAGGTCGGTGAGCTCGCGGTTGAGCACCACCGAGGACAGGTTGGCGCGCAGTGCGTCGCCGACCTTGCCGCGCACCTCCTCGACGTTGTCGACGAGCCCCTGCAGCGAGCCGTACTCGACGATCCACTTCGCCGCCGTCTTCTCGCCGACGCCCGGAATGCCGGGAAGGTTGTCGCTCGGGTCGCCGCGCAGCGCCGCGAAGTCCGGGTACTGCGCCGGGGTGAGGCCGTACTTCTCCTGCACCGCGTCCGGGGTGAACCGGGTGAGATCGCTGACGCCCTTGCGGGGATAGAGGACCGTCACGTCGTCGGTGACGAGTTGCAGTGAGTCCCGGTCGCCGGTGACCACCAAGACCCGGAAGCCCTCGGCAGCGGCCTGCGTGGCGAGCGTCGCGATGATGTCGTCGGCCTCGAAGCCGGCTTCGGCCAGCACGGTGATGCCGAGCGCGGCGAGCACCTCCTTGGTGATCTCGATCTGGCCGCGGAACTCGTCGGGTGTGCTGGAGCGATTGGCCTTGTACTCGGGATACCGCTCGGCCCGGAAGGTCTGCCGCGACACGTCGAACGCCGCCGCCACGTGGGTGGGCGTCTCGTCGCGCAGCAGGTTGATCAGCATGGCGGTGAACCCGTACACCGCGTTGGTGTGGAGCCCGCCCTGGGTCTTGAAGTTTTCGGCGGGCAGCGCGTAGAACGCCCGGAAGGCCAGCGAATTGCCGTCGAGCAGCAGCAGTGTCGGTTTGGTGGACGCCTTGGCGGCCGCCTGTGCGGCTGCCTGAGTCTTCGTCACGCCGGACCGGGCTGGGCTCACGCGGTCAACTCTAGGCACCGGCACTGACGACCTGATGCCGGGCGAGGGCGATCAGCGCCCGCGCCGCCGGGCTGACGGGGCCGGACGACCGCCATGCCAGCACCAGCCGGCCCCGTATCGGCGGATCGATCGGCAGCGCGCGCAGGCCGGCTCGGTGCCGCGACACCGAGCTGGGAACAATCGCGACGCCCAGCCCGCGCGCGGCGAGCTCGGCGAGCTCCAGCGGGTTGGTGGCTTCGAACGCGATCCGGGCCGTCACGCCGGCGGCGGCCAACAGGGTGTCCAGTTGGTGGCGGATGCCGGTGCCCACCGGCAACGCGATGAGCGGATGCCGCGCCAGGTCGGCCGGGTGCAGGGCGGTGCGGCTGCTCAGCGGATGCCGCGGTGCCACCGCCGCCTCGATCGCCTCGTCCGTCACGACCTCGACGGACAGCCCCGCGGGCGTTTCGTGCGGCCCGATCGAGGCGATCACGACGTCGAATCGGCCGTCGCGGACCCCGGCGAGCAGCGCGGCGGAGGCGTCGGTGCCGAGCGTGATCTCGACGCCGGGATGACGGTCGTGGTACTCCGCGAGGAGCGCCGCGAGGTCGACGGGATGGGACGTGACGGCGCCGATCGCGACGGTGCCGCGGACCAGCTGGGCGACCTCGTCCACCGCGGCGGCGGCGTGGGCCACGGCCTGCAGGGCGGCCCGCGCGTGCGGCAACATGGCCTCCCCTGCGGCCGTCAACCGGACCGACCGCCCGCGGCGGTCCAGGAGCGGCTGACCGACCTCGCGTTCCAGCCGGGCGACGGCGGCGCTGACCGCAGGCTGGGCGACCAGGAGCTTTCCCGCGGCCCGGGTGAAACCGCCTTCGTCGACCACCGCCGTGAAGTACTCCAGCTGACGCAGATCCATAACCATGAATTATGGGATAGAGCACCAACATGTATTGGACTTATCGCGCTGATGCCGCCACCGTGGAAGGAGAAGACGAAAGGAGCAACGATGACGAAATCCGAAGCGCCCGTCGTGGTCGCGGGTGCCGGCATCGGCGGGCTGACCGCCGCGCTCGCGCTGTACGCGCGCGGCATCCGGGCGATCGTCGTGGACCGTGCGCAGCAGTTGGAGCCGCTCGGCGTCGGAATCAACCTCCTGCCGCACGCGGTGCGCGAGCTCCACCGGCTCGGCCTCGGAGCCGCGCTCGCGGACATCGCCGTCGCCCCGGAGTACCTCCGCTACGTCGACGCCCGGGGAGCAGAGATCTACGTCGAGCCCCGCGGCGTGGCCGGCGGCTACGGCCATCCGCAGCTGTCGGTGCACCGCGGCCGGCTGCAATCCCTGCTGCTCTCGGCGGTGCACGCCCGGCTGGGCGCCGACAGCGTGCGCACCGGCACTGCCGTCACCGGATTCCGCCAGTGCGCCGAGGGGGTCCGCGTCGACACCGTCGCATCGGAGGTCACCGCCGCGGCGCTGATCGGCGCGGACGGCTTGCACTCCACCGTGCGCCGACAACTGCACCCCGACGGTGACCCACTGCTGTGGTCGGGCATCCAGATGTATCGCGGCGCCACGACCGCCCCGGCGTTCCTCGACGGCCGCAGCATGGTCATCGTCGTGGGTGACGACGGGGTCAGCATGGTGCTGTACCGAATCGGCGACGACCTGCTCAACTGGGTCCTGCAGGTACCCGCCGGTACCCCCGGCCCGTTCACCGGCCCGGTCAGTTCACCGGAACCGGTGGACGCCGACGCCGTGGCCCGGCACGTGGCGAGCTGGTCGCTGGGGTGGCTCGACGCGGCGGCGCTGATACGCCGCACCCATCCGGTGACCCGGCACGCGATGGTCGACCGTGATCCGCTGCCCTGGTGGACCGCCGGCCGCGTCACACTGCTCGGCGATGCAGCGCACCCGATGTACCCGGTCGGCGCCAACGGGGCGTCGCAGGCCGTCGTCGACGGCGCCGTGCTCGCCGCGATGGTCGACCGCCACGGCATCCCCGCCGGGCTGGCGCGCTACGCGGTGCGGCGACGGCCCGACACCGCCCGCGTCGTCTACGCCAACCGGGCAATGCACGCTGCCGGTGGCAACACCGCCGCGGGCCTCGCCCACATCACCACCTCTTACCGAAATACCACCTCCTACCCCGACGACCTCGCAAGGAGCACCCGATCATGACCACCTTCGTCCTCGTCCCCGGAATGTGCCACGGCGCTTGGTGTTTCGACGACCTCGCCGCCGGGCTGCGCGGCGCTGGCCACGACGTCCTGGCGGTGACCCTGACCGGCGTGGCCGAGCGCGCGCACCTGCTGCGCGGCGGCGTCAACCTCGACACCCACATCGCCGATGTGCTCGCCGCGATCGCGGCGCTGCCCGGCGAGCCGGGCGATCTCGTGCTCGTCGGACACAGCTACGGCGGCATGGTGATCACCGGCGTCGCCGACCGCATTCCCGACCGCGTCGATGCGCTGGTGTACCTCGATGCCGTGGTGCCCCGCGACGGCGAGGCGTGCTGGCACGTCGTCAACGACGAGGAGCGCGCCTGGTACGTCGGTGTCGACGAGACCGGCTTCGGCGTGCCGCCGCTGCCGTTCTTCGACCCGCGGGCGACCGCCCATCCCCTCGCGACGGTGATGCAGCCGCTGCGGTTCGACGTCGACCTCAACCGGTTCCGGCGGCGCGACTACGTCTACGCACTGGACTGGCCCGGCGAGTCGCCCCTGCGGCAGTCGTACGAGCGCGTCCGCAACGATCCGCATTGGACGTGCCACGAACTGGACGGCAAGCACAACCTGATGCGCGACAAACCCGAGGAGCTGCTGCGGATCCTGCTCGACGTGGCACAGAACTGATACTGGAACACGTTTCAGTTCCGGGCCGCGCGATGGGTACGCTGACCCGCGTGCCAGGACCAGCAGACACCGCCCACCGACTACCGGCCGTCGACGGTTGGTTCGACACCGACGCGGACGGGCAGACCCGGCTCATCGCCGGCAGGTGCACACGATGCCGCACCTATGTCTTCCCGCCCCGCTCGTCGAACTGCCCCAACCCGGCGTGCGACGGCGACGAGCTGGAGCAGGTGCCGCTGTCGCGGCGCGGCACGCTGTGGAGCTACACCGAGAACCGGTACGCCCCGCCGCCGCCGTATCCGTCGCCCGACCCGTTCGAGCCGTTCGCCGTCGCCGCCGTGCAATTGGCCGACGAGGGCTTGATCATCCTCGGCAAGGTCGTCGAGGGCACGCTGGCCGCGGACCTGCGGGTCGGCATGGAGATGGAACTGACCACCATGACGCTCTACACCGACGACGACGGCGTCGACCGCGAGGTCTACGCCTGGAGGATCCCATGAGCCCCGAACCGGTCTACATCCTCGGCGCGGGCATGCACCCGTGGGGCAAGTGGGGGCGCGACTTCACCGAGTACGGCGTCGTCGCCGCCCGCGCAGCGCTGGCCGAGGCGGGCCTCGACTGGCGGCAGATCCAATTCGTCGCCGGCGCCGACACCATCCGCAACGGCTATCCCGGCTTCGTCGCCGGTGCGACGTTCGCCCAGAAGCTCGGGTGGAACGGCACGCCGGTCAGCTCCAGCTACGCCGCCTGCGCCAGTGGTTCGCAGGCGCTGCAGAGCGCCCGCGCGCAGATCCTCGCCGGCCTGTGCGACGTCGCGCTGGTCGTCGGCGCCGACACCACGCCGAAGGGCTTCTTCGCCCCGGTGGGCGGGGAACGCCGCAACGATCCCGACTGGCAGCGCTTCCACCTGATCGGCGCCACCAACACCGTGTACTTCGCGCTGCTGGCGCGGCGGCGGATGGATCTCCACGGCGCCACGCTCGAGGACTTCGCCCAGGTGAAGGTCAAGAACGCCCGCCATGGGCTGAACAACCCCAACGCCCGCTACCGCAAGGAGAGCTCGGTCGAGGACGTGCTCGCCAGCCCGGTGGTGTCGGATCCGCTGCGGCTGCTCGACATCTGCGCCACGTCCGACGGCGCGGCCGCGCTGGTCGTCGCGAGCAAGGCGTTCGCGGAGAAACACCTGGGGTCGGTGACCGGCGTGCCGTCGGTGCGGGCCGTCAGCACCGTCACGCCGCGGTATCCGCAGCACCTGCCCGAACTGCCGGACATCGCCACCGATTCGACGGCCGTGGTGCCCGGACCGGACCGGGTGTTCAAGGACCAGATCCTCGACGCGGCCTATGCCGAGGCGGGCATCGGGCCCGAGGACCTCAGCGTCGCCGAGGTGTACGACCTGTCGACGGCGCTGGAGCTCGACTGGTACGAGCACCTCGGGCTGTGCCCGAAGGGCGAGGCGGAGAGCCTGCTGCGCAGCGGCGCGACCACCCTCGGCGGCCGCATCCCGGTGAACCCGTCGGGTGGGTTGGCGTGCTTCGGCGAGGCGATCCCCGCGCAGGCGATCGCGCAGGTCTGTGAGCTCACCTGGCAGCTGCGCGGGCAGGCGACCGGTCGCCAGGTCGAGAACGCGACGGTCGGCGTGACGGCCAACCAGGGGCTGTTCGGGCACGGCTCCGCGGTGGTGGTCGCACGCTGAGAGCGCGCGAAAGCCGCAAGTGCGCTGAGCGGGCGAAAGCGGCAAGCGCGCTGACTAGCGCTCCTCGACCCGCGAGATCCACACCGTCGGGTCGACCAGTTCGCCGGTGGTATCCCAGGCGTAGTGGTTGGTCACGCCCTGCCCGTCGTAGCGGTGGATCCAGTCGACGAGCTGCGCGCGGGTGAGCGCACCGGCGTCGATGCCGCGCACCATGACGGTCGCGAGGTCGTAGCCGATCGCCGCGTGGGAGCTGACGAAGCCGGCCGGCGTCGGGCCGTACGGATCGGACAGCAGCATGCCCTCGGAGCCGTCGACCGGCTCGGCCGGCGGCACGAAGTCCGCGGTGAGAACTGTTGCCGGGCAGCCGAGCTCCCGCAGACGCCGCGACAGCTGCGCCGCGGGTTCGGCCCGGCCGCCGACGAACACCGCGCCCGGCGCCTCGCTCGCCAGGCGCTGCGCCGCGGCGTCCGGGTCGGCCAGGCCGACGGCTGCGCCGCACTCGGCCGGACCCAGCGTGGCCGCGACCGCATGTGCCATCGCCGTGCCGAACGCCGTGCCGTCGTCGGTGACGCACACCGTCGCCGCGTCGAGTGTGGCGGTGAGGTAGTTGGCCACCGCCCGGCCCTGTGCGGCGACTCCGGCCAGCCCGCGGAAGAACGTGCGGCGGCCCCGCTCGGCGAGCGCGTCGCGCCGGGCGGATGCGGTGGCGGTGACCAGGCCGGCGCTCTCGAACGCCCCGGCGGTGGCCTCGACGACGTCCGACAGCACCGGGCCCACGACGCCGAGGGTGTAGACGTCGGCGACCAGGTCGCCGGCCAGCTGCCGGCTGCGCTGCTCGTCGGCGCCGGTGTCGAACTCCTTGAGCTGCACCTGGCAGCCGGGATTCGTGGTGTTGTGGCGGTCGACGGCCGACCGGACGCCGTCGCGGATGTCGGCTCCCAGCCCGGCGTCGTCGCCGCTGAGCGGACCGAGGAACGCCAGCGACACCGGTGCGCACACCGCGGCGCCGTCGCCGGCCGGGTCGGCGGCCGTCGGGGTATCGGTGCGCACCGCCCCGTCGAGCCCGATCCGGGCGACGGGCACGACGTGCAGGTCCGGGGTGTGCAGGCGGACGGCGGCGACGACACCGCCGCAGAGCATCGCAGCCAGGGCCAGCGCGGTCAGGCGGCGACGCCCCACCCGGCTGCTCACCATGTCGCCCCCCTGGACACTGTGCCGCCTCAGGCGACCCCGAGGTACGCCGCCCGCACGCTGTCGTCGTGCAGGAGCTCACGGGCGGGTCCCTCGCGCGTGAGTTCCCCCGTCTCCAGGATGTATGCCCGATCGGAGCGGCTGAGCGCCTGCTGCGCGTTCTGCTCGACCAGCAGCACCGTGGTGCCTTGGGCGTTGATCTCGGCGATGATGCCGAAGATCTGCGAGATGACCATCGGCGCGAGGCCCATCGACGGTTCGTCGAGCAGCAGCACCCGTGGTCGCGCCATCAGCGCCCGACCGATCGCCAGCATCTGCTGCTCGCCGCCCGAGAGCGTGCCGCCGACCTGGCTGCGCCGCTCGGCCAGCCGCGGGAAGGTGGCGAACACCCAGTCGAGCCGTTCGCGGTGCTCGGCGCGGGACGCGAATTTCCGCCCGTAGCAGCCCATTTCGAGGTTTTCGACGACGGACATGCCGGGGAAGACGCCTCGCCCCTCGGGTGCCTGGATGAGTCCGTCGGCGACCCGCCGATGCGCTTTGACGCGTGAGATGTCCCGGCCCTCGAACCACACCGAGCCGCGGCTGAGCGGCCGCAGCCCCGAGATCGCCCGCATGGTGGTGGTCTTGCCGGCGCCGTTGCTGCCCAGCAGCGTCACCAGCTCGCCTTCGTGGACGACGAGCGAGATGCCGTGCAGCGCTTCGATCCTGCCGTAGTTCACGGCGACGTCGCGCAGTTCGAGGATGGGTGTGCGGTCAGTGGAGTTCGTCATCGGGCACCCCCAGGTAGGCGGCGATCACCGCGGGATCCTCGCGGATGTCCTTGGGCAGACCGTCGGCGATCTTGCGGCCGAACTCCAGGACGACGATCCGGTCTGTCACGCCCATGACGAGCCGCATGTCGTGCTCGATGAGCAGGACCGTGTAGCCGTCGTCACGGATCTTCCGGATCAGGTCGATGAGTGCGGCCTTCTCCCCCGGGTTGAACCCGGCGGCCGGCTCGTCGAGGCATAGCAGTTTCGGCTCGGTGGCCAGCGCGCGGGCGATCTCCAGACGCCGCTGATCGCCGTAGGACAGGTTCTTCGCCTTTTCGTCGCCGCGGTGGGCGATCCCGACGAACTGCAGCAGCGCCGCCGCCCGTTCCACGGCGTCGCGTTCCTCCCGGCGGTGCCGCGGTGAGCGGACCAACGCGCCGGGCACCGAGGTCCGGTGCCGCGCATCGGTGCCGACGGCCACGTTCTCCAGCGCGGTCATCTCGCCGAACAGCCGGATGTTCTGGAAGGTGCGCGCGATGCCCCGGCGGGTGATCTGGTGGCGCTTGATGCGGCCGAGCGGAGCGCCGTCGAACCTGACGTGTCCGCCGCTGGGGCGGTAGACACCGGTGATCGCGTTGAAGCAGGTGGTCTTGCCGGCCCCGTTGGGTCCGATCAGACCCAGGATCTCGCCTCGACGGATGTCGAAGGTGACCGCGTCGAGGGCGACGAGGCCGCCGAAGCGCACCGTCAAGTCGACGACTTCCAAGAGCGCCTCGCCCTCGTCGACGTTGACGTCGCGGTGCAGCGCGGCGAGTTCCTCGTCGATGACACCGGTGTCCTCGGGCAGCGCCTCGGTCATGAGGCCGCCTCCTTCGCGTCGGCGTCCCGGCTGCCGCGCAGCAGGTCCCGGGCGGATCGGCCGTAGCTGAGCAGCTGCTGACGCACCGGGAACAGTCCCTCCGGCCGGAAGATCATCAGCACCACCAGCGCCAGCCCGAAGAACAGGTATTTGAGGTCGCCGAGGTTGATGCCGAGCACTTCGACGCCGAGCAGCCGGTTGGGCAGGTACACGATGACGAAGGCCCCGAAGATGACGCCCAGTTTGTTGCCCTGCCCGCCGAGCACCACCGCGCACAAGAACAGCATCGAGTTGATGATGTTGAAGGTCGGTGGCGCGACGTATTGCACCTGGCCCGCGTACAGCGCCCCGGAGAGACCGCCGATGGCGGCGCCGATCACGAACGCCCAGAGCTTGAACCGGAAGGTGTTGACGCCCATCACCTCGGCGGCGTCCTCGTCCTCACGGATGGCCACCCAGGCGCGTCCGACCCGGCTGCGTTCGAGGTTCCCGACCAGCAGCAGGATGGCGACGATGAGCAGCAGCCCGAGCCAGAACCACCAGGTGCCGTAGTTGGCGGTGCCCGACGAGTTGCCGCTGGAGAACACGCCCTCGGGCAGGGTCTCCCGTTCTGCCAGCCGCGGATAGGCGACCTGGTTGAGGCCGCGGGGGCCGTTGGTGACGTCGGACAGGTTGTCGGCCATCAGCCGGATGATCTCGCCGAACCCGAGGGTGACGATCGCGAGGTAGTCGCCGCGGAGCCGCAGCGTCGGGAATCCGAGCACCAGCCCCGCCAGCGCGGTCATCGCCATGGCCAGCGGGACGCAGGACAGCCAGGCCCAGCGCTCGTCGAACATGCCGGTCCCCAACCGGTTCCACGGGCTGTCGGGGCTGGTCAACAGGGCGACGGTGTAGGCACCGACCGCGTAGAAGCCGACGTAGCCGAGGTCGAGCAGGCCGGCCTGCCCGACGACGACGTTCAGGCCGATCGCGATGATCGCGACCATGGCGAACTGCGCCATGGTGCCGCCGAAGCTGATGCCCGGCGTGTTGAGGAACGGCGGCGGGAACAGCGGCAGCAGCGCCAGGAGCGCGAACATCGCCACGCCGAGCGCCCACTTCTGTGGTCGGCTGCGCTCCGACCACCAGCCGCGCAGCCGGTCGCCGGGGGCCAGCAGCGTATCGGTACGGCTCATACTCTCGCCTTTCCGAGGCTCTCCCCCAGGATGCCGGTCGGCCGGACCAGCAGGACGAGCACCAGCAGGACGAACGCGACGACGTCACGCCACTGCGTGCCGAACACCGCCTGACCGTAGTTCTCGAAGATCCCGAGGAGCAGCCCGCCCAGGAGCGCACCGCGAAGGTTGCCGATGCCGCCGAGCACCGCCGCCGAGAACGCCTTGATGCCCAGCAGGAACCCGCCCGAGTAGATGATTCCCTGCGGCACCTTGAGCGTGTACAGCAGCGCCGCGGCGCCCGCGAGCAGGCCGCCGATGAGGAAAGTCGTCATGATGATCCGCTCCCGCGACACCCCCATCAGAGTGGCCGTCGCCGGGTCCTGCGCTACAGCCCGGATGCCCCGGCCGAACTTGGTGCGGTTGATCGCGATGTCGGTGATCACGGCGAAGATCAACGCGGCGACGACGATCACCAGCGTCACGTTGGAGACCGCGGCTCCGAAGACGGTGAACTGCGTCTTCGGCTGTACCAGGATGATCGGCTGCTGCGCGTTGCTGCCGCCGTAGCCCGGGAGGAGCTTCGGCAACACGAAGTGCACGAACTCCTGCAGCACGAAGGACATGCCGATCGCGGTGATGAGGAAGGTCAGCGGCCGGGCGTTCCGTCGTCGCAGCGGCCGGTAGGCGACGGCTTCCAGGCCGACGGCCGCCCCGCCCGACACGACCATCGCACCCAGCATCGCCACGGCGAGGTAGAGCACCGCCAGCGCCACGCCCGGGTTGTAGGCGTTACCGCTCGGGGTGAAGCCCAGGATGATGTCGAGCGCGAAGTAGGCACCGAACATGCCGAGCATGAAGATCTCGGAGTGGGCGAAGTTGATCAGCCGCAGCACGCCGAAGACCAGCGTGTAGCCCACCGCGACCAGCGCGTAGATCGCGCCCCACGACAGTCCGTCGATCGTGAGCTGCCAGAAGCCACCCCGCAGGTTCTCGAGGTTGAAGTTGATGTTGGCGGCCAGGCAGGTGTCGGTGCACTGCTGCGCCATCTCGATCATCCGCGGCGGCTCCTCGTTGTCGGGGGCGATCAGCGCGAAGCGCCCGAGCCGGCAAGGCCCGGACGCTTCGCGGCGATTCGGCTACTGGACCTTGAAGATCCAGATCAGGTTGGTGGTGAGCTCACCGTTGGGCGTCCACTGATATTGCCGTGCCACGCCCTGGCCGTTGTACGTGCGGACGAAGTCCAACAGCGCGGGCCGGGTGACGGCGCCGGAGTCGATGCCCTTGAGCAGAATGGTGCCCAGGTCGTAGCCCTCGGTGCTGTAGGTGCCGGGATCCATGCTGAACTTCTTGGTGTAGGTCTCGGCGAAGCTGCCGGTGGCCGGGCCGCAGGGGCAGGACAGGATGGCGTCCTTCGCCGCTTCGCCGGCCTGCTTGACGAACTCGGGATCCTTGGTGCCGTCGGCCGAGACGAAGGTGCCGGTGAAGCCGCCGTCTTTGAGTTGCTGGACGAACAGCGCCGCCTCGGAGTAGTAGCCGCCGTAGAACACCGCGTTCGGCGCGGCGTTCTTGACCTGGGTCACCGCCGCCGAGAAGTCCTTGTCGCCCTTCTTGACCGAGATGTTGCAGCCCGGGTCAGCGACCGGTCCGAGGGTGTCGCGGACCGCCGTCGCCAGCCCGAGGCCGTAGTCCGAGCTGTCGTCGACGACGCAGATCTTCTGGTAGCCGAGGGTGTTCTTCAGGTAGTTGGCCACCGACGGGCCCTGCACCGCGTCGTTGGCGAGGCCGCGGAAGAAGGTTCGCCAACCGCTCTGGCTGAGCGTCGGGTTGGTGGCCGAGGCCGTGGTCGCCACCAGGCCGGCCTGGTTGAAGACCTCACCGGTGGCCTTGGTCTCGCCGGAGAACGCCGGGCCGACGAGGCCGACGATCGACTGGTCGTCGACGATCTGCGGGGCGATGTTGCTGGCCTTCTGCGGATCTCCTTCGGTGTCGAAGGTCTTGAGCGACACCTGGCAGCCCGGGTTGGCGGCGTTGTGCTCGTCGATCGCCAGCTGCACGCCGTTCTTGATGTTGATGCCCAACGCCGCGTCGGGACCGTTGAGCGCACCGGCCATCGCGATCGAGAGCGGCGGGCAGGTGGCTTTACCGTCCCCTGCCGGGTTGGCGGGCGCAGCGCCCTGGGCCGACTGGATCTCGGCGCCGTTCTGGTCGATCTGGACCTGCTCCACGATCTTCAGGTTCGGCTGGTTCTCCTGCGGCGTCGACTGCTGACACCCCGCCAGTGTCAGCGTCAGAAGTCCTGCAGTGGTCAGCGCGAATGCGCTCCGTGTGGCGCGACGGCGCACCTCATACCTCCCGGTCGAAGGGGTTTTCTCGCGATGAACATAACCAACCCGCGGCGCGACCGCGCGGTGTTGACACGCGCGGCGCCCGCATCGGCGGTCCGGTATTCGGGCGGCTCAGGTCGACGGGGCGGAGTCCTTGGGCGTGTCCAGGGTCTCCAGGACCACCTCGGCGACCCGCTTCATGGTGGTGCGGCGGTCCATGGCGGCGCGCTGGATCCACTTGAACGCCTCGGGTTCGCTCAGCCCCTGCGTGGCCTGCAGCAGGCCCTTGGCGCGCTCGATCAGCTTGCGAGTTTCCAGCCGGTCGGACAGCTCGCCGACCTCCTTCTCCAGCGCCGAGATCTCGCCGAACCTGCTGACCGCCAGCTCGATCGCGGGCACCAGGTCCGAGACGGAGAACGGCTTCACCAGATAGGCCATGGCGCCGGCGTCGCGAGCACGTTCGACGAGGTCGCGCTGGCTGAAGGCGGTCAACACCACGATGGGCGCGATGCGCTTGCCGGCGATCTCGGCGGCGGCGTCGATGCCATCCCGGCGCGGCATCTTCACATCCATGATCACCAGGTCGGGTGACAGCGCTTCGGCCAGGTCGACGGCCTCCTGCCCATCGCCGGCCTCGCCGACCACGTCGTAGCCCTCTTCACGCAGCATCTCTGCCAGGTCCAGCCGGATGAGCGCTTCGTCCTCGGCGATGAGGACGCGACGGGGGGCAGGCGCAGTGCTGTCGCTTGCGGTCATCCGGTCATTGTGTCGTCCGGCGGCCCCGGCGGCGAGCGCGGGGCTGTGACGTCGGTCAACCGGCCCTCATCCACTATCGTGACTGCCGTCGCCCTCGTATCCCAACTGGCAGAGGAAACGGATTCAAAACCCGTACAGTGTGAGTTCGAATCTCACCGAGGGCACCGAGAAAGGCCAGGTCAGACCCTATAAGGGGCTGATGGGCTCCGGTCAGAACTAGCCGACCGTATGCAGATCGTATGCACAGTACATCAACCTCAACCACCAACGACCGCATACAGTCATGCCCGCTCCGCCGCCGCATCGAACACCCAGCGGTACTCACCATTCGTGGGCAGCCCGCGCTTACCCGGAAAGACACGCTCGTCAGCTGGTACACACCGAGATTGCGACCAGCTTCTCCCACACGATATTAGGAATGGCGACCCGCCGCGGCTTATCCGTTTTCGTGGTCGACTCAACGACCCCCCGACCCGTCACATTCGTTACCGACGCCGTAACGTTAAAACCCGCTTGTCCATGTCGATGTCACGCCACCGCAGAGCAACCGCTTCACCGAACCGAAGCCCGCAGTAACCCAGCGTCAACGTCAGCGCCTCGAAATGGCCTGTCTCGGCCACGAGCGCCTGCAATTGCCTGTGCGATAGTCCCTCACGGCTGCCGTCATTTTTCCTGCTCGGCACAACGACGCCCTCAGTGACGTTATCTTGAATGTTCTTAGTCCGCACAGCATACTTCAACACTTGCGACCGCTTGATAGGACTGGATCACCCGAGACGCCGAAAAGGCGCCACTGCCACGCTGCTTGACTTCGCCGTCCTCCGAGCTTGACAGCAATGGTCGCCCCCTCGTCGTGCCGAGTGGCCCATCGGGGAATCAGCTCGGCGAGTTCGGCGGCGTTGTGTCGCAGCAGGTCGTTGGTCAGATGCACGGCCTTCCGGTCGTGACCGACCCGAACCTGCCGACCAATCTGGGCGCGGGCAATAACGAGGACGTCGTCCACGTTCTGCGCGCCAGTGACCTGCTGCTGTTCGAGTCGAGTGTCCGCACTCGTGCCCTGCAGGAGACTCGGACCACGACCCTGACGGTCCTGCTGCAGGTCTACGGCTACCTGGCGTTCACTGCCGGCCGTATCCCGAAGAGCATCTGTGAGATCGGCGGCACCGCACTTCCTGCGCCGGCCGACTTTCTGAGTTAGCGCTTGAGTGACTAGTTCACTCGTGAGACTTCAGGCTCACGCCTGAAACACCGGGTGGCCACCGCCGAGACATCGCGCCTCTGAAATATGGAGGACGAGTCCGGCGGTGGTCACCACTGGTAGTAAGACGGATAGAAGCAGCCGAACGTGCCGCGGGGATCGTCCTGCATATAGAGCCGGTGCTGCCACTCGGCGCGAGCAATAAGCTCTCGGCGGGCTCGCTGTCGCGCCCGGTATCGACTCAGCGACACCGCCCCGAGGATGAACGGCCACATTGCAACGGCGTAGAAACTTAGCAAGGTAATCGCCCCTCAGGGCCACTGGTAGTAACCATCCCGCGCTGGCATCATTTGGCCAACAAAGAACAAGCCCCACACAATCGCTGTTACCACGAGGTATGGGTGTCGTCGAACTCCATCCACGCGTGCAAGGTCCGTAGCGGCGCAAAGGGTGGCCGCGGCCCGCCTGCCCTTCGCCATGCCGCGAAGGGTGTCACTTCTGGGTGATGTGACTCCGCATCTCAGCGCGGTTCCGCGCTTCTACCGCCTCCTGAATCAGGGCCGCCACCGATGTCAGGGTCGTCACCAGCCCGGTTAGGTCATCGGCGGCCGACGGCACACGCTCCTCAGCCACCAGGCGAAGCAGCTGCTCGCGGGCCACCGTCGATACCGGTAGGCCCCGGCGCTCGGCGACGCGCTCCAGCGCCTCCAGCTCCTCCGGGTTCAGCCGCACCTGCAGCACCTTGCTGCGCGCCCGGTTCGGCCGGCTCACCGTCACATGCTCCGGCAGCGGCCGGTCGGTCTGGTCGTCTTCGCCGGCCGCCGCATCGGCAGCCACCGCGGCCAGCTTCGCCTCAAGATCGTCACTCATCGGGTCCTCCTTGCAGGTAGTAGCGGCGGTCGCGGCCGTTCGACTTCCAGGCGCTGGCGCCGTAGGTGACGCCGTCCTCGTCGATGGTGACGTCGGTCAGGATGGCGGCGGCGGAGGCCGAGTACCCGATGGTGCGGGTGCTGTCGCCGCTGCGGCTGTTTGCACTCGCCTGCAGCTGCCGGACAACCCCGCGGCGTGACGGTCGTCATCGTTAGAATCGGGTGATGGCGATCACGGTCGCGGCGACGCGACGCTGGCCGGCGGTGGACGGCCCCGCGGTTGCGCGGAGCCTCCTCGGGGTGCTCGCCGTCGGCGCTGCGACCTACGGCTGGATCGGCCCCGCCGCCGCGATGCTGTCGATGGGCGCGGCCGCCGTCGCCGGTGCCACCGCGCTGCAGGACAGTCCCCGCGGGCGGCTGGGACTGGTGCTGGGGGTATCGCTGCAATTGGGGCTGGCCGTCCTTCTCGCGCTGCTCGCCACGGCCCACGACGCCGTCTTCGTCGTGGCGGTGCCGCTGTGGTGCCTGGTCGCCGGACTGCACTGGGCGCTGGGCAACCATGCCGGCCTGATCGCCACCGCCGCCTCGGCGCTGGTGGTCGTCGCTCCCCCGCTGCCGATTCCGCCGGCGGACGCTGCCGCCACCGCGGTGGCCGCCGTCGCCGGTGGCGGCCTGCAGGCCGTCCTGCTCGCGGTGTGGCCGCGCCGGCGCTGGCGAGCCCAGCGCGCCGCCCTGACCGCGGCCTACGAGTCGCTCGCCGACAGCGCCACCCGCCTGGTCGCCGACCCCGACGCCGCGGTGGCCCGCACGCCGCTCATCGCGTTGCGCGAGGCCTTCGCCCACACCGGCCGGCAGGCCGGGCGCCGACCCGTCGAGTTCCGGCGCTGGTACGGCCAGCCCGAACGCATCGGCGTGACGCTCGCCGCGGTGCGCGGCCACCCCGAGGTGCTCACCGCGGCCGCCGCTGCGCTGCGGGCGATCGCCGACGGCGGCCACGGCGCGATCGCGGACGCCGAACGCGCACTGCAGCGGGTCGACGCGCTCCGCCGGGACTCGGGAGACCACGATCAGCCGGCGATCGGCCGGCTGTCGGATCAGCTGCACGAGGCCGCGGCGCTGCAATTCCACGGCTGGCGCCCGGTGTCGGGCAGCCTCGAACAGCTGCGCCGCCGCGGCGTCACCCACCTCATCGGGTCGGGCCTCGACGCCATCGTCGCGCAGTGCACCTGGCGGTCACCGGTGCTGCGGCACGGCGTGCGGCTCGCCGCGGCCGCCGGGCTCGCCGCCGCGCTGGCCCGCTTCGGTCACGTGGCGTACGGCTACTGGATCGCCCTCGCGGCGGTTCTGCTGCTGCGCCCGGAGACGGCGCACACCTACACCCGGTGCGCCGTGCGGATGGCCGGGGCGCTCACCGGCATCGCGGCCGTCACGGTGCCCATGCTGGTGTGGCAACCCGGCGGCCTGGTCGCGGTCGTCCTGGCGGTCGCGCTGCTCGGGTTGGCCTACGCGGCCACCGGAACCGGCTACTTCGCGGTGATCGCGGCACTGTCGGCGGCGCTGACCCTGCTGGCCGCCACGAGCCACCCGACGGACGCGGCGCCGTACCGGGCACTTCTGGCCGCCGTGATCGGCGGAGCGTTGGCCGTCAGCGCCCACGTCGTCTTCCCGGACACGCCGCTCACCCGGCTCGCTCAGCGCGCCGACGAGCTGCTGCGGGCCGAGGTCGAATACGCCGTCGCCACGGTCGACAGCCACCTGCACCGCCACGGCGACGCGGCGGCGTGCCTGCGCACCGCGTCCCAGCGGGCCGCGCGGGCGCGCTCGGCGTTCGAAGCGGCCGACGGCGCGATGCGGAACAAGACGGCCGCGCAGCGGTCCTGGCTGCGGTCGCTGCGGGTCACGCTGAACACCATGACCGAAGCGTGCGCGGCCATCGAACGCCAACCTCCCGTCGACCCCACCGTGCTGGGCGACGAGTTCGTCGCCGCGGTCGACGACTACCTGGAGACGTTGAGCACCGACCCGTTGAGCCCGGTCGAGCCGTGGCGGCTGGATATCGCCGACCTGGCGGCGAGCTACCAGCGGCTGCAGGATCGGGCCCGAGAGCTGCCGCCGGGCAACGCCGCCGGCCGCATCCTGGTCGCCGAGCTCGGCAAGATCGCCCGGGCCCTACGGCGGGTGAGCGATGCGGGCCCGGCGACCGCCGCGGCGACCTAGGCTGTCGCGATGGCACATCCGGGGCAGCGTTGGACGGACTGCGCGTCGTCCACGCGGTTTCGGCCCGGCGTCTCCGGCCGCACCCAGCACTACGTCGAGAGCGTGGCGCGGCGGCAGCGCGTGCTCGACATCACCGCGTGGATCGCCGCCGTGGTCAGTGGCGGCTTCGGGGCCTTCCAGCTGCTGACCGTCCACCCGCTGTGGCAGCTGGCGTTGATCAACGTCGCGAGCGCCGTGGTATTCCTGCTGATCCCGCTGCTGCACGGGTTCGGCGAACTCGTCGCGCCGCTCACCTTCATCGTCTTTGCCTACGCGTCGGTGTTCGCGTCGTGCTGGCACATCGGCACCGACAGCGGTCTGCAGTTCTACTTCCTGGTGTCGGCGTCGATCGGGGTGCTGGTGCTCGGCACCGAACGGGTGAAGCTGGCGTCGCTGGTCGCCGCCACCGGCGTCGTGCTGACGGTCGTGCTGGAGGTCCTGGTGCCCGGCGATCGGGGACTGCAACCGCCCTGGACGCTGACCGTCGGATTCATCTCGTCGGCGGCGACGTCGTGCGTGATGCTGTTCGCCGCCGTGTGGTACGCGATGCGCGAGACGGACCGCGCGGAGACGGCGATGGAGCTCGAATACGCCCGCTCCGAGGCGCTGATCGCCAACATGCTGCCCGCGAGCATCGCCGCTCGGCTCAAGGACCCCGACCACGAGGTGATCGCCGATAAGTACGACGACGCCTCGGTCCTGTTCACCGACATCGCCGGCTTCACCGCACGCGCCAGCGAGACCTCACCTACCGAGCTGGTGCGGTTCCTCGACCAGCTCTACGGCCAGTTCGACCGGCTCGTCGACCAGCGCGGGCTGGAGAAGATCAAGACCAGCGGCGACTCGTACATGGTGGTCAGCGGGGTGCCGGATCCCCGCCCCGACCATCTGCACGCCATCGCGGACCTGGCGCTGGACATGGTGGCCGCGGTGCAGGCGCTCGGCGGACCGACCGCCGAGCCGGTGCCGCTGCGCATCGGCATCGGGGTGGGACCGGTGGTCGCCGGGGTGGTCGGCTCCCGCCGGTTCTTCTACGACGTCTGGGGCGACGCCGTGAATGTGGCCTCGCGGATGGAGTCCACCGACGCCGTCGGCCGCATCCAGGTGCCCGACGAGGTGTACCGGCGGTTGCGCGACGACTTCACGTTCGAGGAGCGCGGCGACGTCGCCGTCAAGGGCAAAGGCGTCATGCACACCTGGTTCCTGACCGGTCGCCGGCGGTCGGCGTCGCCCGACGACGAGGTCAGGGCCGCATCGCAACTCGAATACAGCCCTCCTGCTTCTCCTTGAACAGCTGGTAGGCCCGCACCCCCTCCGTCAGCGGCAGGTCGTGGGTGATGAGCGCCGCCGGGTCCAGGTCGCCCTGCTGCACGTAGTCGAACAGCCGCTGCATGTACCGCTGGCCGTGCTGCTGCGCCGACTTCACGGTCAGGCCCTTGTTCGTCACGACGCCCATCGGGAACTTGTCGGTGAGGCCGTAGACGCCCAGCACCGACACCACGCCGCCCTTGCGACACGCCAGGATCGCCTGCCGCAACGCGCTCGCGCGGTCGGTCGACAACCGCAACGCTTGTTTGGCACGGTCGTACAGTTCCTGCACACCGGTGCTGTGTCCTTCCATGCCGACGGCGTCGATGCAGGCGTCGGGTCCGCGACCGCCGGTCATCTCCCGCAGCGACTCCTGCACGCTGTCGACCGCGCCGTAGTCGATGGTCTCCAGGCCGAGCCGCCGCGCCAACTCGAGCCGTTCCGGGTAGCGGTCGATGACGATGGCGCGGTCGGCGCCGAGCAGCAGCGCGCTCTTGGCTGCCATGACGCCCACGCCGCCCGCCCCCCACACGGCGACGGTGTCGCCGCCGCTGATGTCGCAGAAGTCGGCGCCCATGAAGCCCGTGGGCACGGCGTCGGACAGGAACAGCGCCTGCTCGTCGGTGACGTCACCGGGGATCGGGAAGCAGTTGGCGTCGCCGAACGGTACGCGGATGTACTCCGCGTGGGAGCCGGCGTACCCGCCGAACGGGTGGGTGTAGCCGTAGATGCCGCCGGACGGGTAGCCCAGCAGCGGCTGCTGCAGCGCGGCGTTCGGGTTGGTGGTGTCGCAGCAGGAGTACAGCTCGTGGTCGCAGTACCAACACTGGTTGCAGGCGATGAAAGACGGCACCACGACGCGATCGCCGACCGCGACGTCGCGCACCTCGGGGCCGACCTCGACGACCTCGCCCATGAACTCGTGACCGAAGACGTCGCCTTCCCGCATGCCGGGCAGGTAGCCGTCGATGAAGTGCAGGTCGGATCCGCAGATGGTGGTCAGCCGGACGCGCAGGATGACGTCGTGCGGGTTGAGAAGGGTCGGGTCGTCGACGGTCTCGACCGCCAGCTCGTTGACGCCGTTCCACACCAGGGCTTTCATGTCGTCCTCTCAGCGCGCCGACGCGCGCCCGCTCGGGTTCTGCCGGATGGTCGGGATTTCGCCGGTCTGCAGCAGCGCCCGGGCGCGGTACAGCATCGTGAACGCCACCGCACCGGTGACCAGGTCCGGCAGCGGCGTCTTGGGCGTCAGGGTGACCTCGGTGCCGAGCTGGTTGGGGGCCGGCCGCAGCGTCACCGTCAGCTCGGTGGCGTTGTCACCCACGAACCGCAACCGGTCGCCCTCCACCTGCAGGCGGGTCTCCCAGCTCGTCGCGTCGTCGCCGAGCGTCCACCGGTAGGTGTCCCCGTCCTGCGTCACCTCGCCGATCTCGCCGAGGAGCCGCGACAGCTGCTGCGGGTCGCGCCACAGCTGTGCCACGGCCTCGGGCGGCCGGCCGATGGTGACGGTCTGGGAACCGCCACTGCTGCTCGCGCGGTCGACGACCTGGCCGACCGCGTCGGTGACGCGTTTTCCGATGCTGGTGACGATGTTCACGGGTCCTCCTCAGGCGTACCTGTCAGGCGGTACCCGGGCCGTCCGCCCCAAAACAACACCCGCCCGCACACGAGAGGTGCGGGCGGGTGTGCCGAATGGGTGGGTCAGACCTTGCGGTTCTCCGACTTGATCAGCCAGGCCTGCTTCTCGAGCCCTTCGATCAGCTGGTGCAGGATGTCCGCGCTGGTCGGATCCTCCGCGTCGACCGCGTCGTGGACGTCGCGCATGGTGTCGACGACGGCGTAGACGCGCGCGACGATCAGGTCGACGGTCTCGGCGGTGCTGAGCTCGTAGGCCGGGAGCTGCGGCACGCTGGTGGTGGCCGCGACGGTGTCGGTGCGGCCGTCGGGCACCGCGTCGAGTGCGCGCATCCGCTCGGCGATCGTGTCGCTGCCCACGCGGGCGAAGTCGACCAGCTCGTCGAGCTGCAGGTGAAGGTCGCGGAAGTTGGTGCCGACGACGTTCCAGTGCGCCTGCTTGCCTTGGATGTGCAGCTCGATCAGGTCGACGAGGACGCGCTGCAGGCTGCGGGTCAGCGCCTCGGACGCCTGGGCATGCTGGATCTCGGCCTCGGTGCGGCGGTGGGTGGTGGCGGTGCTCATCGGTCGTCTCTCCTCACGCAGATGTCCGCTTGCCTGGTGTTAACCAGATCGGCACCGGATTTATTCGTTGACCGGTGTCAGGTGGCTCACGGAAGGTCAGCCAACCCTTTGCTGGTCGGAGGTCGGCGGCTCCGGCCGGTCCTGCTGGCTCAGCAGCTTCGCGTAGCCGGCGCCCATGCCGAGCAGCACGAGGCCGACGACGATGAAGACCGCTACGCGGAAGATGCCGTCGAGGGTCCCGAGGTCGAACAGGAAGAGCTTGGCCATGGCCGCGGCCGTCAGCGCCAGGCCGCCGGCGAGCGGCAACGGACGATCGGCCCGGGTCCGGCGCGCCGCGTACCCGAAGAGGGCGGCTGCCATCGCGATCCAGCAGATGGTGGCGGCCGTGTGGCCGGCAAGGAAGCCGTCCACCCCGGCGGCGAGCACCCCGGCGGTGACGGTGAACGCGGTGACCGCGTAGGCGATGACGACCACGCCGATCGAGAGCATGACCTTTGCGGTGTCGGCCGACACGGCGGGATCGCGCGACCAGGACCGCACCAGCACGACGGCACAGACGACGAGCAGCACGGCGGCGGCCAGCGTCGAAACCGCTTCGGTCGCCGTGGTTTCCGTCGGCCGCGCGAGCACCCCCGGGCCGGCGTAGGCGAGGAAGAAGACGGCGCCGACGGCCGCGACGCCCAGCGCCACCCACCGCAGCGTGCGGTCGCCACCGGCGGCGACCGCGGTGATGGCGGCCATCGCGAGCAACACCGGGGCGGTGACGTCGGCGGTCAGCGCTGTCATGACGGTCAGCACCGCGGCGATCCCGCCGGTGGCCTTGAAGACGTCGGCCGCCGGCCCCGCGACACCGGGCAACCGGGCGCCGAGGATGCCCGTCGCCACCAGGGCAACGGCCAGCACCCCCAGCAGCGGCGCGGCGAGGACGCGCGGCACCGCCGCACCGCAGGCCAGCAGTGGCACCACCCCGGCCATGCCCAGCAGCGCCACGGTGGCCGGTGGGGTGGTCCACCGCAGCAGCAGCACCGTTGCGACGACTGCGAGGAACGCCGCAACCGCACAGGCCGCACCGAGCGCCCACCCGTCGGTATCCGCGTCGAACTGGGCGTCGGCGATCGCCAACAGCAGCGGCAGCGTCGGGGCGGCGATCCGCGCGGCGTGCAGCCCGAGCCAGTTGCGGCCGAGCTGGACGGGCAGCGACACCGCGGCCAGGGCCAGCATGAAGCCGATCAGCAGCATCGTGACGCCGTCGGTGACGATCGGCGCGAGCACCAGCAGCGGGCCGATCACGAGTAGGCCGAGCGCCTGGCTGTTCCAGCGCCGCGTCAGCGCCAGCCCGGCGGCCGCCACCACGGCGGCCAGCACCAGCCCCACTCCCGGCGGCAACCAGCCGTAGCCGGTGGTCGCGGCGATCACGTCGATGTAGGCGGCGGCCACGCCGGTGGCGGCCAGCGCGACCGCCCCGACGCGGCCGCCGGGCCGGCGGTAGAACCACATCCCGGCGCCGACCAGCGCCGCCGCGAACACCGCGCCGCCGGCGACGCGCAGTTCCGGCCGCAGTAGCCCGGCCTGCGCCGCCAGCACCAGCAGCAGCACGACGCCGATCAGCGTGACGGCCACGCCCGCGGTCGCCAGCACCTTCCCGATCAGTCCCTCGTTCGAACGGCCGGTTGGCTGCGGTACCACCGGCTGGGCCGGTGCACCTGCAGGTGTTGCGGCGGGTGGCGCGGCAGGGTTGCTCGCAGCTTCCGTCGCGTAGTACTGCTGCCAGTAGGCGGCCGCCTGGTCGGGCTGCCAGTACGGCACCGGCTGGGGCGTCGGGACCGGAGCCGGTTGCGGTACCGGAGCCGACTGCGGCGCCGCGAGCTGCCGCTGCAGCGCACGCAGCTCGGCGGCGGCACGGGCCAGCCGGCCCGAGATGTCGGTGATCTCCGTCGACAATTTGGCGACGACGTCCTGGGGCGGTTCGACCATGTCCCTATCGTGGCAGCAACGCCGGGGGCCGGTTCGCGGATCTTTTCGGCTGTGTCACAGCAATTTCGACAGGAACGCCTGGGTGCGCTCCTGCTGCGGATTGGCCAGCACCTCCCGCGGCGCGCCGCGCTCCACGACCAGCCCGCCGTCCATGAAGACCAGCTGGTCGGCGACCTCCCGCGCGAAGCCCATCTCGTGGGTCACCACGATCATCGTCATGCCCTCGCCGGCAAGCGTCCGCATCACCCCGAGCACCTCACCGACCAACTCCGGGTCGAGCGCCGACGTGGGTTCGTCGAAGAGCATCAGCTTCGGGTCCATCGCCAGCGCCCTGGCGATGGCCACCCGCTGCTGCTGCCCACCGGACAGCTGCGCCGGATAGGCGTCGGCCTTGGCCGCCAGCCCCACCTGTGCGAGCAGGTCCCGTCCGCGCGCCACGGCCTCGTCCCGGCGGATGCCCTTGACCTTGATCGGCGCTTCGATGACGTTCTGCAGCGCGGTGCGATGGGGGAAGAGGTTGAAGTGCTGGAACACCATCCCGACGTCGCGGCGCTGCTGGGCGGCCTCCTTGGGCGGCAGCTCGTGCAGTTTGCCGCGGCGTTCCCGGTAGCCGACCAGTTCTCCGTCGACGTAGATGCGGCCGGCGTTGATCTGCTCGAGGTGGTTCACGCAACGCAGGAACGTCGACTTGCCGGAGCCGGACGGCCCGACGATGCACAGCACGCTGCCCCGGTCGACGGTCACGCTCACGCCGCGCAGCACCTGCAGTGCGCCGAAGCTCTTGTGCACCCGGTCGGCGACGACCATCGGGCCGGCGGCGGTGCCGGTCATGGCTGTTCGCCCAGCTGCGCCTTGGCCAGCGCTTCGAGCTGACGGGTGGTGAGCTTGCGGGACGCGCCGCGCGAGAAGTACTTCTCCAGGTAGTACTGCCCCACCATCAGCACGCTGGTGATCGCGAGGTACCAGGCGGCGGCGGCGAGGAACAGCGGGATCGGCTCGTAGAGCCGGGCGCCGATCTCGTCGCTGCGGCCGTACAGCTCGAGGCTGAAGGGCACCGCGGACACCAGGCTGGTCGTCTTCAGCATGGAGATCACCTCGTTGCCGGTCGGCGGGATGATCACCCGCATCGCCTGCGGTAAGACGGTGCGCCGCATGGTCAGCGACCACGACATGCCCAGCGCGGTGGAGGCCTCGATCTGACCCTCGGGCACGGAAGCTATTCCGGCGCGGACGATCTCGGCCATGTAGGCCGACTCGTTGAGTGCCAGCCCCAGCACCGCGAGCACAAAGGCGAGCTGCACGTCCTGCAGGCTGAACTCGAAGAACGTGGGGCCGAACGGGATCCCGAGTTGGATGTTCCGGTAGATCGACGGCAGCAGGCCCCAGATGACCAGCTGCACGTACACCGGGGTGCCGCGGAAGATCCACAGGTACAACCACGACACCGCCCGCAGCACCGGATTGGGTGAGAGCCGCATCACCGCGAGCAGCACACCGAGGACCACCGCGATCACCATCGAGTAGACGGTGAGTTGGATGGTGTACCAAGCACCTTCGATCAGCTCGGGATCGAAGACGTACTCGGCGAAGGTGCCCCAGCCGTACAGCTCGTTGGTGGCGGCGCCGTAGAGGAAGAGCCCGAGCAGGACCAGGAGGACGACGGCGGTCACCCACCGCCACGGATGCGGCAGGGGAACCGCATCGATGGGCGGGGCCGCCTCGGTCGCCGGTTCGGCGGAAGTCATGCGCTAGCTGACGGCTCCGTTGATGACGGGCTTGTCGACCTTGCCCTGTTCCCCGACGCCCCAGTAGGTGACGATCTTGTCGTAGTCACCGGTCTTGATCAGCTCTTCGAGTGCGGCGAGCAGCGCCTCGGTCAGCGGCCGGTTGTCCTTCGACACCGCCCAGCCGTAGGGCGCGGACTCGTAGATCTCGCCGGCGCCCTCGAGCTTCCCCTTGGCCTGCTGGATGGCCCACGCGACCACCGGGCTGTCGGCGGACACCGCGTCGGCCTGTTCGACGACCACCGCGTTGGTGGCCTGCGGCTGGTCGTCGAACTTGAGGATGGTGATGGCCGGCTTGCCCTGCGCGACGCACGCCTTGCTCTTGGCGTCGAGTTCCTCCAGTTGCGTTGTGCCGCTTTGCACCGCCACCTTGAGCCCGCAGGCGTTGTTCGGGTCGACGGGGCGGCCCGGGCGCTGCGCCCACAGCGTGCCGGCCCGGAAGTAGGTGACGAAGTCGACCTGGTCCTCGCGCTCCTTGGTGTCGGTGAACGACGAGACGCCGACGTCGTAGGTGCCGGCCTGCACCGAGGGGATGATGTTGTCGAAGGACGAGTCGCGGTATTCCGTCGTGAGCCCGAGGACCGCGGCGGCCGCGTCGATGAGGTCGACGTCGAAACCGACGAAGGAGTCGCCCTCCTTGGACTCGTTCGGGGGGTAGGACGCGTTCGTGCCGATGACGAGTTTTCCGGCGTCCTTGACGTCCGAGGGCAGCGAGTTGGCGATCTCCTCGACCTTGGCCGGTTGCGCGCCCGCTTTGTTGATGCTGCGCCCGCCGGAGCCTTCGTCACCACCGCCCGAGCAGCCGACCAGCACCAGCCCGGCCGCCACCGCGGCGGCCATCGCGCGCCGGCTCCCGTTTCCCCGCCGATTCCGCATGTTCAACGCTTGCCTCTTCCTTCAACGGGTCGCAGCCGTGCCGACGGTAGATGACCGGCCCGCCGGCGCGCACGGCCGGTAACCGAACATTAACGACCCGCCACCGCAGGCGTGCCCGTTCCCGCGACGAGCCCGCGGAAGTGACGCCGCCACGGCTCACCCGCCGGTAAGGTGCGGCCCATGACCGACTCCCCCGACTCGCCGGAATCGTCATCGGGCACACCGCAACCCGGCTATCCGCCGCCCCCGCCGCCGTCAGGCGCCTCATATCCCCCACCGCCGCCACCGTCCTCCGGCGGATATCCGCCCCCGCCGCCGCAGCCGTATGCGGACTACGGCGCGCCCACACCGGCGGCGCCCCGCAACGGCCTGGGCGTCACGTCCCTGGTGCTGAGCATCATCGGGATCCTGAGCAGCCCGGTGATCATCGGCCTGGTGCTCGGCATCGTCGGCCTGGTGCTCGGGATCCTGGGCCGCAAGCGCGTCAGCCGGGGCGAGGCGGACAACGGCGGCCTTGCGCTCGCCGGCATCGTCCTGAGCGTGCTGGCCATCGTGTTGGGCATCGTGTTCGCCATCATCTGGATCACCGCGGGCACCTGGTTCTGGAACGAGCTCGGCGGCCAGGACTTCGTGGACTGCGTCAACGACGCCGGAAACGACGCAACGGCCCGCCAGGCCTGCGAGTCCAGCTTCTCCAGCCAGGTCGAGGACCGGCTGAGCACCACGCTCACGCCGTAGGGGTGTCGCCGCCGCGGGCCGGGAAGTGCTTGACGATGCCCTCCTGGACCACGGTGGCCACCACCTGACCGGCGCGGTCGAAGAAGTGGCCGGTGCCCAGGCCGCGCGAGTCGGCGGCCACGGGTGAGGTGGTCGCGTAGAGCACCCAGTCGCTGAAGTCGACCTGCCGGTGGAACCACACCGAGTGGTTGACGGTGACGGCGAAGATGCGGTCGTAGCCCCACGACAGGCCGTGGGTGGTGATGATCGGGTCGAGCACCGTGGTGTCCGACGAGTAGACCATCGCCGCGGTGTGCAGCACCGGGTCGTCGGGCATCGGGCCGTCGGCCGTCAGCCACACCCGGTTGTGGTCCAACCGGCCGCCGCGGTCGCGCATCACCCAGGCCGGGTCGTTGGTGTAGCGCCATTCGATGGGGCGCAGCGCGCTGACGAAGTGCGGCACCACGTCCTCGTAGCCGCGCAGCAGCTCGTCGATCGGCGGCAGCTCGGTCGGCGGCGGCACCGCCGGCATCGGGACGTGGTGCTCGAGGCCGCGGCCCCCCGTCAGGAACGACGCCATCGCCGTCGCCAGCAGCTCACCGTCCTGGACGGCGTCGACCCGCCGGTTCGCGAACCGCCGCTCGTCGCGCAGCCGCGTCACGCGGAACTCGATGTTGCGCGCCGGGTCGCCGCCGGCGATGAAGTGCACGTTCAGCGCGGCGGGCGGCGTGGGGTGGCGCAGCGACCGGCTGGCCGCGACGAAGGACTGCGCCACGAGCTGCCCGCCGAAGGTGCGGACCGGGTTCTTACGCGGATGCCGGCCGACGAACACGTCGTCGCCGCAGCGCGTCAGCTCCAGCACGGCCAGCAACTCGGCGAGGTCGCTAGCGGCCATGCCGGTCCCTTCCTCGGGGCTAGTGGTCGTCCTCCCCGATCCGGTGAACGTGGATCAGGTTGGTCGAGCCTACTGTTCCCGGCGGCGCCCCTGCGACGATGACCACGAGGTCACCGCGCTTGTAGCGGCCGAGGTCCAGCAACGACTTGTCGACCTGGCGGATCATGCCGTCGGTGCTCTGCATGTGCGGCACGATGAACGTCTCGGTGCCCCACGTCAGCGCCAGCTGGCTGCGGATCTCCGGCAGGTTCGTGAACGCCAGCAGCGGCAGCGGCGTGTGCAGCCGCGCGAGCCGTCGCACGGTGTCGCCGGACTGCGTGAACGCCACGAGCGCCTTGGCGTCGAGCCGCTCACCGATGTCGCGGGCGGCATACGAGATCACGCCGCGCTTGGTGCGCGGCACGTGGGTCAGCGGCGGCGCGGTGACCGAGATCTGCTCCACGGCCGACACGATGCGCGCCATGGTCTTGACCGCCTCGATGGGATAGTGCCCCACCGACGTCTCCCCCGACAGCATCACCGCGTCGGCGCCGTCGAGCACCGCGTTCGCCACGTCGGACGCCTCGGCCCGGGTGGGGCGGGAGTTCTCGATCATCGACTCCAGCATCTGGGTCGCGACGATCACCGGCTTGGCGTTCTCGCGGGCCATCTGGATGGCCCGCTTCTGCACCAGCGGCACCTCTTCCAGCGGCAGCTCGACCCCGAGGTCGCCGCGCGCCACCATCACCGCGTCGAACGCCAGCACCACGGCCTCGAGGTTGTCGATCGCTTCGGGCTTCTCCAGCTTGGCGATCACCGGCACCCGGCGCCCGACGCGGTCCATCACGTCGTGCACCAGTTCGATGTCGCCCGGGGAACGGACGAACGACAGCGCGACGAAGTCGACCCCGAGCCGCAGCGCGAACTCGAGGTCCTCGATGTCCTTGTCCGACAGCGCGGGCGCCGAGACGTTCATGCCGGGCAGCGACATGCCCTTGTTGTTGCTGACCTTGCCGCCCTCGGTGACGCGGCAGACGACGTCGTTGCCGTCGATGCGGTCGACGATCAGCCCCACGTTGCCGTCGTCGACGAGCACCCGGTCACCGGGGGCGGCGTCCTGCGCGAGCCGCTTGTAGGTGGTGGACACGCGATCGTGGGTGCCTTCGACGTCGTCGACGGTGATGCGGATGGTCTCGCCGGTGCGCCACGTCGTCGGGCCGTCGGCGAACCGGCCCAGCCGGATCTTCGGCCCCTGCAGGTCCGCGAGGATGCCGACGGCGTGCCCGGTGGCGTCCGACGCCACCCGCACGCGGTCGTAGGACGCCTTGTGATCGCCGTGTTCGCCGTGGCTGAAGTTGAGCCGGGCGACATCCATGCCCGCTTCGACCAACGCCCGCACCGACTCGTCGGTGCTGGTAGCGGGCCCGAGCGTACAGACGATCTTGCCGCGTCTCGTCACGACATTCGAGCTTAGTGGCAGTCGGGGCGCTTCACAGCACGGCGAGCGGCAGCGCGCTCGGCCGCACCGGTTCGGGCAGGTCCGATTCGCCCATCAGATAGGCGTCGACGGCGTGCGCCGCGCTGCGGCCCTCCGCGATCGCCCACACGATCAGCGACGCGCCCCGGTGGGCGTCACCGCAGACGAACACCCCGGGGGCGGCGGTCTGCCAGTCGGACCCGCAGCCGATGGCGCCGCGGCCGTTGAGCTCCAGCCCGAGGCCGTCGAGCAGCGCCATGTGCTCGACGCCCTCGAAGCCGATCGCGAGCAGCGCGAGGTCGCACGGCAGCTCCATCGGCTCGCCGACCGGGACGATCGTGCGCCGGCCGGCCTCGTCGCGGCTCACCCGCACCTCGGCGATCTCGATGGCGCGCAGGTTGCCGTCGGCGTCGCCGAGGTAGCGCTGCACGGCCACCTGGTAGTGGCGGCGGCCGCCTTCGTCGTGCGCCGGCGAGGTGCGCAGCACCAGCGGCCACGTGGGCCACGGCGACCGGTTCTCGTCCCGCTGCTCGGGCGGCGGCGGGTTGTAGTCGAGCTGGGTGACCGACGCGGCACCCTGGCGGTGCGCGGTGCCCAGGCAGTCCGCGCCGGTGTCGCCACCGCCGATGATGACCACGTGCTTGCCGGCCGCCGAGATCGGGCTCGGGCCGTCGCCCTCGCACTCCTTGTTCGCCGGCACCAGGTAGTCCATCGCCAGGTGCACGCCGTTGCGCTCACGCCCCGGCGCGTCGTTGTCACGGCCGCGCAGCGCACCGACCGCCAGCACCACGGCGTCGTGGTGCTCACGCAGCCGCTCGACCGACAGGTCCACACCGACCTCGCACTCGGTGATGAACCGGGTGCCCTCGGCGCGCAGCTGCGCCAACCGCTGATTCAGGGTCGCCTTCTCCAGCTTGTACTCGGGGATGCCGTACCGCAGCAACCCGCCCAGCCGGTCGTCGCGCTCGTAGACGGTGACGCTGTGGCCGGCCCGGGTGAGCTGCTGGGCCGCAGCCAGCCCCGCCGGACCCGAGCCGACGACGGCCACACTCTTGCCGGTGCCGATCGCCGCGGGCTGCGGTTCGACGATGCCGAGGGTCCACGCTTGGTCGGCGATGGTGTTCTCGATGCGCTTGATGGTGACGCTGCCGCCGGTGCGCTCCTCGGAGATCGACAACACGCAGGCCGCCTCGCACGGCGCCGGACAGAGCCGGCCGGTGAACTCGGGGAAGTTGTTGGTTGCGTGCAACCGCTCGCTGGCGGCGTCCCAGCGGCCGCGCCGAACCAGGTCGTTCCACTCCGGGATCAGGTTGCCGAGCGGGCAGCCCGCGGTGCCGCTGTGACAGAACGGGATGCCGCAGTCCATGCAGCGGCGGGCCTGCTCGGAGACCTCCTTGGCCCGTTGCGGCGGCGGAACCTGCTCGTAGACCTCGCGCCAGTCGCCGACGCGCTCGTCGACGGGCCGCTTGGCCGCCTCGACCTTCGGTACCTTCAGAAAACCGGTGGGGTCAGCCACGACTCGCCTCCATGATCGCCGCGTCGACGTCACGGCCCTCCGCCTTGGCCATCCGGGTGGCCTCCAGCACGCGCTGGTAGTCGGTGGGCATGATCTTGATGAATTGGGCACTGCGCCGCGGCCAGTCGGACAGCACCGACTCGGCGACCGTGCTGCCGGTGTAACGCAGGTGGCGGGTCACCACATCCCGCAGGAAGCACAGGTCCTCGTCCTCGAGGTCCTGCAGCTCCACCATCGCCGGGTTGACGTCGGCCGGGTCGAGGCGCAACACGTAGGCGATGCCGCCGGACATGCCGGCCGCGAAGTTGCGCCCGGTGTTGCCGAGGACGACGACCCGGCCGCCGGTCATGTACTCGCAGGCGTGGTCGCCGACGCCCTCCGCGACGGCGAGCGCGCCGGAGTTGCGGGCGCAGAACCGCTCGCCGACCCGCCCGCGCAGGAAAACCTCGCCGGACGTGGCGCCGTAGAGCAGCGTGTTGCCGGCGATGACGTGGTCCTCGGGCAGGAACAGCACGTCGTCGGAGGGCCGCACGATGATCCGGCCTCCCGACAGGCCCTTGCCGACGTAGTCGTTGGCGTCGCCGGTGAGGTCGAGCGTGACGCCCGCCGGCAGGAACGCACCCAGGGACTGGCCGGCCGATCCGGTCAGCGCGACGGAGATGGCGTCGTCGGGCAGGCCGGCCGCGCCGTAGCGGCGGGTGACCTCGTGACCGAGCAGGGTGCCGACGGTGCGGTTGACGTTGCGCACCGGCAGTTCCAGCCGCACCGGGTGCGCGTCCTCCAGTGCGCCTTCGGCCAGCGCGATGATGGTCTGGTCGAGCGCGCGGTCCAGCGCGTGATCCTGCTCGCGGAGCCGGCGGCGCTGCGTCAGCTGCTCGCCGTGGGCGTTGGTCGGCATCGCGAACAGCGGGCGCAGGTCGAGTCCCTGGCTCTTCCAGTGCGCGACGCCGGCCGCGGTGTCGAGCAGGTCGGCCCGGCCGACGGCCTCGTCGAGGCTGCGGAACCCCAGCTCCGCCAGATAGCGTCGCACGTCCTCGGCGATGAACCGGAAGAAGTTCTCGAGGAACTCCGGCTTGCCGTTGAAGCGCGCCCGCAGCTCGGGGTTCTGCGTGGCCACCCCGACCGGGCAGGTGTCGAGATGGCAGACCCGCATCATGATGCAGCCGGCGACGATAAGCGGCGCGGTCGAGAAGCCGAACTCCTCGGCGCCCAGCAGCGCCGCGACGATCACGTCGCGGGCGGTGCGCATGCCGCCGTCGGCCTGCACGGTGATGCGGTCGCGCAACCCGTTGAGCACCAGCGTCTGCTGTGCGTCAGCCAGCCCGATCTCCCACGGCGTGCCGGCGTGCTTGAGCGACGTCAGCGGCGCCGCGCCCGTTCCGCCGTCCCAGCCGGAGATCAGCACCACGTCGGCGTGCGCCTTCGACACACCCGTCGCGACCGTGCCGACACCCACCGAGCTCACGAGCTTGACGTGGACGCGGGCCTGCGGGTTGGCGTTCTTGAGGTCGTGGATCAGCTGCGCCAGGTCCTCGATCGAATAGATGTCGTGGTGCGGCGGCGGCGAGATCAGCCCGACACCCGGCGTCGAATGCCGCGTCTTGGCGATGTTCGGATACACCTTGTAACCCGGAAGTTGGCCGCCCTCACCGGGTTTGGCGCCCTGAGCCATCTTGATCTGGATGTCGGTGGCGTTGACGAGGTAGTCGCTGGTGACGCCGAACCGCCCGGAGGCAACCTGCTTGACGGCGCTGCGGCGGCGCGGATCGTGGAGCCGGTCGGCCTCCTCGCCGCCCTCGCCGGAGTTCGACCGGCCGCCGAGGTTGTTCATGGCGACGGCCATGGTCTCGTGCGCTTCGGCGGAGATCGAACCGTAGCTCATCGCGCCGGTGTTGAAGCGGGTGACGATCGCGTCCGCCGACTCGACCTCGTCGAGCGGCACCGGGGGGCGCTCGCCCGTCTTCAGCTCGAACAGCCCGCGCAGCGTGCCGCCCTCCCGCGACAGCCGGTCGACCTCGTCGGTGTAGCGCTGGAAGACCTCGTACCGGCCGGTGCGGGTCGAATGCTGCAGCAGGAACACCGTTTCCGGGGTGAACAGGTGTAGCTCGCCTTCGCGGCGGAAGGCGTACTCGCCGCCGACCTCCAGCCGCCGGTGCACCCGTTCGGTGGGGTTCTCCGGGTACGCCCGGCGGTGCCGCTGCTTGACCTCCTCGGCGAGGACGTCGAGGCCCACGCCGCCGAGCCGGTTCGGGGTGCCGGTGAAGTAGTCCTCGATGATCGCGCGTTCGAGGCCCACCGCCTCGAACGCCTGCGCGCCGGTGTAGGACGCGACGGTGGAGATGCCCATCTTGCTCATCACCTTCATGACGCCCTTGCCGAGCGCCTTGAGGTAATTGCGAACGGCCGCACCGGCTTCGATACCGGTGAGCTCGCCCTCGCGGATCAGGTCCTCGATGGATTCGAACGCCAGGTAGGGATTGACCGCCGCGGCGCCGAACCCGATCAGCAGCGCGATGTGGTGCACCTCGCGCGCGTCGCCGCTCTCGACCACGAGCGCCACCAGCGTGCGTTCCTTCGTCCGCACCAGGTGGTGATGCACCGCGGACACCGCGAGCAGCGACGGTATGGGCGCCCGGGTGTGGTCGGAGTCGCGGTCCGAGATCACCAGCGTCCGAGCGCCGTTCGCGATGGCCTCGGAAGCGCGGTGCCGCAGCTCGTCGAGCGCGTCTGCCAGACCCTCGCCGCCGCGCTCGACCTCGTAGAGCCCGCGGAGCACGGCCGTGCGCAGTCCGGGATGCTCGCCGTCGTCGTTGATGTGGACGATCTTGTTCAGCTCGTCGTTGTCGAGCACCGGCCAGCGCAGCAGGATCTGCCGACACGACGCCGGCGTCGGCTCGAGCAGGTTCTGCTCCGGGCCCATGACGCGGGCCATCGAGGTGACGATCTCTTCGCGGATGGCGTCGAGCGGCGGATTCGTCACCTGCGCGAACATCTGCATGAAGTAGTCGTAGAGCAGCCGCGAGCGACTCGACAGCACGGCCGCGGGGGTGTCGGTGCCCATCGAGCCCAACGGCTCCCCGCCCGACGCTGCCATCGGCGTCAACAGGATCCGCAGATCCTCCTCGCTGTACCCGAACGCGATCTGCCGGCGCACCACCGAGTCATGGTTGGGCAGCACGCGCCCGCGGCTCGGCAGGGTCTGCAGGTCCAGCAGCCCGGCGTGCAACCATTCGCCGTAGGCGTGTTCGTCGGCGAGCTGGGACTTGATCTCGTGGTCGCTGACGATGCGCCCCTCGGCGGTGTCGATCAGGAACATCTTCCCCGGCTCCAGCCGGCCCTTCGCGACGACGTCAGCCGGCGCGATGGGCAGCACACCGCTTTCGCTGGCGAGCACCACGCGGTCGTCAACGGTGCGCCACCACCGCCCCGGCCGCAGCCCGTTGCGGTCGAGTACCGCGCCGACCACCGTGCCGTCGGTGAACGCCACACACGCCGGGCCGTCCCACGGCTCCATGATCGAGGCGTTGTACCTGCAGAAGTCCCGCCGCGCCGGATCCATCGAGGTGTTGTTCTCCCACGCCTCGGGGATCATCATCATCACCGCGTGCGGCAGGCTGCGGCCGCCCATGTGCAGCAGCTCGAGCACCTGGTCGAACGACGCCGAGTCGGACGCGTCCGGCGTACAGATTGGCGAGAGCCGGCTCAGGTCGCCGCCGATCAGCGGGCTGGCCAGCATCGCCTCGCGGGCGTGCATGCGGTTCCGGTTGCCGCGCACCGTGTTGATCTCGCCGTTGTGGGCGACGAACCGGAACGGATGCGCCAGCGGCCAGGACGGAAAGGTGTTCGTCGAGAACCGGCTGTGGACGATCGCGATGGCGCTGGTGCACCGCTCGTCGCGCAGATCGGCGAAAAACCTCGGTAGCTGCTGAGTGGTCAGCATGCCCTTGTAGGTCATGGTGCGGCTGCTCAAGCCGGTGAAGTAGACGCCGGTGCCCGCCTCTTCCACGTCGGCCGTGACGTGCCCGGCGCGTTTGCGCAGCGGGTAGACCCGCCGGTCGAGGTCGACGCCGGTCAACCCGTCGTACGACGTGACGAAGAACTGCGCCATGTGCGGCATGCACCCCAGCGCCGTCTCGCCGAGGTCGGCACCATCGGGATCGACGGGCACGGTGCGCCAGCCCAGCGGGAGCAGCTCTTCGTCCTTGGCGATGTCCTCGACGCGCCGCATCGCCGCGCGGCGCGCCACCGGGTCTTGCGGCAGGAAGCACAGGCCCGCCGCAAAGGCGTGGCGGCCGTCGTCGGTGGAGTCGGGCAGGTCGAAGTCGACGACGTCGCGCAGCAGGCCGACGGGGAGCTGCAGCAGGATGCCGGCGCCGTCGCCGCTGTTGGTCTCTGCGCCCGCGGCACCGCGGTGGTCGAGGTTCTCCAGCGCCGTCAGCCCGTCGGCGACGATGCCGTGCGAGCGGCGTCCCTTGATGTCGACCACCATGGCGACCCCGCAGGAGTCGGTTTCCTGCGCAGGGTCGTAGAACCCCTGAGCTTCCGGGGTTGCTGAGAACAGCACGTCGGTACCTCCGCAGCCGGACTGCGGCCGGGGATGCTTCGTCGATGCACGGCCGCAGTCTGAGGGAATGAACATCGGGACTGCAGCGGCCCGTGAGCGACGCGTGAACGAGAGTGCGCGCGACGCTCTCAGTGTATCAACGGGCGGTCGTCACCCGCCGCCGTAGACGACGGGGACCAGGGGGAAACCGGGGAGGTTGCGGACGACGGTCCACGCAGCCATTGCCCCGATCGCGACCACGACGACCGGGATCACCCGGACGGTGGCGCGAGTCCGGCGTCGCCACACCAGCCAGGCCACCAGCGCCGGCGCCGCCATCAGGACGAAGGCGTTGTCCAGCACCGCCAGGTGGATGTGCCCGTGGAGCAGGTCGTGGGTCATGCGCAGTCCGCCGCAGCCGGGGCAGTCCCAGCCCGTCAAGATCTTGAACGGGCACGGCGGATATGCGGACCCGATCCGATGCGGGTCATTCGACCCGATGTAGGTCAGCGCGGCACCGAGCAGCGCGGCACCGAGACCGCTTGACGCGAACAGCGGCCAGCGGCGATTCGGCGCGCGATGCATCCGAGCCGCGGGGGCCTGTTCCTTCATGTGTCGAGCATGCCAGCAGGCTGGCTCGTCCCGTCTTAGAAGGGCGGCGGGTTTGCGGCGATCCGTGCTTCGTTCGCGTTGCGCTCACACCTGATTCGGTATGCGCGGTCCTGCGCTCGGGTGCGCCGTCGCAGCGGCATCGTTGCCCGCGTCTTGGTAACGGACCGGTCGGTCTGAACCTGCGGCGCACCGTCCGTGGGTGCGGCGAGTTGCGGGAAGAACTCCGCCCCGCCCGGCTCGGTGACGTAGGTCTTTCCTGCCGGCGACGTCCACACCACCGTGCCGTCAGCCAGTTGTCGGTCGAGCCAGCCGTTCGGACCTGCGAAGAACGTCTTCAGCAGATGGTGCGTGCGGCAGAGCAGCTTGAGGTTGGCAGCATGTGTCGGGCCGAGCGGATGCGGGACGGTGTGGTCGATGTCCGCAAATTCCGCGGGCACAGCGCATCCGGGGAACCGGCAGGTAAGGTCGCGGCACCGGACGAAGTTCGCCAGCGCCGCCGACGGCCGGTAGTTCGGCTCGGGCGATGCGTCGCGCGGTATCTCCACCGTGCGCTGCTTGGCCGTCTTCTGCAGCTCGGCTACGACGTCCGGGGCGATCGGGCCATAACCGGGCACCAGAGCGAAGTTCCCGTCGCCGCCCGAGGTGGCGCCGTTGTCCGTCACCACGTTGACGACGACGTTGTAAGGCGATGCGCCCTTGTTCGCCGCGGCGCAGTGCTCGGCCCCGCAGGTACAGGCGATGGACGTTTGTCCCGCCACCAGGGCAGCGACCGAATCGGCCCGCCGTTGCACCGCAGTGCGCGGATCGTTGCGGCAGACGGTTCGGGCGAGCTCGCTCAGGCGCCGATCGAGCGCCGCGGCGTCGAGCGGCCGCAGCTTGCCCCACAACTCGACCATGCCATTGAAGGCGCTGCCGATCGTCACATGCCGGTCGCGGTCAGCGGCCTTCACGACGCGCTGCGCCGCCGGATCGTGCTGGATGACGATCCAATCGACGCGCTCGTCGATCTTCTCGCGCGGCATCTTGTTCCACTTCGGGGCTCGTCTGGCCAGCTCCTCGTCGATCGCGGCGCGGATCTGGTCGTCGAGCACGAGACCCGTCCGCAGGTGCACCGAGGCGATGACCGCGAGATCGACGAGTCCGGCCGCACAGACCGCGCCGAACCGCGGGAGTTCGCGGACCAGCGTCATGCCGTAGCGCATGTACACCGACGCCCGCTTACCCGGAATGTTCAGCGCAGCACCGACTTCCGCTGCCGTGCGCTCCCAATCGTCGATGACCCAGTTCGCCCGGTCGGCGTCATCGAAGCCGGCGGTGCGCCGCTCGCATACTTGGCCCGCCGCGATGAGCTTCGACGCCATGGCCGCACGCTCATACCGGATGGCCTGCGACATTGCGTCGATGAGCTCGGGCTCCGCCCACTCGTTCAGCTCCGCGAGCGACGGAAGCGATATCTCGAACATGTGTTCGATTGTACCCTCTTCGGCCGACATTCCGGCGTCAAGAACGGTTGCGCCAGCGCCTCAATCGGCCGCGAATGCCCGCAAGTGCCGAACCTGATTTCGCCGACACGATGCCCGCTTTCGACTCGTCGCCGGTTGCCGTCGGGGCCACCTCGCCCGGAGACTCTGTGGCGTCGGCGGCGACGCTGTCTGTCGGGGCGGGCTGGGCGACATCGCCCGCTGTGGACGAAACTTCGGCTGCCTCGGGCGCTGCGGTGCCGTCGCGGGTGCCCGCCTCGGCTGTCGCATCGTTGGCCTCCGCCGCCTCGCTGGCCTGCAGAGCCTCGGCCAGATCGTCAGCACCGGCATCCGCAACTACCGGCGACTCGACGGCCTCTTCGGACTGCACGCCCTCGGCCGACGGCTCGGGCTCGGTCTCGACCTCGGCCTTGGCCTCGGCTGTCGCATCGTTGGCCACCGCCGCGTCGCTGGCCTGCAGAGCCTCGGCCACATCGTCAGCACCGGCATCCGCAACTACCGGCGACTCGACGACCCCTTCGGACTGCACGCCCTCGGCTGACGGCTCGGGCTTGGCCTCGACCTCGGCTGTCGCATCGTCGGCCACCGCCGCGTCGCTGGCCTCCAGAGCCTCGGCCACATCGTCAGCACCGGCATCCGCAACTACCGGCGACTCGACGACCTGTTCGGACTGCACGCCCTCGGCCGACGGCTCGGTCTCGACCTCGGCCTCGGGTGTCGCATCGTCGACCTCCGCCGCGTCACTGGTCTCCACATCCTCGGTCTCCACATCCTCGATCTCGGCGGCCGCCACAGCCGAGGCCTCGACATCGGCCGTCTGATCCGCAGGTTCCGCCGGCTCGTCCGCGCCCGGAGGCACCACCACCTCATCCGGCGCCGGCTCAGCGATCACCGCCGCGATATCACCCGGCTCACCGGCATCAAGCGCCTCCGCCAACTCCTGCGCCTCGACCGCCACCTCCGACGACAGCGCAGCAGGCTCCTCCGCAACCCCGTCCTCGACCGCGGCCCCATCCGCGGCGAATTCTTCGTCCCGCGCGGCCTCCGCCGGCTCGTCCGCGCCCGCCGGCACCACCACCTCATCGGCCGCCGGCTCAGCGATCACCGCCGCGATATCACCCGGCTCACCGGCATCAAGCGCCTCCGCCAACTCCTGCGCCTCGACCGCCACCTCCGACGACAGCGCAGCAGGCTCCTCCGCAACCCCGTCCTCGACGGCTTCGTCCCGCACGGCCTCCGCCGGCTCGTCCATGCCCGCAGTTACCGCAGCCTCCGGCTCAGCGACGTCGACTCCGCCGTCCGCTGGTTGCGCCTGCGCGTCGGCTGCGCCGTCCGCTTCGGCGTCGGCAGCGCCGGCGGCTTCGTCCTTCGCCGCCACGGTGGCGGCCGCGACGACACCGGTGCCCGCAGCGACAGCGGTGACGTCCTTGGCGAGGTGCTCGAGCGTCGAGTCGGCGTCGCCAGCGCCACCGAGGGTCTTCGGGTCTTCGCGGCCCTTCGTCGCCAGCATGATGTAGACGACGGCGCCGATGAACACGAAGGTGGAGGTGAAGGAGTTGATCCGGATGCCGGCAATGGTGGTCGCGGCGTCGTCGCGCAGGAGCTCGATGCCGAAGCGGCCGACGCAGTAGGCGGCGACGTACAGCGCGAAGAGCCGGCCGTGGCCCAGGGTGAATCGCTTGTCGGCCCACAGCAGCAGCCCGAACACCACCAGGTTCCACAGCAATTCGTAGAGGAACGTGGGATGCACGACGCCGACGAGCGCGCCCGTCGAGGTGCCGTTCAGATCGTCGGGCACCCGCTGGTAGATCTCCAGACCCCAGGGCAACGTGGTGTCGCGGCCGTAGAGCTCCTGGTTGAAGTAGTTACCCAGCCGGCCGATGGCCTGGGCCAGGACGATGCCCGGCGCGACGGCGTCACCGAACGCCGGCAGCGGGATTCCGCGGGATCGGCACGCGATCCAGGCACCGACCCCACCGAGTGCCACGGCTCCCCAGATGCCGAGCCCGCCGTCCCAGATGCGCAGCGCCGCAACGAAACCGAGCCCGTCGTCGCCGAAGTATTTCGGCCAGTCGGTGATGACGTGATAGAGCCGGCCGCCGACGAGCCCGAAAGGCACCGCGAGCAGGGCGATGTCGTAGATGACGCCGCGCTCGCCACCGCGGGCGGCCCACCGCCGGTCGCCGATGACCAGGGCGGCGATGATGCCGACGATGATGCAGAGCGCATACGCCCGCAGCGGGAAGGGCCCGAGGTGCCAGACGCCCTGCGGCGGGCTGGGAAACGACGCCAGGATCATCGCGCGGACACCTTCTGGCGCACCCCCGCGGCGAGCTCCTCGGTCAACGAACGCACCGCCGAAAGCCCCTCACCGAGCGCCGATACCAGCGCCGACCCGACGATGACGCCGTCCGCGAAACTTGCGATCTCGGCGGCCTGCTCCCGGGACCGCACGCCCAATCCGACGCCGACCGGGATGTCGGAGATCTCCCTCACCCGGCCCACCAACGCCGGTGCCGCGCTGGAAACGGCGTCACGCGCCCCGGTGACGCCCATCGTGGAGGCGGCATAGACGAACCCACGTGACGCTTCGACGGTTGCCGCCAGGCGCTGCGGCGTCGACGACGGCGCGACGAGGAAGATGCGGTCGAGCCGGCGCTCGTCGGAGACGGAGATCCATTCCCCGGCTTCCTCGGGGATGAGGTCCGGGGTGATGAGGCCCAGCCCGCCGGCCGACGCCAGGTCGCGCGCGAAGGCGTCGATGCCGTAGCGCAGCACCAGGTTCCAGTAGGTCATCACCACGGCGCGGCCACCGGCGTCGGTGATGGCGGAGACGGCGGCGAACGTGTCGCGCACCCGTACACCGCCACGTAGGGCGGCATCCGTCGCGGCGGCGATCACCGGGCCGTCCATGCCGGGGTCGGAGTAGGGAATGCCGACTTCGACCAGATCACAACCCGATTCGACGAGCGCCACCATCGCTTCGAGGGAGCCCGGCACGTCGGGATAGCCGGTGGGGAGATATCCGATCAGCGCGGAGCGGTCGTCGCGGCGGCAGGTGTCGAACAGCTCCCCGAGCCGGGACCCGTCAGCCACGTTCGGCGACCTCGTCGTCGAGCAGCCCGAACCACGCCGCGGCCGTCGCGACGTCCTTGTCGCCGCGGCCGGAGAGGTTGACCAGCACGACGGCGCCGGAACCCAGCTCGGTGCCCAACTTCAGGGCGCCGGCGACAGCGTGCGCGGACTCGATCGCCGGGATGATGCCCTCGGTGCGGCAGAGCAGCCGGAAGGCGTCCATCGCCTCGGTGTCGGTGATGGGCCGATACTCCGCGCGCCCGAGGTCCTTGAGCAATGCGTGCTCGGGCCCGACGCCCGGATAGTCGAGACCTGCTGAGATGGAGTGTGATTCGACGGTCTGCCCGTCCTCGTCCTGCAGCAGGTAGGAGAACGAGCCTTGGAACGCACCGGGTGAGCCGCCGGTGAACGTGGCGGCGTGCCTTCCGGTTTCGACGCCGTCGCCGGCCGCTTCGAAGCCGACGAGCCGGACGCTGGGATCGTCGATGAACGCGTGGAAGATGCCGATGGCGTTGGAGCCGCCGCCGACGCAGGCGGTGACCGCGTCGGGCAGGCGCCCGGCCTGCTCGCGGATCTGCACGCGGGCCTCCATGCCGATCACACGCTGAAAGTCGCGCACCATCAACGGAAACGGGTGCGGCCCGGCGGCGGTGCCGAAGCAGTAGTAGGTGTCGTCGGCGTTGGTCACCCAGTCGCGGAACGCCTCGTTGATCGCGTCCTTCAGCGTCTGCGAGCCCGATGTCACCGACACCACCTCGGCACCCAAGAGCCGCATCCGCGCAACGTTGAGGGCTTGCCGCGCCGTGTCGACCGCGCCCATGTAGATGACGCACTGCAAGCCGAGCAGCGCGCACGCGGTGGCGGTGGCGACGCCGTGCTGACCGGCACCGGTTTCGGCGATGACGCGCGTCTTCCCCATCTGGCGGGCCAGCAGCGCCTGCCCGAGCACGTTGTTGATCTTGTGGGATCCGGTGTGGTTCAGGTCTTCCCGCTTGAGGAAGAGCCGCGCTCCCCCGGCGTGCTCGCTCAGTCGCGCCGCCTCGTACAGCGGTGACGGCCGCCCGCTGTAGTGCTGCTGCAGCCGATCGAGCGTGTCGAGGAACTCCTGATCGGCGCGCACCTTTTCGTAGGCGGAGGTGACCTCCTCGATCACCGCCATCAGCGCTTCGGGGACCAGCCGGCCGCCGTAGGCGCCGAAGTGGCCGCGGGAATCCGGGTCGTGCGGGGTCGGTTCGGCGACGGCCGCGCTGGATCGCGGCAGCTCCACCCCGGTGAGATCAGCCATCGGCGGACGCGCTCAGCGCGCGGTCTTCGGGCAGGACGGATGCCGGCCCGCCGTCACCAGATCCGCCACCGCGCTGCGCGGATCGCCGCTCGTCACCAGCCCCTCGCCGACCAGCACCGCATCCGCTCCCGCACCGGCGTAGGCCAGCAGGTCAGCGGTGCCGCGCACGCCGGACTCGGCGATCCGTAGCACACCGGTGGGCAGGCCGGGCGCGATGCGGGAGAAGCAATCGCGGTCCACCTCAAGCGTTTTGAGGTCGCGGGCGTTGACACCGATGACCTTGGCGCCCGCGGCCAGCGCGCGGTCGGCCTCGTCCTCGGTGTGCACTTCGACCAGCGCCGTCATGCCGAGCGACTCGGTGCGGTCGAGCATCGACACCAGCGCGGGCTGTGACAGCGCCGCCACGATCAACAGCACCATGTCGGCGCCGTGCGCGCGGGCCTCGTGGATCTGGTACGGCCCGACGATGAAGTCCTTGCGCAGCACGGGGATCGACACCGCGGCGCGCACCGCGTCGAGGTCGGCGAGCGAGCCGTGGAAGCGGCGCTCCTCGGTGAGCACGCTGATGATGCGGGCGCCGCCGCGCTCGTAGGCGCGCGCAAGGTCGGCCGGATCGGCGATGTCGGCGAGTGCACCGCGTGACGGGCTGGCCCGCTTCACCTCGGCGATGACACCGATCCCCGGCTCGCGCAGCGCGGCCAAGACGTCCAGCGGCGCCGGCGCCCGGCGGGCGGCGGCCTTGACGTCCTCGAAGCTGACGACGGCCTCCCGGGCGGCGACGTCGGCGCGAACTCCTTCGATGATGGAGTCGAGCACCGTCGCCGAAGTCATGGCAGTCATATCCTTCCCCGAGCCCCCCCGCCGTCCGCCGTGGGACCTCTTCAGAGAGTAGTCGCCGTGCGCCCACCAACGATCACCGCCCCTCGGTCTCGGTGGGCTTCGTCGGATCGCGCCCGTCGTCCAGCGCGTCCCACATGTCGCGCTCCGAAACGTCGTCCGCGGCGGCATCGGTCGGCGCGTCGACGACGGCTGCTCGACGCCCCGCGACCGGCTCGTACTTCGCCGCATCGGCGGCATTCGCCCCGCGCATCAGCAACGTCGCGGCCAGCAGCGCCGCCACCGCGCTCCCGACCGCGATCACCGCACCGGTGTACTGCCGGTCCGCGCCGGTCAGCGACCACACCGGCAGCTCGACCAGCTCGGCGGCCCGCACCGACACGTCGGCGACCACCCACAGGCTGATGCCCAGGTAGGCGATCGCTGCGCTGGCCGCGGCCACCAGCACCGCGAGCAGCCGCAGCGGCCAGCGCCGCACGGCGAGTGCGGCGAGCGCCGCCGCGATCAGCAAGATGGCCAGCGGCAGCAGCGCCGTCGACCACGTGGACCCGTTCAGCGTGACGTCCCGCGGCTGCCCGAGCCCGTCGGCCGACCGCAGCCGCACCCACGCCAGCCGGGACGCGGCCCACACGCCGAGCGCCGCGACGACCAGCAGCAGCTGGGCGACGCGGATCGAGCGCGAGCGGTCAGTCATGGCCCAGCGGCGATCTCAGCGTCTCGGCGGCCGCGATGGCGCCCAGAACCGCCCGCGCCTTGTTCGCCGCCTCGGTGTACTCGTAGGGGCCGTTCGAGTCGGCGACCACCCCGCCGCCGGCCTGCACGTAGGCGGTGCCGTCGCGCAACAGCGCCGTGCGGATGGCGATCGCGAAGTCGGCGTTGCCGGCGAAGTCGAGGTAGCCGACGACGCCGCCGTAGAGGCCGCGGCGGGTCTTCTCGACCTCCTCGATCAGCTGCATCGCCCGCACCTTCGGCGCGCCGGACAGCGTGCCGGCCGGGAAACAGGCGGTGACCGCGTCGAGCGCCGTCCTGCCCGGCGCCAGCTGCCCCGTCACCGTCGACACCAGGTGCATGACGTGGCTGTAGCGCTCGATGTGGCTGTAGTCGTCGACGCGCACCGTGCCGGGCACGCACACCCGGCCGAGGTCGTTGCGGCCGAGGTCGACGAGCATCAGGTGCTCGGCGCGCTCCTTCTCGTCGGCCAGCAGCTCCTTTTCGAGCAGGATGTCCTCTTCCTCGGTATCGCCGCGCCAGCGGGTGCCGGCGATGGGATGGGTGGTGGCCCAGCCGTCGTGCACGGTGACCAGCGCTTCGGGGCTGGACCCGACGATGGAGAAGTCGGTCCGGCCCGCGGCGTCCGGCACGTGCATCAGGTACATGTAGGGGCTCGGGTTCGAAACCCGCAGCATGCGGTACACGTCGACGGGGTCGACGTCGGTGTCCATCTCGAAGCGCTGCGACGGCACCACCTGGAACGCCTCACCCGCCTCGATGTCGCCGACCAGCCGCTCGACGATCTCGGTGTACTCCTCGACTGTGCGTTGCCGGCGGTACAGCGGCGCCGGCCGGGAGAACACCGCCACGCTCGACGGCAGCGGCTGTTCCAGCGCCGCGGTCATCACGTCGAGCCGCCGGACCGCGTCGTCGTAGGCCCAGTCGACCCGCTCGTCGCTGCCGTTCCAGTTGACCGCGTTGGCGATCAGCGTGATGGTGCCCTCGTGGTGGTCGACCGCCGCGAGGTCGGTGGCCAGCAGGAGGAGCATGTCCGGCAGCCGCAGGTCGTCGACCGCGAGCTCTGGTAAGCGCTCCAGTCGGCGCACGAGGTCGTAGGCGAAGAAGCCGACCATGCCGCCCGACAGCGGCGGCAGACCGGACAGCGCCGCCGAGGACAGCAACTCCATGGTGGTGTGCAGCGCTTGCAGCGGATCACCGCCCGACGGCGCGCCTTGGGGCGTCACGCCGAGCCACACCGCCTCGCCGTCGCGCACCGACAGCGCCGACGGCGCGCCCGCGCCGATGAAGGACCACCGCGACCAGGACCGGCCGTTCTCGGCTGACTCGAGCAGGAACGTCCCCGGCCGGTTCGCCGCGAGCTTGCGGTACGCCGACAACGGTGTCTCACTGTCGGCGAGCACTTTGCGGGTGACGGGGACGACGCGGTGCTCGGCCGCGAGCGCCCGGAACTCGGCGCGCGTCGTGGTAACGGTCAGATCCGCGGTCGTCGGCACCCCGCCATTGTCCCGCGTAGCGTGAGCCCGATGAAAACCGGGGACATCGTCGAGGACTTCGAACTGCCCGACCAGCACGGCACCCCGCGCCGCCTCACCGGGCTGCTCGCCGACGGCCCGGTGGTGCTGTTCTTCTACCCGGCCGCCGGTACCTACGGCTGCACCCGCGAGGCGTGCCACTTCCGCGATCTCGCCGCGGAGTTCGCCGCCGTCGGCGCGTCCCGGGTGGGCATCAGCACCGACTCGGTCGACAAGCAGGCGCAGTTCGCCACCGCGCAGGAGTTCGACTATCCGGTGCTGTCCGACGAAGACGGTGCAATCGCCGACCGGTTCGGGGTGAAGCGCGGGCTGCTCGGCAAGCTGCTGCCGGTCAAGCGGGCGACCTTCGTCATCGACACCGACCGGCGCGTGCTCGGCGTGATCTCCAGCGAGGTCAACATGAACGCCCACGCCGACAAAGCGCTGGAACTGCTGCGGGGGCGCAGCTAGGACGACGGCGGCGCCAGCAGCTGGTCGGCGTCGAAGCAGCTGTGGTCGCCGGTGTGGCAGGCGCCACCGACCTGGTCGACCTCCAGCAGGACGGTGTCGCCGTCGCAGTCGAGCCGCACCGAGTGCACGTACTGGGTGTGACCGCTGGTGGCGCCCTTGATCCACTGCGCGCCGCGCGACCGCGAGAAGTAGGTGGCCTCGCGGGTCGCCAGCGTGCGGGCCAGCGCGTCGTCGTCCATCCACGCGACCATCAGCACGTCGCGGCTGCCGCGCTCCTGCACCACCGCCGCGACGAGCCCGTCGGCGTTGCGCTTGAGCCGCCCCGCGATCGCGGGGTCCAGACCCGTCATCTCCGCACCTCGATCCCCTCGGCCGCCATGGCCGCCTTGACGTCGCCGATCGTCAGTTCGCGGAAGTGGAAGACGCTCGCGGCGAGCACCGCGTCCGCACCGGCGGTGACCGCGGGCGCGAAGTGCTCGACGGCCCCCGCGCCGCCGCTGGCGATCACCGGCACGCCGACGGCGGCCCGCACCGCGCGCAGCATCGGCAGGTCGAAGCCGGCCTTCGTGCCGTCGCGGTCCATCGAGTTCAGCAAGATCTCCCCCACGCCGAGTTCGGCGCCGCGAGCCGCCCACTCGACCGCGTCGATGCCGGTGCCGCGGCGGCCGCCGTGGGTGGTGACCTCCCAGCCCGATCGCGTCGGCGGCTCCCCGTCCGGCCCGAGGGGCGCAGTGCGGGCGTCGACCGACAACACGATGCACTGCGAACCGAACCGCCGCGACATCTCGGCGAGCAGCTCCGGCCGCGCGATGGCCGCGGTGTTGACCGACACCTTGTCCGCGCCGGCGCGCAGCAGCGTGTCGACGTCCTCGACCGAGCGCACCCCGCCCCCGACCGTCAGCGGGATGAACACCTGCTCGGCGGTGCGCCGCACCACGTCGAGCATGGTGGCGCGCCCCGACGACGACGCGGTGACGTCGAGGAACGTCAACTCGTCGGCGCCCTCGGTGTCGTAGACGGCCGCCAGCTCGACGGGATCGCCGGCGTCGCGCAGGTTCTCGAAGTTGACGCCCTTGACGACGCGCCCGGCGTCGACGTCCAAGCACGGGATGACACGGACCGCGACGTTCATGTCTGGTAGCGGCCCGGGTCCCCGGCCGAGCGGACGATGTCGAGCAGCTCGTCGTGCACCTGCGGCGATGCCGCCAGCGCGGACTTCGACTGGGGGGTCCAGTGTTCGCCGGCCAGGTCGGTGACGATGCCGCCCGCCGCGCGCACCAGCGCCACACCGGCCGCGTGATCCCACACGTGGTGGCCGAAACTGATGGCGCCGCCGAGGATTCCGGCCGCCGCGTAGGCGAAGTCGACGCCGGTGGCGCCGTGCATGCGCATGCGGTTGCAGCGCCGGCTCAGGTTCTCCAAGAGCGCGACGCGCCAGCGGCCCGGGAACCGGCCACGCGAGTCGATGTTGAAGGTGCCGGTGCCGATGACGCACTCCGACAGCGGGCCGGTGCGCAGCGGCTGCTGCGCCACCCCGTTGGCGTACAACGGCCCCCCGACGACCGCGGTGTAGCGCTGTTCGGTGAACGGCAGCCAGGTCAGCCCGGCGACCGGCTCGCCGTCGCGCAGCAGGCCCAGCAGGATTCCGGCGGTCGGCAGCCCCGCCGCGTAGTTGAAGGTGCCGTCGATGGGGTCGAGCACCCACACCAGCGGCGAGTCGAGGTCGGCGCCGCCGTACTCCTCGCCGTGCACGTCGATCGCGGTGGCCTCGCGCAACGCCTCGACCACGGTGCGTTCGATGTGCAGATCGACCTCGGTGGCGAAGTCGTTGCCCTTCTTCTGCACCGCCGAGTCGGCGCGGTGGCCGGCGACGAACGGCTCGGCGGCGGCGTCGAGGATCCTGGCAGCCTCGCCGACCAGACCCTGCAGGTCCGTGTCCGAGAGCGCCATCGCTACGTCCGGACCGCGGCGAGCGCCTCGGGCAGCGTGAACCGCCCGGCGTACAACGCCTTCCCGACGATGGCGCCCTCGACGCCGGCGCCGGTCAGTGTCGCGATCGCCCGCAGGTCGTCGAGGCTCGACACCCCACCGGAGGCGATGATCGGGGCGTCGGTGCGATCGGCGACGGCGGTGAGCAGGTCGACGTTCGGGCCCGTCAGCGTGCCGTCCTTCGTCACGTCGGTGACGACGTAGCGGGAGCAGCCTTCGCGGTCGAGCCGGTCGAGCACCTCCCACAGGTCGCCGCCGTCGGTCTCCCAGCCGCGGCCCCGCAGCCGGTGGTCGTCGCCGGAGATCTGGACGTCGAGCCCGACGGCCACCCGCTCGCCGTGCTCGGCGATGGCGCGCGCGCACCACGTCGGGTGCTCCAGCGCGGCGGTGCCGAGGTTCACCCGCGCGCAGCCGGTCGCCAGCGCCGCCCGCAGCGATTCGTCGTCGCGGATGCCGCCCGACAGCTCCACCTGCACGTCGAGCGTGCCGACGACCTCGGCGAGCAGCTCGCGGTTGGAGCCGCGGCCGAAGGCGGCGTCGAGGTCGACGAGGTGGATCCATTCGGCGCCGTCACGCTGCCAGGTCAGCGCGGCGTCCAGCGCGGAGCCGTACTCGGTTTCGCTGCCGGCCCGGCCCTGCATGAGCCGCACGGCTCGGCCGTCGACCACGTCGACGGCGGGCAGGAGGATCAACGGCACGGTTTCGGGCACAGCTCAACCTATCCGAGGCTGTTCACCCAGTTGGCGAGCAGCGCGGCCCCGGCGTCGCCGCTCTTCTCGGGATGGAACTGGGTCGCCGAGAGCGCACCGTCCTCGACGGCGGCGAGGAACGGCACGTGGTGCGTCGCCCAGGTGAGCCGCGCATCCGCCGCGCCCTGCCAGCGCTGCGCGGCGTAGGAGTGCACGAAGTAGAAGCGGGTGGACGCGTCCATGCCGTCGAACAGGGTGGAGGCGTCGGGCGCCTGGACGGTGTTCCAGCCCATGTGCGGGATCACCGGCGCGTCGAGCTTGGTGACCGCGCCGGGCCACTGCCCGCAGCCGGCGGACTCCACGCCGAACTCGACGCCGGAGGTGAACAGGATCTGCATGCCCACGCACACGCCGAGCACCGGGCGGCCCGCCGCGACGCGGTCGGCGATGATCCGCTCGCCGTCGATGGCCCGCAGCCCCGTCATGCACGCCTCGAACGCACCGACGCCCGGCACGACGAGCCCGTCGGCGGCGGCCGCCGCGTCGGCGTCGGCGGTCACCTCGACCTGGGCGCCCGTGCGCTCCAGCGCACGCTGCGCCGACCGCAGGTTGCCCGAGCCGTAGTCGAGCACCACCACCCGGCGTCGGGTCACAGGGCGCCCTTCGTCGACGGCACGCCGGTCACCCGCGGGTCGGGCTCGACGGCCTGGCGCAGCGCCCGGGCGACGGCCTTGTACTGCGCCTCGGTGATGTGGTGCGGGTCGCGGCCGTAGAGCGTGCGGACGTGCAGCGCGATCCGGGCGTTGAACGCCAGCGACTCGAAGACGTGCCGGTTGATCACGGTGTGGTACGGCGCGCTCGACCCGGCGATGGTGAAGTCCACCAGGTACTCCGGCTCGCCGGTGTGGACGAAGTAGGGCCGCCCCGACACGTCGACGGCCGCGTGCGCCAGCGACTCGTCCATCGGGATGAACGCGTCCCCGAAGCGCCGGATGCCCAACTTGTCGCCGAGCGCCTGCCCGAGCGCCTGCCCGAGCACGATCGCGGTGTCCTCGACGGTGTGGTGCGCCTCGATCTGCACGTCGCCGACCGCCCGCACGGTGAGGTCGAAGCTGGCGTGGCTGCCCAGCGCGGTGAGCATGTGGTCGAAGAACGGCACGCCGGTGTCGACGTGCACCACGCCGGTGCCGTCGAGGTCGATGTCGACGGTGATGTCGGATTCCTTCGTGGCGCGGTGCACGCTCGCACGCCGCGCGGTCGCGATGTCGGTCATGGCGCTCCCATCCCGGGGATCAGTTCGGTGGCGGCGAGCTGGGCGCTGACGGCCAGCAGCGCGTCGTTCTCGTCCGCAAGCCCGGTGGTGGCCCGCAGGTAGCCGGGGACGCCGACGTCGCGGATCAGCACACCGGCGTCCAGGTACCGCCGCCAGGTGGCCGGCGCGTCCGCGAACTGGCCGAACAGCACGAAGTTCGCGTCGCTGGGGATCACCCGGAAGCCCAGCTCGGTCAGCCCGGCGCTCACCCGCTCGCGCTCGGCGACCAGCGCGGCCACGCTGCCCAGCGTTTCGTCGGCGTGGCGCAGCGCGGCCCGCGCCGCCGCCTGCGTGAGCGCCGACAGGTGGTACGGCAGCCGCACCAACAGCATCGCGTCGATCACCGCGGGCGTCGAGACCAGGTAGCCGAGCCGGCCGCCGGCGAACGCGAACGCCTTGCTCATGGTGCGCGACACCACGAGCTGCGCCGGGTACTCGGCCAACAGTGACACGGCGCTGGGGGCCGCGGAGAACTCGGCGTACGCCTCGTCGACGATCAGGATGCCGCCCGGGCCCGAAGCCAGGGCGTCGAGCAGCCGCCGCAGGTCCGCCAGCGGGATGTGCTGTCCGGTGGGATTGTTGGGGCTCGCGACGAACACGACGTCGGGGCGCTGCGCGGCGATCGCGGCGGTGGCGACCTCGACGTCGAGTGCGAAGTCGGCCGCGCGGGTCGCCTGCAGCCAGCGGGTCTGGGTGCCGTGGGCGATGATCGGGTGCATCGAGTACGACGGCACGAAGCCGATCGCCGACCGCCCGGGCCCGCCGAACGCCTGCAGCAGCTGCTGCAGGATTTCGTTGGAACCGTTGGCGGCCCAGACGTTGTCGGCGCCGACGGCCACCCCGGTCTGCCGGGTGAGATAGGCCGCCAGGTCGGTGCGCAGCGCCACCGCGTCGCGGTCGGGGTACCGGTGCAGGGCGGTCGCGGCGTCGGCCACCGCGCGGGCGACGTCGGCGACCAGCCCCGGTGTCGGCGGATGCGGGTTCTCGTTGGTGTTCAACCGCACCGCAACGTCGAGTTGCGGTGCGCCGTAAGGGGACTGGCCGCGCAGGTCGTCGCGCAGCGGAAGGTCGGCGAGCGTCACGGTCATCGCTCGAACCTCCGCCGCACCGCCTCGCCGTGGGCCGGCAGGTCCTCGGCGTTCGCCAGCGTGATGACGTTGCCGGCAACGTCTTTCAGCGCTGCCTCGCTGTAGTCGACCACGTGGATGCCCTTGAGGAACGTCTGCACCGACAGCCCGCTGGAGTGGCGGGCGCAACCGGCCGTGGGCAGCACGTGGTTGGAGCCGGCGCAGTAGTCGCCCAGGCTGACCGGCGCCCACGGGCCGACGAAGACCGCCCCGGCCGACCGGATCTGCGCCGCGACACCCGCCGCGTCGGCGGTCTGGATCTCCAGGTGCTCGGCGGCGTAGGCGTTGACGACCCGCACGCCGGCCGCCACGTCGTCGACGAACACGACCGCCGACTGCGGCCCGGTGAGCGCGGCCGTCACCCGCGCGCGGTGCTTGGTGGTGGCCAGCTGCGCGTTGACCTCCGCGACGGTGGCCGCGGCGAGTTCCTCGCTGGGCGTGACGAGCACGCCGGCGGCCATATCGTCGTGCTCGGCCTGGCTGATGAGGTCGGCGGCGAGGTGCACGGGATCGGCGGTGTGGTCGGCGAGGATTGCGATCTCGGTGGGGCCGGCCTCGGCGTCGATGCCGACCTGCGAGCGGCAGATCCGCTTCGCGGCGGTGACGTAGATGTTGCCCGGGCCGGTGATCATGTCGACCGGCTCGAGCGGGGTCCCGTCGGTGTCCCTGCCGCCGTAGGCCAGCAGCGCGACGGCCTGGGCGCCGCCCACCGCCCACACCTCGCCGACGCCGAGCAGCGCAGCCGCGGCCAGGATCGTCGGGTGCGGCAAGCCGTCGAAGGCGGCCTGCGGCGGGCTGGCGATCACCAGCGATTCGACGCCGGCGGTCTGGGCGGGCACGACGTTCATCACCACGCTCGACGGATAGACCGCGTTGCCGCCCGGCACGTAGAGGCCGACCCGCTCGACGGGCACCCACCGCTCGGTGACCGTGGCGCCCGGCGCGAGCCTGGTGGTGGTGTTGGTGCGGCGCTGGTCGGCGTGGACCGCGCGGGCCCGCTCGACGGCCACCTGCAGCGCGGCGCGGACGTCGGCGTCGAGTTCGGCGAGCGCGCGCGTCAGCTCGGCCGCCGGCACGCGCACGGTGGCGGGCCGGACGCCGTCGAACGATTCGCCGTATTCCAGGGCGGCTTCGGCGCCGCGGGCGGCGACGGCGTCGACGACCGGCCGCACCCGGGGGACCACGGCGTCGACGTCGACACCGCCGCGCGGCAGCGTCGCACGCAGCTCGGCGGTGGTGAGCGTCGCGTTCCGCAGGTCGATGCGGGTGAGGTCGATCGGGGTCATCCCCTCGATTGTCCCCGATCCGCCCGGTGGAAGCGAAATCGTTCAGCGGCGCAGGTGTCGGCTCAGGATGGACCGGTGCTCGACGATGCGCCGTCGGACCCCGGGTGGTCGGTGCGCTCGCCGGACCCGGTGGCGCCGGTGGTTCCCGCGGTGGGGCGGTCCGCCGCGTGTTCGGTGGGCGCGTCGGCGTCCGGGGACGCCCGGTCGGTGCGTTGCTCGGTCGGGTTCAACAGCGAGCGCATCACCTTCGGCAGCTGCCACTGGGCCCGCGCGGGACGCGGTGTGGTGACCTGCCGGGCCGCGGGCGCGTCGTCGGAGTGGGCGGTGGCCGCGGGCTCGTCGATCGAAGGCTCGCTGCGCTGGGCCGCGGGCGCCGTCGCGGGAGAGGCCGGTGGGGTGGCGGCACCTCCGGCGGGCAGGCCGGTGGTGGCCACGCCGCCGAGCGCCTGACCGGTTCTCACCGCACCCGAGGTGACGTTCACGGCGTCCTGCGCCCACGCCGAGGGCGGCGGGACGAGCGCAAACGGCACCGGCTGGCTGGGCGCCACGCCGGGGCGGGCGTATCCGGTCTCGATGACCGCGCGCAGGAACGGGTCGAGCGCCGCCACCACGTTCGGGGGGACACCGAGCTGGCGCAGCGGCATGGTCAGCGGCAGCTCGCCGACCGGCGCCTTGACGAGGACGTCGGTGACGTTGCGGTCGGTACTGTAGGTCACGATTCGCGTCGGGTCGTTCGGGTCGGCGCTCGGGTCGACCGTCTCGTAGTAGCCGGGATGCAGGTAGTAGTAGCCCATGACGGCGTTCGCGTCGGAGACCACGTTGAAGATGTAGTTCGGCGCGTCCGCCACGCCGTCGTACTGCTTGGTGACCTGCAGCACCTTGGTGTGCTGCGAACTGGTGCCGTCGCCGAAGGTGACGCCGAAGATCGGCAGGTACACCCCGGCGGGCAGCCGGGCGAGGATGCCGCCGTCGTTGCGGCGCGGGTCGGAGCCGAGCACGAACTGCACGCCGTCGGTGTAGTCGACCCCGTCGGCCGCGCTGTCGCGCTCGAGCTGATCGATGGCCCGCGACGCCCCGCCGGCCCCCTGGGAGTAGCCGACGACGTAGATGGTCTCCCCCGGTTGACGGGTCGCCTGGGCGTCCTTGACCGCCTGGACGGTCCGGGCGGTGGCGATCGCCTCGGATTCGTCGTAGGTCGGGTCACCGGGTCCCGTCGCGGGCCCGAGGCTGCGGGGATAGCTGATGAACACGTTGTGGTCGCCCTGATCGAACGCGCTGCGGAAGCTGTCCGCCATGCGCTGCGGGCCGCCCGATTCGTTCCCGGTGAGCGATTTCGTCCCATCGACGAAGACCGTCGTGGTGGCCGTCAGCCCGGGAGGCGAGACGTGGGTGTCCGTGGCGTAGGCGAACGCGAACAGCGCCGCCACCTCCAGGGCCAGCCCGGTCGTCACCACGGGCGCGAGCGCTTTGCGATTCCTGCTGTGTTTACCCACGAGTTTTTCCGAACTAGGAAAAGATGTGCCTGGCTGGTGCACAGGCGTGCGGGGAGTTTATCGAGCGCAGCGGCGGATTCGAACCGTTTCAGCGATTTGCTGCAGCGGTGAATTTGCGCCCGCAATCAATGGTGGTTGACACCGAAACGATTTTGCGCGCTCAGAGGTCCAGGCCGACGTCGAGCGCGCGCACCGAGTGGGTCAGCGCCCCGATCGCGAGGTAGTCGACCCCGGTTCCGGCATACTCCGCGGCCGAGTCGAGCGTCAGCCCGCCCGACGACTCGAGCAGTACGCCCGGCGCCCGCGCGTCGCGGCGCTGCACCGCGATCTGGGTCTGCCATACCGGGAAGTTGTCGAGCAGGATGAGCGCGCCGTCCGCCAGGCCCTCGGCGAGCACCTCGTCGAGCTGCTCGAGCGCATCGACCTCGACCTCGCACGGCAGCTCCGGGGCCGCCGCGCGCACCGCCCGCAGCGCCGCCACCACCGAACCGGCCGCCGCGACGTGGTTGTCCTTGATCAGCGCGGCATCGCCCAGGCCGAGCCGGTGGTTGACACCGCCGCCGACGCGCACCGCGTACTTCTGCAGTGCCCGCAGGCCGGGCAGCGTCTTGCGGGTGTCGCGGATGCGCGCCTTCGTGCCCTGCACGGCGGCCACCCACTGCGCGGTGGCCGTGGCGATGCCCGACAGATGGCACACCAGGTTGAGCATCGTGCGTTCGGCGGTGAGCAGGCCCCGGGTGTCGCCGCGCACCCGCAGCAGGGCGGCCCCGGCGTCGAGGGCGGCGCCGTCGGCGACCCGGTCGAGCACCTCGTAGCCGCCGGCCCCGAGCACCTCGTCGAGCACCAGCAGCGCGACGTCGACCCCGGCGGCCACCCCCGGTTCACGGGTGACCATCGCTGCGGTCACGACCGTGCCCGCCGGCACCGTCGCCGCCGTCGTCACGTCGGGCCCGTACCGCAGGTCCTCGTCGAGGCCACGGCGGACGACGGCGCGGGCCACGGCCCGCTCGGCGTCGGAGAGCGCCATCAGCAGGCCACCGGAGCGTCGGCGACCGCGCGGCCGTCGGCGAGCCGCACCCGAATCGGCCGGGCGGCGGCCGGATCGGTGTCCGGATGATCGGCGCGCTGGTGGCAGCCGCGGCTCTCGGTGCGCGCCAGCGCCGCGGCGGCGACGGCCCGGGCGGTGACGGTGAGCGCAGCGTCCTCCGCGCCGACGCGGGTGCGGAGGACGCGCGGGGTTGCGGTCGCGAGCGCGTCCTGCAACGCCCGCAGGCCGTCGCCGGTGCGGACCACGCCGGCGCAGCCCGACATGGCGTGCTGGATCATGCTGCGTGACAACGTGTCCCGCACCACCGGTCCGGCGACACCGGGGCGCACCCGCGGCGCGGCCAGCGCGTGCGCTGCGGCGGCGCGGCCGGCGCGCGACCCGACGACGAGGCCCTCGAGCAGGCTGTTGGACGCCAGCCGGTTCGCGCCGTGCATGCCGGTCCGGGCCACCTCCCCCGCCGCGAACAACCCGGGGAGCGCGGTGCGCCCGGAGACGTCGGTGTCGACGCCGCCGCAGCTGTAGTGCGCGCCGGGCGCGACGGGGATCGGCCGGCGCACCGGGTCGATGCCCGCGCCGCGGCAGGCGGCGGTCACCGTCGGGAATCGGAGCACCAGGTCGGGGACCGCGCGGGCGTCGAGGTAGACGCAGCGGTCGCCGGTCTCCCGCAGCCGGGCGTCGATCGCGGCCGCGACCACGTCGCGCGGCGCGAGGTCACCGGACGGGTGCACCCCGGCGGTCACCGACCGGCCCCGGCGATCGACGAGCACCGCCCCCTCCCCCCGCAGCGCCTCGGTGACCAGCGGCCGGCGCCCACCCGCGGTCCCGGTGTAGAGCATCGTCGGGTGGAACTGGACGAACTCGACGTCGCTGACGCTGACCCCGGCCGCCAGCGCCAGCGCGATCCCGTCGCCGGTGGCGCCGTCGGGGTTGGTCGTCGCCTGGTACAGGTGGCCCAGACCGCCGGTCGCGAGCACCACGGCCGGCGCCTCGAACACGCCGATGCCGTCGGGGCCCGCGACCACCAGGCCGGTGACGCCGTCGTCGTCGCGCAGCACCTCCAGCGCGACGTGCCCGGTGCGGATGTCCAGCAGCGCCGCGGCCGCGTCCAGCGCGCGCTGCACCTCGGCGCCCGTCGCATCGCCGCCCGCGTGGATGACCCGGCGCGTCGAGTGCCCGCCCTCGCGCGTCACCGACCAGCGGCCGGCGGTGGTGTCGAAGCGGGCGCCGGCGGCGATCAGGTCGGCGACCGCGCGGTAGCCGTCGGCCACGATCGACCGGACGGCGTCGACGTCGCACAGGCCGCCGCCCGCGGCGACGGTGTCGCGGACGTGCGCCTCAACGGAGTCGTCGCCGTCCGGCAGCACCACCGCGATGCCGCCCTGGGCGTACCGGGTGGCGGTCTCACCCCGGCGATCGGCCTTGTCGAGGACCACCACCGACCGGCCGGACCGGTGGGCGGCCAGCGCCGCGGCCAGCCCGGCGACCCCGGTGCCGACGACGACCACGTCGCAGGCGTGCCGCCACACCGGGCGGGTGGTCATTCGCCGCCGCCGGGTTGCCCGATCTCGATCATCGCGGTGACGCTGCGGCGGGCCCGCGTGGCGGTCTCGGGGTCGACGTGCACCTCGTCGGCGCCTTCGACCAGGCACCGCAGCAGCGCCGCGGGCGTGATCATCTTCATGTACCGGCACGACGCGCGGTCGTTGACCGCCCGGAAGTCGATGTCCGGCGCGGCGCGGCGCAGCTGGTGCAGCATCCCGATCTCCGTGGCGACCAGCACCTCGCGGGCGCTGCTTCGCCGGGCCGCGTCGAGCATGCCGCCGGTCGACAGGATCTTGACCCGGTCGGCCGGGACCGCGCCCTCGCCGGCGAGGTAGAGCGCCGAGGTGGCGCAACCGCACTCGGGGTGGACGAACAGCTCGGCGTCGGGATGGTTGCGGGCCTGCTGTGCCAGCTCGTCGCCGTTGATCCCGGCGTGGACGTGGCACTCGCCGGCCCAGATGTGCAGGTTCTCGCGGCCGGTGACGCGGCGGACGTGGGCGCCGAGGAACTGGTCGGGGCAGAACAGCACGTCGCGGTCGGCGGGGATGGACGCCACGACGTCGACGGCGTTGGACGAGGTGCAGCAGATGTCGGTCTCGGCCTTGACCGCCGCGGTGGTGTTCACATAGGACACCACGACCGCGTCCGGGTACTCGGCCTTCCAGGCGCGCAGCTCGTCGGCGGTGATCGAGTCGGCCAGCGAGCAGCCGGCCCGCTGGTCGGGGATCAGCACGGTCTTGTCCGGGCTGAGGATCTTCGCCGTCTCGGCCATGAAGTGGACCCCGCAGAACACGATGGTGTCCTCCGGCGCGTCGGCGGCGATCCGCGACAGCGCCAGTGAGTCCCCCACGTGGTCGGCGACGTCCTGGATCGCCGGCACCTGGTAGTTGTGCGCGAGCAGCGTGGCGCCGCGCAGCGTCGCGAGCCGCCGCACCTCCGCGGCCCACGCCTCGTCGGCGACGACGCCGCCGTAGCCGTCGGGCCCGTCGGTGATGGCGGTCGGTTGGGTGGGCGTGTGGACCTGGTCGAGAATCGTCATCGCCGGGCTCCTGTCGTCGTGCCGAGTTTTCGACTTATAATCGAAAACGTGTCCCATCGTAGCACTGAGCACGAGGTGCTCGCCGTCGTGTTCCAGGTGCGCGAACTCGACACCCGCCCGCAGCTCTGCGTGCTGCTCTGGCAACGCGGTCAGGACCCGCAACGCGGCGCGTGGGCGCTGCCGGGTGGGCGGCTGCGCGCCGACGAGGACATGACGAGCTCGGTGCGGCGGCAACTCGCCGAGAAGGTGGACCTGCGGGAGGTCGCCCACCTGGAGCAGCTCGCGGTGTTCTCCGACCCCGCGCGGGTGCCCGGTCCCCGCACCATCGCCTCCACGTTCCTCGGCCTGGTGCCCTCCCCCGCCGCCCCCGAGCTGCCGCCCGATACCCGCTGGCACCCGGTGGCCGACCTGCCGCCGATGGCGTTCGACCACGGCCCGATGGTGGACCACGCCCGCGCGCGCCTGGCCGCCAAGCTCTCCTACACCAACATCGCCTTCGCGCTCGCGCCCACGCAGTTCGCGCTGTCGACGCTGCGCGACGTCTACAGCGCCGCCCTGGGCTACCAGGTGGACGCCACCAACCTGCAGCGGGTACTCGCCCGCCGCGGGGTGATCACCCGGACCGGCACCACCGCGCAATCCGGCCGCAGCGGCGGGCGGCCCGCGTCGCTCTACCGGTTCACGGCCGCCCGGCTGATCGTGACCGACGAGTTCGCGGCGCTGCGACCGCCCGGCTGAGGCATGTCGACTGGCTTCTTAACGGCTTCTTAAGTAAGAATGCCGGAGGCCATGTGAAGGAGTGGGATGGACGCAGCAGTGCTGGCGGAAGCGAACGAACCCGAGTGGATCGGCGCCGTCCCTCACGAGGACGTGCGCCGTCGCCGGCCGATCCTGCCGGAGAAAGACCCGTTCTACGCCCCGCCCGTCGGGTTCGAGCACGCCCGCCCCGGCACCGTGCTCCGGTCCCGCAGCGTCGACCTGGCCTTCCTCGGGCTCATCCCGCAGCGGTTTCGCGCCACGCAGCTGCTGTACCGGACGACCGATCTGAACGGCGAGCCGGAGGCGAACGTCACGACCGTGCTGGTGCCGGCGCAGCGCAGCCCGCAGCGGCCGTGCCCGGTGCTGTCCTACCAGTGCGCCATCGACGCCGTCAGCTCCCGCTGTTTCCCGTCCTATGCCCTGCAGCGCGGCGCGCACGCGCTGGGCGCCCTGGCGCAATTCGAGTTCCTGCTCATCGCCGCGGCGCTGGCCGAGGGCTGGGCGGTGTCGGTGCCCGACCACGAGGGGCTGCGCGGCCTGTGGGGCACGCCCGCCGAACCGGGCTACCGGATCCTCGACGGGCTGCGAGCGGCACTGAACTGCGATCGGCTGAACCTCTCCCGCGAGGCGCCGATCGGGCTGTGGGGTTACAGCGGCGGCGGGCTCGCCAGCGCCTGGGCGGCCGAGGTGTACGACGAGTACGCGCCGGAGCTCAACATCGTCGGCGCGGTGCTCGGGTCGCCGGTGGGCGACCTCGGGCACGCCTTCACCCGACTCAACGGCTCGATCTTCTCCGGACTCCCGGCGATGGTGGTGTCCGCGCTGACCACCGTCTACCCCGAGCTCGACAAGGTCATCAAGGAGTACGCGACCGAGGACGGCCGGGCGCTGCTCGATTCGCTCAAGCGGATGACGACCGTGCCCGCCGTCGTGCGGATGGTCAACCGCGACATGGACAGCTACGTCAACCTGCCACTCGACGAGATCCTCGAGCTCCCCGCGATCCGGCAGGTGTTCGACAAGATCCGGCTGGGCACCGCGGCGCCGTCGGTGCCGGTGCTGCTGGTGCAGGCCGTGCACGACAAGATCGTCGGCGTCGACGACATCGACACCCTCGCCGACGTCTACAGCGCCGGCGGCTCGAACGTCACCTACCACCGCGACATGTTCAGCGAGCACATGCTGCTGCATCCGATGTCGGCGCCGATGGCGCTGCGCTGGCTCACCGACCGGTTCGCCGACCGGCCGCTGACCGACCACCTCATCCGCACCAAGTGGCCCACCCTGCTCAACCCCGTGACCTACCGGGGCATGGCGCGGCTAGTGCGGATCGCCGCGAAGGTCGCCACCGGGCGTCGGGTCGAGCGCCGGCCCCTCTAGGACGGGCATCGGCGGCGCCGGGGGCTCCGGCGCGGGTTGGCCGCCGGCGACCCCGAGGTCGTCGCGGGCGGTGAGCGCGACGCACACCGCGAGCGTGAGTGCCGCGGCCAGCACCGGCAGGGCCGCCGTCACCAGCGCCTGCAGTGGTGCGGTGCCGAAGAACACCGCCGGCGCCTGGGTGAACTCGACGATCCGGTCGTCCGGGGACAGCGGCGCCGACGCGAGATCCGGTGCGCCGTACCGCAGCCGGACCAGTCCGGCGCCGACCGCGGCCGCCGCGCCGCTGGCCACCGCGGCGCCGACGGTGACGAACGCGACCATGCGCGGTCCGCGGTGGCGCCGCCACTGCCAGATAGCGACGGTCGCGACCACCGCGAGGCCGGTCAGCAGGCACACCAGCAGGGCCGCCGAGTCGAAGTAGTGCTCGGACTCCTCGCCGAGGAACACCATGACGCGGTCCCCGCGGGTGGTCAGGCCGTAGGCCCGGCGCAGCGGCGGCGCCAGCAGCGCCCACAGCGCGCCCAGCAGCACGCCGGCGACGGCCATGCCGCCCACGATCAGCGGCCACGGCGCCCGGTCCGCCAGCCGCCGGGTGTCCGCGCCGCTCACCGCCGCAGGTCCAGGTCGCGCGAGTCGACCAGGCCGTGGCGTGAGCACTTCGCCCACCAGCCGTCGGGCCGCACCTGCACGACCATCCGGCGGCCGCACTCGCCGCAGAACCGCGGCGGTTCCAAACCCAGCTGCGCGGTCGTCGGGACGACGCGGCCGCCCGCGGAGTCGACCGCCGCGCCGGTGTAGACGTTGTAGACACCGGCCCCGACGGGCGCCGGCAGGTGTTCGGCCATCACCCGTTTCTACAGGCTGGCGTTGAGCGCCTTGATCGGCATCTGGAGGTCGTCGAGCAGCTCCAGGTCCGCCTCGGCCGGGCGGCCCAGCGTGGTGAGGTAGTTGCCGACGATGACGGCGTTGATGCCGCCGAGGATGCCCTGCTTGGCGCCGAGGTCGCCGAGGGTGATCTCGCGCCCGCCGGCGAACCGCAGCATCGTGCGCGGCAGCGCCAGCCGGAACGCGGCGACCGCCCGCAGCGCGTCGGCGGCCGGCAGCACGTCGAGGTCGCCGAACGGCGTGCCCGGGCGCGGATTGAGGAAGTTCAGCGGCACCTCGTGCGGGTCGAGCGCGGCCAGGTCGGCGGCGAACTCCGCGCGCTGCTCGAGGGTCTCCCCCATGCCGAGGATGCCGCCGCAGCACACCTCCATGCCGGCCTCGCGCACCATCTGCAGCGTGCCCCAGCGCTCCTCCCAGGTGTGGGTGGTCACGACGTGGGGGAAGAACGACCGCGCCGTCTCCAGGTTGTGGTTGTAGCGGTGCACGCCCATGGCGGCGAGCCGGTCGACCTGCTCCTGGCTGAGCATGCCCAGCGAGCAGGCGATCTGGATGTCGACCTCGTTGCGGATGGCCTCGATGCCGGCCGCCACCTGGGCGAGCAGCCGCTCGTCGGGGCCGCGCACCGCGGCGACGATGCAGAACTCGGTGGCGCCGGACTTCGCGGTCTGCTTGGCCGCCTCGACCAGGCTGGGGATGTCGAGCCACGCGCTGCGCACCGGCGAGGCGAACAGGCCGGACTGGCTGCAGAAATGGCAGTCCTCGGGGCAGCCGCCGGTCTTCAGGCTGATGATGCCTTCGACCTCGACCTCCGGGCCGCACCAGCGCATCCGCACCTCGTGGGCGAGCGCGAGCAGGTCCGCCAGCCGGTCGTCGGGCAGCTGCAGCACGGCCAGCACCTGCTCGGCGGTCAGGCCCTCGCCGCGCTCCAGCACCTGCTCGCGGGCTAGGCCCAAGACGTCCGTCGCAGCCTGCGTCATAGGTGATCCTCCTCGGCGATACCGACCTGAACGGCGTTCAAGTCCGCCGCTAGGGTAGCCGGGTGCAGTTGCACCGCCGCGACGTGGTCGACGCCGCCACCCGCATCCTGGACGCCCACGGCATCGCCGACCTCACGATGCGCCGCCTCGCGCGCGACCTCGACGTCACCCCCGGCGCGCTGTACTGGCACTTCGCGAACAAACAGCAGCTGCTCGGCGCGGTGTCGGACCGGGTGCTCGCTGCCGCGCTCGCCGCACCGGAGCCGGCCGACTGGAGCGACCGGCTGCGCAGCCGCTGCGCACGGCTGCGCGACGCGCTGCTGTCGCACACCGACGGCGCCGAACTGGTGTCCGCGACCTTCGCCGCGGGCCACTGCGCGGCGATGCGGACGATCGTCGCCGGGCTGGTCGACGACATCACCGAGGCCGGCCTCGCCGCACCCCACGCGGCGCGGGCGGCCCGCACCGTCACCCACTACGTGCTCGGGTTCACCGGCGACGAGCAGTCCCGGCTGCAGTGGGACGCGGCCGGCGCGGCCCTCGAGCCGGCGGCCGGGGTGGCCGTCGGGACGGCCGACGCGGCGTTCGGGTTCGGCCTGCGGATCCTCGTCGACGGGATCAGGGCGCAACGAGCCAGTGCTCCACCCGCTGGTTCCCGTTCCAGTGCCGCAGCCCCGTGAACTGACCGGCCAGCTCGGTCCGGCGCGCGATCAGCGGCGCGACCTGCGCCAGCTGCGCCGGCTCCACGCGGCGGGCCAGCGTGAGATGCGGCGTCCACCGCCCCGGCTCGGCGTGGTCGAGCAGCCCGTCGGGCGCGTGCGGCCGGCAGCACCGGTTCACCGCGGCGTGGAAGGCCAGCAGCTGCGGCGACGGGACCACCAGGTTCGCGACGGTGAACCGGGACGTCCCGAACAGCAGCGGCGCGCCGACGACACACGGCAGCGGCAGCAGGTCGAACACCTCGCTCAGCGCCGCGTCGACGCCCGCGCCGAACGAGCTCGCGACCGTCACGGTGACGTGCGGCCGGTTGCTCTCCGAGCGCACGCTCAGCTGGCTGGGCAGCCCGGCCTCGGCGAGCAGCCGCCAGTCCCGCCACAGCTGCGCCTCGATGTCCGCGTCGGGGATCAGCTCGATCGAGTGCACCATCAACGCACCAGCGTGCCGAGCCAATCACCGTCGACCACGTCGTCGCACAGCGCCGCGAAGGACCCGGCGTCTGATGCTCCGGCGCCGGCGGGCAGCACCGCCCGCACCGGCGCCAGCGCGGCCAGCTCGTCGCGGTTGGTCAGCTCGGCGGGGCCGGGAACGGCGGGCCACGAGCCGATGACCAACCCGGCGCAGGCGAGCCCGGCGCCGTCGAGCGCCTCGAGCGTCAGCGTCGTGTGGTTGAGCGTGCCCAGGCCGGCCGCCGCCACCACCAGCACGGCCGCCCCGGTGGCTGCGGCCAGGTCCCGCAGCGTGCCGCCGCCCGCGCTCAGCGTGACGAGCAGCCCGCCCGCACCCTCGACGAGCGTCAGCCGGCCCGGCCGGTCGACCGCGGCGACGAAGTCGACGAGCTCGGCGTCGGTGGGCAGTCGGGCACCCACGCGCTGTGCGGCGGCCTTCGGCGCGAGCGGCTCGGGGTAGCGCGCCAGCCCGTGCAGCGCCGTGATCCCGGCCAGCCTGCCGACCTCGGCGAGATCGTCGTCGCCGTCGGCGGTCCCGGTCTGCAGCGGCTTGCACACGGCGACGTCGAGCCCGGCGCGCGCGGCCCGGCAGGCCAGCGCGGCGGTCGCGACCGTCTTCCCGACGCCGGTGCCGGTGCCGGTGACCACCAGGACCGTCATCGCGGGGCGGTCGCCAGCACGTCGCCCAGCACCTGCGCGGCCAGGGTGAGCTCCTCGCCGGTGAGGGAGGCGCGGGCCGTGAGCCGCAGCCGCGACGTGCCGGGCGGCACGGTGGGTGGCCGGAAGCAGCCGACCCGCAGCCCGCGGTCGAGGCAGGCCGTCGCCGCCGCCAGCGCCACCTCGGGCTCACCGAGGATCACCGACACGACCGCCGACTCCGGCCGTGCGGTCACCCCGCAGGCGCCGGCGAGCCGGGCGGCGTGGTCGAGCACCGCGGCGGCCCGCCACGGCTCGGCGCGCAGCACCCGCAGCCCCGCCTGCGCCGCACCGAGCGCCGCGGGCGCCAGCCCGGTGTCGAAGATGAAGGACCGGGCGGCGTCGATCAGGTGGTCGCGCACCGCGGTCGGACCCAGCACCACCCCGCCCTGGCTGCCGAGCGACTTCGACAGCGTCGCCGTCACCACCACGTCCGGCTCGCCGGCCAGGCCGGTCTCGTGCACCAGCCCGCGGCCGCCGTCGCCGCGCACCCCGAGGCCGTGCGCCTCGTCGACGACCAGCAGGGCGCGGTGGCGGCGGCAGACGTCGTGCAGCGCGCGCAGCGGCGCGAGCGCCCCGTCGGTGGAGAACACCGAGTCGGTGACGACGACGGCGCGCTCCTCGCTGCGGGCAGCCAGCACGGCCGCGACGGCCGCCACGTCGTTGTGCGGTGTCACCGCCACACGCGCGCGCGACAGCCGGCAGCCGTCGACGATCGAGGCGTGCGTGTAGGCGTCGGACACCAGCAGCGATCCGGGTCCCGACAGCGCGGCCACCGCCCCGAGGTTCGCGGTGTAGCCCGACGAGAACACCAACGCCGACTCGGCGCCCATGAAGTCGGCGAGCTCGGCCTCGAACGCCTCGTGCAGCTCGGTGTTACCGGTCACCAGCCGGGAGCCCGTCGCACCCGCACCCCAGGTACGCAGCGCCGCCACGCCGCCGTCGATGACGTCGGAGTGCGCCGAGAGCCCGAGGTAGTCGTTGCTCGCCAGGTCGAGCTCGACGGCCACCGGCGGCCGCACCCGCAGCGCGCGGCGCAGGCCCGCGGCGCGGCGGCGGGCTTCGACGTCGTCGAGCCACGCCAGCGCGTCGGCGGCGCGGACGGTATCGGTGTCGGACATCGTCGTCAGCCTACGAGCCGCGCCACCTCGACCATGGCCGAGGTGATGGTGTCGACCTGCTCGGCCGTGCAGACATACGGCGGCATGACGTAGATCAGGTTGCGGAAGGGGCGCAGCCACACCCCGTGGTCGAGCGCCGCCGGGGTCGCCACCGCCAGGTCGACCGGTCGCGTCAGCTCGATGACCCCGATCGCGCCGAGCACCCGCACGTCGGCGACGCCGGGCAGCGCGCGCGCCGCCGCCAGCCCCGAGCGCAGCTGCGCCTCGATCCCGCTCACCGCCGCGCGCCAGTCCTGGCTGAGCAGCAACTCGACCGATGCCACCGACACCGCGCACGCCAGCGCATTGGCCATGAAGGTCGGCCCGTGCATCAGCGCGCCCGGCTCGCCGGCGCTGATGACCGCGGCGACCTCGGCGGTGCACAGCGTCGCCGCCAGCGTCAGGTAGCCGCCGGTGAGCGCCTTGCCGACGCACATGATGTCGGGCGTCACACCGGCGTGGTCGGCGGCGAAGAGCTCACCGGTGCGGCCGAAGCCGGTGGCGATCTCGTCGAAGATCAGCAGCGCGCCGTACCGGTCGCACAGGGCGCGCAGGTCGGTGAGGTATCGCGGGTCGTGGAAGCGCATGCCGCCCGCGCCCTGCACCACCGGCTCGACGATCACCGCCGCCACCTCGTCGGCGTGCGCGGCGAGCAGCCGCTCGAATTCGGCGACGTAGGCGGCGTCGTACGCGGCGGGGACCGCCGGCGCGAACAGCTGCCGGGCCAGCACGTCGGTCCACAGCGCGTGCATGCCGCCGTCGGGGTCGCACACGCTCATCGGGGTGAAGGTGTCGCCGTGGTACCCGCCGCGCCACGTCAGCAGCCGGTGCCGCCCGGGCCGCCCGCGGCTGCGCTGGTACTGCAGCGCCATCTTGACCGCCACCTCCACCGACACCGACCCGGAGTCGCTGAAGAACACGCTGTCGAGGCCGGCGGGGGTGATCTCCACGAGCAGCTGCGCCAGCCGGGCGGCCGGCTCGTGGGTGAGCCCACCGAACATCACGTGGTTGAGCACGCCGAGCTGTCGTGTGATCGCCGCGTCCAGGACGGGGTGGCCGTGGCCGTGCACCGCCGTCCACCACGACGCCATCGCGTCGAGCACCTCGACACGCCTGCCGTCGTGCACCACCGTGAGGTACGGACCGGCGGCGCCGACCGCGACGACCGCGTCGGCGCCGACGGTGCTGTAGGGATGCCAGATGTGCGCCGCGTCGACCGCACGGATCTCCTCCGGGGTCAGCGCTGGCACGGAAAGCGAGCCTAACGCAGCACCCGCGACTCCTTTGCGCTGCTGGGAAACCGTCCCGCCGAGCGGGCGGCCATTCGGTGAACCTGAAGTAGATTGTTGGCGATCATGACGACCCTGACCTCGCCCCCCAAGGCCGCCGCCCGCACGTCCGCGGCACCGGCGAACCGGGGCAGGAACCGGCCGTTCTACCGTCACGACCTCGACGGGCTGCGGGGCATCGCGATCGGGCTCGTGGCGGTGTTCCACGTGTGGTTCGGCAAGGTGTCCGGCGGCGTCGACGTCTTCCTCACGCTGTCGGGCTTCTTCTTCGGCGGCTCGCTGTTGCGCACGGCGCTGGCGCCGGGGTCCTCGCTGTCCCCGCTGCCCGAACTGACGCGGCTGGTGCGGCGGCTGCTGCCCGCGCTGGTGGTGGTGCTCGCGGCGGCCGCGGTGCTGACGATCCTGATCCAGCCCGAGACGCGCTGGGAGACCTTCGCCGACCAGAGCCTGGCAAGCCTGGGCTACTTCCAGAACTGGGAGCTCGCGCACGACACCAACGACTATCTGCGCGCGGGCGAGGCGGTCAGCCCGCTGCAGCACATCTGGTCGATGTCGGTGCAGGGGCAGTTCTACGTCGCGCTGCTGGTCGTGGTGTTCGGGTTCGCGTTCCTCGCCCGCCGCCGCCTCGGCCGGCTCCTGCGCCCGGCCTTCGTGGTGCTGATCGCCGCGCTCACCGTCGCGTCGTTCGGCTACGCGATCGTCGTCCACCAGGAGAACCAGACCCACGCCTACTACGACAGCTTCGCGCGCGCCTGGGAGCTGTTGATCGGCGCGCTCGTCGGCGCGGCCGTGCCGTACGTCCGGTTCCCGAACTGGCTGCGCAACGCGATGGCGCTGGTCGGACTGGCCGGTGTGCTCAGCTGCGGCATGGTGCTCGACGGCGTCAACGAGTTCCCCGGTCCGTGGGCGCTGTACCCGGTGGGCTCGGCGCTGCTGCTGATCCTCGCCGGGGCCAACCTGGCGGGCAGCTCGCGCACCCGCGGCAAGCCGCCGCTGATCAACCGGATGCTGGCGAGCGCGCCGCTGGTGTGGCTCGGCGGCATCGCCTATTCGCTGTACCTGTGGCACTGGCCGCTGCTGATCTTCTGGCTCGCCCACACCGGCGAGAGTTCGGTCGGCTTCGTCGCCGGCGCGGGCGTGCTGGCGGTGTCGGTGGTGATCGCGTGGGCGACCACCCGGTACGTCGAGACCCCGCTGCGTTACCGCCGCCAGAGTTCCGCGCCGACGCGGGCCACGGTTCCGCTGCGGGTGCGCTTCCGGCGTCCCACGATCGTGCTCGGCTCGATCGTGGTGCTGCTCGGGGTAGCGCTGACGGCCACGTCGTTCACCTGGCGGGAGCACGTCACCATCGAGCGCGCCAAGGGCAAGGAGCTGTCCGGGCTCTCGCCGCGCGACTACCCCGGCGCGCGGGCGCTGACCGAGGGGGCGCGGGTACCGAAGCTGCCGATGCGGCCGTCGGTGCTCGAGGCGAAAAAGGATCTGCCGGAGTCCACCGACGCCGGCTGTATCAGCGACTTCAACAACGGCGACATCAAGAACTGTGTGTACGGCGACCCGACGGCCGGCCGCACCGTCGCGCTCGCGGGGGGCTCGCACGCCGAGCACTGGATCACCGCGCTCGACACGCTCGGCAAAGCGCACCACTTCAAGGTGGTCACCTACCTGAAGATGGGCTGCCCGCTGTCCACCGAGGTGCTCCCGCGAATCGTCGGCGACAACATCCCCTACCCCGCCTGCCACGACTGGGTCGAGCACGTGATGGACGCCCTCGTCGCCGACCACCCGGATTTCGTCTTCACCAACACGACGCGGCCGAAGTTCAACGCCGACGGCGACACCATTCCCGCCAGCTACACCGGTATTTGGGACATTCTGCAGCGCAACGGGATCGGCATCCTCGGCATTCGCGACACGCCGTGGAACTACCGCAACGGCGAGCCGTTCGAGCCTGCGGACTGTCTCGCCGACGGCGGGGACGCCACGACCTGCGGCATGAAGCGGTCCGACGTGCTGTCCGACCGCAACCCGACGCTCGACTACCTCTCCCGGTATCCGGTGCTGCACCCGCTCGACCTGTCCGACGCGATCTGCCGCCCGGACTACTGTCGCGCCATCGAGGGAAATGTGTTGGTGTACCACGACTCTCACCATCTCTCGGCGACGTACGTGCGCACCCTCACCGCCGAGCTCGGACGCCAGATGGGGCCCGCCACCGGTTGGTGGTGACGTCGCCGGGGGCGCGCCGCGGCCACCTCCTCGATAGGGTCGTCCGATGGCCCCGACCCCCGCTGTCCCGACCGTGTGGCCGGGAACGCCCTATCCGCTCGGGGCGACCTACGACGGTGCGGGCACCAATTTCTCGCTGTTCTCCGAGGTCGCCGAGCGCGTCGAACTGTGCCTCATCGGCAAGGACGGCCGCGAGGAGCGCATTGACCTCGACGAGGTCGACGGCTTCGTATGGCACGCCTACCTGCCGACCGTGACGGCCGGCCAGCGCTACGGGTTCCGGGTGCACGGCCCGTGGAACCCGGCCGCCGGTCAGCGCTGTGACGCCAGCAAGCTGCTGCTCGACCCCTACGGCAAGTCCTTCCACGGCGACTTCGACTTCTCCCAGGCGCTGTACTCCTACGACCTCGACGCCGAGGACCCGGCCGCCGGCGGCGTCCCGCCGCGGGTCGATTCCCTGGGCCACACCATGACCAGCGTCGTGATCAGCCCCTACTTCCAGTGGGCGGCAGACCACGCGCCGCGCACCCCCTACCACGAGACGATCATCTACGAGGCGCACGTCAAGGGCATGACGCAGCGCCACCCGGCCGTTCCGGAAGCGCTGCGGGGCACCTACGCCGGGCTGTGCCATCCGGCGGTGATCGACCACCTGCGCTCGCTGAACATCACCGCCATCGAGCTGATGCCGGTGCACCAGTTCATGCACGACCACCGGCTCGTGCAGCTGGGGCTGCGCAACTACTGGGGCTACAACACCGTCGGCTTCTTCGCCCCGCACTATCAGTACGCGGCGAACCGGCATGCCGGCGGCGCGGTCGCGGAGTTCAAGTCGATGGTGCGGGCGTTCCACGAGGCGGGCATCGAGGTGATCCTCGACGTGGTCTACAACCACACCGCCGAGGGCAACCACCTCGGGCCCACGATCAACTTCCGCGGCATCGACAACGCCGCCTACTACCGGCTGCTCGACGGCGACCGCCGCTACTACAAGGACTTCACGGGCACCGGCAACAGCCTCAACGCCCGCCACCCGCACACCCTGCAGCTGATCATGGACTCGCTGCGGTACTGGGTGACCGAGATGCACGTCGACGGGTTCCGGTTCGACCTCGCGTCGACGCTGGCGCGCGAGTTCTACGACGTCGACCGGCTCTCGGCGTTCTTCGACCTGGTGCAGCAGGACCCGGTGGTCAGCCAGGTGAAGCTGATCGCCGAGCCGTGGGACGTCGGCGAGGGCGGCTACCAGGTGGGCAACTTCCCAGGTTTGTGGACGGAATGGAATGGGAAGTACCGCGACACTGTGCGCGACTACTGGCGGGGCGAACCCGCGACCCTGGGTGAATTCGCCTCCCGCCTCACCGGCTCCTCCGATCTCTACGAAGCCACCGGCCGCCGCCCGAGCGCCAGCATCAACTTCGTCACCTGCCATGACGGGTTCACGCTGGCAGACCTCGTGTCCTACAACGACAAACACAACGAGGCCAACGGCGAGGACAACCGCGACGGCGAGAGCCACAACCGGTCGTGGAACTGCGGTGTCGAAGGCGCAAGCGACGACCCGGAGATCTTGGCGCTGCGCGCCCAGCAGATGCGCAACATCCTCGCGACGCTGATGGTCAGCCAGGGCACGCCGATGATCGCCCACGGCGACGAGATCGGCCGCACCCAGCGCGGCAACAACAACGTGTACTGCCAGGACTCCGAGCTCAGCTGGATGGACTGGTCGCTGGCGGCCGACCACGCCGACCTGTTGGCCTTCACCCGCGCCGTGACCGGGCTGCGCCGCCGGCACCCGGTGTTCCGGCGGCGGCGGTTCTTCGCGGGCAAGCCGATCCGCACCGGTGGCCAGGTCCGCGACATCGCCTGGCTGACGCCGGCCGGCCAGGAGATGACGCCGCAGGACTGGGGTAGCGGGTTCGGCCGATGTGTGGCCGTGTTCCTCAACGGCGAGGCGATCCCCGCCCCGGACGCGCGCGGTGAGCGGGTCGTCGACGACTCGTTCCTGCTGTGCTTCAACGCCCACGACGACGAGGTGGATTTCGTGACGCCCGAAACGTTCTACGGCCACCAGTGGACGGCCGAACTGGATACCGCCACACCCACGGGCGCCACCGACCTGGTGGTCGCCGCGGGCGACAAGGTGACGCTGGCGCCCCGCTCGGTGCTGGTGCTGCGGAAGTCGGCCTGACATGGCACTGCCCGTGATCTCCACCTATCGGCTGCAGCTGCGCGGCGACTGCTTCCGGTTCGCCGACGCCGAACGCCTGGTGGACTATCTCGCCGAGCTCGGGGTGTCCCACCTGTATCTCTCGCCGATCCTCACCGCCGCCGAGGGATCGACCCACGGCTACGACGTCACCGATCCGACGACCGTGTCCGCCGCGCTGGGCGGTGCCGACGGGCTGGCGCGGCTGGCCGACGCCGCCCACGCCCGCGGGCTCGGCCTCGTCGTCGACATCGTGCCCAACCACCTGGGCGTCGAGACGCCCCGGCAGAACGCCTGGTGGTGGGACGTGCTGACGCACGGCAAGGCGTCCCGCTACGCCGCCTTCTTCGACATCGACTGGGACGTCGACCCGGACGGCAAGATCCTCATCCCGGTGCTGGGTTCCGGTGACGACGTCGACGCGCTCGAAGTGCACGGTGACGTGCTGCGCCTGGGCGACCTGGAGTACCCGATCGCGCCCGGCACCGGTGAGGGCACCGGCCGCGAGGTGCACGAGCGACAGCACTACCGGCTGATCGGCTGGAAGGGATCCGAGGCGACGGAAGAGTTGTCCGGCGTGTGCGGCTACCGCCGGTTCTTCTCGATCACCTCGCTGGCGGGGCTGCGGCAGGAGGACCGGGCGGTGTTCGACGCCACCCACACCGAGGTGGCCCGCTGGTGCGCCGAGGGCCTGGTCGACGGTTTGCGCATCGACCACCCCGACGGCCTGTCGCGGCCCGCGGGATATCTGCAGTGGCTGCGCGAGACGGTGGGTGACGACACCTGGATCGTCATCGAGAAGATCCTCGCGGTCGACGAACCCCTCGATCCGACGCTGCCGGTCGCCGGCACCACCGGTTACGACGCGCTGCGGGAGGCCGGCGGGGTGTTCGTCGACCCGACGGGCGAGCGGGCGCTGACCGACCTGGTCGGCTCCGCCGGCGTCGACTACGACGCGCTCACCGCGTCCGCCCGCGACCTCAAGGCCGCGGCCGTCACCCACACACTGGCCAGCGAGCTGGCGCGGCTGCATCGCACCGTGGTCGGCACCACGGGCCGGGACCATCCGCGGCTGCCCGCGGCGATCGCCGCGCTGATCAGCCACATCGGGGTCTACCGGTCCGACTACCGGACGCTGTCGTCGGTGCTGCCCAGCGCGCTCGCCGCGACGGTCGGCGAGTCACCGGACCTGGCCGACGCGCTGGCCGTGGTGTCCAGTGCGCTGTCGCACGACGCCGAGGCCGCCGTGCGGCTGCAGCAGTTGTGTGGCGCGGCGACCGCGAAGTCGATGGAGGACTGCCTGTTCTACCGCGACCCGCGGCTGGTGTCGCTGAACGAGGTCGGCGGCGAGCCGGACCGGTTCGGGGTCGGCCTCGCGGAGTTCCACCAGCGCGCCGCGGTGCGGGCGCGGCTGTGGCCGCACGCGATGACCACGCTGACCACGCACGACACCAAGCGCGGCGAGGACGTCCGCGCCCGCATCGGGGTGCTGTCGCAGGTGCCGTCGCTGTGGGCGGAGTACGTCGGCGCGTGGCTGCAGCGGGCGCCCGCCCCCGACGCGGGCACCGCGATGTTCCTGCTGCAGAACCTGTTCGGGGTGTGGCCGGCCGACGGCGTCGTCACCGAGGAGCTGCGGTCGCGGGTGCACGCCTACGCCGAGAAGGCGATCCGTGAGGCGGCGCTGCACACCACGTGGAACGAGCCGGCCGCGGGGTTCGAGGACGCCGTCCATGGCTGGCTCGACACCGTGATGGACGGGCCGGTGGGCGCCGAGCTCACCCGCCTGGTGGCGCAGCTGGATCCGCACGCCCGCAACGACGCGCTGGGCCAGAAGCTGATCGCGCTGACGGCGCCCGGTATCCCGGACGTCTACCAGGGCACCGAGCTGTGGGAGGACAGCCTCGTCGATCCCGACAACCGCCGCCCGGTCGACTACGACGCCCGGCGCGCGGCGCTGGCCGCCCTGGACCACCCGAAGCTGCGGGTGAGCGCCGCCGCGCTGCGGCTGCGGCGCGACCGGCCGGACACCTTCCTCGCCGGGGACTACACGCCGATGCTCGCCGACGGCGCCGCCGCCGCCCATGTGGTGGCGTTCGGGCGCGGCGGCGACGTGGTGGTGGCGGCGGGCCGCTGGACCACCCGCCTCACCGAAACCGGCTGGGGCGACACGTCGCTGACACTTCCCGCGGGCACCTGGACCGACCGGATCAGCGGCGCACAGTGGGGCGGTACCGTGCCGATCGCCGAGCTGTTCGGCGCGCTGCCGGTGGCGCTGCTGGAACGGAGCCAGGATGCCTGAGCACGAGTTCGCCGTCTGGGCGCCGCGTCCGAAGCGGGTGCAGCTCGACGTCGACGGCGCACTGCACCCGATGACCCGCGGGGACGACGCGTGGTGGCGCGCCACCGTGGACGTCTCCCCCGACGCGCGGTACGGCTTCGTCCTCGACGACGACCCGACGGTGCTGCCGGACCCGCGGTCGCCGCGCCAGCCCGACGGCGTGCACGAGCGCTCGCAGCTCTGGCAGCCGGCACCCGACGCGTGGACCGACCACGGCTGGGCCGGCCGCTCCATCGAGGGCGCCGAGCGCGGTCGGGTGATCTACGAGCTTCACGTCGGCACCTTCACCCCCGCCGGCACCCTCGACGCGGTGATCGAGAAGCTCGACCACCTGGTGGAGCTCGGCGTCGACTTCGTCGAGCTCATGCCGGTCAACGCCTTTGGCGGCACCCACGGCTGGGGCTACGACGGCGTGCTGTGGTACGCCGTGCACGAGCCGTACGGCGGCCCCGACGCCCTGATCCGGCTGGTCGACGCCTGCCACGCCCGCGGGCTCGGCGTCCTGATCGACGCGGTGTTCAACCACCTCGGACCGTCCGGCAACTACTTGCCCAGGTTCGGTCCCTACCTGTCGTCGGGCAGCAATCCGTGGGGTGAGGGCATCAACATCGCCGACGCCGGCGCCGACGAGGTGCGCCGGTACATCATCGACTGCGCGCTGCGCTGGATGCGCGACTTCCACGCCGACGGCCTGCGGCTCGACGCGGTGCACGCGCTGGTGGACACCACCGCCATCCACATCCTGGAGGAGCTGTCCGCCGCGACCGACGCCCTGGCCGACGAGCTGGGCCGGCCGCTGTCGCTGATCGCCGAGAGCGACATGAACGACCCGCGGCTGATCACGCCGCGCGAGCTGGGCGGCCTCGGGATGACGGCGCAGTGGGACGACGACATCCATCACGCCATCCATGCGGCCGTCTCCGGAGAGCGACAGGGCTACTACCGCGACTTCGGCTCGCTGGAGACGCTGGCGAAGACCCTGACCGGTGGCTACTACCACGCCGGCACGTTCTCGACCTTCCGGGACCGCCGGCACGGCCGGCCGCTCGACACGTCGCTGATCCCCGGCACCCGCCTCCTGGCCTACACCACCACCCACGACCAGGTGGGCAATCGCGCGGTCGGTGACCGGCCGTCGCAGAACCTGACCGCCGGCCAGCTGGCGGTGAAGGCCGCGCTGGCGCTGCTGTCGCCCTTCACCGCCATGCTGTTCATGGGTGAGGAGTGGGCGTCGTCGTCGCCGTTCCAGTTCTTCAGCAGCCACCCGGAGCCGGAGCTGGCCCGGGCGACGGCCGAGGGCCGCAAGCGGGAGTTCGCCGAGCACGGCTGGGACGCCGACGAGATCCCCGATCCCCAGGACCCGGCGACGTTTGAGCGCTCCAAACTCGACTGGGACGAACTCGCCGACGGCGACCACGCCCACATGCTGGAGCTCTACCGGTCGCTGATCGCCCTGCGGCGAAACGAGCCCGACCTCGCCGACCCATGGCTGTCGCACCTGCGCGTCGACTTCGACGAAGACCAGCGCTGGATCGTGCTGCACCGCGGCGCGCTGGCGATCGCGTGCACCATCGGCACCGACGCGGTGAGTGTTCCGGTCACCGGCGACGTCGTCCTCGCCTGGGGTGATCCCGAGGTCGGCGCCGACGCGACGGTGCTGCCGGGGCAGTCGTTCGCGGTGCTGCGCAGCGCCTGAGGCCGGCGCGCTACAGCAGGTAGCGGTACGCCGGCGACCCCGGCTCCAGCGACTCCACGTGGACGTCGGAGTTCCGCATCCGGGCGAGCAGCCCGTCGTAGTCGGCCGCCGAGCTCAGCTCGATGCCCACCAGCGCCTCACCGGTCTCCCGGTTGTTGCGCTTGACGTATTCGAACAGCGTGACGTCGTCGTTGGGGCCGAGGACCTGGTCGAGGAAGCGGCGCAGCGCGCCCGGCTCCTGCGGAAAGTCGACCAGGAAGTAGTGCTTGAGGCCCAGGTGGACCAGCGAACGCTCGAGGATCTCGCCGTAGCGCGACACGTCGTTGTTACCGCCGGAGATCAGGCACACCACCGTCGACCCCGGCTCCACCGCCGTCTCCAGCAGACCGGCCACCGACAGCGCCCCGGCGGGCTCGGCGATGATGCCCTCGTGCTGGTACAGGTCGAGCATGGCGGTGCACACCGCGCCCTCGTCGACCGTGGTGAGCGACACCATGTCCCCGGCGGCGCTCAACGCCGCGAACGGCAGCGCACCCGCGCGGGCGACCGCCGCGCCGTCCACGAACTGGTCGACGTGGTCGAGCGTCACCGGCGCGCCCGCGGCCAGCGCGGCGATCATCGCGGCCGCGCCGGCCGGTTCCACCCCGAGGACCGCGGTGCCGGTGGTGCGCTGCGCGAGATAGGTGGTGATCCCCGAGATGCAGCCGCCACCACCGACGGGCACGACGACCAGGTCCGGTTCTTCGTCGAGCTGCTCGAGGATCTCGGCGGCGATGGTGCCCTGACCGGCCATGGTGCGCAGGTCGTCGTAGGGCGGCACGAGCGTCGCGCCGGTGCGGGCGACGTCGTCGAGCGCGGCGGCGGCGGCCTGGTCGTAGGTGGCGCCGACGGCGATGAGCTCGATGAACTCGCGGCCGTGGTAGCGGATGCGGTCCCGCTTCTGCTTCGGGGTCTTCGACGGCACGTACACCCGGCCCTGGACGCCCAGCGACCGGCAGGCGAGCGCGAACCCCTGGGCGTGGTTGCCGGCCGACGAGCACACCACACCGGCCGCCAGCTCGGCGTCGGTCAGCTGCACCAGCAGGTTGTAGGCCCCGCGGATCTTGTAGGAGCGCACGGGCTGCAGGTCCTCGCGCTTGAGGTAGACCGTCGCGCCGGTCGCCTCCGAGAGCCGTTCGCAGTACTGCAGCGGGGTGCGGATCACCACGTCGTCGATGCGCTGAGCGGCGGCGTCGATGTCCGTCGCCGACAGCGGCGACAGCTCCGACGGCACCTGGCTCAGTTCAGCGGACACCGGTCCATGATCTCAAACCGTCGGCCGGCCGGTGCGCTGGGCGGGGTGAGCACGTGCACGGACCGAAAACCGGGGTTGAAGCGTCCCTGCGGGGGTATGCCAGTGGCATCGCAACCCGTGTTTCGGCTACCCGAAATTTGTCGTGAGGAGTACCCTCAAAGCTATGACCACCGTCGAGCAACTCCGCTCGCATGTCACCCGGTTGACGTGCGATGTGACCGTTGCGGGCGTCCCGTGGCCCGCCTACAAGGTGATGGCGCTGGTGGTCGGATTCGTGGTGGCGGCGATTGTCGGCGTGGTCGCCGGCACCGCTGCCACAGCGGTGCTCACCGGTACGGCGGCGGCCGTCGTCACCGGGGCGGGCCTGCACCTGTACTGCGCGTCGCGCCGCTAGTCGCCCGCGGGCTCAGCCCCCGAGGCAGCCCGGCCCCAGCAGCGCCTTGAGATCGCCCATCAGCGCCGACGACGCGGTGACCCGCAGCGACTGGTCCAGCTCCAGGGTGGTGATGCGGTCGCCGCTGATGAGCCGCAGCTGCACCTGCGACGGACCCGGATGCCGCGCCAGCACCCGCTTGAGCTCGCCGACCTTGTCGACCGTGCACTGCCGGGTGGGGAGACTGACCGCCAGCGGCCGGTTGACCACCGCGGTGCTGAAGTCCGGCACCACCAGCTCGTTGGCGATCAGGGCGATCCGGTCGTCCTGCACCCGCACCTTCGCCCCGACCAGCACCACCGCGTCGTCGGCGATGTCGGCCCCGAACGTCGAGTAGGTCTGCGGGAAGAACATCACCTCGATGCCGCCGGTCAGGTCCTCCAGCTGCGCCGACGCCCACGGCAGGCCGTTCTTGTTCACCCGGCGGTTGACCCCGGCGAGGATCCCGCCGACCTTCACCTGGGTGTCGTTCGGGACCTCGCCGTCGAGGATGTTCGGGATCGGCGTGTCGATCATGGCGGCGAGCATGTGCGCGACACCGTTGAGCGGATGCCCCGACACGTAGAGGCCCAACATCTCCCGCTCGAGCGCCAGCTTGTGCTTGTCGTCCCACTCCTCGTCGGGCACCTTGATCGTGAAGACCGAGTCGATGCCATCGGAGTCGCCGCCGTCACTGCCGCCGAACAGGTCGAACTGGCCCATCGCCGCGGCCTTCTTGGTGCCCAGCACGCTGTCGACGGCGTCGGTGTGCACCAGGAACAGGCCCTTGCGGGCGTGCTTGAGCGAATCGAACGCCCCGGCCTTGATCAGCGACTCGGTGACCTTCTTGTTGCAGGCCACGACGTCGATCTTGTTGAGGTAGTCGGAGAAGTCGGTGAACCGGCCCTTCTCGGTGCGCGCGCGGATGATCGAGCTGACGACGTTGGCGCCGACGTTGCGCACCGCACCCAGGCCGAAGCGGATGTCGGTGCCCACCGAGGCGAAGTTCTGCTCGGACTCGTTGACGTCGGGCGGCAGCACGGTGATGCCGAGGCGGCGGCAGTCCGACAGGTAGACGGCCGCCTTGTCCTTGTCGTCGCCGACCGAGGTGAGCAGCCCCGCCATGTACTCGGCCGGGTAATTGGCCTTCAGGTACGCCGTCCAGTAGGACACCAGCCCGTAGCCCGCGGCGTGCGACTTGTTGAACGCGTAGTCCGCGAACGGCAGCACGGTGTCCCACAGCGCCTTGATCGCCGCGGCCGAGAAGCCGTTGGCCTTCATGCCCTCGGAGAAGCCCGCGTACTCCTTGTCGAGCACCTCGCGCTTCTTCTTGCCCATCGCCTTGCGCAGGATGTCGGCTCGGGCGAGCGAGTAGCCGGCGACCTTCTGCGCGATGCGCATGATCTGTTCCTGGTAGACGATCAGGCCGTAGGTCTCCGACAGGATCTCCTTGAGCGGCTCCTCGAGCTCGGGGTGGATCGGTTTGATCGCCTGCCGGTTGTTCTTGCGGTCGGCGTAGTCGTTGTGCGCGTTGACGCCCATCGGGCCGGGTCGGTACAGCGCGATGACGGCGACGACGTCCTCGAACTCGGTGGGCTGCATGCGCCGCAGCAGGTCCCGCATCGGGCCGCCGTCGAGCTGGAACACCCCGAGCGTGTCGCCGCGGCCGAGCAAGTCGTAGGTCGCCGGGTCGTCGAGCGGCACGGTGTCGAGGTCGAGGTCGATCCCGCGGTTGGCCTTGATGTTGGCGATCGCGTCGCCGATGATCGTCAGGTTCCGCAGCCCGAGGAAGTCCATCTTCAGCAGGCCGATGGCCTCGCACGACGGATAGTCCCAGCCGGTGATCACCGCGCCGTCCTGCGGGCGCCGCCACAGCGGGATGGCCTCGATCAGCGGCTCGGAACTCATGATGACCGCGCAGGCGTGGACGCCGGCGTTGCGGACCAGGCCCTCCAAGCCGCGGGCCGTCTCGTAGATGGTGCGCACGTCGGGGTCGGTGTCGATCAGTCCGCGGATCTCCGCGGCCTCCTTGTACCGCGGGTGCTCCGGGTCGGTGATGCCCGACAGCGGGATGTCCTTGGCCATCACCGGCGGCGGCAGCGCCTTGGTGATGCGGTCGGCGATCGCGAAGCCGGGCTGGCCGTAGTTGACCCGCGCCGAATCCTTCAGCGCCGCCTTGGTCTTGATGGTGCCGAACGTGATGACCTGCGCGACGCGGTCGCTGCCCCACTTGTTCGCGGCGTAGCGCAGCATCTCGCCGCGGCGGCGGTCGTCGAAGTCGATGTCGATGTCGGGCATCGACACCCGCTCGGGGTTGAGGAACCGCTCGAACAGCAGCCCGTACGGGATGGGGTCGATGTTGGTGATGCCCAGCGCGTACGCCACCAGCGACCCGGCGGCCGAGCCGCGGCCCGGCCCGACGCGGATGTCGACGCTGCGGGCGTAGTTGATGAGGTCGGCGACGATGAGGAAGTACGACGGGTAGCCCTTGTCGCAGATGACGGTGATCTCGTAGTCGGCGCGGTCGACGTACTCCTGCGGCACGCCGGCCGGGAAGCGGCGCGCCAGCCCGGCGCTCACCTCGTGGCGCAGCCAGGTCTCCTGCGTGTGGCCCGCGGGCACCGGGAAGACGGGCATGCGGTCGCGCGGGGTCCACACGTCGGCGTAGGACTGCACGCGCTCGGCGATCAGCAGCGTGGAGTCGCAGGCGCCCGGCAGGGCGTCGTCCCACAGCGCGCGCATCTCGGCGGCGGACTTCAGGTAGTAGCCGTCCCCGTCGAACTTGAAGCGCGTCGGGTCCGACAGCGTCTTGCCGGTCTGCACGCACAGCAGCGCCTCGTGGTTGCGGGCGGCGTCGCGGGTGACGTAGTGGCAGTCGTTGGTGGCCAGCGGCGGGATGCCCAGCACCCGGCCGATCTCCAGCAGCCCGTCGCGCACGCGGCGCTCGATCTCCAGGCCGTGATCCATCACCTCGAGGAAGAAGTTGTCCGGCCCGAAGATCTCCCGCCACTTCGCGGCGGCCTCCAGCGCCTCCCGGTGGTGGCCGAGCCGCAACCGCGTCTGCACCTCGCCGGACGGGCAGCCGGTGGTGGCGATGATCCCTTCGGCGTGCTCGGCGATGATCTCGGCGTCCATGCGCGACCACTTGCCGAGTTGTCCTTCGAAGGACGCCAGCGACGACAGGGTGAACAGGTTCCGCAGCCCGGTGGCGTTCTCGGCGACCATCGTCATGTGCGTGTAGGAGCCGGACCCCGAGACGTCGTCGCTCTTCTGGCTGGGGTCGCCCCACAGCACGCGCTTGGTATCGAATCGGGAACCGGGAGCGATGTAGGCCTCGACGCCGATGATGGGCTTGATGCCGGCCTCGGTGGCCGCGTTGTAGAACTCGCTGGCGCCGAACATGTTGCCGTGGTCGGTCATGCCGATGGCGGGCATCTCGAGGCGCTGCGCCTCGGCGAGCATGGGCTTGACCTTGGCGGCACCGTCGAGCATCGAGTACTCGGTGTGGTTGTGCAGGTGGACGAATGACCCCGCCGAAGAACCACTGATACCCATAGGCCTGCCAGTCTAGAGCCGTATCCCGACACGGCAGGGCGTGTCGCGACGACGTGTCGCGCTAGGCGGGTTGGCGCAGCATCGCGGCCATCTCGTCGGCCTGCGCGCGGGTGAGGTTGCCGGACAGCTCGATGGCCCGCGACCTGATCGGCTGGGTGATCATCGGCGCCGACACCACGATGGTGTCGCGGACGAACGCCAGCTGGGCGTTGACGTGGGCGCTGCTGTACACCGCGAGCGTGTCGGCCGAGGACTGGTCCATGGTGAGGCGGATCGCGAAGAAGCCGCCGGTGCCGGGCACCACGTCGACCGCGGTCGGCGTGAGCGTGGCGCCCTCCGGGCCGAGCTGGTAGACGCCGGCCTTGACCAGGTCGCACGCGGTCAGCGGCGCGGTGGGGGGCGGTGGCGGCGCCGGCGGCGGGCACGGATGCTGCGGCGTCACCTGCAGCGGCGGCGACAGCACCGGGCGGATCTGCAACGGTTTGATGGGCGGTCCGGCCGGCGTGGTGAGCGTGGGCCGGGCCGACGTCGGCGCCGGGGCGGACGCGGTGTTGCCGCCGAAGAACTGCATGAGCACCGCGCCGACCATCGTCGCGAGCACCCCGAACGCGGCGAGCAGCGCGACGCCGGCGAGCAGCTTGCGCATCCGGTTGCTGCGGCGCTGCCGGCGTTCGGTCACCTCGCGGTCAGCCACCGCCACCGGCTCCTCGACTCGTCGGCGAATCCGGCACGGCATCGGCGGGCCCGTCCGTCGCCGCCGGCGGCGTGACGCCCGCCCGCGCGGACCTGTCGCGCAGGCCGCCGACCGCCAGGACCACCAGCGAGAGCCAGATCAGCGCGAACCCGGCCCAGCGCGCCGGCGGCATCGGCTCGTGCACGACGAACACCCCCCAGGCGAGCTGCAGGCCGGGATTGAGGTAGAAGAGCAGGCCCAGGCTGACCAGCGGCAGCCGTTGCGCCGCTGCCCCGAACAGCAGCAGCGGGATCGCGGTCACCGGCCCGGCGAGCAGGAGCAGCAGCGTGTGGCCGGTCCCCTCGCCGAGGAAGTGCCCGGTGCCGCCGATCTCCAGGGCCACCAGGAAGCCGCCGGCGAACGGCAACGCCAGCAGCGTTTCCACGGCCACGCTGACCCGCGGGTCGGCGTCGACGACCTTCTTCACCACGCCGTAGACGGCGAACGACAGCCCCAGCACGATCGCGATGTACGGCGGCTCGCCGACCTCCGCGGTGAGCAGCACCACCGCGCCGGTCGCCACGCCGAGCGCGCCGAGCTGCCAGCGGCTCACCCGCTCGCGGAAGACCAGTATCCCCAGGACGACGCTGATCAGCGGGTTGATGAAGTACCCGAGGGCGGCGTCGACGACGTGGCCGTGGGTGACCGCGAAGATGTAGGTGCCCCAGTTGATCGAGATCAGCACCGAGGCGGCCGCGAGCTGCCACCAGGTGCGCGCCGTCAGCCGGCGCAGATCGCCCAACCGCCGGGCCGCCGCGAGGACGGCGACGAGGAACACCGCGCTCCACACGATGCGGTGGGCGAGCACCTCCGGCGAGCTCGCCGGCAGCAGCAGCGGGAAGAAACCCGGGCACAGTCCCCACCACACGTAGGCGCCGGTGCCGAACAGCCACCCGGCGCGGTTGTCCGCCGTCATTGCTGACGGCGCAGCACGTCGAGGGCGTGCTGCAGATCCGCCGGGTACGGGCTGGTGACCTCGAACCACCGGCCGTCGGCCGGATGGGCGAAGGCGAGCGCGCGGGCGTGCAGCCACTGGCGCGCCAACCCGAGCCGGGCCGCCAGCGTGGGGTCGGCGCCGTAGGTGAGGTCGCCGCAGCACGGGTGGTGCAGCGCGGCGAAGTGCACCCGGATCTGGTGGGTGCGGCCCGTTTCGAGGTGGACGTCGAGCAGGCTCGCCGCGACGAACGCCTCGATCGTGTCGTAGTGGGTGACGCTGTGGCGGCCGTTCTCGGTGACGGCGAATTTCCACTCGCCGCCGCGGTGCCGGCCGATCGGCGCGTCGATGGTGCCGCTCGACGGATCGGGATGCCCCTGCACCAGGGCGTGGTAGCGCTTCTCGACCGTGCGGGCCTTGAACGCCCGCTTGAGCACCGTGTACGCCCGCTCCGACAGCGCCACGACCATGACGCCGGACGTGCCGACGTCGAGGCGGTGCACGATGCCCTGCCGCTCGTGGATCCCGGACGTGCTGATGCGGTAGCCCGCGGCCGCGAGCCCGCCCAGCACGGTCGGGCCGCGCCAGCCGACCCCGGCGTGCGCCGCGACCCCCGGCGGCTTGTCGACCGCGACGATGTCGTCGTCGGCGTACAGGATCGTCATCCCCGCCACCTCCGCGACGGGGTTCTCGACCGGGGCGGGCGGTTCGGGCAGCCGCACCTCGAGCCAGGCGCCGGCGGTCAGCCGGTCGGACTTGCCGGCCGGCACGCCGTCGAGGTCCACGCCGCCGTCCTCGGCCAGCGCGGCGGCGGCGGTGCGCGACAGGCCGAGCAACCGCGCCAGGCCCGCGTCGACGCGCATGCCGGCCAGGCCCTCGGGAACGGGCATCGACCGCGCGGTCATCGGGTCTCGGGGTGGCCGGCCTCTTCGGCCTCGCCGTCGTCGGCGGCGGGCGCTGACGGCTCCTCGGTGGCCTCGCGGTCGCCGTCCCCGCTCGCGGCGGCGGGGTCCGGCCGGCGGCGCACCGGGCTGTCGAATTCGTATCCGAACAGCGACAGCGCCACCAGCAGCGCCGCACCGCCCACCACCGACGGGTCGGCGACGTTGAACACCGGCCACCAGCCGATCGACAGGAAGTCGACGACGTGGCCGCGCAGCGGTCCGGGCGACCGGAAGAACCGGTCGACGAGGTTGCCGGTCGCGCCGCCCAGGATCATGCCCAGCCCCAGCGCCCACCACGGGTTGACCAGCCGGCGCCCCATCCAGATGATGCCGAGCACCACGCCGGTCGCGACCAGCGTCAGCACCCAGGTGTAGCCGGTAGCCATCGAGAACGCCGCGCCGGAGTTGCGCACCAGCGTCCAGGTGACCGTGTTCCCGATGATCGGCACCGGCTGACCGGGCGTGAGAAGCCGCACCGCAAGCACCTTGGTGACGATGTCGAGGACGAGCACGACGATCGCGACGGTGAGCAGGAGCCGGATCCGGCGCCGGGGCTGCGCCGGGTCGATAGGTTCGTCACTCACCGTGCCCACTATTCCAAATCCACCATCATCGGAGTCGGGCAGCCGGTCACGGCAGGAGTGCGAGATGAGCAGCGACGACAGATCCGGCACCGTGGTGATCACCACCGGCGGAACCATCGCCTCCGCGGCGGACGCGGCGGGCGTGCTGCGGCCGGCGCTTCGGGGCGCGGATCTGCTGCACGGCGGCGGCCGGGTGGTCGACCTGCCGGCGAAGGACAGCTCGCAGCTGACGCCGGCGGACTGGGATGCGATCACCGCGGCGGTGCGGGCGGCGACGGCCGGTGCGACGGGCGTCGTCGTCACCCACGGCACCGACACGCTGGAGGAGACCGCCCTGTGGCTGGAGCTCGCCCATCGCGGCGCCGCGCCCGTGGTGTTGACCGGCGCCTTCCGCAGCGCCGACGCACCTGACGCCGACGGCCCCGCCAACCTGCGCGACGCCCAGCGGGTGGCCGCCGATCCGCGCGCCGCCGGGCTCGGTGTGCTGGTGTGCCTGGGCGGCCGGGTGCTGGCGCCGCTGGGCCTGCACAAGGTCGGCGGCGCCACCGGGTTCGCCGGCGACGACGTCGGCGGCGTCACCGGCGGCCGCTTCGTCCCGACGGCGGGCAAGCGGCGGCCGTCGCTGCCGGTGGCTACGGCCGCGGCGGTGCGGGTGGACACCGTGGTGGTCTATCCGGGCGCCGACGGCACCGGCATCGACGCCTACGTCGCGGCCGGGGCGCGCGGGCTGGTGCTCGAGGCGGTGGGCTCGGGCAACGCCGGCGACGCGGTGATCGCGGCGGTGGCCCGCCACTGCGCGGCCGGGGTCGCGATCGTCGTGTCGACCCGGGTGCCGCAGGCCCGGGTGGCGCCGGCCTACGGCCCGGGCCGGGCGCTGGTGGACGCCGGCGCCGTCGTCGCGGCGCGGCTGCGGCCACCGCAGGCCCGGGTGCTGCTGATGGCGGCGCTGAGCGCGGGGTCAGCCGTCGACGACGTCTTCGACCGCTGGGGCTGACGCGTCGAGCGCGGCCACGTATTCCGGCCAGTCCAGCGAGTCGACGGGGTTGGCGCGCGTCACCTGCGGGTCGTCGATCGCGAACGTCCGCGCCGGGCCGGGACCGCTGCTGCGCGTCTCGAACCGCACGGTCATGACGCCGTGACCGGCGCCCTGGATCCAGCCGTGCCCGAAGTCCGGGTGGCGGACGTCGTCGCCGAGCCGCCAGGCCGGCGGCGTCTCGGCCTGCTCGCTGACCGTCGGCGGCAGCGCCGCGGCGGACACCTCGGCGACTGTGTCGAGGTCGGCGAACAGCGGTTCCTGCAGCACCTCGGTCAGCCCGGAGAAGCCGACGCCGACCAGCCGGATCGGCCCGATCTCCAGCGGGTCGAGCAGCAGCCGGTGCGCCGCCGCCAGCAGCGTCGGCCCGTCGAGGGTGGCGTAGGGCAGCGTCGTCGAGCGGGTCAGGATGCTCATGTCGGCTTTGCGCAGCTTCACGGTGACCGTCCGGGCGCCGCGGCCGTCGCGCTGCAGCCGCCGGTGCGCGTGCTCGCCGATCGGCACCACCGCGTCCTGCAGCTGGCGCAGCGTCGTCAGGTCCGCGGCGAAGGTCGATTCGGCGCTGATCTGTTTGGCCTCCGCGCGTTCGGCCACCGGCCGGTCGTCGATGCCGCGCGCGAGCCGGTGCAGCGCCGTGCCCACCGCGGCGCCCAGCACGTCGGTGGCCTCGGCCTCGGTGAGCGCCGCCAGCCCGCCGATGGTCGTCACCCCGATGCGGTGCAGTTTCTCCTCGGCGACCGGCCCGATGCCCCACAGCCGGCGCACCGGCAGGCCGGCCAACAGCGCGCGTTCCTCGTCGCGCCGGATCACCCGCAGCCCGTCCGGTTTCGCCAGCCCGGACGCGATCTTGGCCAGCTGTTTGCCCGAACCGGCACCCACCGAGGTGACCAGCCCGGTCTGCGCCAGCACGTCGGCCCGCAACCGCTCACAGAACGCCTCGACCTGCGCGGGCGTGGCGCCGGCGAGCTCGGCGGGCTCGGCGAACGCCTCGTCGAACGACAGCGTCTCCAGCACCGGCACCCTCGCGCGGACGGTCTCGAACACCCGCCGGCTGGCGACGCCGTAGACGACGCCGCGCGGCGGCAGCACCACCGCCGCGTTGCCGACCAGCCGGCGGGCCTGGTGCATCGGCATCGCCGACCGCGCCCCGTAGACCCGCGCCTGGTAGCTGGCGCCCGCGACCACCCCGCGCCCGCCGGTGCCGCCCACCAGCACCGGGCGGCCCCGCAGCGTCGGCCGGGTGAGCTGCTCGACCGACGCGAAGAACGCGTCCATGTCGAAGTGCAGCACCCAGCGGTCCACGGTTGTCGATGCTAGGGCCGCCGGCGTGGCGGCCGGCCGGGCCGCGCGGGTGGCCGCCCGGCGCTGACTCAGGCCTTGGCGAGCGAAACGCGCACGCCGTCGCCGATCTCCGCACCGTCGGCGACGTCGGCGAAGTCGAACGCCACCGCCAGGATCTCACCGGCGATCAGGTCGCGGTGCCGCCGCGCCCACTCCGCGCGCTCGGCGGGCACCGCGATCCTGACGCGGATGCGGTCGGAGACGTCCAGGCCGCTGGACTTGCGCAGGTCCTGCAGCTCACGGATGCGGTCCTTCGCCCAGCCCTCCGCCTCCAGCTCCTCGGTGACCGCGCCGTCGAGCACCACCAGCCCGGCGCCGTCGGGCAGGGCCGCCGTCCACTCCGGGTCCGCCGCAACGAGTTTCGACGTGTACTCCCCGGGCTGCAGCGTGGCCGGGCCGGCGGTCAGCGTGCCGTCGGGGTTGACGACGCCCTCCCCCGCCTTGACCGCCTTGATGGCCGCCTGCACGTCGCGGCCCAGCCGCGGGCCGGCGACCCGGGCGTTGACGGCGAGCTCGAAGCGGCCGTAGCGGTCGATGTCGTCGGTCAACTCGACGGCCTTGACGTTGAGCTCGTCGGCGATCAGGTCCGCGAACGGCGCCAGCCGCTGCGAATCCGCCACGGCCACCGTCAATTTCGGCAGCGGCAGCCGCACCCGCAGCTTCTTGGCCTTGCGCAGCGACGACCCGGTCGAGCACACCTCCCGGACCTGGTCCATCGCCGCCACCAGCGCTGCTTCCCGCGGCAGCTCACCGGCTTCCGGCCAGTCGGTCAGGTGCACCGATCGGCCGTCGGTGACGCCCCGCCAGATCACCTCACTGATCAGCGGCAGCAGCGGCGCGGCCAGCCGGGTGGTGATCTCCAGCACGGTGTGCAGGGTGTCGATCGCGTCGCGGTCCTCGGTCCAGAACCGCGAACGCGACCGTCGCACATACCAATTCGTGAGCGCATCGGTGAAGTGGCGCAGCTGTTCGCAGGCGCCGGAGATGTCGCACCCGTCCAGCGACGCGGTCAGCTCGTCGCGCAGCACCGCGAGCTTGGCCAGCACGTAGCGGTCGAGCACGTGCGGGGAGTCGGTCCGCCAGGTGCCCTTCTGCGGCGCGTAGAGCGCCAAGAAGGAGTAGGTGTTCCACAGCGGCAGCAGCACCTGCCGCACGCCGTCGCGGATGCCCTGCTCGGTGACCACCAGGTTGCCGCCGCGCAAGATCGGCGAGGCCATGAGGAACCACCGCATCGCGTCGGAGCCGTCGCGGTCGAACACCTCCGAGACGTCGGGGTAGTTGCGCAGCGACTTGCTCATCTTGGCGCCGTCGCTGCCCAGCACGATCCCGTGCGCCACACAGGTCTTGAACGCCGGCCGGTCGAACAGCGCCGTCGACAACACGTGCAGCGTGTAGAACCAGCCGCGGGTCTGCCCGATGTATTCGACGATGAAGTCGCCCGGGAAGTGCGGCTCGGGTTCTCCCGCCGCCCCACCCGCGAACCACTCGGAATTCTCGAACGGGTAGTGCACCTGCCCGTAGGGCATCGAGCCGGAGTCGAACCACACGTCGAAGATGTCGGGGATGCGCCGCATCGTCGACCTGCCGGTCGGGTCGTCGGGGTTCGGCCGGGTCAGCTGGTCGATGAACGGCCGGTGCAGGTTGTCCGGCCGCACCCCGAAATCGCGTTCCAGCTCGTCGAGGCTGCCGTAGACGTCGATCCGCGGATACGCCGGGTCATCGGACTTCCACACCGGGATCGGGGTGCCCCAGTAGCGGTTCCGGGAGATCGACCAGTCGCGGGCGTTCTCCAGCCAGCGACCGAACTGGCCGTCGCGGACGTGCTCGGGATACCAGGTGATCTGCCGGTTGAGTTCGACCATCCGGTCCTTGAACGCCGTCACCTCGACGAACCACGACGACACCGCCCGGTAGATCAGCGGGTTGCGGCAGCGCCAGCAGTGCGGATAGGAGTGGTCGTAGGTCTCGTGCCGGAGCAGCACGGCGCCGCCGGCGGCCGCGGATCCCGTGCCGTTCTTCAGGTCCCGGATGATGTTCGGGTTGGCGTCGAACACGTGCTGGCCCTGGTAATCGGGGACGGTGGCGTCGAAGCGGCCCTTGGAGTCGACCGGGGTGACCGGCACGATGCCGACGGTGTCGGTGGTCGCTTTGTCGTCCTCGCCGTAGGCCGGGGCCATGTGCACGATGCCGGTGCCGTCGTCGGTGGTGACGAAGTCCGCGCGCAGCACTTGAAAAGCGTTGTGGCTTTTCGTGAAATACGGGAACGGCGGCCGGTATCGCAGGCCCAGCAGGTCCGCGCCGGCATAGCTGCCGAGGATCTCCGGCTCGTCGCCGAGCTCGCGGGCATAGGCCGCCACCCGGTCCCGCGCCAGCAGGTAGCGCCGGCCGTCGGAGCCGGCGACCAGGACGTAGGTCACCTCCGGGTTGACCGCGACGGCCTGGTTGGACGGCAGCGTCCACGGCGTGGTGGTCCAGATGAGCAGGTGCGCGCCGGCCAGTTCCCCGGGCGTGGTGACGGCGAAGCCCACGGTCACCGCCGGGTCCTGACGCTGCTGGTAGACGTCGTCGTCCATGCGCAGCTCGTGGTTGGACAGCGGCGTCTCGTCGCGCCAGCAGTAGGGCAGCACGCGGTAGCCCTCGTAGGTCAGGCCCTTGTCCCACAGCTCTTTGAACGCCCAGATCACCGATTCCATGAACGACAGGTCGAGCGTCTTGTAGTCGTTGTCGAAGTCCACCCAGCGGGCCTGGCGGGTGACGTAGGCCCGCCACTCGTCGGTGTAGCGCAGCACCGACGCCCGGCAGGCCTCGTTGAACTCGGCGATGCCCATCGCGTCGATCTGCGACTTGTCGGTGATGCCGAGTTGGCGTTCGGCTTCCAGTTCGGCGGGCAGGCCGTGGGTGTCCCAGCCGAACCGGCGCTCCACCCGGTAGCCGCGCATCGTCCGGTACCGCGGCACGATGTCCTTGACGTAGCCGGTGAGCAGGTGCCCGTAGTGCGGCAGGCCGTTGGCGAACGGCGGACCGTCGTAGAACACGTACTCCGGCGCGCCGTCGCGCCGGGCGATCGAGGCGCGGAAGGTGTCGTCGGCGGCCCAGGAGTCGAGCACCTCGAGTTCCAGCTCCGGGAAGTTCGGCGCGCCGCTGGACGGCTTCGGGTAGGCGGTCAACGTGGGTCTCCTGTGCCGGCAACGTCAGGCACGGGGACGACGACGCGCCGGTGCGCGAGCGCCGCGGTACCACCCCGCTTGCCACCGAGGTGGCCGCTCGAATGCAGGCTGTGACGGGCCCGCCCGTTCGGTTCTACTGAGCTGCTCGGCAGCTGTTCTTCCGAAGGCTCCCCGGTGATGGCCGGATCGGTGCCGTTGCGGCCATCGTAACCGGGGGACGCGCGCCGGGCGCCGCTAGGCGGACGAGGACTGACCGGGGACGGCCTGCGGCGAGGTCGGCGTGTAGGGCGACCCGAAGCGCGGCACGGGGCGATAGCCGTTGTCGCGGGCCAGCCGAACCCCGCGCCGGATCAGCGCCGCGATGGCCGGGAAGCCGGCCTGGTCGCTCACGACGAACGGCGTGAGCAGCCGGTTGTGCACGAACGAGAACGCCAGCCCGCTGGCCGGATCCGCCCAGCCCAGCGATCCGCCGAGCCCGACGTGCCCGAAGCCCGGCAGCACGCCGGGGATCGGCAGCGCGTGATACCCCAGGTGAAACGACAGCGGCATGCCGACGGAGCGGTCCGGTCGTAGGCTGGGCCGGCCCGTCAGCTGACGCACGATCTCACGGGACAGGTAGCGGCGGCCGTCGAGCTCCCCGCCGTTGGCGATCGCGCCGTACATGCGGGCCAGCGCCCGGGCCGTCGCCACCGCGTTGGCGGCCGGTATTTCGGCGTCGAGCATCGGGATGTCGCCCTGCACCACGGCTTTGACGCCGGGGAAGTAGATGGCGCCGAAGATCGCCGACAGGCTCAGCGCCGCGACCCGCGGGGCGATCGCGTTGAAGATCGGGTTCTGCATTGTGGTCTGCGGGCCGATGATCTGCGCCGGATAGGTGGGCGCGTCGGCGGGCGGGCGGCCCAGGTGGATGCCGTCGTCGTCGAGCGGCTCGGCCACCTCGGTGCGGAACAGCTCCTTCATGCCCTTGCCGGTGACGGCCCGGGCGAGCCCCGACACCAACCAGCCGTAGGTCATCGCGTGGTAGGCCGGCTTGCCGCGCAGCGCGCTCGCGGGCGCGGCGGCCATCCGCTCCTCCATCTTCAGGTGGTCCCACAGGTCGGCCTTGGTGACGCCGCCCAGATGGGAGAGCCCGGCACGGTGACGCATCAGGTCCCGCACGGTGATGTCGGCTTTGCCGTTGGCGCCGAAGGCGCGCCAGTACTCCGCGACGGGCGCGTCGTAGTCGATGAGCCCGCGGTCGGCGAGGCGGTGGATGACCGTCGACGCGACGCCCTTGGTCGCCGAGAACACCATGGCGCCGGTGTCGGGGCTCCACGGCGTGTACCCGCGGCGATCCGAGTAGCCGGTCCAGACGTCGACCACCGGCTGACCGTCCAGATAGACCGCCAGGGCACCGCCGCCGAAGCGGCGGGCGGGGAACTGCGCGGCGAAAGCGCGCACGGCGCAGGAGAAGTTGGGATCGGCCGCGCCGTGCACACCCTGCGGCAGTCGCCGGGAGCGCTCACGCGTCGTTGCTGTGGTCACAGTCACAAATTTACCCCGGAGCAGATCTAACTATCCGCTCAGGGCGGCCGCGTCGATGATCCGTTGCGCGGCGAGCGCCGGTGTGAGCTCGCCGTCGCGGACCTGCCGCTCCACATCCGCGCGGATCCGCTTGACCTCCGGATGCGTCAGCACCCGGTCGAGCACGCTGTCGCGGACCATCGTCCAGGTCCAGTCGACCTGCTGCGCCCGCCGCCTCGCGTCGAACTCCCCGGCGTCGGTGAGCACTTGGCGGTGGCGGCAGACGGTGTCCCACAGCTCGCCGAGCCCGGCGCCGGTCAGTGCGCTCATGGTGAGAACCGGTGGCCGCCACAGCGTTTCGGTCGGGTAGATCAGCCGCAGCGCCGCGGTGAGTTCGCGCGCGGCCTTCTTCGCCTCCAGCGCGTGCTCACCGTCGGCCTTGTTCACCACCACGATGTCGGCGAGCTCCAGCACGCCTTTCTTGATGCCCTGCAGTTGGTCGCCGGTGCGGGCGAGGGTCAGGAACACGAAGGTGTCCACCATGTTGGCGACGGCCACCTCGGACTGCCCGACGCCGACCGTCTCGACCAGGATCACGTCGTAGCCGGCCGCTTCGAGCAGCACGATGGTCTCGCGGGTGGCCTTGGCGACGCCGCCCAGGGTGCCCGCGGTGGGCGACGGCCGGATGTAGGCGTCGGGGTGCACGGCGAGCCGGGCCATCCGCGTCTTGTCCCCCAGGATCGAGCCGCCCGTCCGGGTCGACGACGGGTCGACCGCCAACACGGCGACGCGGTGGCCGCGCTGGATGAGCAGCATGCCCAGCGCCTCGATGCTGGTCGACTTCCCCACCCCGGGTACGCCGGTGATGCCGACGTGCATGGCGCGGCCGGCCTCGCTCGTCAGCTCCAGCAGCAGCTCTTGCGCCCGGTCCCGGTGGTCGGGCCGCCGGGACTCCACCAGGGTGATCGCCCGCGCCAGCGCGGTCCGGTCGCCGGCCCGGATGGCACGGGCCAGCTCACCGGGCTCGATGCGGGGCGGCATGTCGGAGATGGCCGGCGCTTCAGAGGTCGTAGCCCAGCCGTTCGGCCAGCTGGCGCAGCAGTCCGATGGCCGCGTCGGCGATCACCGTGCCCGGCGGGAAGATGGCCGCCGCACCGGCGGCGTACAGCTCGTCGAAGTCGCCGGGCGGGATGACGCCGCCGACGACGATCATGATGTCGGGGCGGCCCACCTCGGCGAGCGCGTCGCGCAGCGCGGGCACCAGGGTCAGGTGCCCGGCGGCCAGCGACGACACCCCCACGACGTGGACGTCGTTGTCGGCGGCCTGGCGGGCCACCTCGTCGGGCGTCGAGAACAGCGAGCCGACGTCGACGTCGAAGCCGATGTCGGCGAACGCCGTCGCGATGACCTTCTGGCCGCGGTCGTGCCCGTCCTGGCCCATCTTGGCGACCAGGATGCGGGGGCGGCGGCCGTCGGCGTCGGCGAACCGCTCGATGAGTTGGGTGGCCGTCTCGATCTGGGTGATGTTCCCGCTCCCCCCCACCTCGTCCCGGTACACGCCGGCGATGGTGCGGATCTCGGCGACGTGCCGGCCGTAGACCCGCTCCAGCGCGTCCGAGATCTCCCCGACCGTGGCGTTGGCGCGCGCCGCGTCGATCGCCAGCGCCAAGAGGTTGTTGCCGAGCCCGTCGTGCCCTGCCCGGCCCGTCGCCGCGGCGGCGCGGGTCAGCTCCGCCAGCGCGGCCTGCGTCGCTCGTTCGTCGCGGCTGGACCGCAGCTGCTGCAGCTTAGCGAGCTGCTCGGCGCGCACCCGGCTGTTCTCGACCTTCAGGACCTCGATCTCCTGGTCCTCGCTGACCTGGTACTTGTTCACGCCGATCACCGGCTGCTGCCCGGAGTCGATGCGGGCCTGCGTGCGCGCCGCCGCCTCCTCGATGCGCAGCTTCGGGATGCCGTCGTCGATGGCCTGCGCCATGCCGCCGTGCTCGCTGACCTCGCGGAGGTGGGCGCGGGCCTGCTCGGCGAGCTGGTGGGTGAGCCACTCGACGTAGTACGAGCCGCCCCACGGGTCGATCGGCCGCGTGGTGCCCGACTCCTGCGCCAGCAGCAGCTGGGTGTTGCGCGCGATGCGCGCCGAGAAGTCGGTGGGCAGCGCCAGCGCCTCGTCGAGGGCGTTGGTGTGCAGCGACTGCGTGTGCCCCTGGGTGGCGGCCATCGCCTCGATGCACGTGCGGGCGACGTTGTTGAACGCGTCCTGCGCCGTCAGCGACCAGCCGGATGTCTGCGAGTGGGTGCGCAGCGACCGCGACTTCGGGTTCTTCGCGCCGAACTGTGCCACCAGCTCGCTCCACAGCAGCCGGCCCGCGCGCAGTTTCGCGACTTCCATGAAGAAGTTCATCCCGATGCCCCAGAAGAAGCTGAGCCGCGGCGCGAACGAGTCGATGTCGAGCCCGGCGTCGAGCCCGGCCTTGATGTACTCGACGCCGTCGGCGAGCGTGTAGGCGAGCTCCAGATCGGCGGAGGCCCCCGCCTCCTGGATGTGGTAGCCGGAGATCGAGATCGAGTTGAACCGGGGCATCTTCGCGCTGGTGTAGCCGAAGATGTCGGAGATGATCCGCATCGACGGCTTCGGCGGATAGATGTAGGTGTTGCGGACCATGAACTCTTTGAGGATGTCGTTCTGGATGGTCCCCGCGAGCTTCTCCGGTGGCACGCCCTGTTCTTCGGCGGCCACCACGTACAGCGCCAGGATCGGCAGCACCGCGCCGTTCATCGTCATCGACACGCTCACCGCACCGAGGTCGATGCCGTCGAAGAGCTGGCGCATGTCGAGGATGGAATCGATGGCGACGCCGGCCATCCCGACGTCGCCCGCCACCCGCGGATGGTCGGAGTCGTAGCCGCGGTGGGTGGCCAGGTCGAACGCCACCGACAGCCCCTTCTGCCCGGCGGCGAGGTTGCGTCGGTAGAACGCGTTGGATTCGGCCGCGGTGGAGAAGCCGGCGTACTGGCGGATGGTCCACGGCTGGTTGACGTACATCGTCGGATAGGGCCCGCGGATGAACGGCGGCTCCCCCGGGAAGCTGTGCAGCGGATAGCCTTGCGCCGCAGCGCTGTCGCGGTCCGCCGCGGTGAACACCGGTTTGACCCCGATGCCCTCCGGGGTCTGCCACGGAACCTGCCCGGCGACAGTCGATCCGGTTGCCGGCCCGGGCGCCTGCCCGGTGTCGAACGGCACGTCGGCGAAGCTGCCGAGGGTGGCGGTGCGGTCCTCGGTGGCGGTCATGGTCAGGCTCCCAATCGCGTCAGCAGCGCCGACAGGGTCGCCGGTGCATCGATTCTGGCGGTGAGATAGTCGTCCGGCCGGTGCACCGCCTCACCGACGGCCCGCTCCGGCCCGGCCAGCAGCACCTGCTCGACGAGCGCCGCGCGGGCCGCCTCGACGACGGCCGCGGCCTCGACGGCGTACCGGGCGTCGGTGCCGCAGATCACCGCCACGGTGGGGGAACCCGCGTCGCGCACCGCGGCCGCCACGCCGGCGGCGTCCACCGGCCCGGGGTTGACGGCGACGATGCCGCCCGATGCCAGCAGGTTCGCCGCGAACGTGGTGCGGATGTTGTGCTCGGCCAGCGGGCCGAGCGGCAGGAGCAGCACGGTCGGCCGGCCGCCGGTGCGCTCGAAGAAGGCGTCGGAGCGGGCGCGCAACGCCTCGAACTCCGCGGCGTAGCGGTAGCCGGCCAGCTCCGCCGCGGTGGCGGCCAGCGGCGGCTCGTCGATGTTCGGGAATTCGTTGACGCCGGTCACCGCGGTGCGCCGGTGCCGGATGTCGTCGCTGCGCTTGTCGCGGACGGCTGCCGCCTGATCGGCGATGCTGTCGAGCGCCGAACCGGAGCCGGCTCGTTCGGTCTCCTGGAACACCGCCCACGCCTGCCGCGCCAGCTGGTCGGTCAGGTCCTCGACGAACCACGAGCCGCCGGCGGGGTCCAGCACGCGGCCGATGTTCGACTCCTCCAGCAGCAGCAGCTGGGTGTTGCGGGCGATCCGCCGGGAGAAACCGGGTCCGATGCCGGGGAAGCCACCCGGGATCGCGGCGTCGAAGGGGCGCACGGTGACGGTGTCGGCGCCGCCCACCCCGGCCGCGAACGCGGCGACGGTGGTGCGCAGCATGTTCACCCACGGGTCGCGCTGCGTCATCATCGGCCACGAGGTGACCGCGTGGATCACCGCGCCGCCGGCGTCGGGAGCGCCGGCCACCTCGGCGACGCGGGCCCAGAGCCGGCGGGCGGCGCGCAGCTTGGCGATGGTGAGGAACTGGTCGTCGTCGGCGGCGAACCGGAAGCTCAGTTGGCGCAGCGCGGCGGCGGCGGGTAACCCGGCCGCGGTGAAGGAGCGCAGGTAGCCGACGCCGGCGGCCAGGCCCGCCGCCAGCTCGAGCGTGGCGTTGCCGCCGAGGTCGTGGATCGCCGCGGCGTCGACGGTCACGGTGCGCACGCCGGGGCGGCCGGCCACGGCCACCGCGCGGGCCGTCACCTCCTCCGGTGACGGCGCGCCACGCCCGCTGACGGCGGCGGTCAGCGGGTCGGCGCCCAGGTCGAGTGACACTCGTTGCCGCGCCTCCTCGGCCAGCCCGTCGACCAGGCGCAGCATCGCATCGGCGGCCGCGCCGAACTGTGCGTCCGCGCGCACGACGACCGGCACCAGGTCCAGGTAGACGCCGTCGAACAGCACGGGCAGCGCGTCGGGTGCGACGCCGTCGGCACCCGCCTCGACGATCAGCGCGCTCACGCCGTTGGTCAGCGCGGCGAGCAGGGTCTGGTTCGCGTCCGCGGCCGACTGGCCGGGCAGCGGGAACGTCTCGGCGACCTTCCAGCCCACGGCCGGGTCGCGGTGGGGATCACCGCCGCGGACGTAGGGGAAGTGACCCGGCAGCGCCGGTTCGGGCAGCGCGTCGGCGGCGGTGTACAGCGGGCGGATCGGAAAGCCCTCGTAGGTGGGCGAGTCGAGCAGGCGTTCGGGTTCGTCCGGGAGCTCGACCGCTCCCCTGCCCTTGCTCAGGACACCGGCCACGGCCGAGCGCCACCGCGCGCGACCTTCCTCCACCTCGGCGGAAACCTCCACGGTCACGCCCATCAGGCTAGATGACCGGCGTCACAGTGCGATGTGTCGGGTGGGGTCCCGACGGTCGGGCGCGCCGTAGGCTTGGCAGACGTGAAGCGCAGTGTCAGCTCCGCGGTGCGGGCCGTCAGTTCTGGCCTGCGCACGGTGGCGCGCGGGACACCGCCGCGACGGCTCGCGGCGATCGCCCTCGCGGTGGTGGCCGTCGTCGCGGTCGCCGTCGTCGTACCGCTGCCCACCGCGCTGCAGCTGCGGGACTGGGCGACCTCGGTGGGGCCGTGGTTCCCCGTCGCCTTTTTCCTGGTGCACGTGGCCGTGACCGTCTTCCCGGTGCCGCGCACCGCCTTCACCCTGGCGGGCGGGCTGTTGTTCGGCCCGCTGCTCGGCGTGACGATCGCCGTGGCGGCCAGCACGGTCAGCGCGGTCATTGCGCTGCTGGCGATCCGGTTCGCCGGCTGGCAGTTCTCCCGCGTCGCGAACCATCCGTCGCTCGGTTCGCTCGACCGTTGGATGAGCCGCCGGGGCTGGTCGGCGGTGCTGTCGCTGCGGCTGATCGCCCCGGTGCCGTTCGCCGTCATCAACTACGCGGCCGCCGCGTCGTCGGTGCGCCTGCTGCCCTACGTGCTGGCCACCGTGGCGGGGCTGATCCCCGGAACGGCGGCGTTCGTCCTGCTCGGCGACGCCGTCACCGGGCATGTGGACCCGCTGCTGGTCGCGGTCTCGATCGCGATCGGCAGCGTCGGGGTCGCGATCCTTGCCCACGAGGTGCGGGCGCAGCGGCGGCGCCGCGCGCAGACCGGAGCTCCGGCGGTCACCGGGGCGCGGCCGGCCCCCTGACCGTGAGCGCGCCGTAGAGCGCCAGGAACGACGACGCGGCGGCCAGCCCGGGACTGATGTCGCGGGCGCGCAGGTGGAAGCCGACCGCGAGCGTGAAGTAGAGCGCGAGCATCGCGGTGGTGAGCCGGCCGAGCGCCGGGTATCGGGGCGCCGCCAGCAATCCCACCGCCGACGCCGCCTTGGCCGCCACCAGGATCCACCGGTACCGCAGCGGGAAACCGACGGCGCGCAGCGCCGCGGCGATCGGCGCGATCGGGCGCACACAGATCGCCGCATCGACCGCCTGGAAGACGGCCAATCCGACGTACACCCGCGGTGGGACCGCTGCCATCTCAGCTCCCGCCGTGCCGTCCCTGGGGTTCACCGGCGTGCTCCGCCGACTGACCCAGCGACGGCGGCGGGGTGCTGCTGTGGATCGGCGTGTCGACCGGCTTGCGGGCGTCGGCCTCGGCCTTGGCGACGGCCTCGGCGATCGCCGGATCGGTCTGCGTGGTGAACCAGTCGGCGACCTCGTCGTCGTCGCTGGCCGGCGGCGTGTCCTCGACGGGCGACGGCTGGTAGCGGAACACGCCGTCCTCCCCCGGCGCGCCGAGCAGCTTGGTGAAGCCTTGCAGCGCCGACCCGAAGTCGCTGGGCACCAGCCACACCTTGTTCGCCTCGCCGTTGGCGAGCTGCGGCAGCGTCTGCAGGTACTGGTAGGCCAGCAGCTCCGGCGTCGGGCGGCCGGCCTTGATCGCGGCGAACGTCTTCTCGATGGCCTTCGCCTGCCCTTGGGCTTGCAGGTAGGCCGCGGCCCGCTCGCCCTGAGCCCGCAGCATGCGCGATTGCCGGTCGGCCTCCGCGGCCAGGATCGCCGCCTGCTTGGCGCCCTCGGCGGCCAGGATCTGCGCCTGCTTCTGGCCTTCGGCCTGCTTGATCGCGGCCTCCCGGCTGCCCTCGGCGGTGAGGATCATCGCGCGCTTCTCGCGGTCGGCGCGCATCTGCTTTTCCATCGAGTCCTGGATGGACGGCGGCGGGTCGATGCTGCGCAGCTCGACGCGCGCCACCCGCAGCCCCCACCGGCCGGTCGCCTCGTCGAGCACCCCGCGTAGCGCCGTGTTGATCTGGTCGCGGGAGGTGAGGGTCTGCTCGAGCGTCATCCCGCCGACGAGGTTGCGCAGCGTGGTGGTGGCAAGCTGTTCGACGCCGACGATGTAGTTGCTGATCTGGTAGACCGCGGCCTGCGGGTTGGTCACCTGGAAGTACACGACCGTGTCGATCTGCACGGTCAGGTTGTCCTCGGTGATCACCGGCTGCGGCGGGAACGACACCACGCGCTCGCGCAGGTCGACCCGCGCCCGAATCCGGTCGATGAACGGCACCAGCAGCGTCAGCTGTCCGGACACTGTCTTGCTGTAGCGGCCCAGGCGTTCGATGACCGCGGCCTCGGCCTGCGGGATCAGGGCCACCGACTTGGCGACGACGATGATGGCGAAGACCACCAGCACCGCGACCACGATGAGCCCGGCGAGCGCGCCTTCCATGCGGGTCCTCCTGTCTAGGGAGCTTTCCAGACGACGGCCGTGGCGCCGTCGATGTGCAGCACGGTGACGTTGTCGCCGGCCTCGTAGACCTCGCTGTCGTCGTAGGGCCGCGCGGTCCAGGTCTCGCCGTCGAGTTTCACCTGGCCCTCGTGGCGACTCACCCGGTCGAGGACCAGCGCGGTCTTCCCCTCGAGCGCGGCGACTCCGCTGACGTGGCCTCCGGCCGGTGTCAGCCTGCGCCGCAGCGCCGGCCGGATCCCCACCAGCAGCAGCACCGACACGACGGCGAACACCACGCCGTCCACCCACACCGGGCCGTCGAAGAAGAAACCGCTGCCGGCCGCCGCGAGCGCGCCGCCGCCGAGCATCAGCAAGAACAGGTCGCCGGTCAGCACCTCCGCACCGATCAACGCCAGTGCGACGACGAGCCAGACGAGCGGCGCCATAGCCGAAAGCGTATCGCGCAGGCGGCCTGCGCCGGGCCGAACATCTAGACTGCGGACGATGTGGTGCCCCAGTGCGACGCTAGCGGTTTGGGCCAATTCCTGGCTCTCGGGTACGGCCGCGCCCGACGACGTCCTCGATGCCTTATCCCTGTGGGCACCAGCGCATTCGGTCACCGCCTACGACGCCGCCGCGGCAGCGCGCACCGGGCTGCCGTGGCCGGACGTGCACGACGGCGGTGCCATCGCACTGCTGCAGACCGTCCGCACCGCGGTCGGTCCCCGCAGCGCGACGCCGCCGGTGCTGGCCGTGGTGCTGCCGGTGCCCGGCGACGCGCGCGGGCTGCCGCCGGGCACGCAGTTCGCCCGCGACGCAATGGCGGCGGGCGAGGCGCTGCTGGTCGCCGATCCGGCGTCCGGTGAGGCCGTCGGGCTGGTGCCCGAGTTCGAGTACTCCGACTTCGAGCCGGACGATTTCGACGGCGAGGACGCCGGGGAGCCGCCCGAGGTGACGGCGCTGTCGTGGACCGTCTATTCGCTTCCCGTCACCCCGCCGCCGGTGCACCACGATCTCGGCGACGCGGAGTACGGGCTGCGCACCGCGGTGCGTTCGGCTGCGGAAACGCTTGCGGCGCTGCGGGCGTCGTCGGGCGGGGTGGACGTGGCCGATCCGCGCGGGCTGGTCGAGCAGGTGCTCGAGTCAGGCCGTCACCACCGCGCGCCCGACACCGCGCCCGACCGTGCGGTGCGGGTGCTCGACAACGCCGCCCGCGTCGACGCCATCGTCACGGTGAGTTCGGGGCTGATGCCGATCGGGCTGCCGTCGTCGTTCGACGCCGCGCTGGCCGGCGATGCGCTGCGGCCGCTCGCGGCGGTGGTGCGCTCGGCGCGGCTCGCCGCGGTCAGCGAGATCCTGCACTCGGCGTGGCGGGGCTGACCGCCACGCAGTGCGGCCCCTGACACCGCGCGCCGTTGACGCCGGCACCGCAGCCCGGCACCGGATCCGGACCGGACACCCGCGCCGGCGCGCGCCCGGATTCGAGCTCGTCGACCAGGTCGAGTGCCAGCCGCGCGAACCGGGGGTCGGCGTTGGGGGTGGTGGCCCGCACGAGCACGATGCCGGCCTCGTCGGCGACCTCGCGGGCTTCGTTGTCGAGGTCCCACACCACCTCGATGTGGTCGGCGACGAACCCGACGGGGCACAGCACCACCGCCGGCACGCCGCGGGCGGCCAGCGCCGAGACATGGTCGGCGACATCGGGTTCCAGCCACGGCACCTGCGGCGGACCGGAGCGGGACTGCCACACCTGGTCGTAGTCGGCGTAGCCCGCGGCCGCCGCCACCAGCCGTGACGCGTAGCCGACCTGGCGGCTGTAGAGCTTCGGGCCCAGCCGGTCGTCGGCGGCCACCGGCACCGAGTGCGCGGTGAACACCAGCCGGGCCGCCGGGCGCAACGCGGCGGGCAGTTCCTGCACCGCCGCCCGGATGCCGTCGGCGAACATCTCCACCAGCAGCGGGTGGTCGAAATAGTGCCGCAGCGTCACCAGTTCCGGCGCGCCGTCGCCGACCGCGGCCCGCGCCCGTGCGACGTCCTCGGCGTACTGCGTGCACCCCGAGTAGCCGCCCCACGCGGAGGTAATGAACACCGCGGCCCGCCGCACCCCGTCGGCGCGCATGGCGGCGACGGTGTCTTCGACGTAGGGCGCCCAGTTGCGATTGCCGAAGTACACCGGCAGCTCGCGGCCGCGGGCAGCGAGCTCGGTCTGGAGCTGCGCGATGAGCTCGCGGTTGATGCGGTTGATCGGCGACACACCGCCGAAGTGGTAGTAGTGCTCGGCCACCGCGGCCAGGCGCTCGGGCGGGATGCCGCGGCCGCGGGTGACGTTCTGCAGGAACGGCATGACCTCGTCGGGTCCCTCGGGCCCGCCGAAGGACAGCAGCAGCAGCCCGTCGAAGTGCTCCACTAGAGCAGCTGAGTGCTCGCGCCGCCGTCGGCGTACACGACGGTGCCGGTGGTGGCCGGCAGCCAGTCGGACAGCAACGCACAGACCGTCTTCGCGACCGGCGTCGGATCCTTCATGTTCCAGCCGAGCGGCGCGCGCTGATCCCAGCCCTGCTCCAGCAGCTGCATCTGCGCACCGGCCTCGTCACCGAGCGCGCCGCCGACGATCGCGCTCATTGCGAGCGTCCGGATCGGGCCCGCCGCAACGAGATTGGACCGCACTCCGGCCGGACCGGCCTCCCGCGCGACGAACCTGTTCACCGACTCCAGCGCACTCTTGGCGACCGTCATCCAGTTGTAGGCCGGCATCGCGCGCGTCGGGTCGAAATCCATGCCGACGATGCTGCCGCCGGGGTTCATGATCGGCAGCACCGCTTTGGCCAGCGACGCGTAAGAGTACGCCGAGATGTGGATGCCCTTGGCGACGTCCTCCCAGGGCGCGTCGAAGAACGGGTTGATGCCCATGCCGGTCTGCGGCATGAAACCGATGGAGTGCACGACGCCGTCGAGGCGGTTGCCGTCGCCGATCACCTCGGTGACCCGGTCGGCCAGCGTGGCCAGGTGCTCGTCGTTCTGCACGTCGAGCTCGAGCAGCGGCGGCTTGGCGGGCAGCCGGTCGAGGATGCGCTCGATCAGCCGCATGCGGTTGAAACCCGTACAGACGATCTCGGCCCCGGCCTCCTGGGCCACCTTGGCGATGTAGAACGCGATCGACGAGTCGGTGATGATCCCCGTGACGAGGATGCGCTTGCCTGCCAGAAGCGTCACAGTGAAGGTCCTTGTCTCTTCGGTCCTCAGTGGCCCATGCCCATGCCGCCGTCGACGGGGATGACCGCGCCGGCGATGTAACTCGCGTCCTCCGACGCCAGGAAGCTGACCACCCCCGCGACCTCCTCGGCGGTGCCGACCCGTTTTGCGGGGATGAAGTCCAGCGCACCGGCCTGGATCCGCTCGTCGAGCGCGCGGGTCATCTCGGTGTCGATGTAGCCGGGCGCCACCACGTTCGCGGTGACGCCGGCCTTGGAGAGCTCCCGGGAGATGGACCGGGCCATGCCGATCAGGCCGGCCTTCGACGCCGCATAGTTGGCCTGGTTGCCGATCCCCCACATGCCGGAGACCGAACCCACGTAGATGATCCGCCCGAACCGCTTGCGCTGCATGCTCCGCGAGGCGCGCTGGGTGACGCGGAACGCGCCGGTCAGGTTCGCGTCGATGACCTCGGTGAACCGCTCCTCGGTCATCCGCATGAGGAAGGCGTCCTTGGAGATGCCGGCGTTGGACACCAGCACCTCCACCGGCCCCTGGTGCTCCTCGACCTCGGTGAACGCACGGTGCACGGACTCGTTGTCGGTGACGTCGCAGACCACGCCGAAGAGGCCCTCGGGTGCGCCGGACCCCCGATGGGTGACGGCCACCCGGTGGCCGTCGGCGGCCAGCCGGCGGGCGATGGCCAGGCCGATGCCGCGGTTGCCGCCGGTCACCAGCACGGACCGGGACACGAAGGCGGGTCGGCCGCCGGGCTGCGCGTCGGCGTCGATCTGGGCCGCCATGGTCTCGGCCAGCGCTGCTTCGGTCATGGGAAGCAACCTAACCCGTCACCGCCACGCGGCCGAAATCGCCGGTGTCAGCCCGGCAGCCGGCGGTTGATCAGGAGTGCGGCCAGCGCCGAGAGCGCCAGCAGGAACGCCCCGAGCCGCACCCAGCCCTGGCTGGCGTCGCCCTGGATGGTCTCGTAACCGATCTGTTCCTGCAGCGTGGTGAACACCTCTTTGAGTTGTTCGAGACTGGAGGCCGTGAACGCGGATCCGCCCGACAGGTCGGCGATCCGCTTGAGCATCTCGTCGTCGACGGGCACCGGCTGGCGTTGGTCGTTGATCTCGACGTAGCCGTAGGGCGTACCGAACGACACCGTGGAGATCGGCACGTTCTGCTCGGCCGCGGTACGGGCGGCGGTGTAGGCGCCCTTGGGATTGTCCGGGTTGGACGGCACCGTCTCCTTGCCGTCGGACATCAGCACGATGCGCGCCGGCGGCGGCTCGTCGCCGCCGCCGATGACCGCACCGACGGTGGAGATGGCCTGCAGCGCCGTGAAGATCCCCTCGCCGGTGGCGGTCCGGTCGGCGAGCTCGAGGCGGTCGATCGCCGCCTTGCTGGCTTCGCGGTTGGTGGTCGGCGACACCAGCACGGTGGCGGTGCCGGCGTAGGAGATGAGGCCGAGGTTGATGCCGGGCGTGAGCTGATCGGCGAACTGCTTGGCGGCCTCCTTCGCCGCGTCGAGCCGGTTGGGCGCCACGTCGGTGGCCCGCATCGACTGGGACACGTCGATCACGAGCATCACCACGGCGCGGTTGCGCGGGATCCGGATGTCGTTGGTGGGGCCGGCCATCGCGACGGTCAGCACCACCAGCGAGGTGATCAGCAGCGCGGCCGGCAGGTGCCGCCACCGGTTGGGCCGCTGCGGCGCAACGCTTTCCAGGAGCTCCATGTTCGCGAACCGCAGCACGCGGCGCTTTCGCGCGAGCTGCATGACGACGTAGAGCGCGACGAGCGCGAGGACGACGACGAGGAACAGCAGGAACCACGCGTGTTCGAAGCCCGTCAGGCTCATCGGCCCGAGCAGCGGCACGTTCATATCAGGAGCTCGATTCGCAAGGACGTCGGGTGCTGGGGTCGGCAGGCACGGCTACCGGCCCGCCAGGGCGCCGCGGCGGCGCGACGCGACGAACCGCACGATGTCGGCGATCCAGTCCCGGTCGGTCCGTAGCGTCATCAGCGGGGCGCCGCAGCGCCGCAGCGTGCGGGCCACCTCGTCGCGGTGCGCCGCGGCGGCCTTGGCGAAGTCGTTGCGCAGCTGCGCGTCGATGGTGAACTCGCGGGTCACGCCGGTCTCGGCGTCCTGCAGCACCACGTCGCCCACGTCGGGCAGTTCGACGTCGCGGGGGTCGAGCACCTCGATGCCCAGCACCTCGTGCCGGGCCGCCACCGCCCGCAGCGGTCGCATCCAGGTGATGGGTCCGAGGAAGTCGCTGATGATCACCGCCATGCCGCGGCGGCGTTCCGGGCGGCGCAGCGCGTCGATCGCGGCGGCGAGGTCGCCGCGCACGCCCAGCGGCGCCCGCGGGCTGGTCGCGATGGCGCGCAGCATGCTCTGCTCGTGCATGCGGCCCGACCGCGCCGGCACCCGGATGATGTTCTCGCCGTTGGCGATCACGGCGCCGATGCGGTTGCCACCACCGCTGTTGAGGAAGGTGATGGCCGCCGCGGCGGCCACCGCGAGGTCGCGCTTCTCGCAGTTGGTGGTGCCGAAGTCGAGGCTGGCCGACATGTCGACGACGAGCCACGTCTCGAGTTCGCGGTCGGCGATCATCTCGCGGACGTGCGGCGTGGTGGTGCGGGCGGTGACCGACCAATCCATGCGGCGCACATCGTCGCCGGGCTGGTAGACCCGCGACTCGCCCGGCTCCGACCCGGGACCCGGGATCAGCCCCAGGTGGTTGCCGTGCAGCACGCCGTCCAGCCGGCGGCGGATGGTGAGCTCGAGCGTCCGCAGCGCGGCCGTGAGCTTCGGGTCACCGATCTGGCCGCGCTGCATCGACGGCAGCCCGGCGTTCGGCACGGCCGGATCGGCTCCCGAACTGGGCACCGACGCCGTACTCACCGACCGCCCGGTGCGGCACCGGCGGGCACCGCCGAGGACATCGGCTGACCCTGCTGCGGCACGGCGTTCACCTGCGGCAGGGCGACGGTCTGCAGCACCCGGTTCACCACGGTGTCCGGCGAGATGTCGTCGGCGAGCGCGTCGTAGGTGAGCACCAGCCGGTGGCGCAGCACGTCCGGGATGACCTCCAGCACGTCCTGCGGCACCACGTAGTCGCGGCCGCGCACCAGCGCCAGCGCGCGCGCTGCCGCGATCGTGCCCAGCGAGGCGCGCGGCGACGCCCCGTAGGCGATCCAGTTCTTGACGTCGGGCATGCCGAACTGCTCGGGCCGGCGCGTCGCGGTGATCACGCGGACGACGTAGTCGACGAGCGCGTGGTGCACGAAGTTGTTCGCGGCCAGTTCCTGCAGTCGCAGCAGGTCGCCCGTGGCGAGGATCTGCTTGGGCTCCGGCGGGGTGACCCCCATCCGGTAGATGATCTCGCGCTCCTCCTCCGGCGTCGGGTAGTCGACGTTGATCTTGAACAGGAAGCGGTCGCGCTGCGCCTCGGGCAGCGGATACACGCCCTCGTTCTCGATCGGGTTCTGCGTGGCCATGACCAGGAACGGCTTGGGCATCGGGTAGGTCCTGCCGCCGATGGAGAGCTTGCGCTCGGCCATCACCTCGAGCAGCGCCGACTGCACCTTCGCCGGTGCGCGGTTGATCTCGTCGGCGAGCAGGAAGTTGGCCACCACCGGGCCGAGCTCGGTGTCGAACTCCTCCTTGCCCTGCCGGTAGATCCGGGTGCCGATGATGTCGGTGGGCACCAGGTCGGGGGTGAACTGGATGCGGGAGAACGTGCCGCCGACCACGCGGGCGAACGTCTCGACCGCCAGTGTCTTCGCGACGCCGGGAACGCCTTCGAGCAGCACGTGACCCTTGGCGAGCAACCCCACGAGGATGCGCTCGATGAGCTGGTCCTGGCCGACGATGATCCGCTTGACCTCGAAGATCGCCCGTTCCAGCGTCTGCACCTCGCCGCCCAGGCCGCCGCCCTCGCCGTCCGGGCGGCTACCGGCTCCCGCCGCGGGATAGCCGGGCACCTGGCCTCCGCCCGGACCCGGATACCCTCCGGCGCCCTGCGGCGGCCCACTCGGTGACGTCATGAAGGTCCTCCCACGGCTTGCGGCGTTGATGTGCGTTCGCGCTGGGCGGCCGGAGCACACCCGTCGTCAACTATTCCAGGCCCGCCGGGTTCCGTCGACGGCGCTGCCGTTCGCCCACGTCGGGCGCGGGCGCTCAGGTCTCGATGATGCGCGCGAGGAACGGCTGCAGGCCCGACGTGCGCAGCGGGCTCACGGTCACCTTGCCGGCGCTGCCCGACGCCTCCAGCATCTTGCCGCCGCCGAGGTAGATCGCCACGTGCTGGCTGCCGCCGGGACCCCAGAACAGCAGGTCGCCCCGCTTGGCCTGCGACTGCGGCACCTTGCGGCCGGTGTTGTACTGGTCGCCGGAGTACTTGGGGATGAGCACGCCGACGCCGGCGAACGCGAACTGGGTGAGGCCCGAGCAGTCGAACCCGACGGTGTCGGCACCGGAGTCGATGCCGCGGCTGGGACCGGTCGGTTTGCCGCCACCCCACGAGTACGGCACGCCGAGCTGCGTCCCGCCGCGGCGGATCACGTACTCGATGGCCTGCGGCCCGCGCACGCGGCCCGGCGCGACGCTCGCCGGGGCCGCCGCGTCGCCGCCGAGGCCGAGGCTGCCCAGGAACTTGCGGCCGAGGTCCATCGTCGCCTGGGTCGCCTGCGCGCTGGCCGCCAGCGAGGCGTTGGCGATCGCCAGCGGATCGCCGGGCGCCCCGGCGCTGACCACCTTCGGCAGCGTCGGATCCCAGCCGGCGTCCGGTTCGGCGGCCGCCGGGGTGGCCAGCGCCACCGCGACCAGCGCGGGGGCGAGCAGGGCGAGGAGCAGTCGGCGCGTCATGGATCCTTCGGTCAGTACTCGATGTAGCGCACGACGTAGGGCGTCATGCCGCTGGTCCGCACCGGCGACACCTTGACGGTCGACCCGGTGTAGGGGGCTTCCAGCATCTGGCCGTTGCCGAGGTAGATGGTCACGTGCTGGCTGCCGCCGGGGCCGTAGAAGATGACGTCGCCGCGGCGCATCTGCGACGACGGGATCTTGCGGCCCATCTCGTACTGCGAACCCGAGTAGTGCGGCAGCTTGATGCCGACGCCGGCGAACGCGTACAGCACCAGGCCGGAGCAGTCGAATCCGACCGTGCCGGCGCCCGAGTCGATGCCGCGGCTCGGGCCGGCTGCGTTGCCACCGCCCCACGAGTACGGCACGCCCATCTGCGACATGCCGCGGCGGATCACGTACTCCGCCGCCTGGCGGCCGTAGACGCGCGGGATCCGGCCGCCGTTGGTGATCCCGGTGTCGGCCGGCTTGAGGAGCCCCACGCTGCGCAGGAAGTTGCGGCCGAGGTCGGAGGTGACCTGGGCGGACGTGGCGGAGATGCCGAGCACCGCGTTGACGATCGCGATCGGATCGCCGCTGACGAACGCGCTCGGGACCTGCGGCAGCGTCGGATCCCAGGCCGTGTCCCAGTTCTGCGCGCGTCCTGCCGATGCCGGCGCGGCGTCCCAGTCGGCTCCGCGCGCCGGGGCTTTCGGTGCGGCCGGCGCCGTGGTCGCGGCCGCCGCAGCCGCGGTGACGGTGGCGGGCTTGGCGCGGGCGGCGTCGAGGCGCGCCTGGGCGTCGGCCCGTTCGGCGCTGAGCTTGTCGAGTTCGGTGCGCTGCGCGCCGAAGGTCTGCTGAGCGTCGCGCAGCGCGGCCACCGCGTCGTCCATGCGGTGCTGGGCGGCGGCGGTGGCCTCGTCGGCCTGCTGCTGCGCGGCGCGGGCCCGCGACTCGCGGTCGGCCTGCTCGGTGCGGGCCGCCTTGAGGTCGGCCAGCACCTGCCGGCCCGCGCTCGCCGCCGCCTCGCCCGCGCTGGCCGAGGCCAGCACCTCGTCGGGCGTGCCCCCGGCCAGCAGCGGCATGGTGGGGCCGCCCCGGTACATCGCCCCGGCGAACGCGTCGAGGCGGTGCTGGGCGTCGGCGATCGCGGTGTCGGCGTCGGCGACGGCCCGCCGGCTCGCCGCCACCTCGGCGCGGGCGGCGTCCGCGCGGTCGCGGGCCGTCTGCACCTCGGCGATCGCCTTATTGACGCTCTCCTGCTTCTGCTGCACCTGCGCGCCGAGGTCTTCGAGCCGCTGATCGGCGTCGGCGACGGCGGCGATGAGCGAGGCGACGTCACCGGGCGGCGCGGCCGGCGCCGGTTCCGCGGCGGCCAGCCCCGGGGTACCGAGGACGAGGGTGAGGCTGACCGCCGCCGCGCAACCCCGCGCGCGGCGGCTGAAACTGCTGAGCCCCATGGGCTTCGTCTCCTACGACGTCCGTGCCGACAATCGGCGTGAGCCAAGACGCCTCAGCAGTCACAGAAGACACGGTGCTACCAGCGGCGCCAATCGCACCGTACGTCACTTATTTCACTGAGAGCACTTAGGTAACAAACTACAAATCTGTAATTGCGAAAGCTGTTACCGGATGGTGATCGAGGAGTCAGTCCGCGTCGGCCGGCGCGGGGTCGGGGCGCCCGGCGGCCACCGCTCGCGCCCGCCGCTGCAGCCAGCGCGTGCCCGCCACGGCGCCCGCCACCAGCACCACCAGCGCGATCGTCCACGCCGTCCACGGGAACTGCGGAGAGGTGATCTCGCCGACGAAGTTCTGCGCGCTCTGCACCGGGTTGCCGGTTTTCGCGACGTCCTGTCCCGCCTCGAGCGTCGACCGGTCGAACGTCGAGGAGTAGGTGCCCACATACGACGGGCTGAGCACGAGCACGGTGGCATCCGGATAGGCGCTGCCGACCTCGGTCGCGATGTCGCGCAACGGTTCGTCACGCGGCGGGTTGCTGGCGAGCACCACGATCTTGAGGTCCACGCCCCGGGCGGCCGCGTCGGCGACCACCTGCCGCAGCGCCCCGACGTCGGCGCCGGGCGCGGCCACCGCGTCGTCGGCGACGTCGGCCACCACCGCGTCGACACACGCGTCGGGGTTCGCCGGATCGAGGCCGACGGTGGTGCACAGTTCGGCGGGGATGAACATCGGCGCCGGCATGGTCGTCACGGCGAAAACCGTACCGCTGCACCCGAGCCCCGGGTGTTCCCGACCCGCCAGCGGGTACCCCGCTACCGGGCGCCGCCCCTACGCTCACAGTACGGACGTACTGTTAGGCTCGAAGTGTCGCCGACACAGCCCGTCGGCGCAACCGTGGAGATCGGGAGTTGATTGTGGCCAGTAAAGCTTCGGCGAATTCCTCTGTTAACTCGTTCGATGCGCGCGACACGCTCAAGGTCGGCGAAACCGAGTACGAGATCTACCGGCTGGACAAGGTGCCCGGCACCGAGAACCTGCCCTACAGCCTCAAGGTGCTGGCGGAGAACCTGCTGCGCAACGAGGACGGCGCGAACATCACCAAGCAGCACATCGAGGCCATCGCCCAGTGGGACGCCGACGCCGAACCGAGCGTCGAGATCCAGTTCACCCCGGCGCGCGTGATCATGCAGGACTTCACCGGCGTCCCGTGCATCGTGGACCTCGCGACCATGCGCGAGGCGGTCGGTGAACTCGGCGGCGATCCGCAGCAGGTGAACCCGCTGGCGCCGGCCGACCTCGTCATCGACCACTCGGTGATCGCCGACCTGTTCGGCCGCGAGGACGCCTTCGAGCGCAACGTCGAGATCGAATACCAGCGCAACGGCGAGCGCTACCAATTTCTGCGCTGGGGGCAGGGCGCATTCGACGACTTCAAGGTCGTCCCGCCGGGCACCGGCATCGTTCACCAGGTGAACATCGAGTACCTGGCGGCGGTGGTCATGAACCGGGACGGGATCGCCTACCCGGACACCTGTGTGGGCACCGACTCCCACACCACCATGGAGAACGGCCTGGGCGTGCTCGGATGGGGCGTCGGCGGCATCGAGGCCGAGGCCGCCATGCTGGGGCAGCCGGTGTCGATGCTCATCCCCCGGGTGGTCGGCTTCAAGCTCACCGGCGAGCGCCGCCCCGGCGTCACGGCCACCGACGTGGTACTCACCGTGACCGAGATGCTGCGCGAGCACGGCGTCGTCGGGAAGTTCGTCGAGTTCTACGGCGACGGCGTGGCCGAGGTCCCGCTGGCCAACCGCGCGACGCTGGGCAACATGAGCCCCGAGTTCGGCTCCACCGCCGCGATCTTCCCGATCGACGACGAGACCATCAGCTACCTGCGCTTCACCGGGCGCAGCGACGAGCAGCTGGCGCTGGTCGAGACGTACGCCAAGGAACAGGGGCTGTGGCACGACCCGCAGCGCGAACCGAAGTTCTCCGAATACCTCGAACTCGACCTGTCCGACGTCGTGCCGTCGATCGCCGGCCCGAAGCGCCCGCAGGACCGCATCCCGCTCGACACGGCGAAGGACCAGTTCCGCAAGGACATCCTCAACTACGTGGGCGGCGGAAAGCAGGAGGAGAAGGCGAACGAGAAGCCGCAGGACAAGTCGCGCGTCGACGAGGCCGTCGACGAGACCTTCCCCGGGAGCGATCCGGCGACCATCTCCTTCGCCGACGACGGCTCGGGCGACGACCCGGACAAGGGCACCACGGCGCGCGCCGGCGGCTCGGACGGCCGCCCCTCGAACCCGGTCACCGTCACCTCCGACGAGCGCGGCAGGTTCGAGATCGACCACGGGGCGGTGGTGATCGCGGCGATCACCTCGTGCACCAACACCTCCAACCCCGAGGTGATGCTCGGCGCGGCGCTGCTGGCGAAGAACGCCGTCGACAAGGGCCTGAACACCAAGCCGTGGGTGAAGACCACCATGGCGCCGGGCTCGCAGGTGGTCACCGACTACTACCACCAGGCCGGCCTGTGGCCCTATCTGGAGAAGCTCGGCTTCTACCTGGTCGGCTACGGCTGCACCACCTGCATCGGCAACTCGGGTCCGTTGCCCGACGAGATCAGCAAAGCCGTCAACGACAACGACCTGGCCGTCACGGCCGTGCTGAGCGGCAACCGCAACTTCGAGGGCCGGATCAACCCGGACGTCAAGATGAACTACCTGGCGTCGCCGCCGCTGGTCATCGCCTACGCGCTGGCCGGCACCATGGACTTCGACTTCGACAGCGACCCGCTGGGCACCGACTCCGACGGCAACGACGTCTACCTGAAAGACATCTGGCCGTCGCAGCAGGACATCAACGACACCATCGCCAACTCGATCAGCCAGGAGATGTTCACCAAGAACTACGCCGACGTCTTCAAGGGCGACGAGCGGTGGCAGAACCTGCCGACGCCCAGCGGCGACACGTTCGAGTGGGATCCGGAGTCGACCTACGTGCGCAAGCCGCCGTACTTCGACGGCATGCCGCGCGATCCGGAGCCGGTGTCCGACATCTCCGGGGCGCGCGTGCTGGCGCTGCTCGGTGATTCGGTGACCACCGACCACATCTCCCCCGCGGGGAGCATCAAGCCCGGCACGCCGGCCGCGCAGTACCTCGAGGAGCACGGCGTCGAGCAGAAGGACTTCAACTCCTACGGCTCGCGTCGCGGCAACCACGAGGTGATGATCCGCGGCACGTTCGCCAACATCCGGCTGCGGAACCAGCTGCTGGACGACGTGTCGGGCGGCTACACCCGCGACTTCACCAAGGGCGGCGAGCAGGCGTTCATCTACGACGCCGCGCAGCACTACGCCGAGCAGGGCATTCCGCTGGTGGTGCTCGGCGGCAAGGAGTACGGCTCCGGTTCGTCGCGCGACTGGGCGGCCAAGGGCACGCGGCTGCTGGGGGTGCGTGCGGTGATCGCCGAGTCGTTCGAGCGCATCCACCGGTCGAACCTCATCGGCATGGGCGTCATCCCGCTGCAGTTCCCCGAGGGCGAGTCGGCGTCGAGCCTCGGCCTGGACGGCACCGAGACGTTCGACATCACGGGCATCGAGGCGCTGAACGGCCAGGGGGAGCGTCCGAAGACGGTGCACGTGAAGGCCACCAAGGAGGGTGGCGACCCGGTGGAGTTCGACGCCGTGGTGCGCATCGACACGCCGGGCGAGGCCGACTACTACCGCAACGGCGGCATCCTGCAGTACGTGCTGCGCAACATGCTGCGCTCGACCTAGCGGACGGATCATGCCCCGGGTCAGTGACGACCACCTGGCGGCACGCCGCCGCCAGATACTCGACGGCGCACGTCGCTGTTTCGCCGAATTCGGCTACGACAAGGCGACGGTGCGCCGGCTCGAGCAGTCGGTCGGGCTGTCCCGGGGCGCGATCTTTCACCACTTCCGCGACAAGGACACGCTGTTCTTCGAACTGGCACGCGAAGACGCCGAGCGGATGGCCGACGTGGCCGCCCGCGAGGGACTCATCCAGGTGATGCGCGAGATGCTGGCGGCGCCCGAGCAGTTCGACTGGCTCGCGACCCGGCTGGAGATCGCCCGCAAGCTCCGCAACGATCCGGAGTTCAACCGCGGCTGGTCGGAGCGCTCAGCGGAGCTGTCCGCGGCCACCTCGGCGCGGCTGCACCGGCAGAAGCAAGCCGGCCGACTCCGCGACGACGTGCCGAGCGAGGTGCTGCAGACCTATCTCGATCTGGTGCTCGACGGCCTGGTGGCGCGGCTGGCGTCCGGCGACGACCCGGGCCGGTTGTCGGCCGTCCTCGACCTCGTCGAAGCGTCGGTCAGACAGCCGACATCGGCCGACGACGGTGGTTAGGCCCGCCGCGGCTTCGCATCGGCGTGCCCGATTCCCGCAACATGCTGTGGATCGAGCCGTAGGACCACCCCGTCGCCGCCATCAGGCTTCGGATGCTGGCACCGCTCTCGTATCGGCTGCGCAGCTCCTGCAGTAGTTCCCTACGCCCCGGATCGGTCTTCCGCATCGAGTTCCTCCCCTACCGAATCGTCGGTTCCCCCGTGGTTGGCAGGGTAGGGAGCGGTGCTCGCCGACACGCCGCTTTCGCCGAGAATTCCGGCGGGTCAGGCGAGTTCGATGAGATCGCGGTAGTCCTGCGACCAGAAGTCCTCGGTGCCGTCGGGAAGCAGCACGACGCGCTGCGGGTCGAGCGCCTCGGCCGCGCCGGGGTCGTGCGTCACCAGCACCACGGCACCCTGGTAGCTGCGGAGCGCATCGAGCACCTGCTCTCGCGACGCCGGGTCGAGGTTGTTGGTCGGCTCGTCGAGCAGCAACACGTTGGCAGTTGACGCCACCAGTCCGGCCAGCGCAAGCCGGGTCTTCTCACCGCCGGACAGCGTGCCGGCGGGCTGGTCGAGCTGCGGGCCGCTGAACATGAACGCGCCCAGCAGTCCGCGCAGGTCCTGCTCGCCGGTGTCGGGCGCGGCGTGGCGGATGTTCTCCCACACGGTGGCGCCGCCGTCGATCGTGTCGTGTTCCTGCGCGAAGTAGCCGAGCTTGAGCCCGTGTCCCGGTTCGATGACCCCGGCGTCGGCGGATTCGGCGCCCGCCAGGATGCGCAGCAGCGTGGTCTTGCCCGCGCCGTTGAGGCCGAGGATGACGACGCGGGAGCCGCGGTCGATCGCCAGGTCGACGCCGGTGAACACCTCCAGCGAGCCGTAGGTCTTCGTGAGGCCCTTGGCGACCAGCGGCGTGCGCCCGCACGGCGCCGGCGTCGGGAACTTGATCCGCGCCACCTTGTCGGCAACCCGCTCTTCGTCGAGGCCGGCCATCATCCGGTCGGCCCGCCGCAGCATGTTCTGCGCCGCGACCGCCTTCGTCGCCTTGGCGCCCATCTTCGCGGCCTGCGTGCGCAGGGCGGTGGCCTTGCGTTCGGCGTTGGCCCGCTCGCGGCGGCGGCGCTGCTCGTCGGTGGCGCGGGCGTCGAGGTACTTCTGCCAGGTCATGTTGTAGATGTCGACCTCGCCGCGCACGGCGTCGAGGAACCACACCCGGTTGACCACGTCCGCGAGCAGTCCGACGTCGTGGCTGATGATCACCAAGCCACCGGTGTGCGATTTGAGGAAGTCGCGCAGCCAGCTGATCGAGTCGGCGTCGAGGTGGTTGGTGGGCTCGTCGAGTAACAGTGTTGTCGCCGAACCCGAGCCGCTGTCGGATGCGGCGAACAGGATGCGCGCCAGCTCGACCCGGCGCCGCTGACCTCCTGACAGCGTGCGCAGCTGCTGCGTCAGCACCCGCTCCGGCAACCCGAGGCTCGCGCAGATCCGGCCGGCCTCGCTCTCGGCGGCGTATCCCCCGAGCGCGGCGAATCGCTCCTCCAACTGCCCGTAGCGCCGGACCGCTTTGTCGCGCTCGGCGTCGTCGGCGACCTCGGCCATCCGCGCCTGCTGCTTCTCCAGATCGGACAGCAGGGTGTCGAGCCCGCGTGCCGACAGCACCCGATCGCGCGCCAGCACGTCGAGGTCGCCCTCGCGGGGGTCCTGGGGAAGATAGCCGACCTCGCCGGTGCGGACGATCTCCCCCGCGTACGGCTCGCCCACGCCCGCGAGGATGCGCATCGTCGTGGTCTTGCCGGCGCCGTTTCGGCCGACCAGGCCGATGCGGTCACCGGGCTGTACGCGCAGCGCCGAGCCCTCGGCGGACAGCAATGTGCGCGCGCCGGCGCGGACCTCCAGGTCCGTTGCGGTGATCACGACGCACGCTCCTGCTCGCTGGGTGTCGAAGGGTGAAAGTGGGCGCCCGCGGGATGTGGTCGACGACGAGCTGCCCGCGGCGTGCTGTCCCGCCTCCCAGGCTAGCGGCGTTCAGTCCATCCCACGATGTGCGTTTGGTCAAACCCGCCACCCGAGGTGAGCAGCTGAAGTCGTGCACGCCGAACCCACGCTGCGGTTCTAGGCTCGAGGCCGAATCAACTCCCCACTCGCCGAAGGGAACGCGGTGAACACGATTCGGGTCGTCCCACCGGAGTTGCAAGCCTCCGCCCGCCGGGTGACGGATCACGCCGAGGAGTTGGCGGCCCGGCTCGCCGCCAGCACCGGGCGAATCGCCGAAGCCCACACCGGTGTGCCCACGATCGCTGCCACCGCGCTGTCCACGGCCCTCGCCAAGTGGCAGCGGGACACCACCGCCCTCGACACCCGGCTGGCCGCGCACGCGCAGGCCCTCGGCGACGCCGCCACCACCTTCGGGCACCGCGAGACGTCCAACGCCGGTGCTGTCCAGCGCGTGGCGGGACGCGCCGGCGACACCGCTGTCGAGCGGTAGCTCGGCGTGACGGTTTCCGTCGCCGACATCGAGCGGTGGCAACCCGGCGACGTCCGCGAGGTCTTCCACGCCACCCGCAACCGCGCCGAAGCCGCGTTCGAAGCCGCCGACGGCATCGCGTCGCTGCCCGCTTTCGGCACCTGGGGCGGTGACGCCGCCGCGGCGGCGAAGCACGCCAACGAGGCCCTGCGGAAAGATCTCGATGCGCACGGCAACGAATCGCTGACGGTGGCGAAGGCTGCGCAGCGGGCCGCGGACGACATGCAGCAGGTCAAGAACGACCTCGCCACACTGCAGGCGGAAGCGGTCACCAAGGGCTACCAGATCGACCCGGCCACCAGCCGGGTCGTCCCGGGGCCTCGGCCGCCCAGCGCGCCGATGATCGTCGCCATCGCCGAGATGGGCGACCTGCAGTCGCGGCTCGACGGGCTACTGACCAGGGCGTCGGCGGTCGACCAGGAGTTGGCGCAGGCGATCAACATGGCGACCGGTGCGTCGGAGATCCCCGACATGCCGCACGACAACCGCCCGGAGATCCAGCAGGCGCTGTCGCGTCCGCTGCCTCAGGATCCTGAGCAGTTCGAGGATCTGTGGGAGCAGTTGACGGACGAGGAAAAGGACTGGCTTTACGCCCAGGACCACTCCATCGGCAACCACGGCGGCATGCCCTTCGAGGACCGCGACACCTACAACCGGCTGCACCTGGACGACTTGCAGCAGGCCACCGCCGACGAACTCGCCCGACTACGGGCGCAACACCCCGACTGGGCGGCGGGCGACAACCCGTTCATGGACTCGCAGGAGTGGCGGACCTGGAAGAGCCAGTGGGATTCCGCCATCACGGCCCAGCAGGGCTACCAGGAGGTGGAACAGGCGCTGCAGTCGCCGAATGGCATGCCCCGCTTCCTCGGCACACTCGACGATCGCGGCCATGCCGCCGTGTCGATCAACAACCCCGACACCGCCAAGCGCAACGCCACCTTCGTGCCGGGAACCGGCCAGGACCTCACGCGCCTGCAGTTCAGCACCGACAAGTCCCAGCGGATGCTGGAGGCTGCGTTGACCGCCGATCCGACGCTGTCGGCGAGCGACGTCTCGGTGACCACGTGGATGGGGTACGACCGCCCGATGAACGTCGTCACCGAAGCCCCGGCCACCAGCTATGCGCACAACGGCGCGCAAGCGCTCGACGATTTCCAAGCCGGGCTGCGGGCGTCGCACAACGACGCACTCGCGGGCGGCGAGTCGATCAACACGGTGATCGGGCACAGCTACGGCTCGACGCTCGTCGGCGCAGCCGCGCTGGACGGGCACCACCTCGACGCCGACAACGTCGTCGCGGTGGGCAGCCCGGGCGTACTGGCTGAGCACGCCGGCGATCTGAACCTCGACCCCGGGGCGCACGTCTACGCCACGCGGGCCTACAACGACATCATCGGCGTGGCCACCTACGCCAGCCTGGGACCGGATCCGATGGCCGCCGGGTTCGGCGGGATCCCGTTCGAGGCGGCTCCCGGGCCGGCCGGGCCGTTCGGCGCCCCGACGACCGACGCCCACAGCAGCTACTGGACCCCGGGCAATGCGGCGCTCGTTAACATGGGCCGCATCATCGCCGGACAATCCAACGTCACGCCTCCGACCTTCACGCCATGACCCGTCACTGGTCGACGTGGTTCCTCGTGGCGGTGCTGGTGCTCGTCGCGGCCGCGTGCTCGTCGCCGGACCACGCCGGAAGCGCTGTCGAGCCGGCGGGCCCGACCGGCGCCACCGAGATCCCAGGAGGCTCGATGGAACGACTGCCCAGGCCTTCCGCGCCCGTGGTTCCGGCCAGCCAGCAGGAGGCCGCCGACACCGTCACGAGGTACCTGCAGCGCACGATCGACGCGCTGCCTCCGGGGACCGGTCTCGACGGACGTCGCTACGGCACCAACGTCCAGGTCACCTACTGCGAGGACGACCCGGCCGACGAGAACGCGCCGGTGCTCGTCCAGGATCTGCGCGACATGACGCTACCGCCGGACACCGACACGCCGACGATCGTCGCGCGAACCGGTGAGATATGGCAGCAATGGGGATGGGACGTCGTCGAACGGGACGGTTTCCCGAAACCCAACCGATTCGGTTATGCCGCCGACGGCTACAGCCTGCAGATCGTGGCTCGGGCCGATACCCGCCAGGCACCGTCGCTGACCGGTGTGTCTCCGTGCTTCCCCGGCAGCCTCCGCGACGACTGGGTGCAGCGACCGCCTCTCATGACGCAGTCGCCCCGGCCCGCCGGCTGACGCCCGGCTATCTGTCGTCCGTGAACTGCGCGGGTCGTTTCTCGGCCCGCGCGGCGACCGCTTCCTCGAAGTTGGCGGTGAGCAGGCGCACGTAGAGCTGACCGAGGCCCTCGGCCTGCATGTGCCCCTCGAGGCTGGCGGCGTCCAGGCCGCTCCACAGCGTGCGCTTGGTCAGCTCGATTCCCGGGCGGCTGAAGCCGGCGATGCGCGCGGCCATGTCGAAGGAGGTGTCGAGCAGCTCGTCCGGGCTGACACTGCGCGACACCAGGCCGATGCGCTCCGCCTCTGCGGAGTCGATGTCGCGGCCCGTCAACATGACCTCGAAGGCCCGCGATGTGCCGATGGCGCGCGGCAGCAGGTAGCTCAGGCCGAGTTCGCTGGCGGTCAGGCCGTTGTTGATGCCCGCCGCCCGGAAGTAGGCGGTGTCCGCCGCCACCCGGATGTCGCAGGCCAGCGCCAGACAGAGTCCGCCGCCGATTGCGGCGCCGTTGACCGCGGCGATGACCGGTTGGTGCAGTCGCCGCAGCGCGAGAATGACGTCGTCGAGCAGTTCCATCGAGCGCAGCGCATACGTGGGTCGGGTGAGCCCCTCGACGTTCGGCACCGAGCCGGCTGACTTGTGATCGGCCCCCGACGAGAATCCCCGGCCCGCGCCGGTCAGCACCACCGCCCGAACGTCGTTGTCGTAGGTCAACTCGTCAAGCGCCCGCTTCAGCGGGACCATGACGTCGAACGCCATGGAGTTCATCCGCTCCGGGCGGTTGAGGGTGACCAGCGCGACGGCCGGGCGAGGGCGGCTGACGAGGACGAAATCAGTGTCCGACACGTCCTGCACGCTAGCGCGCGGGAGCGGTCAGGCCTGGCGGCCGTCCTGCTGAGCCTGCGCCTCGGCGATCGCGGCGTCGACGTCGAGGTCCTTGACCTGTTGCACCAGGTCTTCGAGCATCGGCGCCGGCAGCGCGCCCGCCTGGTTGAACACCAACGTGCCCTTCTTGAACGCCATCAGCGTCGGGATCGAGCGGATCCCGGCCGCGCCGGCCAGCTCCTGCTCGGCTTCGGTGTCGACCTTCGCGTAGACGATGTCGCCGTGCTTCTCCGAGGACGCCTCGTAGGTCGGTGCGAACTGTTTGCACGGGCCGCACCACGACGCCCAGAAGTCGACCAGCACGATCTCGTTCTCGTTGATCAGGTCGTTGAACTCGGAGGCGGTGATGTCACGGGTGGCCATGGTGGTGTCAACACCCCTTTCCAGGTTGATGTTCCCCGTCGGGTACCCGGTCAGCCGGGCTCCTCATCGTCTTCCCGGTTCTCTCGGACCAGGTAGCGCCGTGGGTGGTGGTAGTCGTTGGTGCGGGGTTGGCCGTGGTCAAGTTCGGGTGGGGGGATCCATTCGGTGCGGCCGTTGCTCTTTCGGGTGGTGTAGCCGGTGGGGTTGGCGAGGCCGTGGTCGCCGCCGCAGGCCAGGGTGAGGTCGGTGATGTCGGTGCGGCCGCCATCGGCCCAGTCGCCGTTGGCGTGGTGGACTTGGCACCAGGCGGCGGGGGTGGTGCAGCCGGGGAAGGTGCAGCCGCCGTCGTGGGCGTAGAGCACCAGTCGCTGACCGGGAGTGGCGAACCGTTTCGCCCGCCCCAGGTACAGCGGCACCTGCAGGTGTTCGTCGAACACCGCGAGATAGTGGTGGGCCCGGGCGGCCATGCGGATCACATCGGCCATCGGCAGGTGGGTGCCGGTGGCGGTGCGGGCCAACCCCACCCCGGACTCGAGGTCCTGCAGGGTGGTGGTGACGACGACGGTGACGGGCAAGCCGTGGTGGTCGCCGAGTGTGCCGGCGGCGAGCACGGCGCGGCCCATCGCGGTGAGCGCATCGTGGTTGCGTTGGGCTTGGGTGCGGGTGTCCCGGTCGAGCTGGTCGGGCGTGGGGTCGCCGTCGACGCAGGGGTCGGGTTGGTCGGGGTTACACATGCCGGGTGCGGCCAACTTCGCCAGCACCGCGTCGAGCACCGCGCGGGCCTGGGGATCGAGCCAGCCGCGGATCTCGCTCATCCCGTCGGTTTGTTGTCGGCCGATGCTGATGCCGCGGCGACGCGCGCGGTCGGTGTCGGTGAAGGTGCCGTCTTCGTTGAGCAGCAGCGCGAGCGTGCCGGCGGCCCGCTTGAGCTGAGCGGGGCAGAGCCGGGTCCCGACGTCGGCCAGCGTTTCTTGAGCCTGTTCGCGGGTCGTCGCGTCGATCCAGCCGGGCAGGTCGCGCAAGAAGTCGCGGATCACCTTCACGTGGGCGGCGCCCAGGTCGCCGCGGCGCTGCCCGGCCGCCGTGGCGGCCAGCACCGGTGGTAACGGTTCGCCGGTGAACGAGGTGCGGGGGCCCAGGTCGGCGGCGTCGGCGAGCCGGCGCCGCGCGTCGGGAAGGTCGATCCGCAGCCGCGCCGCCAACGCGTGCCCGAGCGTTTTCGCGCCGAGCTCGGCGGGTTCCGCTTCGGCGGCGAGCCGGGCCAGCGCCGCATGGTCGAGGGCCGGCGTTTGGCGGCGCAGCCGTTCCCACCGCTCCAGCACCTCGAGCAGCTCGGCGTGGGTCAACGCGTGCAGGGAGGTGTCGAGCAGTTTGTCCTGCTCGGCTTGCATCGCCGCGATCCGGGCGAACACCTCATCCACCGACATAACTCGAACACTAGTTCGAAGGTCCGACAAATCGCCCAACCGAGGGACGGAAGTGACGAACGAGGCCAAACGGTTCTCGCCAGAATTGCTGCTGACGGCACCGTTGCACTGTCCCTACGCTTTCCGCATGAGATCGGCCGCCTTCGGAGGAGCACTGGTTGTCCTCGCGGCGCTGGCGGGGTGCACCGTCGACGGCACTGCTGTGCCCGCGAGTTCAGACGTCCGTGCGGCACCCGAGGCACCGCGGGACCGAACGAGTGTGCTCGCAGATCTCCGCGCGATCGACGTGTGCGCGCTGTACGGCGGCGCTGACACGATTGCCGGCCACCGCCTGACCGTCGTCGGCCCCACCTCCGTCCACTCGTGTGACGGCCATGTCGCGGCGCCGGCGGGTGACGTCAAGGTGACGGTCGCGCTGAACGTCGGGAGCTCGGGCGTGCAGCAGCACGAGGACCGGGTCAAGCACCACATCATCGACGGCGTCGACGTGAGGTCGGTGTCGGCGTGGGATGCGCCCGAGGCGTCGTCCGGCGAGCGGATCGAGCAGGGTAGTTGCCAGTACGTGGCGGCCCTGCCGAACGAGGTGGTGCTGATGGTCATGGCGAGGTCGTCCTCGGAGGAGGACACCTGCGCTGTCGCGGACGCCGCGGTGCGGACCGCCATACGGGCATATGCGAGCCGGCCCGCGAGAACGCCGAACCGCTTCCCCACCACCGTCCTGACCGGAGCGGATCCGTGTGCCGCGCTCGAGCGATTGCGCGCAGGCCACCGGGTGGAGGTCGATGCGTCCGGATCGACGATCGACACGTGCGCCTTCACCGTCGACGGCAGCCCGACGCTGACGACGTCATTGTCCTATCAGGATCCGTCGCTGCTGCAGTACTCGACGGATCGCTTCGACGTCGACGGCCATCAGGTGGCCGGCGATGCCAGCCGCGGGTCGTTCGACGTCGTCGTCGGGCCGCAGTTCCAGCTGGACGGCAACGCGCTGGTCCCCGTCGTGACCGTCGATGACTCGACGTCCGACACGGATCGCATTCGGCTGGTGATCGACGCCGTCGTCGACGAGTACTGACGGTCTCCTACCGCCGGTTCGCCAGCCAGCTTTGATGCCGCATCGCCGCATCGCCGCCTTGCGCGCAGCCGGCGATAGCGGCCACAACGTCGGCTTCCGGCTGCGCCGCCCGCCACGCGGCCAACACCGCTAGCGTGCCGTGGCCAGCCGGATCGTCGGCCGCCGCGGTGCCTAGACCGTGAAGCCGAGCGCCCGCAACTGGTCGCGGCCGTCCTCGGTGATCTTGTCCGGACCCCACGGCGGGTTCCACACCCAGTTGATGCGGATTTCGTCGACGAGCCCGGCCCCGACGAGCGCCGTGCGCGATTGGTCCTCGATGACGTCGGTGAGGGGGCAGGCGGCCGACGTCAGCGTCATGTCGATCAGTGCGACCTTGCCGCCGCTCTCACCGGCCTCGACGTTCATGCCGTAGACGAGCCCGAGGTCGACGACGTTGATGCCGAGCTCGGGGTCGACGACGTCGTGCATCGCCTCGTCGAGCTCGGCCAGCAACTGGTCGTCGGAGAGGGTCTCACCCATGGTTGCTTCCTTCGGAGTGCTGTCGCTGTGACGCCTGCGCGAGGGCGTCCTTGAATGCCATCCAGCCCAGCAGCGCACACTTCACCCGGGCCGGGTACTTCGCCACGCCGGCGAACGCGACGCCGTCGCCGATCACGTCCTCGTCGCCGGCCACGGTGCCCCGCGACGACACCATCTCGGTGAACGCCGCGACCGTCTTCAGCGCATCCCCGACGCTCTGGCCGATGACCTGGTCGGCGAGCACCGACGTCGCGGCCTGGCTGATCGAGCAGCCCTGCCCGTCGTAGGAGACGTCACGGACCTGCTCGCCGTCGTCGCTCAACGCGACCCGCAGCGTCACCTCGTCGCCGCAGGTCGGGTTGACGTGGTGCACCTCGGCGCCGAACGGCTCGCGCAGGCCGCGGTGGTGCGGGTGCTTGTAGTGGTCCAGGATCACTTCCTGGTACATCTGCTGCAGCCGCACGCCTAGTCCCCGCCGAAGAACTCGATGGCCCGCCGCACGCCCGCAACCAGCCGGTCCACCTCGTCGAGCGTGTTGTACACGGCGAACGACGCCCGCGCGGTCGCAGCAATGCCGAAGCGGCGGTGCAGCGGCCAGGTGCAGTGGTGTCCGACCCGCACGGCCACGCCGTCGTCGTCGAGCACCTGCCCGACGTCGTGGGCGTGCACACCGTCGACGACGAACGACACCGGCGAGCCGCGGCCGTCGGTACCCGTGGGTCCGATGATCCGGACACCGGGGATGGCGCTCAGCCCGTCGAGCGCGGCGGCCACCAGCTGCTGCTCGTGCGCTTCGACCACGTCCATGCCGATGGCGCCGAGATAGCGTGCGGCCGCGGCCAATCCGACGACCTGCGAAGTCATCGGCGTACCGGCCTCGAACCGCTGCGGCGCCGGCGCGTAGGTGGTCGCCGCCATCGTCACGGTCTCGATCATCGAGCCGCCCGTCAGGAACGGGGGCAGCGCGCCGAGCAGCTCGCGGCGTCCGTAGAGCACGCCGATCCCGGTGGGCCCCAACATCTTGTGCCCAGAGAACGCCGCGAAGTCGACGCCGAGCGCCGGGAAGTCGACCGGCTGGTGCGGCACGGACTGGCAGGCGTCGAGCACGGTGATCGCACCGACCGCCTTGGCGCGCGCCACCAGCTCGGCGACGGGCGCGATGGCCCCGGTGACGTTGGAATGGTGGCTGAACGCCACGAGTTTCACGCGTTCGTCGAGCTGCAGCGAGTCGAGGTCGATGCGGCCGTCCTCGGTGACGCCGTACCAGCGCAGCTCCGCGCCGGTGCGCCGGGCGAGCTCCTGCCAGGGCACCAGGTTGGCGTGGTGCTCCAGCTCGGTGGTGACGATGACGTCGCCCGGGCCGATCGCGCGCTCGAACCGCCTGTCCCCCACCGCATACGACACCAGGTTCAACGCCTCGGTGGCGTTCTTCGTGAACACCAGCTCGTCGTCGGCCGCACCCACGAACGTCGCGATGTCCGCGCGGCCCTGCTCGTAGGCGTCGGTCGACTCCTCCATCAGCTGGTGCGCGCCGCGGTGCACCGCGCCGTTCGAAGTGAGCAGGAAGTTCCGCTCGGCGTCGAGCACCTGCAGCGGCTTCTGCGATGTCGCACCGGAATCCAGGTACGCCAACCGGCTACCGCCGCGCATCACCCGGTTCAGGATCGGGAAGTCCGTGCGGACGGCCGCCACGTCGAGTGAACGCTGCACCGAGACGGTCACGTCAGGCTCCGGCGCTGGCCGAGTGCGTGAAGCGTTCGTACCCGTTCTCTTCCAGCTCGTCGGCGAGCTCCGGTCCCCCGGACTCGATGATGCGGCCGTCGAAGAACACGTGGACGAACTGCGGCCGGATGTAGCGCAGGATCCGGGTGTAGTGCGTGATGAGCAGGAGCCCGCCGTTTTCGGCCTCGGCGTAGCGGTTGACGCCTTCGCTGACGATCCGCAGCGCATCGACGTCCAGCCCGGAGTCCGTTTCATCGAGGATGGCGATCTTCGGCTTGAGCAGACCGAGCTGCAGGATCTCGTGGCGCTTCTTCTCACCGCCGGAGAACCCCTCGTTGACGCTGCGTTCCGAGAACGCGGGGTCGATGTCGAGGTCGGCCATGGCGGTCTTGACCTCCTTGACCCAGTGCCGCAGCTTGGGCGCCTCGCCGCGCACCGCGGTCGCGGCCGTGCGCAGGAAGTTCGACATGGAGACGCCGGGCACCTCGACGGGGTACTGCATGGCCAGGAACAGCCCCGCGCGGGCGCGCTCGTCGATGCTCATCTCGAGCACGTCCTGGCCGTCGAGCGTGATCGAACCCGACGTGACGGTGTACTTCGGGTGCCCGGCGATGGCGTAGGACAGCGTCGACTTGCCGGACCCGTTGGGTCCCATGACGGCGTGCGTCTCGCCGGAGCGCACCGTGAGGTTGACGCCCTTGAGGATCGGGATGTCGGCGCCGTCCTCCGCGGAGACGACGCTGACGTGCAGGTCTTTGACTTCCAGGGTGGTCATGTCAGTTACTTCTCGATTCGGTTATCGCTAGTTCTCGTTCGATGGCTTCGGTGAGTCGTTCGCGCACCGCGGGCACGGCGATCTTGGCGATGATCTCGTTGAAGAAACCGCGCACCACCAGGCGGCGGGCCTGCTCCTCGGGGATGCCGCGCGCCCGCAGGTAGAACAACTGCTCGTCGTCGAACCGCCCGGTGGCGCTGGCGTGCCCGGCGCCGACGATCTCGCCGGTCTCGATCTCGAGGTTCGGCACCGAGTCGGCGCGGGCGCCGTCGGTGAGCACCAGGTTGCGGTTCACCTCGAAGGTGTCGGTGCCGGTGGCCGCGGCGCGGATCAGCACGTCACCGATCCACACGGTGTGGGCGTCCGGCTTGTCCGACCCCGGGTCGCCCTGCAGCGCACCCTTGTACAGCACGTCGGACTTGCAGTTCGGCTGCGAGTGGTCCACGAGCAGCCGCGACTCGAAGTGCTGGCCGTCGTCGGCGAAGTAGGTGCCGAGCAGCTTCACGTCGCCGCCGGGCGCGTCGAAGCGCACCGTCGCCGTGGTGCGCACGACGTCGCCGCCGAGGGTGACGTTGACATGCCCGAGCACCGCGTCCTTGCCGAGCCGCGCGTGGTGTGCGCTGACGTGCACCGTGTCGTCGGCCCAGTCGGCGATCCAGATGACCCCGAGGCCGGCCGCGTCGCCGACGATGATCTCGACGTTGTCGGCGTAGGTGCCGCTGCCGCGCAGGTCGACCACGACGATGGCGCGGGCCAGCTCCTCCACCCGGATCTGCAGATGCCCGTACCCGACGGCGCCCTCACCAGGTCCGGTGACGATGATCTCGATGGGCTCGGCCACCACGGTGTCGCGCGCCACCGTGACGACGGTCGCCTCGGTGAACGACGAGAACGCCTGCGCGGCAACGCGATCAGCGGGCGCACCGGCCTCGCCGAGCCGCTCGTCGCCGCGCGCCACGGTCTCGACGGTGACGCCGGGACGCTCGGTGACCTCGACGGTCGCGTGGCCGCTGGCGGTGGCCGACCCGTCGTGCAGGCCGCGCAGCCGTCGCAGCGGCGTGAACCGCCACAGCTCGTCGCGGCCGCCCGGCACCTCGAACGCGTTGACGTCGAACGACGTGAACAGCTCGCCCTTGTTTTTGACGATCCCCTCGGCGGCCTCGGTCAGATGCTGGGTCACTAGCCGACCGCGCCTTCCATCTGCAGCTCGATCAGCCGGTTGAGTTCCAGCGCGTACTCCATTGGGAGCTCCTTGGCGATGGGCTCGACGAAGCCGCGCACCACCATCGCCATGGCCTCGTCCTCGGTGAGACCGCGGCTCATCAGGTAGAACAGCTGGTCCTCGCTGACCTTGGACACGGTGGCCTCGTGGCCCATGGTCACGTCGTCCTCGCGGATGTCGACGTACGGGTAGGTGTCGGAGCGGCTGATGGTGTCGACCAGCAGCGCATCGCACTTCACGCTGGCGCGCGACCCGTGGGCGCCCTTGTTGACCTGCACCAGCCCGCGGTACGACGCCCGGCCGCCACCGCGCGCCACCGACTTCGACACGATGTTGCTCGACGTGTGGGGCGCCAGGTGCAACATCTTGGCGCCGGTGTCCTGGTGCTGGCCCTCGCCGGCGAACGCCACCGACAGCACTTCGCCCTTGGCGTGCTCACCGGTCATCCACACGGCCGGGTACTTCATGGTGACCTTGGACCCGATGTTGCCGTCGACCCACTCCATGGTGGCGCCGGCTTCGGCGCGCGCCCGCTTGGTCACCAGGTTGTAGACGTTGTTCGACCAGTTCTGGATGGTCGTGTAGCGGCAGCGGCCACCCGGCTTGACGATGATCTCGACCACCGCCGAGTGCAGCGAGTCGCTCTGGTAGATCGGCGCGGTGCAGCCCTCGACGTAGTGCACGTAGGCGTCCTCGTCGACGATGATCAGCGTCCGCTCGAACTGGCCCATGTTCTCGGTGTTGATGCGGAAGTAGGCCTGCAGCGGGATGTCGACGTGCACGCCCTTGGGCACGTAGATGAACGACCCGCCCGACCACACCGCGGTGTTGAGCGCCGAGAACTTGTTGTCGCCGGCCGGGATCACGGTGCCGAAGTACTGCTTGAACAGCTCCGGGTGCTCCTTGAGCGCGGTGTCGGTGTCGAGGAAGATGACGCCCTGGGCCTCGAGATCCTCGCGGATGGAGTGGTAGACGACCTCGGACTCGTACTGCGCGGCGACACCGGACACCAGCCGCTGCTTCTCGGCCTCCGGGATACCCAGCTTGTCGTAGGTGTTCTTGATGTCGGCGGGCAGATCGTCCCAGGTGGCGGCCTGCTTCTCACTCGAGCGCACGAAGTACTTGATGTTGTCGAAGTCGATGCCCTCGAGGTTGGAGCCCCAGTTCGGCATCGGCTTCTTGTCGAAGGTGCGCAGCGCCTTGAGGCGGGTCTGCAGCATCCATTCCGGCTCGTTCTTCTTCGCCGAGATGTCGCGCACCACCGCCTCGGACAGGCCGCGCCGCGCGCTGGCGCCCGCGACGTCGGAGTCGACCCAGCCGTAGCCGTAGCGGCCCAGCGACGCGATGGTCTCTTCCTGGCTGAGCGGTTCGCCGAGCTGGTGAACCTCGGGGGTGGTCGTCATGTCGACGCTCCTTCTGGCATGTCGTAACGGGCCGGGTGCGGGCTGCGGCGCCGGCGGGCGGGGCTCATCGGTCCGACGTTGTCGGCGGGCTCAACGGCACGTGGGTGGTGCAGACGGGGTCACCGTTGACCAACGTTGCGAGCCGCTGCACGTGCGTGCCGAGCAGCTCACCCATCGCTTCTTTCTCAGCGTCGCAGAGCTCGGGAAATTCCTCGGCGACGTGCGAGACCGGACAGTGGTGCTGGCAGATCTGGACACCGGAGACCGGACCGCCGACCCGGGTGGTGGTGGTGACGTATCCGGCCCGCGAGAACGCCGCGGCGACCTGGTCGGCCGCGGCCTCCACGTCGCCGTCACCGGCCGGCGGGGTCACGCCGGTGAGGATGCCCTCGACGCGGCGGCGGGCGAAGGTGCGCACCGCCTCCTCGCCACCGATCTCGCGCAACTGCCGTATCGCCGCGGCGGCGAGGTCGTCGTAGGCGTGTTCCAGCTTCGCACGGCCGCGGGAGGTCAGCCGATAGCGTTTGGCCGGTCGGCCGCGTCCGCTCTGCTGCCACGACGCCGGTGCGCTGGCCTCGGCGTCGCCCGCGTCGAGCAGCGCGTCGAGATGGCGGCGCACCCCGGCCGCCGACAAGCCCAGTCGCTCGCCGATCCGGCCGGCGGTGACGGGTCCGTCCTCGACGAGCAGCCGCACGATGGCGCGCCGGGTGTCGCCGTCCTGGGCAGCCGGAGCACCGCTGCGCACAGCGGTGTCGTCGGCCGGACGGATTTTCACAACACCAGTGTGACGCAATTCGGTAGGCCGGTCCACCAAGGGCACCCTCACCGCGGTGTCGGTCTTCTCCCCGGCCGGCGGGGAACAGCGCTGCCATTACGCTGCTGGAATGGCTGCCCGGCGCTGGTCTGTGGACACGGCCATCGCCCGCTGGCACGCCGACGAGCGAGCCGTGGGCTCGCCGCTCGACGACGCCGAGGTGGTGGCGCTGCGCCGCACCCGGCTGTTCGGCGGCGCCGGGACGGTGCTGATGGCCATCGGCGCGCTCGGCGCCGGCGCCCGGCCGGTGGTGCAGGACCCGACCTTCGGGGTCCGGCTGCTCAACCTGCCGTCGCGCATCCAGACCGTGTCGCTGACCATGACCACCACCGGCGCCGTGATGATGGCGCTGGCGTGGCTGATGCTGGGCCGCTTCGCGCTCGGCGACCGGCGCATGTCACGCAGCCAACTCGACCGGACGCTGCTGCTGTGGGTCATCCCGCTGCTCGTCGCCCCGCCGATGTACAGCAAGGACGTCTATTCCTACCTGGCGCAGAGCCAGATCGCCCATCTCGGGCTCGACCCGTACGTCGTCGGCCCCGCGCCGGGCCTCGGGCTCGACAGCGTGTTCACCGCATCCGTGCCGAGCATGTGGCGCGAGACGCCCGCGCCGTACGGCCCGCTGTTCCTGTGGATCGGCGAGGGCATCTCCGCGATCACCGGCGACAACGTGGTGGCGGCGGTGCTGTGTCACCGGCTGGTCGTGCTGCTCGGGGTCGGGTTGATCGTGTGGGCGGTGCCGCGGCTGGCGCGCCGCTGCGGCGTGGCCGAGGTGAGCGCGCTGTGGCTCGGTGCGGCCAACCCGCTGCTGATCATGCATCTGGTCGCCGGCATCCACAACGAGGCGCTGATGTTGGGGTTGATGCTCGCCGGGACCGAGTTCGCGCTGCGCGGCATCGCCGCACCCGGATCGCTGCTGCCGCTGCCGCTGCGCCGGCCCGCGGGCTGGTCGCCACGGCTGGCCGCCGGCGCGCCGCTGGCGATGCTGCTGGCCGGGACCGTGCTGATCGCGATGTCCTCGCAGGTCAAACTGCCAGGGCTGCTGGCGCTCGGGTTCGTGGCGATGGCGCTGGCACGCCGCTGGGGGGCCGGAATCCTGGGATTCCTCGCCGCGGGCACGCTGCTGTCGGCGGTGTCGCTGGCGGTGATGGCGGTGATCGGCTGGGCCAGCGGCCTGGGCTTCGGATGGCTCTTCACGCTCGGCACGGCCAACGCCGTGCGGAGCTGGATGTCGCCGCCCACGCTGCTGGCGCTGGCGACGGGCCAGGTCGGCATCCTGCTCGGCCTCGGCGACCACACCACCGCCGTGTTGTCGCTGACCCGCGCGGTCGGCGTGCTGATCATCGCGGTGCTGGTGGGCTGGCTGCTGCTGGTGGTGCTGCGCGGCCGGCTGCATCCGGTCGGCGGGCTCGGTGTCGCGCTCGCCGTCACCATCATGCTGTTCCCGGTGGTGCAGCCGTGGTACCTGCTGTGGGCGATCATTCCGCTGGCCGCCTGGGCGACCCGGCCGGCGTTCCGCTCGGCGACCATCGTCGTCACCATCATCATCGGGGTGTTCGGGCCGACCGCCAACGGCGACCGATTCGCGCTGTTCCAGATCGCGTTCGCCACGCTCGCGAGCACCGTGGCGGTCGCCATCCTGATGGCCGCGACGTGGCGCCGCCTGCCCTGGCGGTCGCTGCCCGACGCGGCGTCCGGCGGCGCCCACCTGCCCTCGGCGCCGCCGGCGGGCACCGGCCCGGATCCGTCACCGCAGCCGTCGAGCCGGGGCACGGCCACCAGCGCCTACGCTGACACTCCGTGAGCCCGGTCGAGACCCTCCCCGTGCGGATGCGCGGCGTGAGCAAGCGCTACGGCCGGATCACCGCCGTCGAAGACCTCGACCTGGAGGTGCACCGCGCCGAGGTGCTCGCGCTGCTGGGACCCAACGGCGCGGGCAAGACCACCACCGTCGAAATGTGCGAGGGCTTCGTGCGGCCCGACGCCGGGACCATCGAGGTGCTCGGGCTCGACCCGGTCGCCGACAACGCCCGCGTCCGGTCCCGCATCGGGGTGATGCTGCAGGGCGGCGGCGGCTATCCGGCCGCCCGCGCCGGCGAGATGCTCACGCTGGTGGCGGCCTATGCGGCCAACCCGCTCGACCCGCAGTGGCTGCTCGACACGCTCGGGCTCGCCGACGTCGCCCGCACCACCTACCGCCGGCTCTCCGGCGGCCAGCAGCAGCGGCTGGCGCTGGCGTGCGCGCTGGTGGGCCGCCCGGAGCTGGTGTTTCTCGACGAGCCGACAGCCGGCATGGACGCCCAGGCGCGGCTGGTGGTGTGGGAGCTGATCGACGGGCTGCGCCGCGACGGGGTGTCGGTGGTCCTCACCACGCACTACCTCGCCGAAGCCGAGGAGCTCGCCGACCGCCTCGTCATCATCGACCACGGCAGGACCGTCGCGGCCGGCACACCCGCCGAGCTGACCCGCAACGGCGCCGAGAACCAGCTGCGGTTCAGCGCACCGCCGCGGCTCGACCTGTCGCTGCTGGCGTCCGCCCTGCCCGAGGGTTACCGCGCCACCGAGCCCACCCCCGGGCAGTACCTGATCGAGGGCCACGTCGACCCGCAGGTGCTGGCCACCGTCACCGCGTGGTGCGCCCGGCTCGACGTGCTCGCCACCGACCTGCGGGTGGAGCAGCGCAGCCTCGAGGACGTCTTCCTCGACCTCACCGGCAGGGAGATGCGATGACCCGACCGCAGCGGCCGACCGCGCTGTTCGCGCCGGGCACCTTCGCGCCCGATCCGCGCCCGAACACCGTCGCGCGCATGCTGGCCGCGCAGTTCTCGCTGGAGCTGCGGCTGCTGCTGCGCAACGGTGAGCAGCTGCTGCTCACGCTGTTCATCCCGGTGACGCTGCTCGTCGGCCTGACGCTGCTGCCCCTCGGCGACGTCGGGGACGACCGAGCGGCCGTCTTCGTCCCCGCGATCATGGCGCTGGCGGTGATCTCGACGGCCTTCACCGGCCAGGCCATCGCGGTGGCGTTCGATCGCCGCTACGGCGCGCTGAAACGGCTGGGCGCCACGGCGCTGCCGGTGTGGGGCATCATCGCCGGCAAGTCGATGGCCGTGGTCACCGTGGTGTTCCTGCAGGCGATGGTGCTCGGCGCGATCGGCGCGGCGCTCGGCTGGCGGCCGGCCGTCGGCGGGCTGCTGCTCGGCGCGGCGGTCATCGCGCTCGGCACGGCCGGGTTCGCCGCCCTGGGCCTGCTGCTGGGCGGCACGCTGCGGGCGGAGATCGTGCTGGCCGTCGCCAACCTGCTGTGGTTCGTCTTCGCCGGCCTCGGCGCGCTGACCGTCGAGACCGCCTCGGTGCCCGGTCCGGTCGCGTTCATCGCCCGGCTGACCCCGTCGGGCGCGCTGACCGAAGCGCTGTCGCAGGCCATGGCGCTGTCGGTCGACTGGTTCGGCCTGGCGGTGCTGGCGGTGTGGGGCGCGGCGGCCGCGCTGTGCGCGTTGCGCTGGTTCCGTTTCACGTCCTGACGCGGGCACCCGGGCGATCGGTACTACGGCGCGTAGTGGAGTGTGCTCTACGATCGGGCCGTGGGTGTGGTGCGGCTTTTCCTCCGGCTGGTGGACCTGCTGCCGCTGCCCAGCCTGCGGGTGCAGCGCCTGATCGCGGCGGCCGTGGTGCTGACGCAGGGCGGCATCGCGGTCACCGGCGCGATCGTGCGGGTCACCGCGTCGGGCCTGGGCTGCCCCACCTGGCCGCAGTGCTTCCCGGGCAGCTTCACCCCCGTGCCACACGCCGAGGTGCCCGTCGTCCACCAGGCCGTCGAATTCGGCAACCGGCTCATCACCTTCGCCGTCGTGATCACCGCCGCGCTGGCCGTGCTGGCGGTCATCCGCGCCCGGCGCCGGCGCGAGGTGCTCGTCTACGCCTGGCTGATGCCGGCCTCGACGGTGGTGCAGGCGGTGATCGGCGGCATCACCGTGCTGACCGGGCTGCTGTGGTGGACCGTCGCGATCCACCTGCTGGCGTCGATGCTGATGGTGTGGCTCGCCGTGCTGCTGTTCGTCAAGGTCGGTGAGCCCGACGACGGGGTCCGGGTCCGGGCGGTGCCGGCACCGCTGCGCTGGTTGACCGCCCTCGCGGGGGTGGGCCTGGCCGCCGTGCTGACCGCCGGCACGCTCGTGACCGCCGCCGGCCCCCACGCCGGCGACAAGAGCCCCGATCGGACCGTGCCCCGGCTGCAGATCGACATCCCGACGCTGGTGCACGCGCACTCGACGCTGCTGGTCGGCTACCTGGCGCTGTTGGTGGGCCTCGGCTTCGCGCTGGTGGCCGTGCGCGCCCCCCGGCCCGTGCTGCGGCGGCTCGTCGTGCTGGTCGTCGCGGTGGTCGCCCAGGCGCTGGTCGGCGTCGCGCAGTACGTCAACGACGTCCCGGCAACGCTGGTCGCCCTGCATGTGGCGGGCGCGGCGATCTGCACCGGCGCCACCGCGGCGCTATGGGCGGCGATGCGACAGCGGACCGAGCCCGAGGCGGTCGAGCGCGGACTCGACGCACCGCGCGAATCGGCCCTCCTGCCGTAGCCGCGTGGTCTCGTCGAGCTGCGACCACCCCAGCGACGGCTCCACGAGCTCGAGCTCGAGTACCCGGACGTCGGCCGCGCCACCGATGACGTCGACCCGCGCGTAGAGCAAGTCCGTGACGGCGATGCCCAGGTGGTCGGCGGCCGCCTGCAGCGCCGCGTGCCCGACGTCCCACGCCGCGAAGTCCGGTTCGGCCGCCGAGAGGCTTTCCGCCGCAAAGGTGCCCGACGGGTCGACATCGGGCGCCGCGCCCCCCGGCGGCAGGATCGCGGCCTTGCCGAACGCGTGCGACGCCTCGCCGCCCAGGAACACCAGCGCCGTCTCGCCGTCGCTGTCGACGCGGGCGTCGTACGGCTGCACGACGACCGCGCGGCCCTGCTGCTGCAGCGCGGCGGCGTGCGCGGCGGCCGCGCCCTGGTCGGTGAGCCGGCGCGCCCCGACGGATCCGGCGCCGACGGCGGGCTTGACCACCACCTCCCCCGGCGCCTCGAACCGCAGCGCGTCGTCGGGTCCGAACACCGCCGTGGGAATCGTGGGCACCCCGGCGGCCGCAAGGTCGAGCAGATAGCGCTTGTCGGTGTTCCACGTGACCACCGGCGCGGGGTTGAGCAGCGCCGGCACGCTGTTGGCCCAGGCGGTGAACTCGTCGAGCCGGTCGATGTAATCCCATGTCGCACGCAGGATCACCAGGTCGGCCGCCGTGGTGTCGGGGTCGTCCCAGGACAGCCAGCGCGCGTGCAGCCCGCGGTGACGCAGCGCGGGCACCAGGCCGGCGTCGTCGCCGTCGCCGCTGACCAGTTGCGGGCAGCCCGCCAGCACGATCCGCGGATGGAACACGTCGGGCCGCAACAGGTTCATGACCACCTCACGAGAGGGAATAGTAGAGGCGTGCGAGCCATCGAAGTTTCCGAACACGGCGGTCCCGACGTCCTGCGCATGGTGGATCGGCCGGAGCCGACACCAGCCGCCGGACAGGTGGTGATCCGCGCCGACGCCATCGGCGTCAACTTCATCGACACCTATTTCCGGTCGGGTCTCTACCACCGCGAGGTGCCGTTCGTCGTGGGCGCCGAGGTATGCGGCACGATCGCGGCGGTCGGCGACGACGTTGCCGCACTCGCGGTGGGCGACCGGGTGGTGACGGCCGCCGCCGACGGCGCGTACGCGCAGCTGTGCACGGCGCCGGCCGATTACGTCGCCTACGTGCCCGACGGCGTCGCCTCCGACGTCGCCGCGTCGGCGCTGCTCAAGGGGATGACGGCGCATTACCTCATCAAGTCGGTCTACGAGTTGGCGCCGCGCGACACCGTGCTGGTGCACGCCGGGGCCGGCGGCGTCGGGCTGCTGCTGACGCAGTGGGCCACCAGCGTGGGCGCCAAGGTGATCACGACGGCGTCGACCAAGGAGAAGGCCGAGCTGTCCCGGGCTGCCGGCGCCGTCGAGGTGCTCGACTATCCCTCCCACGATGACCGGGGCGCCGCGGAGTTCGCCGCCCGCATCCGCGACCTGACCGACGCCACCGGCGTCGCCGCGGTGTACGACGGTGTCGGCGCCAGCACGTTCGAGGCCAGCCTCGCCAGCCTCGCGGTGCGAGGCACGCTCGCGCTGTTCGGGGCGTCGAGCGGCCCGGTGCCGCCGTTCGACCCGCAGCGGCTCAACGCCGCCGGATCGGTCTACCTGACCCGCCCGTCGCTCGCCCACTTCACCCGCACCCCCGACGAGTTCTCGTGGCGCGCCGGGGAACTGCTCAGCGCCATCGCGGACGGCTCGCTGTCGGTGACGGTGAGCGAGCGCTACCCGCTGGCGCAGGCCGCCCGCGCGCACGACGACCTGCAGGGCCGCCGAACGGTCGGGTCGATCGTGCTGGTGCCCTAGAACACCGTCGGCAGGGCGAGCGCCGAGTCGACGGCCAGTGCGCAGAACACCACCGCCAGGTAGTTGTTCGACTGCAGGAACAGCCGCAGCGGCTTGACCGGCTCCCCGCGGCGCACGCCGGCATACAGCTGGTGGGCCATCGCGAGGAACCACACGCCGGCGAGCACGGCGACCGCGGTGTACAGCCAGCCCGCGGCGGGCGTCAGCGCCAGCGTGGCCGCCACCGTCAACCAGGTGTAGACCACGATGTGGCAGGTGACCTGCTGCTCGGTGGCCACGGCCGGCAACATCGGCACGCCCGCCGCGCGGTAGTCGTCCTTGTAGCGCATCGCCAGCGCCCAGGTGTGCGGCGGCGTCCAGAAGAAGATGACCGCGAACATCACCAGCGCGGGCCACTGGATGGTGCCGGTGACCGCCGACCAGCCGATCATCACCGGCATGCAGCCGGCCGCGCCGCCCCACACCACGTTCTGCGATGTCCGGCGTTTGAGCAGCAGGGTGTAGACGAACAGGTAGAACGCAATGGTCGCCAGCGCCAACAGGCCCGACAGCAGGTTGCTGGTCCACCACAGCCAGCCGAACGATCCGGCGGTGAGCAGCAGGCCGAAGACCAGCGCGTGCGTGCGGGGCACCGTCGCCCGGGCCAGCGGCCGCCGGGCGGTGCGCTTCATCACCTTGTCGATGTCGGCGTCGGCCACGCAGTTCAGCGTGTTGGCGCCCGCCGCGGCCAGCATCCCGCCGATCAGCGTGTTGACGATCAGCAGCGGCGCCACCGTGCCGCGGTCGGCCAGCAGCATCGCCGGGATGGCGGTGACCAGCAGCAACTCGATGACGCGCGGTTTGGTGAGCGCGATGTAGGCCAGCGTGGTGTCGCGAACGCGGCCGAGCACGGACCGCTGCGCGCGCTCGCGAATGCTCACCTGTTCTCCTTGCGATCACGGCAGGATCTACCGCGCGGACGCGACTTCTACTACAGGCGATGGTAGACCCGTCGGCGGCTCGGGCGTGACCGCAGGGTCGTTCGGCCGCCCGGCTTTCGGGGTAACACCAGGTGACATCGGCTACGTCGCCGTCCTACCGATCGACCAGCCCCGGGCACCCAACTAGGGTGAGGATGGGCCTGCCCACCGAAGCGAGGAGCGAGTTCGTGACGACGGATGCCGACATCTCAGCACTGACCCGGCCGGATCACCCCGACGACTGGACGGAGCTGGACAGCGCCGCCGTCGACACCGTGCGGGTGCTCGCCGCGGACGCGGTGCAGAAGGTGGGCAACGGACATCCGGGCACCGCGATGAGCCTCGCGCCACTGGCCTACACGCTGTTCCAGCGCGTCATGCGCCACGATCCCAGCGACGTGCACTGGCTGGGACGCGACCGGTTCATCCTGTCGGCCGGCCACAGCAGCCTGACGCTCTACCTGCAGCTGTACCTGGGCGGTTTCGGCTTGGAGCTCTCCGACATCGAGGCGCTGCGCACCTACAAGTCCAAGACGCCGGGCCACCCCGAGTTCCGGCACACCAAGGGCGTGGAGATCACCACCGGCCCGCTGGGCCAGGGCCTCGCGTCGTCGGTCGGCATGGCGATGGCCGCCCGCTACGAGCGCGGGCTGTTCGATCCCGACGCCGCGCCGGGCACCAGCCCCTTCGACCACCACATCTACGTCATCGCCTCCGACGGCGACATCGAGGAGGGCGTCACGAGCGAGGCGTCGTCGCTGGCCGGCACGCAGCAGCTGGGCAACCTCATCGTGTTCTACGACCGCAACAAGATCTCGATCGAGGACGACACCGACATCGCCCTCTCGGAGGACGTCGCGGCGCGCTACCGGGCGTACGGCTGGCACGTGCAGACCGTCGTCGGCGGCGAGAACGTCACCGGCATCGAGCGGGCGATCGCCGAGGCGAAGAAGGTGACCGACAAGCCGTCCTTCATCGAGGTGCGCACCGTCATCGGCTATCCGGCGCCCAACCTCATGAACACCGGTAAGGCGCACGGCGCCGCGCTCGGTGACGAGGAGGTCGCCGCGGTCAAGAAGATCCTCGGCTTCGACCCGGAGAAGACCTTCGAGGTGCGCGACGAGGTCATCGAGCACACCCGCAAGCTCGTCGAGCGCGGCCGCGAAGCGCACGACAAGTGGCAGACCGACTTCGACGCGTGGGCCGAGCGCGAGCCGGAGCGCAAGGCGCTGCTGGACCGGCTCACCGCCGAGCAGCTGCCCGACGGCTGGGACGCCGACATCAGCACCTGGCAGCCCGGGGACAAGCCGGTGGCCACCCGGGCGGCGTTCGGCCAGGTCCTCAACGACGTGGCGCCGCACCTGCCGGAGCTGTGGGGCGGCTCCGCCGACCTCGCCGGTAGCAACAACACCACCATCAAGGGCGTGCCCTCGTTCGGCCCGCCGAGCATCTCCACCGACCAGTTCACGGCCGACCCGTATGGGCGGGTGCTGCACTTCGGCGTCCGCGAGCATGCGATGGGGGCGATCCTGAGCGGCATCGTGCTGCACGGCCCCACGCGCGCGTTCGGCGGCACCTTCTTGCAGTTCTCCGACTACATGCGCCCAGCGGTGCGGCTGGCGTCGCTGATGGACATCGACACCATCTACATCTGGACCCACGACTCGATCGGCCTGGGCGAGGACGGCCCGACGCACCAGCCGATCGAGCACCTGGCGGCGCTGCGGGCCATCCCGAACCTGTCGGTGGTGCGGCCGGGCGACCCGAACGAGACCGCCTACGCGTGGCGGACCATCCTGGCGCGCGGCAACGGCAGCGGGCCCGTCGGCTTCATCCTGACGCGCCAGCCCATCCCGGTGCTCGAGGGCACCAGCGCCGAGGGCGTCGCCAAGGGCGGTTACGTGCTCGGTGGCGGCAATCCCGCCGACGACGCCGACGTCATCATCATCGCGACCGGCTCGGAACTGCAGCTCGCGGTCGAGGCGAAGAAGCTGCTCGCACAGCAGGACATCACCGCCTACGTGGTGTCGATGCCCTGCGTCGAGTGGTTCGAGTCGCAGCCCAAGGAGTACCGGGACGCGGTGCTGCCGCCCGATGTGTCGGCACGGGTCGCGGTCGAGGCCGCGGTGGCGCAGAGTTGGCACAAGCTCGTCGGCGACACCGGCGAGATCGTCTCGATCGAGCACTACGGCGAATCCGCCGACGACAAGACCCTGTTCCGCGAGTTCGGCTTCACGCCCGAGGCGGTGGCCGCGGCCGCGGAACGGTCCATCGACAACTGACGACTTTTCACCTTCGAAGGAGCTCCTCATGTCGCAGAACCCCAACCTCGCGGCGCTGTCGGCCGCAGGGGTGTCCGTATGGCTCGACGACCTGTCGAGGGACCGCATCAAGTCCGGCAACCTCAAGGAACTGATCGAGACCCGCAGCGTCGTCGGCGTCACCACCAACCCGTCGATCTTCCAGGCGGCGCTGTCGTCGGGCAACGCCTACGACGACCAGCTGCGTGAGCTCGCCGAGCGCGGCGCCGACGTCGACGCCGCCATCCGCACCGTCACCACCGACGACGTCCGCGACGCCTGCGACGTGTTCGCCGACGTGTTCACGGCGACCGACGGCGTCGACGGCCGGGTGTCCATCGAGGTGGACCCGCGGCTCGCCCACGACGCCGACAAGACCGTCGCCCAGGCCGTCGAGCTGTGGAAGATCGTCGACCGGCCGAACCTCTTCATCAAGATCCCGGCGACGAAGGCGGGCATTCCGGCCATCACGGCGACCTTGGCCGAGGGCATCTCCGTCAACGTCACGCTGATCTTCTCGGTGGAGCGCCACCGGCTGGTGATGGACGCCTACCTCGCCGGCCTGGAGAAGGCGAAGGAAGCCGGACACGACCTGTCGACCATCCATTCGGTCGCGTCGTTCTTCGTCTCGCGCGTGGACACCGAGATCGACAAGCGGCTGGAGCAGCACGGCGACGAGGAGGCGCTGGCCCTGCGCGGGCAAGCCGGCGTCGCGAACGCACGGCTGGCGTACGCCGCCTACCAGGAGGTGTTCGAGGGCGGCGAGCGGTTCGCGGCGCTCAAGCAGGCCGGCGCCCGCGTGCAGCGGCCGCTGTGGGCGTCGACCGGCGTGAAGAACCCGGAGTACTCCGACACGCTGTACGTCACCGAGCTCGTCGCGCCGAACACCGTGAACACGATGCCCGCCAAGACCATCGAGGCGGTCGCGGACCACGGTGTCATCACCGGCGACACCGTCACCGGCACCGCCGAGGCCGCGCAGGAGGTCTTCGACAAGCTCGACGGGCTCAGCATCGACCTGACCGACGCGTTCATCGTGCTGGAGAACGAGGGCATCGAAAAATTCGAGAAGGCCTGGCAAGAATTGCTGGAGGCCACCCGGGATCAGCTCGACGACAAGAAATCCTGAGCCCCGAGATGGCGGAGTGGCAGAACCCGCTGCGGGACAAGCGCGACAAGCGCATGCCCCGCATCGCGGGCCCCTGCGGTGTCGTGATCTTCGGCGTCACCGGCGACCTGTCGCGCAAGAAGCTGATGCCGGCGATCTACGACCTCGCCAACCGCGGCCTGCTGCCGGCGTCGTTCTCGCTCATCGGCTTCGCCCGCCGGGACTGGGAGGACGAGGACTTCGGCCAAGTCGTCTACGAGGCCGTGAAGGCGCACGCGCGCACACCGTTCCGGCAGGAGGTGTGGGACCGGCTCGCCGAGGGCGTGCGGTTCGTGCAGGGGACCTTTGACGACGACGCGGCGTTCGCGCGGCTCGCCGAGACGCTGGAAAAGCTGGACGCCGAACGCGGGACCGGCGGCAACCACGCGTTCTACCTGTCGATCCCGCCGAAGGCGTTCCCGGTGGTGTGCGAGCAGCTGTCGAAATCCGGGCTCGCCCGGCCGCAGGGCGACCGCTGGAGCCGGGTGGTCATCGAAAAGCCGTTCGGGCACGACCTGGCGAGCGCCCAGGAGCTCAACGCCGTCGTGAACAGCGTCTTCCCCGAGGAGACGGTGTTCCGCATCGACCACTACCTCGGCAAGGAGACGGTCCAGAACATCCTGGCGCTGCGGTTCGCGAACGAGCTGTACGAGCCGATCTGGAACGCCCACTACGTCGACCACGTCCAGATCACGATGGCCGAGGACATCGGCCTCGGCGGCCGCGGCGGCTACTACGACGGCATCGGCGCGGCCCGCGACGTCATCCAGAACCACCTGCTGCAGCTGTTGGCGCTCACCGCGATGGAGGAGCCGGTCAGCTTCCACCCCGACGAGCTGCAGGCCGAGAAGATCAAGGTGCTGTCGGCGACGCGGCTCGCCGAGCCGTTGCGCGAGACCACCGCCCGCGGGCAGTACACCGCGGGCTGGCAGGGCAGCGAGCAGGTCGTCGGGCTGCTGGAGGAGGAGGGCTTCTCGAAGACCTCGACCACCGAGACGTTCGCGGCGATCGAGCTCGAAGTGGACACCCGGCGCTGGGCGGGGGTGCCGTTCTACCTGCGCACCGGGAAGCGGCTGGGTCGCCGGGTCACCGAGATCGCCCTGGTGTTCAAGCGGGCGCCGCACCTGCCGTTCGACGCGACGATGACCGAGGAGCTCGGCCAGAACGCGCTCGTGCTGCGCATCCAGCCCGACGAGGGCATCACGCTGCGGTTCGGGTCGAAGGTGCCCGGCAACAACATGGAAGTGCGTGACGTCAACATGGACTTCTCGTACGGGTCGGCGTTCGCCGAGGAGTCCCCCGAAGCCTACGAGCGGCTCATCCTCGACGTGCTGCTGGGCGAACCGTCGCTGTTCCCGGTGAACGACGAGGTCGAATTGTCTTGGCGCATCCTCGATCCCGTGCTCGAGCACTGGGCGGCGGGAGGTACGCCGGACCCGTACGAGGCGGGTACCTGGGGGCCGCAGTCCGCGTTCGAGATGCTGCGGCGCACCGGCCGGGAATGGCGGCGGCCGTGACGAGCGCTTGCGCGAGGAACCATCGGACACCGACCAGCGCTGGCGCGAGGAACCGAATCCGATGAAAGTGCAGCTCGAGGCCACCACGACGAACGACGTCAACAAGCGGATCAGCAGCCTTCGCGAGGAGGGTGGTGCGCTGACGCTGAGCCGGGTGCTCACGCTGGTGATCGCCGCCGACGACGACGCGGTGATGGAAGCCGCCGTCGACGCGGCCACGGCGGCCAGCCGGGAGCATCCGTCACGGATCATCGCGCTGGTGCCGGGAGACCGGGCCGCGGCGGGTCCGCGGCTGGACGCCGAGCTGCGGGTGGGTCACGACGCCGGCGCGGGCGAGGTGGTGGTGCTGCGGCTCACGGGTCCGCTCGCCGACCACGCCGCCAGCGTGGTGGTGCCGTTCCTGCTGCCGGACACACCGGTGGTGGCGTGGTGGCCGGCGACCGCGCCCGACGTGCCGGCGCAGGATCCGCTGGGGAGGCTGGCCATCCGGCGGATCACCGACGCCACGAACGCGCCGGACCCGCTCGCGTCGATCAAGGGCCGCCTCGCGGGCTATACGGGCGGTGACACGGACCTGGCGTGGAGCCGCATCACCTACTGGCGGGCGCTGCTGACCTCGGCGCTCGACCAGCCGCCGCACGAAGCGGTGCAATCGGCGCTGGTGTCGGGGCTGCGGGAGGAGCCGGCGCTCGATCTGCTGGCCGGTTGGCTGGCCAGCCGCATCGACGGCCCGGTGCAGCGCGCTGTCGGCGAGCTCAAGGTGGAGCTGACCCGGGCGAGCGAGACGGTGACGCTGTCGCGGCCGCAGAACGGCGTCACCGCCACGCTGCGGCGCACCGCGCGGCCCGAGGCGATGCTTCCGCTGGCCCGGCGCGAGACGCGGGATTGCCTCGCCGAGGACCTGCGCCGACTCGACGCCGACGAGATCTACCACGACGCCCTGATCGGACTGGAGAAGGTGCACTACCTATGACGGCGACGGTCGAGCGTTACCCGGACAAGGACGCGCTGGTGGCGGCGGCCGGCGACCGGTTGGTCGACGCCATCGCGGCCGCGATCGCCGAGCGGGGACGGGCCGTTGTCGCCCTGACGGGCGGCGGCACCGGTGTGGGACTGCTCGAGCGGGCGGCGTCGCGCGGCGGCGGCATCGATTGGTCGAAGGTCCAGCTGTTCTGGGGCGACGAGCGGTTCGTGCCCGCCGACGACGACGAGCGCAACGACAAGCAGGCACGGTCGGCGCTGCTGGACCGGATCGACATACCAGCCGCCAACGTGCACCCCATCGCCGCCACCGACGGCGCGTTCGGCGACGACATCGACGCCGCCGCGCGGGCCTACGAGCAGGAGCTGGCGACGGCCGCCGAGGACGGGGCGCCGTCCCCGCGCTTCGACGTCCATCTGCTGGGCATGGGTCCGGAAGGGCACGTCAACTCGCTGTTCCCGCACACCCCGGCGGTCCGGGAGCGCACGAGGCTGGTGGTCGGTGTCGAGGACTGCCCGAAGCCGCCGCCGCGCCGCATCACCTTGACGCTGCCGGCGGTGCAGCGCTCCCGCGAGGTGTGGCTCGTCGTCTCCGGCGAGGGCAAGGCCGACGCGGTGGCCGCCGCGCTGGGCGGCGCCGATCCCGACGACGTGCCGGCCGCCGGCGCCGTGGGCACCGAGCGCACCGTCTGGCTGCTCGACGAGGCCGCCGCTGCCGCGCTGTAGCCGGCTACCAGTGCCGCGCCGCGGCGTTGCCGCGCTCGCCGATCACCGGCGGCGCCACCTCGGGCAGCGGGCCGATCAGCTCGTTGCAGTGGGCCCTGCTGATGAGGTACCGGGGGATCGACCGGCCCGAGCCGTTGTGGGCGCCCGACCCCACCGCGCCGGGATAGAGGCCGCCCAGCATCGGCCCCGTCGCCGGCTGCGGCGGTGGTGGTGACGGGCCGGCGGCCGGCACCGCGGCGGGCTCGGCGGCGGCCGCACCGGGTGCCCAGCGCGGCGCTGATGCCGGGCCCGGGGACGGCGCCCGACCCGCGACCGTGTCGGGTTCGGCCGGCCACCGGCGCTGCGGCGCGGTCGGCGGGATGCTGGACGGCGGCGGCAGGAGCGGCGACGGCGCCGTGACGGGGCCCGGCGCGGGTGGCGCAGTGACCGCCGGACCGGGGGCGAAGGCGCTGCCCGCCGGCATCGGTGGCGGCGCGCCGGGCTGGTAGGCCGCAGCGGCCACCGGCAGCGGTGCCGTGGCGGCCACCGGCAGCGGTGCCGTGGCGGCCACCGGCAGCGGTGCCGTGGCGGCCACCGGCAGCGGTGCCGTAGCGGCCGCGCCGGTCGCCGGCGACCCCGGCGGGTCCGCTGCACCCGCAGGCGTCGGCGCGGGTGGTGGCGGCGGGATGTCGGGCACCGCGGCGGCGGCGGCCACGGCGGGCTCGCTGAACCGCGACCGAACCTGGTGCAACGCGTCGTCGAGCCGCGCCCGGGCGACGGCGGCGTCGGGCGCCAGGCCGTCGGTCTCCGTCGCCGGCGGGGTGATGACGGCCCGTAGCTCGGCGGCCGCCCGCGCCAGCGCGGTGAGCCGCTCGCCGACCGGATCACCCTGCAGCAGGCCGGCTTTCGCCGCAGCGACCCAGTCGGTCATCGCGTGCCTCGCCGCGTCGGCGCCACGTCCCTGCCACCCGTCGCCGGCCTGCAGACCCGCCGCGAGTCGATCGAGCGCAGCGACCGCGGCCTGCACGACGGCATGCCACTGGTCGGCGTAGCGCTGCATGACGCCGGGGTCGAGCCGGCTCTGCAGCTGCATCACCTCGGGGTGTGTCCACCTGGCGGCGGTCCAGGTGTCGGGATGGACTACTGCGGCCACGGGCGGCTCGCACGGTCGGCGGCGGCGTGATCGGCGGCCGCGTACCGGTGACGCTGCGCGCGCAGGGTGGCCGTGGCGGCCGACAGGACGCCGATGTGAGCGTCGAGCAGCGCGGTGAGGTCGGCGGTCCGCTCCGACAGCAGGCGACCCCAGCCGCGGCCCTCCGCACAGTCCCCCAGCCACAGCCCCGGCTCCGGCAGTGACCGGATGTGGCGCAGCTGCTCCGCGAGGTCGGTGGCGGTGTCGGCGCACAGCCGCCCCAGCGCTGCCGCGGCCGTCGGTTCTACGTGCAAGGTCAAGGCGAACCTCTCGGATGTCGTGTCATCCGTTCGACGGCGCGCGGCGCGGCAGGGTTCCGCCCGGCCGGACGTCAGCCGCTGTTGCGCAGCGCCGTGGCCAGCCCGTTCATGGTGAGCAGGATGCCTCGCTGCACCAGCTCGTCCTCGTCGCCGGCGCGGTAGCGGCGCAGGAGCTCAACTTGCAGGTGGTTCAGCGGCTCCAGGTACGGGAACCGGTTGAACACCGAGCGGGCGAGGGCCGGGTTGTCGGCCAGCAGGTCGTCCTCGCCGGTGATGAGCTCGTGCATCGCAATGGTCCGGTCGTGCTCGGCGACGATCTTGTCGAACACCCGTGAGCGCAGGTCCGCATCGTCCACCAGCTCGGCGTAGCGGGCGGCCAGCCCCATGTCGGACTTCGCCAGCACCTGCGCCATGTTGGAGAGCACGGTGCGGAAGAACGGCCAGCGCCGGTACAGGTCGCGCAGCACCTCCAGCCGCTCCGGGTCCTCGTCGAGCCACGACCGGAACGCCGAACCGGTGCCGTACCACCCGGGCAGCATCACCCGCGACTGGCTCCAGGACAGCACCCAGGGAATAGCCCGCAGGTCCGAGATGGACTCGGTGGGCTTGCGTGACGCCGGCCGGCTCCCGATGTTGAGCGCGCCGATCTCGCTGACGGGGGTGGACGCCTTGAAGTACTCGACGAAGCCCGGTGTCTCGTGCACGAGTTCGGCGTAGGCCCGCTGCGCCCGGCCGGCGAGGTCGTCGAGCACCTGGTAGGCGGAATCGGCGTCCTCACCCAGCCCTTCGGTGTCGAGCAGGGTCGCCTCCAGCGTCGCCGCCACCAGCGTCTCGAGGTTGCGGTGCGCGAGCTTCGGCTCGGCGTACTTGGCGGCGATCACCTCACCCTGCTCGGTGAGGCGTAGCGCGCCGTTCACCGCGCCGGGCGGCTGCGCCAGGATGGCGTCGTAGCTCGGGCCGCCGCCGCGGCCCACCGTCCCGCCGCGTCCGTGGAAGAGCCGCAGGCGGATCCCGGTCCGGCGGGCGGTGTCGACGAGGTCGAGCTCGGCGCGGTACAGCGCCCAGTTCGCGGCCAGGTATCCGCCGTCCTTGTTGGAGTCGGAGTAGCCGAGCATGACCTCCTGGCTGTCGCCGCGCGCGGCCACCAGCGCGCGATACAGCGGGTTGTCCAGCGCCGCTTCGAGAATCGTCGCGCTGCGCTGCAGATCGTCGATGGTCTCGAACAGCGGCACGATGCCGACCGGACAGCTCGGCGTGTCCCCGGCGCCGTCCAGCAGCCCGGCCTCCTTGAGGAGCAGCGCCGCTTCGAGCATGTCCGACACCGATTCGCACATCGAGATGACGTAGTTCGGCACGGCGCCGGCGCCGAAGACCTCGACGGCCCGGGCGGCGGCCGCGACGATGTCGAGCTCCTTGCGGGCCAACTCGGAGAGCTGGGCGTCCGGCCGGGTCAACGGCCGCCGGGTCGTCAGTTCGGCGGTGAGCAGCTCGACGCGCCGGTCCTCCGGCAGCGCGCCGTAGTCGTCGCAGACACCCGCCCACGCCAGCAGTTCCGCCACGACCTCCTCGTGGACGTCGGAGTTCTGCCGCATGTCGAGCCCGCAGAGGTGGAAGCCGAAGGTGCGCACGGCTTCCCGCAGCCGGGCGAGGCGGTCGTCGGCCAGCAGCGCGCTGCCGCGACCGCGCAACGACGCGTCGACGACGTCGAGGTCGGTAAGCAGGTCGCCGGGACCCGCGTAGGGCGTCAGGCCGAGATCGAGCTCGCGCTCGGGTTGGCGGTCGAGGATGCGCAGCGCTGTCGCGGTGAGCCGCCCGCGGACGACCCGCAGCGCCCGCCGGTACGGTTCGTCGGCGCGGGCCGGCTCGTCGCACGCCTGCCCGAGGGCGGCGAGCTCGCCGGTGACGACGACCAGCCGCGCCGACATCGACAGCTCCTGCTCGAGCGCCGTGAGCTCGGCGAAGTAGTGCGCCAGCGCGGTGTACGCGGCGCTCGACGTGGCGAGCCGCACCACGTCGGCGGTCACGTTCGGATTGCCGTCGCGGTCGCCGCCGATCCAGGAGCCGGGCCGCAGGATGGGTTCGGCGAGCAGTCCCCCGCCAGGTGCGCCCGCGGCGTCGGGCCAGCGGGCCTGCAGCGCCGCCCGCACCTCGGCGTTGACCCGGGGGATCACCTCGAACAGCGCAGCCGGGTAGTACCGGAGTCCCACTTCGATCTCGTCCTGGATCTTCAACCGCGACAACCGGATCAGCGCCGTCTGCCACAGCATGAGGATCTGCCGGCGCAATTCCAACTCGACGGTGGAGCCGTCGCCGGCGTCGGGACTGCCGAACGCCCGCATCCGGAGCAGCTCGGTGATGCGCCGCTGGGTGTCGAACACGGTCCGGCGACGCGTCTCGGTCGGGTGTGCGGTGATCACCGGCGCCACCAGCGCACCGGCGAGCGCTTCGGCGACGGTGTCGGCGTCCAGGTCGGCCGCGTCGAGCTTGAGGTAGGTGGCTGCCAAGCTGCTGCGCTGCGGCGGCTCCCCCGCCGCCACGTGAACGGCGCGCCGGCGCTCGCGGTGGATGTCCTCGGCGACGTTGGCCAGCAGGGCGAAATGCGTGAACGCCCGGATCACCGGGATCGCGCGACGCACGTCGATCCCGTCGAACATGGCGGCCAGCTCGGAGCGGTCGATCTCGGAGCGGCGGACCCGGAACGACGCCACCCGCGCCCGCTCCACGAGGCCGAAGATCTCGTCGCCGCTCTGCTCCCGCACGGTGTCGCCGAGGATCGCACCGAGCAGCCGGATGTCGTCGCGCATCGGTTCGGTGGCCTCCCGCCCCACCTGCGTGCGACGCACGGAACCGATCGGTGCCAGCGCGAGATCGGAAGCCTCAGCCATTGGTCAAGTATCGGCCGGGTCGGCGGGCCGCGCAGAGCGAGCCGGCGCGGGATCAGCCGCCGTACTTGATCTCCAGGCCGATGCCGACGATGGAGATGATCCAGATCGCCGTCACGAACAGCGTCAACCGGTCGAGGTTCTTCTCCACGACCGTCGAGCCCGACAGGCTGGACTGCACGCCGCCACCGAACAGTGTCGACAGACCGCCGCCCTTGGCGCGGTGCAGCAGCACCAGCAGGACCACCAGCACGCTGGTCACCAGCAGCACGATCTGCAGCGCGAACTCCATGCGTGCCAGGTTACCGGTGGTGGCGCGGACGGCCGAATCGGGTCACGGCCGAGCCGTCAGGGCAGGGGCCCGCCCGCGGCGATGGCCGCCAGCGTGGCGAACTGCTCACCGTCCAGCGAGGCGCCGCCGACCAGCGCACCGTCGACGTCGTCCTGGGCGATCAGCTCGCCGACGTTCTTGGCGTTCACCGAACCGCCGTAGAGCACCCGCACCGTCGTCGCCACGTCCGGGTGCGCCAGCGCCACCAGTTCGGCGCGGATGGCCGCGCACACCTCCTGCGCGTCGGACGCACTGGCCACCCGGCCGGTGCCGATGGCCCACACCGGCTCGTAGGCGATGACGACTTTGGCGATCTGGTCCTTCGACAGCCCGGCGAGCGATCCGCGCAACTGGTCGACGTTGTAGGCGACGTGGTCGCCCGCCTCGCGGACCTGCAGTCCCTCGCCGATGCACACGATCGGGGTGATCCCGTGCCGCAGCGCCGCCGTGGCCTTCGCCGCCACCAGGGCGTCGTCCTCCCCGTGGTAGGTGCGCCGCTCGGAGTGCCCGACGACGACGAAGCTGCAGCCCAACTTCGCCAGGAACGCACCGCTGATCTCCCCGGTGTAGGCGCCGGAGTCGTGCTGCGAGAGGTCCTGCGCGCCGTAGGTCAGCCGCAGCTTGTCGCCGTCCACCAGCGTCTGCACGCTCCGCAGGTCGGTGAACGGCGGCAGCACCGTCACGTCGACCTTGTCGAAGTACTTCTCCGGCAGCGAGAACGCGATCTTCTGCACCAGCGCGATGGCCTCGAGGTGGTTGAGGTTCATCTTCCAGTTGCCGGCGATCAGCGGTGTGCGGCTCACGAACTACCTCCCAGCACGTCGATACCCGGCAACGTCTTGCCTTCGAGGAACTCCAGCGACGCACCGCCGCCGGTCGAGATGTGCGAGAACCCGTCCTCGGCCAGGCCGAGCTGGCGCACCGCCGCCGCGGAATCACCGCCGCCGACGACACTGAACGCGCCCTTGCGGGTGGCGGCGATGATCGCTTCGGCGACCCCGCGGGTGCCCGCCGCGAACGCCGGGAACTCGAACACCCCCATCGGGCCGTTCCAGAACACCGTCTTGGCGTTCGACAGCAGGCCGGCGAACCGCTTCACCGACTCCGGGCCGATGTCCAGGCCCATCTTGTCGGCGGGGATGCGGTCGACGGCAACGGTGTCCGGGGTCGCGTCGGCGGCGAACCGCTCGGCGACCACGACGTCGACCGGCAGGTGGATCACATCGCCGTATTCGTCGAGCAGGCGGCTACAGGTTTCCAGCATCTCTTCCTGCAGCAGCGACGACCCCACCGACAGCCCTTGGGCGGCCAGGAAGGTGAAGCACATGCCGCCGCCGATCACCAGGCTGTCGGCCCGCGTCGCGAGGTTCTCGATGACCGCCAACTTGTCGGAGACCTTGGAGCCGCCGAGCACCACCGCGTACGGCCGGTCCGACGAGCTGGTGAGCTGCTCGAGCACCTTCACCTCGGCCGCGACGAGCGTGCCCGCGTAGTGCGGCAGCAGCTTCGCGACGTCGTACACCGACGCCTGCTTGCGGTGCACCACCCCGAAGCCGTCGGACACGAACGCCCCGCCCGATCCGTCGAGGCCGCCGACCAGGTCGGCGAGCGCCTGGGCCAGCGCGCGCCGCTCGGCGTCGTCTTTGCTGGTCTCGCGCGGGTCGAAGCGGACGTTCTCCAGCAGCAGCACGTCGCCGTCGGTCAGGCCCTCGGCGCGGGCCAGCGCGTCGGCGCCCACCACGTCACCCGCGAGCTGGACGTGCCGGCCGAGCCGCTCCGAGAGCGCCGCCGCGACCGGCTTCAGCGAGAGCTTCGGGTCCGGTCCGCCCTTCGGGCGGCCCAGGTGGGCGGTGACGACCACCTTGGCGCCGGCGTCAGCCAGCCGCTGCAGCGTGGGCACCGACGCGATGATCCGGCCCGGATCCGAGATTCGGGCGACGGCGCCGTCCTGGTACTCCAGCGGCACGTTGAGATCGGACCGCACCAGCACGCCGCGGCCCGACACCCCGCCCGCGAGCAGGTCGTCGAGGGTCTGTATCGACACTGGTGTTACAGCGACTTGCCGACCAGCGCGGTCAGGTCGACGAGCCGGTTCGAGTAGCCCCACTCGTTGTCGTACCAGGAGACGACCTTGGCCTGGTTGTCGATGACCTTGGTCAGCCCGGCGTCGTACAGCGAGCTGTGCGAATCGGTCACGATGTCGCTGGAGACAATCGGCGCGTCGTAGTACTTGAGGATGCCCTTCAGCGGTCCGTCGGCCGCCGCGGAGAACGCGGCGTTGATCTCGTCGACGGTGGCCGACCTGCTCAACTCGGCGGTCAGATCGGTGACCGAACCCGTGGGGATGGGCACCCGCAGCGCGTAGCCGTCGAGCTTGCCCTTCAGCTCGGGCAGCACCAGGCCGATGGCCTTCGCGGCGCCCGTCGAGGTGGGCACGATGTTGATGGCGGCGGCCCGGGCGCGGCGCAGGTCCTTGTGCGGGCCGTCCTGCAGGTTCTGGTCCTGGGTGTAGGCGTGGATGGTGGTCATCAGGCCCTTGACGATGCCGAACTCGTCGTTGAGCACCTTCGCCAGCGGGCCGAGGCAGTTCGTGGTGCACGAGGCGTTGGAGATGATGTGCTGGCTGCCGTCGTACTTGTCGTCGTTGACGCCCAGCACGATGGTGATGTCCTCGTCGCTGGCCGGCGCGGAGATGATCACCTTCTTCGCCCCGGCGTCCAGGTGCCCCTGCGCCTTGGCGCGGGCGGTGAAGATGCCCGTCGACTCCACGACGACATCGACGCCGAGGTCGCCCCACGGCAGCGCCGACGGGCCCTCCTTGATGGACAACCCCTTGAGCTTGTGGCCGCCGACGATGATCTCCTCGCCGTCGACCTCCACGTCGTAGGGCAGCCGCCCCAGGATCGAGTCGAACTTCAACAGATGCGCCAGGGTGGCGTTGTCGGTGAGGTCGTTGACGGCCACGATCTCGACGTCGGTGTTCTTGCCTTCCCGCTTCTGCGCGTCCAGCGCACGGAAGAAGTTGCGCCCGATGCGGCCGAAACCGTTGACGCCTACCCGGATCGTCACCTGAAAGTCTCCTTTGTCACCGATGAGCTACTCGTCGAGCAGCCTAGTGCGGGGCACCGACGGCTGCTCAGCCCGGTCGGCAGTGCCCGAAAACGACGGCACACTGGTGGTATGTCGTTCGGCTCGGTGACCGCGCAGCCGACCACTGCTTCATGACCATCGGGTCGCGCCGGCGCCGCGGCGCCGGGTTCGACGCCAAGGCCGATGTGCAACGGGACGGCGAATTGCCGCACGTCGGGCGGCCGCAGCCGGGTTAGGTTCGAAGCCCGCGGTGACTGCAGTGGAGGTGATCCGTGAACAGGCCATCGAATGCCGGATCGTCATCGGACCCGTACGCCCGCTGGGCGTTCCGGATCGAGACACAGGTCGAGAAACGCGGCGACGACTGGGTGGCCTGGTATCCCGGCGCGACGTGGTCGGTGTCGGCGGCCAGTGAGGACGAGGCGCTGCGCGCACTGCGCGACGAGCTGGACCGGCGACTGCGCGCCGGGGACCGCTACGGCGAATACATGTCCGACTACACCGCCGGCGTGCACCGCAGACACCTCCGGTCGCCGATCCGCGGGGTCTACGCGATGGACGTCCTGCTGCACCACGAACTGTCGCGCACCAAAGCACCCGAGGACGTCGTCGCGGCCTTCCGGGAGGCCGAGAGCTACCGCCAAGCCGGCCGAACCTACACCAAGCAGGACTATCTGCGGCACCGCGGCCGCAGCTAATCGTCCTCGTCGTCGAGCATGTCGTCGGTGACGGCCGACTCGGTGTCGGGGATGCCGTCCTGTTTCGCCTTCCGGTCGGCCATCGACAGCAGCCGCCGGATGCGCCCGGCGACGGCGTCCTTGGTCATCGGCGGATCGGCGAGCCGGCCGAGCTCCTCCAGCGACGCCTGCCGGTGCTCGACGCGCAGCTTGCCGGCGGTCGCCAGGTGATCGGGCACCGAGTCGCCGAGGATCTCCAGCGCCCGCTCCACCCGGGCCGCCGCCGCCACGGCCGCCCGCGCCGAGCGGCGCAGGTTCGCATCGTCGAAGTTGGCCAACCGGTTCGCCGTCGCACGGACCTCGCGGCGCATCCGGCGCTCGTCCCACACCTTCAGCGAATCGTGTGCACCCATGCGGGTCAGCAACGCGCCGATGGCGTCACCGTCACGGACCACCACCCGGTCGGCGCCGCGCACCTCGCGCGCCTTTGCCGACACCCCGAGCCGCCGCGCCGCGCCGACGAGCGCCAGCGCGGCCTCCGGCCCGGGGCAGCTGACCTCCAGCGCCGACGAGCGGCCCGGCTCGGTGAGCGACCCGTGCGCGAGGAACGCACCGCGCCAGGCGGCTTCGGCGTCGGCGACGCTGCCGCCGACCACGTGTGCGGGCAGCCCGCGCACCGGTCGCCCCCGCAGATCCAGCAGGCCGGTCTGGCGGGCGAGCGCCTCCCCGTCCTTCACGACGCGCACCACGTAGCGCGTGCTCTTGCGGATACCGCCGGCCGACAGCACGTGCACCTCCGCGGTGTAGCCGTAGAGGTCGAAGATGTCCTTGCGGAGCCGGCGCGCGATGACGCCGAGATCGACCTCCGCCTCGACCACCACCCGGCCGGACACGATGTGCAGCCCGCCGGCGAACCGCAGCAGCGCGGTCACCTCGGCCCGCCGGGCGCTGACGGAAGTCACCACCAGGCGGCTCAGTTCGTCCTTGACCTCGGCCGTCATCGCCACTGCTCGTCCCCCTGCGGTCCGTCGATCGTCGCTTTCACCGCGCCGGGCAGATGACGGTCGCCATCGACCGCCCGGGCCGCCGCGGGGGTGGGCACCGTCTGCGCCGCCGGGATCCGGCCCCGCAACCGCACGTCCTCCAGGACCGCCGCCAGCTTCGCCGGATCGTGCAGCGGGGTACCCGCCCGGGCGACGTCGGCGAACCGGACGGCGGCGCCGACGAGCGCAGCGGTGCGTTGCAGCTGCCCGCGCTCGCGGTCGCTGTGCACCCGCGCGGCGTCCACGATGATCTCGTCGACGGTGAAGCCGGGCGCGTGCTGCGACAGCACGTGGATGTGGCGCTCGGCGGAGAATCCGGCCGTCTCCCCCGGTTCGGCGGCCAGGTTCAGCACCAGCGCGCGACGGGCGCTCGTGGCCCCCAGCGCCTGGAGCAGGCCCGGCACCAGGACGTGCGGAATGACGCTGGTGAACCAGGAGCCGGGGCCGAGCACGACGAGATCGGCGGCCAGGATGGCGTCGACGGCCTGGCGGGTGGCGGGCGGATCACCGGGCAGCAGCCGCACCCGGCGGACCTTCCCGACGGTCGTGGCGATCGCCACCTGCCCGCGGATCACCCGGCTCATCCGCGGATCGGACTCCAGCCCGGCCACGTCGGCCTCGATCGCCAGCGCGATCGGGCACATCGGCAGCACCCGGCCCTTGACGCCGAGCACCCGCCCGAGTTCGTCGAGTGCGGCCACCGGATCGGCGAGCACCTCGTTGAGCCCCGCCAGCAGCAGGTTGCCGATCGGATGGCCGGCGAGCGCGCCGCTGCCGCCGAAGCGGTGCTGGATGATCGTCGCCCACAGCCGGCCGTGCGGGGTGTCGGAGGCCAGCGCCGCCAGCGCCATGCGCAGGTCGCCGGGCGGGATCACGTTCAGTTCACGGCGCAGCCGGCCCGAGGAGCCGCCGTCGTCGGCGACGGTGACGACGGCGGTGACGTGCGGCGACAGCCGACGCGCCGCCGACAAGGTGGCATACAGGCCGTGTCCGCCGCCGAGCGCGACGATGCGCGGCGGCGTGCGGTCATCGCTGCGCAGCGGGCCCGGCGGCCCCGGCGGCGGGCCGGCCGTCATTCCCGGCCCAGATCCCGGTGCAGCACCCGCACCGTTAGCGCCTCGTTGGGCGCCAGCCGCGCGGCCAGCGCCTCGGCCATGGCCACGCTGCGGTGCTTTCCCCCGGTGCACCCGATCGCGACCGTCATGTAGCGCTTCCCCTCCCGCCGATACCCCTCCACCACCAGCGACAGCAGCCGATGGTAGGTCCGCAGGAACTCGTCGGCGCCGGGCTGGCCGAGCACGTAGTCGCGCACGGCCGGGTGCTGCCCGGTGTGGTCGCGCAGCTCGTCGACCCAGTGCGGGTTCGGCAGGAACCGCACGTCCATCACCGTGTCGGCGTCCATCGGCAGGCCGTACTTGAACCCGAACGACTCGACGGTGACGTGGGTCTGCGGCGGGGTGTCGCCGCCGAACGCCCGCTCGATCGCCGCGCGCAGCGCGGGCACCGGCAGCGCCGAGGTGTCGATGACGAGGTCGGCGGCCGCCCGCAGCTGCGCGAGCATCGCCCGCTCGGCCGCGATGCCCTCCGCGAGCGTCTGGCTGCCCTGCAGCGGATGGCTGCGCCGGTTCTGCTCGTAGCGGCGCACCAGGATGTCGTCGGACGCTTCGAGGAACAGCACCCGCGGCGTGATGTTGCGGGCCGCCAACTCGTCGCGCACCGAATCCAGGTCGCCGGTGAAACCGCGCGACCGCACATCCATCACCACCGCGAGCTGCGTGATCCGCGAACCCGCCGCCAGCCCCAGCTCCACCATGCGGGCGATCAGCTCCGGCGGCAGGTTGTCGGCGACATACCAGCCCAGGTCCTCCAGCACCTTCGCCGCGGTGCCACGGCCGGCACCCGACAGACCCGTCACCAGCACCACGTCGATGTCCGGTTCTCCGCGGTCGGCGTCGCGTGCGGCCAGCGTGCCCCCCTCGCCCGTGCCGTGGTCTGTCATCCGGATGCCTGCTCCACCGTCGGTTGTGACCGCACTCCACCGTCGCCGTCGGGTTCCGCCCCGAATCGATCATCGCCGATCGGCGAGACCGCCGCCGCCGATCCCGGCGATTCCCCCGTCGCTTCGCTCGCCCCCAGAGCCGCCAGGACGGCCCGCGCCGTCGCCTCACCGATCCCCGGCACCGCGGTGATCTCCTCGACCGTCGCGTCCTTGAGCTGGGCCACCGACCCGAAGTGCGTCACCAACGCCTTGCGGCGGTGCTCACCGAGCCCCCGGATGGAATCGAGCGCCGACGCGGTCATCCGCTTCGACCGCCGGCTGCGGTGGTAGGCGATCGCAAACCGGTGCGCCTCGTCGCGCACCCGCTGCAGCAGGTACAGCCCTTCGCTGTTGCGCGGCATGATCACCGGGTCGGGTTCGGCCGGCACCCACACCTCCTCCAGCCGCTTCGCCAGCCCGATGACCGCCACATCGGTGACGCCCAGCTCGTCGAGCACCGCCTGCGCCGCGTTGACCTGCGGTGCACCGCCGTCGACGATGTACAGGTTCGGCGGGTAGGCAAATCTCCTCGCCCGGCCGTCGTCGTTCACACCGGCCGGTCGCTGCGCGTCGTGCACGTGGCGCAGGAACCGCCGCCGCGTCACCTCCGCGATCGACGCGACATCGTCGGAGCGGCCGTCGCCGGCCGCCTCCCGGATCGCGAAGTGGCGGTAGTCGGACTTGCGCGGCAGCCCGTCCTCGAACACCACCAGCGACGCCACCACGTCGGTGCCCTGCACGTGGCTGACGTCCACGCACTCGATGCGCAGCGGCGCCTCCGACAGCCCGAGCGCCTCCTGAATGCTCTGCAAGGCAGCCGATCTGGCGTTGAAGTCACCCGCGCGCTTCAACTTGTGTTGGGCGAGAGCGTGTTTGGCATTGTGTTGCACGGTCTCCGCCAGCGCTTTCTTGTCGCCGCGGCGCGGAACCCGCAGCGACACCCGCGATCCGCGCAACTCGGTCAACCAGGCGGCCAGCTCGTCGGCGTTGGAGGGCAGGCAGGGCACCAGCACCTGCTTGGGCACCGGGTTGGTCGCCTCGTCGGCCGCACCGCCCAGCTCGGCCTGCTCGGCGTAGAACTGCGTGACGAACTGCTCGACGAGCTGCTCCTGCCCCGACTCGTCGCCGGGTTCGCCGGACTTCTCCACCACCCAGCCGCGTTGGCCGCGCACCCGGCCGCCGCGGACGTGGAACACCTGCACCGCGGCTTCCAGCTCGTCGTCGGCGAACGCCACGACGTCGGCGTCGGTGCCGTCGCCGAACACCACGGTCTGCTTCTCGAGCGCGCGGCGCAGCGCACCGAGGTCGTCGCGCAGCCGCGCCGCCCGCTCGAAGTCCAGCTGCTCGGCCGCGGCGTTCATCTGCTGCTCGAGCTGGCGGGCGAACCGGTCGGTCTTGCCGGACAGGAAGTCGCAGAAGTCCAGGACGATCTCGCGATGCTCCTCGGCGCTCACCCGGCCGACGCACGGCGCCGAGCACTTGTCGATGTAGCCGAGCAGGCAGGGGCGGTCGATCTGACGGTGCCGCTTGAACACCCCCGCCGAGCAGGTGCGGGCCGGGAACACGCGCGTCAGCAGGTCGAGCGTCTCGCGGATGGCCCAGGCGTGCGAATACGGCCCGAAGTAGCGCACCCCCTTGCGGCGCGGCCCGCGGTACACCATCAGCCGCGGATACTCCTCGTTCAGCGTGACGGCGAGCGCCGGATACGACTTGTCGTCGCGGTAGCGGACGTTGAACCGCGGGTCGAACTCCTTGATCCAGTTGTACTCCAGCTGCAGCGCCTCGACCTCGGTGGTCACCACGGTCCACTCGACCTTCGCGGCGGTGGTCACCATCTGCCGGGTGCGGGGGTGCAGGCTCGACAGGTCGGCGAAGTAGGACGTCAGCCGGCTGCGGAGGCTTTTCGCCTTGCCGACGTAGATGACCCGGCCGTTCGGGTCGCTGAAGCGGTAGACCCCCGGCTCGACCGGGATGGATCCGGGCGCCGGACGGTAGCTCGCGGGGTCAGGCACTGTTCCAGGTTAGTACCGGTTCGGCAGCGGCCCGTCGGGCCGACTCGGCTACCGTCGGCTGGTGACCGTGCGGGTCGACAAGCTCACCGTGGCCGAGTGGCAGGCCTTCGCGCGGCTGCGGCTGCGGGCGCTGTCGGATGCCTTCGGTCTCGACGACCCGCTGTACCGGCGCGAGGCACAGTTCACCGCCGGGCAGTGGCGGCGCCGCATCGCCGAACACGCCCAATTCGTGGTGTATGTGCACAACCACCCGGTGGGTCTGATCGCCGGACACCGGGAGAACGCCGACACGGTCTACCTGTACTCGCTGTGGCTGGCGCCGGAGGCCCGCGGGCGCAACCTCTCCCACGCCCTGGTGGACGCCGCGCTGACGTGGGCGCGCGAGCAGCAGGTGCGGGCGGTGACACTGCGGGTCGCCGTCGACAACGACGTGGCGCGGGGGCTGTACGAGACGTTCGGCTTCACCCGCGTCGGCGCCGCCGACGGCGACGGCGAGGTCGCGATGCGCCTCAGGGTCGGGTGACGGGCCGGTAGCGCGCCATCAGCTCGCGCGCGGCCGCCATCGCCGCCACCGCCCGCTCCCTGTCGACGGCCTGGATCGCGAGCACCGGCACGTACTCGTCGTCGGCGAGGTCGATCCGCGCCCAGCGGGCACCGCGCGGGAAGCTGATGTCCACCACGTCCGGCCACTCGATGAGCTTGTCGCCGAACGCGTTCCGCACCGACACGCCCACCGGCCCCACCCGCAGCCGAGGCCGCGCCAACAGCAACAGCAGGCCCGCCAGGATGATGCCGAGCGCCCCGATCGCCACCTGGTCGGCGGTCTGGAAGATCACCCCGCTGGAGCGGACCTTCAGCAGCAGCCCCACCGCGATGTGCGCCGCGGCGATCACCACCGCCCCGGCGTAGGCGAAATACGGCGTCCGGTGCGGGCGCACCTCCAGATCCCATGTCACTTGGCTGGAGCCAGCGTCCGCAGTGTCACCGCCGTCGAGAGCGCCGCGGCCGCGGCCTGGGCGCCCTTGTCCTCCGCCGAGTCCGGCAGCCCGGCCCGGTCGAGCGCCTGGCGCTCGTTGTTGGTCGTCAGCACGCCGTTGCCCACCGGGGTCGAGGAGTCCAGCGCCACCCGCGTCAGGCCCTGGGTGACGGCATCACAGACATAGTCGAAATGCGGTGTCTCGCCGCGGATCACGACCCCGAGCGCGACGACGGCGTCGTGGTCGCGGCACAGTGCCTGCGCGATGACCGGGATCTCCACCGCGCCCATCACCCGCACGACGGTGGGAGCGGTCACGCCGAGCCGGGCCGCCGCGCGACGGGCGCCGTCGAGCAGCGCGTCGCACACGGTGGCATGCCAGGTGCTGGCGACGATGGCCAGCCGCAGCTCCGACGCGTCGATGTCGGGGAGGTCGGGGACGCCCCCGCCACTCACAGCGCCCCACCCAGATCGGTCGGGCGCCGGTCACCGAGCAGGTAGACGCCTTCGTCGTAGTGGTCCATGGTCGCGGCCTCGTCGTAGTCGTCGAGGCCGGTGAGGTCGTGCCCCATGCGGTCGCGCTTGGTCATCAGGTAGCGGATGTTCTCCGCGTTGGCCCGCACCGGCAGCGGCACCCGCTCCAGGATGTGCAGTCCGTAGCCGTCCAGGCCCACCCGCTTGGCGGGGTTGTTGGTGAGCAGCCGCATCGACTTCACGCCCAGATCGGTGAGGATCTGGGCGCCGATGCCGTAGTCGCGGGCGTCGGCGGGCAGCCCGAGCTCCAGGTTCGCGTCGACGGTGTCGGCGCCCGCGTCCTGCAACTGGTAGGCCTGCAGCTTGTGCATCAGGCCGATCCCCCGGCCCTCGTGCCCGCGCATGTACAGCACGACGCCGCGGCCCTCCCGGGCGACCATTGCCAGCGCGGCGTCGAGTTGCGGGCCGCAGTCGCAGCGGCGCGAGCCGAAGACGTCCCCGGTCAGGCATTCGGAGTGCACGCGGACCAGCACGTCCTCGCCGTCGGACCGCGGGCCGGAGATGTCACCGCGGACCAGCGCGACGTGTTCCACCTCGTCGTAGATGCTGGTGTAGCCGACCGCCCGGAACTCGCCGTGGCGGGTGGGGATGCGGGCCTCGGCGATGCGCTGCACGTGCTTCTCGTGCTTGCGGCGCCACTGGATCAGGTCGGCGATGGAGATCATGGCCAGGCCGTGGTCGTCGGCGAAGACCCGCAGCTCGTCGGTCTTCGCCATCGCGCCCTCGTCCTTCTGGCTGACGATCTCGCAGATGGCCCCGGCGGGCTGCAGGCCGGCCATGCGCGCCAGATCCACCGCAGCCTCGGTGTGGCCGGGCCGGCGCAGCACGCCGCCGTCCTTGGCGCGCAGCGGCACGACATGCCCGGGCCGGGTGAAATCGTCGGCGACGCTGGTCGGATCGGCGAGCAGCCGCATCGTCGTCGCCCGGTCGGACGCCGAGATCCCGGTGCCCACACCCACTTTGGCGTCCACCGTCACCGTGTAGGCGGTGCCGTGCTTGTCCTGGTTGACCGCGTACATCGGCAGCAGCCCCAGCCGGTCGCAGACCTCGCCGGCCAGCGGCACACACAGATAGCCCGAGGTGTAGCGGACCATGAAGGCCACCAGCTCCGGGGTCGCCTTCTCCGCGGCGAACACCAGGTCGCCCTCGTTCTCGCGATCCTCGTCGTCGATGACGACCACGGCCTTGCCCGCCGCGATGTCGGCGACCGCGCGCTCGACACTGTCCAACCTCGTCATGGCCGGTCGTTACCTCCAATGCGGGCCGGTGGCGCGGCGTCGGCAGCGCGCCGGGCAAGGCCCTGACACGAGTATGGCGCAGCGGCGCGACCCGGTGCGAACCGCTAACCGTCCGCCGCCATCAGCCGCTCGACGTACTTGGCGATGACGTCGACCTCGAGGTTGACCTCGCCGCCCACCGGAACGTTGGCCAGCGTGGTCACCTCGAGCGTGGTCGGGATCAGCGACACCTCGAACCAGTCTCGCGCCGTGTCGGTTTCGGCGCTGTCGTGGTTGGCCGACGACCCGATCGCCGACACCGTGAGCGCCACCCCGTCGACCGCGATCGAGCCCTTCTCCACGACGTAGCGGGTGAGCTGCGGCGGCAGCGCGATCCGCACCACCTCCCAGTGCTGGGACGGCGTGCGCGAAATCACCCTGCCGGTGCCGTCGACGTGGCCCTGGACGATGTGGCCGCCCAGCCGGCTCGCCGGCGTCACGGCCCGCTCCAGGTTGACCTGCGGCCGGACGTCGGTGTGACGCAGCGTCGAGCGGTTGAGGGTCTCGGCCATCACGTCGGTGGTGAACTGGCCGTCGTCGAGCAGCTCCACGACCGTCAGGCACACGCCGTTGACGGCGATCGAATCGCCGGGCGCGGCGTCGCTGGTGACCAGCGGCCCCCGGATCTGCAGCCGGATGGAATCCGGGAGTTCGGTCGTCGCGACGACCCGGCCGACTTCCTCGACGATGCCCGTGAACACCCGTCCAGGCTAGTGGGGCGGCGCACCGCGGTCCCACCTCGGCGTCGGAGGCACCCTCTACGATGCACAGCATGCCGAAGCGCCGCCTGTCAGCCGTCCTCGCCGCTGCTCTGCTGTCCGCCGGCCTGCTCGCCGGGTGTTCGAAGGACGGCGGATCGAAGGACACCGGAAACCTGCCCGACGCCGCCACCCTGCTGCAGCAGTCCAGCGAGACCACCCGCGGCCAGCAGAGCGTCCACCTGCTGCTCCGGACGACGGGGACCCAGGTCCAGGACGCGCTGCCCATCGAGCGCCTCGAAGGCGACCTGACGAATGTCCCGCAGGTCGCGGCACAGGGCAACGCGGACCTCGGCGGCTCGTTCGCCGGAGCGAAGAACCTGCCGTTCGTCGTGGCGGACGGCAACCTGTACGCCGCCTTCAACACCGGCGGCCAACCCAAGCTGGTCGGCCCCGCCGCCGAGATCTACGACGTCTCCCTGATCCTCAATCCCGACACCGGCCTGGCGAACGTGCTCGGCAGCTTCACCGATCCCAAGAGCGAGGGCCGCGACGACGTCGCCGGGGTGAAGACCGTGCGCGTGACGGGCCAGGTGAGCGCCGACGCGGTGAACAAGATCGCGCCGGCGCTGGGCGTCACCGAGCCGGTTCCCGGCACCGCGTGGATCCGCGAGGACGGCGACCACGAGCTGGTGCAGGCGAAACTGGAACCGTCGTCCGGCAATTCGATCGAGATGACGACGACGGAGTGGGGCAAGCCCGTCACCGTCACCAAGCCGCCCGCCTGATGCGCCACCGTTCGGCCCCGGCGACCGCTTCCCGCCGCGGTACGGCGATCACCGCCGGCGGGCTGGCCGTGCTGCTGGGCGCGCTCGACACCTATGTGGTCATCACGATCATCACCGACATCATGGCGAGCGTCGACATCGCCATCAACGAGATCCAGCGGGTCACACCGATCATCACCTGGTATCTGCTCGGCTACATCGCCGCGATGCCGCTGCTCGGGAAGGCATCGGATCGCTTCGGGCGCAAGCTGCTGCTGCAGGTGAGTCTGGCCGGCTTCATCGTCGGGTCGATCGTCACCGCGTTGTCGGGCGACCTCACGCTCATGGTGATCGGCCGCTTCCTGCAGGGCACCGCGAGCGGCGCCATCCTGCCGGTGACCCTGGCACTGGCCGCGGACCTGTGGGCCGAACGCAACCGCGCCGCAGTGCTCGGCGGTATCGGCGCCGCCCAGGAACTCGGCAGCGTGCTCGGCCCGGTCTACGGCATCGTGGTGGTGGCCGCCTTCGGCTTCCTCGACGAGCCCTGGCGGGCGGTGTTCTGGATCAACGTGCCGCTCGGCCTGCTGGGCATGGTGCTGATCCACCTCGCCCTCCCCGGCCGGCAGCGTGAGGACGACCCGCCGCCGAAGGTCGACGTGGTCGGCGGGCTGTTGCTCGCCGTCGCCCTGGGACTCACGGTGCTCGGGCTCTACAACCCGGCGCCGGACGGAAAGCAGATCCTGCCGAGCTGGGGGCTGCCGGTGCTGGCGGCGGCCGCCGTGGCGGCGATCGGATTCCTGCTGTGGGAGCGCTTCGCCCGCACGCGGCTCATCGAGCCGGCCGGCGTGCAGTGGCGGCCCTTCCTCTGCGCGCTCGGCGCCTCGCTCACCGCGGGCGCCGCCCTGATGGTGACGCTGGTCGACGTCGAGCTGTTCGCCCGCGGCGTGCTCGAGAAGGACCAGAACGAGGCGGTCGTCGTGCTGATCCGCTTCCTCGTCGCCTTGCCCATCGGCGCGGTCATCGGCGGCTGGCTGGCCACGCGGGTGGGCGATCGCTTCGTGGGATTCGCCGGCCTGCTCATCGCCGCCGGCGGCTACTGGCTGATCTCGCACTGGGGGGTGGAGCTGTTGTCGGCGCGCCACGATCTCGGCGTCGTCACGCTGCCCGCGCTCGACACCGACCTCGTCATCGCGGGCCTCGGGTTGGGGCTGGTGATCGGCCCGCTGACCTCGGCCGCACTGCGGTCGGTTCCGCCGTTCGAACACGGCATCGCATCGTCGGCGGTCGTGGTCGCCCGCATGGTCGGCATGCTCATCGGGGTCGCCGCGCTGAGCGCCTTCGGGCTCTACCGCTTCTACCAAATCCTCGACAGGCTGCCCATCACGGGCGAGACGCTGGCCGCTCGTGCCGCGTCCATCCGGTTGAACGCCCAACTGGCCTACGCCGAGCAGTACACCTCGATCTTCCAGATCACCGCCCTCATCTGCGTCGGCGGCGCCGTGCTCGCCCTGTTCATCAACAGCCGCCGCACCGATCCGGCCGAACCGCGAGCCGTGGCCCACCAGGAGGTTCCGACCCGATGACGAAGATCGTGCTCTACGGCGCCACCGGGTACACCGGCCGGCTGACCGCGGCGGCGCTGGTCCGCCGCGGCCTGCGGCCGGTGCTGGCGGGACGCAACGCCGAGTCGCTGCGCGCGCTCGCCGACTCCCACGGCGGCCTGCCGGTCGCCACGGCCGACGCCTCGGATGCGGCGTCGGTCGCCGCGCTGGTGGAGCGCGGCGACGTGCTGCTCACCACCGTCGGCCCGTTCAGCCGGTTCGGCAGGCCCGCCGCACAGGCCGCGGTCGACGCCGGCGCGCACTACCTCGACTCGACGGGCGAGCCGGTGTTCATCCGCACGGTCTTCGAGGACTTCGACGGCCCCGCCCGCGCCGCGCAGATCACCATGCTCACCGCGTTCGGCTACGACTACGTGCCGGGCAACCTCGCGGCGGGCCTGGCGCTCGCCGAGGCCGGCGACCGGGCGACCGCCGTGGACGTCGGGTACTTCATCGTCGGCCCCACCAAGGCCAGCAAGGGCACCATCACCTCGGCGGCGCAGGCCCTGCTCGACCCCGGCTTCGGCTACCGCGACGGCCGGCTGACCACCGAGCCGATGGGCCGCGATCTGCTGAAGTTCACCGCCGGCGGCAAGACGCAGTTCGCGACGTCGCTGGCGGCCTCCGAACAGTTCTCGCTGCCGCGGGTATATCCGTCGCTGCGCGACGTCCGGGTCGGCATCGGCATGGGCCCGGCCACGCCGGCGGTGTGGGCGGCCAGCCGGGCCGCGCAGCTCGGCCTCACCATCCCGGGCGCTCGGGACGCGGTGCGGCGCACGGTGATCGCGAAACTGCCCGGCTCGGGCGGCGGTCCCGACGACGAGTACAACGCCCGATCGAGCTGCCGGGTCATCGCCGTCGCCCGGTCGGCCGGCGGCGACGAACTCGCGACCGTCACGCTGCGCGGCCCCGCGGTATATCCGCTGACCGCGGAGCTGCTCGCCTGGGGCGCCGACCAGCTGGCGGCCGGTGCGGCCCGCAGTCCCGGCGCGCTCGGCCCGGTGGAGGCGTTCGGCCTCGACGAGCTGGAGCGGGGCTGCGCATCGCTGGGGCTGCGCCGGGCCTGAGCCGTCGTCGGCCGCCTCAGGGGGTGGCCGGCACCAGCGTCAGCATGGCGTCGTCGCCGATCCGCTCGACCGACTCATACCGCCAGCGTGACGCGTCGGCGATGGTCGCCACCCCGACGTCGTCGACCACCGTCACCGGGCCACCGAGCAGCACCGGCGCCACGTAGGCCAGGATCCGGTCGACGACGCCCGCGCGCAGGAACGCGCCCGCGAGCGTGGGCCCGCCTTCGAGGATGACGTCGGTGTGCTCGGCGAGCGCGGCCAGCACCTCGTGCGGGTTGCGGGTGCGCAGCTGCAGTGTCGGTGCGTCGCCGTCGAGGATGCGCACGCCGGCGGGGAGCTCCCGGGTGCCGACCACCACGCGCAGCGGCTGCCGGCCGGTGAGCGCGCCGTCGGGAGCGCGGGCCGTCAGCTGCGGGTCGTCGGCCAGCACGGTGCCGGTGCCCACGACCACGGCGTCACACCGCGCGCGGCGGCGGTGGACGTCGGCGCGGGCGGCGTCGCCGGTGATCCAGCGGCTGGTGCGGTCGGCCGCGGCGCTGCGGCCGTCGAGGCTGGCGCCGAACTTCCAGGTGAGGTGCGGCCGGCCGGTGCGCTGCTTGTGCAGCCACTCGCGCAGCGGACCCGACGCCACCTCCGCCGCCAGCACGCCCGGCCAGACGTCCACTCCCGCCGCGCGCAACCGCTCGGCGCCGCCCGCGGCGAGCGGGTTGGGGTCGTCCACCGCGAACACCACCCGGGCGATTTCGGCCGCCAGCAGCGCGTCGACACACGGCGGGGTGCGGCCGTGGTGGTTGCAGGGTTCCAGCGTGACCACCGCGGTGCCGCCCGCGGCGCGATCCCCGGCCGCGGCCAGCGCGACCACCTCGGCGTGCGGGCCGCCGGGCGGGCGGGTGCCGCCGGCGCCGGCGACGAGCCCGTCGCGGTCGAGGATCACCGCGCCGACGGGCGGGTTGGGGTAGGTGGTGCCCTTGACGCGTTCGGCCTCGTCGACGGCGACGGCCATCGCCTCGGCGGGCGTCACGACTGCAGGCGGGGCGCGGCAGCCGCCGCCCGGCGCCGCAGCGCCGCCACCGCCTCGGCGGGATCCTCGGCGCTGTACACCGCGGAGCCGGCGACGAAGCAGTCGACGCCGGCCTCGGCGGCCAGCTCGATGGTGTCGGCGTTGATGCCGCCGTCGATCTCGACCAGCACGGTCAGCTCACCGGAGTCGACGAGCCGGCGGGCGATCCCCACCTTCGCCAGCACCTCGGGGATGAACTGCTGGCCGCCGAATCCGGGCTCCACGGACATGATGAGCAGGGTGTCGAACTCGCGGAGGATCTCCAGGTAGGGCTCCAGCGGCGTACCGGGCTTCACCGATAGCCCCGCCTTCGCGCCGGCGGCGCGGATGTCGCGGGCGACGCTCACCGGGTCGTCGGTGGCCTCGGCGTGGAACGTGACATTGTGGGCGCCGGCCTCGGCGTACGGCGGCGCCCAGCGGCCCGGGTCCTCGATCATCAGGTGGCAGTCCATCGGGATGTCGGTGACCTTGAGCAGGCTCTCCACGACCGGCAGCCCCAGCGTGAGGTTCGGCACGAAATGGGCGTCCATGACGTCGACGTGCAACCAGTCGGCGTCGCCGACGGCGTTGGCCTCCTCGCCCAACCGGGCGAAGTCGGCGGCCAGGATGGACGGCGCGATCAGCGGGCTCGGCATGGCCGTCAGCTTAGTGACCGGCCGCTGCTCACCGCTGCACCCGCAGGGCGGCCGCGAACATCGCGTCGGTGCCGTGCCGGTGCGGCCAGAGCTGCACGTGCGGCCCGTCGCCGAGCCGGTCGGCCGGCGCGAACAGCGGCCGGGCGTCCAGCGCGGTCACCGGGTGGCGCCGCAGCGCGTCCGCCACCACGCCGACGGTCTCCGCGACGTGCGGCGAGCACGTCGCGTACAGCACCACCCCGCCGGGCCGGGTCAGCGCGATCGCCGCCGCCAGCAGCTCGCGCTGCAACCGGCTCAGCTGCGGCACGTCGGCGGGCTGCCGCCGCCAGCGGGCCTCGGGCCGCCTGCGCAGCGCCCCGAGCCCGGTGCACGGCGCGTCCACCAGCACCCGGTCGAAGCCGGAGGTCAGGCCGGCCGATGAGCCGCTTGCGCGAAGAGCGAGGGCGGGGTCGCGGCCGTCGACCCGCAGTACGTCGACGTCCAGCCCGGCGGTGTTCTGCTCGACCAGCTCGGCGCGGCGGTCGTTGGGTTCCACGGCGGTCACGCGCGCGCCGCTCGGCGCCCCGAGGGCCGCCAACAGCGCGGTCTTGCCGCCCGGCCCGGAGCACAGGTCCAGCCAGCGGCCGGCGTCGTCGCCGTCGAGCTCGGCGAGGGTCAACGCGCGGGCGACGAGCTGGCTGCCCTCGTCCTGCACCAGCGCGCGCCGCTCGCGGACGGCGGCCAGCCGGCCCGGATCCCCGCCGCCGAGATACACCGCGTACGGCGAATACCGGCCGACGGTGCCGTCGGTCTCGGCGGCGAGCTCCGCGGCGGTGGTGACGCCGGGGCGGGCCGCCAGGTGCACGACCGGCCGGTCGTCGTCGCTGGCCAGCAGCGCCGACAGCTCGCCGGCGTCGGCGCCGAGCGCGTCGGTGAAGGCCTGTGCCACCCACCGCGGATGGGCGTGGACGAACGCGGCGTGTCCGACGGGGTCGGTGGTTGCGGGCGGCGCCAGCTCGGCGATCCAGGCCGCTTCGTCGCGCCCGGCGATGGTGCGCAGCACCGCGTTGACGAAACCCGCACGCACGGAGTCGAACTCGATTCCGGCCTGTTCGACGGTGGTCGACACCGCGGCGTGCTGCTCGACGCGGGTGTGCAGCAGCTGGTAGGCGCCGAGTCGCAGCAGGTCCAGCAGCACCGGGTCGATGCGGTCGATCGGCCGCCCGGCCGCGGCGGCGATCACCGCGTCGAGCAGCCCGCGCATCCGGCAGGTGCCGTAGGTCAGCTCCGTCGCGAACGCGGCGTCACGGCCGGACATCCCGCGTTCCCGCAGCAGGGCGGGCAGCGCGAGGTTGGCGTAGGCGTCGCGCTCGCTGACCGCGCGCAACACCTCGAACGCCACCTGGCGGGCCGGGTCGAGCGGAGCGCGCCGCGTTGGTCGGCCGGGACGCCGCTGACCCTTCGGCGGCGGCGGCCGGCGCCGGTCCTCCCGCGGGCTCACGTCGCCCGCACCTGGTCGCCGAGCCGCGCGCCGCGCGCCCAGGCCGCGGCGTCCATCATCTTCTTGCCCGGCGGCTGGATCTGGTCGAGCCGCAACGGCACCGAACCGGTGCCGACCAGCACCTCGGCGCGGCCGACCCGCAGCACACCGGGGGGCAGCGGTTCGGCGTCGGTCGCGACGGCGGCCGGACCGACCTTGACGCGGGTGTCACCGATCAGGGTCCACGCGCCGGGATTGGGGGTGACCGAGCGGATGCGGCGCTCGACGACGTGCGCCGGCAGGTCCCAGCGGATGCGGGCGGATTCGACGGTCACCTTCGGCGCTACGCTCACCCCGTCCGCGGGCTGCGGCACCGGCACGAGCGTGCCGTCGGCGATGCCGTCGAGCGTCGACTCCAGCAGCGCCGCACCGGATTCCGCGAGCCGGGCCAGCAGCGTGCCGGCCGTGTCGGTGGGGCGGATGGGCTCGGTGACGACGCCGTAGACCGGGCCGGTGTCGAGCGCGGGTTCGATGCGGAACGTGCTGGCTCCGGTGACGGTGTCGCCGGCGGCGATGGCCGCCTGGACGGGCGCGGCGCCGCGCCATGCCGGCAGCAGCGAGAAGTGCAGGTTGATCCAGCCGTGCGGCGGGACCGCGAGCAGCGGCTCACGCAGCAGCGCACCGTAGGCCACCACCGGGCAGCAGTCGGGCGCCAGCTCACGCAGCTCCGCCACGAAGTCCGGCGCGTTGGGTGTGGCGGGGCGCAGCAGCGGGAGCCCGGCGTCGAGCGCGAGCCGCGACACCGGCGACGGGGTGAGCGTGCCGCGGCGCCCCACGGGGGCGTCCGGCCGGCTCAACACGGCGATCACGTCGTGCCGCGGCGAGTCGAGCAGCCGCCGCAGGGCCGGCAGCGCGGCCTCGGGGGTGCCGGCGAAGACAAGACGCACCGCACGAGTGTAGAAGCGCCCGATTCCGGCAGCCGGTGGTGCGTCCGCCCGCTCGGCGGGTCAGCCGACGTGCAGCGGGTCGATCTGCACCCGCACCGGTGTCGACGCCTGCCGGGCGCTTTGCACCGCGGTCGCGCGGCGCAGCGCGGCGGCCAGCGCCAGGCCGTCGCCGCGCGGCACCCGCACCAGCATCCGCACCACCTCGGCGGTCGGATCGAGGCCGGCGGGCCGCCGCGCGCCGACCGGCAGGTCGACGGGGCCGAGGCAGTCGGCGCCGGGCGGCAGCTCGGCGGCGTCGATCAGCGCCGCCACCGCGTCCGCGGCGCCGTCGAGCGCCGCCAGGTGCGCCGCCGGCGGCAGCCACAGCTCGCTGCGGGCCTCGAACTCGGCGTCGGCGTGCCCCACCGGATCCCACCGGATCAGCGCCTGCACCGTGGGCAGCGCCGCGTCGGCGACCGCGACGACGGTGCCGCCGTCGGTGCGGGGACGGACCAACGTCGCGACCCCCAGCCAGCGGCGCAGGGTGTCCTCGGCGGCGCGCAGGTCCTGGCGTCCCAACAGCGCCCAGCTGTCGAGCAGCAGCCCGGCGCCGTAGCCGCCCGCGGCCACCGGCTCGGCGCCGGGGGTGGCGACCACCAGCGCCGGACCGGCGGCGACGGCGTCGACGACGGTGTCGCCGCCGGAGGTCACCACCGACGTGCCCGGGAACGCCCGGCCCAACTCCTCGGCGGTGCGGCGCGCCCCCACCACCACGGCGCGCACCGCGGTGGCGCCGCAGCGCCCGCACCGCAGCGTCGGGTCGGCGCGGCCACACCAGCGGCACACCGCGCCGACGGTCTCCGCCCCGGGCAGCGACAGCGGCCCGGTGCAGTGGCGGCACCGGGCCACCGCCCGGCAGCGTGCGCACGCCAGCGCCGGGATGTAGCCGCGGCGGGGCACCTGCACGAGCACCGGCAGCCGCTGCTGCAGCGCCGACCGCGCGGCCCGCAGCGCCACCGACGGCAGCCGCGCGGTTCGGGCCGCGGGGTCGCGCTCGTCGAGGTGGCCGCTGTCGTCCAGGGCGGCGATCCGTGGCGCCCGGCTCCGCACCACCTGCCGGGCGGCCACCAGGTCGTGCGCCCAGCGGCTGCGCACCAGCGCGTGGGCCTCGGCGGTGCGCGCGTACCCGCCGATCAGCGCGGCGCACCGCGACTGATGCGCCCGCAGCATCGCCACCTCGCGGGCGTGCGGGTACGGCGCCCGCGGTTCGGCGAGCGAGTCGTCCGCGTCGTCCCACACCATGACCAGCCCGAGGTCGGCGACCGGCGCGAACACCGCGCTGCGCGTGCCGATCACGAACCGGCCGCGGCCGCGCAGCACCGCAAGCCACCGCCGGTACCGCTCGGCCGGGCCGAGGCCGGCCGACAGCGCGACGACTGCCCCGTCGCCCAGCAGCGCCGTGGCCTCCCGGTGCAGCCGGTCGACGTCGCGCTGGTCCGGGACGACGGCCAGCGCGCCGCGGCCGGCGCGGACGGTCGCCGCCGCGCACTCGGCGAGCCGCGCCGCCCACGCCTCGCCGGGCAGCGCCTGCCACACCGCGCGGGCTGCCCGGCCGTCGGCCAGCGCGCCGAGGAACGCCGCGCCGCGCTGGTAGCTCGACCAGGCGGCCGCGTCGACCTCGTCGACCAGCAGGATCCCGGCGCCGGTCGGTGTCTCCCGCTCCACCCGGGCGTGGCGCGGCGGGACCGCGAGCCGCAGCACGTCGGCGCGGGTGCCGGCGTAGCGGGCGGCGACGGCGTCGGTGAGCCGCCGGATGTCGGCGGTCAGCACCGGCTCGGCGGACACGACGCGGTCCAGCCAGCCGAGCCGGCCGGTGTGATCGGTGTCGGACCGGCGCTCCAGGATGAACGCGTCGACCAGCCGGCCCGAGAACCGCACCCGCACCCGCACCCCTGGCTGCGCGTCGTCGGACTGCTCGGCGTCGATGAGGTAGTCGAACTCGCGGTCCAGGTGCGGCACCGTGAGCATCGGCAGCACCCGGGCCACCGGCTCGTGGTCCGCGGGTTGCCGCGCTGCGCTCACCTGTGCAGGTGTAGCAGAGCGCACCGACGGCTCACCGGGCGAAGCGCTCACCACGCCGGCGGCCGCTCACCGCCCTGTCGGCCACCGGACGTACGGTGGCGCCATGCCCCGTTCCGGCGACACGCCGCCCATCGACGACATCATGCAGCAGGTATTGCAGGCGGTGCCCTTCGAGCTGTCGGCCGCCGACGGCGTCGAGGTGGCGCGCCGGCGTTTCCGCGAGCTGCCGCACCGGTCGGTCCATCCGGAATTGGCGGTGTCCGACCGCAGCATCGACGGCCCGGCCGGGTCCATCAGGCTGCGGATCTACCGGCCGCCGGGCGCCGAGAATCCGCCCGTCGTGCTGTTCTTCCACGGCGGCGGCTTCGCGGTCGGCGACCTCGACACCCACGACGGCACCGCGCGAGAACACGCGGCCGCCGCCGGTGCCGTCGTGGTGTCGGTCGATTACCGGCTCGCGCCCGAACACCCCTTCCCCGCGGCGGTCGACGACGCCTGGGCGGCGACGCAGTGGGTCGCCACGCACCCCGCCGAGCTGGCCGCCGACACCTCGCGGCTCGCGGTGGCGGGCGACTCGGCGGGCGGCAACCTCGCCGCCGTGATGGCGCTGCGCGCGCGGGATGCGGGCGGACCGGCGATCGCCTTCCAGCTGCTGTGGTACCCGGCCACCACCTGGGACCTGCGCCTGCCGTCGTTCGTCGAGAACGCCGAGGCGCCGATCCTGTCCACCGGCGCGGTCGCGGCGTTCTCGCGCTGGTATGCCGGGCACCTCGACCTGACGGATCCGCCGCCCTACCTGGCGCCCGCCCGCGCGGCCGACCTGTCGAACCTGCCGCCCGCCTACATCGCGGTCGCGGGCCACGACCCGCTGCGCGACGACGGCATCCGCTACGCCGAGCTGCTCGCCGCGGCCGGCGTTCCGGTCGAGCTGCACAACGCCGAGACGCTCGTGCACGGCTACGTCGCCTACACCGGGGTGGTGCCCGCCGCGACCGCCGCCACCGAGCGGGGGCTGGCGGCCCTGCGGACGGCCCTGTCGTCCTGACCGCCGCGACGCCTACAGTGCCGACATGAGGACAACACCTGATGTCACCACGCTGATCGTCGGGGCCGGGTTCTCCGGGATCGGCACCGGCATCGCACTCGACCGCCACGGCTTCGGCGACTACCTGATCGTCGAGGCGGGCGCCGAGCCCGGCGGCACCTGGTACTGGAACAGCTATCCGGGCATCGGCGTCGACATCCCGTCGTTCTCCTACCAGTTCTCCTTCGAACCCAACCCGAACTGGACGCGCACCTACGCGCCGGGCGCCGAGTTGAAGGCCTATGCCGACCACTGCGTCGAGAAGTACGGGCTGCGGCCACGGATCCGGTTCGGCACCGAGGTGACCGGCGCGGCCTACGACCCCGACGCGGACCTGTGGCGCATCGACCTGAGCTCCGGCGACCAGCTGACCGCCCGCTACCTGGTCAACGGCTGCGGACCGCTCAACGTGCCGCGGTTCCCCGACATCGACGGCGTCGAGGGCTTCGGCGGGGTCACCATGCACACCGCCCGCTGGGACCACAGCCAGGACCTCACCGGCAAGCGCGTCGCGATCATCGGCACCGGCGCGTCGGCGGTGCAGGTCATCCCGGAGATCGCGCCGCTGGTCGCGCAGCTCACCGTGTTCCAGCGCACGCCCATCTGGTGCTTTCCGAAGTTCGACGTCCCGCTGCCGCCGGCGGCGCGGCGGGCGGCCCGTATCCCCGGCGCCCGGACCGCGCAGCGACTGCTCAGCCAGGCCTACGTCGAGCTGACGTTCCCGGTGACCGCGCAGTACGCGACGTACTTCCCGCTCGGCCGGCTCACCGAGCGCTTCGGCCGGCGCTACCTCGAACAGCAGGTGACCGATCCGGAGGTCCGCGACAAGCTGACGCCGCGCTACGCCGTGGGCTGCAAGCGGCCGGGCTTCCACAACAGCTACCTGGCGACCTACAACCGCGACAATGTCGAGCTCGTCACCACGCCCATCGACAAGGTGACCGACAGCGGGGTCGCCACCACCGACGGCGGCCGCTACGACATCGACGTGCTGATCCTGGCGACGGGTTTCAAGGTCATGGACGTCGATGCCGTCCCCTACCCGGTGCACGGGCGTGACGAGCTGTCACTGGCCGAGTACTGGCAGCAGCACCGCATGCAGGCCTACGAGGGCGTCAGCGTGCCGGGGTTCCCGAACTTCTTCACGATCATGGGGCCCTACGGCTACGTCGGCTCGTCGTACTTCGCGCTGATCGAGACGCAGACCCGTCACATCGTCCGGTGCCTCGCCGAGGCGCGGCGCCGCGGCGCCCGCCGCGTCGAGGTGCGCCCCGAGGCCAACGACCGCTACTTCGCCGAGATGCTGCGCAAACGCCACACGCAGATCTTCTGGCAGCGCAGCTGCGCGCTCGCCAACAGCTACTACTTCGACTCCAACGGCGACGTGCCGCTGCGGCGGGCGACGACGTTGGAGGCCGACTGGCGCAGCCGCCGGTTCGACCTCGACGACTACCGCTACTCGGCTTAGCCGGCCTCGACGGCGGTCTTGAGTGCCTCGGCCTTGTCGGTCCGCTCCCACGGCAGGTCGATGTCGGTGCGGCCGAAGTGGCCGTACGCGGCGGTCGGCGCGTAGATGGGCCGCAGCAGGTCCAGGTCGCGGACGATGGCGCCCGGCCGCAGGTCGAAGACCTCGCTGATGGCCTTCTCGATCTTGGCCGGGTCGACGGTCTCGCTGCCGAAGGTCTCGACGAACAGCCCGACCGGCGCGGCCTTGCCGATGGCGTAGGCGACCTGCACCTCGATGCGGTCGGCCAGGCCGGCCGCGACGACGTTCTTGGCGACCCAGCGCATCGCGTACGCGGCCGAGCGGTCCACCTTCGACGGGTCCTTGCCGGAGAACGCGCCGCCGCCGTGGCGGGCCCAGCCGCCGTAGGTGTCGACGATGATCTTGCGGCCGGTCAGCCCGGCGTCCCCCATCGGGCCGCCGAGCACGAACTTGCCGGTGGGGTTGACGAGCAGCCGGAAGTCGGAGGTGTCCATGGTGTCGTGGCCGAGGTCGGCCAGCACGGTGTTGACCACCTTCTCCCGGATGTCCGGGGTCAGCGTCCCCTCCAGGTCGATGCCCTCGGCGTGCTGCGTCGAGAGCACCACGGTGTCGAGCCGCACCGGGGTCACACCGTCGTACTGCACGGTGACCTGCGTCTTGCCGTCGGGCCGCAGGTAGTCGACGACGCCGTTCTTGCGGACCTCGGTCAGCCGGCGGGCGAGCCGGTGCGCCAGCGCGATCGGCAGCGGCATCAGCTCCGGGGTGTCGCGGATGGCGTAGCCGAACATCAGACCCTGATCGCCCGCGCCCTGCGCATCAAGCGGGTCGCCCGCACCCTCGACCCGCGTCTCGTGGGCGGTGTCGACGCCCTGCGCGATGTCGGGCGATTGTGCGCCGATGCCGATGTTCACGCCACAGGTGGTGCCGTCGAAGCCCTTGTCCGAGGAGTCGTAGCCGACCTCGAGGATCCGCGCGCGGACCGTGTTGGTGATGTCGGCGAACGCTTCCCTCGCCTTGGTGGTGACCTCGCCGACGACGTGCACCTGGCCCGTGGTCACCAGTGTCTCGACCGCGACGCGGCTGCCGGGATCCTGCGCGAGCAGGGAGTCGAGCACGGAGTCGCTGATGGCGTCACAGATCTTGTCGGGATGTCCTTCGGTCACCGACTCGCTGGTGAACAGCCGACCCTTCGAGCTCACGTGTACTTCCCTTCGCAGAACCTGCAGGCAGGTGATTAGTCGAGCGAATCGTATCGGTTGCTCGCCTGCCGCCCCGACACACCCAAGACGGTGGCCGACCGCGGCGCAAGTGTTCCACGCACGCCGATCGCGTCCAATTCCGGGCGCGTCAGCCGGCCCGGCTTCGCAGCAGCGCGGCGATCGAGTCGACGATGCGGCTCGACATCAGCGCCTTGGTGCCGTGTTCGAGCGCGGTCTCGGTGCCGTCGGCGCCCAGCAGCCACCCGTCGTTGTGGTCGACCTCGAAGGCCCGGCCCTCACCGACCGCATTCACGACCAGCAGGTCACACCCTTTGCGGGCGAGCTTGGCGCGGGCATGGAACAGCACGTCGCCCCGCGCGTCGCCGGTCTCCGCCGCGAACCCGACGATGGCGCGCATGTGCGGCAGCAGGCCGTCGCGACGCGCGCGGACGGCTCCGGCGAGCACGTCGTCGGTGCGGGTGAGCTCGATGACCGACGGCTCCCCGGCGCCCTTCTTGATCTTGGTGGTCGCGACGTGCGTCGGCCGGAAGTCCGCGACCGCGGCGGACATCACCAGCACGTGCGCGTCCGGCAGGTGCTTGGTCACCGCGTCCTTGAGCTGGTCGGCGGAGCTGATGTGGACGACGTGCACGCCGGCCGGATCGGCCAGGCCGACGGTGTGGCCGGCGATCAGGGTGACCTCGGCGCCGCGCTGTGCGGCGACCCGGGCCACCGCAAAGCCCTGCTTGCCGGAGCTGCGGTTGCCGATGAACCGGACCGGGTCGATAGCCTCCCGGGTGCCGCCGGCGGTGACGAGCATCTGGTAGCCGGCCAGGTCGTAGGGCAGGGCGTCGCTGCGCTCGAGCAGCAGCTCGGCCAGCGCCGCGATCTCCTCGGGTTCGGGGAGCCGGCCGGGTCCGGTGTCGCTGCCCGTGAGCCGGCCCGACGCCGGCTCGAGCACCACGGCGCCGCGGCGGCGCAGCGTCGCCACGTTGTCGACGGTCGCCGGGTGCTGCCACATCTCGGTGTGCATGGCGGGTGCGAACAGCACCGGGCATCGCGCGGTGAGCAGGGTGGCGGTGAGCAGATCGTCACCGCGGCCGGCCGCGGCGCGCGCCAGCAGGTCGGCGGTCGCGGGCGCGACGACGACGAGGTCGGCCTGCTTGCCGATCTGCACGTGCGGGACCGCGGGAACGTCGGTGAACACACCGGTCGCGACCGGCTGGCCGGAGAGCGCCTCGAACGTGGCGGCGCCGACGAACTTGAGCGCCGATTCGGTGGGCACCACCCGCACCGAGTGGCCCGCCTCGGTCAACTGCCGGACGACGGAGCACGCCTTGTAGGCGGCGATCCCGCCGGCGACGCCGACGACGATCCGCTTGCGGTCCATGAGCCGCTACTCGCCCTCGGTGTGCTCCAGCAGGTCCTGGTGGATCTCGCGCAGGGCGATGGACAGCGGCTTTTCCTGCAGACCCGGCTCGACGAGCGGGCCGACGTACTCCAAGATGCCGTCGCCGAGCTGGTTGTAGTAGTCGTTGATCTGGCGCGCGCGCTTGGCGGCGTAGATCACCAGCGCGTACTTGCTCGACGCGCGGTTGAGCAGCTCGTCGATCGGCGGATTGGTGATGCCCAGCGGCGTGTCGTACGAGGCGGGGTCGATCCGGGAGTCCAGATCGGTCGCCGGTACGGCGGAGAGGGCGGTGTCGGGCGTGCTCACGTAGAGATGTCTCCTGGCAGCTGAGGCCGGGCCGAGGGGCGGCTCACCGGCGCAAACGAGGCCTTCGTCGGGAAGGACCGGAACGTCACGCCTGCTCCGGCGCGGTTCCCACCAGCAAGGATACCAATTCCGCGCAAGCATCCTCCAATCGGCGATTGACCACCACCGTGTCGAAGTCCGCTTGGGCGGCCATTTCCTCCCGGGCGGTGGCGAGTCGGCGGCGGCGAACCTCCGCCGTCTCGGTGCCGCGGCCGGCCAGCCGCGCCTCCAGCGCCTCCCAGCTCGGCGGTGCCAGGAACACCGTGACGACGCTGGGCAGTGCGGCCTTGATGGCCCGCGCACCGGCCAGGTCGACCTCGATGAGCACCGGCCGGCCGGCGGCGGCCGCAGCCCGGACCGGTTCTGCGGGCGTGCCGGACCGGTGCAGCCCACCGTGGATGTCGGCCCACTCGAGCAGTTCCCCGGCGTCGATGAGCTGCTGGAAGCGTTCGGCGTCGACGAAGTGGTAGTCGACGCCGTCGACCTCGCCCGGCCGCGGTGCGCGCGTGGTCGCCGACACACTGAAGAACAGATCGGGCAGGCGGTCGCGCAGGCACCGGACGACGGACGACTTCCCCACCGCGGAGGGACCGGACAGCACCACGACGCGCGGGCTGTCCAGTCCCCCGGGGGCTGACACGGGGAGCGTCAGGAGTTGTCGAACTTCTCCAGCAGCGCCTTGCGTTGGCGGTCGCCGAGGCCGCGCAGCCGGCGGGTGGGGGCGATCTCCAGCTCGGTCATGATCTCCTGCGCCTTGACCTTGCCCACCTTGGGCAGGGCCTCCAGGAGCGCCGACACCTTCATCTTGCCGAGCACCTCGTCGGTCTCGGCGTCCTGCAGAACCTGCTTGAGGTTGGTGCCGCCGCGCTTGAGCCGGTCCTTGAGTTCGGCGCGCGCCCGACGGGCGGCAGCAGCCTTCTCCAACGCGGCCGCGCGCTGCTCGTCGGTCAACTGGGGAAGGGCCACGGGTTCCTCCGTCTCGTCGTATGTCGATGCCTTGGCCAATGTTTCTCGGCCAGCGACGACGACCGTACCCACGACCACCGACGATTGCGAACAGCACCCCCGGTTCCCGGTGCCAAAACCGCAGCGTGTAGCCGTGACGCGCCGACCCGCCACGCCGGCTCGACGCCGCCGGACCCGCGTCGGCCGCGACGCCGAAACCGCCCCGAAGCAGGTGTCGGGCACCGACTTTCGCCAGCCCACGGCCCGGCGCTCGTGGCGGCGAAGGTCGAGGAGGCCACGCCGCGGCCACAGACCCAACGCGCGCGGCGGCCGCGGGCGCGCGACTCGATGCTCACAGTTCGCCCCCAGCTGCGCCCCAGCATTCGCTCATCCCCGGTTCCTACCGTCGCGACCGAAGCACCTGCTTCACCACACCGACGAAAAGGAGCAGATGACCGTGAAACACCTCGTGAGCGCAGGCCTGGTGCTGGGAGCCGTGGGTCTCGGCGGGCTGGGCCTGGGAGTGGCCACCGCCGCCGCCGACCCGGGCGCTCCGTGCGGCGGTCCGCATGGCGCGCCCTGCCAGCCGGCGCCGGCCGCCGGGCCGGAGCGCGGCATCGAACAGGCCCGCCACGATCACCAGCCGTTCGACTACCACGGTCAGCGGGTCGTCCCGCTGCCCGCCGGCAACGGCGACGGCTGGGGGTTCTGGTTCCTCGGCCAGTGGATCCGGTTGTGAGCGCCACGGCGTGACGGCGCCGGCACGCTGGCGTGGCCCCGGCTACGCCAGCGTGTCGCGCACCCTCTCGGCGGCCGCCCGCAGCGCGCACACGTCCGGCCCCGCGCGCAGGATGTCCCGCGAGACCGTCGGCAGCAGCATGCCGGGCGGCAGCTCCCAGGCCCGCAGGTGCTCGACGGCGCCGCCCTGGGCACCGATGCCGGGAACCAGCACGGGCCCGTTGAGGTGGGCCAGCCGCGGCGGCGCGGCGACCGTCGCACCGACGACGACGCCCGTCGACCCCGGGTCCGGCGCCGCCGCCGCATTGCGCTGCGCGGCGGCATCGACGATCGACTGCGCGACCGTGCCGTTGCCCACCGCGGCGTGCTGCACGGTGGCGCCCTCGGGGTTGGAGGTGGCGGCCAGCACGAACACACCCCGGTCGGTGGCGTCGGCGGCCGCCAGCAGCGGTGTCAGCGAGCCGAAGCCGAGATACGGCGACGCGGTGACGGCGTCGGCCGCCAGCGGCGAGTCGCCCGCCCACGCGGCGGCGTAGGCGGCCATCGTCGACCCGATGTCGCCGCGCTTGGCGTCGGCGATCACCAGCACCCCGGCGTGACGCAGCGCCGCGATCGTGCGCTCCAGCACCGCGTACCCCGCCGACCCGTAGGCCTCGTAGAAGGCGACCTGCGGCTTCACGGCGGCGCAGCCGGCGAACGCCTCGACGCAGGCGTCGCTGAACGCCGCGAGCCCGTCGACGTCCACCGGCAGGCCCCACGCCCGCAACAGCTCCGGATGCGGGTCGATGCCCGCACACAGCGGGCCGCGGGCCGCCATCGCCCCGGCCAGCCGGACGCCGAAGCGGCCCGCCACGTCAGTGCCCCAGGGCGCTGTGCAACTCCTGCACCGACCGCACGCCGATGTCGCCGCGGATCCCCGCCTCGATGCCCTGCACGGCCGCCGACGCGCCCTGCACCGTCGTGACACACGGAATGCTCGCCGCCACCGCGGCCGCCCGGATCTCATACCCGTCGACCCGCGGGCCGGAGTTGCCGTACGGGGTGTTGATCACCATCTGCACCTGGCCGGCGCGGACGACGTCGACCGCCGACGGCCGCGTGTCGTCGGTTCCACTTGGACTCTCATAGTGCTTGCGCACCACGTCGCACGGGATTCCGTTGCGCCGCAACATCTCCGCGGTGCCCTCGGTGGCCAGCACGCGGAACCCGAGATCGGCGAGGCGTTTGACGGGGAACACCAGCGACCGCTTGTCCCGATTGGCGACCGACACGAACACCGTGCCCGACATCGGCAGCGAGCCGTACGCGGCGGTCTGGCTCTTGGCGAACGCGGTGCCGAAGTCGCGGTCGATGCCCATGACCTCGCCGGTCGACTTCATCTCGGGGCCGAGCAGCGAATCGACCTGGGCTCCGTCGGCGCGGCGGAACCGGTTGAAGGGCAGCACCGCCTCCTTGACCGCGATCGGGGCGTGCGGCGCCGCGGTGGCGCCGTCGCCCTCGGCGGCCAGCACGCCCTCGGCGCGCAGTTCGGCGATGGTGGCGCCGAGCATCACCCGGGCGCACGCCTTGGCGAGCGGCACGGCGGTGGCCTTGGAGACGAAGGGCACGGTACGGCTCGCCCTGGGGTTGGCCTCCAGCACGTAGAGCACGTCGTCCTTGAGCGCGTATTGCACGTTGAGCAGCCCGACCACGCCGATGCCGTGCGCGATCGCGGCGGTGGCCCGCCGCACGTTGTCGATGTCGGTGCGGCCCAGCGTCACCGGCGGCAGCGCGCACGCCGAGTCGCCGGAGTGGATGCCGGCCTCCTCGATGTGCTCCATGATCCCGCCGATGTACACCTCGGTGCCGTCGCACAGCGCGTCGACGTCGATCTCGATCGCGTCCTCCAGGAAGCGGTCGACCAGCACCGGGTGCTCCGGTGACAGCTCGGTGGCGCGGGTGATGTAGCCCTCCAGCGTCGCCTCGTCGTAGACGATCTCCATGCCGCGCCCGCCGAGCACGTAGGACGGCCGCACCAGCACCGGATAGCCGATCTCGGCGGCGATGCGGCGCGCCTGCTCGAAGCTGGTGGCCAGCCCGAAGCGCGGCGCCGGCAGTCCGGCGGTCGCCAGCACGTCGCCGAACGCGCCGCGGTCCTCGGCCAGGTTGATCGCCTCCGGCGGGGTGCCGACGATCGGCACGCCGGCGTCGGCGAGTCGCTGCGCGAGCCCCAGCGGCGTCTGGCCACCGAGCTGCACGATCACGCCCACCACGCCGGGACCACCGGCCCCCGACGCCTGTTCGGCGTGGTAGACCTCCAGCACGTCCTCGAAGGTCAGCGGCTCGAAGTAGAGCCGGTCAGCGGTGTCGTAGTCGGTGGACACCGTCTCGGGGTTGCAGTTGACCATCACGGTCTCGAAGCCCGCCTGACTCAGCGTCGTGGCGGCGTGCACGCAGCTGTAGTCGAACTCGATGCCCTGCCCGATGCGGTTGGGTCCCGACCCGAGGATCAGCACCTTCGGACGCTCGGTCTGCGGCCCGACCTCGGTCTCGGCGGCAGGGTCCAGCTCGTAGGAGCTGTAGTGGTAGGGGGTCTTGGCCTCGAACTCGGCCGCGCAGGTGTCGACCGTCTTGTACACCGGATGGATGCCGAGCCGCTGGCGCAGCGCGCGCACGCCGGTCTCGCCCGCCAGTTCCGGTCTCAGCGCGGCGATCTGCCGGTCCGAAAGCCCGCTGTACTTGGCGCGCCGCAGCAGGTCGGCGTCGAGGACCGGCGCCTCGGTCAGCTGAGTCCGCAGGGTCTGCAACCCGGCGATCTGGTCGACGAACCACGGGTCCACCCCGGACGCGGCCGCGACCTCCTCGACCGACGCACCGAGCCGCAGCGCCAGCTCGATGTCGTAGAGCCGGCCCTCGGTGGGCGTCCGCAGCCGTTCCAGCACCGCCGCGACGTCACCGTCGGGGTCCGGGCCGGTCCAGAAGCCTGCGCGCGTGGTCTCCAGCGAGCGCATCACCTTGCCGAGCGCCTCGGCGAAGTTGCGGCCCAGCGCCATCGCCTCGCCGACCGACTTCATGGTGGTGGTCAGCGTGGCGTCGGCGCCGGGGAACTTCTCGAACGCGAACCGCGGCGCCTTGACGACCACGTAGTCCAGCGTCGGCTCGAAGCAGGCCGGCGTCTCCTTGGTGATGTCGTTGACGATCTCGTCGAGCGTGTAGCCGATCGCGAGCTTCGCGGCGATCTTGGCGATCGGGAACCCGGTGGCCTTGGACGCCAGCGCGCTGGACCGCGAGACCCGCGGGTTCATCTCGATGACGATGAGCCGGCCGTCCGCCGGGTTCACCGCGAACTGGATGTTGCAGCCGCCGGTGTCGACGCCGACCTCGCGCAGGATCGCGATGCCGAGGTCGCGCATGGCCTGGTACTCGCGGTCGGTCAGCGTCATCGCCGGCGCCACCGTCACCGAGTCGCCCGTGTGCACCCCCATCGGGTCGAAGTTCTCGATCGAGCACACGACGACGACGTTGTCGTGGCCGTCGCGCATGAGCTCGAGCTCGTATTCCTTCCAGCCGTAGATCGACTCCTCGATCAGCACGTTCGCGCTCGGCGAGGCGGCCAGGCCGTCGCCGGCCATCCGTTCCACGTCGTCGGCGGCGTAGGCCATGCCGGACCCGAGGCCGCCCATGGTGAAGCTCGGCCGGACGACGACCGGCAGGCCGAGCTCCTCGACGGTCTCGCGGACCTCGGCCATCGTGAAGCACACCCGGCTGCGCGCCGACTCCCCGCCGACCTTGGCGACGATGTCCTTGAACCGCTGCCGGTCCTCGCCGCGCTGGATGGCCTCGAAGTCCGCGCCGATCAGCTCGACGCCGTAGCGCTCCAGCACACCGTTGTCGCTCAACGCGACGGCGGTGTTGAGCGCCGTCTGCCCGCCGAGGGTCGCGAGCAGCCCGTCGATGCGGTTGCCGCGCTCGGCGTGCTGGGCGATCACCTTCTCGACGAACGCCGGCGTGATGGGCTCGATGTAGGTGTTGTCGGCGTACTCCGGGTCGGTCATGATCGTCGCCGGGTTGGAGTTGATCAGGGTGACCTGCAGCCCTTCGGCCCGCAGCACCCGGCACGCCTGGGTGCCGGAGTAGTCGAATTCGGCGGCCTGCCCGATCACGATCGGCCCGGAGCCGATCACCAGCACGTGTTGCAGGTCCTCGCGTCTGGGCATTCAGCGCACCCCCGCCGCGGTGCGAGCGTGCGCCGCGGTACGGGATGTGCGGCGTGTCGCGGTGCAGACACGCACGCTCGCGGGAACCGGGCTCACTTCTCCCCTTCCATCAGGTCGACGAACTGGTCGAACAGGTAGTTGGCGTCGTGCGGGCCGGCGGCGGCCTCCGGGTGGTACTGCACCGAGAACGCCCGCCCGTCGAGCAGCCGCAGCCCCTCGACCACCCCGTCGTTGGCGCAGGTGTGGCTGACGACGGCCCGGCCGAACGGCGTGTCGAACTCCTCGCCCGCCTCGCCCTCCAGCGCGAAGCCGTGGTTCTGGGCGGTGATCGCCACGCTGCCGGTGGCGTGGTCGATCACCGGCACGTTGATGCCGCGGTGCCCGAACGTCATCTTGTAGGTCGAACGGCCGAGCGCCCGCCCCAGCAGCTGGTTGCCGAAGCAGATGCCGAACAGCGGGATGCCGGCGTCGAGCACCTGCTGTGTGACGCCGACGATGTGGTCGGCGGTCGCCGGGTCGCCGGGCCCGTTGGACAGGAACACGCCGTCCGGGTTGAGCGCGACCACCTCGTCGAATGACGCGCCCGACGGCAGCACGTGGCAGCGGATGCCGCGGCGGGCGAAGTTGCGCGGCGTGTTGGTCTTGATGCCGAGGTCGAACGCGGCGACCGTGAGCCGGTGCGGCCCGTCGGGATCCACGACGTAGCCGCTGTCGGTGCTGACCTCGCCGGCCAGGTCGGCGCCCAGCATCGCCGGCTGCGTGCGCACCCGCTCCAGCAGCTCGTCGGTGGATGCCAGCGCGGCTCCGGAGAAGATGCCGGCCTTCATCGAGCCGCGGCTGCGCAGATGGCGCACCGCGGCGCGGGTGTCGATGCCGGCGATGCCGACGATGCCCTGCCGCGTCAGCTCCTCGTCGAGCGTGGTCGTCGACCGCCAGTTCGACGGCCGCGGCGACGGGTCGCGCACCGCGTAGCCGGCCACCCAGATGCGGTCGCCGCGGCTCTCGGCGTCCTCGGTGTTCCAGCCGGTGTTGCCGATCTGCGGCGCGGTGGCCACCACGATCTGCCGGTGGTAGCTGGGATCGGTCAGGGTCTCCTGATAGCCGGACATGCCGGTGGAGAACACCGCCTCCCCCAGCGTCTGGCCCACCGCACCGAACTCGGTGCCGGTGAACACCCGGCCGTCCTCCAGAACGAGGAGCGCTTTTCCGGTCACGCCGCTTCCCCCAGCCATGTCGCATAGTCCTGTTCGTCGTCGCCGCGGAAGCCGGTGTCGATCTCGGTGCCGGACGGCAGGCGCCAGCGGATCGCCAAGATGCCGTCGTGGGTGAGCACCTTGCCCGCGAGCCGGCGTTCGGCGCGGATCTCGGTGATCGACTCGTCGGGAATCCAGATCGGCGTCCCGCCGCTGCGCTGCACCATGATGCCCTCCGGATACCGCGTGAGCACCGCCTTGGTGCGATACCCCAGGTCGCCGACCGCGACCCGGTCCAGCCACGCCGGCGAGCCCGGCGTGGACCCGACCAGCGTGCTGCCGACGTAGAGCCCCCGCGTCGGCGCGATGATCGCCGGCCCGACGGTGTCGGGCAGCGGGGGCAGGCTGCCGATGGCCTCGACCTGGCGCTGCGCGCGCCGCATCCAGCCGCGCAGCATCTGCCGGATCACGACGCCGATCACCAGGACCAGCACGGCCGCCATGACCAGCGACGCGACGAGCGTTCCGGTGTTCACAGCGGCTCCGCTTTCCCGTTCCGCGCCGTCACCCGGCCGCGCAGCAGCGTCGCGGTGACCACGGCGGGCAGCGTCATGGCCTCGTACGGCGTGTTCGACGCACGGCTGGCCAACGCGGCACCGCGCACCGACCAGGTCGCGTCGGCGTCGACGACGGTCAGGTTGGCCGGCTCCCCGACCTCGATCGGCCGGCCCTGGTCCGGCAGGCCGGCGATGCGGGCCGGGTTCTCGCTCATCACCCGCGCGACGCCCCGCCAGTCGAGCAGCCCGGGCGCCACCATCGTCTGCACCACCACCGACAGCGCGGTCTGCAGCCCGAGCATGCCGGGCCGCGCGGCCGCGAACTCCACGCACTTCTCGTGCTCGGCGTGCGGCGCGTGATCGGTGGCCACGCAGTCGATCACGCCGTCGGCGAGCGCCCTGCGCAGCGCGACCGCGTCGTCGGCCTCGCGCAGCGGCGGGTTCACGCGGTTGACGCCGTCGTAGCCGGCGAGCCGCGAGTCGTCGAGCAGCAGATGGTGCGGTGTCACCTCGGCGGTGATGGCGATGCCCTGCTCCTTGGCCCACCGGACGATCTCCACGGTGCCCGCCGTCGAGGCGTGGCAGATGTGGATGCGCGCGCCGGCGTCGCGGGCCAGCAGCGCGTCGCGGGCGACGATCGACTCCTCGGCGGCGCGCGGCCAGCCGGCCAGCCCGAGCCGGGCGGCGTTCGGCCCCTCGTGGGCGACGGCGCCGGCGGTGAGCCGCGGCTCCTCGGCGTGCTGGGCGACCAGCACGCCCAGCCCGGTCGCGTACTCCAGCGCGCGGCGCATCACCAGCGGGTCGGCCACGCAGCTGCCGTCGTCGGAGAACATCCGCACCTGCGCTTCGCCGGCGGCCATCAGCCCCATCTCGGTGAGCTGCTGACCGGCGAGCCCGACCGTGACGGCACCGACCGGGTGCACGTCGACCAGCCCGACCTGCCGGCCGCGCCGCCACACGTGGTCGGTGACGACGACGGAGTCGGCGACCGGCTCGGTGTTGGCCATCGCGAACACCGCCGTGTACCCGCCGAGCGCCGCGGCGGCCGAACCGGTCTCGATGTCCTCGGCGTATTCGCGGCCCGGTTCGCGCAGGTGGGTGTGCAGGTCGATGAACCCGGGCAGCAACACCTGGCCCCGGGCGTCGATCACGTCGGCGTCGTCCGGGATCGACAGCTCGGCGCCGATCCCGGCGATCTGGCCGTCGGCGACCAGCACGTCGACCGGCTCGCCCTCGCCGTACGGGCGAACCCCGGTGATCAGCGTGCTCATGCGCCGACCGCCGCATCGCTACCCACCAGCAGGTGGAACAGCACCGCCATCCGCACATGCACTCCGTTCGAGACCTGTTGCAGCACCGCCGATTGCGGCGAGTCGGCCACCGAGTGGGCGATCTCCATCCCGCGCAGCATCGGTCCGGGATGCAGCACCACCGCGTGGCCCGGCAGCATCGCCTGGCGGCGATCCGACAGCCCGTAGAGCACCGAGTACTCGCGCGCCGAGGGGAAGAAGCCGCCGTTCATCCGCTCGGCCTGCACGCGCAGCATCAGCACGGCGTCGGCGGCGGGCAGCTCGGCGTCGAGGTCGTGCGACACCGTCACCGGCCAGCCGGCCACCCCCACCGGCAGCAGCGTCGGCGGCGCGACCAGCACCACCTCGGCGCCCAGCGTCGCGAGGAGCATCACATTCGAGCGGGCGACCCGGCTGTGCAGGATGTCGCCGACGATCACCACGCGGCGGCCCTCGATGCCGCCGAGCCGCTGCCGCAGCGTCAGCGCGTCAAGCAGCGCCTGCGTCGGGTGCTCGTGGGTGCCGTCACCCGCGTTGATCACACTGGGTCCGGAGCCGTCCGGCTCCGCCGTCCAGGACGAAAGTTGCTGCGCCGCACCGGATGCCGGATGCCGGATGATCAGCGCGTCGGCGCCGGCGGCCCGCAGCGTCAGCGCCGTGTCGCGCAGCGACTCGCCCTTGCTCACCGACGAGCTCGACGCGCTGACGTTGATGACGTCGGCGCTCATCCACTTGCCGGCCACCTCGAACGACACCCGGGTGCGGGTGGAATTCTCGTAGAACATCGTGATCACGGTGCGGCCGCGCAGCGTGGGCAACTTCTTCACCTCGCGGCCCAGCAGCGCCTCCCGGAAGTGGTCGGCGTCGTCGAGGATCGCCAGCGCCTCGTCGCGGCTCAGGTCGCCGGCCGCCAGCAGATGACGAGTCATCGCTGAGCCCGTCCGCTCTTCGCGCAAGCGCTCATCGCTGCGGCCCTCCGTGCGGTGCGATCCAGATCCCGTCGACGCCGTCGTCCTCGGCGAGCCGCACCTTGACGTTCTCGCTGCGCGAGGTCGGCACGTTCTTCCCCACGTAGTCGGCGCGCACCGGGAGCTCGCGGTGGCCGCGATCCACCAGCACCGCCAACTGCACCGCCTTCGGCCGGCCGATGTCGCGCAGCGCGTCGAGCGCGGCGCGCACCGAGCGTCCGGTGTAGAGCACGTCGTCGACCAGCACCACCAGCGCGTTGTCGATGCCGCCGGCGGGGATGACGGTGTCCGCCAACGGCCGCGGTGGCTTGTTGGCCAAATCGTCGCGGTACAGCGTGATGTCGAGGGCGCCGTGCGCGACGGTCACGCCGGCGAACTCGGCGATCTTCGCCGCCAGCCGGGCCGCCAGCGTCACGCCGCGGGTCGGGATGCCGAGCAGGACGACGCGCGGGGCGTCGGCGCCGCCGTCCAGGGCGGTCTTCTCGATGATCTGATGCGCGATGCGGGAAATGGTGCGGCCGACGTCGGCTGCGGTCATCAGCTCCCGGTCGGGGTTGTCAGGATTGCCCACGCGCGACCCGGACCTCCTTCTCCGCCTCACGGGACGGATCGTTAAAGGACGTCGAACTGCCGGGCAGCCTATCAGGCGTCACCCACGACACCCCGCCGTACCGCCTCGACGAGCTGCACGGGATGCTGAGCCGGTGACGCTCGACCGCAACCGCGCCGCCATCGAGCAGGTCGTCGACGCCGGCCTGCTCTCCGGTGCGGTGACCCTCGTATGGCACCGCGGAAACGTCGTGCAGGTCAACGAGATCGGGCACCGCGACGTCGGCACGCGCGCACCGATGCAGCGCGACACCATCTTCCGCATCGCCTCGATGACCAAGCCGGTGACCGTCGCCGCCGCGATGACGCTGGTCGAGGAAGGCCGGCTGGCGCTGACCGATCCCGTCACCGAGTACCTGCCGGAGCTCTCCGACATGCGGGTCCTCGACGAACCCGGCGGCGAGCTGGACCGCACCCATCCGGCGCAGCGGGCGATCACGGTCGACGACCTGATGACCCACCGCAGCGGGCTCGCCTACTTCTTCTCCGTCCCCGGGCCGCTGGCGCGCGCCTACGGCCGCATCTCCGCGCGCCAGGACCCCGCCGCCTGGCTTGCCGAGGTCGCCGAGCTGCCGCTGCACCATCAGCCGGGCGAGAAGATGACCTACAGCGTGGCCACCGACGTGCTCGGCATCCTGGTGGAGCGGCTGACCGGCGCGACGCTGCACGACGTCCTCGTCGAGCGGATCCTCAAACCGCTCGGCATGGCCGACACCGGCTTCTACGTCAGCCCGCAGGCCCGCGGGCGCGTCGCGACGATGTACCGGCTCGACGGCGACACGCTGCGCGACGACGCGATGGGCCCGCCCGCGGTCAAGCCGCCGCGGTTCTGCATGGGCGGCGCCAACCTGTACTCCACCGCCGACGACTATCTGCGGTTCGCCCGCATGCTGCTGGGCGGCGGCGAGGTCGACGGTGTTCGGGTGCTCACGCCGGACTCGGTGACCGCCATGCGCACCGACCGGCTCACCGCCGACCAGAAGCGCCACCCCTTCCTCGGCATGCCGTTCTGGGTGGGCCGGGGCTTCGGGTTGAACCTCTCGGTGGTCACCGACCCGGTGCAGGCGCAGCGGCTGTTCGGGCCCGGCGGTCGGGGCACCTTCGGCTGGCCGGGCGCATACGGCACCTGGTGGCAGGCGGACCCGGAGAACGACCTGATCCTGCTCTACCTCGTGCAGAACATGCCGAACTTCGGCGCCGACGCAGCTGCCGCGATCGCCGGCAACACCTCGCTGCTGCGGCTGCAGGCCGCGCAGCCGAAATTCGTCCGGCGCACCTACGCCGAACTCGTGGGCTGACGCCGGTCCGTAAGGATCGCGTCACCGGGCGGTTCGGCGTCGGCCGGTTTCTGGCCGCGGGCAGCGGGTAGCTCAGCCGCATGGGATTTCAGGTGACCGAAGTACAGAAGAGCCTCGGCGGTTTCGACTACCCCGGATCGGCGGAGGACCTTGCCAAGCACGCCGAGAGCAACGGCGCCGACAAGGAGCTGGTCGAGGCACTGCGCGGGCTCAAGAAGGACAGCTTCGACGGCCCGAATGCCGTGATGTCGGCGCTCGGCGACGCCGACGCGCTCGGCGGATCGACCTCGTGACGTGCGGGCCGTCGGACCGGTAGCGGATCGATGGCCTGACGTCCGCCGCATCGCGGTCCTGCGCGGTGACGGGCTGGGCGATGTGCTGCTGGCCGGGCCGGCGATCGACGCGCTGGCCGCCGCCTACCCGGACGCCGAGATCGTGCTGATGTGCGCGCCCGGCAACGACCAGCTGTATCGCGGTCGGCCGTCGGCGGTGACCGAGGTGGTGCCGCTGCCGTACGCCCACGGCGTCCACGATGTGGGTGCTGGCAACGGTGAGGGCAACGATCCGCGGGCGTTCCGGGACGCGGTGTGCCGGCGGCCGATCGACCTGGGCGTGCAGCTGCACGGCGGCGGCCGGTGGTCCAATCCGTTCCTGCTGGCGCTGGCGCCGCGGTGGACGGTCGGCACCCGCACCCCCGATGCGGCCGAGCTGACGCGCTGGTTGCCGTACCGGCCCTACCAGCACGCGGTGCTGCGCTGGCTGGAGGTGGCCGGGCTCGCGGGCGCACCGCCGGTCACCCTCGATCCGCGCGTCGAGGTCACCGACGCCGATCGCGCCGCAGCACGGCGGGTGCTGCCGCCGTCGGACCGGCCGACGCTCGTCATCCATCCGGGCGCCCGGGATCCGCGGCGCCGGTGGCCGCCCGAGCACTTCGCCGCGGTCGCCGCCGCGTGCCTGCGCGACGGCGCCCGCGCGGTGATCGTGGGCACCGCCGCCGAGCGGACCGTGATGCGCGACGTCGCCGCCAAGGTCGACGGCATGGTGGTCGGCGGCGCGCGCCACCGGGTCACGGTGCTCGACGGCCTGGACCTGGCGGCGCTCGTCGGCGTGCTCGACGCCGGCGACGTGCTGCTCGGCAACGACAGCGGCGTCCGTCACCTCGCGCAGGCCGTCGGCACGCCCACCGTGGGGATCTACTGGATCGGCAACGCGTTCAACGCCGCGCCGCTGGGCCGGCTGCGGCACCGGGTGCTGATGTCGTTCACCACGCAGTGCCCGCTGTGCGGCCGCGACTGCACCCGCCCGGAGACGCCGCGCTGCGAGCACGACGTCCCGATCGTCGCCGACATCGCGCCCGACGAGGTGCTCGACGAGGTGCGGGAGCTGCTCGCCTAGGGCTCGCCGCGCCGCACGGCCGCCGCGGCCGCGCGGATCTGCGGGGTCACCAGCATGACCTGCCCCAGCACGCCGTTGACGAACCCGGGCGACTCGTCGGTGGACAGCTGCTTGGCGAGCTCGACGGCCTCGTCGACCGCCACCGGTTCGGGCACGTCGTCGGCGTGCAGCAGCTCCCACACCGCCACCCGCAGGATGGCCCGGTCCACCGCCGGCAGCCGGTTGAGCGTCCAGCCCTGCAGGTGCGAGGCGATCAGGTCGTCGATGTGCGCCTGGTGCTCGGTGACGCCGCGCGCGACTGTCAGCGTGTAGGGGTTCAGCGGCGCCACATCGCCCTGCCGCCCCGCGATCCGGTTGCGGCCCTCGGCCACCTCCGCGGGCGTCAGGCCGCGCTGGTCGGCCTCGAACAGCAGGTCGACCGCCCGCTTGCGCGCCTGATGGCGTCCCCGGTCCGGGCGATCAGCCATTCACCCGGCCGAGGTAACTGCCGTCGCGGGAGTCGACCTTGAGCTTGTCGCCGGTGTTGATGAACAGCGGCACCTGGATCTCGGCGCCGGTCTCGACGGTGGCGGGCTTGGTGCCGGCGTTCGAGCGGTCGCCCTGCAGACCCGGCTCGGTGTGCGTCACCACCATCTCCACAGTGGTCGGGAGCTCGAGGTAGAGCGGGGCGCCGTCGTGGAAGGCCACCTGCACCGGCATGCCCTCGAGCAGGAACTTCGCCGCGTCACCGACCAGCGACTCCGGCAGCGCGTGCTGCTCGTAGTCCTGGCTGTCCATGAACACGAAGTCGGAGCCGTCGCGGTAGAGGTAGGTGGTGTCGCGCCGGTCGACGGTGGCGGTCTCCACCTTCACGCCGGCGTTGAACGTCTTGTCGACGACCTTGCCGGTCAGCACGTTCTTGAGCTTGGTCCGCACGAACGCGGGACCCTTGCCGGGCTTGACGTGCTGGAACTCGATGATCTGCTGCAGGTTGCCGTCGATCACCAGCACGAGGCCGTTCTTGAAATCGGCAGTCGATGCCACGGTGGGGAACTCCTCGGGTCAGAGAATGGCCAGTTCCTTAGGGAACCGGGTAAGCAGGTGCGGATCTCCGCCACGCACGACCAGCGTGTCCTCGATGCGGACACCGCCGCGACCGGGCAGGTAGACCCCGGGCTCCACGGTGACCGTCGAGCCAGTACGCAGTGTACCGACGGCGGTGGCGCCGATTCCGGGCGCTTCGTGGATCTGCAGCCCGACACCGTGACCCAGGCCGTGGGAGAAGCGTTCGGCGTGGCCGGCGTCGGCGATCACCCGCCGGGCCGCGCCGTCGACGTCGCGCAGCGCGGCGCCCGGTGCGAGCGCTTCGCGGCCCGCCCGCTGCGCCTGCGCCACCAGCTCGTAGATCTCCCGCTGCCAGTCGGCGGGCGGCCCGAGGACAAAGGTGCGGGTCATGTCGGAGTGGTACCCGGCGACCAGCGCCCCGAAGTCGATCTTCACGAAGTCGCCCGCCGCGAGCACCGCGCCCGTCGGCCGGTGATGCGGCACCGCCGAGTTCGCACCGGCCGCGACGATGGTCTCGAAGGACACCCCGTCGGCGCCGTGGTCGAACATCAGCGCCTCCAGGTCGCGGCCGACCTCTTTCTCGGTGCGGCCCGGCCGGATGCCGCCCCGCTCCACCAGCGTTCGCAGCGCCGCGTCCGCCGCGTCGCAGGCCGCCTGCAGCAGCGCGACCTCGGCGTCCTCCTTGACCTCCCGCAGCGCCTCGACGTGGCCGGACGCCCGCACCAGGGAGGCGCCGTCACCGCACGCGGCGGCCAGCCCGTCGTAGGCGTCGACGGTCACGACGTGGCTTTCGAAGCCCAACCGGCCCGCGCCGGCCCGGGCGGCCTCGGCCGCCAGGTGCGGGCCGCAGGCCCGCTCGATGTCGACCCGCAGATCGGGCGCCTGGGCGGCGGCCTGCGTGCGGTAGCGGCCGTCGGTGGCGAGCACGGGCTCGCGGTCGTCGGCGAAGACGAGCAACGCGGCGTTGGAGCCGGTGAACCCGGACAGGTAGCGCACGTTCACCAAGTCGCTGACCAGCAGCGCATCCAGCTCGGCCTGCTGTAACCGGGTGCGCAGTTCGGCCCGACGAGAGGTTTCCGTCACAGCCGCCGACGCTACTCGCTACGCTGTGGCCCCATGAAGTCGTGGTTGATGCGCGGGCTGGTCTTCGCCGCGGCAATGGTGATCCTCCGGCTGGTGCAGTCGGCCCTCATCAACATGTTCGAGACGAAGGCCCTGATGATCAGCGTCTCGCTGGTGGTGATCTTCGGGGTCGTGGTCGCCGTGTGGGGTTACGTGGACGGCCGCGCCGACGCGCGCGCCAACCCCGACCCCGACCGGCGCGACGACCTGGCGATGACGTGGCTGCTCGCGGGCTTGGTCGCGGGCATCCTCAGCGGCCTGATCGCGTGGCTGATCTCGAAGTTCTACACCGAGCTGTACGCCGAGGGGCTGCTCAACGAGATCAGCACGTTCGCGGCGTTCACGGCGCTGCTGGTCTTCCTGCCCGCGATCCTCGGGGTCGCCGTCGGCCGCTGGCTCGTCGACCGGAGCCGGCCCGACGAGCCGTCGGTGCGGCGCGGCGGAAAGCCGCGCGACGACAGCGGCGACAACACCGACACCGACGTGTTCGCCGCCGTGCGCGACGACGACTCGGCCACTCAGCCCGCGGCGACGTCGTCGTCGGGCGAGTCGGCCAAGTAGCGCAGCGCCAACAGATAGCCCTGTACGCCGAGCCCGACGATCACGCCGGTCGCCACCGCGCTCAGGTGAGAGTGGTGCCGAAACGCCTCGCGGGCGTGCACGTTGGAGATGTGCACCTCGATCAGTGGTGCCGTCAGCTCCGCGCACGCGTCGCGCAGCACCACCGAGGTGTGGGTCAGCCCGCCGGCGTTGAGGATCACCGCCTGGCCGGCGTCGGCGGCGTCGTGAATCCACTGCAAGAGCTGCGCTTCGCTGTCGCTCTGGCGCACGACCGCCGTCAGCCCCAGCTCCGCCGCCTCCCGCTCGATGAGCGCGACGAGCTCGGCGTGCGTGGTGCGGCCGTAGACGGCGGGCTCCCGCAGTCCCAGCCGGCCGAGGTTGGGCCCGTTGATGACGGTGACGGTGCGGCTCACGAGGCCTCCCGCAGCTCGGAGTAGGCGGCGGCCAGCAGCGCCGGATCGGGCCCTTCCAGTCGCCCCGGTTTGGCGAGGCCGTCGAGCACCACGAAGCGCAGCACGCCGGCGCGGGACTTCTTGTCGCCCGCCATGTACTCGATGAGCTGCGGCAGCGCGTCGGCGTCGTAGCTGACGGGCAGCCCGAGCGAGGTGAGGATCGCGCGGTGGCGCTCGGCGGTGGCGTCGTCGAGCCGTCCGGACAGTCTCCCCAGCTCCGCGGCGAACACCAGCCCCACCGACACCGCCGCGCCGTGACGCCACTGGTAGCGCTCGCGGCGCTCGATCGCGTGGCCCAGCGTGTGCCCGTAGTTGAGGATCTCGCGCAGCGCGGACTCCTTCTCGTCGGCGGCCACCACCTCGGCCTTGACGGCGATCGAGCGCCGGATGAGTTCGGGCAGCACGTCTTTCGCCGGGTCGACGGCGGCGGCCGGATCGGCCTCGATGAGGTCGAGGATGACCGGGTCGGCGATGAACCCGGCCTTGACCACCTCCGCCATGCCGGCGACGAGCTCGTTGGCGGGCAGCGTGGTCAGCACGTCGAGGTCGACGAGCACACCGGCGGGCTGGTGGAAGGCGCCGACGAGGTTCTTGCCGGCCTCGGTGTTGATGCCGGTCTTGCCGCCGACGGCGGCGTCGACCATGGCCAGCAGCGTGGTCGGCATGTGGACGATGGCCACGCCGCGCAGCCAGGTGGCCGCCGCGAAGCCCGCCACGTCCGTCGCCGCCCCGCCGCCGAGGCTGACGAGCGCGTCCTTGCGGCCGATCCCGATGCGTCCCAGCACTTCCCACAGGTAGCCGGCGACGCGCAGGTCCTTGCCGTCCTCGGCGTCCGGGATCTCGATGCGGTGCGCGTCGAAGCCGTGGTCGGTCAGCTGCGCACGCACGCGCTCGGCGCGCTGCGCCAGCGTCGGCTGGTAGACGATGGCGACCTTGTGGGCGCCCGCCAGCAAGCGGGGCAGCTCGTCGGACAGCTGGTGCCCGACGATCACCGGGTAGGGCGGGTCGACGCGGACGTCGATCGTCACCGGATCGGCCGGTTCAGCCATGGCGTTTCTCCGCTCGACGGGCCAGCAGTGCCGGCGACGGGGGTCCCGCGTCGGCGGCGGGGGCGGTGGCGACGCGCCGCCACGGCGGGCGCCGGCGTCGGTTCGGCTGTTCCAGCTTGGCGGCGATCAGCCGCACCACCGCACCGGGGTTGCGCCGGTTGGTGTTGACGCGGATCGTCGACACGCGGCGGTACAGCGGCGCGCGCTCGGCCATGAGTGACCGGAACTTTTCGGCCCGGTCGACGCCGGCGAGCAGCGGCCGGTTGGCGTTGCCGCTGGTGCGCCGCACGCCTTCGGCCGCCGTGATCTCCAGGTAGACGACGGGGTGGCCGGACAGCGCCTCCCGCACGCCGGGGGTGGTCACGGCGCCGCCGCCCAGCGACAGCACGCCGTCGTGGGTGGCGAGCGCCTCGCGCACCACCTGCTCCTCGATGCGCCGGAAGCCGGCTTCGCCCTCGGTGGCGAAGATGTCGGCGATGGTGCGGCCGGTCTGCTGCTCGATCGCGGCGTCGGTGTCGAGGAAGGTGGTGTCGAGGGCCCGCGCCAGCCGCCGGCCGATGGTGGACTTGCCCGCACCGGGCAGCCCGACGAGCACGGCTCTGGGCGCCATGGCCTAGCCCGAGGCCCGCGCGGCCGGATGCTTTTCGCGCGCCGCCACCGCGTCGAGGTAGGCGCCGATGTTGGTGCGGGTCTCCCGCAGTGAGTCGCCGCCGAACTTCTGCAGCGCCGCACGCGCCAGCACCAGCGCGACCATCGCCTCCACCACCACGCCGGCGGCGGGCACCGCGCACACGTCGGATCGCTGGTGGATCGCCACCGCTTCGTCGCCGGTGGCCATGTCGACCGTCGCGAGCGCCCGCGGGACCGTCGAGATCGGCTTCATCGCCGCGCGCACGCGCAGCGCCTGGCCGTTGGTCATGCCGCCTTCCAGCCCGCCGGCGCGGTTGGTGGAGCGGATCACGCCGTCGGGGCCGGGGTAGATCTCGTCGTGGGCGACGCTGCCGCGGCGGCGGGCCGTCGCGAAGCCGTCGCCGATCTCGACGCCCTTGATCGCCTGGATGCCCATGACCGCGGCGGCCAGCTGGCTGTCGAGCCGGGCGTCGCCGCTGGTGAAGGAGCCGAGTCCGATCGGCAGGTTCAGGGCCACCACCTCGATGACGCCGCCGAGCGTGTCGCCGTCCTTCTTGGCCGCCTCGATCTCGGCGATCATGGACCGCTCGGCCTCGCCGGAGTACGCCCGCACGGGGCTGGCGTCGATGGCGGACAGGTGGGCGGCGGTGGGCGGCGGGCCGTCGTAGGGCTGCGAGGCGCCGATGGAGATGACGTGGGACAGCACCTCGACCCCGAGCGCCTGCCGCAGAAACTCGCGGGCGACCGTGCCCGCCGCGACCCGCGCCGCGGTCTCCCGGGCGCTCGCCCGCTCCAGCACCGGGCGGGCGTCGTCGAAGCCGTACTTGAGCATGCCGGCGTAATCGGCGTGGCCCGGCCGGGGGCGGGTGAGCGGGGCGTTGCGGGCGACGTCGTCGAGTTCCTCGGGCGCCACCGGGTCGGGCGCCATCACGGTTTCCCACTTGGGCCACTCGGTGTTGCCGATCTCGACGGCGATGGGACCGCCCAGCGTCCGCCCGTGCCGCACGCCGGCGAGCACCGTGACCTGGTCCGCCTCGAACTTCATCCGGGCGCCGCGGCCGTAGCCGAGCCGGCGGCGCGCCAGCTGGGCGGCGATGTCGGCCGACGTGACCTCGACGCCGGCGACCATCCCCTCCAGGACGGTCACCAGGGCACGACCGTGGGATTCGCCTGCTGTGGTCCATCGCAACACGCGTCCCATCTTCCCACGGGTGCTCGGCGGCGAGTGAATCGTCCGTGCCGCGGCCCCCACGCGGCACATCTGTCACACCCGTCGCCGGCCGGGACGACGTTGCGGTTGCCCGCCTCTGAGCGACACATCGTCCGCTGGGCGGCGGCGCTTTCAGGGCGAGGCGTTCACTATTGCGCCAGGGTGTCGAGTCCCACACCAGGGCGGCGAGTCTCACACCAGGGCGGCGAGGATCGGCGTGTCGGCGCCCCGGTGTGAAAGTCACCGCCGGCGTGTGAAAGTCGAAGCCGGCCAGTGAAAGTCCCCAGTCGCAGCGACCGGCGAAAGAGCGTCAGACGATCACCAGCGCGACGGCCGCCGCGCTCGCCAGGCACATCGCCGGGCCGTGCGGCACGGTGGCGGCGGGCGAGCGACCGGCCGGACGCACCAGCACGGCGAGCCCCCACAGCGCGGTGCCCAGCGGCGCAGCCAGCGCGGCGAGCGTCCACACCGGCGTGCCGAAAGCGCCGGTCAGCGCGCCGAGCCCGATCGCGAGCTTGACGTCGCCGGCGCCCAGCGCGGCGGGCGACCCGAGGTGCACCACCAGATAGAGCCCGGCCAGTGCGGCGGCACCGGCCGCGGCCGGCCAGCCCCGGCCCGCCGCCACGGCCGCGCCGAGGACGACGACGGCGCCCGGCAGCGTCAGCCAGTTCGGCAACCGCCGCGCCCGGATGTCGAACGCCGACAACGCGGCCAGCCAGCCGGCGACCAGCACACCGGCGACGATCTCCCCCACTGTCGAAGGCTAACGGTCCCCCAGGGCCGCTGACATCGCCGATTTGGGCGCCGGAAGGCCGGTGAACTGCTCGACCTGGGCGTACGCCTGGTTCAGTAGCATCTGCAGGCCGCTGACGACGGTGCCGCCCGCGGCCGACACCGCCTCGGCCAGCGGCGTGGGCCACGGCTCGTAGATCGCATCGAGCAGCACCGGCGCGCCGGCGAACGCGCGAGCGTGCGCGGCCGCGGCGGCGGCCGGGATGGTGCTCACGACGACGGTCGCACCGGCCGCCGAGGCGCCGTCGAAGTCCGTCGCCCGCACCGCCACGCCCAGCCGGCCGCCGAGCCCGACGAGCGGTTGCGCCTTGGCCGGGGTGCGGGCCACGACGGTGATGTCGGTGTAGCCGAGCTGCGCCAGCCCGGCGATCGCGGCGGGCGCGGTTCCCCCGGCGCCCAGCACGACGGCACGCCCGCCCGCATCGCCGGCGACCACCGCGGCCAGCGCTCCGCTCACGCCGTCGACGTCGGTGTTGTCGGCGCGCCACCCGGTGGCCGTGCGTACCAGGGTGTTGGCGGAGCCGAGCAGGCGGGCGCGCTCGGTGCGCTCGTCGGCGAACCGCAGCGCCGCGAACTTCCCCGGCATCGTGACCGACACCCCCACCCACTCCGGGCCGAACCCGCCGACCAGCGCGGGCAACTCAGCGGCGTTGCACTCGATGCGGTCGTAGCTCCAGCCGGTCAACCCGAGCGCGCGGTAGGCGGCGAGATGGAGCTGCGGCGACCGGGAGTGCGCGACCGGCGACCCGAGGACCGCCGCACGCCGGCCTTCACCACCGGCGCCGTTCACCGGGCCGAATCGAGCACACCGTTGCGCCGCGCCAGCTCGATGTTGGCGAGGTGCTGCTGGTAGTCGACGGTGAACAGGGTGGTGCCCTGCATGTCGACGGTGACGAAGTACAGCCAGTCGCCCGGCGCGGGCGCCTCGGCGGCGGCGAGCGCGTCGGCTCCCGGCGAGCAGATCGGCGTCGCGGGCAACCCGGGCGTCACGTAGGTGTTCCACGGCGTGCGGCGGGCCCGGTCGGCGTCGGTGGTGGCGACCTCGGTGCGGTCCAGCGCGAAGTTGACGGTCGAATCGAACTCCAGGGTCCGGTTCTCGCGCAGCCGGTTCAGGATCACCCGCGCCACCTTGCTGAAATCCTGCGGGGTGGCCTCGCGCTGCACCAGCGAGGCGATGGTCAGCAGGTGGTACGGGGTCTGCCCGATCTGCGCCGCCGCGTCGACCAGCCCCTGCTGCGAGTACTGCAGCGCGCTGCCGCGGATCAGGGTCGCGAGGATCTGCGCCGGCGACGCCGACGGGTCGATGTCCCACGAGCCGGGCGCGATGAGGCCTTCGAGGCGGCGGTGGTCGGTGCGCATCGCCGTCACCGGCTGCACGGCCCAGTCCGGGACCCCGAGCGCGGCCGGCGATTCGCCGGTGGCGGCGTCGCGCAGCGCGTCGGCGGTGACGCACCGCTGCGCGCCGTCGAGGTCGACGCAGGTCGCCTTGGAGATCAGCGTCAGGATGCCCTCGGTGACGGCGCCGGTCTTGAGGTCCTGCACGTCGTCGAGCTGACGCCCCTCCGGGATCACCAGCGAACCGACCCGGTTCTGCGGGTCGGTCAGGCGGTCGACGGCGTCGGCGGCGGGGATCTCGGTACGCATCTTGTAGTAGCCGGGCTGGATGGCGGTGATCGACTCGTTGCCGTCGGCGGCCCGCACGAACGCCCGGGCGGTCGCGACCACCCGGCGGTCCTGCAGCATCTGCGCGATGGCGCTGGTCGAGTCGCCGGCATGCACCTGCACGACGACGTCCTCGCCGCCGCCGCCGGCGAAGTCCTCGCCGCCGCCGCTGCCGAACACGCTGTGCCACAGCTTGGAGCCGAGGAAGACGGCGGTGACCAGCACGGCGATCAGCGCGAACAGCGTCAGGACTTTGGCGTTGCGCCGGCGGCGCGCGGTGCGCTGCGCTTTGACGCGGTCGACGCGGGACATGCCGCGCCGCGGGGGCCCGACGGAGACCGGTTCTGCCCGCCGACGATCAGTCACCCTGGTCCTTTCGCCGCCCCGCGAGTACGTCCCGTCGCGCGTCCAGCCACCCCTGCAGGATCGCGACCGCCGCCGCCTGGTCGACCACGCCGCGCTGGTTCTTCGCGCGGACCCCCGCATCGCGCAGCGCCCGCTGTGCCGTCACCGTGGTCAGCCGCTCGTCGGCCATGCGCACCGGCACCGGGGCGATCCGCGCGGCCAGCGCGTCGGCCACCTCGATCGCGTCGGCGGCGGCGGGGCCCTGCCGGTCGGCCAGCGTGCGCGGCAACCCGACGACCACCTCCACGGCGCCGGCCTGCGTCACCAGGTTGCGGAGCCGGCGCAGGTGGGAGCCGTCGCGTTGCCGGCGCACCGTCTCGACCGGCGTGGCGAGGATGCCGTCGGGATCGCACGACGCGACGCCGATGCGGACGCTGCCGACGTCGATGCCGATGCGCGGCCCCCGTCCGGGATCGTCGCTGCCGGGCCGGTCCGGCAGCCGCTCTGCGGCCACGCTCACGCCGGTTAGCTCCGTCCGACCTCGGCTCGCAGCGCAGCCAGCGCGCGGTCGATACCGGACGGATCCTTCCCGGAGCCCTGCGCCAGGTCGGCCTTGCCGCCGCCGCGACCGCCGACCGCCGCGCCCAGCGTGGCCACGAGGTCGTTGGCCCGCAGCCCGAGGTCTTGTGCGGCCGGGTTGACGGCGACGACGAACGGCACGGTGGCGTCGGGGCCCTCGGCGATCAGGGCGACCACGCCGGGCTCGCTGCCGAGCCGGCCGCGTACGTCGCCGACGAGGCTGCGCAGGTCGCCGCCGCTCATGCCGCCGGACATGCGCTGCGCCACCAGCCGGACCTTGCCCACCTGCTCGGCCCCGGCGGCGGCGTTCGCGGCGGCCGCCCGCGCGTTGGCCAGCCGCAGCCGGTCGAGTTCCTTCTCGGCGGCCTTGAGCCGGTCGACCAGCGACGCGACCCGGGCGGGCACCTCGTCCGACGGCACTTTCAGCGTCGACGCCAGGCCCGCCATCAGCGCGCGCTCCTTGGCGAGGTGCCGGAAGGAGTCCATGCCGACGTAGGCCTCGACGCGGCGCACGCCGGATCCGACCGACGATTCGCCGATCACGGTGATCGGGCCGATCTGCGCCGAGTTGTGCACGTGGGTGCCGCCGCACACTTCCAGCGAGAACGGTCCCCCGATCTCGACGACGCGCACCTGCTCGGGATAGGCCTCGCCGAACAGCGCCATGGCGCCCATCGCCTTGGCCTTCTCCAGCTCGGTGGTGAAGCTGTGCACCTCGTAATCGGCGACGACGGCCTCGTTGGCGACGTCCTCGACCTGGGCGCGCTGCGCGTCGGACAGCGGGCCCTGCCAGTTGAAGTCGAACCGCAGGTAGCCGGGCCGGTTCAGCGAACCGGCCTGCACCGCATTGGGTCCGAGCACCTGGCGCAGCGCGGCGTGCACCATGTGGGTGCCCGAATGGCCCTGCGTGGCGCCGCGCCGCCAGCCGGCGTCCACGGCGGCCACCACGGTGTCACCCTCGACGAACTCGCCCGACTCGACGGTGACCCGGTGCACCCAGACCGTCTTGGCGATCTTCTGCACGTCGGTCACCGCAGCCTTGGCCGCGGCGCTCGCCCCGGTGCCGGTGATGCTGCCGGCGTCGGCGAGCTGGCCGCCGGATTCGGCGTAGAGCGGCGTGCGGTCGAGGATCAGCTCGATGCGTTCGGCCCTCCCGGAGCCGTCGTGCGCCACCACCGGCACACGGGCGCCGTCGACGAAGATCCCGAGGATGCGCGCCTCGGAGGTCAACTCGTCGAAGCCGGTGAATTCGGTGGGCCCGGCGTCGACCAGCTCGCGGTAGGCGGTCAGGTCGGTGTGGGCGTGTTTCCGCGCGGCGGCATCGGCCTTGGCGCGCCGGCGCTGCTCGGCCATCAGGCCGCGGAAGCCCTCCTCGTCGACCGTCAGCCCGGCCTCGGCCGCCATCTCCAGGGTGAGTTCGATCGGGAAGCCGTAGGTGTCGTGCAGCGTGAAGGCGTCGCTGCCCGACAGCGTGGCGGCACCGGCCGCGCGCGTCGCGCTGACCGCATCGGCGAACAGCCGCGACCCTGCCGACAGCGTGCGGTTGAAGGCCGTCTCCTCGGCGACCGCGATGCGGCTGATGCGGTCGAAGTCGGAGACCAGTTCGGGGTAGGACGGGCCCATCGCGTCGCGCACGGTCACCATCAGGTCCGCCATGACCGGCTGCTCGACGCCGAGGAGCTTGGCCGACCGGATGACGCGGCGCAGCAGCCGGCGCAGCACATAGCCGCGGCCCTCGTTGCCGGGGGTGACGCCGTCGGCGATGATGATCGCCGCGGTGCGGCTGTGGTCGGCGATCACGCGGTAGCGGACGTCGTCGGGATCGTTGCCCGCGCCGTAGGCCCGCGGCGCCACACCGGCGATGACGTCGATCACGGGCCGCAGCAGGTCGGTCTCGTAGACGTTGTCGACGCCTTGGAGCAGGCAGGCGACCCGCTCGATGCCCATGCCGGTGTCGATGTTCTTGCGCGGCAGCGAACCGAGGATCTCGAAGTCTTCCTTCGAGGTGCCTGCGCCGCGCTCGTTCTGCATGAACACGAGATTCCAGATCTCGATGTAGCGGTCCTCGTTGGCCACCGGGCCGCCCTCGACGCCGTACGCCGGGCCGCGGTCGTAGTAGATCTCCGACGACGGGCCGCACGGCCCGGGGATGCCCATGGACCAGTAGTTGTCGGCCATGCCGCGGCGCTGGATGCGCTCCGGCGGCAGACCGGCGACGTCCTGCCACAGCTGGGCGGCCTCGTCGTCGTCGAGATACACGGTGGCCCACAGCTTTTCGGGATCCATGCCGTAGCCACCCGCCTCGACCGGCGACGTCAGCAGCTCCCATGCGAGCTCGATGGCGCCGCGCTTGAAGTAGTCGCCGAACGAGAAGTTGCCGGCCATCTGGAAGAAGGTGTTGTGGCGGGTGGTGATGCCCACCTCGTCGATGTCCGGGGTGCGGATGCACTTCTGGACGCTGGTCGCCCGCGCATACGGCGGCGTCCGCTGCCCCAGGAAGAACGGCACGAACTGCACCATGCCGGCGTTGACGAACAGCAGGTTCGGGTCGTCGAGGATCACCGAGGCGCTGGGCACCTCGGTGTGGCCCGCTCTCACGAAGTGATCGAGGAATCGCTTCCTGATCTCGTGTGTCTGCACTCGTCGCTGTCCTTCGCCGCATCGTCTCGACGGAACCTGGTCCGACGCATCACAGTACCGGTCGGCCGTACCGACCGAGAAAGCCGAGGCGGCGCAGCGAACCTCAGCCGTCGACGAAGCTGAGCCGCACCGATCGCTGCGGATTGTCGCGGTTGAGGTCCACCAGCACGATGCTCTGCCAGGTCCCCAGGAGCGGCGATCCGTGCTGCACCGGCACCGTCACCGACGGCGACACGATGGCCGGCAGCACATGGTCGGCGCCGTGGCCGAACGAGCCGTGGGCGTGGCGGTAGCGGTCGTCGCGGGGCAGCAGCCGCTCCAGGGTGTCCACCAGGTCGTCGTCGGAGCCCGATCCCGTCTCGATGACGGCGACGCCGGCCGTGGCGTGCGGGACGAAGACGTTGCACAGTCCGTCACCGCGCGACGCACAGAAGGAGCGCACGTCGTCGGTGAGATCGACGATGCGGCGGCGGCGGGTGTCGACGTCGAGCACGGTGGTGTCCACAGCGGCGAGCCTACGAGTTGCTCGTGCAGGTTGTCGTCAGCCGAGCAGGTCCTCGAGGCGCTCGTAGCTCTCGCGCATGCCGTGTTCTGCGCCCGAGGACACCAGGCCGTCGAGCGCTTCGACCGTCGGGCACACGGACCGGCCGTGGAGCCGGCAGCGGCCGTCGAGGTCGGCGAACCGGAGGAACTCGATGTTGACCGCGTCGGGCACGCCTTCGTACTCGAAGGTCTGGATGATCAGCTGATTCTCGCGGACGCGGTGGAACACCCCGTTGAAGACGAACTCGCCGTCGGGATCGCGGCGGTGGGTGTAGCGGTAGCCGCCGCCGGTGCGGAAGTCCCACCGCTCGATGTCCATGTCGAGGCCGCGCGGGCCGAGCCATTGCCGCACCAGGTCGGGTTCGGCGTGGGCGCGGAACACCGCGTGCGCCGGGGCGTCGAAGTCGCGGGTGTACTCCATGGCCAGCGTGTCCACCGGCACCCGCAGTTGCAGGCCGTTCGTCATGATTCCTCCTCGTTTCCCATCTCCGCCAGCAGGGCGTCGAGCCGGCGGTAGCTGCGTTCGGCGGCCAGTCGGTAGCCGTCGATCCAGGCGGTGAGGCGCTCGAGCGCGGCGGCGTCGAGATGCACCGGCCGCCGCTGCGCCTCCCGGGTGCGGGTGACCAGCCCCGCCGTCTCCAGCACCGCGATGTGCTTGGACACCGCCTGCTTGGTGATCGCGAACGGCGCGGCCAGCTCGTTGACGGTGGCCGGGCCCCGCGACAGCCGGGCGACGATCGCGCGGCGCACCGGGTCGGCCAGCGCCAGGAAGGCCCGGTCGAGCTCGGCATCCGCCGCCTCCGCACCACCCAAAACAACCCCTGGTTTGATCAACCCTTAAGTTGATTAACACGGTAGAGCATGGTGTGCGCCCGGTCAACGGGGTCAGCGGCGACGTCGGACGATGGCGCGCAGCCGTTCCAGCCGCGCGCCGATGTCGCGTTCGGCGCCGTGCGTGGTGGGCCGGTAGTAGTCGACGCCCACCAGCTCGTCGGGCGGGTACTGCTGGGCGACCACGCCGTCGGGATCGTCGTGGGCGTAGCGGTAGCCGATGCCGCTGCCCAGCCGCGCCGACCCCGCGTAGTGGCCGTCACGCAGGTGCGGCGGCACCAGGCCCGCCTTGCCGGCGTTGATGTCGGCCATCGCCGCGCCGAGCGCGGTGGTCACGGCGTTGGACTTCGGGGCGGTCGCGAGGTGCACGGTGGCATGCGCCAGCGTCAGCTGCGCCTCGGGCATGCCGATCAGCTGCACGGTCTGCGCGGCGGCGACGGCGGTCGGCAGCGCCGTCGGATCGGCCATGCCGATGTCCTCGCTGGCGAGGATCATCAGCCGGCGCGCGACGAACCGCGGATCCTCGCCGGCGGTCAGCATCCGCGCCAGGTAGTGCAGCGCGGCGTCCACGTCGCTGCCACGCACCGATTTGATGAACGCGCTGATGACGTCGTAGTGCTGGTCGCCGTCGCGGTCGTAGCGCACCGCCGCCCGGTCCAGCGACTGCTCGACGGTCTCGACGCTCACCTGCTCCCCCGCCGCCAGCGCGGTCTCGGCCGCCGCCTCCAGCGCGGTGAGCGCGCGGCGGGCGTCGCCGGCGGCCAGCGTGACCAGCAGTTCGACGGCTTCCGGCGCCACCGTGACCGCGCCGCCGAGGCCGCGGGGGTCGTCGATCGCGCGCGTCACGACGGCGCGCACCGCATCGGCGGTGAGCGGCTGCAGCTGCAGGATCAGCGACCGGCTCAGCAGCGGCGCGACGACGGAGAACGACGGGTTCTCGGTGGTCGCCGCCACCAGCAGCACGATCCGGTTCTCGACGGCGGCGAGCAGTGCGTCCTGCTGGGTCTTGGAGAACCGGTGCACCTCGTCGATGAACAGCACCGTCTGCCGCCCGTGCCGGAAGAGGGCCTCGCGCGCCTTCTCCAACACGGCGCGCACCTCTTTGACGCCGGCGCTCAGGGCCGACAGCGCCTCGAAGCGCCGCCCGGTGGCCTGCGAGATCAGCGACGCGAGCGTGGTCTTCCCGGTGCCCGGCGGCCCGTAGAGGACGACCGACGCGGCGCCGGTGCCCTCGACGAGGCGGCGCAGCGGCGAATTCGGCTTGAGCAGGTGGTCCTGGCCCACCACCTCGTCGAGCGACGCGGGCCGCATCCGCACGGCCAGCGGCGCGTCGGGCGGGACGGCGCGGCGGTCGGCGGGAGGCGGCTCGGCGGGCTCGTCGAACAGGCCCTCGGACATGGTATGAGGCTTACCACTCAGGCCGGTGCGGTGACGAAGTCGATCAGCTCTTCGACCCGCCCGATGAGCGCCGGTTCGAGGTCGTTCCAGTCGCGCACCCGCGCGCGGATGCGCTGCCAGGCGGCGGCGGTGTCGGCCTGGGTGCGGTGCGGCCAGCCCAGCGCCCGGCAGATCCCGGTCTTCCAGTCGGTGCCGCGCGGCACCGTCGGCCACGTGGCGATGCCGAGCCGGGCGGGCTTCACGGCCTGCCAGATGTCGATGAACGGGTGGCCGACCACCAGCGCGTGCGCGCCGTGCGGGCCGCGCTCGACCTCCCTGGCGATACGCGACTCCTTCGAGCCGGCCACCAGGTGGTCGACGAGCACCCCGAGCCGGCGTCCCGGTCCGGGCCGGAACTCGGCGACGATGCCGGGCAGGTCGTCGACGCCGCCGAGGTACTCCACGACGACGCCCTCGATGCGCAGGTCGTCACCCCAGACCTGCTCGACGAGCTCGGCGTCGTGGCGGCCTTCGACGTAGATGCGGCCGGCGCGCGCGGTCCGGGCCCGCGCCGTGGGGACGGCCACCGAGCCCGACGCGGTGCGCGCTGGGGCGGCCGGGGTGGCGCGGCGCGGCGCGGCGAGGATCACCGGGCGACCGTCGACCAGGAAGCCCGGGCCGAGCGGGAACGCCCGCACCGTGCCGTGGCGGTCCTCCAGCTCGACGCGGCGCTGCTCCACCCGCACCACCGCGCCGACGAAGCCGGAGGTCGCGTCCTCGACGACCAGGCCGGTGTCGGCGGCCCGCTCGGTCGACCGCGGCCGGCGCGCCGCGTGCGGGTTCGAGGCGAGGATGTCGGAGCCATAGCGATCAGCCACCGGGCGATCGTAGGGAGCCGGCCCGCCGACGGGCGGGTGGCGCGCCGGATCAGACCTCGCCGGGTGGCTCCGCCTCGCCGGCGGCGACCGCGCGTTTGGCCGGGTCGGTGGTCACCTCGTCGATCACGGTGTGGATGAAGCGCATCTTCTCCAGCACCGGCGGCGGCAGCACGAACGGATAGAGGTCGTCGCGGCCCATCGAGCGGTTCACCATGTTGAGCGCCCACGCCAGCGGCAGCCACATGTCGATGATCGTGTCGAATCCGCTGGGGCCCAGCACCCGTCGCTCGAAGGTGGCGCCGGCCGGGGCCATGCCGAAGGCGGCGGCGGTGTCCAGGGTGTCGCGGATGTGCAGGTAGTGGGCGAACGTCTCGGCCCAGTCCTCGGCGGCGTGCATCGTGGCGTAGGACGACACGTAGTGGTCCTCCCAGCCGGCGGGCGCACCCTCGCTGTAGTGGCGGTCGAGCGCGTCCTGGTAGCTGGCGTTGGGGTCGCCGAAGAGCTCCTTGAAGCGCGGCAGGTAGTGCTCGTCGGCGCCGATCAGCCGGAAGTAGTAGTAGTGGCCGATCTCGTGGCGGAAATGGCCGAGCAGCGTGCGGTACGGCTCGGCCATCGAGATCCGCAGCTGTTCGCGGTGCACGTCGTCGCTCTCGGCGAGGTCGAGGGTGATGACGCCGTTCTCGTGCCCGGTGAACACCTTCTGGTGGCGGCTCGACAGCAGGTCGAACGCCAGGCCGAGCTCCGGATCCACGTCGCGGCCGACGATCGGCAGGTTGAGGTCGTGCAGTTCGGCGATCAGCCGGCGCTTGGCGCCCTCGGCGACCGCGAACGCCGCGAGCGCCTCCGGGTCGTCGTCGCTGGGGCGCGTGCGGGTCAGCCGGCACGCCTCGCAGAGCGTGCCGCCGGAATCCTCGCCCGGTGTGATCTCGACGAGCCAATTGCACTGCGCCAGATGCAGGTTCGCGCACAATCGGTAGCGGCTGGCGTCGACGGCGCCGCTGTGGCTGCTGTCCTCGCCCTCGGCGATCACCAGCATCGCCTTGTCGCGCAGCGAGAAGCCGACGGGGCTGCCGCACTGCAGGCTGATCGAGTTCTCGAAGGCCAGGTGCTGGCCGCAGACAGGACAGGTGAAGTCACGCATCCGGAAGGTCCCCTTCGTAGGGCGTCACGTCCACGGCGACATCGATGGCGCTGTGCTGGGATTCGGTGTAGATGACACCTCGCAGGGGCGGTATGTCCGCATAGTCGCGGCCCCACCCGAGCACGATATAGCGGTGGTCGACGAACTGGTCGTTCGTCGGGTCGAACGCCAGCCAGTGGCCGGCCGGGGACCACACCGCCGCCCACGCGTGGCTGGCGTCGGCGCCGACCAGCCGCGGCGCGCCCGGCGGCGGTTCGGTGACGAGGTAACCCGACACGTAGCTCGCCGCCAGGCCCTGGGCACGCAGGCACGCGATCGCCAGCCGGGCGAAGTCCTGGCACACACCCGCGCGGGCGGCGAGCACCTCGGCGACCCGCGTGGAGACGGTCGTCGTCCCGGAGCGGTACCGGAAGTCGCGGTGGATCCGGCGGGTCAGCTCGGTCACCGCGTCGTGCAGCGGCCGGCCGGGCGTGAAGGTGGGCGCCGCGTAGTCGCGCACCGCGTCGGTGATCTCCGGCGGCTGCAGGTCGAGGACGAACTCGGTGTGCAGGGCGTGCCGGGGGCCGGCGGGCCGCGCCGCTTCCCACGGCTGCTCTGCCACGCCGTCACCGGCGGCCGGCCGGACCTCGACGACGGAATCGGTGGCCACGGTCAGCTGGGTGTGCGGTGCGGTGATGTGGAAGTAGGTGGAGAGGTTGCCGTGGGCGTCGCGGCTGCGGGACTCGTCGGCGGGTGCGGGGTCGACGTGCATGCGGTGGGTCAGGCACCGCTGCTGCCCGGTGTCGCGCGGCACCAGGAAGCCGCGGCCGTACGAGCCGGTGACGACGCTCGAGTACCGGTAGGTCGTGCGGTGGCGGACGCGGTAGCGCTGCGGCGTCACGAGGCCGTGCGTCCGGGCGTGGCGCCCCACAGCGGCCAGCTCTGGCCGGGCAGGGACAGGTGCGCGGCGGTGACGACGTCGGAGAGCCCGCGCAGCGCCGCGTGCATGCCGTCGAGCAGGTCGGCGAGCTCGACGCGCCGGCCGTCGCGGACCTCCTCGAGCTCCGCGGGATCGGACCGGCGCAGCCGCGCGCCGATCTCGTCGACGAGGCGCAGCGGCCGCGACGATCCCGTGGGCCCGGGCACCGCCCGCAGGTCGTCGCGCAGCCGGTCGAGCTGGAAGGCCAGCGAGCGCGGGTTGCCGGCGTCGAACAGCAGCAGGTCGCCGACCGCCGCGACGCTGACGGCGCCGAGTGTCCGCCGGCGGTACATCACCGACGATTCGCAGGCCACCAGCACGGACTCGGTGATGGTGCGCTCGGCGTCGGGGTCGCGCACGTCGGTGAGGGTGCGTCGCAGCAGGGCCGTGACCGCCAGCCCGCGCTCGATGCGCTTGCCGGCGTCCATCACCGCCCAGCCGGTGTCGTGCACCATCGACTCCCCCGCCAGTCCGGCCAGCGACAGCATGCCCGCCAGCGTGGCGGTCTGGGCGGCCGCCAGCGCGGTGTCGTCGCCCGTGCGGAGAGGCACTGCGGCGGCCAGGGCGCGCTCCACGCCGCCGAGCACCAGCCAGGTGTCGTTGGACATCTGGTCGCGCACGGCCTGGGTCGATGCGCAGAGCCGCGCGACGCTGTGGGCGAGCGAACCGTCGCGGCGCCCGTCGACGGTGAGCGACCACACCGTGTGCGCCGCGTCCTCGTCGGTGCCCGGCCCGCCGCCCGTCAGGTCCCGCAGTGCCGCGACCATCACCGGCACGCAGGCGCTGCCGGGAAGCGACATGCGGTGCCGGTACTCGTGCCGGCGCTCGCGGGTCACGATGAGCGCGCGCGCCACGCTCTCGGCGCGTTCGGCGTAGCGGCCGATCCAGTACAGGTCGGCGAGCACGCGGGGCGAGCTGACCACGACCGCCGGGCGGGCGACGCCGCGGGGCCGGCCGGACGCGCCGATGACGGCCGGCTCGGCGCTGCCGCGGGCCGACGGCCGGATCCACACGTCCTTGGCCGCCACGGTTTCCATGGCGAAGGCCGCAGCGCCGGGCGCCAGCACGTACCCCAGCCCGCCCGCCATCGCGGTGTATCCGCTGCGCTGGGCGACCGTGAAGAGCCGCATCCCGACGGGCGCGGACGTCAGCGTGCCGCCGCGCTGGTCGGTGGGCGCCGTCGAGAAGCGGGGCAGCTCCTGGCCCACCCACTGGCCGGGGGTTGACTCGATGCGCGCTCGCAGCGTCGCCCGCTGCGCGGCGGTGAGCGCCGGTCCCACGAAGGTCGGGCCGCCGACGGTCGAGCGCACGATCAGCGAGTCGAGCCGGCTCAGCAGCTGGCGGCGCTCGGTCGCCGCGCCCGCCCAGTACGCCGGCGGCTGCGCCAGCTCCGGTTCCTCGTCGAGCAGCAGGCGCGCCAGCTCGGGCAGGAAGCGGCGCAGCCCGGGGCTCTCGAGGATGCCGGCGCCGAGGGTGTTGACCACCGTGACCGCGCCGCGCCGCGCCGCCTCGACCAGCCCGGCGACGCCCAGCCGCGAGTCGGGGCGCAGGTCCAGCGGGTCGCAGTAGGCCGCGTCCACCCGGCGGAGCACCACGTCGACGCGGGTGACGCCACCCAGCGACCGCATGAACAGCGCGCCGTCGCGCACCACGAGGTCGGCGCTCTCGACGAGCGGGAAGCCGAGCTGGCTCGCCAGGTAGGCCTGGTCGAACGCGGTTTCGGAGTGCGTGCCGGGGCTGAGCACCACGACCAGCGGGTCCTCGGCGGTCTCCGGGGCGGCGTCGACGAGCGCGAGCCGCAGCGCCGCGGCGAACGGCGACACCGGCCGGGGCGCGACCTCCTCGTACAGATCGGGGCCGGCGTGCGCCACGACGCGGCGGCCCGCGAGCGCGTATCCAGCGCCGGACGGGGCTTGTGTCCAGTCGGCGTTGGCCAGGAATTGCCCGTCGGCGGCCCGGCTGACGTCGCAGCCGTGCAGCAGCAACTGGTGTCGGCCGGGCACGGCGATGCCGCGGGCGGCGGGCAGGTAGCCGGGATGGCCGAAGAGCAGTTCGGGCGGCAGCACGCCGCTGGTGAGGGCCCGGCGCGGGCCGTAGAGGTCGCCGAGCACCGCGTCGAGAATCCGGGAGCGCTGCAGCAGACCCGCTTCGAGCGTCTCCCAGTCCGCCGCCGACAGCAGCAGCGGCAGCCCGTCGAGCCGCCACGGTTCGGGGACGGCCGCGCCCGCGGTGTCGGTGTAGGTGATGCCGTCGTTGTCCACGAGCGCCGCGACGACCGCCCGCAACCGCTGCAGGCCGTCGCCGCCGCGGTCGTCGACGAACCCCACGAAGTCCTGCCAGGGCGGCCGCACGCGACCGGCGGCGTCGATGAACTCGTCGTGGCCGGTGTGGGCTTGCTGGCCGCGGGGCGGGAAGAGCGGTTCCTGCGCCCGGGCGGCCCGGTAGCCCGCGAGCAGCCGGTCCCCGTCGGAGTGGGCGACGCCGTCCGCCGGTGCCACCAGCGCCTCGTCCGGTCGGTCAGCCGGGACGCCCAGCGCCCCGTCGACTCCCATGCGCCGATCTCATCACACGGGGTGGCGGCGTGCAGATCGCGACCGGTGTCCCCGCGTGTGCAGCCACAGCACCAGCACACCCGCGGTCACGATGCCGACCAGGTTGATCACCAGCTGCAGCGACGACTCCGCGGCGACGGACCAGTCGCCGACCGTCGCGGCGACCACCGCGAAACCGGCCGCGGGCACCGTCGTCACCGAGATGAAGACCCCCACCAGCGCCGACGACTTGGCGGACACCAGCGACAGCATGCCCGCCGCGCCGGCGAGCAGCGCGACGACGAACGACAGCGGGCCGACCTGGAAGATGAAGTCGACCTGTTCGAGCTGGTCGACGGTCTCCAGCGTCATCCAGCCGATCGCCTCGAACGTCACCGTCGCCACGGCGGTCACCGCCATGGCGATCGGGAATCCGACCGCGAGCGCGATCGCCGCCCGCCACGCCAGGTTCCGCCGCCGCCGCACGACCGCCACGGCCAGTGCCGCCAGCGGCCCGAACTCCGGGCCGAGCACCATGGCCCCGACCACCGTCACCATCGAGTCGGTCGCCACCCCGACCGCCGACAGCAGGCACGCCAGGCACAGGAACGTCACGAAGGTGATGTTGAGCCGTGACTCCTCGCGCGTGCGTTCGGCGAGTTCGTCCCAGACGATCGCGTCGGCCGGGTCGCCCTCGGCCGCCTGCTCGGCGCGGTGCGCGGCCGTGGACAGCACGGTGTCGACCAGATCGAGCGTGATGGCCCCGTCGCGCTGCAGGTCGAGGGCCTTCAGCGCACCCACGACGGCGTCGGCGCTCTCGCGGGCGATGTCGGCGGTGATCTCGTCGCCCGCCGGCGCCAGCGCCGCGGTGCGGTGCACCACCAGGTGCGTCACGCCGGGCTCGGCGCGCAGCACCGCGAGCACGTCGTCGCGCCGGTCCTCGGGCGCGATGACGCGCAGATGCAGCACGGCGGTGAGACTAACCGCTGTCGGGTGCGGGGTAGCGTCTGCCGGCGTGCGGATCATCGTCACCGGAGCCAACAGCGGGGTCGGCGAGGCGACGGCGGCGGCGCTGGCGCAGCAGGGGCATTCGGTCGTCATCGCCTGCCGGGACACGGCGAAGGGCGAGGCGGCGGCGGCCCGCATGACGGGCGACGTCTCGGTCGGTGAACTCGACCTGGCGGACCTGGCGAGCGTGCGCCGGTTCGCCGCCGCCACCGACGACGTCGACGTGCTCATCAACAACGCGGGCGTCATGGGGCTGCCGCTGACGCGCACCGCCGACGGCTTCGAGATGCATATGGGCGTCAACCATCTCGGCCACTTCGCGCTCACCTGCCTGCTCGGCGGGAAGATCCGCGACCGCGTGATCAGCGTCGCCAGCGCCACCTACCTGATCGCGCGGCTGCACCTCGACGACCTGAACTGGCACACCCGGCCCTACCGGGCGATGACCGCCTACGGCGAGTCGAAGCTCGCCAACCTGCTGTTCGTCGCCGAGCTGGCGCGCCGCGGCGGGCGGGCGTACGCCACCGACCCGGGCGCCACCGACACGCAGATCACGCGGTCCTACTCCCAGCGCGACCACACCGTCGTGCGACGCCTGCTGCACACACCGGCCCAGGGCGCCCGCGCCAGCCTGCAGGCCGTCACCACCGACGCACCCAGCGGCAGCTACCTCGCGCCGCGGTTCAACCAGTTCGGCCGCCCGAAGCTCACCACGCCGCGGCCCAAGGCGCGCGATCCGCAGGCCGCGCGGCGGCTCTGGGCGCTGTCGGCGGAGCTGACCGGCTGCGACTGGGTGGACCGTTAGCCGCGCGTCAGCTCGAAGATCGGGATGACCCGCGTCGTCTTCGCCTGGTACTCGCCGAACGCCGGAAAGCGCTGCGCGATCACCGGATACAGCCGGTCCCGCTCGTCGCGGGGCAGCTCGCGGGTGGTGACGCGGAACGTGTCGGCGCCCAGTTCGACCGTCGCCTCGGGATGGGCCCGCAGGTTGTGCACCCACGCCGGCGATTTCGGCGCGCCCGCGTAGGACCCGACGATGAGCAGCCTGCCGTCGATCTCGAAGTGGACCAGCGGCGAGGTCCGGGGCTTGCCGGATTTCGCACCGACGGTCGTCAGCAGCAGCAGGTCGGCGCCGGCGAACGGGCCACCGACCTTGCCGCCGTTGGCGCGGAACTCCTCGATGACGCGGCTGTTGAAGTCGTCGAGTGCGGCGGCGTCCCCCGCGAGGTCGTCTACGTTCGTCATGCCGACTCCGACCGTTTGGGCTGCACGTCTATTCCCGATTCCTTGCGCTGCTGCGCGGTGATCGGCGCGGGAGCGCCGGTCAGCGGGTCGGCGCCGCCACCGGACTTGGGGAACGCGATGACCTCGCGGATCGAGTCGGCCCCGGCGAGCAGCGCGACGATGCGGTCCCAGCCGAACGCGATACCGCCGTGCGGCGGCGCGCCGAAGGTGAACGCGTCCAACAGGAACCCGAACTTCTCCTGCGCCTGGTCGCGGTCGATGCCCATCATCGCGAACACCCGCTCCTGCACGTCGCGGCGGTGGATGCGGATCGAGCCGCCGCCGATCTCGTTGCCGTTGCAGACGATGTCGTAGGCGTCGGCCAGCGCGGCGCCCGGATCGGTGTCGAAGGTGTCCTCCGAGGCGGGCTGCGGCGCGGTGAACGCATGATGCACCGCCGTCCACGACCCCGACCCCACGGCCACGTCACCGGACGCGGTGGCCTCCTCGGCGGGCTCGAACAGCGGCCAGTCCACCACCCAGGTGAACGCCCACGCGGCCGGGTCGATCAGGTCCAGGCGCCGGGCGATCTCGATGCGGGCCGCCCCGAGCAGTGCCCGTGACGACTTCACCGCACCCGCGGCGAAGAAGATGCAGTCGCCCGGGCTCGCGCCCACGTGGGCGGCGAGACCGGCGCGCTCGTCGTCGGTGAGGTTCTTGGCGACGGGTCCGGCAAGCGTGCCGTCCTCGGCGACGAGCACGTACGCCAGCCCTCTGGCGCCGCGCTGCTTGGCCCACTCCTGCCAGCCGTCGAGGGTGCGCCGGGGCTGCGACGCGCCGCCGGGCATGACGACCGCGCCGACGTAGGGCGCCTGGAAGACCCGGAACGGGGTGTTCGCGAAGTAGTCGGTGCACTCGACCAGTTCGACGCCGAAGCGCAGGTCCGGTTTGTCGGAGCCGAACCGGCGCATCGCCTCGGCGTAGCCGATCCGCGGCAGCGGCGTCGGCAGGTCGTGGCCGACGAGCGCCCACACCGCGGCGAGGACCTGCTCGGAGACCGCGATGACGTCGTCGGCGTCGACGAAGCTCATCTCCAGGTCGAGCTGGGTGAACTCCGGCTGGCGGTCGGCGCGGAAGTCCTCGTCGCGGTAGCAGCGGGCGATCTGGTAGTAGCGCTCCATCCCGGCGACCATGAGCAGCTGCTTGAACAGCTGCGGGCTCTGCGGCAGCGCGTAGAACGAGCCGGGCTGCAGGCGGGCCGGCACCAGGAAATCGCGGGCGCCCTCGGGCGTCGAGCGCGTCATCGTCGGCGTCTCGACCTCGACGAACTCGTGTTCGGCCAGCACGCCGCGCGCGGCGGCGTTGACCTTGGAACGCAGCCGCAGCGCCGCGCCGGGTCCCTCCCGGCGCAGGTCGAGGTAGCGGTACTTCAGCCGGGCCTCTTCGCCGGCGACCTCGTCGAGCTGGAAGGGCAGCGGTGCGCTCTCCCCCAGGACCGTCAGCGAGGTCGCGTTCACCTCGACCTCGCCGGTGGGGATGTCGGGGTTGGCGTTGCCTTCGGGCCGGATCTCGACCACGCCGGTGACGGCGATGCAGAACTCCGCGCGCAGCCGGTGCGCCTGCTGGAGCACGCCCGCGTCGCGGAACACCACCTGCGCCACCCCGGAGGCGTCACGCAGGTCGATGAAGATGACACCGCCGTGGTCGCGCCGGCGCGCCACCCAGCCCGCCAGCGTGACCTGCCGGCCGGCGTCGGTGGACCGCAACGACCCGGCGGTGTGACTGCGCAGCACGAAAGCTCCTGACGGGATGCGGGGATTGGACCCATGAAGTCTAGAGGGGCGTTCGGCGGCGCCGGCCCGCCCGAAGCGCCTCGGAGTTCCGGGTGCGCACCGACGCCGGATCCCCGACATACGACGGCACGGCGAATTCGTAGTGTGGGAAGCTGCAGACGTCGGCCGACTCCTCGGCCGCGGCGAACGTGCGGAGATGGTGCGGTGACCTTCAACGAAGGCATGCAGATCGATACCAGCACCACGTCGACCGGCGGTGGCGGCGGAGGTCGCCGGCTCGCCATCGGCGGCGGTGCCGGCGGGCTGTTGGTGCTGGTGGTGGCGCTGCTGTTCGGCGTCAACCCCGACGACGTGACGGGCGCCCAGCAGGCGCCGCAGCAACAGCAGCCGGGTTTCGACACCAGCCAGTGCCGCACCGGCGCCGACGCCAACCGCATCCTCGAGTGCCGGGTCATCGCGACCGGCAACTCACTCGACGGGATCTGGCCGACGCTGCTGCCGAACTACAGCCGGCCCCGCCTGAACCTGTTCACGAACGCGGTGAACACCGGCTGCGGCGCAGCCGACACCAGCGTCGGCCCGTTCTACTGCCCGGTCGACCAGACCGTCTACATCGACACCGCCTTCTACGACGAGCTCACCAGCAGGTTCGGATCCAGCGGCGGCCCGCTGGCGCAGGAGTACGTCGTGGCCCACGAGTACGGCCACCACGTGCAGAACCTGGTCGGCGATCTGGGCCGCGCGCAGCAGGGCGCCCAGGGCGCGCAGGGCAACGGCGTGCGCACCGAGCTGCAGGCCGACTGCTACGCCGGGGTGTGGGCGCACCACGCCGCGGTCACCACCCAGCCCGGCACCGACGTCACCTACCTCAAGCCGCTGAGCGACGCCGACATCGCCGACGCGCTGTCGGCCGCCGCCGCCGTCGGCGACGACCACATCCAGCAGCAGGCCACCGGCCGGGTCAACCCCGAGGCGTGGACGCACGGCAGCTCCGAACAGCGGCAGCATTGGTTCACCGAGGGCTACCGCACCGGCGACCCGAACAGCTGCGACACCTTCTCCGCGCGCGACCTTGGGTAGGTCGGTCACCGCGGTCGACGAGATCGCCGACCGCTACCTCGACACGCTCGCCCGCCTCGATCCCTGCGCCGCAACGGCTTTCGGCATCGCCGGGCACGACGACGAGGTCACCGACTACTCCCCCGCCGCCGTGGCGGAGCGGGCCGACGCCGCGCGGGCCGCGCTGCGCGAGCTGGGATCGGCCGATCCGGCCGACGACGTCGACCGCGTGACCGTGGCCGCGATGCAGGAACGGCTCGGCGTCACCGTCGAGATCGCCGACGCCGGTTTCGACGTCGGGGTGCTCAACGTGCTCGACTCGCCGCTGCAGGCCATGCGCGACGTGTTCGACCTGATGCCCGCCGACTCCGCCGACGACTGGGCGGTGATCTCGCGGCGGCTGTCGCGGATCCCCGGGTCCGCCGCCGGGTATGCCGAGGCGCTGCGGGTCGCGGCCGCGTCGGCGACACCGCCCGCCGGCCGCCAGGTCGCCCGCGGCATCGAGCAGGCGGGCCGGATCGCGGACTGGTTCGCGGCGACGGCCGACCGGATGCCGGCCGACGCCCCGCCGGCGCTGCGCAGCGACGTCGCCCGGCACGGACAGTCCGCCGCCGCCGCCTACCGCGAGCTCGCCGGGGTGCTGCGGGACGAGGTCGCGCCGCTCGCCCGCGACCGCGACGCCTGCGGCCGCGACGCCTACCGGCTGTTCTCCCGGTCGTTCCTGGGCGCGGCCGTCGACCTCGACGAAACCTACGCATGGGGCGTCGACCTGCTTCGCGGCATCGTCGCCGAGCAGGAGTCGATCGCGCAGCGGCGGTATCCGGGCGCGTCGGTGAGCGAGGCCATCGAACGGCTCGACCGCGATCCCCGCTACCAGGTGCACGGCACCGACGCCCTGGCCGGCTGGATGCAGGAGCTCTCCGACCGGGCGGTCGACTGGCTTGCCGGGCGGCACTTCGAGATCGCCGATCCGCTGCGGCGGCTGGAGTGCTGCATCGCGCCCACGCAGACCGGCGGCATCTACTACACCGGGCCGTCCGAGGACTTCAGCCGCCCGGGCCGGATGTGGTGGTCGGTGCCGGCCGGGATCGACGTCTTCCACACCTGGCGGGAGACGACCACCGTCTTCCACGAGGGCGTGCCGGGACACCACCTGCAGATCGGCCGGGCGGTCGCGCTGGCCGGCGAGCTGAACCGCTGGCGCCGGCTGGCGTGCTGGGTGTCCGGGCACGGCGAGGGCTGGGCGCTCTACGCCGAGCGGCTGATGGCGGAGTTCGGCTGGCTCGACGACCCCGGCGACCGGATGGGCATGCTCGACGCCCAGCGGTTCCGCGCGGCGCGGGTGGTGCTCGACATCGGCCTGCACTGCGAGCTCGACGCGCCCGACGGCCGGCCGTGGGATCCGGCGCGGGCGTGGGAGTTCCTCCGCTTCCACTGCGCGCAGTCCGACGAGACGCTGCACTTCGAGCTCGACCGCTACCTCGGCTGGCCCGGGCAGGCGCCGTCGTACGCGATCGGCCAGCGGATCTGGCAGCGGCTGCGCGACGAGGCGCTGGCGCGCGGCACCGACCTCAAGGAATTCCACCGCCGGGCGCTCGACCTCGGCGGCCTCGGCCTGGACACCCTCGCCGATGCGCTGCACCCCGGAGGATGAGCCCGCCGATGACGGACGCGTCCACGCCCGCGCGTGCCTTCACGCCGGCCTGAGCTCCGTCAGAACAGCGTCGGCTGCAGCGGCGGCGCCGGTTCGGCCGGCGCCGCGGAGGACATGCTGAAGCTGCGGTGGTCGCGGACCAGCCCGTGGCGGGCCACCAGCGGCGCCGCCCGCTCGCGCAGCGCGTCGCGGTAGGCCTGCGGGAGATAGGCGCCTCGGCGGTACAGCTCCCGGTACGGTCCCACCAGCTCCGGGTGGGCGCGGGCCAGCCACGACATGAACCAGCCGCGGGTGGCGCCGCGCAGGTGCAGCCCGAACACCGTCACGCTGGTGGCGCCGGCCGCTGCGATGGCCCCGAGCAGGTCGTCGAGCTGTTCGGGCGAGTCGGTGAGGTGGGGCAGAACGGGCGCCACCATGACGTGGCAGTCCAGGCCGGCGTCGCGGATTGCGGTGATGAGCGCCAGCCGGGCCTGCGGCGACGGCGTGCCGGGCTCGACGTCGCGGTGCAGGTCGTCGTCCGCGACGGCCAGCGACACCGCGACCGACACCGGCAGCGCGGCCGCGGCGGCGGCGATGAGCGGCAGGTCCCGGCGCAGCAGCGTGCCCTTGGTGAGGATCGAGAACGGCGTCCCGGCGTCGGCGAGCGCGCCGAGGACGCCGGGCATCAGCGCGTAGCGGCCCTCGGCGCGCTGATACGGATCGGTGTTGGTGCCCAGCGCCACGGTCTCCCGCCGCCACGACGGCCGGCGCAGCTCGCGTCGCAGCACGTCGGCGACGTTGGTCTTGACGACGATCTCGCGGTCGAAGCCGGCGCCGATGTCGAGGTCGAGGTACTCGTGGGTGGGCCGCGCGAAGCAGTACCGGCAGGCATGCGAACAGCCGCGATAGCCGTTCACCGTCCAGCCGAACGGGAGCATCGCCGCGTTCGGCACCCGGTTCAGCGCACTCTTGGCGAACACCTCGTGGAACGTGATGCCCTCGAACTGCGGCGTCCGCACACTGCGGACCAGCCCGATGCGTTGCAGGCCCGGCAGCGCTCCGTCGTCGACCTCGACGCCCTGGCCGCCCCACCGCATGCGGCCATCGAACGCCTGTTCGAGAGCGGTGTCAAGCCCGACGCGCGAGCCTCGCGACCACCTCGGCGGCCACGTCGTCAGCGGCCACGTCGACCTGCTCGCCGGTGGCGAGATCCTTGACGCCGACGGTGCCGGCCTCGATGTCGCGGTCACCGGCGACGAGCGCCAACGACGCGCCCGACCGGTCCGCGGCCCGCATGGCGCCCTTGAGGCCCCGGTCGCCGTAGGAGACGTCCACCCGGACGCCGGTCGCCCGCAGCCGGGCCGCGAGCACCGCCAGCGAGAGCTTCGCGGCGTCACCGAGCGGCACGCAGTAGACGTCGCAGCGCGCCGTGTCGCCCACCGGCCGGCCCTCGGCGCGCAGCGCCAGCAGCGTGCGGTCGACGCCGAGCCCGAACCCGATGCCGGACAGGTCTTTTCCGCCCAGCTGCGCCATCAGGCCGTCGTAACGCCCGCCGCCGCCGATACCCGATTGGGCGCCGAGGCGAGAGTGCACGAACTCGAACGTGGTCTTGGTGTAGTAGTCCAGGCCGCGCACCATCCGCGGATTGATCACGTACGGCACCCCGAGCGCGTCGAGGTGCGCGAGCACCGTGTGAAAGTGCGCCCTGGCGGCCTCGGACAGGTGGTCGAGCATCACCGGCGCGTCGGCGGTCATCTCCCGCACGTGCGGCCGCTTGTCGTCGAGCACCCGCAGCGGGTTGATGCGGGCGCGCTGCTGTGTTTCTTCGTCCAGGTCCAACCGGAACAGGAAGTCCTGCAACAACTCCCGGTATTGCGGGCGGCACGTGTCGTCGCCCAGCGAGGTGATCTCCAGCCGGAAGTCCGCCAGTCCCAGTGCCCGGAAGCCGGCGTCGGCGACAGCGATCACCTCGGCGTCCAGCGCCGGGTCGTCGACCCCGACCGCTTCGACGCCCACCTGCTGCAACTGCCGGTAGCGCCCGGCCTGCGGTCGCTCGTAGCGGAAGAACGGTCCGGCGTAGGCCAACTTGACCGGCAGCGCCCCGCGGTCCAGCCCGTGCTCGATCACCGCCCGGATGACGCCGGCCGTGCCCTCGGGCCGCAGCGTCACCGACCGGGCGCCGCGGTCGGCGAAGGTGTACATCTCCTTCGACACCACGTCGGTGGACTCGCCGACGCCGCGGGCGAACAGCGCGGTGTCCTCGAACACCGGCAGCTCGATGTGGCCGTATCCGGCGCGGCGCGCGGCCGCCAGCAGGCCGTCACGCACCGCGACGAACCCGGCGGAGTCCGGCGGAAGGTAGTCCGGCACGCCCTTGGGCGCCTGGAAGACAGTCACGAACTAGAGCCCTTCGAGGAATGGGTTTGAGCGGCGCTCGGCACCGATGGTGCTGGCCTCGCCGTGGCCCGGCAGCACCACGGTGTCGTCGTCGAGCACCAGCAGCTTGGTCACGATCGAGTTCAGCAGGTCCCGGCCGCTGCCGCCGGGCAGATCGGTCCGGCCGACCGACCGGCGGAACAGCGTATCGCCGGTGAACACGACGCTGCGGTCGTCGCCGTCGACCCGCAGCGTCACCGAGCCGCGGGTGTGCCCGGGGGTGTGGTCGACGGCCACCCCGAAGTCGGTGAAATCGAGCGTGCCGCCCGTGCGCTCGAACTCCTCGACCTGCCGCGGTTCTCGGAAGAAGGCGCCGGCCATCCGCTGTGCCAGTCGTGGGCCGATGCCGCTGATGGGGTCGGTGAGCATGAACCGGTCCTCGGGATGGATGAACGCCGGGCAGCCGTAGGTGTCGGAGACCTGCTGCGCCGACCACATGTGGTCGATGTGCCCGTGGGTCAGCAGCACCGCCGCCGGGGTGAGCCGGTGCTCGTCGAGGATGCGGCGCAGCGGACCAAAGGCCCGCTGCCCGGGGTCGACGACGATCGCGTCCGCCCCGGGGTGCGCGGCGAGCACGTAGCAGTTGCACGCGAGCACGCCGGCCGGGAAACCGGTGAGCAACATGGGCTCCAGTTTCCCATTGCCCGCCGGGTCCGCCGATGGGCGCATGGCACACTCGGTGCCGACCAGTGCCCACATCACGGAGGTTGCGGGGAGTGCCGAGCAACAAACAACGGCGAGAGACGGCGAAGCGCAAGCTCGAGCGGCAGCTGGAGCGGCGCGCGGCCCGGGCGCGCCGCCGCCGGCTGCTGACCATCGGCGGCGTGTCCGCGCTGGCGGTGGCCGTCGTCGTCGCGATCGTGCTCGTGGTGGTGCTGCGCCGCGACGACGACACGCAAAGCACCGCGTCGTCGGATACGGCGTCGTCGGAAACGGCGTCGTCGGAGACGTCTTCGGCCCCCGCCGGCGGAAACGGCACGCTGCCCGCCTTCGCGCCGCCGGCCGGCCTCGGCGCGAACTGCACCTACCCCACCAGCGGTCAGCCGGCCAAGCCCGTCGGCAAGCCCCGCGAGGGCGCCGTGCCCCGGGAGCCCGCACAGGTCAGCGCGAGCATGACGACCAACCAGGGCAACATCGGGCTGATGCTCAACAACGACCGGGCGCCGTGCACCGTCAACAGCTTCAGCAACCTGGCGCAGGCCGGCTACTTCGACAAGACCACCTGCCACCGGCTGACCAGCGGCGAACTCAACGTGCTGCAGTGCGGCGACCCGAAGGGCGACGGCACCGGTGGACCCGGCTACTCGTTCGCCAACGAGTACCCCACCAACCAGTACCGCCCCGACGATCCGGCGCTGACGCAGCCGGTGACCTACCCCCGCGGCACGCTGGCGATGGCCCACAGCCGGGAGCCCAACAGCAACGGCAGCCAGTTCTTCCTGGTGTACAAGGACTCGACGCTGCCGCCCGACTACACGGTGTTCGGCACCATCGACGAGACCGGCCTGAAGACGCTGGACAAGATCGCCGGCCAGGGCATCAAGGGCGGCGGACCCGACGGCGCGCCGGCGCAGCCGGTGACGATCGAGAACGTGCGCCTCGACTGACATGACGTCCGGCCCGCCGCACCCGTGACCATCGAGTCGATTCGGCTGGAGTGATCGATGACCGACCTCGTTGCGGCGATCTTCGTGCTGCTGATCGGTGGCTGCGCGGTGGCGTCGGGCGTCGTGCTGGGTCGCGCCGGCTGGCGGGCCCGCGGCTTCGCCAAGGTGAAGGGCCGGGTGGTGGAGCGCGGCATCGACCCGGTGGCGGCGGCCGACAAGGCCGGCGGCCGGCGGTACGAAGCGCGCGTCACCTACGAGTACGCGGTGGCGGGAGCGCAGCACACCGGCAACCGGATCGCGGTGACCTCCGAGGCCCACACCCGCGCCGCGGCCGAGGAAGCGCTGGCAACCATCCCCGACACCGTGACCGTCTACGTCAACCCCGCCGACCCCACCGATGCGGTGCTGACCATCCGCGGGCTCGGGCTCGCGATCACCACCGTGGCGCTCGGGCTGGTGGCGGTGACGATCGGTCTGACGCTGCTGCTGACCTGAACCTCGTCAGGCCGCGGACGTCACCCGGTAGACGTCGTAGACGCCCTCGACGTTGCGCACCACGTTCAGCACGTGACCGAGGTGCTTCGGGTCGCCCATCTCGAACGTGAACCGGCTGACGGCCACCCGGTCGTTGGAGGTGGTCACCGACGCGGACAAGATGTTGACCTTCTCGTCGGCGAGCACCCGCGTGACGTCGGAGAGCAGGCGGTGCCGGTCGAGCGCCTCGACCTGGATCGCGACCAGGAACACCGAACTCGGCGACGGTGCCCACTGCACGTCGATGAGCCGCTCGGACTGCTGCTGCAGCGATGCGGCGTTGGTGCAGTCGGTGCGGTGGACGCTGACGCCGCCGCCGCGGGTGACGAAGCCCATGATCTTGTCGCCCGGCACCGGCGTACAGCACTTCGCCAGCTTGGTCAGGATGCCCGGCGCGCCCGGCACCGAGATCCCCACGTCGTCGTTGTTGCGCTGCCGGCTGGGGACCGTGGACGGGGTGGAGCGTTCGGCGAGCTCGTCCTCGGCGTCCTCGGTGCCGCCCAGCATCGTCACCAGGCGCTGCACCACGTGGCGTGCCGACACGTGCCCCTCGCCCACCGCCGTGTAGAGCGCCGACACGTCGGTGTAGCGCAGCTCGCGGGCCAGCGCGGTCATCGACTCGCCGTTCATCAGCCGCTGCAGCGGCAGCCCGCCGCGACGGACCTCGCGGGCGATCGCGTCCTTGCCGGCTTCGAGCGCTTCCTCGCGGCGCTCCTTGGCGAACCACTGCCGGATCTTCGCCTTGGCCCGCGGCGACACCACGAAGCTCTGCCAGTCCCGCGACGGCCCGGCGCCTTGGGCCTTGGAGGTGAAGATCTCGACGACCTCGCCGTTGTCGAGCTTGCGTTCCAGCGCCACCAGCCGCCCGTTCACCCGCGCGCCGATACAACGGTGTCCCACCTCGGTGTGCACCGCGTAGGCGAAGTCGACCGGCGTCGACCCGGCGGGCAGCGTGATCACATCGCCCTTCGGGGTGAACACGAAGATCTCCTGCACGGCCAGGTCGTAGCGCAGGGACTCCAGGAACTCGCCGGGGTCCGCGGCTTCCCGCTGCCAGTCGAGCAGCTGGCGCATCCAGGCCATGTCGTCGATCTCGGCGCTGGTGTGGCCCGCCGGCACGCCGTTGCGGCCCTTGGCCTCCTTGTACCGCCAGTGCGCGGCAATGCCGTACTCGGCGGTGCGGTGCATCTCGCGGGTGCGGATCTGCACCTCCAGCGGTTTGCCCTCCGGCCCGACGACGGTGGTGTGCAGCGACTGGTACACGCCGTAGCGGGGCTGGGCGATGTAGTCCTTGAACCGGCCCGCCATCGGCTGCCACAGCGAGTGCACGACGCCCACCGCGGCGTAGCAGTCGCGGATCTCGTCGCACAGGATGCGGACGCCGACCAGGTCGTGAATGTCGTCGAAGTCGCGGCCCTTGACGATCATCTTCTGGTAGATCGACCAGTAGTGCTTCGGCCGGCCCTCCACCACGGCGTCGATCTTCGACTTCGCGAGCGTGGCGGCGATCTCGCCGCGCACCTTCGCCAGGTAGGTGTCGCGCGAGGGCGCCCGGTCGGCGACCAGCCGCACGATCTCCTCGTACTTTTTCGGGTGCAGGATCGCAAAAGACAGATCCTCCAGCTCCCACTTGACCGTGGCCATGCCGAGCCGATGCGCCAGCGGCGCGATGACCTCCAGCGTCTCGCGGGCCTTGCGCGCCTGCTTCTCCGGCGGCAGGAAACGCATGGTCCGCATGTTGTGCAGCCGGTCGGCCACCTTGATCACCAGCACCCGCGGGTCGCGCGCCATCGCGATGATCATCTTGCGGATGGTCTCGCCCTCCGCGGCGCTGCCGAGCACCACGCGGTCGAGCTTGGTGACGCCGTCGACCAGGTGCCCGACCTCCTCGCCGAACTCGGCGGTGAGCGCCTCCAAGGTGTAGCCGGTATCCTCGACGGTGTCGTGCAGCAGCGCGGCGACGAGCGTGGTGGTGTCCATGCCCAGCTCGGCGAGGATGTTGGCGACCGCCAGCGGATGGGTGATGTACGGGTCGCCGGAGCGGCGCAGCTGGGCGGCGTGACGCTGCTCGGCGACCTCGAAGGCGCGCTGGAGCAACGTGAGATCGGCCTTCGGGTAGACCTCGCGGTGCACCGCCACCAGCGGCTCCAGCACCGGGTTCACGGCGCCGCGCTGCGACGTCATGCGGCGCGCCAACCGCGCGCGCACCCGCCGCGAGGCGCTGCTGCTGGTCTTGGGCTGCGCGTCCGCCGGCTTCGGCTCGGGCGCCGCCGCCTCGGGTTCGGCGGGCACGGCGGCGTCGGCGTCGGTGTTGCTCCGGGAGGCCATGACGGTCACCTCCTTGATCGCGCGCGGTATGTCGACAGTATCGCTCACACGACGCGCAGGCTGGTGACGGGCAGCGGTGCGACCATCTCGCGCCCGGTCAGGGCGCCGAGCTCGAGCACCACGCCCGCGCCCAGCACCGTGGCGCCCGCGGCCTGCAGCAGCTCGGTGGCGGCGGCCATGGTTCCGCCGGTGGCGAGCACGTCGTCGATCAGGAAAACGCTGCTGCGGGTCAGATCGATTCCGTCGGCCGGGATCTCCAGGGTGGCGGAGCCGTACTCCAGGTCGTAGGTCCGGCTGTGAACCGGCGGCGGCAGCTTGCCGCCCTTGCGGACCGCGAGCACGCCGGTGCCCCTGCGCACGGCGACCGCTGCGCCCAACAGGAAGCCCCGCGCGTCGATGCCGGCGATCAGGTCGCTGCCCGCCGCCGCCTCCGCCAGCGCATCGGTGATGACGGCCAGGCCCACCGGGTCCGCCAGCACCGGGGTGAGGTCCTTGAACTGCACGCCCGGCTCCGGGAAGTCCGCGACCTCGCGGGTCAGCGCCGCGATGATGTCCCCGATGTCCGTCATGCCCACCCAAGCTCCACTCACTGCCTGTCGGTTCGTTCCGCAAGCTCCACTCACTGCACCAGCACCCAGCGGTCCATGTTCCACCCGGCGCCCCAGCGCGTCGGATTGCTGCTCACCGCATACATCTTCTTACTGGTGATGAGCATCCGCTGCTGGCGGTACAGCGGCAGCGTCGGAAGATCACCCCACAGGATCGCCGCGCCCTCGGTGAGCAGGCGGGCCTGCTCCTTGGCGTCGGCGGTGGCGGCCAGCGCGTCGATGATGGCGTCCACGCGCGGGTTGGCGTAGCCCGACAGGTTGTTGCCGTTGCCGCTGTGCAGGTCGTAGGCGTCGATGGCCGACGATCCGGACGAGCCGCTGCCGGTGGCGCCGCCCGTGCTGGCCAGCAGGGCGTCGATCTCGTTGCCGCGCAACGCCAGCGGCCCGATGGTGTCGGCGGGCACCTCCTGCACCGAGATGCCCGCCGGGGCGCACGCCTGGCGGATCGCGCCGACCGCGGCGGCGAGCCGCGGATTGGGCGACTGGTAGCCGATCCGCACGGTCAGCGGCGCACCGCCGAGCGCGGCGCGGGCCGCCTCCGGGTTGGCGACGGCGAACCGTTCGGGGCCCGGCGGTGTCTCCGCGGCCCCGAAGGCGTCGTCGCCGACGGGGTTGAGGCGGGCGTCGGCGATCGGCACCCCCGCGTTGCGGGCGATCACGTCCCGCGGGATGCACAGGGCCAGCGCCCGGCGGGCCGGCGGCGCCGCCAGCGGCCCCTGACCGGAGAAGATGAGCTGCTGGACACCGGCCGACGGCGAATCCGCGCGGGTGTACTCGTCGGGAATCGTCAGCGTCCCCGACGAGCCGGCGGCCACGTCGACGACGTCGAACGAGCCGTCGTTCACGCGGTCCTGGATGTCGATTCCCCGCGGCCACACCGTGATCTCGCGGGTCACCGGCGCGGTACCCCACCACTTGTCGTTCGCGACGAGCCGGACGGCGCCGGTGTCGGTGACCGAGGCGATGCGGTAGGGCCCCGACGACGGGAAGCGGGCGAGGTCGATGCCGGGGGTCAGGTTCCAGGCGGTGTTCCACGCCTCGGCGATCTGCGGGACCTGCGCCGGGTCACCGCGCTGCAGGGCCGCCGTGACGTCGAAGCCCAGCAGGTCGGACAGCACGTGGGCGGGCATCAGCGACGTGGCGGTGAACAGGTGCGCGTGGTCGGTGACCGCCCGGTCGGGCAGAAACGACACCCGCGCCCGCTTCTGACCGGGCTGGCAGTCCACCGCCGCGATGTCGGCGTAGCCGGCGCGGCTGGCGGCGTCGAACCCGGGCAGCCGACCGGCCTGCGCGGCCCACGCCAGCACCATGTCGTCGCAGGTCACCGGCTTGCCGTCGGAGTACACGGCCTGGTCGGCGATCTGGTAGTCCAGCACCAGCGGCGCCCGGCCGACCACCGACACCGTGCCGAAGTCCGAGTCGCCGACGATCTGGCCGTCCGGGCCGCGGTAGCCGAAGCCCGTCAGCACCCGGCCGAACGCCTGCGGTGCCGCGGAGGCGGCGCCGGCGACGGTGTTGGTGTTGTAGGTGACCAGCGTGCCGTCGACCGCGTAGTCGATCGCCTCGGCCGCGGTGTCCGAGCACCCGGTCACGCCACCGGCCACCAGCGCCAGCGCCGCGACGAGCGCCGCGACGGCGCCGGGCCCGCGCCGGCCGGTCAACGGCTAGCGCTTCCGCTTGCCCGACGGTCGGGCGGGTCGCGCCGGGGACGGCCGCGCCGGGCGGGCACCCGGGGCGGGCCCCGCGGCCGCTGCCACCGGCTCCGGCTGCGGCGCCTGCTCCTCGGTAGCCGGCTCCTCGACCTCCTCGACGGTGGCGGCGCCGGCCGATTCGCGCCGCTTCTGCACCCGGCGGGTGTGGGTGCGCACCAGCTCGGTGCGCTCGCGCAGCGTCACCAACAGCGGTGTGGCGAAGTAGATCGACGAGTAGGTGCCGACGATGATGCCGACGAGCTGCACCAGCGCCAGGTCCTGCAGCGTCCCCACGCCCAGCAGCCAGACGGCCACCACGATCAGCGAGATCACCGGGATGACCGAGATCAGGCTGGTGTTGATGGAGCGCATGAAGGTCTGGTTGATCGCCAGGTTCGCCTGTTCGGCGAAGGTGCGCCGGGTGGTGTGCTGGAACCCGTGGATGTTCTCCTCCACCTTGTCGAACACGATGACCGTGTCGTAGAGCGAGAACCCGAGGATGGTGAGCAGCCCGATGACGGTCGCGGGGGTCACCTCGAACCCCACGAGCGCATAGACCCCGGCGGTGACGGCGAGGTCGAACACCAGGGCGGCCAGCGCCGCGAGCGCCATGTACCGCTCGTAGCGGATCGTGATGTAGATCGCGACCAGCAGCAGGAAGAAACCGAGGGCGATCAGCGCCTTCTTGGTGATCTGGTCGCCCCAGGTCGACGACACCGCGGAGTCGCTGATGGCCTGCGGGCTGGGCCGGCCGTCGTTGCCGCGGGGCTGGAACTTCTGGAAGAGCGCGTCGCGCAGCTTGGCCATCTGGTCGTTGTCGAGCGTCTCGGACCGGATCTGCACGGTGGCCGACGGCCCGTTGCCGACGGTGACCACCGAACTCGGGTCCTTGCCGAGCGTGTCGCGGAACACCTCCTCGACTTGGGCGGTCGACGCGTCCCCGCGCGGGAACGACACCTTGGTGCCGCCCTCGAAGTCGATGCCGAACGTGAAGCCGCGGATGAGGATGGCGCCGATGGCGACGGCGACGATCAGGCCGCTGATGCCGAACCACAGCTTCCGCTTGCCGACGACCTCGAACGCGCCGGTGCCGGTGTAGAGCCGGGTGAAGAAGCTGTGCTTCGGCAGCTGACCGGCCGCGCCCAGCTCCACGGCGCTGGTGTCGGTCGTCGCCTCGGTGGCGGTGTCCTTCTCGATGGCCATGGGCTATCCCCGTCCTGTCGCGTGGGCGGCGGCGCGTCGTTCCCGGGCGATCTGCTGCACCGCACCCAGACCGTTGAAGGCCGGCTTGGCCATCCGCGCGGACTTCGACGCCAGGTACACCAGCGGCCAGGTCACCAGGAACACCACGACGACGTCGAGGATGGTGGTGAGGCCGAGCGTGAACGCGAAACCCTTCACCTGTCCGACGGCCAGCACGTAGAGCACCGCCGCGGCCAGGAAGCTCACCGCGTTGCCCGACATGATCGTCTTGCGGGCCCGCGCCCAGCCGCGGGGCACGGCCGACCGGAACGACCGGCCCTCGCGAATCTCGTCCTTGATGCGCTCGAAGAACACCACGAACGAGTCCGCCGTGGTGCCGATGCCGATGATGAGGCCCGCGATGCCCGCGAGATCGAGGGTGTAGCCGATCCAGCGGCCGAGCAGGATCAGGATGGCGTACACCATCGCCCCGGACGCCACCAGCGACAACGCGGTGAGGATCCCGAGCACCCGGTAGTACAGCAGCGCGTAGACCAAGACGAGCGCCAGGCCCACCGCGCCGGCGATCAGGCCGGCCTTGAGGGACGCCAGCCCCAGGGTGGCCGACACCGTTTCGGCCTCCGACGACTCGAAGGACAACGGCAGCGAGCCGTACTTCAGCACGTTGGCGAGCTCACGGGCCTCGCCGGCGGTGAACTTACCGCTGATCTGGGTCTGGCCGCCGGGGATCGGCTCCTCGATCTGCGGGGCGCTGACCACCTGCGAGTCGAGTGTGAACGCCGTCGCCGTGCCGACGTTGGCGGCGGTGAAGTCGCTCCAGGTGTCGCGGGCGGCGCCTTTGAACTCGACGCTGACGATGTTCTCGCCGGTCTGCTGGTTGGTACCGCTGGTGGCGTCGCCGATGTCCTCACCGCTGATGATCGACGGGGCGAGCGCATACACCTGGGTGCGGTCCTGCGAGCAGGTCAACAGCGGCAGTTTGGGGTCGTCGTTGCCGGCGAGGATGTCGTTGCCGGACTTGCACTCCTCGGCCATCTTGCTCAGCACGGCGAGCTGGAGGACCGGCGGCAGCTGCGCGAGCTGCTCGACACCGGGGTTCTGGCGCCATTCCTTCGCGTAGGCGATCTCGGCGGCCTGCGCCTCTTTGGAACCCGGCACCGGCGGCGGACCCGTCGGTTGCTGCGGCTCGCTGGGCTGCTGGCCTCCCGGTTGCGGCGCGGGAGACGGCGGTGGGGGCGACGGCGGTGCCGGTGACGGCGGCTCAGCCGGATAGGGCCGCGGCTGCGGAGCGGGTTGCTCGGCGGGCGCGGCCGGGGTCGGTGCGGCGCCGGCCACCGGCGGCTGCCCGGGCGTGGCGCCGGGCGCGGGCTGCCCCGGCGTGGCGCCGGCACCCGCCCCGCCGAACTGCGCCGCGGCGGCCAGGATGTTGTCGACGGTCTCGACGAAGACGACCGGCCTGATGTACAGCCGTGCGGTCTGGCCGAGGTTCCGCGCTTCGTTCCCGTCGCTGCCCGGCACGGTGATCACCAGGTTGTCGCCGTCCACGACCACCTCGGAGCCGGAGACGCCGAGGCCGTCGACACGGGCGGAGATGATCTGCTGCGCCTGGTTGAGCGCCTCTTTGGTGGGCGGCGACCCGTCGGGCGTGCGCGCGGTCAAGGTGACGCGGGTGCCGCCCTGCAGGTCGATGCCGAGCTTCGGATCGGGCTTGTGATCGCCGGTGAAGAAGACCAGCACGTAGGAGACGATCAGCAGGATCAAGAAGATCGCGAGGTTCAGGGCAGGGCGCACCGGCGCCGAAGACGATGCCACGGTCGAGATCTCTCCTTGGGTTGTCCGCCTACACCGGCAGAGGGTACGTGCCGCGGGTGGTCGCGACGCTCGCGGTCAGCGGCCCGTGTCGGGGGTGCTGTCGGTGTCGGTTAGCTCCGTGCCGGCCGACTCCTCGACCTCCGGCTCCGCCGGTGCGATCTTGTCGCGGACGGCCAGCTTCATCCAGGTGGTCACCACCCCGGGCGCGATCTCCAGGTCCACGTTGTCGTCGGTGATCCCGACGATGGTCGCCTCCAGGCCGGACGTGGTGTGCACGCGGTCGCCCACGCGCAGCGATTCGTGCAGGTCGATGGTCGCCTGCATGGCCTTCTTCTGGCGGCGCGACGCGAAGAACATGAACGCCGCCAGGATGATCAGCAGCGGCAGAAAGGTCACGATTTCCATGGTGGTGAGTCTTCCGTGTGTGGTGTGCCGGCACGCCGTCGCCTCACCGGCGCCAGCCGTCGGTGCCCGGCTTCGTCAGCACCCCAGTGTGCCACTGCCGCGTTGCGCGGCACCGGGCAGCGTGGCACCACGCCACTGAGACCGCCGCATGGCACACCCCACTGCGAGGCGCCTTGGATTCAGCAGCCTCCTACCGGTTGCCGCGCAGGCGGCTGAGCAGGCCGGGTTTGCGCGGCTGAGTCGCCGCCGGCTGCTGGGTGAGCGGCTGCTGCTGTCCGATCGGCTGCTGCGCGACCGGCGGCTGCTGTCCGATCGGCTGCTGGGGCGGTTGCCCGACGGGCTGGTGCGCGACGGGCTGGGGGGCGACGGGCTGGTGGGCGACGGGCTGCGACACCGGCTCCGGCGAGCCGACCGGGCGGTCGAGGCGGTCGGCTTGCCGATCGCCGAGGTGCCGGTCGCCGTCCTGGTGGTCGCGGGCGTCCACCGCCTGGTCGGCGGCCAGCCGCTCGGCGTAGCGCACGTCGCGCACCGAGCGCACCGACAGCCGCCCGACCGCGGTGGCGCCGAGATAGATGATCAGCGCGCCGAGCCCGGAGAAGTAGACGAGGTCGAGTGCGGCGTACTCGGTGTTCGAGTCGGCCAGCGGGCGGCCGACATCGCCGATGTCGACCAGGCCGGCCAGATCCCGGCCGATCACGAACCAGGCGCCCGCCGCAACCGCCAGCCAGCCGCCGAGGATGGCCGTCGCGCGGTTGCGCGACATGACCAGCAACAGCCCACCGATGACCGTGACGACTCCGGGCAGCACTTCCAGCCACCCCCGCGCCGTCGTCCAGCGCCAGGCGTCCTCGGTGCCCCACGCGAAGTCGAAGTACGGCCCGACGAACGGAACGAGTGCGCCGATGACGCCGAGCACGATCAGCAGGAGCCCGCTGGTGGCGCCCCGGCTGCGGGGGATGCGGAGCCGCCCGCCGCTGGGTGTTGCCCGATCCGTCTTCACCATGACCGCTCCTGTCGTCGACGTGTGGCGCGGAATACCCGATTTGACGGCCGAGTAACGCCGCGGTCGGGCAATATCGCGCAGACCAAGGATCGCAGCAAACGCCTCGAGCGGTTAGCATCCGGTGGTCGGCCGGGTTTTCGCCGAGTCGACGAACTCGATCGCGAGAGGAACGCCGGGTGGAGTGGATCGGCCGATGGTGGCGACGCCCGGACCATTACCGCTGGCTGTCCGACTTCCTGACCGCCCGTGGCGCGCAGCGTCTCACCCGCCGGACGGTCGCCCTGCTGACCGTGCTGCTTGGCGTCGTGCCGTTCGCGCTGCTGTTCAGCCCGGTCGGTCCGCACGGGCCAGCCGCCCGCGTGGTCTCGGTCGCGGTGACCGGCGCCTGCGTGGTGATGGCGCTGCTGTGGTGGCGCTATTGGCCGACGCACCGGCAATCGGTGCAGTACCTGCTGATCGCGAACGCGTGCATCGTCGCGGCGGTCTGCGCCCAGCCCGATCCGTCGGTGGCCTTGGCGGGTTGCGCGGCGTTCGCGGCGCTGTGCGGCTACGTCGGCTTCTTCCACACCGGCGCATGGCTGACGCTGACGCTGACGACGGCCCTGACGACGGCCATCGGGTGCGCGGTACGGCTCGCCGACCGGATCGGAGCGGTGGCGGCGGTCGCCGAGCTGGTCGTGGTACTCATCGCCGTCCTGGTCATCCCCTGGGCCGGTCAAGTGCTCGTCCACCTGCTGACCCGTGACGCGTCGCGCTCGGACACCGACGCGCTGACCGGGCTGCACAACCGGCGCGGGTTCACCCGCGAACTGCGGCGGCTCTTGGCCGATCCGCCCGCTGCGGCCGCGCACCTGACGGTGGTCATGGTCGACATCGACGACTTCAAGACCGTCAACGACACCCACGGCCACGCCCGCGGCGATCGCACGCTGACCGCGGTCGCGGACACGCTGCGCCGTCACGTCCGCCATCGGGCGGTGGTCGCGCGGTTCGGCGGCGAGGAGTTCTGCATCGCCTCGCTGTCGGAGACCGATTCGTCGCTCGCCACGGCCGAGGGGCTGCGCACCGCGATCGCCGCCGCCGTGTGGCCGGTGACCGCCAGCCTGGGCGTGGCCGCCGCGGCGCTGCCCGCCGCCGGCCTCCGCGAGCGGGAGGCGCTCGTCGGCGGGCTCATCGAGGCCGCGGACGCGTCGATGTACGAGGCGAAGCGGGCCGGCGGCAACCGGATCCGCCACGCCGGGGCGGCCCGGGTCCGAACCAGTTAGACGCGTCGGGACGCCCGGCCTGCGCGTCTCGTCAGTCGAACAGCCCGGGTTGGCCGATGCCGGTGGGCGGCGTCATACCCAGATGCGTCCAGGCCGCTGCGGTGGCCACTCGGCCGCGCGGTGTGCGCGCGATCATGCCGGCGCGCACCAGGAACGGCTCGCAGACCTCCTCCACGGTGGCCGCCTCCTCGCCCACCGCGACCGCCAGCGTCGACACCCCGACCGGTCCGCCGCCGAAGCTGCGGGTGAGCGCGCCGAGCACCGCCCGGTCGAGCCGGTCCAGGCCGAGTTCGTCGACGTCGTAGACCTCGAGCGCCGCCTTCGCGACGTCGCGGGTGATCACGCCGTCGGCGCGCACCTCGGCGTAGTCGCGGACCCGCCGTAGCAGCCGGTTCGCGATGCGCGGCGTGCCCCGCGAGCGACGGGCGATCTCCGCGGCCGCGTCACTGCCCAGCGCGATGCCGAGGATGCCCGCCGAGCGGGTGAGCACGCGTTCCAGGTCGGCGGGTTCGTAGAAGTCCATGTGGGCGGTGAACCCGAAGCGGTCGCGCAGCGGGCCGGTCAGCGCCCCGGACCGCGTCGTCGCTCCGACCAGCGTGAACGGCGCGACCTCCAGCGGGATCGAGGTGGCGCCGGGTCCCTTCCCGACCACCACGTCGACGCGGAAGTCCTCCATCGCCAGGTAGAGCATCTCCTCGGCCGGCCGGGCGATGCGGTGGATCTCGTCGATGAACAGCACGTCGCCCTCGACGAGGTTCGACAGCATCGCGGCCAGGTCGCCGGCGCGCTCGAGCGCGGGCCCCGACGTCAACCGCAGCGACGAGCCGAGCTCCGCGGCGATGATCATGGCGAGCGACGTCTTGCCCAGCCCGGGCGGTCCCGACAGCAGGATGTGATCGGGTGTGCCGCCGCGGTTCTTGGCGCCCTCGATGACGAGTTGGAGCTGTTCGCGGACGCGGGCCTGCCCGATGAACTCGCCCAGCGAGCGGGGGCGCAGGCTGGCGTCGATGTCGCCCTCGCCGACGGTGAGCGCGGGTGACATCTCCCGGTCGTCGGGCTCGTCGGCGCCGTCGGCGGCGAAGCGCCCCATCTAGCGCTTCCCCAGCAGCGAGAGCGCCGCGCGCAGCGCCGTCGACGTGGTGGCGGCCGGGTCGTCGGCCAGCACCTTGTCGCAGGCCTCCTCGGCCTGCTTGACCGGGAAGCCCAGCCCCACCAGCGCTTCCACCACCGGCCCCCGCACCGCGGGCGCTCCCGTCACCGGTGTCCCCGACGCGGCGGCGACCGCGCCGATCTTGTCGCGCAGCTCCAGCACCAGCCGTTCGGCGCCGCGCTTGCCGATGCCGGGCACCCGTGTCAGCGCGGTCACGTCACCGTCGGCCAGCGCCTGGCGAAGCGTCGGCGCGTCGTGCACCGCCAGCGTGGCGAGTGCGATCTTCGGGCCGATGCCCGACACCGACAGCAGCGTGGTGAACAGGTCGCGCGCCTCGCCGTCGCCGAAGCCGTAGAGCGTCATCGAGTCCTCACGCACGATCATCGCGGTGATCAGCCGCGCCTCGCTCCCCCGCTTCAGTGTGGCGAGCGTCGCCGGCGTGGCCATCACCTTGTAGCCGACGCCGGCCGCCTCGATGACGGCGTGGTCGAGCGCGATGTCGATCACCTCGCCGCGGACCGCCGCGATCACCTGGCGGCCCTCACCCGCGCGGCGAACGTGCGGCGCTGCTCGGCCGCGAGCGCCTCGGCGGCCGCCATGCGGGCCAGCATCGGGGCGCGCCAGCAGTGGCAGATCGCCAGCGCCAGCGCGTCGGCGGCGTCGGCGGGCGTCGGCTTGGCCTGCAGCGCGAGGATCCGCGTGACCATCTCGGTGACCTGCGCCTTACCGGCGCGGCCGTTGCCGGTCACCGCCGCCTTGACCTCGCTGGGCGTGTGGAAGTGGACGTCGATGCGCCGCCGGGCCGCCGCGAGCGCGATCACGCCGCCGGCCTGCGCGGTGCCCATCGCGGTGGACGCGTTGTGGTTGGAGAACACCCGCTCGATCGCCAGCACGTCGGGCACGTGGGTGTCGAGCCAGTGCTCGACGGTGTCGCTGATGGCCAGCAGCCGCTCCGCGAGCGGGGTGTCGGCGGGCGTGCGCACCACGTCGACGTCCAGCGCGACGACCGTGCGGCCGGAGCCGCCCTCGACGACGGAGAGACCGCATCGCGTCAAGCCGGGGTCGACGCCCATCACCCGCACGCCCAGCTCCTTTGCGCTAGAACAACAGTTCGAGAGCCTAGCGGCAGTGGGCGCCCGGGACCGTCGGACACGCCGGGACGTCTCGCGGTTCAGGCGTCGAGCTGCGCCAGGACGTCGTCGGGGATGTCGGCGTTGGTGTAGACGTCCTGCACGTCGTCGCTGTCCTCCAGCGCGTCGACGAGCTTCATGATCTTGCGGGCGCCGTCGGCGTCGAGCGGCACGGTGACCGACGGCTGGAAGCCCGCCTCCGCCGATTCGTAGTCGATGCCGGCGTCCTGCAGTGCGGTGCGCACGGCCACCAGATCGCCGGGCTCGCAGAGGATTTCGAAGCTGTCACCGAGATCGGTGACGTCCTCCGCGCCGGCGTCGAGCACCGCGGCGAGCACGTCGTCCTCGGTGAGGCCGTTCTTGTCGAGCGTGATGACGCCCTTGCGGGAGAACAGGTAGGACACCGAGCCGGGATCGGCCATGTTGCCGCCGTTGCGGGTCATCGCGACACGGACCTCGCCCGCGGCCCGGTTGCGGTTGTCGGTGAGGCATTCGATGAGCACCGCGACCCCGTTGGGGCCATAGCCCTCGTAGGTGATGGTCTGCCAATCGGCGCCGCCGGCCTCCTCACCGGCGCCGCGCTTGCGCGCCCGCTCGATGTTGTCGTTGGGCACCGAGTTCTTCTTCGCCTTTTGGATGGCGTCGTAGAGCGTCGGGTTGCCGGCCGGATCGCCCCCGCCGACGCGCGCGGCGACCTCCACGTTCTTGATCAGCTTGGCGAAGTTCTTGCCGCGGCGGGCATCGATGATCGCCTTCTTGTGCTTCGTGGTCGCCCACTTGGAATGGCCGCTCATCGGGCACTACCTCGCTCTGGTCGGTCGCTGTCGGTTCGGTGGCAACCCGGCGATTCTACGTGGCGAACTCCGGCCGGCGTCGGCGCCGCAACCGGTCGGTGGCCGCCCGCTGCTACCCGCGCTCCCCCGCCTCGCGGACCATGTCGACGAACAGGGCGTGCACCCGCCGGTCGCCGGTCACCTCCGGGTGGAAGGCGGTGGCGAGCAGCGCGCCCTGCCGCACGGCGACCGCATGGTCGTGGGCGCTCGCCAGCACCTCGACGCCCGGGCCGGCGCGCTCCACCCACGGCGCCCGGATGAACACCGCGTGCACCGGCTCGTCGAGCCCGGCGAAGTCGATGTCGCCTTCGAACGAGTCGACCTGGCGCCCGAAGGCGTTGCGCCGCACCGTCATGTCGATCGCGCGCAGCGGCGTGGCCTGCCGGCCGGCGGCGCCGGCGTCGAGGATCTCCGAGGCCAGCAGGATCATGCCCGCGCAGGAACCGTAGGCGGGCATGCCGTCGGCGAGCCGGGCGCGCAGCGGTTCGGCCAGCTCGAATTCGCGCAGCAGCAGGCTCATGGCGGTGGATTCGCCGCCGGGGATGACGAGCCCGTCGACGCTGTCGAGCTCGCGGCGCCGGCGCACGGTCACCGGCTCGGCGCCGGCGGCCTCGAGCGCGGCGCAGTGCTCGCGGGTGTCGCCCTGCAGCGCGAGCACGCCGACGCGGACGGTCACGACCGCGACGGCCGCTGGTAGCGGGTCAGCCCCTCCTGCATGACCGCGGCCACCATCTCGCCGTACCGGTTGAAGATCTTGCCTTGGGTCAGTGCGCGCCCGCCGCACGCCGACGGCGACGACTGGTCGTAGAGCAGCCACTCGTCGGCACGGAACGGGCGCATGAACCACATGGCGTGGTCGAGCGACGCGACCTGCAGGTGCTTGCGTTCCTCGCGGTGGTGCACCTGCGCCGAGCCGAGCAGCGTCAGGTCGCTCATGTAGGCCAGCGCGCAGATGTGCAGCACCCGGTCGTCGGGCAGCGGATCGCGGTGGCGGAACCACACCTGCTGCTGCGACGCCTTGCCGGGCAGCCGCTCGATCCGGTCCTGCGGGACGATCCGCACGTCCCACTCCGCGAACTGCGCGAAGCTGGCGTCGTCGAAGACCCGGCTGCTGGATCTGAAGTCGGGGATGTCGTCGGGCGGCGGCGCGGCGGGCATCGCGTCCTGGTGCTCGATGCCGCTCTGGTCGGTCTGGAACGACGCCGACATCGAGAAGATCGTCTCGCCGTGCTGGATGGCGCTCACCCGCCGGGTGACGAAGGACCCGCCGTCACGGATGCGTTCGACGGTGTAGATGGTGGGGTTCTTCGCGTCGCCCGGCCGCAGGAAGTAGCCGTGCAGTGAGTGCACCTCGAACCTGCTGTCGACGGTGCGGACCGCCGACACCAGCGACTGCCCCGCCACATGACCGCCGAACGTGCGCTGCCAGTCGCTGGACTCGGCGGAGAACACCCGGCCGCGGTAGATGTTGACCTCGAGCTGCTCGAGGTCGAGGATCTCTTCGATCGCCATGGACGCCTGTGTCTCCCGTCGCCCCGGCTACCAGCCGCGCTCGGCGAGCCGGTGAGGCTGCGCGATCTCCTCGACGTTGATGCCGACCATCGCCTCACCGAGCCCGCGGGACACCTTGGCGAGTACGTCGGGATCGTCGTAGAACGTGGTGGCCTTGACGATGGCGGCGGCGCGCTGCGCCGGATTGCCGGACTTGAAGATGCCCGAGCCGACGAACACTCCCTCGGCGCCGAGCTGCATCATCATCGCCGCGTCGGCCGGGGTGGCGATGCCGCCCGCGGTGAACAGCGTGACCGGCAGCTTGCCCGCCCGCGCCACCTCGGCGACCAGCTCGTACGGCGCCTGCAGCTCCTTGGCGGCGACGTAGAGCTCGTCCTCCGACAGCGAGGTGAGCCGGCGGATCTCGCCGCCGATCGCGCGCATGTGGGTGGTGGCGTTGGAGACGTCGCCGGTGCCGGCCTCGCCCTTCGACCGGATCATCGCCGCGCCCTCGGTGATGCGCCGCAGCGCCTCGCCGAGGTTGGTGGCGCCGCACACGAACGGCACGGTGAAGCGCCACTTGTCGATGTGGTGGGTGTAGTCGGCGGGTGTGAGCACCTCCGACTCGTCGATGTAGTCGACCCCGAGGCTCTGCAGGATCTGCGCCTCGACGAAGTGCCCGATGCGCACCTTCGCCATCACCGGGATGGTGACCGCGGAGATGATGCTCTCGATCATGTCGGGGTCGCTCATCCGCGAGACCCCGCCTTGCGCCCGGATGTCGGCGGGCACGCGTTCCAGCGCCATGACCGCCACGGCGCCCGCGCCCTCGGCGATGCGGGCCTGCTCCGGGGTGACGACGTCCATGATGACGCCGCCCTTGAGCATCTCCGCCATCCCGCGCTTGACGCGCGCCGTCCCGGTCTGCCCGCTGGCCCCGTTGCTAGCCGCCGTGTCCACTGCCATCACTCGTCCCTTTGCTCCTCGACCGATCCAGTCTAGAGGTGGGCCAACAGCGCTTTTCGCCGTCAACGGATCGGCGACGGGTGATACCGCTCACCGGGCGCATCGGCGATGCGGGCCGCCTCGGGCAGCAGCTCGGCGAGCTGTTCGGGGTAGACGGCCTCCCCGCCGGCGACCAGTGCCGCCAACGTCGCCGCGTCACACCAGCGGGACGTGTGCAGGTAGCGGCGTTCGAGTGCGGTGTGGCCGGCGGTCGACGGCTCGAAGCGGGTCGTGCGGTGGACGAAGAACAGTTCGCGGCTGCGGATCACCGAACCGTTGAACTCGAAGATGGCGTCGCGCTGCCACACCGGCCCGATCAGCGCGGCGGCGTCGACGACGAGCCCGGTCTCCTCCCGCAGCTCCCGGGCGGCCGCCTCGGCGAGGTCCTCGCCGGGACGCACCGCGCCGCCGACGGTGAACCACCATCGCGGGGCCGGCTCGCCCGCCGGTCGGCCGGGGTCCGATCCGCAGAACAGCAGCACGCAGCCGGCCTCGTCGAGCAGGACCACCCGCGCGGAGGTGCGCACGTCGACGACGCTCGCGGCGGCGGGCAGCGGCGCGGACTCGCCCCGCTCGGCGATCTCGAAGTAGGTGGGGCGGGCCGCGGTGCCGCCGAGTCGCAGCCATCGCACGGGCCGCCGGTCGCGCAGGGCCAGCGTGTCGCGCACCGCGTCGTTGTGGAACCGCCGGGCCAGCATCACCCGCGCCTCGGCGTCGGCCAGCTCGGCGATCAGCGCGGGCCGCAGCCCGTCGGTGTCCACCGTCGCCAGCGCCGCCGACAGCTCGTTCTCGGCGGCCTCCCGGGTCGAGCGGGGCGCCCGTTCGGCGGCATCGGCCAGCGCGATCAGCCGGCGGCACTCGGGTCCGGTGCCGTAGGCCTCGCCGGCCACCGCCCGCGCCACCACCGCGCGTCGCGCCAGCGCGCCGTCGAGCACCTGCCACGACAGGTCGTAGCGCACGTGCAGCCGGTCGAGCCGGTGCGCGGTCTGGTACGCCCACAGCGCCACGGCGGCCACCACGACGAGCAGCAGCGCGACCGCCACCCACAGCAGCAGCATCAGCCGGCCACCCGCACCCGCACGCCCGCGCCGGCGACCGTCTCGTAGACCCGCATGATCTGCTCGGCCACCACCGACCAGTCGTAGCGGCGCACCGCGATGCGGGCCCGTTCGACGTAGCGGGCCCGCGCGGCGTCGTCCTCGAGCAGCTCGACCACGGCGGCGGCCAGCGCGTCGGCGTCGTCGACGGGCACCAGCCGGCCCGCCTCGCCGTGTTCGAGCACGCGGCGAAACGCGCTCAGGTCGCTGGCCACCACGGCCGTCCCCGCCGCCATCGCCTCGACCAGCACGATGCCGAAGCTCTCGCCGCCGGTGTTGGGGGCGCAGTACACGTCGGCGCTGCGCAGCGCCGACGCCTTGGTCGTGTCGTCGACCTGGCCGAGGAACCGCAGGTGGCGCGCGTGCGGGCCGGCGGTCTCCCGCAGCTCGTCGGGGTCGCCGCGCCCGACGATCAAGAGCTCGACGTCGTCGAACCGCTCGGCGATGGCCGGCAACGCCCGCAGCAGCACCGCCATGCCCTTGCGCGGCTCGGTGTAGCGGCCCAGGAACAGCACCGACCGGCCCGGTCGCGGGTAGCCGTCGAGCAGCGGCGCCGAGGCGATCGCGTCGACGTCCACCCCGTTCGGGATCTCGACGGCGTCGCTGCCCAGCGCCTCCATCTGCCAGCGGCGCGCCAGGTCGGAGACGGCGATGCGGCCGACGATCTTCTCGTGGTAGGGGCGCAGGATGCCCTGGAACACGCTCAGGGTCAGCGACTTGGTGGTCGAGGTGTGGAAGGTGGCGACGATCGGCCCCTCGGCGGCCTGCAGCGCCAGCATCGACAGGCTGGGCGCGTTCGGTTCGTGCAGGTGGAGCACGTCGAAGTCGCCCTGCTGCAGCCACCGCTTCACCAGGCGGTGCGTCGCCGGCCCGAAGCGCAGCCGCGCCACCGACCCGTTGTACGGGATCGGCACGGCTTTACCGCCCGAGACGACATAGTCGGGCAGGTGTGCGCCCGGCGAGGCCGGCGCCAGCACGCTGACGTCGTGGCCGCGTGCCCGCATCACCTCGGCCAGCTGCAGCACGTGGATCTGCACGCCGCCCGGCACGTCGAACGAATACGGGCACACCATCCCGATGCGCATCAGGACGGCTCCTGCCCGCCGGCCAGCCGCGCCCGCCGCGCGTCGGACAGGTCGGCCAGCCACTGCGGCTGCAGCATGTGCCAGTCCTGCGGGTACTGGGCGATGTTGCCGGCGAACCGGTCGGCGAGCGCCTGCGTGACGGTGCCGACATCACCCGACGACACATCGATCGGCTCGTCGACCCGCATGCCCCAGCCGTCGCCCTCGAACCACAGGTGCACCGGCAGCAGCGCCGCCCCGGTGTCGATCGCCAGCTTCGCCGGGCCGGCGGGCATGCGCGTGGGCTCGCCGAAGAAGTCGACCTGCACGCCGTGGCGCGTGAGGTCGCGTTCGGCCAGCAGGCAGACGACGCCGTTGTCGCGCAACCGTTCCCGCAGCAACGCATACGGTGGCCGCTCGCCGCCGGAGAGCGGGATCACCTCGAAGCCCAGGCTCTCCCGGTAGGCCACGAACCGGCGGAACAGCGACTCCGGCTTCAACCGCTCCGCGACCGTGGTGAACGGGCCGTGGTTCTGCACCAGCCACACCCCGGCCATGTCCCAGTTGCCGCTGTGCGGCAGCGCCAGCACGGCGCCCCGGCCGGCGGCCAGCGCCGCCCACAGCCGGTCGATGTGGTCGACCTCCAGCTCGCGCCCGAGCCGCTCGTGGTCCATCGACGGCAGCCGGAACGCCTCCCGCCAGTAGCGGGCGTAGGAGGCCAGCGAAGCCCGCAGCAAGCCGTCCGGCACCTCGGCCGGCGCGACGCCGACCACCCGCGCCAGGTTCTTGCGCAGCTGCTCGGGCCCGCCGCCGCGCGCCGAGAACCGCGCACCGGCGTCGAACGCGCTGCGCGCCACGGCGTCCGGGACCGCGCGTACCAGCCGCCAGCCGGCCGCATACCCCCAGTCGGTGAGCTGATCGGTGACCGGGAGCCGTCCGACGAGCGACGTCACTGCTCGCCCGCCGCCGGCTCCCCCGCCTGCTCGATGCGGTCCACCGCCCCCGGCGAGCTGCGGACCGTGTGCACACGCTGCCCCAGGGTCACGATGCTCGCCACCGCGAGCACCCACATCGCGACGGGCAGCGCCCACGGCAGCGGAAACGGCGGGAAGTCGGAGAACCCGGCGCCCACTAGCACGATGACGAGTCGCTCGGGCCGCTCGATCAGCCCGCCGTCGCCGCGCAGGCCGCTCGCCTCGGCGCGGGCCTTGATGTAGGAGATCACCTGGCTGGTGATGAGGCAGATCAGCGTGGCCACCACCAGCGACGCCTGCTGCAGCCCGAACGCCGCCCACCACAGCAGGCCGGCGAACACCGCGCCGTCGCTGACCCGGTCACAGGTCGCGTCGAGCACCGCGCCGAACCTGGTCCCGCCGCCCCGCAGCCGCGCCATCGCGCCGTCGAGCATGTCGGCGAGCACGAAGACGAACACCGCGACCGCGCCCCACCACAGTTCGCCGACCGGGAACAGGGTCAACGCCGCGACCACCGACGCCGCCGTGCCGATGATCGTGATGCTGTCGGGGGTGAAGCCGGCCCGCAGCGCGGCCCTCGCGACGGGCGTCGAGAGCTTGACGTACGCCGCCCGCGTCATCAGGTAGAAGTCGCTCACTCGCTGCTCCCCCGTCGCTCCGCTCGCCCGGCCACATCCCCCCGTCGCTCCGCTCGCCCGGGCGCGCCCCCCTCCGCTTGCCGCGCCCACTCCGCCGCCAGCAGCGCGCGGGTGTCGCGCAGCAGCTGCGGGATGATCTTCGACCCGCCGATGATCGTGATGAAGTTCGCGTCGCCGCCCCAGCGCGGAACGACGTGCATGTGCAGGTGTTCGGCCAGCGAACCGCCCGCCGACTTGCCCAGGTTGAGTCCCACGTTGAAGCCGTGCGGCCGCGACACCGTCTTGATGACGCGGATCGCCTGCTGGGTGAACGCCATGAGCTCGGCGGCCTCGTCGGCGCTGAGGTCCTCCAGCTCCGACACCCGCCGGTACGGCACCACCATCAGGTGACCGGGGTTGTACGGGTACAGGTTCAGCACGGCGTAGACCAGTTCGCCGCGGGCGACCACCAGCCCGTCCTCGTCGGACATCGTCGGGATGTCGGTGAACGGCTGCTCCGATTCGGCCGACGGCAGCGCGTCGCCCTTGCCGGGCCCCTCGACGATGTAGGACATCCGGTACGGCGTCCACAGCCGCTGCAGGTGGTCGGCCTGCCCCACGCCTCGGTCGACGACGGCGTCGCCGGTGTCCCCCGCGGTCAACGGGCGCCGCCGGGCACGACGAGGTCGGCGGTCGGCGCGGCGTTCTCCCGACGCTGCACCCAGTCGACGATCGCGGCGACCGCGTCGGCGGCCGGCACGCCGTTGCGCTGGCTGCGGTCGCCGAACCGGAACGACACCGCCCCGGCCTCGACGTCGCGGTCGCCGGCGACCAGCATGAACGGCACGCGCTGGTTCGTGTGGTTGACGATCTTCTTCGCCATCCGGTCGTCGCTGGTGTCGACCTCCACCCGCACGCCACGCGAACGCAGTTGCGCGGCAACGGAGTTCAGGTGGTCGATGTGCCCGTCGGCCACCGGGATCCCGACGGCCTGCACCGGCGCCAGCCACGCCGGGAACGCCCCCGCATAGTGCTCGGTGAGCACGCCGAAGAACCGCTCGATCGAGCCGAACAGCGCACGGTGGATCAACACCGGGCGCTTGCGGGTGCCGTCGGCGGCCGTGTACTCCAGCTCGAACCGGTCGGGCATGTTGAAGTCCAGCTGAATGGTCGACATCTGCCAGCTGCGGCCCAGCGCGTCGCGCACCTGCACCGAGATCTTCGGACCGTAGAACGCCGCGCCGCCCGGGTCCGGCACCAGTTCCAGCCCCGACGCCTCGGCCACCTCGGCGAGCGTGGCGGTGGCCTCGTCCCACAGCTCGTCGGAGCCCACCGACTTCTGCGGGTCCTTCGTCGACAGCTCCAGGAAGAAGTCGTGCAACCCGTAGTCGGCGAGCAGGTCGAGCACGAACCGCAGGAGCGAGGCCAGCTCGTCGCGCAGCTGCTCGCGCGTGGTGTAGATGTGGGCGTCGTCCTGCGTGAAGCCGCGGGCCCGGGTCAGGCCGTGGATCACGCCAGACTTCTCGTAGCGGTACACCGTGCCGAACTCGAAGAGCCGCAACGGAAGCTCGCGGTACGACCGGCCCCGCGACCGGTAGATCAGGTGGTGCATCGGGCAGTTCATCGGCTTGAGGTAGTAGTCCTGCCCCGGCTTGCGCACCGCGCCGGTCTCGTCGAGTTCGGCGTCGACGTGCATCGGCGGGAACATGCCCTCGGCGTACCACTCGAGGTGGCCGGAGGTGACGTAGAGCTGCTCCTTGGTCAGGTGCGGGGTGTTGACGAACTGGTAGCCGGCCTCGATGTGCTTGCGCCGCGAGTAGTCCTCCATCTCGTTGCGGACGATGCCGCCCTTGGGATGGAAGACCGGCAGCCCGGAGCCGAGCTCGTCGGGGAAGCTGAACAGGTCGAGCTCGACGCCGAGCTTGCGGTGGTCGCGGCGCTGCGCCTCGGCGATGAGCTCGAGGTGGCGGTCCAGCGCCTCCTGCGACTCCCACGCCGTGCCGTAGATGCGCTGCAGGCTGGCATTGTCCTGATTGCCGCGCCAGTAGGCCGCGGAGCTGCGGGTCAGCTTGAACGCCGGGATGTGGCGGGTGGTCGGGACGTGCGGGCCGCGGCACAGATCTCCCCAGACCCGTTCGCGGGTGCGGGGATTGAGATTGTCGTAGGCGGTGAGCTCGTCACCACCCACCTCCATCACCTCGGGATCCCCGGACTTGTCGTCGACCAGCTCCAGCTTGTAGGGCTCGGTCGCGAGCTCGCGGCGCGCCTCGTCCTTCGACGCGTACACGCGCCGGGCGAACAGCTGCCCGTCCTTGACGATCTGGCGCATCCGCTTCTCGAGGCGCTCCAGATCCTCGGGCGTGAAGGCCTCCGGGACGTCGAAGTCGTAGTAGAAGCCGTCGGTGATCGGCGGGCCGATGCCGAGCTTTGCGGCCGGGAACAGGTCCTGCACCGCCTGGGCGAGCACGTGCGCGCACGAGTGCCGGATGACGCTGCGGCCCTCCTCGGTGTTGGCCGCCACCGGCTCCACCTCGACGTCGGTGTCGGGTGTCCAGCTCAGGTCCCGCAGCCGGCCGTCCGGGTCGCGGACCACCACGACCGCGTCGACCTCACCCCGCGACGGGAGCCCCGCGTCGCGGACCGCCGCGCCCGCGGTCGTCCCGGCAGGCACCTTCAAAGGTGCTGCGGGTGCGGTGCTGGCGGCGGTGGTCATCGCGGAATCTCCCGGTCGACGAGGGCGGTCGGAACGCGGACCATGCTATCGGGGCGGGTCGTCAACTCCCGATGCCGATCGGGCTGTTCAGCCAGTCCTCGTGGATGCCCAGCCGTTCCGCGGTCCAGTCGAGCGCGCCGAGCAGCCACAGGGTCGCCACCACCACCAGCGCGGTGAGCACACCGCCGGTGATCTGCACCCAGGCGGGCTGGCGGTGGAACCAGGCCATGAACCGGTCGTAGCGTTCCCGAACCCAGCCGAGCGCGCGCTGCGCCCACTCGAACTCGGTCGCGAGGATGCCCAGCCCGAGGAAGACGACCGCCCACCCGGGCCCGGGGTACGGGATGAGCGCCACACCCAGCACCAGCACCGCGGTGCCCACGATCCCGACGGCGCAGCGGTACACCAGGTTCGCGGTCGGCCGTGCGCGCAGCCGGTCCCGCCAGCCCTTCAGTCGTCCCCGGACGTCGTCGACGCTTCCCTCCACCACGCCACCACCGTATGGGGCGGCGGGCGCGGGTCGCTACCGGCCGACCGGTAACGGCGTGCGCAGCCACGGCTGTTCGACGCCCAGCCACTGCGCGGCCAGGCCGGCGACACCGGCGAGCCACAGCGCCGCGAGCACCAGCGCCACGCCCACCGCGGTGGCGGCCGCACGCACCCACCAGCCCTGCCGGTCGAACCAGGCGGCGACCCGCTCGTAGCGGCGCCGCACCGGCCCGAGCAGCCGGCGGGCCCAGGCGAACTCCGAGGCCAGGATCCCCAACCCGACCAGGTACAGCGGCGCGAACGAGATCCCGCCCGCGGTCACCACGACGCCCACCACCGCGACGCCCGCCCGGTACGAGCCGTTGGCGACCGGCCGGTCCCGCAGGCCGTCACGCCACCGCGCCCACCGGCGCGCCGAGTCGGTCACCGCCGCTCACACCTGGCCGGGACGGAGCCGTACGAACAGCGCCTCGGCGTCGGCGAGGAGCCGGTCGCCGTCGAAGATCTCGGCCGCGACGAAGATCTTGCGACCCTCGGTCCCGCTCACGCGGGCAGCGACGTCGAGTTCCCGCTCGATCGGCACGACGCTGCGATAGTTGACGTGCAGGAACGCGGTCCGCTGCCGGCGGTCACCGGTGACCATGGCCACCGTCGCGCCGCAGATGGAGTCGAAGAACAACCCGATCGCACCGCCGTGGGCAGCGCCGCCGCGGCCCAGGTGGTAGCGGCGGAAGCGCACCTGCCCGCCGACGCCGTGCTCACCGGTGCGGTGCAGCGTCATCGGCACCGGCAGGACACTGCCGCGCATCGGCAGATCGAGGCGTTTGCCCGACGGCGAGCGCTGCTCATCGGCGTCGTAGGGCGCCAGCAGCGCGTTGACGTCGTCGAGCAGCTCCGCGGCCTTGGTGATGACGTCGTCGGGTGCGGCGACGGCGCGCGCGTGGTCCTGCAGCGTCCGCACCGCCTCGACGAACCGGCCGTAGTCCGGGCCGCCCTGGTCGCTCACCACGGCGACCACCGTATTGCAGCTCCCGTCGACGGACCGCATCGCCGGGTGGCAGTCTTCGGTCATGGAGTTCCACGAGCTGGTGGACGCCCCGTTCACCTACGCCGAGGTGGGGGCGACGGCCGGTGAGCTGCCGGCCGGCTACCGCCACGTGCGCGAGTCGTATCCGATCGGCAGGGGCCGCGCCCGGTTCGACGAGGCCGCCGCGGCCGTCATGCGATGGGGGATGTTGCGCGGCGCCGGTGTGAAGGTGCACGCGAGCACCGAGGTCGCGCGGCCGGGCTCGGTGGTCCTGGTGGGCGTCGGCCCGCTGCGCGCGCCCTGCCGCGTGGTGTACGTGATCGCCGAGGAGCACGAGCGGGGATTCGCCTACGGCACGCTGGCGGGCCACCCCGAGGCCGGCGAGGAGCGGTTCGCCGTCCGCTACGACGCGGACACCGACGTCGTCTTCGCCGAGGTGACGGCGTTCTCCCGGCACGCGACCTGGTGGAGCCGCGCGGCCGGGCCGATCACGTCGCTGGCGCAGGGCCTCATCACGCGGCGGTACCTCAACGCCGTCTGACGCGCCGCGCAGCGCGACGTCGAGGTGGTCGTCGCGGGGTGACCGAGCCGTCGCACGGCCACGGCGTCAGTACGCGCCGAACGTCAGCACGGCGTTGTTGCCGCCGAACCCGAACGAGTTGCTGACGGCATAGCGGTAGTTGCCCCTGCGGGCCTCGCCGGCGACGACGTCGAGCTCGACCTCCGGGTCCTGGTGGGTCAGGTTGAGCGTCGGCGGCACCACCTGGTCGCGCAGGGCCAGCACCGTGAGGATGGCTTCGATGGCCCCGGCGGCGCCGATCGAGTGGCCCAGCGCGGCCTTCGGGGCGTAGACGGCCGCTTCCGGGGCATTGCCGAGGGCCTTGGTGATCGCGCGGGCCTCGGCGAGGTCGCCGGCCCTGGTGCCGATCGCGTGGGCGTTGACGTGGTCGATGTCGGCGGGCGTGATCCCGGCCAGTTCGATCGAGTGGCTCAGCGCGTAGGCGGCGTCCTCGCCGGCGGGGTCGCCGGCCAGGGCGTCGTAGGCGTCGGAGGTGATCGCGGCGCCCATCAGCCGCGCCAGGATGGTCGCGCCGCGGGCCTTCGCGTGCTCCTCGGTCTCGATGACCAGCAGGGCGCAGCCTTCGCCGAAGACCATGCCGTCGCGATCGCGGTCGAAGGGCTTGCAGGCCGCGGCCGGGTCGTCGTTGTGCCGCGACAGCATGCCGTCGATGAGCGCGAACGACGCCAGCGGCACGGCCTCGATCTTGGTCTCCACGCCGCCGCAGATCGCGATGTCGGCCTCGCCGAGCACCAGCTGCCGCCACCCCTGCGCGATCGCCACCGCACCGGAGATGTCCCCCGCCGTCGGCGAGATGACGCCCGCCTTCGCCTTGCGTTCCAGTCCGACGGTGGCGGCCGGGCCGTTCGGCATGAACATCTGCACGTGCAGCGGCGAGACGGCACGGATGCCGCGGACCTTCATGTCGTCGTAGCCGGCGATGATCTCCTCGTTGGAGCCGAGGCCGCTGGCGATGGACACCGTCAGCCGCGTCGTGTCGACGTCCGGGGCGCCCGCGTTGTGCCACACGCGGCGGCCGACGATCAGCGCCATCTGCTGCAGAAAGGACAGCCGGCGGGACTCCACGCGGCTCAGCTCGCTCTGGAAGTCCTCGAGCAGGTGCCCGCCGATGCGGACCGGCAGCGAGAACCGCTCGACGAACTCGTCTTCGAGACGGCGGATGCCGCTGCGGCCGGCGAGCAGCGCCTGCCAGGTGTCCTCCGCGTCGGTGGCCAGCGGGGACGACAGGGCGACCCCCGTCACCACCACGTCCGGGAAGCCGTTACCCGTGGTCAGCATCAAGCCCCACCTCCTTCTCGGGCAGCGCGTCGGCATACGAGTCTAAGGAAATCTTGTGAAGCGGGGGCGTCGGGGTGCGGCGCGCCGCGGTCAGCTCACAGCCGGGCGTTCGCGGAGATCGCCGCGTCGCTGGTGCGCAGCGGCCGGATCAGCGCGTCCTGCGTGAACGACGCCACGAGGTCGCCGTGCTCGGTGTGGACCGTGCCCCGCACGTACGACATTCCGGCGCCGACCTGCGTGCTCTCGTGCGAGTACAGCAGCCAGCCGTCCCAGCTCACCGGTTCGTGGAAGCTCACCGACACCGTCATGGGCGCGGTCGACACGGTCAGGTGCGCCTGGCTCGTCCCGATGCCGTCGTGCGCCCGCATGGTGGTCGAGATGCCGAGGTGGCCGGTGAAGTACGCCAGCAACGCCTTCGCGAGGTCGTCGCGGTCCGGCACCGGGTCGTAGTGCAGCCAGGCATACAGCTCGGGCGGACCGACCTCGTCGGGGCTGTTGACGTCCACGACGTCGACCAGCCGCACCTGCCGGCCGGCCATCGGCATGTTCGCCTCGTTCGCGTCCTGCGGTCCGGGGACCTCGGGCTTGGGCAGCGCGTGCCGGATGACGTCCTCGGTGGGCACGTCGGCCAGCACCGTGACGGTGATGCTGCGCTTGCCGTGCTGGGAGGCGTAGACCACCGCCGTCGCCGTCGACCGGCCCTCCTGCACCACGTCGACCGCCAGCTCCACCGGCGGCCCCACCATGACCGGGCGGCTGAAGACCGCGTAGGCGGACCGGATCGACTTGCCCGGGAAGCGCTGCGCCACAGCGACGATCGCCTGGCCGAGTACCTGCGTCCCCTCGACGACCTGCCGGTCGTCCAGGCCCGGCAGCCCGCTCACCGCCGTGAACCGGTCCTCACCGGCGGGCGTGACCGCGAACAGGTCGAGCAGCTTGTCGAGCGTCCAGACGGCCTCGTCGGGTGCAGTGGTCATGACGTCCTCTCCTCGTGGTGGGCGATCACCGTGTCGGCGAATGCGGCGAGCGTGTCGGGTGGTGCGAAGTCGGCGAACCAGACGTAGAAGCGCTCGACGCCGCGGGCCGACATCGCGGCGAAGTGCCGGCTCAGCTCGGTGGCGTCGCCGCAGACCAGACCCGCGCCGAGGTGGGAGAACCGGCGCTGCGCCGTGGCCGTGACCGCGTTCCGGTCGGCGCCGCGCCGGACGAAGCCGACCATCTGCTGCACCGACACCCGGGCGGCTCCGGCGTGGGGCGACAGGTCGGACAGCCGGTCGAGCTGATGGCACGGGACGTTCCACCAGTCGGCGTACTCGCGGACCAGCGCCAGCATCGTGGGACCGGTGCCGCCCAGCACCAGCGGGATCCGGTGCGCCGGGCGGGGCACCTGTGTGAGCGCGTCGTCGCCGGTCTCACCCCAGTGGCGGCGCAGCAGCGCCAGGTGCTCCCCCAGGCGCGCCACCCGCGCGCGGGCGCCGCCGTCGGGAATGCCGAAGCGCGCGAATTCGGCCGGCCACGAACCGGATCCGAGACCGAGCTCGAACCGTCCCTGCGACGCCGCGGACAGGGTGACGGCCTGCTTCGCGAGCACCGCGGGATGCCGGAACCCGTCGCACAGCACCAGGTGACCGATCCTGATCCGCGCGGTGCGCGCCGCCACCCAGGTGGCGAGGGTCATTGCCTCCCAGATGGGCTGGCCCTCGGCGCCGGGCGCTTCGAGGTGGTCGATGAGGGCGATGCCGTCGAAGCCCGCCACCTCCGCCGCCGCGGCCCGCTCGACGACGTCGGCGATCGACATCCGCACCTGCGGGAGGAACAGGAACCATTCGGCCATCGGGCCACACAGTATCCGCAAGCGCAGTACGGCTTCTACCGAAGCGGTAACGTCGTTCTCACAGCTGATGCGGGAGGGAAGAAAGCCCATGGCCAAGCCGGCCGGACGACCGGACGCCGCCGAGCTCACCGACCCCGACGACCGCTCCGCCCGGTTCATGAGGTCGGCGCTGGCCATCCTCGGCGAGACCGGTCGCACGGACTTCACGGTGCTGGAGGTGGTCGAGCGTTCCAAGACGTCGCTGCGGGCCTTCTATCAGCGCTTCGCCACCAAAGACGAGCTGCTGCTGGCGCTCATCGAGCAGATCATGACCGAGTCGACGTCGCGCTGGCGGGCCGAGACCGCGCCGCTGCCCGCCGTTCCCGCGCTGCGGCTGCTCGTCGACCGACTCAGCCCCCCGGCGGTCTCGACGACCCAGGACAGCATCAACCGCGGCCTGACGTTCTACAACGACCACCTCGCCGAGAGCCGGCCCCGCGAGTACGCCCGCGTGCTCGCGCCGCTGCACGAACTGTTCAGCGACATTCTGCGGCGAGGCATCGCCGACGGCGTCTTCCGCCCGGACCTGGCGGTCGACGCCACGGCGGCGCTGCTCATGCAGTCGGCGTTGGGGGTGGTGCGGCTGCGGACGCTGGGCGCCGAGCTGGGCGACGTCACGATCGACGCCGGGCACATCGTCGACGTGTTCCTCCGCGGGCTGCTGCAGGCCGCCGGTGAGTGACGTTCTCGCTGGTGGAGAACAATTGGTGAAACCATGCTTGCACTGACCCGGTTTCTGCTGCTACAAGGTTGGTAACGTCATTACCACCCGACGCCTAGCCCGTTCTGCCGAGCGTTACAGGAGGTCGCCATGCCGTCACGTGAACTGCCCTATCCGGTGTTCGACGGGGACAACCACTTCTACGAGCCCAAGGAAGCGCTGACCAAGTTCCTGCCGGATCACCGCAAGGGCGTCATCGACTACATCGACGTGCGGGGCCGCACCAAGATCGTGGTGCGCAACACCATCAGCGACTACATCCCGAACCCGACGTTCGAGGTGGTCGCCCGCCCCGGTGCGCAGGAGGAGTACTTCCGCCACGGCAGCGGCGGCAAGAGCTTCCGCGAGATCATGGGCAAGCCGATGAAGGCCATCCCCGCCTTCCGCAACCCGGAGGCGCGCCTGGAGGTGCTCGACGGCCTCGGCCTCGACTACTCGATCATGTTCCCCACGCTGGCCAGCCTGGTCGAGGAGCGCATGAAGGACGATCCCGACCTGATCCTCGACGTCATCCACGCGCTCAATCAGTGGATGTACGAAACGTGGCGGTTCGACTACGAGGGCCGGATCTTCTCCACTCCCGTCATCAATCTGAGTGTCGTCGACCGGGCGCTCGAAGAGCTGGAGTGGTGCCTGGAGCGGGGCGCCAAGACCGTGCTGGTGCGGCCGGCGCCGGTGCCCGGCTATCGCGGCACCCGCTCGCTCGGACTGCCGGAGTTCGACCCGTTCTGGGACGCGTGCGTCAAGGCCGGCATCCCGGTGTCGATGCACGCCTCGGACAGCGGCTATGCGGCGTACCTCAACGACTGGGAGCCCGCCGACGAGTATCTGCCGTTCAAGCCGACCGCGTTCCGGATGGTGTCCATGGGCAAGCGGCCCATCGAGGACACGATGGCGGCGCTGGTGTGCCACGGCGCGCTGACGCGCAACCCCGACCTTCGCGTGCTCTCCATCGAGAACGGCGCCTCGTGGGTGCCCTACCTGTTCCACCAGTTCTCCGACGTGTACTCCAAGATGCCGCAGGAGTTCCCCGAGGAGCCGATCCAAGCCTTCAAGCGGTGCGTCTACGTCGCCCCGTTCTGGGAGGACGACTTCAAGCAGATGTCCGAACTGCTCGGGATCGACCGCGTGATCTTCGGCTCCGACTGGCCGCACCCCGAAGGGCTGGCCGACCCGATCAACCTCGTCGGCGACCTCGAGGCGCAGGGCCTCGACGACGAAAGCGTGCGAAAGGTGATGGGCGGCAACCTCGTCGACCTGTTCGGCGTGCCCAACGAGGTGGTCCACCGGCCCGACGTGCCCGCGCTGGTGCTCGCGTGATCACCGCCACCGACCCGGAACGGATCTCATGACCGACGTCGCCAACCCGGAGCGGCTGCTGTTCGCCTCCACCGCGCAGGCCTTCCTGGACAAGGAGGTGCCGCTGAGCCGGATCCGCGAGATGCATGCGGACAACGTCTCGTTCGACCCGGCGTGGTGGCAGCGTGCGGCAGAACTCGGCTGGGCGAGCTTGCTGGTGCCCGAGGAGCTCGGTGGCGGCAGCGTCTCCGGGGACGGCGTCGCCGACCTAGCCATGGTGGCCGAGCAGCTCGGCAGGACCGTCGCGCCGGGTCCTTTGCACCCGGTGAGCACGGTGCTGGCCGGCCTCGTCGAGGCCCCCGAGCACCATGCGGACACCATCGAGGCGCTGGTGGCCGGCGAGTTGGTGGCGTCGTGGGCGGTGTATGAGCCGGGCGGGCCGTGGGCACCGCTGACCGCCCGCCTCACGGCGACCCCGGGCGACGGCGGCTACCGGCTCGACGGCATCAAGGACCGCGTGGAGGCGGGCGCCGAGAGCGGCGGCTTCCTCGTCGTGGCCGCGGTCCCCGGCGAGGGGGTGCGCCAGTTCTGGGTCCCCGCCGACGCGTCCGGGGTGCGCGTCGAGGCACAGCAGTCCGTCGACATGGTGAAGCGATACGCCCGGGTGCGCTTCGACGGTGTGACGGTGCCCGTCGAGGCGGCGGTGGGGTCGGCGGAGCAGACCGCCGCGATCGTCGAACGGCAGAGCCAGGTGGCGCTGATCCTGCAGTGCGCCGAACTCGTCGGCATCCTCGACACCGTCTTCGCGTTCACGGTGCAGTGGGCCTTCGACCGGCACACATTCGGCCGGCCGTTGGCGTCGTATCAGGCCCTCAAACACCGCTTCGCCGACATGAAGCTGTGGTTGGAGGCCGTGCGCGCCACCACGGCCGCGGCCGTCCGCGAGGTCGGTGCCGGCGGCCGGCGCGCGTCGCTGCTGGCTGGCATCGCGAAATCGTATGCGGGCGAACGGGCCCCGATCATCTTGCAGGACTGCGTGCAGCTCCACGGCGGGATCGGCGTCACCTGGGAGCACGACCTGCACCTCTACCTGCGGCGGGCGATCCTCTACCGGGCGATGTACGGCACCCCGGAGGACCACAACCGGGCCGTCTACGCCCACCACAGCAACCGGAGGACGGCGTCATGACCGACACGGACGTCAACGCCCCGGCCGCCACCGAGACGGTCGAGCAGTTCGCGGAGCGCGCGGCGGCCTGGCTGGCCGACAACATGCCGCGGCTGGCTCCCGGGGTGAAACCGGACGCCGACCGCGGCGAGGAGTCCGGCTGGGCGCGTGCGAAGGAGCTGCAGCAGAAGCTGTACGCCGGCGGTTTCGCCGGCATCTGCTTCCCGCGGGAATACGGCGGCCTGGGACTCGGCATCGAGTACCAGAAGGCCTTCGACAGGGTCAGTCTCGGCTACGAGCTGCCGTTGATCCTCAACGTCCCGAGCTTCGCCATCTGCTGCGCCACCATCTTGGACATGGGCACCGAGGAGCAGAAGCGCGAGCGGATCGGTGCCGCGATCCGCGGCGACGAGATCCTGGTCCAGCTGCTGTCCGAACCCAACGGTGGCTCCGACCTGGCCGGCGTCATCACGCGCGCAGACCACCGCGACGGCACGTGGGTGATCAACGGCGCGAAGACCTGGAGCACCAGCGCGTTCGCCGCCGACTACGGGCTGCTGCTGGCGCGCACGGACTGGTCGGTGCCCAAGCACGAGGGCCTGACGATGTTCCTGGTGCCGATCAAGGCGCCCGGCATCACGATGCGCCGCATCAAGATGGTCGGCGGGTCGATGGAGTTCTGTGAGGAGTTCTTCGACAACGTCGAGGTGGGCGAGGACGCCGTCGTCGGCACGGTGAACGACGGCTGGACCGTCGCGTCGCGGCAGCTGTTCCACGAGCGCCGCGCGGTCGGCGGCGGGTCGGAGTTCATCAGCGGCGTCGACACCGAGGGATCCGACGAGGCGCCGATCGACTTCGTCGCACTCGCGGAGGCCGCGGGCGTCGGCGACGACAGCCACATGCAGCACCTCGCGGGCCGGGCGATGGTGTACCGGGCCGTCCGCGACCATCTGATCGAGCACGTGTCGGCCGCCGTGGCCGACGGCTCATTGCCGCCCACCGGCGGGACACTCATCCGGTTGTTCCATGCCGAGACCGTGCAGGCCGAGGTCGACACCGCGTTGGAGGTGACGGGTTCGGCCGGCGTCGTGGACGAGGGCAACGGCCTGCTGGAGTACGGCGTCCGGTACCTGTCGCGGCAGACCGTCGCGCTCGGCGGCGGAAGCACGGAGATGGCACGCAATGTCATCGGCGAGCGGGTGCTCGGGTTTCCGCGCGAGCCCGCAGCCGACCGCGGCGTGCCGTTCAACCAGGTGAAACGAGGAAAGTCGGCGACCGCGAGCGGATAGCGCGGCGCATGTCGTCCCCCTCCGCTATACTCGAACACATGTTCGAGTACGAGGCGGTGTCGCAGATCGATCCGGCGGCCGGCGAG
>NZ_JAJQJI010000008.1 GCF_021213805.1 Mycobacterium sp. MYCO198283
TGTTCGAGGGCGCGGCGCAGCCGGCGGCTGATGGTCCGGGTGGTTCGGCCCGAGCCGATGACCTGGCCGTCGCGGTGGAACCACACCTCGCAGGTGGCGTCGCAGGTCAGGTAGCGGCGGTCATCGGCCGGCAGCAGCGGACCCAGGTGCAGCGCGGCCACCCGATCCTTCACATCGACGTGACGACGACGGTGGTGTGCTGGCCGTGGGGGCGGCGGGCCACCTCGGCGTCCCAGCCGGCGTCGACCAGCTCCAGGAACGCGTCGGCCGTGGTGGGCATCGGGGGCCGCTCGACACCCGGGTCGCCGACGGCGGCGGCGGCGTTGCCGTTGCTGTCGTCGTCGTTGTTGTGGTTGTGTTTCCACGCCGCGATGAGCGCCTCGTGATGCGAGCGCAGCGCGGCCTCGAATTTCGCCGCCTCGAGGTGGGGGAGTTTGATGCGCCACGCCGTGTAGTCGGCGTCGGCGGTTTTGGTGATCGAGGGTCGCGGGTCGGGCCGTGGGCCGGGCTCGGGGTCGGGGCGCGGTTCGAGTGTGACCGCGGTGCGCAGCTGGTTGACCGTGGCGACCGCGGCCAGCTGGGCGTAGTGCTCATCGGAGCCCGCACCCGCGCCCTCGGCGATCACCCCGACCTGATCCAGCGACAGCCGGCCCTCGCGCATGGCTTGCGCGCAGCGCGGGAATTCCGGTAGCCGGTCCGCGACGGCGGCGATGGTTTTGGCGTTGCGCGTCGACATGCCGGTCCGCCACGCGATCAACGCCGCGACCGAGCGGGCGCCGGTATGACCCCAGATACCGTCCCGCTCGATGGTGGCCGCGATCTCGACAATGCGCGCATCAATGGCGTTGCGCTGACCGCACAATTCCGCCAATTCGTCGAACAACACCCCGAGACGTTCAGACGGATGCAACGGCGTCAACCGACTCGATCGAGGACATGCCGCCATTATCGCAGCGGGGTCCGACAAATCCGGGGCGAGCGGAAGCCGACCTGGTAACCGTGCTCACCCGGTGGGCGCAGCACCGGCAGTGCTGATTCGCCGTTCGTCGCGCACCGGCACCAGCGGCAGCGCCGCGACCGGAAACAGCGCGCAGACCGCGAACGTCAGCGGGAACCCGACCGCCGCGATGAGAGCGCCGAACGCCGGTGGCGCCACCGCCGTGGTGAGCAGCTGGCTGGTGTTCTGCGTCCCGAGCGCCCGGCCGCTCCAGAACGGGCCGGCGATCTCGGCGATCGCGGTGAACGCCAGGCTGTTGTCGGACACCACCACCACCGAGGCCACCACCATGACGGCCACCGCGACGTCCCAGTCGAGTGCGTCGGTGAGCGCCATGGCCGCCATCGAGCCGGCCGCCAGCACGGCGATCCACCGGATGGGCCGCAGCCGCGAGCCCACCAGGTCGGACAGCCGGCCCGCCGAGATCCGGCCGGCCGCACCGGCGACCTGCGCCGCGAGCACCATGGCGCCGGCGGCCCCCGCAGACCAGCCGCGGTCCGTCATCAGCCACACCAGCGTGTAGGTCCACAGCAGCGACTGCGGAATCACCAGCAGCACCGAGACGGCGTGGATGCGCCAGAGCACCCGCGAGCCGCGGTAGGGGTTGGCGAGGTCGGCCGCGGCGGCCTGTCCGCGCGGCGGCCGGGGCGGGTCGACGACGAAGAGCGCGCACACCACGGTCGCCGCCGCGCACGCCGCCGCCGGGAACAGCAGCGCGACGCTCGTGCCGTGCGCCTGCGCCAGCTGCGGGATCACCAGGGCGCCCACTCCGACTCCGAGCGGCTGCGCCGTCTGCCGAATGCCCATCACCGTTCCGCGTTGTCCCGGCGGGAACCAACCGACGACCAGGCGCCCGCTCGCGGAGTTGCTGCTAGCCGCAGCCATGCCACCGACGAAGAGCCACACCGACACGGTGGCAAGCGAATCCGCCGCCGCGGCACCAACAGCGGCAGCCGCGGTGAGCCCGGAACCCACCGCGAGCACCCACCGCTCACCCACCCGGTCGAGCACCCATCCCCACGCGATGAGCGTGAGCACCATGCCGAAACTGGGCAACCCGGCGAGCAGGCCGGCGTGCGCGAGGTCGAGCCCGCGGTCGGTGTGCAGCGTCGGGATGAGGAACGCGACACCGTTGATGAAGATGTTCGCCGTCAACGTCGCGCCCAGGGCGATGGCGAGCAGCATCCACCGGCGCACCGAGCTGATCTCTGCCACGCCCGCGAGCTTGCCATGCCGTCTCAGCCGACAAGAAGACGATCCCAAACTATAAGACGTCAAGCAATGATTGACGGCTTGGGCGAGTCAACCTATGGTTGACGCATGACCACCAAGACCACCCGGCCCGTCCGACTCGACGACTTGATCGACGCCATCACCACGGTTCACAGCGACGTACTGGATCAGCTGACCGACGCCGTATTGGCGGCGGAGGCCCTGGGAGAGGTGGCCGACCACCTCATCGGCCACTTCGTCGACCAGGCGCGCCGCTCCGGAGCGTCCTGGACCGAGATCGGGCGTCGCATGGGCGTCACCAAGCAGGCGGCGCAGCAGCGGTTCGTTCCGAAGGCGGGTGCCAACCCGCTCAACGCCGACGACGGCTTCGCCCGCTTCACACCGCGGGCCCGCAACGTGGTCGTCGCGGCGCAGAATGTTGCCCAGCAGGCGGGCTACGCCGAGATCACGCCCGACCACCTGCTGCTGGCCTTGCTCACCGAACCGCAGGGGCTGGCCCATGAGCTGCTCGTCGCGCAGGGCCTGTCGGCCGACGGCGTGCGCGACGCGGTGGCGCTGCCAGCCGGCGCCGGATCGGCGCCCGACCTCGTCCCGTTCAGCGGGCCCGCGCGCAAGGCGCTCGAGCTCACTTTCCGGGAGGCGCTTCGGCTCGGCCACAACTACATCGGCACCGAGCACCTGCTGCTCGCGCTCGCCGAAACCGAACCCGAGGACGGCCCCTTGCACCGGCTCGGCTTCGACAAGCCGCGCGCCGAGGCGGAGTTGCGGCGGATGCTGGAGTCGTTGACCACCGGCTGACGGGCCCGGCCCGTTCACTAGGCTGATCGGATGCGTCTCGGTCGAATCGCCAGTCCCGACGGTGTCGCCTTCGTCAGCGTCGAGGGTGCCGACGCCGACGCCGTCGCCCGCGAGATCGCCGAGCATCCCTTCGGGACACCGACCTTCACCGGCCGGCAGTGGGCGCTCGCCGACGTCCGGCTGCTGGCGCCGATCTTGGCGAGCAAGGTGGTCTGCGTCGGCAAGAACTACGCGGACCACATCGCCGAGATGGCTGCGCACGAGAGGAGCGAAACGGGTTCGGTGGAGTACCCGGACCCGATCATCTTCCTGAAACCCAACACGTCGATCGTCGGGCCGAACGTGCCGATCCAGCTGCCTGCGAATGCTTCGGAGGTGCACTTCGAGGGCGAGCTCGCCGCTGTGATCGGCCGGCCCTGCAAGGACGTGCCCGCCGCACGTGCCGCCGAGAACATCCTCGGCTACACCGTCGCCAACGACGTCTCGGCCCGCGACCAGCAGCGCGCCGACGGACAGTGGACGCGGGCCAAGGGGCACGACACGTTCTGCCCCGTCGGCCCGTGGATTTCCACCGACCTCGACCCGTCCGACGTCGAGCTGCGCACCGAGGTCAACGGCGAGGTGAGGCAACACAGCCGGACGTCGCTGATGATCCACGACGTCGGCGCGATCGTGGAGTGGGTCTCGGCGGTGATGACGCTGTTGCCGGGTGATCTCATCCTCACCGGCACGCCGGCCGGCGTGGGTCCCATCGAGCACGGCGACACGGTCAGCGTCACGATCGACGGTATCGGCACGCTCACCAATCCCGTTGTGCGCAAGGGGCGCTCGTGACGAGTTCCGACGTGCGGGTCCGGTTCTGCCCGTCGCCCACCGGCACCCCGCACGTCGGTCTGGTGCGCACCGCGCTGTTCAACTGGGCCTACGCGCGCCACACCGGCGGCACTTTCGTCTTCCGCATCGAGGACACCGACGCCGCCCGTGACAGCGCCGAGAGCTACGCCGCGATCCTCGACGCGCTGCGCTGGCTGGGCCTCGACTGGGACGAGGGGCCGGAGGTCGGCGGACCGTTCGGGCCGTACCGACAGTCCGAGCGCGGGGAGATCTACCGCGGCGTCGTGGCGACCCTGCTCGCGAACGGCGAAGCGTACGAGTCGTTCTCGACACCGGCCGAGGTGGAGGCCCGCCACATCGCCGCCGGCCGCAACCCGAAGCTCGGCTACGACAACTTCGACCGCGACCTCACCGACGCCGACCGCGAGCGGTTCCGCGCCGCGGGCCGGCCGGCCGTGGTGCGGCTCCGCATGCCCGACGAGGATCTCGGCTGGCACGACCTGGTGCGGGGGCCGACGACCTTCCCGGCCGGCTCGGTGCCCGACTTCGCGCTGACGCGCGGCACCGGCGAGCCGCTCTACACGCTCGTCAACCCCGTCGACGACGCGCTGATGCGCATCACCCACGTGCTGCGCGGCGAGGACATCATGCCGTCCACGCCGCGTCAGATTGCGTTGTACCAGGCCCTGATCCGGCTCGGGCTCGCCGAGCGCGTGCCGCAGTTCGCGCATCTGCCCAGCGTGCTGGGGGAGGGCAACAAGAAGCTCTCGAAGCGAGACCCGCAGTCCAACCTGTTCCTGCACCGCGACCGCGGCTTCCTGCCCGAGGGGCTGCTGAACTACCTGGCGCTGCTCGGCTGGGGCATCGCCGACGACCACGACGTGTTCAGCCTCGACGAGATGGTCGCGGCGTTCGACGTGGTGGACGTCAACGCGAACCCGGCGCGCTTTGACCAGAAGAAGGCCGACGCGATCAACGCCGAGCACATCCGCCGGCTGCCGGTCGACGACTTCGCGGTGCGGCTCTCCGACTACTTCGCGGCCCACGGCCACGACACCGGGCTCTCCCCCGAGCGGTTCGCCGAGGCCGCCGCGCTGGTGCAGACCCGCATCGTGGTGCTCGGCGACGCCTGGGAGCTGTTGCGCTTCCTCGACGACGACGAGTACGCGATCGACCCCAAGGCAGCCGCCAAGGAGCTCAAACCCGACGCCGCCGCGGTCATCGACGCCGCGATCGCCGCGCTCGGCGGGTTGGCCGACTGGGATCCGGCGAGCATCGAGGACGCGCTGCGCAGCGCGCTGCTCGACCGGCTGGAGCTCAAGCCGCGCAAGGCATTCGGTCCGATCCGCGTGGCCGTCACCGGCTCGACGATCAGCCCGCCGCTGTTCGAATCGCTCGAACTGCTCGGCCGCGAGCGGAGCCTTTCGCGGCTGCGCAACGGCCGTGAGCTGGCGGTTCACGGCTAGCTGCAGGTCTTTGGTAATCTGCTCGTCGGCCCTCGAGCAGCCGTGCGTGCGCAAGCGGTGAGGGTGTGCCAGTGGGGTATGGTGTAATTGGCAACACAGCTGATTCTGGTTCAGCCGTTCTAGGTTCGAGTCCTGGTACCCCAGCAAGATCTCCGGCGTATCCTCCGCCAGGTTTGCCGCCAAATGCCCAAGCGCTGCTCCGCTTTCGCCGCCATGGGCGCCGCCGCCAGACGATTAGGTGAGCACTCGCCGCGTCGGCTATGCTGACTCTCGGTTCCGGCCCCGTCGTCTAGCGGCCTAGGACGCCGCCCTCTCACGGCGGTAGCGTGGGTTCGAATCCCATCGGGGCTACCACAGCACCAAGCCCGGACCGTTCGCGGTCCGGGCTTTCTCGTGCCCGCGCCCTTTCGCGAAACCGCATTCCCGGTCGTTCTCGTCGCCGAAACACGACCGGGAATGCGGTTTCGCGGGTCAGGCCGGTGCCGTCGAACCGCCCAGCGGCATGGCCGGCATCCCGAGCTTGCGGTGGTCCCAGGACCGGGTCCGCGTGACGTTCAGCCGGACGCCGACCCGCTTGTTCATCATCATGTCCACCGCGGGCTTGAGATCGTCGGTGTAGGGGCCGGTGTAGCGCTCCCACACGCTGACCCCGACCGCGAAGATCACGTCCGGATCGTCGACGATCTCGGCGGTGCCCTCGAACGACACGCCGCGCAGGGTGTCATAGGTCTGGCCGTCCTCCAGCAGGAACGTGATCCGCGGGTCGCGACGCAGGTTCACCACCTTCTGCGACTTGGCCTTCGTCTCGAACCAGATGTCGCCGTCGACGACGCCGTACCACATGGCCGTCAGGTGGGGCTGGCCGTCGCGGCCGATGGTGGCCAGCGTCCCCGCCCGGCTGCGGTGGACGAAATCGGTGATCTCGTCGTCGGTCATGACGATCTGTGCGCGCTGGTTGCTGCCCATGCGGCTCAGTCTGGCAGGCCGCCGCCGAGCCGCCGGGTCAGGGCGTCGGCGGCCGCGAGCAGGTCGGCGGCCCACCGCTCGCCGGGCCGCCGCCCGATGCGGTCGATCGGACCCGACACCGACACCGCCGCGACCACCTCGCCGCGGCCGTCGCGCACCGGCGCCGACACGCTGGCCACGCCGGCCTCGCGCTCGGCGACACTCTGCGCCCAGCCGCGGCGCCGCACCTCGGCCAGCGCGCGGGCGGTGAACACGGCGTCACGCAGCACCGCCTCCTGGGTGGCGGCATCGCTGTAGGCGAGCAGCACCTTGGCGCCCGAGCCGGCCGTCATCGGCAGCCGGATCCCGACCGGCACCGTATCCCGCAGTCCCGCAGGCGGTTCCAGGGCCGCGACGCAAATCCGCTCGGTGCCGTCACGCCGGTACAGCTGCACGCTCTCGCCGGTGATCTCACGCAGCCGCGGCAGCACCGCGGCGGCCGCCGCCGGCAACGCGTCGTCGACCCGGTGTGCCAGCGCGCTGATCGCCGAGCCGAGCCGCCAGCGTCCGTCGGCGTCGCGGGCCAACAGCCGGTGCGTTTCCAACCCGGCCGCCAGCCGGTGCGCGGTGGCGCGGGGGAGACCGGTGCGCGCGCACAGCTCGGCGAGGCCACAGGGCGCCTCGGCCACCGTGTGCAACACCAGCACGGCTTTGTCGAGCACGCCGATGCCGCTATCCTGTCTCATACTGAGATACTAACGTTCCAGAATGTGAGATGGCGAGATGTCTGAACAGCCCCGGACGCTGGCGGAGAAGGTGTGGGACGACCACGTGGTGGTTCCCGGCTCGGGAACCGGCGCGGCCCGCGAACCCGACCTCATCTACATCGACCTGCACCTCATCCACGAGGTGACCAGCCCGCAGGCCTTCGACGGGCTGCGCCTCGCCGGCCGCCCGGTGCGCCGGCCCGACCTGACGCTCGCCACCGAGGACCACAACGTCCCCACCGTCGACATCGACAAGCCGATCGCCGACCCGGTGTCGCGCACGCAGGTGGAGACGTTGCGCCGCAACTGCGCCGAGTTCGGGATCCGGCTGCACCCGATGGGCGACGCCGAGCAGGGCATCGTGCACATCATCGGCCCGCAGCTCGGCCTGACCCAGCCCGGCATGACGATCGTGTGCGGCGACAGCCACACGTCCACCCACGGCGCCTTCGGCGCGTTGGCGATGGGCATCGGCACCTCGGAGGTCGAGCACGTCATGGCCACGCAGACCCTGCCGCTGCGGCCGTTTCGCACCATGGCCGTCAACGTGGACGGCGAGCTGCCGGCGGGAGTCACCGCAAAGGACATCATCCTCGCGGTCATCGCCAAGATCGGTACGGGCGGCGGGCAGGGCTACGTCATCGAATACCGCGGCAGCGCCATCGAATCGCTGTCGATGGAGGGCCGGATGACGATCTGCAACATGAGCATCGAAGCGGGCGCCCGGGCCGGGATGGTCGCCCCCGACGAGACCACGTACGCCTACCTCCGCGGCCGCCCCCACGCCCCCACCGGCGCGGACTGGGATGCCGCCGTGGCGAACTGGGAGCAGTTGCGGACCGACCCGGCCGCGGAGTTCGACACCGAGGTCTACATCGACGCCACGACGCTCAGCCCGTTCGTCACCTGGGGCACCAACCCCGGCCAGGGCGTGCCGCTGGCCGCCGCGGTGCCCGATCCGGAGCTGATGACCGACCCCGACGAGCGCCACGCCGCCGAAAAGGCGCTGGCCTACATGGACCTCGCGCCCGGCACCGCGATGCGCGACGTCGCGGTCGACGCCGTCTTCGTGGGGTCGTGCACCAACGGCCGGATCGAGGACCTGCGGGCCGTGGCCGAGGTGCTGCGCGGCCGCCGGGTGGCCGACGGGGTGCGCATGCTGGTGGTGCCGGGCTCCATGCGGGTGCGCGCCCAGGCGGAATCGGAAGGCCTGGGCGAGATCTTCACCGCGGCGGGCGCCGAGTGGCGCCAGGCGGGCTGCTCGATGTGCCTCGGGATGAACCCCGACCAGCTGTCGCCGGGCGAGCGTTGCGCCTCGACGTCCAACCGCAACTTCGAGGGCCGGCAGGGCAAGGGCGGCCGCACCCACCTGGTGTCGCCGGTGGTCGCCGCGGCCACGGCGGTCAAGGGCACGCTGGCCTCGCCCGCGGACCTCGACGACTAGCACCGACGGAGGAGTCAGAGCATGGAAGCCTTCACCACCCACACCGGGATCGGCGTGCCGCTGCGGCGCTCGAACGTCGACACCGACCAGATCATCCCGGCGGTCTACCTCAAGCGGGTGACGCGAACCGGTTTCGAGGACGGCCTCTTCGCGGCGTGGCGCAACGACCCCGCCTTCGTGCTCAACGTCAGCCCGTTCGACCGTGGTTCGGTGCTCGTCGCCGGACCTGACTTCGGCACGGGGTCGTCGCGCGAGCACGCGGTGTGGGCGTTGCTGGACTACGGATTCCGGGTCGTCATCTCCTCGCGCTTCGCCGACATTTTCCGCGGGAACGCCGGAAAGGCCGGTCTGCTGGCGGCCGAGGTCGCCCAGCCCGATGTCGAGTTGTTGTGGAAGCTCATCGAACAGCAGCCGGGCCTGGAAATCATTGTCGATCTTGAACATCGGACCATTACCGCGGGAACTGCGGTGGTGCCCTTCACGATTGACGATTACACCGCCTGGCGGCTGCTCGAAGGGCTGGACGACATCGGCCTCACGCTGCGGAAAGTCGACGCCATCGAGGCCTTCGAGAAGTCGCGGCCGGCGTGGAGACCGCGGACCCTGACCACCGGCTGACCGCTTCAAGATCACTTCAAATCGCCCGTGCCAGACGCGGGTTCGCCGGCGCGGCGCTGATCGTCGGTGTGGGGCAACCGGATTGCTCGATTTGATATCAGCTACCCCGAAATTGCGCGTGGCTCTTGGAAACCAGCAGGAACAAGGTTTACCGTGTGCTTCAGCCGGTCCAGGAAGGACCACTGGATTTCGGAGGGTTTTGCGCATGAATAAGGCAGAGCTGATCGACGAGCTGACCGTGAAAATGGGCGCGGATCGCCGGCAGGCCACCCTCGCGGTGGAGAACGTCGTCGACAGCATCGTGCGCGCCGTGCATCGCGGCGAGAGCGTGACCATCACCGGCTTCGGGGTATTCGAGCAGCGCCGCCGCGCGGCCCGGGTGGCGCGCAACCCGCGCACCGGCGAAACCGTCAAGGTGCGGCCGACATCCGTGCCGGCGTTCCGGCCCGGTGCGCAATTCAAGGCCGTCATCGCCGGCGTCCAGAAGCTTCCGGCCGAGGGGCCCGCGGTGAAGCGCGGGGTGCTGGCAGGCACCGGCAAGAAGGTTGCCAAGCAGGTCGCCAAGGCGGTCAAGGCCACCAAGGCGTCGACCAAGAAGGCGGCGACGCCGGCGAAGTCCACCACCACCGGCGCGGCGAAGAAGACCTCCGCCGCCGGCGCCACCACGTCGCCGGCGAAGAAGGCCACCCCGGCGAAGAAGACGGCCACCAAGTCCACCGCCGCGAAGTCCACCGCCGCCAAGTCCACTGCCGCGAAGTCCACTGCCGCGAAGTCCACTGCCGCGAAGTCCAGCGCCGCCAAGTCGCCGGCGAAGAAGGCCACGAAGTCGACGGGCACCAAGTCGGCGGCGAAGAAGACCACCGGCACCGCCGCCAAGAAGTCACCGGCGAAGAAGACGACCACCGCCAGCACCGCCACCAGCAAGGCGCCGGCCAAGAAGGCCGCTGCGTCGAAGAAGGCCGCGACCAAGACGCCGGCCCGCAAGACCGCGGCCACGAAGGCGCCGGCGAAGAAGGGCCGCCGGTAGCCGCCCGCGACTCAGCTCTTCGGCGGTAGCGGACTGCCGTAGTAGTCGGCGGCGATCAGCTTGCCGTCGGCGCTCGACAGCACCCACATGCTGCCCTTGCGGTTGTGCGACTCGTCGGGCCGCACGCCCTCCCGGTCGCACCACCACCGCACCAGGTCCGGAATGACCTTGCCCTGCGTGCAGATCACGCGGCCCGGGCCCGACGCCGCGATCTCCAGGACACGGCGCCGCGCCGCCTTGCGGTCGTCGCCGTAGGCCTCCTCGGACAGCGCCGGTTCCCGCTCGATGGCGACGCCGAGTTCCTGGGCGAGCGGCTCGAGGGTCTGTTCGCAGCGCACCCGGTCGGCGGCGTGCAGCTCGGTGGCGCCGAACGCCAGCAGCTGACCGACCAGCGCTTCGGCCTGCGCGCGGCCCACTTTGTCCAGCGGCCGGTTGCGGTCGTCGCCGTGGTAGCTCTTCTTGTCGCCGGCCCGCGCGTGCCGCACGATCAGCAGCGACTGGGTGTCGGCGGGCGCCTTGCCGAACTGCTGGAGCGTCTTGCGGTCGAAGTCGTAGCTGACGACGTCGAGCGCCTGATCCACGGGCAGCCACCGCAGCTCGTCGACTTCGTCGTTGGGCGCGAACTCGCCCTCACCGGCCCGCGCCGCCCAGTACCGGACCTGCTTCACGCCTTGCTCGACGGGGTAGCGCACGGTGCCGAGCCGCCGGCCCAGCGTCGCCGGGAACCCGGTCTCCTCCAAGATCTCGCGCACCGCGGCGACCGGCTCCGACTCGCCGGGATCCAGCTTGCCCTTCGGCAGCGACCAGTCGTCGTAACGCGGCCGGTGGATCACCGCGACCACCAGCCCGCCGCCATCCTCGGACGGCCGCCACAGCACGGCACCGGCGGCCAGAATCGGCCGCGCTCTCCCGGTGCGGGCGGAGCGGGACTTGGACACTCGAACTCCTCGCCTGAGCTGTCGGTCGGCCGGTCTGCCGGCCGATCAAGATACCCGGCCGCGGTTACCCGCCGGTGCTGCGGCGGCGGTCCATCAACGACACCTGGTGGTCGCGGACGCTCTCGCCGTCCCTCGGTGACGGCGTCCAGGTGCCGTCGGGGCCGAGCACCCAGCACCGCGTCGCGGGATCGAGCGCGGAGGTGAAGATGTCTTCGAGCTGCTGGGTGAGCTTCGGGTCCTTGACCTGCGCCATCACCTCGACCCGGCGGTCGAGGTTGCGGTGCATCATGTCCGCGCTGCCGATCCAGAACTCGTCGATCGCGCGGAAGTGGATGATCCGCGAGTGCTCGAGGAAGCGGCCCAGGATCGAGCGGACCGAGATGTTCTCGCTGTAGCCCGGCGCGCCGGGCCGCAGCGCGCAGATGCCGCGGACCACCACCTCCACCGGCACCCCGGCCGCCGACGCGCGGTAGAGCGCGTCGATGACCTGCTCGTCGACCAGCGCGTTGGCCTTCAGCCGGATCCCGGATTCGGCGCCGTCGTGGTGCGCGGCCGTCTCCCGCTCGATGCGCTCGATGATGCCCCGCCGCACACCGTGCGGTGCCACCAGCAGGTTGCGGTAGCTGTCCTTGCGGGAGTAGCCGGTGAGCGAGTTGAACAGGTCGGTCAGGTCGGCGCCGATGTCCGGCGCGGCCGTGAGCAACCCGATGTCCTCGTACAGCCGCGCCGTCTTCGGGTTGTAGTTGCCGGTGCCCACGTGGCAGTAGCGCCGGATGGTGGCGCCCTCGCGCCGCACCACCAGGCACGTCTTGCAGTGGGTCTTGAGCCCGATGAGCCCGTAGACCACGTGCACGCCGGCCTGCTCCAGCGCGCGGGCCCACTTGATGTTGGCCTGCTCGTCGAACCGGGCCTTGAGCTCCACGAGCGCGACCACCTGCTTGCCGGCCTCGGCGGCGTCGATCAGCGCGTTGACGATCGGGGAGTCGCCGGAGGTGCGGTAGAGCGTCTGCTTGATGGCCAGCACGTTCGGGTCGGCCGCGGCCTGTTCGATGAAGCGCTGCACGCTCGTCGAGAACGAGTCGTACGGGTGGTGCACCAGCACGTCGCCGTCGCGCAGCGTCGAGAAGATGCTCTTGGGCGTCTCCCGCTCGCCGAACGCCGGATGGGTGGCGGGCACGAACGGGCGGTCCTTGAGCGCGGGCCGGTCGACGTCGTAGATCTGCCACAGGCTCGACAGGTCGAGCAACCCGGGCACCTGCACCACGTCGCCGGGGTGGACGTCGAGCTCGCGCAGCAGCAGCTCGAGCATGTGCTCGGTCATGTCGCCGGCGACCTCGAGCCGCACCGGTGAGCCGAACCGGCGCCGCGCCAGCTCCCGCTCCAGCGCCTGCAGCAGGTCCTCGTCGCGGTCTTCCTCGACCTCGAAGTCGGCGTTGCGGGTGATGCGGAACGCGTGGTGCTCGACGATCTCCAGGCCGGGGAACAGCACCGGCAGGAACGCCGCGATCAACTCCTCCATCGGCAGGAAGCGGATGGTCTTGTCCGCGCCGTCGCGGGCATTGAGCATCACGAAGCGGTCGACGTTGTCGGGCACCTTGATGCGGGCGAAGTGCTGGCCACCGTCGTCGGGCTTCTTGACGGTGACGGCCAGGTTGAGCGACAGCCCGCTGACGAACGGGAACGGGTGCGCCGGGTCGACGGCCAGCGGGGTCAACACGGGGAACACCTGCTCGTGGAAGTACGTCGACAGCCGGTCCCGCTCGGCGTCGTCGAGGTCCGCCCACGACACCACCACGACGCCCTCGGCGGCGAGCGCCGGGCGCACCGAGTCGAGGAACACCCGGGCGTGCTGGCTCGCGATCTGCTGCGTGCGCTCGCCGATGCGGCGCAGCTGCTCCCGCGGCGACAGGCCGTCGGCCGACCGCACCGACAGCCCCATCTCGTCGCGGCGCTTCAGCCCCGCGACGCGCACCATGTAGAACTCGTCGAGGTTCGACGCGAAGATCGCCAGGAACTTCGCCCGCTCCAGCAGCGGCAGCGACGGGTCGTCGGCCAGGGCCAGCACCCGGGCGTTGAAATCGAGCCAGCTCAGCTCGCGGTTGAGGTAGCGGTCGTCGGGGAGCAGCGGATCCGCGACGGCGGCGGTCGCGGCCGGCGGCGCAGCAGGGGTGGTGGTCGCCGGCGGGGCCTCGAGCGTCGTGGCGGGCGGCGCCTCGGGCGTGGTGGCCGACTCCTCGCGTTCGTCGGTCAAGATCTCGGTGTCGGCGTCAGTCACCTTGCGAATTGTTCCCCACAATCGGCGGGCACTTCCACCCCGCAGCACATTTCACCCGCTGTTCACCATCGGTGGCGCGGGCGGTCGCGGGACCGACGCCGAGCAGCCGCGCCGCGGCCAGGTCGTCGGGCGTGTCGATGTCGCAGCGCAGCCCCGGCCAGTCGCCGGCGAGCTCGACGGCTCCCGAAAGCCGGTGCCGCGCAGCCGAATCGGCGCCGAACTGGGGGCGCAGGGGTGCGCCGAACGCCAGCAGCGCGACGGTGCCGACGCCGTGGCGGTCGGCGACGAAGCTGCGGCGGTGGGCGCGGGCCGCCCGCAGCGCCGCCGCCAGCTCGGCGGACCGCAGGGCGGGCAGATCGCCCTGCAGCGCAACGACATCGGCAAAGCGCGGCCGCAGTGCCGCCTCGGCGGCCGCCACCGCGCTGTTGAGCGGGTCGGGGTGGCCGGCGGGCGTCGGGTCGGCCAGCACCCCGGCGCCCAGCCGCCGGGCCGCCGCACCGGCCACCTCGTCGGGCGTCACCACGGTCACCGACGCCACCTCGGGCACCGCCAGCGCCGCGGAAACCGTGTCGACCAGCATCGCGAGCACCACCTGCTCGCGGACCGGCGCCTCGAACAGCGACGCGAGCCGGGTCTTGGCGGCGGAAAGCCGTTTGACGGCGACGACCACCGCGACGCCGCGCCCGCGGTCGGCCGCGGGTGGTGCGGGTTGGCCCGGACCGCTCATTCCCGTCATCCTGCCAGCCGTCGGCGCAGCGCGGTCGCCGCGCCTGGCAGGATGAACCACTGCGGTCGGGAAGGTGGGTGATGGTCACAGCAACGGTGATGGGAGCGGGCGCCTGGGGGACCGCGCTGGCCAAGGTGCTGGCCGACGCCGGCAACGAGGTGACGCTGTGGGCCCGGCGGCCCGAGCTGGCCGACGAGATCAACGCCACCCGCCGCAACAGCGGCTATCTGGGCGACGTCGCGCTGCCCGACGCCATCACGGCGACCGCCGACCCGGCCCGCGCGCTCGACGGCGTGACGACCGTGCTGCTCGCGGTGCCCTCGCAGACGCTACGCGCCAACCTCGGCGGCTGGGCGCCGCTGCTGCACCACGACGCCACGCTGGTCAGCCTGGCCAAGGGCATCGAACTCGACACCCTCATGCGGATGAGCCAGGTGGTGATCCAGGTGACGGGGGCGGATCCGTCGCGGGTCGCGGTGATCTCGGGCCCGAACCTCGCGCTGGAGGTCGCGCTCGAACAACCCGCCGCCACGGTGGTGGCGTGCGCCGACTCGGGCCGCGCCATCACGCTGCAGCGCGCACTCAACACCGGCTACCTGCGGCCCTACACCAACGCCGACGTCGTGGGCGCCGAGATCGGCGGCGCCTGCAAGAACGTCATCGCGCTGGCCTGCGGCGTCGCCGCCGGCGTCGGGCTGGGTGAGAACACCGCCGCGGCGATCATCACCCGCGGCCTCGCCGAGGTCATGCGGCTCGGCATCGCGGTGGGCGCCCAGCCGACCACGCTCGCCGGCCTGGCAGGCGTCGGCGACCTGGTCGCCACGTGCACCTCGCCGCGGTCGCGCAACCGCACGTTCGGGCTGCGGCTGGGGCAGGGCGGCACCATGGAATCGGCGATGGCGGCGGCGGGCGGTCACGTCGCCGAGGGCGTCACGTCCTGTGAGTCGGTGCTCGCCCTGGCGGCGAGCTACGACGTGGAGATGCCGCTGACCGAGGCGGTCTACCGGGTGTGCCACCGCGGCCTGTCGGTGACCGACGCCATCTCGCTGCTCCTGGGCCGATCGACCAAACCGGAGTGAGTGTGTCCGACCAGTACGGCGATTCGACGCTCAGCGTCACCTCGGTGGGCTCGCCGGCGGTCGCGGGCCAACCGGTCGCCGTGCCGCCGGTGCCGGCCAGCACCTATCACCTCGACCCCGACGAAACCGCCGGGCTCGACACCTACGGCCGCGGCTCGAATCCGACGTGGCGGGCACTGGAGAGCGCGCTCGCACACCTGGAGTATGCGACGTCGGCGCTGTGCTTCAGCTCCGGCATGGCGGCCCTCACCTCGACGCTGCGGGTTCTCACCCGGCCCGGCGCGGTGCTGGTGCTGCCCGCGGACGGCTACTACCAGGTGCGCCGGTGGGCCGCCGAGTCGCTGGCGTCGACCGGAGTGCAGGTGCGGGAGGCAGCCGCCGACGAGCTGTGCGACGCCGCCGCGGCCGCCGACGTGGTGCTCGCCGAGACGCCGTCCAATCCGCGGCTCGACGTCGTGGACCTGCACCGGCTGGCGCTGACATGTCGCAGCCGCCGCGCGGTGCTCGTCGTCGACAACACCACCGCCACGCCGCTCGGCCAGCGGCCGCTGTCGCTGGGCGCCGATCTGGTGGTGGGCAGCGCGACGAAGGGACTGGCCGGGCACAGTGACGTGCTGGCCGGCTATGTGGCGGGCAGCAATCCGGAGCTCATGGCCGCCGTGGCCGCCGAGCGGCTGCTCGCCGGCGCGGTGCTCGGCCCGTTCGAGGCGTGGCTGGTGCTGCGCAGCCTCGCCACCGCCGGCCTGCGGTTCGAGCGGCAGTGTCAGAACGCCCAGGCGCTCGCCGCGATGCTGCGCGACCATCCCGCGGTGCGGGCCGTGCGCTATCCGGGGCTTCCCGACGATCCGTCGCACCGCGTCGCGACCGCCCAGATGCGCCGCTTCGGGGCGCTGGTGTCGGTCGAGCTCGCCGACGCCGATGCGGTGCACGCGCTGGTCGAGCGCAGTGCGCTGCTGGTGGCATCGACGAGTTTCGGCGGGTTCCACAGCTCCGTCGACCGGCGCGCCCGCTGGGGCGACGCCGTGCCGGCCGGCTTCGCCCGCATCTCGCTGGGCATCGAGGACACCGACGACCTGCTGCGCGACGTCGGCCGCGCGCTGTCGTAACCGGCGTCAGCGCGCGGGCGCCGGATCGATCGGCCGGGCCGGCAACGTCGAGGCGACGAGGTCTGCCAGCTCCTGCAGCACGCCGGTGCCGGACTGCTGCGCGAGCGTCACCGCCGCGTACACCGGGCGGTCGACGACGTAGTAGGTGACCAGCGGGTCGTCGGCGACCCGGAACCACTGCACGCCGTTGATCTGCTGAATCGCCGCGCCCTGCACGAAGTCCGCGGGCCGGTTCAGGCCGCAGCGGAAGATCGCCGCCACCGGATCATCGTGCGCGCGCCACGCCGCGGTGCCCGCCGGGGCCGGGTCGGCGATAGGAGCCCGCCGGTAGTTCTCGATGTCGGTGGGCAGGGCGGCGATGAGCTGCCGGCATTCGGCGCTGTCGGCTTGCGGCGCCGGCACGTCCGCGATCCCGACGGGTTCGGTGGCTGCCGGGCGGGTGGCGATCCGCGCGATGACAAGCACACCGGCCAGCACGGCGACGGCCAGCACGATGGCCGCGATCAGCACCGCCCGCGGCGGCGCGTCCCGCTCGGGCGCCTCGCTCAGCTCCGCACCCTCGACGCGACCGGACACGTCAGCGTCCGGGTGATGCCGGCGACCTGCTGCACCGCCGCGACGACGTCGCGGTGCAGGGTCTCTCCGGTGTCGGCGGAGATGCGCACGACGACGTCGTAGGGGCCGGTGACGTACTCGGCCGACACCACGCCGGGCAGGGTCGCGAGCTCGGCGGCGACCACCTCGGCGCGGCCGACCTCGGTCTGGACCAGCATGAACGCCTCGACCACCCGCGTACTCTCCCGCTCCGACCGCTCTAGACTCTTCCCGGCGCCCGCGGCTCCGGTGTGCACAACCTACCGCAGGTCCGGCGAGTGTTCTAAGCTGCGCGAGATCGGTGGTCATGCCATGAGCGACGAGCCGACGCTGGCCGATCTGGGGGAGTTCGGGGTGATCGACCGGCTCGTGGCGGGCCGCAGGTGGCCGCCGCACGTCCTGCTCGGGCCCGGCGACGACGCCGCGGTGGTCGCCGCCCCCGACGGCCGCGTCGTCGTATCCACCGACACGCTCGTGGCGGGCCGGCACTTCCGGCTCGACTGGTCCGCACCGCACGACGTCGGCCGGAAAGCCATCGCGCAGAACGCCGCCGACATCGAGGCGATGGGTGCGCACGTCACGGCCTTCGTCGTCGGCCTCGCCGCCCCGCCCGACACCCCGGTCGCGGTGGTCACCGAGCTGGCCGACGGAATGTGGTCGGCGGCAACCGAACTGGGCGCGGCGATCGTCGGCGGCGACCTGGTCGGGAGCCCGGCGCTGGTGGTGTCGGTCACCGTGCTCGGCGACCTGGCGGGCCGGGCGCCGATCACCATGGGCGGTGCGAAGCCCGGCGACGCCGTCGCGGTGGCGGGCACCCTCGGCCGCTCGGCGGCCGGACTCGCGCTGTGGCGCAGCGGTTGTCGTGGCCATGCCGAGCTGCGCCGGGCGCACCTGGTGCCGACGCCGCCCTACGGCCAGGGCGTCGCCGCGGCCGACGCCGGCGCGACGGCGATGACCGACGTCTCCGACGGACTGGTCGCCGACTTGCGCCACCTCGCCGCGGCATCTGGTGTGCGCCTGGACATCTCCCGTGCCGCGCTGGCACCCGACGTCGCCGCGCTGTCGCCCGCCGCGGCCGATGCAGGCGCCGACCCGTGGGAGTGGGTGCTCGCCGGCGGCGAGGACCACGCGTTGGCCGCGACCTTTCCCGGCGAGGTGCCGGCCGGCTGGCGCGTGGTGGGTGCGGTGCTCGCCGGTCCCGCCGGCCTGACCGTCGACGGGGTGCCGTGGGACGCCGAGGCGGGGTGGCAGTCCTTCGGTGGGGCGCCGCGATAGGTTTGCTTCCCATGACCGCCAGGCCGCTGTCGGAGCTCGTCGAGGAGGGCTGGGCCGCCGCGCTGGCGCCCGTCGCCGACCAGGTGGCGCGGATGGGGGAGTTCCTGCGGGCCGAGCTCGCGGCCGGGCACCGGTACCTGCCCGCCGGCGAGCACGTGCTGCGGGCGTTCAGCTATCCGTTCCACGAGGTGCGGGTGCTCGTGGTGGGGCAGGACCCCTACCCGACGCCGGGGCACGCCGTGGGCCTGAGCTTCTCCGTGGCCCCCGACGTGACGCCGCTGCCGCGCAGCCTGGCGAACATCTTCGCCGAGTACGGCACCGACCTGGGCTATCCGCCGCCGTCGAGCGGTGACCTGACGCCGTGGTCGCGCCAGGGCGTCATGTTGCTGAACCGGGTGCTGACCGTGCGGCCCGGCGCGCCGGCGTCCCATCGCGGCAAGGGTTGGGAAGTGGTCACCGAATGCGCCATCCGCGCGCTCGTCGCCCGGCCGCAGCCGCTGGTGGCCATCCTGTGGGGTCGTGACGCCGTCACCCTCAAGCCGATGCTGCGGGAGGGCTGCGCGGCGATCGAGTCGGCGCACCCGTCGCCGCTGTCGGCGTCGCGGGGGTTCTTCGGCTCGCGGCCGTTCAGCCGCGCCAATGATCTGCTGCAGCAGCTGGGCGCCGAGCCCGTCGACTGGCGGCTGCCCTGACGGGCGGCGCGGCGGTCAGCCGCGCGAGACCTTGCCGGCCTTGATGCAGGACGTGCAGACGTTGACGCGCCGCTTGTTGCCGCCTGGGCGGGTCACCGCGTTCACGGTTTGGATGTTCGGGTTCCAGCGCCGGTTGGTCCGCCGGTGCGAGTGCGACACCGACTTACCGAAGCCGGGCTTCTTCCCGCAGACATCGCAGACGGCAGCCATGGGCGAACTCCTCGGATCGAATCGGCGTCGTGATACGTCGTGCATGTCGAGCCAGCAACCGCCCTGGGCGGGTGGCCCGACAACCGCTCCAGGATACCGACGCGCGGGGTGAACGCCAAAATCGCCGGCGCACGGCACTGTCGGTGCCACGAACTAGGCTGACCGCGTCGACAGCGTATCGGCGGTGCGGGACGTGCGGACGTACGGGAAGGAGGTGCCCTCAGGTGATGACGGGGGCTGCTCGGGTGCTCGACGCCACCGCCCTCGCGGACTGGGCGCGCGCCGCGGTGGACGCCCTGATCGCCCACGTCGACGAGATCAACCGCCTCAACGTCTTCCCGGTCGCCGACGCCGACACCGGCACCAACATGCTGTTCACGCTGCGCGCCGCGGCTGCGGCGCTGCCCGACGCCGACGCCGCCGACCTCGACGCCGCCGACCTTGCCGCCGTCGCTGCTGCGCTCGCCACCGGGGCCGCGCACGGGGCCCGCGGCAACTCCGGGGTGATCCTGTCGCAGATCCTGCGCGGGCTGTCCGACGCCGCCGCCACCGAGCCACCGCCCACCCAGCTCGACGCGGCCACGCTGGCGACGGCGTTCGGGGCCGCGGTCGCCCTGGTGGTCGACTCCATGGGCGAGCTCGTCCCGGGCACCATCGTGTCGGTGCTGCAGGCCGCCGCCGAGACCATGTCGGCGTGCGCCGCGGCCGGTGCGCCGCTGCCGGCCGCGGTCACCGACGCCGCCGACGCCGCGGCCGCCGCCCTCGAGCGGACACCCAGCCAGCTCGACGTGCTGGCCGACGCCGGGGTGGTGGACGCCGGCGGGCGGGGGCTGCTGGTGCTGCTCGACACCCTGGTGGCGACGCTCACCGGGACGGCCCCGGCGCGCCGGCACTACGAGCCCGCGCGCCACGACAGCCCGGCGACGGTCCCGCCGGCGGCCGCGCCGCGCTTCGAGGTGATGTACCGGCTCGCCGGATGCACCGCCGACGCGGTCGCGGCGCTGCGGCGGCGGCTGGCCGGGCTGGGCGACTCGGTGGCCATCACCACCGACGCCGACGGCGGGCATTCGGTGCACGTCCACGCCGACGACGCGGGCGGGGCGGTGGAGGCGGGGCTGCCGTTCGGCGCCATGAGCCACGTGCAGATCACGACGCTCACCGGCGGAGCCGCCCCCGGGCAGTGGGCGCAGCGGCAGGCGGTGCTGGCGCTGGCCGACGGTGACGGCGCCGAGCAGCTGTTCGCCGGCGAGGGCGCCTACGTGTTGCGGCCGCAGGTCAGCGATCACCGGGTGCTGCCCGTCGACGCCGCCGCGCTGTCCAAGGCGGTCGTCGACAGCGGCGCCGGCCAGCTGATGATCCTGCCCAACGGGCTGGTCGCCGCCGAGGAGCTGGTGGCGGCGTGTGCGACCGTCGCGGGCTGGGGCGTCGACGTCGTGCCGCTGCCCACCGATTCCATGGTGCAGGGGCTCGCGGCGCTGGCGGTGCACGATCCGGAGCGCAACCCCGTCGAGAACAGCTACACCATGGCCCGCGCTGCTGCCGGCACCCGGCATGCGTCGGTGCGGCGGGCCCGCGAGCGCGCGCTGAGCTGGGCCGGCGCCTGCGAACCCGGGGACGCGCTGGGCGTCGCGGGAGACGAGGTGCTGGTCATCCGCAGCACCTACGCCGGTGCGGCGCAGGAGCTCGTGGACATCCTGCTCGCCGCCGGCGGCGGTGAGCTGGTCACCGTGCTGGTGGGCGCCGAACTGGGTGACGACGAGCACGACCGGCTGCGCGCGGAGCTCGACGCCCACATGCGCCGCCACCATCCGGGCACCGAATGGGTGCTGTACCGCACCGGCCACCACGGCGACGACGCGCTGCTGATCGGTATCGAGTGACATGGTTGCGCTGACCGACCGGCTCGAGTTCGTCATCGGGAGCAAGGCCGCCACGCTGTGTGACGAGGTCTTCGGACTCCGCACCGTCAACGACCTGCTCCGGCACTATCCCCGCCGCTACGACGACGGGCTGGCCTTTTACGACGACGCCGATCCGCCCGCGGCGGGCGAGCACGTCACCATCGTCGGAGAGATCACCGACGTCGCGACACGGCCGATGAAGAACCGCAACGTCATGCTCACCGCCACGTTGGGTTCCGGACGGCGGGCCATCACGGCCACCTTCTTCAACGCCCGGGTCACGCAGAAAACCCTCACCAAGGGCGTGCGCGTGATGCTCTCCGGCGAGGTCGGGAGCTTCCGCGGCACACCGCAACTGACCCATCCGGCGTTCCTGCGGCTCGACACCCCCGGCAAGGTGATCGGGAGCAAACAGCTCAAAGGCCTCGCGGAGTCGCGGCTCACCGGCGACGGCGGTATCGACCCCGCGCTGTTCGACCGGCCGTTCCTGCCCATCTACCCGGCCAGCGCCCGGCTGCAGAGCTGGACCCTCTTCGCGTGCATCAACCAGGTGCTCGACGTGCTCGACCCGGTCGAGGACCCGCTGCCGGCGCCGTTTCGCCGCGAGCACGACCTGATGGACGAGGACGCCGCCCTGCGGGCCATCCACCTCGCACGCGACAAGCAGTCGCGACAGCGGGCGCAGCGGCGGCTGACCTACGACGAGGCGATCGGCATGCAGTGGGCGCTGGTGACCCGCCGCCACGGCGAGCTGTGGCAGTCCGGGCCGCCCGCACCGCCGGTCGACGGCGGCGCGCGGGCCCGGCTGCTCGACCGGCTGCCGTTTGAGCTCACCGCCGGGCAGGCGCAGGTGCTCGGCGAGATCTCGGGCGACCTGGCGTCGACGCGGCCGATGAACCGCATGCTGCAGGGCGAGGTGGGCTCCGGCAAGACCATCGTCGCGGTGCTCGCGATGCTGCAGCTGGTCGACGCCGGCTACCAGTGCGCGCTGCTCGCGCCCACCGAAGTGCTTGCCGCGCAACATGATCGATCGATCCGCGCGGTGCTCGGGCCGCTGGCGGCGGCGGGGGAGCTCGGCGCCGAGGACGGCGCGATCGCGGTCCGGCTGCTCACCGGGTCCATGACGGCGGCCTCAAAGCGGCAGGTGCGCCAAGAGGTGGCGGCGGGCGCGGTGGACATCGTCGTCGGCACCCACGCGCTGCTGCACGACGCGGTGCAGTTCGACCGGCTGGGCATGGTGGTGGTCGACGAACAGCACCGGTTCGGCGTCGAGCAGCGGGACACGCTGCGCGCCAAGGCACCCGCCGGCCTCACCCCGCATCTGCTGGTGATGACCGCGACGCCCATCCCACGGACGGTCGCGCTCACCTACTACGGCGATCTGGAGACGTCCACGCTGCGGGAGCTGCCACGCGGCCGGCAGCCGATCACCACCAGAGCCATCTCGGTCCGCGAGACGCCGCAGTGGCTGGCCCGGGCGTGGGAGCGCATCACCGAGGAGGTCGCGGCGGGCCGGCAGGCCTACGTCGTCGCGTCCCGCATCGACGAGGCCGACGACGACGCGAGTCGCGAGGACGCCCGGCTACCGCCCGCCACCACGGTCGTCGAACTGTTCGACCGGCTCCGCCACGGCCCGCTGGCCGGCCTGCGGCTCGGGCTGATGCACGGCCGGCTGCCGACCGAGGAGAAGGACGCGGTGATGGCGGCGTTCCGCGCCGGCGAACTCGACGTGCTGGTGTGCACCACGGTCATCGAGGTGGGCGTGGACGTGCCGAACGCCACCGTCATGGTGATCATGGACGCCGACCGCTTCGGCATCAGCCAGCTGCACCAGCTGCGGGGACGCATCGGCCGCGGCGGGCATCCGAGCCTGTGCATCCTCGCGACCCGGTTCGGGTCCTCGGGCAAGGCCTGGCAGCGGCTCACCAACGTCGCCGGCTCGCTCGACGGCTTCCGGCTCGCCGACCTCGACCTGGCGGAGCGCCACGAGGGAGATGTGCTGGGCCAGCATCAGTCCGGGCGCCGGGGCACGCTGCGGTTCCTCTCGCTGATCGACCACCTCGACGTCATCCTGGCCGCGCGCGAGCTCTGCGAGGACATCCACGCCGAGGACCCGACGCTGCGCCATCACCGCGGGATGTCCCTGTTGGCGGCGCCGTTCGACGAGACCGACCGCATCGAATACCTGGACAAGGCATGAGGCGCCCGACCCTGTGGCTGGCGGTCGCCGCGGCGTTGGCCGTGGTGGTTGCGGGGCAGGTGTCGTGGTCGAGCGCACACCGCGACGCCGACGGCTTCGTCGCCGCGGCCGACGTCCCGACCGTCGCGCCCGGGACCGACGTGCTCGCGGGCATCGTCGTCATCCCGGCGCGGGTCCGCGGAAACGACTACCGCCGCGCCGCATTCGGCGAGTCCTGGACCGACGACACCGACGCCCCGGGCGGTCACAACGGCTGCGATACCCGCAACGACGTCCTCGACCGCGATCTGGTGGACAAGACCTACGTCGCGACCAGCCGCTGTCCGGCGGCCGTGGCCACCGGAACGCTGCGCGATCCGTACACCAGCGAGACCATCTTTTTCACCCGCGGCGCAGGATCCGGGCAGTCCGTGCAGATCGACCACCTAGTGCCGCTGGCGCTGGCGTGGGACCTCGGCGCGCGGGGCTGGACGCCGCAGACGCGGGTGCGGTTCGCGAACGACCCGGCCAACCTGCTCGCCGTGCAGGGCCAGGCGAACCAGGACAAGGGCGACGGGGAGCCGGGCCGGTGGATGCCGCCGAACCGGGCGTTCTGGTGCCAGTACGCGGTGCAGTTCGTCGCCGTGCTGCGCGGCTACGCGCTGCCGATCGACGCGCCGTCGGCCGACGTGCTGCGCGAGGCCGCCGGCACCTGCCCGGCGGGCTGAGCGCTACGGCCCTTTTGTACGCGACGGCCCTAGATAATCTACGGCCCGTTGTAGGTGTCCGGGTCCGGCCGGAACCGGGTGCCAGCGTCGAGGGCGTTGATGGCGCCGATCTCGTCGTCGGTGAGCTCGAAGTCGAAGACGTCGATGTTCTCGGCGATGCGCTCCGGATTCGACGAGCGGGGGATGACGACGTTGCCCAGCTGCAGGCTCCAGCGCAGCAGCACCTGGGCGCCCGTCTTGCCGTGCGCCTCGGCCGCCGCCGCCACCGCCGGGCGGGCCAGCAGATCCTTGACGCCCGACGGGCTGCCCAGCGGCCCGTACGCCTCGGTGACGATGCCGTAGCCGGCGTTCACCGCCCGCAGTTCGGCCTGGTTCAGCAGCGGGTGCAGCTCGATCTGGTTGACCGCGGGGGTGAAGAACGACAGGTCGATGATGTCCGACAGGTGTTCGGCGTGGAAGTTGCAGACGCCGATGGAGCGGGTGACGCCGTCCTGCTTGGCCTTCATCAGCCCGCCCCAGCTGTCCACGTACTTGCCGTGCTCGCCGGCCGGCCAGTGGATGAGGTAGAGGTCGACGTAGTCGAGGCCGAGCCGCTCGGCGCTGGCCCGCACGGCGTCCTGCGACGACTGGAAGCCCTGGTCCGACGTCGCGAGTTTGGTCGTGACGTAGATCTCCTCGCGCGGCACGCCGGAGGCGGCGATGGCCCGGCCGACGGCGGCTTCGTTGCCGTACGCCGATGCCGTGTCGATGAGCCGGTAGCCCGCCTCCAGCGCCGCGAGGACCGCGCGCTCGGTGTCGTCGTCCGACAACTCACCGACACCGAGGCCGATCACCGGAATGGTGTGGTCGTCGTTCAACGTGACGGTGGGTATCGCGGCCGCGGACGTCATGTCACCTGCCTGTGAAGTTGAAGGTTCGCGGATCGGGTCCGAGCCGCGTGCCGTCGGCGAGCGACGCGATCGATTCGAGGTCGTCCTCGCGCAACGCGAAATCGAAAACCTCGAAATTGCTGACGATCCGCTCGGGCGTCACCGACTTGGGGATGACGATATTACCGAGCTGGATATGCCACCTAATCAACACCTGCGCGGGCGTCTTGCCGTGCCGCTCGGCCACCTCGGCGACCGCCGGGTGCTCCAGCAGCGAGCCCTGCCCCAGCGGGCTCCACGCCTCCGTCGCCACACCGAGCCGGTGGTGCACCTCGCGCAGCTCGTGCTGCGGCAGCAGGGGGTGCAGCTCGATCTGGTTGACGGCGGGGACGATCCCCGTCGCGTCGATCAGGATGCGCAGGTGCTCGGGCTCGAAGTTGCTGACGCCGATGGACCGGATTCGGCCCTGGTCTCGCAGGTGGGCGAACGCCTTGAACGTGTCGACGAACGTGTTGTGCTCCGGCATCGGCCAGTGGATGAGGTACAGGTCCAGGTACTCCAGCCCGAGCCGGTCCATGCTGGCGTCGAAGGCGGCCAGCGTCGGCTCGTAGCCCTGGTCGGCGTTCCACAGCTTGGTGACGATGTACACCTCCTCGCGCGGCAGCCCGGACGCGGCGACGGCGCGGCCCACCTCCCGCTCGTTGCCGTAGGCCGCCGCGGTGTCGATGTGGCGGTAGCCCGCCTCCAGCGCGGTCGCCACCGCCCGTTCGGTAGCTTCGGGCGGGGTCTGCCACACCCCCAGCCCCAGCTGGGGTATCGCATTGCCGTCGTTCAACGTCACCGAGGGAGCTGCCATGACAGGGAGTCTGCCAAAGCCGGCCGACGCCGCCCCGCGCGGCAGGAGCGCGCTGCGCGACGCCGGTGTGAACGCGCTCACCGCGGTGGGGCTGAAGGTCGTCCCGCGGACCCCCGACCGCCTCAAGCGGCTGCTGCTGGGCGGCCGCACCGTCACCATCGACGGCAACACCCTCGACACGACCCTGCAGTTCCTGCTCACACTGCAGCGCCGCGCGCGTATCGGCGGACTGGTGGCCAGCGACGACCCGGCCGTCGCGCGCCGCCAACTCGGTCGGGTCGCGGCGATGATGCCGGTGACCGTCCACGTCGCCACTGCCGACACGACCATCCCCGGCCCGGCGGGACCGCTGCCCGCGCGCCACTACCGCCCGCCGGAGTCGGCCGGGGCCGGCGGCCCGGCGCCGCTGCTGGTCTTCTACCACGGCGGCGGCTTCGTCATCGGCGACATCGCGAGCCACGACGGGCTGTGCCGGGTGCTGTGCCGCGACGCCGGGGTGCACGTGCTGAGCGTCGAATACCGGCTGGCGCCCGAGCACAAGGCGCCGGCGGCGGTCGAGGACGCGCTCGCGGCCTACCGCTGGGCATGTGACAACGCCGCAGCGCTGGGCGCCGACCCGGCGCGGATCGCCGTCGGCGGCGACAGTGCCGGCGGAAACCTCGCCGCGGTGGTGTCGCAGCAGGTGCGCGACCACGACCTGCCGACGCCGGCGCTGCAGCTGCTGCTCTACCCGGCCACCGACATGGCGCACGAGACCCGGTCGCGGACGCTGTTCGCCGACGGCTTCTACCTCACCAAGCGCGACATGGACTGGTTCACCGACTGCTATGTGGGCGGCGCCGGCATCGACACCACGGATCCCCGGGTCTCACCGATGCTCGCCCGCGACCTGTCCGGGCTGGCGCCGGCGCTCGTCGTCACCGCCGGCTTCGATCCGCTGCGCGACGAAGGCAACCGCTACGCCGAGCTGCTGCGAGCGGCCGGCGTCACGGTCGACCTGCGGGAGTTCGGCTCGCTGATCCACGCATTCGCGAACATGTTCCCGCTCGGCGGGGGCAGCGCGGTCGCGGTCGCCGAGGTCGCCTCGGCGCTGCGTGCGCATCTGGCGCGACGCTGAGGGCGCAGACCCGCCCGCCGGTACGCTGGGCAGCGCAAATCCCGACCCGACGTGAGGAACGCACCGCACCGTGGCCGCCACATCGAAGAAGCCCGTCCGCTACGACCTGAAGAAGCAGGACCGGCGTCGCAACCTGTTCGTGCAGATCGGGTTGACGGCCGTGGTGATCCTGTTCGCCGCCGGGCTGGTGTCCTACATCGTCATGCACGGCGAGAAGAAGGTCGGTAAGGACGAGGCACGCGCCGTGCGGGTGGTGTCGGAGAACGTCATCACCAAGGACGGCAGCGACGAGCCGAAGGTGGTGCTGAGCCTCTACGAGGACTTCCTGTGCCCGGCCTGTGGGGCGTTCGAGCAGCAGGTCGGTCCGAAGCTCGACGAGCTGATCGCCTCGGGCGCCGTCGCCGTCGACTACCACATGGTGAGCATCCTCGACCAGCGCGGCGACGGGTACTCGTCGCGCGCCGGTTCTGCCGCATACTGCGTCGCCGACGAGTCGACCGACGCCTTCCGGGAGTTCCACCGGTTGCTCTACCGGCCCGGCATCCAGCCCGTCGAGAACAGCGGCACCTACCCCGACGACGCCAAGCTGATCGAGTACGCGCGCCAGGCCGGGGTGGTCGGTTCGGTCCCGCAGTGCATCAGCAGCGGCAAGTACGTCGAGATGGTGCAGGGCATGGCCGCGGCCGGCAAGATCAGCCGGACGCCGACCCTGCGGCTCAACGGCGAGGAGATCGAGCTCGACCAGCTCGAGGCCAAGGTGAAGGACGCGCTCGGCGGCCAGCTGCCGGCAGCCATCCCCGCGCCCGCCACGCCGGCGCCCGCCACGCCGGCAGCGCCCGCCACCCCGGCGGCGCCGTGACCGTCGCGTCGGACGCCGCCCTCGACCCGGCGCCACCCTCCCAGGAGCTGCCGGCGGCGGGCGGGACACCGGTCGGTCGCGCGGCCGCCTGGTGGGTGCTGATCGCCGGCATCGTCGGGCTGGGGTCGGCGCTGACGCTCACGATCGAGAAGATCCACATGCTCGGCGACCCCGCCTACGTGCCGTCGTGCAGCATCAACCCGGTGCTGTCCTGCGGGTCGGTGATGGTCACGCCGCAGGCGCAGGTGTTCGGCTTCCCCAACCCGCTGATCGGCATCGTGGCGTTCACCGTCGTCGTGGTCACCGGGGTGCTCGCCGTGATGGGGGTTGCGCTGCCGCGCTGGTACTGGACCGCGCTGGCGGCCGGTACGGCGCTCGGCGCGGTGTTCGTGCACTGGCTGATCTACCAGAGCGTGTTCACCATCGGCGCGCTGTGCCCGTACTGCATGGTCGTGTGGTCGGTGACCATCCCGCTGCTCGTCACCGTCACCTCGATCGCCACCCAGGCCCACGCCCGCGGCGGCGTCGTCGGCGTCCTCCACCAGTGGCGCTGGTCGCTCACCGCGCTGTGGTTCACGGCGGTGATCCTGTTGCTCGGCGTGCAATTCTGGAGCTACTGGTCCACGCTCCTGTAGTGATTTCCAAGGTCCTGGTCGCCAACCGCGGTGAGATTGCCATCCGCGCGTTCCGGGCGGCATACGAACTCGGCATCGGCACCGTCGCGGTCTATCCCTACGAGGACCGCAACTCGCTGCACCGCCTCAAGGCCGACGAGTCCTACCAGATCGGCGACATCGGCCACCCGGTGCGGGCGTACCTGTCGGTCGACGAGATCATCCGCGTCGCCCGCCACGCCGGCTGCGACGCGGTCTATCCCGGCTACGGCTTCCTCTCGGAGAACCCGGAGCTGGCGGCGGCCTGCGCCGCGGCCGGCATCACCTTCGTCGGCCCCAGCGCCGACGTGCTCGAGCTGACCGGGTCGAAGGTCCGCGCGATCGAGGCCGCGCGGGAGGCGGGGCTGCCGGTGCTGGTGTCGACGCCGCCGTCGACGTCGGTCGACGAGCTGCTGGCCGCCGCGGCCGGCCTGACGTTCCCGGTCTTCGTCAAGGCCGTCTCCGGCGGCGGGGGCCGCGGCATGCGCCGCGTCACCGACCCCGACGCGCTGCGCGAAGCGATCGAGGCGGCCAGCCGCGAGGCGGAGTCGGCCTTCGGGGATCCGTCGGTGTACCTCGAACAGGCGGTGCAGAACCCCCGCCACATCGAGGTGCAGATCCTCGCCGACACCTCCGGCGACGTGGTGCACCTCTTCGAGCGCGACTGCAGCCTGCAGCGTCGGCACCAGAAGGTGATCGAGCTGGCGCCCGCGCCGAACCTCCACCCGGAGCTGCGGGAGCGGATCTGCGCCGACGCGGTGGCGTTCGCCCGCCACATCGACTACGCGTTCGCCGGCACCGTCGAGTTCCTGCTCGACGAGCGCGGCCAGCACGTGTTCATCGAGATGAACCCCCGCATCCAGGTGGAGCACACGGTCACCGAGGAGATCACCGACGTCGACCTGGTGGCCAGCCAGCTGCGCATCGCCGACGGCGAATCGCTGGCGGACCTGGGGCTGCGGCAGGACACGTTGACCGCGCCGCGGGGTTTCGCCATGCAGTGCCGCATCACCACCGAGGACCCGGCCAACGGGTTCCGGCCCGACACCGGCCGCATCACCGGCTACCGCTCACCGGGCGGCGCCGGCATCCGGCTCGACGGCGGCACGCACCTGGGCGCGGAGATCAGCGCCCACTTCGACTCGATGCTGGTGAAGCTGACCTGCCGCGGCCGGGACTTCTCGACCGCGGTGGCGCGGGCCCGCCGGGCGCTCGCCGAGTTCCGGGTGCGCGGCGTGTCGACGAACATCCCGTTCCTGCAGGCGGTGGTCAACGACCCCGACTTCCGGGCGGGCCGGGTCACCACCTCGTTCATCGAGGAGCGGCCCTACCTGCTCACCGCCCGCACCCCGGCCGACCGCGGCACCCGCATCCTCAACTACCTCGCCGACGTCACCGTCAACCAGCCGCACGGGCCGCGGCCCTCGACGGTGTACCCGCAGGACAAGCTGCCGGTGCTGGACCTGACGAGTGAACCGCCCGCCGGCTCCAAGCAGCGGCTCGCCGCACTCGGGCCCGAAGGGTTCGCCCGCTGGTTGAAGGACGAACCCGCGGTCGCCGTCACCGACACCACGTTCCGCGACGCGCATCAATCGCTGCTCGCGACCCGGCTGCGGTCGACGGGGCTGTTGATGGTGGCCCCGTACGTCGCCCGGATGACCCCGCAGCTGCTGAGCGTCGAATGTTGGGGCGGCGCAACGTATGACGTCGCGCTGCGGTTCCTCAAGGAGGATCCGTGGGAGCGGCTGGCAGCCCTGCGGGAGGCGATGCCGAACATCTGCCTGCAGATGCTGCTGCGGGGCCGCAACACCGTCGGCTACACGCCGTACCCGGAGTCGGTCACCTCCGCGTTCGTCGACGAGGCGACCGCGACCGGAATCGACATCTTCCGGATCTTCGACGCGCTCAACAACGTCGACTCGATGCGGCCCGCCATCGACGCGGTCCGCGCCACCGGCGCCGCGGTGGCCGAGGTGGCGATGTCCTACACCGGCGATCTCTCCGATCCCGCCGAGCAGCTCTACACCCTCGACTACTACCTGCGGCTCGCCGAGCAGATCGTCGACGCCGGCGCCCACGTGCTGGCGATCAAGGACATGGCCGGGCTGCTGCGGCCACCCGCCGCCGCCACGCTGGTGTCGGCACTGGTCGACCGGTTCGACCTGCCGGTGCACGTGCACACCCACGACACCCCCGGCGGGCAGCTCGCGACGCTCGTCGCGGCCTGGCAGGCCGGGGCGTCGGCGGTGGACGGCGCGGCGGCACCGCTGGCCGGCACCACCAGCCAGCCGGCGCTGAGCTCGATCGTCGCCGCGGCCGCCCACACCGACCGCGATACCGGGCTCTCGCTCGCCGCGGTCTGCGACCTCGAGCCGTACTGGGAGGCGCTGCGGAAGGTGTACGCGCCCTTCGACGTCGCCGCGTCGGGCCCGCCGTCCCCGACCGGGCGCGTGTACTCCCACGAGATCCCCGGCGGGCAGCTGTCGAACCTGCGCCAGCAGGCCATCGCGCTGGGCCTGGGCGACCGGTTCGAGGAGATCGAGGCCGCCTACGCGGGCGCCGACCGGGTGCTGGGGCGGCTGGTGAAGGTGACACCGTCGTCGAAGGTGGTCGGCGACCTGGCGCTCGCGCTGGTCGGAGCCGGTGTCACCGCCGACGACTTCGCCGCCGAGCCCGACCGCTTCGACATCCCGGACTCGGTGATCGGCTTCCTGCGCGGCGAACTGGGCGAGCCGCCGGGCGGCTGGCCGGAACCGCTGCGCACGCGGGCGCTGGCCGGCCGCGCGCCCGCGAAGCCGGCGCCCGAGCTCACCGCCGACGACGAGAAGCTGCTCGCCCAACCCGGGCCGCAGCGGCAGGCCACGCTGAACCGGCTGCTGTTCCCCGGCCCGACCCGCGAACTCGAGGCGCATCGCGAGCTCTACGGCGACACCTCGCGACTCTCGGCCAACCAGTTCTTCTACGGGCTGCGCCACGGCGACGAGCACCGGGTGGAGTTGGAGCGCGGCGTCCAGCTGCTCATCGGGCTGGAGGCGATCTCCGACCCCGACGAGCGCGGCATGCGCACCGTGATGTGCCTGCTGAACGGACAGTTGCGGCCGATCCTGGTGCGCGACAACAGCATTGCCAGCGAGATCCCCACCGCGGAGCGGGCCGACCGCCGCGACCCGGACCACATCGCCGCCCCGTTCGCCGGGGTCGTCACCGTCGGGGTGGACGTCGGCGACGCCATCGAGGCCGGGCAGACGGTGGCGACCATCGAGGCGATGAAGATGGAGGCCGCGATCACCGCGCCCAAGGCGGGAACCGTTGCGCGCATCGCGGTGTCGCGCACTGCGCAGGTGGAGGGCGGCGACCTGCTGCTGGTAATCGGCAGCCGCGACGGGGGCACCGGCTGAGCCGCATCATCGCCGGGCGGGCCGGCGGCCGGCGGCTGGCGGTGCCGAAGACCGGTGGCGGCACCCGGCCGACGACCGACCGGGTCCGCGAGGCGGTGTTCAACGTGCTCGCCGCGCACCTCGACGTCGAGGGGATCGCGGTGCTCGACCTCTATGCGGGTTCGGGCGCGTTGGGGCTCGAAGCGCTGTCGCGGGGTGCGGCGACCGCCACGTTCGTGGAATCGGATGGGCGTGCGGCCGCGGTGATCCGGCGCAACGCCGAGACGCTCGGCCTGGCCGGCGCGACGGTGCTCAACCGGCGGGTGTCGGCGGCGCTGGCCGGCGGGAGCGCCGGCCCGTTCGACCTCGTGCTCGCCGACCCGCCCTACGACCTGCCCGACGCCCAGCTCGATGCGGTGCTGACGGCGCTGGCGGCCGGCGGCTGGGTGGCGCCGGGCTCGGTGGTGGTGGTCGAACGGCGCGCGTCGAGCCGGGCGCCGCGGTGGCCCGCGGGCTGGTCGCCGTGGCGCGCCCGCCGCTACGGCGACACCCGGGTCGATCTCGCCGAGGTGCGGTAGCGCCCTGCTAGCGTCGTCGTCCATGACTGGCGCCGTCTGCCCGGGATCGTTCGACCCGGTGACCCTGGGCCACCTCGACGTCGTCGAGCGGGCGGCGGCGCAGTTCGACGAGGTCATCGTCGCGGTGCTGGTGAACCCCAACAAGCGCGGCATGTTCGGCACCGACGAGCGGCTGGCGCTCATCGAGGAGTGCACCGCACACCTGCCGAACGTGCGGGCCGAGGCCGGTCAGGGTTTGGTCGTGGATTTCGTCCGGGCGCGCGGCCACTCGGCCATCGTGAAGGGGCTGCGCAGCTCCACCGACTTCGAGTACGAGCTGCAGATGGCGCAGATGAACTCCCACATCGCGGGCGTCGACACCTTCTTCGTGGCGACCGATCCGCGCTTTGCCTTCGTGTCGTCGTCGCTGGCCAAGGAGGTGGCGGCGCTCGGCGGGGACGTCTCGGAGCTGCTTCCCGAACCGGTGAACCGCGCACTGCGGCGCAAGCTTCGCGACCGGCAGCCCTGACCCCCCTCGGCCGAACGTTCATTACCGGTCGACATTCGTGCGAAAACTCTGACGGTAATGAACGTTCGCGGGGGAGAGGCGAGACACACCACGCCGCGCTGCCCAGTCACAGGCGTCACACAAGGCACACTGGCAACGGACAACTCAGCCTCGAAAGGGTGTGGCCGTGTACCGAGTTTTTGAAGCGCTCGACGAACTGGGCGCGATCGTGGAGGAAGCGCGCGGCGTGCCGATGACGGCCGGCTGCGTCGTGCCGCGCGGCGACGTCCTGGAGCTGATCGACGACATCAAGGACGCCATCCCCGGCGAGCTCGACGACGCCCAGGACGTGCTCGACGCGCGCGACGCCATGCTGCGCGACGCCAAGGAGCACTCGACGTCGATGGTCGAGACGGCCACCGCCGAGTCCGAGTCGATGCTGAGCCACGCCCGCAGCGAGGCCGACCGGCTGCTGGCCGACGCCAAATCGCAGGCCGACCGCATGGTCGCCGAGGCCCGCGCCCATTGCGAACAGCTCGTCGCCGAGGCGCGCGACGAGGCCTCGCGGATCAGCGCGTCGGCCAAGCGCGAGTACGACGCCGCCACCACGCGGGCCAAGGCCGAGGCCGACCGGCTGATCGAGAGCGGGAACCTGTCCTACGAGAAGGCGATCCAGGAAGGCATCAAAGAGCAGCAGCGGCTGGTCGCGCAGACCGAGGTGGTGCAGACCGCCCGCGCCGAGGCGGCCCGCATGCTCGACGCCGCCCACGCCGAGGCCGACCGGATGCGCGGCGAATGCGACATCTACGTCGACAGCAAGCTCGCCGAGTTCGAGGAATTCCTCAACGGCACGCTGCGCTCGGTGAACCGGGGCCGCCACCAGCTGCGCACCGCGGCCGGCACGCACGACTACGCCCAGCGCTGACGTCCGTCGCGCTCGCCGGCCTGCTCCTGGTCCGCCGGTAAAATCGCCGGTATGGCCACGCAACAGGGAAGGCGCGCGCCCGAGTCGCCGCTGACCGTCAACATCGCGCGGCTCGGGAGACGCCCGGGATCGATGATCACCGTGGCGAAGACCGTGCCCAGCCCGGCGCGCATCGGGCTCGACCTGGTCGGCATCGACCGGGATGCGCCGTTCGAACTGGACCTGCAACTGCAGTCGGTGTCGGAAGGCGTCCTGGTGACCGGCACGGTGTTCGCGCCGACCACCGGCGAGTGCGCCCGCTGCCTGACCGCCGTGACCGGCGACGTCGAGATCGAGCTGACCGAGCTGTTCGCCTATCCCGAGACCGCGACGGAGGCGACCACCGACTCCGAGGAGATCCCGCGCGTCGGCGCGAGCGGGGTGCCGGACACCGTCGACCTCGAACAGCCCATCATCGACGCGGTCGGGCTGGCGCTGCCGTTCGCGCCGCTGTGCCGCGACGACTGCCCGGGGTTGTGCACCGTCTGCGGCGCCCCGCTGGCCGAGGCCGGCCCCGATCACGGCCACGACCAGATCGATCCGCGGTGGGCGAAGCTCTCGGGCATGTTCTCCCAGCCCGGGGACGGCGGTTCGTGAGCGCATCTTCCGCGGCGCTGCTGGCGGCGCTGGGCGTGGAGCTGCCCGACGACCTCCTCACGCTGGCCGTGACCCACCGCAGCTACGCCTACGAGAACGGCGGGCTGCCCACCAACGAGCGGCTGGAGTTCCTCGGCGACGCGGTGCTCGGACTGACCATCACCGACGAGCTCTACCACCGCCACCCCGACCGCTCCGAGGGCGATCTGGCCAAGCTGCGCGCCAGCATCGTCAACACCCAGGCGCTGGCGACGGTGGCGCGCGGGCTCGGCGACGGCGGGCTCGGCCCGCACCTGCTGCTGGGCCGCGGCGAGGTGAACACCGGCGGTGCGGACAAGGCGAGCATCCTCGCCGACACCATGGAGTCGCTCCTGGGCGCGGTGTACCTGCAGCACGGCATCGAGGTGGCCCGCGAGGTGATCCTGCGGCTGTTCGGCGCGCTGCTCGACACCGCGCCGACGCTGGGCGCCGGCCTGGACTGGAAGACCAGCCTGCAGGAGCTCACCGCCGCGCGCGGGCTGGGCGTGCCGACCTACGTCGTCACGTCGACCGGTCCCGACCACGACAAGCAGTTCACCGCGTCGGTCGTCGTGATGGACACCGAATACGGTGCGGGCGTGGGCCGTTCGAAGAAGGAAGCCGAACAGCAGGCGGCGGCGGCGGCGTGGACCGCGCTCGAGAACGCCTGAGAGGTGCCCGAGCTCCCGGAGGTCGAGGTGGTGCGGCGCGGACTCGACGCCCACGTCGTCGGCCGCGCGATCACCGCCGTGCGGGTGCACCATCCGCGGGCGGTGCGCCGCCACGAGGCGGGTCCGGCGGATCTCACCGCCCGCCTGCTGGGCGAGCGGATCACCGGGACCGGCCGGCGCGGAAAGTACCTGTGGCTCACGCTCGGCGACGGCACAGCCGCGCTGGTCGTGCACCTCGGGATGAGTGGACAGATGCTGCTCGGCCCCGTGCCGCGCGACGACCACGTGCGCATCGCCGCGCTGCTCGACGACGGGACGCCGCTGAGCTTCGTCGACCAGCGCACGTTCGGGGGCTGGCTGCTCGCCGACCTCGTCACCGTCGACGGCACCGCGGTCCCGCAGCCGGTCGCGCACATCGCGCGCGACCCGCTCGACCCGCGGTTCGACCGCGACGCATGCGTGACGGTGTTGCGCCGCAAGCATTCCGAGGTCAAGCGCCAGCTGCTCGACCAGACGGTGGTGTCGGGCATCGGCAACATCTACGCCGACGAGGCGCTCTGGCTGGCCCGGCTGCACCCGCGCCGGATCGCCGCCACCGTGGCGCGGCGGCGGCTGACCGAACTGCTCGACGCCGCCGCCACCGTCATGACCGCCGCGCTGGCCGAGGGCGGCACGTCCTTCGACTCGCTGTACGTCAACGTCAACGGCGAGTCCGGCTACTTCGAACGCTCGCTCAACGCCTACGGCCGAGCGGGCCGGGGCTGCCGGCGGTGCGGCACGGTGATGCGGCGCGAGAAGTTCACCAACCGGTCGTCGTTCTACTGCCCGGCGTGTCAGCCGCCACCGCGGGTACGGTGACGCGGGTGTTCCGCCTGACGGTCGCCCTGGCGCTGGCCGCCGCGACGCTCGCGGCGTGTGACTCCGCCGGCGGCACCGCGCCGCCGCGCGCCGACGTCGACATCTCCCGAATCGGGTTGTTGGTCAACGACTTCCCGGTGACCTACCGGGTGCGGTCGCTGCCGCGGTCCACGCTGACCCGCGAGCAGATCGACCATGCCGCCGCGCTGCCCGCGGGCCTCACGGTCGAGCCGCCGCAGTGCCGCGGCCTCGACAACGTGCTGCCCGACGCGGTCGGCGCCACGGTGGAGGGCGTCGAGGGCACCGGCGACCGCAGCATCACCGTCGTGGCGATCGCCACCGAGCAGCCGCTGCCGGTGGATCGGCCCGCCGGCTGCGAGCGTGTCACCGTGCGTTCGGTGGGCGGCGCCGTGTTGGGGGAGGTCGAGCCGATCCCGCCGCCGGAGATCACCGGCGCGGCCGCCCACGGCTATCGCGCCACGCTCTCCTACGGCAATCCGCCGGTGCGGACCGCGTCGATCACGTTCCGCGCGCAGGTGACCGACACCCTTGCGGTCGGCGTGCAGAGCACCGCGACCGGTCCGCCGCCGTCGGACGACGGTGCGATGGAGCGCGGCCTGCTGGTGAAAGCGGTGGCCGCGGTGCGCGGACAGCAGACGGGAGAATGAGCGACGTGACCGAGTTGTGGGTGGAACGTACCGGCGTGCGCCGGTACACCGGACGGAGTTCGCGCGGCGCGCAGGTGCTGGTCGGGTCCGAGGACGTCGAGGGTGTCTTCACCCCGGGCGAACTGCTCAAGATCGCGCTGGCCGCGTGCAGCGGCATGAGCAGCGACCAGCCGCTGCGCCGGCGCCTCGGCGACGACTACGCGGCCACCATCGCGGTGTCGGGCGCCGCCGACCGCGAACAGGAGCGCTACCCGAAGCTCACCGAGGAACTGCGGGTGGACCTCTCGCAGCTCGGCGAGGCCGAGGTGGCCCGGCTGCTGACGGTCGTCCACCGGGCCGTCGACCAGGTCTGCACCGTGGGCCGCACCTTGAAGTCGGGCACCGAGATCGTGTTCGAGGTGCGCGGTGAGCGCACCTGACACCGGCGACGTCCGGCTGACCGCCTGGGTGCACGGCCACGTCCAGGGCGTCGGTTTCCGCTGGTGGACCCGCTGCCGGGCGCTGGAGCTCGGGCTGACCGGCTACGCCGCCAACCACCCCGACGGGCGGGTGCAGGTCGTCGCCCAGGGACCGCGCGAGGCGTGCGAACGCCTCCTCGACCAGCTCCGATCCGGTGCGGCGCCGGGGCGCGTCGACACCGTCGTCGCGGACTTCGCCGAGGCGAAAGACCCGATCTCCGGCTTCACCGAGCGGTAGGGCGCCCGCCGGTACGCTGGCACGCCATGCACCTCAAGAGCCTGACGTTGAAGGGCTTCAAGTCCTTTGCGTCCCCGACGACGCTCCGGTTCGAACCGGGCATCACGTGCGTCGTCGGACCCAACGGCTCCGGCAAGTCGAACGTCGTCGACGCGCTGAGCTGGGTGATGGGGGAGCAGGGCGCCAAGGTGCTGCGCGGCGGGAAGATGGAGGACGTCATCTTCGCCGGGACGTCGTCGCGCGCCCCGCTCGGGCGCGCCGAGGTCACCGTCACGATCGACAACTCCGACCACGCGCTTCCCATCGAGTACTCCGAGGTGTCCATCACCCGGCGCATGTTCCGCGACGGCGCCAGCGAGTACGAGATCAACGGCTCCGGTTGTCGGCTCATGGACGTCCAGGAGTTGCTCAGCGATTCCGGCATCGGCCGCGAGATGCACGTCATCGTCGGCCAGGGCCGGCTCAGCCAGATCCTCGAATCGCGGCCCGAGGACCGCCGCGCGTTCATCGAGGAGGCGGCCGGCGTCCTCAAGCACCGCAAACGCAAGGAGAAGGCGGTCCGCAAGCTCGACGCGATGTCGGCGAACCTGGCGCGGCTCACCGACCTCACCACCGAGCTGCGCCGCCAGCTCAAACCGCTGGGCCGGCAGGCGGAGATGGCGCGCCGCGCGCAGACCATCCAGGCCGACCTGCGCGACGCCCGGCTGCGGCTGGCCGCCGACGACGTGGTGACCCGCCAGGCCGAACTGGCCGACACCGCCGAGACCGAGGCGGCGCTGCGCCGCGAGCACGACGACGCCGCGGCCCGGCTGGCGACCGCCCAGGCCGAGCTCGCTGCGCACGAGGCGGCGGTGGCGGCGCTGCGGACCCGGGCCGACGCCGCGCAGCAGACCTGGTTCCGGCTGTCGGCGCTGGCCGAACGGGTGAGCGCGACCGTGCGGATCGCCACCGAGCGGGCCGCGCACCTCGACTCCTGGGCGGCGACGACCGGCGGAGCCGAAGCGACCCGCGCCGCCGGCGCCGACCCCGACCAGCTGGACGCCCAGGCCGACGAGATGGCCGCCCGGGAGGCGCGGCTGCGCACGAAACTGGAAGCGGCGCGCACCGCGCTCGCGGCGGCGAAGGCGGAGCTGGCGCAGCGTGAGGGCGCGGCGGCGGCGGCCGAGCGGGCGCACCTGGCGGCGGTGCGGGCCGAAGCGGACCGCCGGGAGGGGCTCGCACGACTGGCCGGCCAGGTCGACACCATGCGCACGCGGGTCGAGTCCATCGACGCCGAGATCACCCGCGTGACCGATTCCATCGGGGTCGCGGCCGTGCGCGCCGACGCCGCGCGCGCCGAGTTCGAGACGGTGCAGGCCCGCGTCGACGAACTCGACGCCGGCGAGGCCGGGCTCGACGAGCACCACGACCGCACGGTCGCTGCGCTGCGCGGCGCCGCCGAACGGGTCGCCGAGCTCGAGACCGCCGAACGGGCCGCCGAGCGCCAGGTGGCGTCGCTGCGCGCCCGGATCGAGGCGCTGTCGGTGGGCCTGGACCGCAAGGACGGCGCGGCGTGGCTCACCCAGCACCGCGCCGGGGCCGGCATCTTCGGTTCGGTCGCGCAGCTGGTGAAGGTCTCGCCCGGCTACGAGGTCGCGGTCGCGGCGGCGCTGGGGGCGGCGGCCGATGCGGTGGCCGCCGACGACGCCGCGGCGGCCGGCGCGGCCGTGCGGGCGCTCAAGGAGTCTGACGGCGGCCGGTCGGCGATCCTGCTCGGCGACTGGCAGCCGACCGCGGTGCCCGCGCCCGACCTGCCCGCGGGCGCCCGGCCGGCGATCGAGCTGGTCGAGGCGCCGGCCCGGTTGCGCGGTGCGGTGCAGGCGCTGCTGGCCGACGTCGTCGTGGTCGACGAGCTGCCCGCAGCGTTGGCGCTGGTGAAAGCCCAACCGCGGCTGCGCGCCGCGACCCGCGACGGCGACCTGGTGGGTGCCGGCTGGGTCGCCGGGGGCTCCGACCGGCGGCCGAGCACGCTGGAGATCGCGGCCGCGGTCGATCAGGCGCGCACCGAGCTGGCCGGCGCCGAACGGCGGATCACCGAGCTCGGCGCCGCGCTCGCCGGCGCCCGTGCCGAGCTGCGCGACCGGCAGGACGCCGCCGAACAGGCGCTCGCCGCGCTCAACGAATCCGACACCGCGATCTCCCAGGTGTACGAGGAGCTGGGGCGGCTCGGTGCGCAGGCGCGCGAGGCCGAGGAGGAGCACACCCGGCTGTTGCGCCGCCGCGCCGACCTCGACGCCAGCCGCGCGCAGACCCTCGCATCGCTTCGCGAGCTGGAGGAACGGCTGCGCGTCGCCGAACAGGCGCCGCAGGCCGACGCCGACGAGCCGGTGGACCGCGGTGCGGTGATCGCCGCCGCGGAGGCGGCCCGCGCCGCGGAGGTCGAGGCGCGGCTGACGGTGCGCACCGCCGAGGAACGCGCTCACGCCGTTCGCGGACGGGCCGAGTCGCTGCGCCGGGCCGCCGCCGCCGAACGCGAGGCGCGGGTGCGGGCCGAACGGGCGCGGCAGGCCCGTCGGCACGCCGCGGAGGTCGCCGCAGCCGTCGCCGACGCGGGCCGGCTGGTCGCAGAGCGGCTCGCGGACGCCGTCGGGGCCGCGGCCCGCGCACGTGACGCGCTGGCAGCCGAGCGCACCGAGCGCACCGCCGCGCTGACCGAGACGCGCGCCGTCGTCACGGAACTGACGGCGCGGATCGCCGCGCTCACCGACGCCCTGCACCGCGACGAGGTCGCCAAAGCGCAGGCCGCGCTGCGGATCGAGCAGCTCGAGGCCCAGGTGCTCGATCAGTTCGGCATGACGCCGGCCGACCTGGTCGCCGAGTACGGGCCCGACGTCGCGCTGCCGCCGACCGAATTGGAGCTGGCCGAGTACCAGCAGGCCAAGGAGCGCGGCGAGCAGGTGAGCGCACCGGCGCCGATGCGCTTCGACCGGCCCACCCAGGAGCGCCGGGCGAAGCGGGCCGAACGCGAGCTGGCGGAGCTGGGCCGCGTCAACCCGCTGGCCCTGGAGGAGTTCGCCGCGCTCGAGGAGCGCTACACGTTTCTCGCCACGCAATTGGAGGACGTGAAGGCCGCCCGCAAGGACCTGCTCGACGTGGTCGAGGACGTCGACGCCCGCATCCTGCAGGTGTTCGCCGACGCCTACGCCGACGTCGAGCGGGAGTTCCGCGACGTGTTCGCGACGCTGTTCCCCGGCGGCGAGGGCCGGCTGCTGCTGACCGATCCGGGCGACATGCTGACCACCGGCGTCGAGGTCGAGGCCCGGCCGCCGGGCAAGAAGGTCAAGCGGCTGTCGCTGCTGTCGGGCGGCGAGAAGTCCCTGACCGCGGTGGCGATGCTGGTCGCCATCTTCCGCGCCCGGCCGTCGCCGTTCTACGTGATGGACGAGGTGGAGGCGGCCCTCGACGAGGTGAACCTGCACCGGCTGCTGCGGCTCTTCGAGCAGCTGCGGGAACGCTCCCAGCTGATCGTGATCACGCACCAGAAGCCGACGATGGAGGTCGCCGACGCGCTCTACGGCGTCACCATGCAGGGCGACGGCATCACGACGGTGATCTCGCAGCGGCTCCGGGGGCAGTCCCGGAAGGTCCCGGCGCCGGCCTAGAGGTCGACGAGTGCGTCCTCGCGCAGCGCGGCCAGCTTGGCGGCGCCGCAGCCGTGCAGGCAGATCCGCAGCTCGTCGATGAAGTCGTCGAGCCACGCGACCACCGCGTCGGCCGAGGTGATCGCCGGTTCCAGCAGCGGGCGGGCGACCGCCACCACGTCGGCGCCCAATGCGATCGCCTTGGCCGCGTCGGTGCCCGTGCGGATGCCGCCCGAGGCCACCAGCGGCACCGCGGGCAACTGCGCCCGGACCTCGCGCAGCGCCACCGCGGTCGGGATGCCCCAGTCCGCGAGCTGCGGATACCTCAGTTCGCCGAACCGCACGAACTGCTCGACCCGCGCCCACGACGTGCCGCCCGCGCCGGCGACGTCGATGGCCGCGACGGGGCATTGGCCGAGCACCGCGAGCATGTCGGCCACCGCGGCGCCCCCGATGCCGTGGCCGACCTCCTTGAGCAGCACCGGGTAGCCGACCGTCGACGCGATGTCGCCCAGCCGGTGGATCGAGCCGGCGAAGTCGGTGTCGCCGCCGCGCTGCAGCGCCTCCTGCAGCGGGTTGGTGTGCACCGCCAGCGCGTCCGCGCCCACCCGGTCCAGCGCGCCGACCAGGTCCGGCAGCACCGCGGGCGTCGCCTGGCTCAACCCGATGTTGCCGATCAACAGCACGTCGGGCGCCACGTCGCGCACCGCGAAGCTGGCGGTCGCACCCGAGCCGTCGCGGTCGTCGAGCATGATGCGCTGCGAGCCGAGCATCATCCCGACGCCGAGGCGTTGCGCCGCCGCCGCGAGGTTGCGGTTGATGGTCCCGGACAGTTCGGAGCCGCCGGTCATCGCCCCGACGAGCACCGGGGCCGCGAGCCGCCGACCCAGGAACTCCGTGCCGAGGTCGATGCTGCGCATCGTCGTCTGGGTGAGCGCGTTGTAGCGCAGCCCGTAGCGCTCGAAGCCGGTCGTCACCGCCTCGAACCCGACCGGTTCGGTCAGGCAGACGTCGATGTGCCGGCGCTTGCGGTGCGCCATACCGGCGGGGTCGGTCACCGCGTCACCGCCTGCTTGGGACAATGGCGTGGTGTCGGAACCCTTGTGGATCGCAATCGCGGTTGTCGCCGTCCTGGTCGTCGTTGCGCTGGTCGTGGGCCTCGTCCGGTATCGCCGGAGCCGGATCAGCCTGCGCGCCCGGGACGAGAGTGCCACAGCGGTCGACCGGTCCGGCGGATACACGGCGAAGTCCGCGATCACGTTCACCGAATCGTCAGCACCCCCGATCCCGAAGATCGACACGGCGGGCTCACCCGCGGTCGGGGACGACGCGACCATCCCGCGCGATGCCATCAAGCGCCCGATCGCCGACGTCCGGCTCCCCGAACCCGAGACCGCACCGCCCGAACCGGCCCCCGCGCCGCCCGAACCCGCCCCGGCGCTCGACGTCGAGACGATCGCGCCAGCGGAGGGCCGGCTCGAGCGGCTGCGGGGCCGGCTCGCCAAGTCGCAGAACGCGTTGGGCCGCAGCATGCTCGGGCTGCTCGGCGGCGGTGACCTCGACGAGGACTCGTGGGAGGAGGTCGAGGAGACGCTGCTGGTCGCCGATCTCGGGCCGACCGTCACCGCCTCGGTCGTCGCCGCGCTGCGGTCCCGGCTGGCCGCCAACCCGGTGCGGTCGGAGGCCGATGCGCGCGCGGTGCTGCGCGAGGTGCTGGTCGCCGAACTGCACCCGGAGTTCGACCGGTCGATCCGGGCGCTGCCGCACGCCGACCACCCGTCGGTGCTGCTGGTGGTCGGCGTGAACGGCACCGGCAAGACCACGACCGTCGGCAAGCTGGCGCGGGTGCTGGTGGCCGACGGGCGCCGGGTGGTGCTCGGCGCGGCCGACACGTTCCGCGCGGCGGCGGCCGACCAGCTGCAGACCTGGGCGTCGCGCGTGGGCGCCCAGGTGGTGCGCGGCGCCGAGGGCGCAGACCCGGCGTCGGTGGCGTTCGACGCGGTCGACGCCGGTATCCGCGAGGGCGCCGACGTGGTGCTCATCGACACCGCCGGGCGGCTGCACACCAAGACCGGGTTGATGGACGAACTGGGCAAGGTCAAGCGGGTGGTGAGCAAGCGGGCCGCGGTCGACGAGGTGCTGCTCGTCCTCGACGCCACCATCGGGCAGAACAGCCTGCCGCAGGCCAAGGTGTTCTCCGAGGTGGTCGACATCACCGGTGTCGTGCTCACCAAGCTCGACGGAACCGCCAAGGGCGGCATCGTCTTCCGCGTGCAACAGGAGCTCGGTGTGCCCGTCAAGCTGGTGGGGCTGGGGGAGGGCGCCGACGACCTCGCGCCGTTCGAGCCGGGCGCTTTCGTCGACGCGCTGCTGGGGTGAGCGCCGCCGGCTCGTGACGCGCGGACGTTTCCCGAGAGCCGGGTGAAACACCGGCGTAACACCGACCGCCGAGGCGTTCACGCATCCGCAACACCTGCGCATCGCAGGTGAAACGCGGGCCGATGACCCTTCTCGGGAGGCCGAATCTGCTCGGCGCACTCCCAAGGAGGTTGACACACAGTGGTCTTAGCCCTACCCGCAGAAGTCTTCGGTGTCGCCGACACCGGCGACACCGCCTGGGTGCTCACCAGCGCCGCGCTCGTGCTGCTCATGACGCCCGCGCTGGCCTTTTTCTACGGCGGCCTGTCCCGCGGCAAGTCCGTCCTCAACATGATGATGATGTCTTTCGGATCGCTGGGCGTCGTCAGCGTCATCTACGTGCTCTGGGGCTACTCGATGTCCTTCGCGTCGGCACAGACCCAGGAGGACGACTTCTTCGGCGTGTTCGACAACCCCTTCTCGCTGTTCGGCCTCGGGCCGCTCATGAACACCGCCGAGGTGCCCGATCCGGCCGGCGGCGACCCCGTCGAGCAGGTGGTGCTCGGCGGGTTCGGTTCCGTGCCGGCGATCGTCTGGGTGGCGTTCCAGCTGACGTTCGCCGTCATCACCGTCGCGCTGATCAGCGGCGCGGTGGCCGAGCGCGTCAAGTTCGGCACCTGGCTGGTGTTCAGCGGCATCTGGGTCACGGTCGTGTACTTCCCACTGGCGCACATGGTCTGGGGCAACGGCCTGCTGTCGGGCGCCGAGGGCAGCATCGCCGCCGGGCTGTTCGGCTATAACGAGGAGACGACGCACGCCAACACCGTGCCGATCGACTTCGCCGGCGGCACCGTGGTGCACATCAACGCCGGTATGGCCGCGCTGGTGCTCGCGCTGCTGGTCGGCAAGCGCGCCGGGTTCGGCCGCACCGCCTACCGCCCGCACAACATCCCCTGGGTGATGCTGGGCGCCGCGCTGCTGTGGTTCGGCTGGTTCGGCTTCAACGTGGGATCCGAGGGCAAGGCCGACGCACTGGCCGGCCAGGTGTGGGTGAACACCACGGCGGCCACCGCGGCCGCGATGCTCGGCTGGCTGCTGGTCGAGCGGGTCCGCGACGGGCATCCCACCAGCGTCGGGGCGGCGTCGGGCATCGTCGCCGGCCTGGTCGCGATCACACCGGCATGCGCGAACGTCAGCGCCGTCGGTGCGCTCATCGTGGGCGTGGTCGCCGGGGTGCTCTCCGCGCTCGCCGTCGGGCTGAAATACAAGTTCGGATACGACGATTCGCTCGACGTCGTCGGCGTGCACCTGGTGGCCGGCCTGTGGGGCACGGTCAGCCTCGGCCTGCTGGCGCTCGACACCGGCCTGTTCTACGGCGGGGGTTTCGATCAGCTGATCATCCAGGTGATCGTCGCGCTGGTGGCGCTCGCGTTCACCGGGGTGCTGACGACGGTCATCGCGTTCGCGCTCAAGCCGCTGGGCTGGCGCGTCCCGAGGGAGGACGAGGACACCGGCATCGACGAGACTCAGCATGCAGAAACTGCTTACGAACTCGCCTGATCGGGAACAATCGAAACTCCAGAAAGGGATCGAGTAAATGAAGCTGATCACTGCAATCGTCAAGCCGTTCACGCTGGAAGACGTCAAGACCGGCCTCGAGCAGGCGGGCATCCTCGGGATGACCGTCAGCGAGGTCCAGGGATACGGCCGCCAGAAGGGGCACACCGAGGTCTACCGCGGCGCCGAGTACTCGGTCGATTTCGTGCCGAAGGTGCGCGTCGAGGTGCTCGTGGACGAGTCCGCCGTCGACAAGGTGGTGGACGTCATCGTGCAGGCGGCCCGCACCGGGAAGATCGGCGACGGCAAGGTCTGGGTCAGCCCGGTCGACACGGTCGTCCGGGTCCGCACGGGTGAGCGAGGTAGCGACGCGCTGTAGCGGCGCGGCCCGAACTCCGGTCGCACACCAGATCTTTGGCCGGAGAGGGCCGACATGACCAGAGAGCCGACAGATCCCGCCGCCGGTGGTGCCGGCATGGCGCCACCGCCGGCGGGATCGCCGCGTCCGGCCACCGATCTCGCCGCCGCCGCCCGCCAGCTCACCGCCAGTGGTCCGCGGCAGCTCCACGCCGCAGCGCTGCGCGATGCGCTGCAGGACCTGCACGAGTTCTGGTTGACCACCAAGGCCGCCGAGATCGGCGTCTCGCCGTCGAGCGGCTTTGCGATCGTCGCCTTGGGCGGGCTGGGTCGCCGTGAGCTGCAACCGTATTCGGATCTGGACCTGACGCTGCTGCACGACGACATGCCCGCCGACGTCGTCAGCGAGATCGCCGACGCGCTGTGGTATCCGCTGTGGGACGCCAACATCCGGCTGGACCACAGCGTGCGGACGGTCCCGGAGGCGCTGCAGGTGGCCGACCAGGACATCTCGGCCGCGCTGGCCATGCTGGAGGCCCGCCACATCGCCGGCGACCCGGAGCTGTCGGCGCTGCTGATCGGGGGCGCCCGCCGGCAGTGGCGCACCGGCATCCGATCGCGGTTCGGCGAGCTGGTCGACATCACGCACGAACGGTGGTCGCGCAGCGGCCAGATCGCCCACCGCGCCGAACCGGACCTCAAGAGCGGCCGCGGGGGCCTGCGGGACGTGCAGCTGCTCAACGCGCTCGCGATCGCCCAGCTCACCGACGCCCAGGCCCGCAGTCATTCGGCGATGCCGTCGGGCTCGCTGGCCGCCGCGCACCTGACGCTGCTGAACGTGCGTACGGAGCTGCACCGGGTGTCCGGGCGCGGCCGCCACCTGCTGCTGGCGCAGCACGCCGACGAGATCGGCGCCGCGCTGCACATCGGCGACCGGTTCGACCTGGCCCGGGCGCTGTCCGACGCCGCCCGCACGGTCAGCTACTACGTCGACTCCGGGCTGCGGACCGCCGGCAACGCGCTGCCCCGCCGCGGCCTGGCCGCGCTGCGCCGCCCGGTGCGCCGCCCGTTGGACGAGGGGGTCGTGGAATTCGCCGGCGAGGTGGTGCTGGCCCGCGACGCCCGGCCGGAGCGCGATCCCGGGCTGGTGCTGCGCGTGGCGGCAGCGTCGGCGACCACCGGGCTGCCGCTGGCCGCGTCCACGCTGAGCCGGCTCGCCGACCGCGCACCCGAGCTGCGGGCACCGTGGCCACGCGAGGCGCTCAAGGACCTGCTGGTGATGCTGGCGGCGGGGCAGTCCACGGTGGCCGTCATCGAGGCACTGGACCGAACGGGACTGTGGGGCCGGTTGTTCCCCGAATGGGGCGCGGTGCGCGACCTCCCGCCGCGCGACGTGGTGCACACCTGGACGGTCGACCGTCATCTCGTCGAGACCGTCTCGCGCGCAAGCGCGTTCACCACCCGGGTGGCACGCCCGGACCTGCTGCTGCTCGGGGCGCTGGTGCACGACATCGGCAAGGGCCGCGGCGGCGACCACAGCGTGATCGGCGCCGAGCTCGCCACCCAGATCGGCAACCGGCTCGGGTTGTGGCCATCCGACGTGGCGGTGCTGTCGGCGATGGTGCGCCACCACCTGCTGTTGCCGCACACCGCAACCCGTCGCGATCTGCAGGATCCGGACACCATCGCCGCGGTCGCGGACACGCTCGGCGGCGACCCGGTGCTGCTCGAGCTGCTGCAGGTGCTCGCCGAGGCGGACTCACTGGCCACCGGACCCGGCGTCTGGGGCGACTGGAAGGCGTCACTCATCGGCGACCTGGTCCGTCGGTGCCGACTGGTGATGGCGGGAGAGCCACTGCCCCAACCGGATCCGGTCGACGAACGGCTGCTCGAGCTCGCCGCGACGCTCGGTGCCGGCGGCCGCCCGGCGGTGCACGTCGAGATGGCGCCCGCCGACGCCACCCACGCTCACCGCGTGACCGTCGTCGCGCCCGACCGGCGCGGGCTGCTGTCCAAGATGGCAGGGGTGTTGTCGCTGAACGCGCTGCGGGTGCACTCGGCATCGGTCAACAGCCACGAGGGGTCGGCGATCAACACCTTCGTGGTGTCGCCGCACTTCGGCCCGCCGCCGGCCACCGACCTGCTCCGCCAGCAGTTCACCATGGCCCTCGACGGCGAACTGGACGTGATCGCCGCGCTGCGGCAACGGGCGCAGCCCCCGCAGCGTGCGGGCGAGCCGCCGGCGGCCGTGCCCATCACCGCCGCGGCGCCACCGCGCGTCCTGTGGTTCGACGACACCGTCCCCGGCCGGCTGATCGTCGAGGTCCGCAGCGCCGACCGGCCCGGCCTGCTCGCGCTGTTGACGTCGGCGTTCGAACGGGTCGGGGTCGACGTGGCATGGGCGAAGGTGACCACCCTGGGCGCCTCGGTCGTCGACGTGTTCGGCATCTCCGTGCCGTCGCTGGGCGAGCGCGGCGCAGATCACGGCGCCGTGCGCGCCGAGATCGACGCGCGGCTGCTGGAGGTGCTGCCGGGCGCCGCGCAGCCGAAACCGGTCGAGGCCGCCGGTTGACGCCGCGGCGGACGGGGTCCCACTAGGCTGGCCGGGTGTTCGAATCGCTGTCCGACAGGCTGACAGGCGCCCTCGCGGGGCTGCGCGGCAAGGGCCGGCTCACCGACGCCGACATCGACGCCACCGCGCGCGAGATCCGGGTGGCGCTGCTGGAGGCCGACGTCTCGCTGCCCGTGGTGCGGTCCTTCATCGCGCGGGTCAAGGAGCGCGCCAAGGGCGCCGAGGTGTCGGGCGCGCTGAACCCGGCGCAGCAGGTCGTCAAGATCGTCAACGAGGAGCTCGTCGGCATCCTCGGCGGTCAGACCCGCACCCTGGCCTACGCCAAGACCCCGCCGACGGTCATCATGCTCGCCGGCCTGCAGGGCGCCGGCAAGACCACGCTGGCCGGCAAGCTCGCGAAATGGCTGAAGGGACAGGGACACACGCCGCTGCTGGTGGCGTGCGACCTGCAGCGGCCCGGCGCCGTCAACCAGCTGCGCATCGTCGGTGAGCGTGCCGGGGTGGCGACGTTCGCGCCGCACCCCGGCACGTCGCCCGAAGGGTCGGAGCTGGCGGGACCGGGCGATCCGGTCGCGGTGGCCGCCGCCGGGCTGGCCGAGGCCCGCAACAAGCTGTACGACGTCGTCATCGTCGACACCGCGGGCCGCCTCGGCATCGACGAGGAGCTGATGGCGCAGGCCGCCGCGATCCGCGACGCCGTCGACCCCGACGAGGTGCTGTTCGTCGTCGACGCGATGATCGGCCAGGACGCCGTCACCACCGCCGAGGCGTTCCGCGAGGGCGTCGGCTTCACCGGTGTGGTGCTCACCAAGCTCGACGGCGACGCCCGCGGCGGCGCCGCGCTGTCGGTGCGCGAGGTCACCGGCGTCCCGATCCTGTTCGCGTCCACCGGCGAGAAACTCGACGACTTCGACGTCTTCCACCCCGACCGGATGGCGAGCCGCATCCTGGGCATGGGCGACGTGCTGAGCCTCATCGAGCAGGCCGAGCAGGTCTTCGACGCCGAGCAGGCCGAGGCGACGGCCGCCAAGATCGGCAGCGGCGAGCTGACGCTCGAGGACTTCCTCGAGCAGATGCTCGCGATCCGCAAGATGGGGCCCATCGGCAACCTGCTGGGCATGCTGCCCGGCGCCGGGCAGATGAAGGACGCGCTGGCCGCGGTCGACGACAAACAACTCGACCGCGTGCAGGCCATCATCCGCGGCATGACGCCCGCCGAGCGGGCCGACCCGAAGATCATCAACGCCTCGCGGCGGCTGCGCATCGCCAACGGCTCGGGTGTCACGGTCGCCGAAGTCAACCAGCTCGTCGACCGCTTCTTCGAGGCCCGCAAGATGATGTCTCAGATGGCCGGGCAAATGGGCCTGCCGTTCGGCCGCGGCAAGAGCGCCACCCGCAAGCAGGCCAAGGGCAAGGGCAAGGGCGGCAAAGGGAAAAAGGGCGGGCGCGGCCCGACGCCGCCGAAGGTGCGGGGACCGCTCGGCGCCAACATGCCCGCCGGCTTCCCGGACCTGTCGGCGATGCCGAAGGGCCTCGACGAACTGCCGCCGGGGCTGGCCGATTTCGACCTGTCGAAGCTGAATTTCCCCGGCAAGAAGTAGCGCGTGCGCCTGCACCTGCGCGGCCGGGGGCTGCCCGACGGCGAGCCGGTCGAGTGGTGGGTCGTCGATGAGCGCTCGCGCGAAGAGCATCGATCGGGCGGTGTGCTGCGCGCCGAACCCGTCGCGGGCGCCGACACCGTGTGGGACGGCGGCTGGATTCTGCCCGGGCTGGTCGACGCGCACTGCCACGTCGGGCTCGGGCCGGGCGGACCGACGAGCCTCGACGAGGCCGTCGCGCAGGCCGAGACCGAACGCGATCACGGCGCGCTGCTGCTGCGCGACTGCGGGTCCCCGATCGACACCCGCAGCCTCGACGACCGCGAGGACCTGCCCCGGATCATCCGGGCCGGCCGGCACCTCGCGAGACCGAAGCGCTACCTCCCCGGCCTGCCGATCGACATCGAGGACGAATCGCAGCTGCCCGCGGCGGTGGCCCAGCAGGCGCGGCGCGGCGACGGCTGGGTGAAGCTGGTGGGGGACTGGATCGACCGGTCGGTGGGCGATCTCGCGCCGCTGTGGTCCGACGACGTGCTGCGCGCCGCCATCGACGCCGCGCACGCCGAAGGCGCCCGCGTGACGGCGCACGTGTTCGGGGAGGACGCGCTGCCGGGGCTGATCGGCGCGGGCATCGACTGCATCGAACACGGCACCGGGCTCACCGACGACACGATCTCCCTGATGCTGGCACACGGCACGGCGCTGGTGCCGACGCTGATCAACGTCGAGAACTTCCCCGGCATCGCCGACGCGGCCGGCAAGTACCCCACCTACGCCGCCCACATGCGGGACCTGTACGCCCGCAGCCGCGGCCGGGTCGCCGCCGCGCACGATGCGGGCGTACCGGTCTTCGCGGGCACCGACGCCGGCGGCATGATCGCCCACGGCCGCATCGGCGACGAGATCGACGCCCTGCGCGGCATCGGCATGTCGGCGACCGACGCGCTGGGCGCCGCGTGCTGGGATGCGCGGGACTGGCTGGGACGGCCGGCGCTCGCCGACGGCGCTCCCGCCGACCTGGTCTGCTATCGCGACGATCCGCGCGGCGGCGCCGGTGTCGTCAACCGCCCGGACCTGGTGGTGCTGCGCGGTCGCGTGTTCAGCGCGGCCGACTGAAGCCCCAGTCGAGCAGGCCGGTGAGCTGGCTCCACATGTCGCCGTTGCCGTGCATCAGCACCACCACCAGCCGGCGGCCGTTGCGGGCGGCGGCGCCGACGTAGGTGTGCTGCGCGAGGTTGGTGTAGCCGGTCTTGCCGCCGAGCGCCCCGGGGTAGTACTCGATGAGGTCATTCTGATTGGTGAGCGTCTTGCCGGGGAACGGCGCCGACGGCTGGCGCATGATCTGGCCGATCAGCGGATAGCGCAGCGCCGCACGGAAGATCACCGCCAGGTCGTGCGGCGTCGTCAGCGACTCCCGACCGGGGCCGTCCAGCCCGGACGGCGACGATGCGCGCGTCGCGCGGGCACCGAGCGACGCAGCCTTGGCGTTCATCCGTGCGACCGCCGCACGCTGCCCGCCGAGCATGTCGGCCAGGCATGGTGGCGGCGTCGTTGCCCGACACCAACAGCAGCCCGTCGAGCAGCTGGCGGGTGGTGTACACCTGGCCCGGCTGCAGCCCGACGCAGGAACATTCCACGTCGTCGTGGCTGGCGTTCGCCCGCGCCCACGCGGCGGGCGGCAGCGCGTCCAGCACCACCATCGCCAGCAGCACCTTGATCGTGCTGGCCGGCGCGTAGGAGCCGTTCGCGTCGCGGCCGGCGAGGACGGCGCCGCTGTCGAGGTCGGCGAGCAGCCACGCCTTCGCGGGTCCGTCGGGCGGCGCGCTGGCGGCGCGGACGGGTTCGGGGGCCGGTTGCGCCGTCGCGACCGCCGTCCCGGGCGCCGGCGTGACCAGGAGTGCGACCGACACGGCCATCGCGGCCAGGCGAGTGCGCACGAGCGCGAACGCTATCGGCGGCGGGTCACCGCTCGACGCCGGTCAGGACGCGGTTCGATCTCGGCGGGTCAGAGGGTGCCGGTTGCGGTGCGGCCGTCCTGCGCGAAACCCCAGTCGAGCAGCGCGGCCGCCTGATCCCAGTAGGTCGGACCGCCCTCTTTCACCAGCCCGTACATCAGCGCGACGACCAGCCGGTGCCCGCCGCGCTGCGCGGCGCCGACGTAGGTCTTGCGGGCCAGGTCGGTGTAGCCGGTCTTGCCGCCCAGCATCCCGGGGTAGCGGTGCATCATCTCGTTCTGGTTCACCAGGACCGTGTCCCCGGTCTTGGTTGGGAACACCGCCGTCGGCTGCGCGACGATCTCGGCGAACACCGGATAGCTCATCGCCGACCGGAAGATCACCGCCAGGTCGTGCGGCGAGGACCACATCGCGATGCCCGGGCCGTCGATGCCCGACGGGCTGCCCGCATGGGTGCCGTGGGCGCCGATGGCCGCCGCTTTCGCGTTCATCTTCGTCACCGCGGCGTCGGGGCCGCCGAGCATGCGCGCCAGCGTGTTCGCGGCGTCGTTACCCGAGACGAGCAGCAGGCCGTCGAGCAACTGCCGCGTCGTGTAGGTACGGCCCGGCGCAATCCCCGCGCAGTTGCACTCGACCCGCGTGTCGGCCACCTCGCCGACGACCGTGGCGTCGAGCGGCAGCTCGTCGAGCACCACCTGCGCCAGCAGCGTCTTGATGGTGCTGGCCGGCGCGTAGTGGCCGTCCTGGTTGCGCCCGGCGAGCACCTGCCCGGTGTCCATGTCGGCGACGATCCACGCCTGCGCCGGACCGTCCGGGGGGACGGCGGCGGCGGGCACCGCCACCTCCGGGTCGGCGCCGGCGTTCGGTGCGAGAACGACGAGCCCGACCAGCAGCGCCACCCCCGCGGCAAGGAACCTCCGCATGGCGGGGAAGCTTAGCCCGCCCGGTGCGCGCCGAGAGCACACCTGTTCAATCGGGTGATGCTGAGCCTCGCCGAGATCTCCGACCGCCTGGAGATCCAGCAGCTGATGGTCGACTACTCGACCGCCATCGACTCGCGCCGCTTCGACGACCTCGACCAGGTGTTCACCCCCGACGCCTACATCGACTACCGCGCGACCGGCGGCACGCAGGGCGCCTACCCCGAGGTCAAGGCGTGGCTCGCCGAGGTGCTGCCGAACTTCCCGGCGTACTCGCACATGCTGGGCAATTTCGACATCCGGGTCACCGGGAACGCCGCGACAGCGCGGACCATCTGCTTCAACCCGATGGTGTTCGACGCCGAGCAGCGGCAGATCCTGTTCGTCGGCATCTGGTACGACGACGAGTTCGTCCGCACCGACGCCGGCTGGCGCATCGCCCGCCGCGTCGAGGTGCGCTGCTTCGACAAGCTGCTGTAGCGCCCGCACGATTTCGGAAGTGCAGGCCGGTTCTGGCAGAATCGACCGTTGTCCGCAGCCCGGCCACGGCCGCCTGCGGTCAGACCCGCGCGAGGCAAAACCGGATCGGGCAATCCGCCCGCATCGCCGAATTGCCGCGTGACACCTCCCGAGGAGTAGTTGTTCCATGGCTGTCAAGATCAAACTGACGCGGCTCGGCAAGATCCGCAATCCGCAGTACCGCATCGCCGTCGCCGACGCGCGCACCCGCCGCGACGGGCGTTCCATCGAGGTCATCGGTCGCTACCACCCGAAGGAAGAGCCGAGTCTCATCGAGATCGACTCCGAGCGCGCGCAGTACTGGCTGTCGGTCGGCGCCCAGCCCACCGAGCCCGTCCTCAAGCTGCTGAAGATCACCGGCGATTGGCAGAAGTTCAAGGGCCTGCCGGGCGCCGAGGGCACGCTCAAGGTCGCCGAGCCCAAGCCGAGCAAACTCGAATTGTTCAACGCGGCGCTCGCCGAGGCCGAGGGCGGCCCGGCCACCGCGGCCACCACGCCCAAGAAGAAGCCCGCCAAGAAGGCCGGCGCCGCGGCTGCTGACGCGCCGGCCGACGCCGAGGCCACCGCTTCGCAGGAGAGCTGAGCCCCATGAGCTCCGTCGTGGTCGACGCCGTCGAGCATCTGGTCCGCGGCATCGTCGACAATCCTGACGACGTCCGCGTCGACATGGTGACCAACCGTCGCGGGCGCACGGTCGAGGTGCACGTGCACCCCGACGATCTCGGCAAGGTGATCGGCCGCGGCGGCCGCACCGCCACGGCGCTGCGCACGCTGGTCGCCGGTATCGGCGGCCGTGGGATCCGCGTCGACGTCGTGGACACGGACCAGTAGCTCCCCCGATGGACCTGGTTGTCGGTCGGGTCGCCAAAGCGCACGGCGTCGCCGGTGAGATGGTGGTCGACGTGCGCACCGACGATCCCGACCTTCGGTTCGCCCCCGGTGCCGCGCTGCGGGGCCGGCCGTCCCGTGGCGGCGCCGAACGGGAGTTCCGCATCGTGTCGGTGCGGGAGCACGGCGGCCGGCTGCTGCTGCGGCTCGACGGGGTCGCCGACCGGGACGCCGCCGACGCGCTGCGCGGCACGCTGTTCCTGATCGACTCGGCCGAACTGCCCGCCCTCGACGAGCCCGACGAGTTCTACGACCACGACCTGCAGGGGCTGGCGGTCCGCACGGTCGCCGGGGTGGCGGTGGGGAATGTCACCGAGGTGCTGCACACCGCCGGCGGTGAATTGCTCGCCGTGCACACCGGCGACCGGGAGGTGCTCGTGCCGTTCGTCAGCGCGATCGTCACCTCGGTGTCGTTGGCGGACCGCCTGATCGAGATCGATCCGCCCGAGGGCCTGCTGGAAATCTGAAGACCGCTGTGCGCATAGATGTCGTCACCATCTTCCCCGCCTACCTCGACCCGCTGCGGGAGTCGTTGCCGGGCAAGGCGATCGCGTCCGGCATCGTCGACCTGGCGGTGCACGACCTGCGCCGCTGGACCCACGACGTGCACCACTCCGTCGACGACGCGCCTTACGGCGGCGGGCCGGGCATGGTGATGACGGCGCCGGTGTGGGGCGCCGCGCTCGACGAGATCTGTACGCCCGACACCCTGCTCGTGGTGCCGACCCCGGCCGGGCGGCTGTTCACCCAGGCCGACGCGAAGCGCTGGAGCGCCGAGCAGCACCTGGTGTTCGCCTGCGGCCGCTACGAGGGGATCGACCAGCGGGTGGTCGACGACGCCGCCACGCGGATGCGCGTCGAGGAGGTGTCGATCGGCGACTACGTGCTGACGGGCGGCGAGTCGGCGACCCTGGTCATGGTCGAGGCGGTGGTGCGGCTCCTGCCCGACGTGCTCGGCAATCCGGCCTCGGCGCAGCACGATTCGCACTCCGACGGCCTGCTGGAGGGGCCCAGCTACACCCGGCCGAAGCGCTGGCGGGGACGCGACGTGCCCGACGTGCTGTTGTCGGGCGACCACGCCCGCGTTGCGGCGTGGCGCCGCGAACAGTCGCTGCGGCGGACCCGGGAGCGTCGCCCCGAGCTGCTGGGCGACGCGGACGCCTAGATCCGCCCTGCGGGGAACATCGTCTTGACCGCCTGCGTCAGCTGCGCGCGCGCCGCGTCCTCGTCGACCGGCTGCAGTGAGCCCATCGCCATCACGTAGCGGCGGTCGGCTCCGATGATGCCGGTGGACATGTGTAGCTGGTTGCTGCCGTTCCAGCAGCAGAACCAGCCCTGCTTCACCGCCACCGGCTCGGCGTAGAGCCCTTCGGGGATTCCGAAGCGCTGCGGGTAGCCGTCCAAACCGGTCGGCGTCGACTGCGCGAGGTTCCCGACGATCACGTTGACCTGTTCGGCCGGCAGCCCGCCGCTGCCGTCGAGCAGCATGTCGTAGTACCGGACGAGGTCGCCGGTGGTGCTGAGCGTGAGATCCCAGTGCCCGTTGTACGGCGCCCTGGTCTCCGACAGCCCGTACCGGGCGGCGACGCGGGAGATGACGGCGTTGCCGCCGCTGCGATCCCAGAACGTCTGCGCGGCGCTGTCGTCGGAGGACCGCAGCATCACGTCGAGGGCCTGTCGGTCGGCAGGCGACAACGTCGTCTCGCCCCTCGACGCCTGCAGGAGCAGGTCGTCGGCGATGAACAGCTTCACGACCGACGCGATGGGGTACTGGCGGTTGTTGCCGTTGGACACGGTCTGGCCGGAGGTGCGGTCCATCACCGCGATCGACAGGCTGGCGCCGGCGGCGGTCGCGTCGGCGGTGGCCTGCTGTGTCCGCGCCGCCAGGCCGTCGAAGCCGTTGACCGCCGGTTCCGGCGGGGTCGCGGGCACGGCGGGCGCCGACATCGGCACCGCCGGGCGCTGGTCGGCGTCGTCCGCTGCGCCGGGCTCGCCGTGGCTCTGCCCGACGCATCCGGCCACCAGCAGCGCGCACACCGTCGCGGCGAGGGGGGTGACCAGTGCCGACGGCACGATTCGCATGACTCTCCTGGACGTTTTCGGTAGTCGCAGACGGCGCGTCGTCGACGCCTGGAGGGGACTGGGCTCAGGGTATCGCCTGCCGGCGGCACGGGCGATGTTAGTCGAGCTACCCAGTTCGCCGGTCAGCCAACCTCGGCGCATGCCGTCCGCCGCGCCGTCGCCGATTTCACGACCGAGTGCCCGGTCTGGCACACTTGAGCAGTTGCCCCGAGCGCGGCCGGTCGTCGGCTGCGTGACGCGGGGCCACCAGTTGCCACAATCCATCGGCCCGGCTGCCGGCTCGCGATCAGCGTCCGTGTGCCCGGAGCCGCGACCGCAAGGAAGTGTCACCGATGAACACGCTGGACTTCGTCGACCAGACGTCGCTGCGCGACGACATCCCGACCTTCGGCCCGGGTGACACCGTCAATGTCCACGTAAAGGTCATCGAGGGCAACAAGCAGCGCATCCAGGTGTTCAAGGGTGCGGTGCTGCGCCGGCAGGGCGGCGGCGTCCGCGAGACCTTCACCGTACGCAAGGAGAGCTACGGCGTCGGCGTCGAGCGCACCTTCCCGGTGCATTCGCCGAACATCGACCGCATCGAGGTCGTGACGCGCGGCGACGTGCGCCGCGCCAAGCTGTACTACCTGCGCGAGCTCCGTGGCAAGAAGGCCAAGATCAAGGAGAAGCGCTGACCGTGGCCGGCCGTCCGCGGCTGGCTACGCTGATGCCGTGACGGACACGAACCCACCGGCTGAGGACGAGCGACCCGCCGGGGAGGACGTTGCGGACGCCACCGGCGAAGAGGCGCCCCGCCGGAAACGGAAGTCCGCGGCCCGCGAGTTCGCCGTCCTCGTGGTGCTGGCCGTCGGGCTGTATTACGTGATGCTCACGTTCGTCGCCCGGCCGTACCTCATCCCGTCGGAGTCGATGGAGCCGACGCTGCACGGCTGCTCGGGCTGTGTGGGTGATCGCATCATGGTCGACAAGGTCACCTACCGGTTCGGCGAACCGCGGCCCGGCGACGTCGTCGTCTTCAAGGGGCCGCCCGTCTGGAATCGCGGCTACCAGTCGATCCGGTCGGACAATCCGGCCATCCGCTGGCTGCAGAACGCGCTGTCGGTGGTCGGCTTCGTGCCGCCCGACGAGAACGACCTGGTCAAACGGGTCATCGCGGTCGGCGGTCAAACCGTGCAGTGTCGCAACGACACCGGGCTCACCGTCGACGGCGCCCGGCTCGACGAGCCGTACCTCGATCCGGAGACCATGGGCGTGTCCGCCATGGAGCTGCCGTGCCTGGGGCCGCAGTTCGGTCCCGTGACGGTGCCCGACGGCCGGCTGTGGGTGATGGGCGACAACCGCACACACTCGGCGGACTCCCGCGCGCACTGCGCGAGCCCGCGCGACGGCATGGACCGCGGCATCGCCTGCACCGGCGATCCCGAGTCGGGCACCGTGCCCGTCGAGAACGTGATCGGGAAGGCGCGGTTCATCGCCTGGCCGCCGGGGCGGTGGGGCGGTGTGGATTCGGTCAACCCGCAGCAGGGTGCCTGACCGATGGGTGCCGCCTGGCCGCCGCGCACCGTGATCCGCAGATCATCGGGGCTGCGCACGCTCGAGTCAGCGCTGTACCGCAGCGGCCTCGGACCGGTCGCCGGGGTCGACGAGGTGGGCCGCGGCGCCTGCGCGGGGCCGCTCGTGGTCGCCGCGTGTGTCCTCGGGCCGAACCGGCTGTCGAGCCTGGCCGACCTCGACGATTCGAAGAAGCTCACCGAGGCGTCCCGGGAGGCGCTGTTCCCGTTGATCCGCCGCTACGCGCTGGCCTATCACGTGGTGTTCGTGCCGTCGGAGGAGGTCGACCGGCGCGGCGTGCACGTCGCCAACATCGAGGGCATGCGCCGGGCGGTCGCCGGGCTCTCGGTGCGGCCGGGGTATGTGCTGTCGGACGGCTTCCCGGTGCCGGGGCTGCCGATGCCGTCGCTGCCGGTGATCGGCGGCGACGCGGCCGCGGCCTGCATCGCCGCCGCGAGCGTGCTGGCGAAGGTCAGCCGCGACCGGCTGATGGTCGCGATGGACGGCGACTTCCCGGGCTACGGGTTCGCCGAGCACAAGGGGTACAGCACGCCGGCGCACTCCGCGGCGCTGGCCGCGCTCGGGCCCTGCAGCCAGCACCGGTACTCGTTCATCAACGTGCGCCGGGCGGCACCGGTGTGTGATCCGGCCGCCGGCCAGTGGGCGAGACCGAGGTGGGGGAAGATGAAGCACACCGAGCGAAGGACGGCGGCGAGTTCATGAGTGCCGAAGATCTCGAGAAGTACGAAACCGAGATGGAGCTCTCGCTCTACCGCGAGTACAAGGACATCGTCGGGCAGTTCAGCTACGTCGTGGAGACCGAGCGCCGCTTCTACCTCGCCAACAGCGTCGAGATGGTGCCGCGCAACGCCGACGGCGAGGTCTACTTCGAGCTGCGGCTCGCCGACGCCTGGGTGTGGGACATGTACCGGCCCGCCCGCTTCGTCAAGCAGGTCCGCGTCATCACCTTCAAGGACGTCAACATCGAAGAGGTCGAGAAGCCGGAGCTGCGGCTGCCGGAGTGATCACCGGTTCGCGGTGTCACCTGCCGACCCGGTGACCGCCAGTTCGGGCGCCACCGGCTCGTCGTCGTCGGCGGCGGGGACGTGGCCGCGGGTGAGGCCGAACAGCGCCAGGCCCGCCACGACTGCGGCGGAGAACATGACCACGCCCATCGGGAGCGCGCTGTGCTGCCCGGCCAGGCCGACCAGCGGCGGCGTGACGGCCCCCATGCCGTACTGCAGGAAGCCCAGCACCGCCGAGCCGGTGCCCGCGGCGTGGCGGACCTCGCCGGTCGCCAGCGCCGTGGCGTTGGCGTAGACGAAGCCGACGCAGCCCATGAAGGACGCCATCAACGCGATGGTGAGCCAGCCGACCACGCCGCCGACGGTGACGTCGAGCAGCATCGCCGCGGTGACCGCGAGGACGCCGGTCACGCCGGCCGTCAGCACGCGACGGGGCGCCACGGTGCGGACCAGCCGCGCGGAGATGGCGCTGCCCACGCCGACCGCGAGCGCGCACGCGCCGAAGGTCAGCGAGTAGGTCGCCGGCGAGAACCCGAGGACGTTCTGCAGCACGAACGGCGATGCCGCGATGTAGGCGAACATCGCCGCGGCCGTGAACGCCATGGTCAGCGTGTAGCCGAGGTAGTGGCGGTTGGTGAGCACGCTGCGGGTGTTGGCCGCGAGAGCCCGCAGGCCGCCGGGCCGCCGCCGCTCCTCGGGCAGCGATTCGTCGACGGCGAGGACGACGCCGAGCAGCATCACGAGGTTCATGACGGCCAGCGCGGCGAACACCGCCCGCCAGCCGAAGCCGGTGACGATCAGGCCGCCGAGGACCGGGGCGGTGATCGGCGCCAGCACGCTGATGCCCATCATGACGGCGAACAGCCGAGCCGCGGCCGACCCCCGGGCGCGATCGGCGATCACGGCGCGGGCGATGACGACGCCGGCGGCGCCGCAGAACCCCTGCGCGAACCGCAGCACGGTCAGCAGCCCGATGGACGGCGCCAACGTGCATCCCAGGCTCACCAGCAGGCAGGCCGCGGTGCCGATGATGAGCGGGCGGCGCCGGCCGAAGCGGTCCGACAGCGAGCCGATCACGAGCTGTCCGGTGGCGAGGCCGACCAGGAACGTGGTGAGCGTCAGCTGGATCATCGACGCCGACGTCCCGAACTCCGTCGCCATCTCGGGGAAGGCGGAGAGGTACATGTCGATCGAGAACGGTGCGACGGCGTTGAGCAGCGCGAGCACCAGGATCAACCAGGCCGACGGCGGCGTACCGGGAGTGTGGGTGGGCTTGACGTCCTCACGGTCGGGCATACGCCAACATTAGGTATGTCCAGATATATATGTCAAAATATGTCATGACCGTCACGTCCTCGCCGACGCTGCACGAGCTCGCGCTGGCACTGCACGACCTGTCCTGGCGCGTCGCGCGCTTCGGGCCGGCGCAGGTCGGTATCGACCCGCTGCCGGCGACCGAGCTGGCGGTGCTGCGCGCGGTGATGATGACGCCCGGCGGCAGCGTCTCCGACGTCGCCGCGGCGCTGTCGATGCAGTCGAGCAATGTCAGCGCCGCGGTGCGGGTGCTCGTGAATCGCGGGCTGGTCGACAAACAGCCGAGTCCCACCGACGGCCGGGTGACGCTGCTTCGGCCGACGGCCAAGGCCCTCGACGAGCGGGACGTGATCGAGAAGGCCATTGCCGGAACGCTCGTCGCCGCGCTGGGCGAGATCTCCGAAGACGGCGTGCGAGCGCTCGTCGACGCGGTGCCGGCGATGCGCGAGTTGGCGGTTGCGGTGACGACGCAGGTCGGTCAGCGGATGTCGAGCTGAATGCGCCGGGCTGTGGACGAACCGGCGGCTGGGGATCGATAGGCCGTCGCGACCGGTTCGTGTCGGTGGCGTCGAGCAGGGTCGCCGGTATGACAGTGAGAACTCGCGCCGAGCTCGGCGCGCTGGGTGAGGAGTTGGCGGCGCAGCGGCTGACCGCGGCCGGTCTGCAGGTGCTCGACCGCAATTGGCGGTGCCGGTACGGCGAGCTCGACGTGGTGGCGGCCGAACCCGACACCGGCACGGTGGTGTTCGTCGAGGTGAAGACGCGCACCACCGACCGGTACGGCGGTGTGGCGGAGGCGGTGACGCCGGAGAAGGTGCGCCGGCTGCGGCGGCTGGCCGGGTTGTGGCTGGCGGGGCAGCAGCGCGGCTGGGCGGCGGTACGCATCGACGTGATCGGGGTGCGGTTCGGTCGCACGCGGGAGCCGGAGATCACCCACGTCCGGGGCGTCGGCTGATGGCGCTGGGACGGGCGTTCTCGGTGGCGGTGCGCGGGGTGGCGGGCGAGATCGTCGAGATCGAGGCCGACATCTCCTCCGGATTGCCCGGGGTGCACCTGGTCGGGCTGCCGGACACCGCGCTGCAGGAGTCACGGGACCGGGTGCGGGCGGCGATCACCAACTGCGACAACGAGTGGCCGATGACGCGGCTGACGTTGGCGCTGTCGCCGGCGACGCTGCCCAAGATGGGCTCGGTCTACGACGTGGCGCTGGCGCTGGCGGTGCTGTCGGCGCACAAGTTGGTCGCCCCGGCACGGCTCGAGAAGACGGTGGTGCTCGGCGAGCTGGCTCTCGACGGCCGGGTGCGGCCGGTGCGCGGCGTGCTCCCCGCGGTGCTCGCCGCCAAGCGCGAGGGCTGGCCCAGTGTCGTCGTGCCGGCCGGCAACCTCGCCGAGGCGAGCCTCGTCGACGGCATCGACGTGTTCGGCGCGACGTCGCTGCGCGCGGTGCAGGCGTGGGTCAACGGCAAGGGTGACCTGCTTCCGGCCTTGCCGCCGCCGGGGTACGACACCGACTGTGCCGGCGCCGATCTCGCCGACGTGGTCGGGCAGTCGCAGGCCCGGTTCGCCGTCGAGGTGGCCGCCGCCGGCGCCCACCACCTGATGCTGACGGGACCGCCGGGCATCGGGAAAACGATGTTGGCGCAACGGCTTCCGGGGCTGCTGCCGCCGCTCACGGAGCAGGAGGCGCTGGAGGTGACGGCCATCCACTCGGTCGCCGGGCTGCTGAGCGCCGACACCCCGCTGCTGACCCGTCCGCCGTTCGTGGCGCCGCACCACACGTCGAGCGTCGCCTCCCTGGTCGGCGGTGGCAGCGGGCTCGCCCGCCCGGGAGCGGTCAGCCAGGCGCACCGCGGTGTGCTGTTCCTCGACGAGTGCGCCGAGATGGGCCCCCGTGCGATGGAGGCGCTGCGAACCCCGTTGGAGGAGGGGGAGATCCGGCTGGCCCGCCGCGACGGCACGGTCACCTATCCCGCTCGATTCCAATTGGTGCTGGCGGCCAACCCGTGTCCGTGCGCGCCGGCCGACCCGCGCGACTGCCTGTGCCCGGCGGCGGCCAAGCGGCGGTACCTGGGCAAGCTGTCGGGTCCGCTGCTCGACCGGGTGGATCTGCGGGTGCAGCTTCACCCGCTCAAGACCAACGCGTTGCTGCAGGAGTCCGGGGAATCCACCTCGGCGGTGCGCGCGCGGGTCGCACATGCCCGGCAGGCCGCCGCCGAGCGGTGGCGGCAGCAGGGGGTGCGGACCAACGCCGAGGTGCCGGGCCGGTTGCTGCGCCGCGAGTTCCGGCTCAGCGTAAGCGCGATGAAACCGCTGCAGCGGGCACTGGATCGCGGCGTGTTCAGCATCCGCGGCGTGGATCGCACGCTGCGCGTCGCGTGGACGCTCGCCGACCTCGCCGGGCGCACGTCGCCCGGGATCGAGGAGGTGCTGACGGCGATGGGTTTCCGACAGGGGGGAGAGGACCGATGACCAGCGACACCGAGGCGTGGGCATATCTGTCCCGGGTCGTCGAGCCGCCGTGCGCCGAGCTGGTGCGGCTGGTGGCGCAGGTCGGGTGCGCGGAGGCCGCGGCGCGCATCCGGCGCGGGGAGGTGGCGGGCACCCTGCAGCGGCTGACCGCCGCCCGGCGGCACATCGACACCGCCGCAGCGGATCTCACGCGCATCGAGGCGATGGGCGGTCGGCTCGTCACACCGGACGACGACGAGTGGCCGGTGCTGGCGTTCTCCTCGTTCGGGCTCGTCGACGCCGAGGAGTACCCGAACGGCATTGCGCCGCTGGCCCTGTGGGTCAACGGGCCCGCCCGGCTCGACGACATCGCCGCTCGCGCCGCGGCGCTGGTGGGTACGCGGGCGGCGACGGCCTACGGCGAACAGGTCGCCGCCGACATGGCGGCCGAACTCGTCGGACGCGACGTCGCGGTGGTCTCGGGCGGCGCCTACGGCATCGACGGCGCCGCGCACCGGGCGGCACTCGGGGCCGGCGGGGTGACGGCGGCCGTGGTGGCCGGTGGAGTCGACGTGCCGTATCCGGCGGGGCACGCCGCGCTGCTACGTCGGGTGGCCGTCGACGGCGCGGTGGTCAGCGAGTACCCGCCGGGGGTGCGGCCGGCGCGGCATCGCTTCCTGGTGCGCAACCGGCTGGTCGCCGCGCTCTCGGGGGTGACCGTGGTGGTCGAGGCCGGCCTGCGCAGCGGTGCCGCCAACACCGCGGCCTGGGCGCACACGCTCAACCGGCCCGTCGGCGCGGTGCCGGGTCCGGTGACCTCGTCGGCCTCGGCGGGTTGTCACCGGTTGATCCGCAACCACGCCACCCTCGTCACGCGGGCCGACGAGGTGGTGGAACTGTGCGGTCGCATCGGCGAGCTGGCCGACGACGAACCACACCCGACGACGCCCCTCGACGGCCTGAGTGCCGAGGAGAAGCGGGTGTACGAGGCATTGCCCGGTCGCGGTGCGCGCACCTGCTGTGAGCTGGCCGTCGAATCCGGGCTTCCGGTGGCACAGGTCCAGGGCCGCCTGGCGATGTTGGAGCTGGCCGGCCTCGCGGCCACCACCGAGGACGGTCGGTGGCGGCTGATGCGGCGACCGCGGGCCGGGTGACGTAGCCGGCCGCGACCGGCGGCCGGCTCGTAGGATGGGCAAAGGTGCGTGAGCGTGAGGAGGCCAGTGTGGCGGGACGTCCGATACACACGTTCGAGGTGGTGCAGACCGAACAGCTGTCGCCGCACATTGTACGGGTCACGTTGGGAGGCAACGGGTTCGACACCTTCACCCCCAACGAGTTCACGGACGCCTACTGCAAGCTCGTCTTCGTCCGCGACGACGTCGACGTCTCGGAGCTGCCGGCGCCGCTCACCCTCGACAGCTTCGCCGAGCTGCCCCGCGAAGACCAGCCGACGGTGCGCACCTACACGGTCCGACGGGCCGACCCCCAGCGGCGCGAGATCACCGTCGACTTCGTCGTCCACGGCGAGCACGGCGTCGCCGGACCCTGGGCGCGCGCCGCGAAGCCCGGGCAGCGACTGTTCTGCATGGGTCCGAGCGGGGCCTACCGGCCCGACCCCGCCGCCGACTGGCACCTGCTCGCCGGCGACGAGTCGGCGCTGCCGGCCATCGGCGCGACGCTCGAAGCGCTGCCCGATGACGCGGTCGGCTACGTCTTCGTCGAGGTCGCCGACGCGCAGGACGAGATCGAGCTCACCGCCCCGGCGGGCATGCAGATCCGCTGGGTCTATCGCGGCGGACGCGCGGATCTGGTCGCCGAGGAGCGCGCCGGCGACAACGCGCCGTTGATCGACGCCGTCAGGAGCGCCGACTGGCTGCCCGGACAGGTGCAGGTGTTCATCCACGGCGAGGCGCAGGCCGTGATGCACAACCTTCGGCCCTACATCCGCAAGGAACGCGGCGTCGACGCCAAGTGGGCGTCCATCTCCGGATACTGGCGGCGCGGCCGCACCGAGGAGACGTTCCGGCAGTGGAAGGCCGAGCTTGCCAAGCGCGAAGCCGCCGAGGCGAACGCCTAGACACGCCCGCCCGGCTGCCGCACCGGGGCCGCGCGGTCTGCGACCGTGACACGGTGGCACGCATACCGCAGCAGGCCGCGATCCTCGACGAGTTCGCCGAACACCTCGCGCTGGAACGCGGCCGCTCCGCACACACCCGTCGCGCCTACCTCGGCGACATCGGCGCGCTGTTCGACTTCGTCGCCGAGCGCGCCCCCGACGCGACGATCGCCGAGCTCTCGCTGCCGCTGCTGCGGTCCTGGCTGGCGGCCCAGGCCCGCAACGGTGCCGCCCGCACCACACTGGCCCGGCGCACGTCGGCGGTGAAAACGTTCACCGCCTGGGCGACACGCCGCGGACTGCTCGACGTCGACCCCGCGACGCGGCTGCAGGTACCCAAGGCGCGGCGCACCCTGCCCGCGGTGCTGCGCCAGGATCAGGCGCTGCAGGCCATGGCGGCGGCGACGTCCGGAGCCGGCGAACGCGATCCGATCGCGCTGCGGGACCGGCTGATCGTCGAGCTGCTGTACGCCACCGGCATCCGCGTCAGCGAGCTGTGCGGCGCCGATGTCGACGACGTCGACGCCGGCCGCCGTCTGCTCCGGGTACTCGGCAAGGGCAACAAGCAGCGCACCGTCCCGTTCGGGGAGCCGGCGGCCGACGCGCTCGCGGCGTGGCTCGCCGACGGCCGGCCCGCGCTGGCGACGCCGGCCTCCGGTCCGGCCCTGCTGCTCGGCGCGCGTGGCGGCCGGCTCGACCCGCGCCAGGCGCGCACCGTCGTGCACCAGACGATGGCCGCGGTGCCCGACGCGCCGGACATCGGCCCGCACGGGTTGCGCCACAGCGCCGCAACGCACCTGCTCGAAGGCGGCGCCGACCTGCGCGTGGTGCAGGAGCTGCTCGGCCACTCGTCGCTGGCGACCACGCAGCTCTATACCCACGTCAGCGTTGCGCGGCTGCGTGCCGTCCACGACCGCGCCCATCCCCGCGCGTAGCGGTGGCGCCACCCGCTCAGCGCAGCGGTTTGAGCCGCACCGGCGTCTCGGCCAGCAGACCGAGCGGATCGACGTAGTCGGCGTCGGCCGCGCGGCCCCACATGGCGCCCCAGTGCAGGCAGGCCGGCGCGGCACAGCCGGGGTGACCCGCCTGCAGTGCGCCGAGCACCGCGCCCGCCGCCACCGCCTGACCACGCCGCACCGCCGGCGACACCGGCTCGTAGGACGTGCGCAGGCCGCCGGGGTGCTGCACCGACACCAGCGGACGGCCCGCCACCACACCCGCGGCGACCACGGTGCCCGCCGCCGCGGCGTACACCGGCTGACCCGGCTGACCGGCCAGGTCGACGCCGCGGTGTCCCCGCTGCCAATTCGGCGCCGGGGCGTCGAAGGCCCGGACCACCGCCGGCCGCGGCTGCAGCGGCCAGCCGAAGCGCTCGCCGTCCGCACCGGCGGGCACGGCGACCAGCAGCGCGGCGACCAGCAGCGCGGCGACCACCGCCGAAATCGCATTCCCGGTCGTGATTCGGCGCCCAGAACGACCGGGAATGCGATTTCGGCGCACGAGCGGAGGCATCGCACCAGCTCACCGGGTCCGGCGCAGCGGCGTCAGCAGCAGCGACCCGTCCTGGGGATCGACGGCCCGCTGGGGACGAAAGCACCGGTGACCGGGGTGTAAACTGCTCCGTGCAGCCCGTTTCGGCGGGCTGACTTCGCGCGTCTGCACCGCAACCCCGCTGTCCAGGGTCGCACCTTCGTGCCGGGCGGTCCCGCACTCGGTTGGTTCCGAGGCGGGTCCGGCACCCAAGCAGGCGCCAGGGCTCGACGTCACCCGACGCCGCGCAACAACCGACACACAAATGAGGCACAGGCATGGCCGTAGTCACCATGAAGCAGCTGCTCGACAGCGGCGCGCACTTCGGGCACCAGACCCGCCGGTGGAACCCCAAGATGAAGCGGTTCATCTTCACCGACCGCAACGGCATCTACATCATCGATCTGCAGCAGACGCTGACCTACATCGACAAGGCCTACGAGTACGTCAAGGAGACCGTCGCCCACGGCGGCACCATCCTGTTCGTCGGCACCAAGAAGCAGGCGCAGGAATCGATCGCCGAAGAGGCGACCCGCGTCGGCATGCCCTACGTGAACCAGCGGTGGCTCGGCGGCATGCTCACCAACTTCTCGACGGTCCACAAGCGCCTGCAGCGCCTCAAGGAGCTCGAGGCGATGGAGCAGACCGGCGGGTTCGAGGGTCGCACCAAGAAGGAAATCCTGATGCTGACCCGCGAGAAGAACAAGCTCGAGCGCTCGCTCGGCGGTATCCGCGACATGCAGAAGGTGCCGTCGGCCATCTGGGTCGTCGACACCAACAAGGAGCACCTGGCCGTCGCCGAGGCGCGCAAGCTGAACATCCCGATCATCGCGATCCTCGACACCAACTGCGACCCGGACCTGGTGGACTACCCGATCCCGGGCAACGACGACGCGATCCGCTCGGCGGCGCTGCTGACCCGCGTGGTGGCCGCCGCCGTCGCCGAGGGGCTGCAGGCCCGGGCGGGCGGCGGCAGCGCCGACGGCAAGCCCGACGCCGCGGCCGGCGAGCCGCTCGCCGAGTGGGAGCAGGAGCTCCTGGCGACGGCCACCGCCGCCACCGATGCGGGTGCGCCGGGGGCCGCCGAGACCACCCCCACCACCGAGTCTTCGTAAGAAAGGCTGAACCATTGGCGAACTACACCGCCGCTGACGTCAAGCGGCTCCGCGAGCTGACCGGCTCCGGGATGCTCGACTGCAAGAACGCGCTGGCCGACTCCGACGGCGACTTCGACAAAGCCGTCGAACTGCTGCGCATCAAGGGCGCGAAGGACGTCGGCAAGCGCGCCGAGCGCGCCACCGCCGAGGGCCTGGTGGCCGCCAAGGGCGGCGCGATGATCGAGCTCAACTGCGAGACCGACTTCGTCGCCAAGAACGCCGAATTCCAGGCGCTCGCCGACCAGGTCGTGGCGGCCGCGGCGGAGGCCAAGGCCGGCGACGTCGACGCGCTGAAGGCCGCGAAAGCCGGCGACAAGACGGTCGAGGAGGCCATCGCCGACCTGAGCGCGAAGATCGGCGAGAAGCTGGAACTGCGCCGCGTCGTCGTGTTCGACGGCAAGGTGTCGACGTACCTGCACAAGCGGTCGGCGGACCTGCCGCCGGCGGTCGGCGTGCTCGTCGAGTACACCGGCGACTCGGCGGAGGCCGCGCACGCCGCGGCGCTGCAGATCGCCGCGCTCAAGGCCAAGTACCTCACCCGCGACGAGGTGCCCGAGGACGTGGTCGCCAACGAGCGCCGCATCGCCGAGGAAACCGCCAAGGAAGAGGGCAAGCCCGAGCAGGCGCTGCCCAAGATCGTCGAGGGCCGGTTGAACGGCTTCTACAAGGACGTCGTGCTGCTCGACCAGCCGTCGGTGTCCGACAACAAGAAGACCGTCAAGGCGCTGCTCGACGAGGCCGGGGTGACCATCACCCGCTTCGCGCGGTTCGAGGTCGGACAGCACTAGCGGCGTCACGGCCGACGGCCCCGCACTCTTCCGGCGATCCCGGAACGGCGGGGCCGTGTCGTTTCCGCGCCGACGCCGTGGTACCCGTTGGTACCGTCTGCGCATGGCCCGACATGTGCACGCGTTCGGCGACGACGCGCTCGGAACCGATGACGCCGTCGACCTCGCGGCGCGGCTGGGTCGCGGTGAGGTCAGCCCCGCCGAGCTCGTCGAGGCGGCCATCGCGCGCACCGAGCGCGTCAACCCGGCGCTCAACGGGCTCGCCTACGAGGCGTTCGACCGGGCGCGTCGCCGGGCGGCCGGCTACCGGCCCCGCAGCTTCTTCGCCGGGGTGCCGACGTTCGTCAAGGACAACGTCGACGTGGCGGGCTGGCCGACGGCCCACGGCGCCGACGCATGGGATCCGCTGCCGCCGGCGGTCGACGGCGCCTTTGCCCGCGCCTACTTCGCGACCGGCCTGATCCCGCTCGGCAAGACGCAGCTGAGCGAATTCGGCTTCAGCGCCGCCGCCGAGCATCCGCGGCTCGGGCCGGTGCGCAACCCGTGGGACACCGACTACATCGCCGGAGCGTCGTCCTCGGGCTCGGGCGCGTTCGTCGCGGCCGGCGTCGTGCCGATCGCGCACGCCAACGACGGCGGCGGGTCGATCCGGATCCCGGCCGCGGTCAACGGGCTGGTGGGCCTCAAGCCGAGTCGCGGCCGGCTGCCGCTGGACGCCATGGTGCGGCACATGCCGGTCCGCGTCGTCGCCAACGGCGTGCTCACCCGCAGCGTGCGCGATACCGCCGCCTTTTACCGGGAAGCCGAACGGGTGTGGCGCAATCCGAAGCTGCCGGCCATCGGCGACGTCACCGGGCCCGACGGCCGCCGGCTGCGGATCGCGCTGATCACCAACTCGGTGGAGCGGGCCGCGGACCCGGTGGTGGCCGACGCCGTCGCGGCCACCGGACGGCTCCTCGGCGGGCTCGGCCACCGTGTCGAGCACGTCGACCGCCCGCCGATCCCGAGGTCGTTCGTCGACGACTTCGTCCTGTACTGGGGGTTGCTCGCGATGGCGATGGTGCGCGGCGGGCCGCGAACCTTCGGCCCGACGTTCGACGTGACGAAGCTCGACAACCTCACCCGCGGGCTCGACCGGCACGCGCGACGGAACCTGCACCGGTTGCCCGTCGCGATCGCCCGGCTGGCGACCACCCGGCGACACACCGCCCGGCTGTTCGCCGACTACGACGTCGTCGTGACCCCGACGCTGGCCGAGCCGACGCCCCGCGTCGGCCACCTCGACCCGACCGCCGAGTACGCCCAGATCATCGACCGGCTCGTCGACTGGGTCGCGTTCACGCCGCTGCACAACGTCACCGGCGAGCCGGCCCTGTCGCTGCCGCTGGCGCGGACCGCCGACGGCATGCCGATCGGGGTGATGTTCTCCGGGCCGCTCGGGCACGAGTCGCGACTGCTCGCGCTGGGCTACGAGCTGGAGCAGGCGCAGGGTTGGCCGCGGCTCGACCAGGCCGCCCAGCCATGAGGCAGGATGAGACCGGCCGCGAACCGGCCCGCGGCGGAAACGGAGAACAGATGGCGGACATCGGCACTGCCGGCACTGCCGGGGAACAACCCACCCGGCCGCTGTACTCGCGGGTGTTGCTGAAGCTGGGCGGCGAGATGTTCGGCGGGGGTTCGGTCGGCCTGGACCCCGACGTCGTGCACCTGGTGGCCCGCCAGATCGCCGAGGTCGTCCGCAGCGGCGTGCAGGTCGCCGTGGTGATCGGCGGCGGCAACTTCTTCCGCGGCGCGCAGCTGCAGCAGCGCGGCATGGAGCGCGCCCGCTCGGACTACATGGGCATGCTTGGGACGGTGATGAACAGCCTTGCGCTGCAAGACTTCCTGGAGAAGGAAGGCATCGACACCCGGGTGCAGACCGCCATCACGATGGGCCAGGTCGCCGAACCGTACATCCCGCTGCGGGCGCAGCGTCACCTGGAGAAGGGCCGCGTCGTCATCTTCGGCGCCGGCATGGGACTGCCGTACTTCTCCACCGACACCACCGCCGCCCAGCGCGCGCTCGAGATCGGCGCCGAGGTGGTGCTGATGGCCAAGGCGGTCGACGGCATCTACACCGACGACCCGCGCGTCAACCCCGACGCCGACCTGCTCACCGAGGTCAGCCACCGCGAGGTGATCGACCAGGACCTGCGGGTCGCCGACGCCACCGCGTTCTCGCTCTGCATGGACAACGGCATGCCGATCCTGGTCTTCAACCTGCTCACCGACGGCAATATCGCCCGGGCGGTGGCGGGTGAGAAGATCGGAACACTCGTCACCACCTGACACCACCCGAACGACGGGAGATACACCGTGATCGAAGAGGCCCTCTTCGACGCCGAGGAGAAGATGGAGAAGGCCGTCTCGGTGGCCCGCGACGATCTGTCGTCCATCCGCACGGGCCGGGCGAACCCGGGCATGTTCTCGCGCATCGTCATCGACTACTACGGCGCCGCGACCCCGATCACGCAGCTGGCGAGCATCAACGTGCCCGAGGCACGGCTGGTGGTGATCAAGCCCTACGAGCAGTCGCAGCTGCGGCCCATCGAGGACGCCATCCGCAACTCCGATCTCGGTCTGAACCCCAGCAACGACGGCTCGCTGATCCGGGTGGCCATCCCGCAGCTCACCGAGGAGCGTCGCCGGGAACTGGTCAAGCAGGCGAAGTCCAAGGGCGAGGACGCAAAGGTGTCCGTGCGCAACATCCGCCGCAAGGCGATGGAGGAGCTGCACCGCATCCGCAAGGACGGCGAGGCCGGTGAGGACGAGGTGGGGCGTGCGGAGAAGGACCTCGACAAGGCGACCGCACAGTACGTGAGCCAGATCGAGGACCTCGTCAAGCACAAAGAGGGCGAGCTGCTGGAGGTTTGATGACCGACCAGCACACCGAGCCCGTGACCGAGACCGACGCCGACGCAGCCGGGGCGAAGAAGTCCCGCGCCGGCCGCAACCTGCCCGCCGCCATCGCCGTCGGCGTGCTGCTCGGCGGCACCGTGATCGCGGCGCTGCTCTTCGCCCGGTACGTGTGGATCGGCGTCGTCGCCGTCGCCATGGTGATCGCGACCCTTGAAGTGGTGCGGCGGCTGCGGGAAGGCGGCTACCGCGTGCCGGTGATCCCGCTGCTGGTCGGCGGGCAGGCGATGATCTGGCTGACGTGGCCCTACGGCACGGCCGGTGCGCTCGGTGCGTTCGGCGGCACCGTCGTCGTCTGCCTCATCTGGCGGCTGGTGGAGCAGGGACTGGCCGCGGCGCCCCAGAACTATCTGCGCGACGTCGCCGTCACCGTCTTCCTGGCGGCCTGGATCCCGCTGTTCGGCGCGTTCGGCGCGCTGCTGGTCTACCCCGACGACGGCGCCGAGCGGGTGTTCTGCCTGATGCTCGGCGTGGTGTTCTCCGACATCGGGGGCTACACCGCGGGTGTGTTGTTCGGCAAGCACACGATGGTGCCGGCCATCAGCCCGAAGAAGTCGTGGGAAGGGCTCGCCGGATCGCTGGTCTTCGGCGTCACCGCCGCCGTGCTGGCCGTTGCCTTCTTGCTCGACAAACCGGCCTGGGTCGGGGTGCCGCTCGGCGTCATGCTGGTGCTCACCGGCACGCTCGGCGACCTGGTCGAGTCGCAGGTCAAGCGCGACCTGGGCATCAAGGACATGGGAACGCTGCTGCCCGGGCACGGCGGCCTGATGGACCGCCTCGACTCGGTGCTGCCGTCGGCGGTCGCCACCTGGATCGTGCTGACGCTGCTGGCGTAGCGCGATTTCGACAGCCGCCTTCCCGGCGGGGATACTGGCGGCTGACGATGTCTGCCCTACCGCTGGTCTTCAGCCCGCCGCGCCGCGCCATGCCGCCGCGGCATCTCGCCGACCTCGACGACGCCGGCCGCCGCGCCGCGGTCACCGACCTGGGCGCCCCGGCGTTCCGGGCGAATCAGCTGGCCCAGCAGTACTACGGCCGGCTGATCGCCGATCCGCAGCAGATGACCGACCTGCCCGCCGCGCTGCGCGACGCCGTCGGCGAGGCGCTGTTCCCCCGGCTGCTGACGCCGATCCGGCAGATCGAGTGCGACGCGGGCCAGACCCGCAAGACGCTGTGGCGGGCCGGCGACGGCACCACCGTCGAGTCGGTGCTGATGCGCTATCCGCAGCGCAACACCGTGTGCATCTCGTCGCAGGCCGGTTGCGGCATGGCGTGCCCGTTCTGCGCCACCGGCCAGGCCGGGCTGACCCGTAACCTCTCGACCGCCGAGATCGTCGAGCAGGTCCGCGACGCGGCCGCCGTGTTGCGCGACCTCGGGCAGCGGCTCTCGAACGTGGTGTTCATGGGCATGGGCGAGCCGCTCGCCAACTACTCGCGGGTGGTGGCGGCGGTGCGGCGCATCGTCGACGCACCGCCCCACGGCTTCGGCATCTCGCAGCGGTCGGTGACGGTGTCGACGGTCGGGCTGGCGCCGGCGATCCGCAAGCTCGCCGACGAGAAGTTGTCGGTGACGTTGGCCCTGTCGCTGCACGCGCCCGACGACGAGCTGCGCGACACCCTGGTGCCGGTCAACACGCGATTCAAGGTCTCCGAGGCGCTCGACGCCGCCCGCTACTACGCGGAGACCACGGGCCGCCGGGTGTCGGTGGAGTACGCCCTGATCCGCGACGTCAACGATCAGCAGTGGCGGGCCGACCTGCTCGGCAAGCGCCTGCACGGCGCGCTCGGCCCGCTCGTGCACGTCAACCTGATCCCGCTCAACCCGACCCCGGGCAGCCAGTGGGATGCGAGCCCGAAGGACCGCGAACGCCAGTTCGTGGCGCGCGTCAAGGCGCAGGGCGTGTCGTGCACGGTGCGCGACACCCGCGGCCGTGAGATCGCGGCGGCGTGCGGTCAGCTCGCCGCGGCCGGCCCGGTCACGCCGGGCTCCGCGCGGGCGCGTTCGTGAACCACACGTTCTCCTCGCGCAGCTCCCGGCTCCGCCAGCCCTGCGGGGTGCGCACCAGCTGGTGGTGGTAGTAGCCGCCGCAGTAGCTCAGCTCCGTCATGCCGGGGAGCTGCATCGGGTTGTAGAACATCGCCCGAACCTGCGCGGCGTCGTCCGTCAGCGCCAGCACCTCGATGTTGGTGATGTAGTGCATCGACATCGGGATGGCGCTGAAGCCCTGCGCCAGCCAGTCCGCGACCGCCTCGCGGCTGCCCGCGATCGCACCTGCCGACGAGTAGTCGATGCGGGCGTCGGCGGTGAACACCTCGCGGTACAGCTCCCAGTCCTTGGTGTCGACCGCGCGGGCGTAGCGGTGCAGCAGCGCGGTGATCTCGAGCTCGTCGCCGAGCCGTTGCATGTCCATGGCGGACAGCTTGGCGTCGGCGGAGGCGACTGTCAGCGGTTCTAGCGGATCCAGCCCCGGCGGCGCAGCCACCAGTTGCGGACGACGAGCACGACGATGGCGACGGCGAACCCGACCAGGAACAGGTCCTCCACCTTGCCGGTGTGGTTGCCGCGCAGCATCAGCAGCAAGAAGACGGCGCCCAGGATGCCGGCGACGTGCCAGACGCGGGGGCTGATGTCGCTCCAACCCCACTCGGCGGACGGAACCTCCACCGGGTCGACTCCGGTGTGGCGTTGAACCTCGGTGCTCGGCACGGCGCTCCTGGGACGTCGGGGCGGATCGGACGGCCACATTCTTTCATATCCGCCGGTGAGGCTGCCGGTCAGCTGATCTGGCTGTAGCGCCGCAACGCTTCGGCGCGCTCGGTCTTGTGGTCGACCATCGGTGGCGGATAGCCGTTCGGCCGGTCCGCGCCGAGGTGGTGCACGTCGGCGACGTCGGCCAGTTCGGGCACCCAGCGGCGCACGTAGCCGCCGTCGGGGTCGAACTTCTCGCCCTGCAGGGTCGGGTTGAAGATCCGGAAGAACGGCGCCGGGTCGGTGCCGCTGCCGGCGGTCCACTGCCAGCCGTGCTGGTTGTTGGCCATGTCGCCGTCGACGAGCTGGTCGAGGAACCACCGGGCGCCCCACTGCCAGGGCAGGTGCAGGTCCTTGACGAGGAACGACGCGACGATCATCCGGACGCGGTTGTGCATGTAGCCGATGCCCGACAGCTGGCGCATGCCGGCGTCGACGATCGGATACCCGGTCTGGCCGGCCTTCCACTTCTCGAACCGCTGTCGGGCCTCGTCGCCGGTGTCGACCTCGATGTCGTCGAAGTTGCGGTTGAAGTTCCACCAGACGCTGTGCGGCCACTCGTAGAGAACTCCTGCATAGAAGTCGCGGAACGCCAGCTCCCGCAGGTACGCCTGCGGACCCTTGCCGCTGCCGAGGTCCGCCGCCATGGTCCGCGGGTGGATGGTGCCGAATTTCAGGTGCGCGGACATGCGGCTGGTGTTGTCGCGGTCGGGGCGGCTGCGTTCCTCGGCGTAGTGGTCGACCAGCCCGTCGTCGATCCAGCGCCGCCAGTACTCGCGGGCGGCGTGCTCGCCGGCAGGCAGGTCGAGCTCGACGTCGACATCCGGGATGTCGCACACCGCTGCTTCGTCGGCCGCGACGTCTTTCGGGTCGATCCAGCGGGCGGACTCCGGACCGGACTGGGCCGGCGGCCGCCAGCCGTGTTGTGTCCATGCGCGGTGGAACGGCGAGAACACCTTGTACGGCTCGCCGTCGTCGCGGGTGACGCGGCCGGGGGACACCAGGTACGGCGAACCGGACGCCGTCAGCGGAATGTCGCCGAGCGCCTCGCGCACCCGGTCGTCGCGGCGCCGGCCGAAGGGTGTGTAGTCCTCCGAGACGTGAACCGAGGTGGCGCCGACCGCGCGGGCGAGCGCCGGGATGCGGTCCTCGGGCCGGCCCTCGGTGACCAGCAGCCGCCCGTCGAGCCGTTCGCGAAGCTCACGCAGGGAGTCGTAGAGGAACTTCAGCCGCCGGACGCCCGAGCTGGCGCGCAGCCGGGGATCGAGCACGTAGCAGGCGAGCACGTCGCCGTCTTCGTCGGCAGCGGCCAGCAGCGGCGGCAGGTCGTACAACCGCAGGTCCCGTCGGAACCACAACATCGTGGGCATTCCAGCAGAGCTGCCCGCAAAGGCCGGCGTGGAAACGCCGACGACCGCGGGCGCCGCCGATGTCAGCGTCTGGTCAGCTTCCCATCGACGAGCCGCGCTCCTCGTCGGAGAACCCATCGGCCACCCCGCTGCGGTAGCGCGTCGCGAACGACGCGACGTTCTCCATCGCGATGGGCGCCGCCGCGGCGGTGAAGTTCATGGTGCTCGCGGCGGCGATGCCCAGCCCGCCGGCCACGTCGAACGAGTCGATGTTGGCGCCGAGGAAGACGAACTCCCAATTCCACTGCTCTTGTTGATCCGTGACCAGCTTCTTGACGCCGGCGGCCGTCCATTCACTGCTCGAGTTCTCGTGACCGTCGGTGACGATGACGATGAGGACCTTGCCGGGCCGCTCGCGCTCCGGCAGCGCCGCCAGCTGCGCGCCGGTGTCGGTGACGAACCGGCCGACGGCGTCGAGCAGCGCCGTCGCGCCGCGCGGCTGCAGGTGGTAGCGCGGCACGGCGCTCAAGTCCGTGACCGGATAGACCGTCTCGTACTCGGCGTCGAACTGTGCGAGCGTCACCATGCAGCGGCCTGGCACATCCGCTTGGGACTCGAGGAAGGCGGCGATACCGCCCTCCATGTCGCTCTGCATGGTGGCCATGGAGCCGGAGCGGTCCACCAGCAGCCCGATCAGCGTCAGATTGGCGTCGGTCATCTCAACCCCCAGGTTCGTCGGATGGGCGACAGTGTGCACCGGGGCACCGACACGTGCCGCGAACGCGCGACGACCCCCGGTGCCGCAGCACCGAGGGTCGCGCGAGAGGAAGGAGCGCTCAGGCCGGCGGCATGAGCACGGTGTCGATCAGGTAGACCGTGGCGTTGGCGGTCTTCACGCCGCCGCAGACCAGGCCGGCGTTATTGACCTTCAGGTCGTTGCCGCTGCCGGTGACGGTGAGGTTGGCGCCCTGCACGGTCTTGTGGTCGCCGGCGACCTGCGAGGGATCGGCCTGGCCGGGCACGACGTGATAGGTGAGGATGCTGGTGAGCAGCTGGGAGTCGGTCTTCAGCTTCTCGATCGTCGCGGGGTCGATCTTGGCGAACGCGTCGTCGGTGGGCGCGAAGACGGTGAACTGCCCGCTGTCGAGCGTCTGAACCAGGTTGACGTTCGGGTTCAGCTTCCCGCTGATCGCCTGGGTGAGCGTCTTGAGCATGGGGTTGTTCGACGCCGCGACGGTCACCGGATCCTTCGCCATGCCGTTCACCGAGCCGGGGCCCGACGGGTTCTGCTGGGCGTAGGTGGCGCAGCCGGCGCCCACCAGGCCGGCGGCCGGGTCGGGGGCGGCGCTGCTCGTGGCCGACGACACGGCCGAGGAGGCTGCGGACGAGGCCGACGACGCGGCGGAACTCGCGCTGCTGGTGGCCGATTCGGCGTCCTCGGAGGAACAGGCCGACAACCCCACCACCGCCAGGGCGGCGATGCCTGCGGTGATCACTCTGTGCTTCATGTCGCGTGGAACTCCCTCGTCGTGGTCCGGCCGCGGTGGCCGTCCCATGGGCTCTGACGCCCGGGATTCGGGTCCTGCCCGAACGCGGATGGGCTGCCGCCTGCCGCGTCACGAACACGTCATCACTTACCGTCGCGTCCGCGTCCGGCGCCGGTCGGCACGCCGCGACGGGCACAATGGGCGGGTGACGTCGCGACAAAAGGTGCTGATCCTGGGCTCGACCGGATCGATCGGCACCCAGGCGCTCGAGGTCATCGCGGCCAATCCCGAGCGCTTCGAGGTGGTCGGACTCGCCGCGGGCGGCGCGAATGCGGAGCTGTTGGCGCAGCAGCGGGCCGCCACCGGCGTGCACCGGGTCGCCGTGGCCGACGCGGCCGCCGCCGACCGGATCGGGGACGTCACCTACGCCGGTCCCGACGCCGCGACCCGGCTCGTAGAGAACACCGAAGCCGACGTCGTCCTCAACGCGCTGGTGGGCGCCCGGGGACTGGCGCCGACGCTGGCGGCGCTGCACAGCGGCGCCCGGCTGGCGCTGGCGAACAAGGAGTCGCTGGTGGCGGGCGGGCCGCTGGTGCAGCGGGCCGCGGCGCCCGGACAGCTCGTGCCCGTCGACTCCGAGCACTCCGCGCTGGCGCAATGCCTGCGCGGCGGCAGCCACGACGAGGTGGCGCGACTGGTGCTCACCGCGTCGGGCGGGCCGTTTCGCGGATACTCCGCGGACCGGCTGCGCGACGTCACGCCCGAACAGGCCGGCGCCCATCCCACCTGGTCGATGGGGCCGATGAACACGCTGAACTCGGCGTCGCTGGTGAACAAGGGCCTGGAGCTCATCGAGACGCACCTGCTGTTCGGCATCCCGTACGACCGCATCGACGTCGTCGTCCATCCGCAGTCCATCGTGCACTCGATGGTGACGTTCACCGACGGTTCGACGCTGGCCCAGGCCAGTCCGCCCGACATGAGGCTGCCCATCGCGCTGGCGCTCGGCTGGCCCGCCCGGGTGCCCGGCGCGGCGGCGGCCTGCGACTTCCGCACCGCCGCCACCTGGGAGTTCGAACCCCTCGACGACGCGGTGTTCCCGGCGGTCGACCTGGCCCGGCAGGCCGGAACCACCGGTGGCTGCCTGCCGGCGGTGTACAACGCGGCCAACGAGGAGGCCGCGGAGGCGTTCTTGGCGGGGCGCATCCGGTTCCCCGCGATCGTGGGCACCATCGCCGAGGTGCTCGCCGCCGCCGACCGCTGGGCGGCCGAACCGGTTACCGTGGAAGACGTACTCGACGCGCAGCGCTGGGCCCGCGACCGGGCCCGGGCAGCCGTCCAGCAGGAGGAACAGCTCATCCGATGATGTACGCACTCGGCGTCGTCGCGTTCGCGATCGCGATCCTGGTGTCCGTCGCGCTCCACGAATGCGGACACATGGGGGTGGCGCGTGCCACCGGGATGAAGGTACGTCGCTACTTCGTCGGCTTCGGACCCACGCTGTGGTCCACCCGCCGGCCGAACAAGCTGGGCTCCACCGAGTACGGCGTCAAGGCGATCCCACTCGGCGGGTTCTGCGACATCGCGGGCATGACCGCCGTCGACGAGATCGACGACGCCGACCGCCCGTACGCGATGTACCGCCAGAAAGTCTGGAAGCGCGTGGCGGTGCTGTTCGCCGGCCCCGGGATGAACTTCGTCGTCGGCCTGGTGCTCATCTATGCCATCGCGATCGTGTGGGGGCTGCCGAACCTCAACCCGCCCGCGCAGGCGATCGTCGGCGAGACCGCATGCGTCGCACCGCAGCTCAGCAAGACCGAGTACGCCGCGTGCACCGGCCCCGGACCGGCGGCCAGCGCCGGCATCAAGCCCGGCGACACCATCGTGCGCATCGGGAACACCGACGTCGCGAACTTCGACGAGACCGTCGCCGCGGTGCGGCCGCTGTCCGGCCCCACGCCGGTGGTGGTGGAACGCGACGGGCAGCGCATCACCACGACGGTGAACGTCACCCGCACCCAGCGCTTCACCTCCGACGACGCGACCGAACCGTCGACCGTCGGTGCCATCGGCATATCGGCGAAGCAGTTCGGGCCGGTGCAGTACAACCCGCTGACCGCCGTGCCGGCGACGCTGAGCTTCACCGGCGACCTCGTCGTCGAGCTCGGCAAGTCGCTGGCCAAGATCCCCACCAAGATCGGCGCGCTCGCGTCGTCGATCACCGGCGGTGATCGTGATCCCGAGACCCCGATCAGCGTCGTCGGTGCGTCACGCATCGGCGGTGAGACCGTCGACGCCGGGCTGTGGGTGCTGTTCTGGCTGTTCCTCGCACAGCTGAACTTCGTGCTCGGTGCGGTCAACCTGCTGCCGCTGCTGCCGTTCGACGGCGGGCACATCGCGGTGGCCACCTACGAGAAGATCCGCAACATGATCCGGTCGTCACGCGGGCTGGTGGCCGCCGGACCGGTCAACTACCTCAAGCTCATGCCGGCCACCTACCTCGTACTGGCGGTGGTGGGTGGCTACATGCTGCTCACGGTCGCCGCCGACGTCGTGAACCCGGTCCGAGTGCTGCCCTAGGAGAGACACTTATGACTACGGCCATCGGTCTGGGGATGCCGACGCCCCCCGCACCCACCCTGGCGCCGCGCCGCAAGACGCGCCAGCTGATGGTGCGCGACGTCGGCATCGGCAGCGAGTACCCGATCGCGGTGCAGTCGATGTGCACCACCAAGACCCACGACGTGAACGCCACGCTGCAGCAGATCGCGGAGCTCACGGCGGCCGGCTGCGACATCGTGCGGGTGGCCTGCCCGCGCCAGGAGGACGCCGACGCGCTGCCGGCCATCGCGAAGAAATCACAGATCCCGGTCATCGCGGACATCCACTTCCAGCCGAAGTACATCTTCGCCGCGATCGACGCCGGCTGCGCGGCCGTGCGGGTGAACCCCGGCAACATCAAGGAGTTCGACGGCCGCGTCAAGGAGGTCGCCAAGGCCGCCGGGGCGGCCGGCATCCCGATCCGCATCGGCGTCAACGCCGGCTCGCTGGACAAGCGGTTCATGGAGAAGTACGGCAAGGCGACACCCGAGGCGCTCGTCGAGTCGGCGCTGTGGGAGGCCTCGCTGTTCGAGGAACACGGCTTCGGCGACATCAAGATCAGCGTGAAGCACAACGATCCGGTCGTGATGGTGGCCGCCTACGAGCAGCTGGCCGCGCAGTGCGACTACCCGCTGCACCTCGGCGTCACCGAGGCCGGCCCGGCGTTCCAGGGCACCATCAAGTCGGCCGTCGCGTTCGGGGCGTTGCTGTCGCGGGGCATCGGCGACACCATCCGCGTCTCGCTGTCGGCGCCGCCGGTGGAGGAGGTCAAGGTCGGCACGCAGATCCTGGAGTCGCTGAACCTGCGGCCCCGCGGGCTGGAGATCGTGTCGTGCCCGTCGTGTGGGCGCGCCCAGGTCGACGTCTACACCTTGGCCAACGAGGTGTCGGCCGGCCTCGACGGGCTGCAGGTACCTTTGCGCGTCGCCGTCATGGGCTGCGTCGTCAACGGCCCGGGGGAGGCCCGCGAGGCCGATCTCGGCGTGGCCTCGGGCAACGGGAAGGGGCAGATCTTCGTCAAGGGCGAGGTCATCAAGACCGTGCCGGAGGCGCAGATCGTCGAGACGCTCATCGAGGAAGCGATGCGCATCGCCGAGGAGATGGATCCGCAGGCAAGTCCGGGCGCCTCCCCGGTCGTCACCGTAAGCTGAGGTGCGGTAACACCGGCCACTGTCTGTCAGGACGCTGCCCATGTCGGCTCCCCCTCTTCTTCGCCGCGTCGAGGAGCGACGGGTCGCGGTGACGCGTGACGCGGCGGCGGTGCAGCGGGTGCTCGACGCCGACCCGGTCGCGGCCTGCATGGTGGCCGCCCGCGTCGCCGAGTACGGCCTCGAGCCCGCGGCCATCGGCGGCGAACTGTGGACGCGGCGGCGCCCCGAGGACTCCCTGTGCTTCGCGGGCGCCAACGTCATCCCGCTGCGGGGCGCCGCGGCCGACATGCAGGCGTTCGCCGAGAAGACCGCGTCGGCGCCGCGGCGCTGCTCGTCGCTGGTCGGCCGCGCCGAGCTGGTGGTGCCGATGTGGCAGCGGTTGGAGCGGTACTGGGGCGCGGCGCGCGACGTGCGGGACGCCCAGCCACTGCTCGCCATGCCCACGGTGCCGCAGGGCACGATCGACCCCGCGGTGCGGCGGGTGCGGGCCGACGAGCTCGACGCCTACCTCGCGGCGGCCATCGACATGTTCATCGGCGAGGTCGGCATCGACCCGCGGCTCGGCGACGGCGGTCGCGCGTACCGCCGGCGGGTGGCGGGGCTGATCGCCGCGGGCCGCGCCTGGGCGCGCATCGAGCACGGCGAGGTGATCTTCAAGGCGGAGGTCGGATCGCAATCGCCGCGGGTCGGGCAGATCCAGGGCGTGTGGGTGCATCCGGACCGCCGCGGCCAGGGCCTGGGATCGGCGGGCACGGCCGCGGTCGCGGCCGCCGTCGTGCGCAGCGGGCGCATCGCGAGCCTCTACGTGAACAGCTACAACACGGTGGCGCGGGCGGCGTACGCCCGTGTCGGATTCAGCGAGGTCGGCACGTTCGCGACCGTGCTGCTCGACTGACCGCCGGCGGCCCATGTCACCGGCCAATCACGATCGGGTCTCGGTGCGCCTCCCCGGTGGGACCGCCCAAGGTTCGTAACATCTGCCTCAATGGCATCACAGTTCACTGCACGCATCCGGGTCGCCGGGCTGCTCGTCACCGCTGTCCTCGCGGCCGCCTCGCTGAACGCCTGCACGCCGCGGCCCGACGGTCCCGCGCCCGCCGCCGAGCGATTCTTCTCGGTGCTGGCCACCGGCGACACCGCCGCGGCCGCCGCGCTCACCGACCGGTCCGACGCCGCCAAGACCGCCCTCGACGCGGCCTGGGACGGGCTGCAGGCCGACCAGCTGGAGGCGCACATCCTCGGCTCGACCTACACCGAGGACACCGGCCGGATCGACTACCGCTACACCTGGCACCTGCCGAAGAACCGCACCTGGACCTACGACGGCCACCTCGCGATGGTCCGCGACGAGGGTGTGTGGCGGATCCGCTGGAACGCCACCGACCTGCACCCGCGGCTGGGGGAGAACCAGACGTTCGCCCTGCGGGCCGATCCGCCGCGACGGGCCTCGGTGAAGGAGCTCGGCGGCACCGAGGTGCTGGTGCCCACCAACCTCTACCGCTACCGGCTCGACGCCCGGGCCGCCGGCCGGGAGCTGATGCCCACCGCGCGAGCCGTGGTGGACGCGCTGCGGCCGTTCGATCCGGGGCTGGACCCGCAGCGGCTGGCCGAAGAGGCGAGCGCGGCGCCGCAACCCGTCGACCTGGTGACGCTGCGGCCCGACGACGACGGCCGGGTGCGGCCGGCCATCGGATCGCTACCCGGCGTGGTGGTCACGCCGCAGGCCGACCTGCTGCCCACAGACGACACGTTCGCCCCGGCCATCGTCAGCGAGGTCCGCAAGGCCGTGATCGACGAAGTGGACGGCGACGCGGGCTGGCGGATCGTCACGGTCAACCAGAACGACGTCGACGTCGACGTGCTGCACGAGGTGCCCGGCTCGCCGGCGCCGTCGATCACCATCAGCCTCGACCGCGCGGTGCAGCTGGCGGCGCAGCACGCCGTCGACTCCACCGGCCGCAAGGCCATGATGGTGCTGCTCAAGCCGTCGACCGGGGAGATCCTGGCGCTCGCGCAGAACGCCGCCGCCGACGCCGACGGGCCGGTGGCGACGATGGGTCTCTATCCGCCGGGGTCGACGTTCAAGATCATCACCGCCGGCGCGGCGATCGACCGCCGGCTGGCCACCCCCGACACCATGCTGCCGTGCCCGGGAACCCTGGACATCGGCCACCGCACGGTGCCGAACTACGGCGGCTTCGACCTCGGCGTGGTGCCCATGTCGCGGGCGTTCGCCAGCTCGTGCAACACCACGTTCGCCGAACTGGCGAGCCGGATGCCGCGCGACGGGCTGACGGTCGCGGCCGCGCAGTACGGCATTGGTCCCGACTACGTGGTGCCGGGCCTGACCACGGTGTCGGGGTCGGTGCCGCCGACGGTGAACCTCGCCGAGCGCACCGAGGACGGCTTCGGGCAGGGCAAGGTGGTGGTCAGCCCGTTCGGCATGGCGCTGGCCGCGGCGACGGTCGCCGCCGGCCACACGCCGGTGCCCCAGTTCATCCGGGGCCGGGAGACCACGGTCAGCGGCACCCGCACGCCGATCAGCCCGGCGATGATCGAGGCGCTGCGGCCGATGATGCGGCTGGTGGTCACCGACGGCACCGCGCGCGACATCGACGGTGCCGGTGAGGTCCGCGGCAAGACCGGGGAGGCGGAGTTCCAGGGCGGATCGCACTCCTGGTTCGTGGGCTACCGCGGCGATCTGGCGTTCGCGTCGCTGATCGTCGGTGGGGGCACGTCGGAGTACGCGGTGCGGATGACGAAGCTGATGTTCGACTCGCTGCCGGCCGACTACCTGGTGTGAGCACGGCCGGCATGGCGGCTGCCGCAGGTAGGTTGAAGATGTCATGACCAGTGGCCACGGTGAGTTCATCGCGCTGCGGATCTCCGATGCCGACCGCAACGGCACGCTGCGCCGGCTGCACAACGCCGTCGCGCTGGGGCTCATCGACATCGGCGAATTCGAGCAGCGGTCGGCCCAGGTGTCGGCGGCCCGCACGCACGCCGACCTGAACGCCCTCGTCGACGACCTGCCGGGGCCCGGGGCCATCGTCACCTCCGCCGCCGACCGGGTGGAGCTCCGGGGGTCGTTCGGCTCGCTCAAACGGCACGGCGAGTGGATGGTCCCCACCCGGCTGGCGCTGGTGCGGCGGATGGGATCGGTGGACCTCGACCTCACCCGCGCCCGGTTCGCCGGTCCGGTGGTCGTCGTCGAACTCGACATGGTGCGCGGCTCGGTCGACATCCGGCTGCCCGACGGCGCGAGCGCGTCGATCGACGACGTGGTCGTCACCTTCGGCAGCGCGCGCGATCACCGCGCCGACGCGCCGGCCGAGGGCAACCCGCACGTCGTCTTCACCGGGCGGGTGACCTGGGGTTCGCTACACATCCGCGGTCCCCGACGGTCGCGGCTGCGCCGCCCCGGCCGGCGGTAACCTGAAACGATGACCGCAGCTTCCGTGCGCCCTGCGCTGCGCCCCGGCGTCGTCTCGCCGATCCGGCCGGTGCCGAAGTCCATCCCGCGGCCGGAGTACGTGTGGAAGCCGACCGCGAACGAGGGCTCCGAGCCGTGGGTGCAGACCCCGGAGGTCATCGAGAAGATGCGCGTCGCGGGCCGCATCGCCGCCGGCGCGCTCGCCGAGGCCGGCCGCGCCGTCGCACCCGGCGTCACCACCGACGAGCTGGACCGCGTCGCCCACGAGTACATGCTCGACCACGGCGCCTACCCGTCCACGCTGGGCTACAAGGGTTTCCCGAAGTCGTGCTGCACCTCGCTCAACGAGATCATCTGCCACGGCATCCCGGATTCGACGGTGATCGCCGACGGCGACATCGTCAACATCGACGTCACCGCCTACTACGACGGCGTCCACGGTGACACCAACGCCACCTTCCTCGCGGGCGATGTCGCCGAGGAGCACCGGCTGCTCGTGGAGCGCACCCACGAGGCCACGATGCGCGCCATCAAGGCCGTCAAACCAGGGCGCCAGCTGTCGATCGTCGGCCGGGTGATCGAGAGCTACGCGAACCGGTTCGGCTACCACGTCGTCCGCGATTTCACCGGCCACGGCATCGGCACCACCTTCCACAACGGTCTGGTGGTGCTGCACTACGACCAGCCCGCGGTCGAGACGGTGCTGGAGCCCGGCATGACGTTCACGATCGAGCCGATGATCAACCTCGGCTCGCTGGACTACGAGATCTGGGACGACGACTGGACGGTGGCCACCCGGGACCGCAAGTGGAGCGCGCAGTTCGAGCACACGCTGGTGGTCACCGACACCGGAGCCGAGATCCTGACGCTGCCGCCGGAGTGAGCCGCGCCGCCAGCGGTGCGCTGCTCGTCGCGGGCACCACGTCGGACGCGGGCAAGTCCATGGTGGTCGCCGGGCTGTGCCGGCTGCTGGTGCGCCGCGGCGTCGCGGTCGCGCCGTTCAAGGCCCAGAACATGAGCAACAACTCGGCGGTGACCGTCGAAGGCGGGGAGATCGGCCGGGCGCAGGCGGTGCAGGCGCGCGCGGCCGGGCTGGCGCCGAGCGTGCGGTTCAACCCGGTGCTGCTCAAGCCGGGCAGCGACCGCAGTTCGCAGCTGGTGGTCCGCGGCCGCGCCACCGGCAGCGTGCGGGCCCGTGACTACCTCACCCACCGACGGCGGCTGAGCGAGGTGGTGGGGCGCGAGTTCGAGTCCCTGCGAGGCGATTTCGACGTCGTGATCTGTGAGGGCGCCGGTTCGCCCGCCGAGATCAACCTGCGCGCCACCGATCTGGCGAACATGGGGCTCGCGCAGGCGGCCGGCCTGCCGGTGCTCCTGGTCGGCGACATCGACCGCGGCGGGGTGCTGGCCCACTTTTTCGGCACCGTCGCGATCCTGGACCCTGCCGACCAGCGGTTGATCGCGGGTTACGTCGTCAACAAGTTCCGCGGCGACCCGACGCTGCTCGAGCCGGGCTTGGAGCGGCTGCGGGAGCGCACCGGCCGGCCGACCTACGGCGTCCTGCCGTATTGCGACGACCTGTGGCTCGACACCGAGGACTCGCTGTCGGTGGTGGCCGGCGAGCTGGTGGGCCGGCCGTCGCCGCCGGTCGGCGACCAGTGGCTGCGCATCGCCGCCATCCGGCTGCCGCGGATCTCGAACTCGACCGACGTCGAAGCGCTGGCGTGCGAACCCGGGGTGCAGGTGCGGTGGGTGACCGACGCCGCCGACCTCGCCGGTGCGGACGCCGTCGTGATCCCCGGCAGCAAGACCACCGTCGCCGACCTGCGCTGGCTGCGCGAGCGCGGCCTGGCCGACGCGATCGTGGCGCACGCCGCGGCGGGCCGGCCGGTGCTCGGTGTCTGCGGGGGATACCAGATGCTGTGCCGGTCGATCACCGACGACGTCGAGAGCGGTGCTGGCACGGTCGACGGGCTCGGGCTGCTCGACGCCGAGATCGCCTTCGCCGCCGAGAAGACGTTGCGGCACCACTCGGAACCGTTGCGCGGCTACGAGATCCATCACGGCCAGGTCGCCCGCGCCGCCGCCGACGACTGGCACGGCGTCGGGCACCGCCGCGGCGTGGTCTACGGCACGCACTGGCATGGGCTGCTGGACAACGACGCACTGCGGCGCGGCTGGCTCGCCGAGGTGGCCGAGAGCGCCGGGCGCACCGGGTTCGTCGCGGCGCCGGACGTCGACGTAACTGCCCGCCGCGACGCGCAACTCGACGTGATGGCGGATCTGCTCACCGCCCACCTCGACGTCGACGCCGTGCTCGACCTGCTCGCCGGACCGCCGGCGCGGCCGGTCATCCGCACGGCGCTCGACGGCTGACCGACCGCGAATCAGCGCGCGCGACAACCGAAACCGCCACACTGGATTCACGACGCCGGTACCGTTCGGGGAATGCCCTCGACGATGGTCACCGTCGACGGATTCCCCGCTTCCGTGAGCGTCACGGGCCCGGAGAAGGGTTCCGTCGTGCTGCTGCTGTGCGCCGCCCACCACGCGCCGGTGGCCTACGAGGCCGTGTGCCACCGGCTGCACACCGCATCGCTGCGCACGGTGGTGGTGGGGGCGGACCGGCGGCTGACACCGAAGTCGGTGATCGGCATCCTCGACAGCCTGGGGGTGCAGTGGTCGGTGGTCGTCGGCGACCGCAGCGGCGGCGAGCTGGCGTGGGAGCTGGCGGCCGCGCGGCTCGACCGGTTCACCGGCCTGATCGCGATCGACCGGGGTCATCCGCGCGTCGCCGACCTCACCGGCGCGGTGCGCGACGAGCACTGCCCGCCGGTCGAGATGAATGTCACGGCCCTGGTCAGCACACCGGCGGCGCGCAACGTCGCCCGCGCCAGCCAGCGCTACGTCTACGGCGACTTCCGGCTGGTCGAACTGCTCGGCCGCCGCAACGCCGCCGAGTCGACGGCGCAGCTGGCCGCCGAGATCGTGATGCGCACCGCCACGCTGTAGCCCGCTAGTTGGCGGGCGCGCCGCCGGCGTGCTCGGGCGGTGTCCAGGTCTGCGGCAGCGCCGGCTGGCCGGGGAACAAGAAGTCGACGAACGCCTGCGCGGTGGGCTGCGGTTCGTGGTTGGCGAGGCCGGGCCGCTCGTTGGCCTCGATGAACACGTACTCCTCGCCCTTGACGTCGGGCACCAGCAGGTCGATGCCGGTGACCGGGATACCGATGGCCTCGGCCGCGGCTACCGCGACCCGGCACAGCGTGCTGTGCACCTCCGCGGTGACGTCGTGGATGGTGCCGCCCTGGTGGAGGTTTGCCGCCCGGCGGACGCGCAGGCGCTCGCCCTCGGGCAGCACGTCGTCGAAGCGGTAGCCGGCCTCCCGGACGGTGCTCTCGGTGACGTCGTCGATCGGGATGACCGACTCGCCGCCGGTCGCGGCGGCTCTGCGGCGGCTCTGCGCCTCGATGAGCTCGCGGATGGTGTGCTTGCCGGTGCCGACCACCTCGGGGGGTTTGCGCAGCGCCGCGGCGACGACCTTCTTGTCGATGACCACCAGCCGCAGGTCGTCGCCGTTCGCCCGCTGCTCGATCAGCACCTCGGGGTGCTGTTCGCGGGCGCGGGCGAGGGCCGCGTCCAGCTCCTGCGGCGTGGTGACGCCCACGGTGATGCCCTTGCCCTGCTCGCCGCGGGTGGGCTTGACCACCACGTCGCCCACCTCGGCGAGGAACTCGTGGTCCCGCTCGTCGAAGGTCGCCAGCCGGGCCTTCGGCACCACCACACCCGCCTCGGCCACGATGCGGCGGGTGAGCCGCTTGTCGTCGCAGCGCGCCATCGCCACCGCGGAGGTGAACTCCGACAACGACTCTCGGGTGATGACGCTGCGGCCGCCGTGCGACAGCCGCATCTCGCCGGTCTCGGCGTCGATCACCTCCACGTGGATGCCGCGGCGCATCGCCTCGTCGGCGATGATGCGGGCGTAAGGGTTCAGGTCGTCGATGGTCTCGGCGGTGGGTGTGAACAGCGACTGGTTGATGGCGTTCTTGCGTTTGATGGCGAGCACCGGCACCCGGACGAAGCCGAGCTTCTCGTACAGCCCGATCGCGGCGGCGTTGTCGTGCGCCACCGACAGGTCCAGGTAGGAGCGGCCGGCTTCCCGCATCAGGTGCGCCAGCGTGCAGGTCAGCGCGGCGCCGACGCCCGGCAGGCTCGCGGTGGGATCGACGGCCAACGTCCAGAGGCTCGACCCGTTCTCGGGGTCGGAGAACAGCTTGAAGTGGTCGACGCCGGTGACGGTGCCCACGACCGCGCCGTCGTCGTCGCGGACGGCCACCAGGTAGGTGACGACGTCGGAGTGCAGGTGGTTGTCCCAGATGACGTCGACCGGCGCGGGCACCATGCCGCACTTGACGTAGACGCGGTTCATCGCGTCGGCCTCGTCGCGGTCGCGCGGCGGGCGCACGGTGAAGCCCGACGGTGTCGGCGGTGCGGCGTCGTCGTCGCCGAACCGCAGCCGGTAGGTGTGGCTGGGATCGATGAACAGCTCGTTGGGTGCCAGGCTGACCAGCACGTGCGACTCGCGGGCGTAGATGCAGATGTCGCGCCGGCCGATCTCTTCGTCGCGCAGCACCTCCGCCAGGCGGGCGGGGTCGGCGAACGTCTGGCCGAAGATCAGCCGGCCCCACCCCAACTCGAGCACCACGTCGTCGGCCATCGCCGCCACCAGGTGTGGCGGCGACGCGTCGTGGAGGCCGAGCGTGATTTCCTCGGTGTGGTCCTCGACGCCCGCGACGGCTGGGTCAGTCATCCGCGATCCGCTCCGCTCGTGTGGGTCGGCCGATCACGCGGCTGGTGCTGCGCAGGCTCGACCCTACCGGGTATCCGTCGTCTGATCAGGACGAGCGATCACCCGGCCGACGAGCCGGTCACGCACCTCGGTTGTCGGTGTGACCTTTGAGGATCTCGTCCTCGATGGTGCCGCCGAGCCCCTCGGCCTCCGGGTCGTAGCCGTGCAGGCCGCCGGTCACCGCGTACTCCTCCTCCGGAGACAGCACCAGCCGGTGCCGGCCGTAGAGCCCGAAGACCAGCAGCCCGAGCACGTAGAAGATCACGATCGCGACGACGGCCGGCCGATAGTCCGGGTTGAGCAGGACACCGACGAACGTGATGGCGGCGATGACGAGCGCGACGACGGCCCCGGCGTTGCCGGTCGGACTGACCCAGGGCCGCCGCGCGTTCGGGAAGTTCCGGCGCAGCAGCAGAAACGAGATCATCTGGAGCCCGTAGGCGAGCACCGCGCCCCAGACGGCGATGTTGAGCACGACGGCGCCGGCGCCCTCGTAGACGTCGACCACCAGCAGCGCGAGGAACCCGATGACCGCGCCGACGAGCAGCGCCACGTAGGGCGTCTGCCGGGCGCCCGTGAGCGACAACGTCTTCGGGTAGTAGCCCGCCCGGCTCAGCGAGTACATGTTGCGCCCGTAGGCGTACATGATGCCCTGCAGGCTGGCCAGCAGGCCGATGAGCGCAAACGCCGACAGCGCGGCCGCGAGGTTGCCGGGGAGGAATGCCCGGAACCCGTCCAGCAGGGGCTCATCGGATTCGCCGAGCGCTTGGGACCCGGTGACCGCGGGGTTGAGGAAGAACACGATCGCGCCGCAGGCGACCAGCGTGAGCATGCCCCAGAGGCCGGCTCGCGGGATGTCGCGCGCCGGCTCGTGCGCCTCCTCGGCGGCCAGCGGCAACTCCTCGATGCCGAGGAAGAACCACATCGCGAACGGCAGCGCGTAGAGGATCGTGATCCAGCCCATCGGCAAAAAGGTGCTGGCCCCGGCGGCTCCGGCGTCGGGCGCGATGTCGAACAGCCGGCTGAAGTCCACTGCGCCGTTGGCGAGCGCCAGCACGCCGAACAGCACGAGGATGCCGATCGAGATGACGGCGACGACCAGCGCGAACCTGAAGGACAGCGCGGCGCCCCAGGAGTTCAGCGCCACGAAGATTGCGTAGAGGATGATCCACCACAGCCAACCGGGCAGGGTGACCTCGAACAGGTCGCTGGTGACGGCGTCGGCGTAGCTCGCCGAGTAGTACACCACCACCGCCGTGGTGAAGACGTACTCGATGGTTTCGGCGAAGCCGGTGACGAAGCCGCCCCACGGGCCCATCGCCGCCCGCGCGAACGAGTACGCGCCGCCGGTGTGCGGCATGGCCGCGCTCATCTCGCCGATCGAGAACAGCATGCCGAAGTACATGACGATGATGAGGACGGACGCGATGGCCAGCCCGCCCCAGCCGGCGGTGCCGATGCCGAGGTTCCAGCCCGAGAAGTCGCCCGACACCACCGCCGCGATCCCGATGCCCCAGATGCCCCAGAAGCCGGCGGTGCGTTTGAGCTGTCGTTTCTCGAAGTAGCCGGCCTCGGCGCGGGCGTAGGTTGCGCCGGAGGACCTCATGGGTGGGGATGTGTTGTCGGCGGCCATGGGAGGGGACCTTAGTGCGGTCAAAGGTCTGATGTCCTACCTTTAGCGCAGCAGGTCGTTCGGCGAACAGGAGCTGGCGTGACATCGAGACCCGGCATGTTGTCGCGGACCGACCTGGAGCGCCTCATCGCGGCGGGCGAGGTCGACACCGTCATCGTCGCGTTCTGCGACATGCAGGGCCGGCTGACGGGGAAGCGGGTGTCGGCCGAGTTGTTCGTCGACGACGTCGCCGAGCACGGCGCCGAGTGCTGCAACTACCTGTTGGCCGTCGACGTCGACATGAACACCGTCGGCGGTTACGCCATGTCGAGCTGGGAGACCGGCTACGGCGACATGGTGATGACGCCCGATTTCGAGACGCTGCGCCGGGTGCCGTGGCTGCCCGCCACGGCCCTGGTGATGGCGGACCTGAGCAAAACGGACGGCACGCCGGTGGTGCAGGCGCCGCGCAGCATCCTGCGCCGCCAGCTCGACCGGCTCGCCGAGCGCAACCTGGTGCCCTACGCCGGCACCGAGCTGGAGTTCATGGTGTTCGACACCGGGTTCCGCGACGCGTGGGCGGCCGGCTACCGGAACCTGCGCCCGGCCAGCGACTACAACGTCGACTACGCCGTGCACGCCTCGACGCGGATGGAGCCGCTGCTGCGCGACATCCGGCAACACATGATCGGCGCGGGCATGTACTGCGAGGGCGTCAAGGGCGAGTGCAACCTCGGCCAGCAGGAGATCGCGTTCCGCTACGACCACGCGCTCGTCACCTGCGACAACCACACGATCTACAAGAACGGCGCCAAGGAGATCGCCGACCAGCACGGCAAGAGCCTGACGTTCATGGCGAAATTCGACGAGCGCGAAGGCAACAGCTGCCACATCCACATCTCGCTGCGGGGCTTGGACGAGGAGGGCCGGCCCAATGTTCCGGTGTTCGCCGACGACACCGACGGCTGCGGCATGTCGCCGCTGTTCCGCAGCTTCGTCGCCGGCCAGCTCGCCACGCTGCGCGAGTTGACGCTGCTGTACGCGCCGAATGTCAACTCCTACAAGCGGTTCGTCGAGGGCAGCTTCGCCCCCACGGCCGTGGCGTGGGGCCTCGACAACCGCACCTGCGCGGTGCGGGTGGTGGGCCGCGGCCACGGCATGCGCATGGAGCTCCGTGCGCCCGGCGGCGACGTCAACCAGTACCTGGCCGTCTCCGCGCTCATCGCCGGTGGGCTGCACGGCATCTCGGCGGGGCTCGAGCTGGCGGAGCCGACCGCCGGGAACGCCTACACCGGCGGCGCCGATCGGCTGCCCACGACGCTCGGGGAGGCGGCCGAGCTGTTCGCGGCGTCCGCGGTGGCCCGCGAGGCCTTCGGCGACGAGGTCGTCGAGCACTACCTGAACATGGCCGCCGTCGAGCTGAAGGCCTTCAACGCGACGGTCACCGACTGGGAGCGGATCCGTGGCTTCGAACGGCTCTGATGCCCGGCCCGTGATCGGCCTGACGACCTATCTGCAGCAGGCGCAGACCGGGGTGTGGGACGTGCGTGCCAGTTTCCTGCCCGCCATCTACCTCGACGGCGTCACGCTGGCCGGTGGTGTCGCGATGCTACTGCCGCCGCAGCCGGTCGATCAGGTGGTGGTCGACCGCGTCCTCGACCGGCTCGACGGGCTGGTGCTCACCGGCGGCAGGGACGTCGATCCGGCCTGTTACGGCCAGGACCCGCACCCGGCGACCGACGAGCCGGGCCGCGATCGCGACGCCTTCGAGGTGGCGCTGGTTGCCGGGGCGCTGCGCCGCGGCCTGCCGGTGCTGGGCATCTGCCGCGGCGCGCAGGTGCTCAACGTCGCGCTCGGCGGCACGCTGCACCAGCACCTGCCCGACGTCGTCGGGCACGCCCGCCACCAGCAGGGCAATGCGGTGTTCTCGACGTCCACCGTGCGCACCGCTCCGGGCAGCCGGCTGGCCGCGCTCGTCGGCGAGCGCACCGACGTGCAGTGCTACCACCACCAGGCGATCGACGCGCTCGGCGACGGGCTCGTCGTGTCCGCACGCGACGACGACGGGGTGATCGAGGCGGTCGAGCTGCCCGGCGACCGGTTCTGCGTGGCGGTGCAGTGGCACCCCGAGGAGCGGCTCGACGACCTGCGGCTCTTCTCCGGCGTGGTGGCGGCCGCCACCGAGTTCGCGACGGGCAAGGTGCGGTGATGACCGAGAGCCAACTGATCAACCCCGCCACCGAGGAGGTGCTGCGCACGGTCGAGCACGTCGACGTCGCCGGCGTCGACGACGCGGTCGCTCGCGCCGCCGCGGCGCAGAGACGCTGGGCGGCACTGGCTCCCGCCGAGCGCGCGGCCGGGCTGCGGGCCTTCGCCGCGGTCGTCGACGCCCACGTCGACGAGCTGGCCGCCCTCGAGGTGGCCAACTCCGGGCACCCGATCACGTCGGCGGAATGGGAGGCCGGCCACGTCCGTGACGTCCTGACCTATTACGCGGCGGCGCCGGAGCGGTTGTCCGGCAAGCAGATTCCGGTGGCCGGCGGCCTCGACGTCACCTTCCACGAACCGCTGGGCGTCGTCGGCGTCATCACGCCGTGGAACTTCCCGATGACCATCGCGGCGTGGGGATTCGCGCCCGCGCTGGCCGCCGGGAACGCCGTCGTGCTCAAACCCGCGGAATGGACGCCGCTCACCTCGATCCGGCTCGGCGAGCTGGCGGTCGAGGCCGGCCTGCCCGCCGACCTGTTCCAGGTGCTGCCCGGGCGCGGATCGGTGGTCGGGGAGCGCTTCGTCACTCACCCGGAGGTTCGCAAGGTGGTCTTCACCGGGTCGACGACGGTCGGCAAGCAGGTGATGGCCGGCTGCGCCGGGCAGGTCAAACGGGTGACGCTGGAGCTGGGCGGCAAGAGCGCCAACATCGTCTTCGACGACTGCGACCTGGAGCGGGCCGCCGCCACCGCGCCCTACGGGGTGTTCGACAACGCCGGCCAGGACTGCTGCGCGCGCAGCCGGATCCTGGTGCAGCGCAGCGTCTACGACCGGTTCCTCGAATTGCTCGAACCCGCCGTGCAGGGCGTGACCGTCGGCGATCCGCGCGCCCGCGACACCGAGATGGGGCCGCTGGTGTCGCGGGTGCACTGGGACCACGTGGCGTCGTTCGTGCCCGCCGACGCACCCGTCGCCTTCCGGGGCAGCGCGCCCAGCGGCGCCGGCTTCTGGTTTCCGCCGACGGTGCTGACGCCGCCGCGCGACCACCCCACCGTCACCGAGGAAATCTTCGGCCCGGTCGTCGCGGTGCTGCCGTTCGACGACGAGGCCGACGCCGTCGCACTCGCCAACGACACCCGCTACGGCCTCTCCGGCTCGATCTGGACCGAGAACCTGTCGCGGGCGGTGCGGGTGTCCCGCGCGGTCGAATCCGGGAACCTGTCGGTGAATTCGCATTCCTCGGTGCGTTACGCGACCCCGTTCGGCGGGTTCAAGCAGTCCGGGCTGGGCCGCGAACTCGGGCCCGACGCGCCGCTGCACTTCACCGAGACCAAGAACGTGTTCTTCGCCATCCGGGAGGCGTGACAGTGGACCTGACGCAACGGTTGTCGGGCAAGGTCGCGGTGATCACCGGCGGCGCCGGCGGTATCGGGCGGGCGAGCGCCACCCGGATGGCCGCCGAGGGCGCCACGGTCGTCATCGGGGACATCGACCCGCAGGCCGGCGAGTCCGTGGCAGCCGACCTGGGCGGCACCTTCGTCGCCGTCGACGTGTCCGACCAGGCCGCGGTGGACGCACTGTTCGACACCGCGGCGCAGGTGCACGGCTCGGTGGACATCGCATTCAACAATGCCGGCATCAGTCCGCCGGAGGACGAACTCATCGAGCACACCGGCATCGACGCCTGGCAGCGGGTACAGGACGTCAACCTCAGGTCGGTGTTCTTCTGCTGCAAAGCCGCGCTGCGCCACATGGTTCCGCAGCAGCAGGGGTCGATCATCAACACCGCGTCGTTCGTCGCGGTGATGGGGTCGGCGACGTCGCAGATCTCCTACACCGCGTCCAAGGGCGGCGTCTTGGCCATGTCGCGGGAGCTCGGGGTGCAGTACGCGCGCCAGGGCATCCGGGTCAACGCGCTGTGCCCGGGCCCGGTGAACACCCCGCTGCTGCGGGAGCTGTTCGCCAAGGACCCGGAGCGGGCGGCGCGGCGGCTGGTGCACATTCCGGTCGGCCGGTTCGCCGAGCCCGAGGAGCTGGCCGCCGCGGTCGCCTTCCTCGCCAGCGACGACGCCTCGTTCGTCACCGCGTCGGCCTTCCTGGTCGACGGCGGGATCAGCGGCCACTACGTGACGCCGCTGTAGTGCGCATGTCGGCCGGTCCGGAGCGCCACGAGCACGCGGCGGCGGTGGTGCTGCGGCCGGTCCGGTCGGGAAATGCGTTCGAGGACACCGTGGCCCGCCTGATGGAAGCCATCCGGCTGGGGATGCTCGCCCCCGGTGCGGCGCTGCCGCCGGAGCGGGAGCTGGCCGCCCGGCTCGGGGTGAGCCGCGACACCGTGCGGGAGGCCATCAAGTCGCTCGCTGACGCCGGTTACCTGGTGTCGCGCCGCGGGCGCTACGGCGGCACGTTCCTGGCCGACGAGTTGCCCGCGCCGCGCCCGGACGGCGTCCGGTTGAGCCGGGCCGGGATCGACGACGTCCTGCGGTTGCGGGAGATCCTGGAGGTCGGCGCCGCCCGGATGGCCGCCGGCCGCGAGCCGGGGGGCGCCGAACGGGAGCTGCTGTGCGGTGCGCTCGCCGACGTGCGCGGCGCGGCGCCCGAGGACTACCGGCGGCTGGACTCGCGGCTCCACCTGGCGATCGCCGAGGCCGCCGCCACCCCGTCGCTCGTGCCGCTGGTCGCCGACAACCGGATGCGGCTCAACGAGCTGCTCGACCAGATCCCGCTGCTCGCGCGCAACATCGCCCACTCCGACCGCCAGCACGACCAGATCGTCGCCGCCATCCTCGGCGGCGACCCCGAGCGGGCGGCCGCGGCGATGGCGGCGCACGTCGCGGGCTCGGCCGCGCTGCTGCACGGCTTCCTCGACTGAGCCGACTAGGGTGGCCAGCCGTGGGCGAGCAGCCAGACCCGTCGCGACCCGCCGAGGTCGACATCGCCGGCTGGACCACCCGCTTCGACCTGCTCAGCGACCCGCACCGGCTCGAGATCCTGCTGGCGTTGCACCGCGCGCCGGGCATCAACGTCGGTGACCTCGCCGCCGCCGTGGGGCGCTCGGAGAACGCCGTCTCGCAGGCGCTGCGAATCCTGCGCGGCCAAGGCTGGGTGAGCTCCACCCGCGTCGGGCGCGCCGTGCGCTACCGGCTGGCCGACGCCACCGTTCACGACCTGCTGCACTGGATCGGGGCCCGGCACAGCTGAGGGCGCGGGTCGGTCCGACCGCCGACCCGTCCGCGCCCGATCTGCTCATCTGTTCACCTGGACAGGTGTCGGGCGACCTGCCTACGCTGCCCGCATGGTCGCTGCCATGCACATGAGCGACGGCATCGTCGACGCCCCGACGTCCCTGCTGTTCGGAGCGCTCGCCCTCGCGGTGGTCGCGGTCTGCGCGCGGCGCGCCCGGCAGGAACTCGACGAACGGGCCGTGCCGCTGGCCGGACTGGTCACCGCCTTCATCTTCGCGGTGCAACTGGTGAACTTTCCGGTGCTCCCGGGGGTCAGCGGGCACCTGCTCGGCGGCACGCTGGCCGCCGTCCTGGTAGGGCCGTTCACCGGGGTGCTCTGCATCAGCATCGTGCTGACGGTCCAATCGCTGCTGTTCGCCGACGGCGGCGTGACCGCGCTCGGCCTGAACGTCGTGAACATGGGCGTCATCGGCGTCGGTGCCGGCTACGCGGTGGCCGTGCTGCTGCGGCGGGCAGTGGGGTCCCGGGCCGCGCACCCGCCCACGCTGGGCGTCATCGCGGCGGTCGCCGGTCTCGTCGGAACCTGCTGCGCGGCGCTGGGATTCGTCGCCGAGTACGCGATCGGTGGCGTCGCGACGACCTCACTGCCCGAGGTGGCCGGCTATCTGTTGGGGACGCACCTGCTCATCGGGGTCGGTGAGGGCGTCATCACCGCGCTCACCGCCGTCGCCGTCGCCCGGGCGCGGCCCGAGCTGGTGTACCTGCTGCGTCACGCGCCCGCGGCGGTCCCGGCGTGAGGCGGTTCTGGCTCGGCTTCGTCGCCGTGATCGTGCTGGTGGCGGGTGGGCTGTCGTATCTGGCCAGCTCGCAGCCCGACGGACTGGATTCGGCGACCCGGCGCGGCTGCGAGGTGTCCGGCGAAGAGCTGCGCGGCACCTGCATCGCGCAGCACGCCGACGCCCATGCGCTGGCCGGTTCCCCGCTGGCCGACTACACCATCGCCGGGCACGAGGCGACGGTCGGCGTGGCGGGACTCATCGGCGTCGCCGTCACGCTGCTGCTGGCTGCCGGGCTGTTCCGGCTCATCGCGCGCCGTCGCGAGTGACCGCCGCGCACCCGCTCTACCGCCCGGAACCCAGCGCGGTCCACCGGGCGCCGGCCGAGGTGAAGATCGCCGCGCTGCTGCTGTTCGTCGCCGCGGTGGTGGCGACCCCCGGCGGCGCGTTGTGGCCCTTCGCGGTCTACGCCGTGCTGGTGGCGGCAACCTGGCGGGCCGCGCAGCTCCGGTGGCGGTGGGTGCTGCCGCGGATGCTCATCGAGACGCCGTTCGTCGTCCTGGCCGTGCTGCTGCCGTTCGCCGAGGGCGGCGAGCGGGTGACGGTGGCCGGCGCGTCGCTGTCGGTGGCCGGCCTCTACGCGGCGTGGGCGATCGTCGCCAAGGGCACCGTCGGCGTCGGAGCCTCGCTGGCCGTCGCGGCGACGACGTCGGCCCGCGAGCTGCCGGTCGGTCTGAGCCGGCTCGGCGTTCCGCCGCTGATGACCTCGATCCTGACGGTGGCGCTGCGGTACGTCGACGTGCTGGCCGCCGAGGCGGCGCGCATGCGGATCGCCCGGCTGTCGCGGGGCGACTCGCCGCGGGCGCTGCACCAGGCGGCGGCCGTCGGGCACAGTGTCGGCACGCTGTTCCTGCGGTCCTACGAGCGCGGGGAACGCGTCCACCTCGCGATGCTGTCACGGGGGTTCGACGGCCGGATCCCGCAGCTGGGCGGGCCGCCGCGGGCCAGCCTGCGGCAGTGGCTGCTCGCGATGATCCCCGCGGCCGCAGCCGCGTCGACGGCCGCCGCGGCGTGGGTGACGGCGTGACGCCCGCGCTGCGGGTCAGCGGACTGCGCCATGTCTACTCCGACGGCACCGTCGCGCTCGACGGCGTCGACCTCGCGGTGGCGGCGGGGGAGCGGGTGGCGGTGCTCGGGCCCAACGGCGCCGGCAAGACCACCCTGATGCTGCACCTCAACGGCGTGCTGACCGCCACCGCCGGCGAGGTCGCGATCGCCGGGACGCCGGTGCGCCGCAACACCCTTCGCGACATCCGCCGCCGCGTCGGGCTGATGTTCCAGGACCCCGACGACCAGCTGTTCATGCCGACCGTTGCGCAGGACGTGGCGTTCGGACCCGCCAACTTCGGCGTCCGCGGCGACGAGCTGTCGCAGCGCGTGGCCGATGCGCTGGCCGCGGTGTCGCTCACCGCGGCGGCCGACCGCAGCCCCGCGCACCTGTCGGCCGGGCAGCGGCGCCGCGCCGCGCTGGCGACCGTGCTCGCGTGCCGGCCCGACGTGCTGGTGCTCGACGAGCCCTCGGCGAACCTCGACCCGCAGTCGCGCCGCGAGCTCGCCGACACCCTGGCCGCCCTGGACGCCACGCTGCTGGTGGTCACCCACGACCTGCCCTACGCGGCGCAGCTGTGCAGTCGGGCCGTGATCCTCGACGGCGGCCGGGTGGTCGCCGACGGCCCGATCGCCGAGCTGCTCGCCGATACGGCGCTGCTCGCCGCCCACCGGCTCGAGCTGCCGTGGGGTTTTCGCATCGGGAGCTGAGCCGGACTAGTGCCGGCGCGACGGCGGCCAGGCCGGCTCGCCGCAGAGGTCCAGCAGCGCGTTCTCCACCACCTCCGGCAGCGCCGGGTGGATCCAGTACTGGCCGCGGGCCATCTCCTGGGCGCCCAGCCCGAAGCTCATCGCCTGCACCAGCGGCTGGATCAGCGACGACGCCTGGTACCCCATGATGTGCGCGCCCAACAGCGTGCCGGTCTCGTCGCACACGATGAGCTTGGCGAAGCTGGTGGTGTCCTCCATGGCCCAGCCGTAGGCGACGTCGGCGTAGTCCTTCACCTTGACCTTGACGGTGTAGCCGGCGGCCACCGCCTCGTTCTCGGTCATCCCGACGCTGGCGATCTGCGGGTCGGTGAACACCGCCGACGGCACGTACCGGTGGTCGCTGGTCCACAGCGACTCGGTGTCGTCCCAGTCCTCCAGCAGGTTGTGGCGCACCACCCGCGCCTCCTGGTTGGCGACGTGTTTGAGCTGGTAGGGGGAGCTGACGTCGCCGAGCGCGAAGACGTTGCGGGCCGACGTGCGCTGGTAGCAGTCGGCGACCACCCGTGCCCCGTCGAGCGCCACACCGGCGTTCTCCGCCCCCAGTCGGTCGCCGTTGGGCCGGCGCCCGGTGGCCACCAGCACCGCGTCGGCGTGCAGCTCGGAGCCGTCGTCGAGGTTCAGCGTCGCACCGGAGCGGTGCTGGGTGGCGTCGACGACGTTGCGGTGCGTGCGCAGCTCCCACTTCTTCGCCGCCATCGCGGTGAACCGCTCGCCGACCGTGTCGTCGGTGCCGTTGAGCAGCGTCGAGCCTCGCACCACCAGCGTCACCCGGCTGCCCAGCGCCGAGAAGATGTGCGCGAACTCGCACGCCACATAGCCGCCGCCGACGATCACCAGGTGCTCGGGCAGCTCGGGGATGCGCATGATCGTGTCGCTGGTGTGGAAGTCGACGCCGCACGCGGCGATCGCCGGCGGCACGACGATCCGCGAACCGGCCGCGAGTACCACCTGCGTGGCGGTGAACTCGTCGCCCGCGGCGGTGAGCAGCGCGTAGCCGTCGTCGGGGCGGCTGGTCCCGAACCGGGTGTGGCTGTCGAACACCGTGACGTTCGCGGCGGCGCGCCGGTACCGTTCGCCGGCATCGCCGAGCGGGTCGATCCGCCCGAACACCCGCGACACGATGTCCGGCCAGCGCACCCCGTCGAGGTGGGCGTCGACGCCGAAGCGCGCCGCGTCGCGCACGTGGGCCGCGACCTCGGCGGCGTAGACGAACATCTTCGTCGGGATGCAGCCGACGTTGAGGCAGGTGCCGCCGAAGGTGCCCTGCTCGCAGATCGCGACGGACTTGTCGGCGTAGCGCGAGTCGAGAATCGTGTTGCCCGAACCGGTTCCGATGATCGCGAGGTCGAAGTCCGTCATGTGGCTGCTCCTGCCTGTGGGTCCGGCGCCCCGTACACCGTCGCATACCAGTCGAGCCACGCGCCGAGCTCGGCGAACGCCCGCGTCCGCGGCGCCCGCTGCGACAGGAACACGTCGTGCCGGGCGTCCGGGATCGGGACCACCAGGGTCCGGTTGCCCAGGCACCCGGCCCAGCGGGCGATCTGGGCCACGTCGAGCACCGCGTCCCCGCACTGGGCCTGCGCGGGATCGTCGGCGCCCAGCACGCTGCGGTCCGACCGCAGCACCAGGTTCGGCACGCCGACGTCGAGGCCGCGGTGCAGCCGGGCGTGCCCGCGCCGCACCGCGTGCAGCCAGCCGTAGGTGACGGGGAAACCGCCGACCGGCTTCCACTCCAGGTTGTAGTCGAACTCGCCACCGAAGTCGCGGTGCAGCGTCGACCCGTAGGCCCCGCTGGTGCGGACCGGGATGACCTGTTTGCTGCGCAGCCGCGCCAGCGCCAGCAACGCCGCGGCCGTACCCGGGCTGCGGAGGATCGGGCGGCCCTGCAGGTCGAACCACGGGCTGTTCAGCACCAGCCCGCCCGCGCTGGGTCGGCCGTCGCGCATCCGACGGTCGAGCCACAGCAAGACGACGAGCCCGCCGGCGGAATGCCCGTAGACCAGCGTGCGGGCGCCCCCGGTCTCGTCGGCGATCACGTCCATCGCCCACTCCAGCTCGGCGTCGTAGCGCGCCAGGTCGGTGGTGAAGTGGGGCGTCTGCCCGTTGCGCCACGACCGCCCGCACTTGCGCAGGTCCAACGCGTAGAACGCGAAGCCGCGGGCGGTGAGGAAGTCGGCGACCTCGGTGTGGAAGAAGTAGTCGGTGTAGCCGTGCACGGCCAGCACCGCGTGACCGGTCCGGGCCGCCTCGCCGCGGCGCACCAGCGTCGCGACGATCTCGCCCTCGCCGTCGGGATCCGCTCCCAAGACGTGCGTGGCCTGCGCGTACCCCGGCAGGACGTCCGGTCGCCACGGCGGCGCGCCGGCCGGTGCAGCGCTGGGGGGCGTCACGCGGTTCACCCTAGCCGCGCGCGCCGCCCGGCGACCGTGACGAACATGACGGCCATCGGTCGAGGTCCTGGGATTACCGGGGGCACCAGCGGGCTAACCTGGCAACCAGGATGCCGCGGCAGCGGTGTCGGCGAAGAGGCGAAGGACGGACATCCGTGTCGAACGATACGAAAGTGCTCAAGACCGACGTCGTGCTGATCGGTGCCGGCATCATGAGCGCCACGCTGGGCGCGCTGCTGCGGCTGGTGGAGCCGAACTGGTCGATCACCCTCATCGAGCGCCTCGACGGCGCCGCGGCGGAGAGCACCGACCCGTGGAACAACGCGGGCACCGGCCATTCCGCGCTCTGCGAGCTGAACTACACGCCGGAGCAACCCGACGGCTCGATCGACATCACCAAGGCGGTCACCGTCAACGAGCAGTTCCAGGTGTCGCGCCAGTTCTGGACGCACGCCGTCGAGAACGGCGTGCTCACCGACGTGCGGGGCTTCCTCAACCCGATCCCGCACGTCAGCTTCGTCGAGGGCGCCGACCGCGTCGACTACCTGCGGCGGCGCCGCGAGGCGCTCGTCCACAACCCGCTGTTCGCCGGCACCGAGTTCATCGACGACCCGCAGGAGTTCGCCCGCCGGCTGCCGTTCATGGCCGAGGGCCGCGACTTCTCGACGCCGGTGGCGCTCAACTGGAGCCAGGACGGCACCGACGTCAACTTCGGGGCGCTCGCCAAGCAGCTGATCGCGTTCGGCGTGAAGAACGGGACGACGGCGCTGTTCGGCCACGAGGTGCGCAACCTCGGCCGCGACACCGACGGCACCTGGACGCTGAAGGTCAAGAACAACCGGACGGGCGCCGTCCGCAAGGTCAACTCACGCTTCGTCTTCGTCGGCGCCGGCGGCGACGCGCTGCCGCTGCTGCAGCGCGCGGGCATCAAGGAGGCCAACGGCTTCGGTGGTTTCCCGGTCGCGGGCAAATTCATCCGGACCGACAATCCCGAGCTGGCGGCCCTGCACCGCGCCAAGGTGTACGGCTTCCCGCCGCTGGGTGCGCCGCCGATGTCGGCGCCGCACCTCGACGCCCGCGTCATCAACAACAAGTCCTGGCTGCTGTTCGGCCCGTTCGCGGGCTGGTCGCCGAAGTTCCTCAAGCAGGGCCGCTACACCGACCTGTTCCGGTCGGTGAAGCCGAACAACCTGTCGTCGATGGTCACCGTCGGGCTCAGCCAGTTCGGCCTGGTGAAGTACCTGCTGAGCCAGCTGTCGCTCACCGAGGCCGACCGCGTGGAGGCGCTGCGGGAGTTCGCGCCGAGCGCGTCCGGCGCCGACTGGGAGACCATCGTCGCGGGCCAGCGCGTGCAGGTGATCCGGCCCGTCGGCAAGGGCGGCACGCTGGAGTTCGGCACCACCGTGTTGTCCGCCGGCGACGGCAGCATCGCCGGCCTGCTCGGCGCCTCCCCGGGCGCCTCGACCGCGGTTCCGGCGATGCTAGAGGTGATGGAGACCTGTTTCGCCGACCGCTACCAGGGCTGGCGGACCAAGCTCAAGGAGATGATCCCGTCGCTGGGCGTCAAGCTCTCCGACGAGCCGGAGCTGTTCGCCGAGGTGTGGGAACGCGGCAGCAAGGTGCTCGGCCTCGGCGGCCCGGCCGCACTGGGCGCGGCCGCGGCGGCGGCCGCGCACGAGGGCGCCGACACGCCACAGGATCCCGCCGGCGTCACTGCATGACGGCAGCGTCGGTGCTCGCGCGGTGACCGGGCGCGTCGACTATCCGTTCAGCGCCGTCGTCGGCCACGACCGATTGATGCTGGCGCTGCTGCTGTGCGCGGTGCGGCCCGAGATCGGCGGAGTGCTCATCCGCGGGGAGAAGGGCACCGCGAAGTCGACGGCCGTGCGCGGGCTCGCCGGTGTGCTGCGCCGCGCCGGCGGCGGCCGGCTCGTCGAACTGCCCATCGGCGCCACCGAGGACCGGGTGATCGGCTCGCTGGACCTCGGCCGGGTGCTGCGCGACGGCGAGCAGTCCTTCACCCCGGGCCTGCTGGCGCAGGCACACGGCGGCGTGCTCTACGTCGACGAGGTGAACCTGCTCGGTGACCACCTCGTCGACGTGCTGCTCGACGCGGCGGCCATGGGTCGGGTGCACATCGAGCGCGACGGCGTCTCGCACAGCCACGACGCACGGTTCGTGCTCATCGGCACCATGAATCCCGAGGAGGGGGAGCTGCGACCGCAGCTGCTCGATCGCTTCGGGTTGACGGTGGAGGTGCGGGCGTCGCGGGACGTCGAGGAGCGGGCGGAGGTCATCCGCCGCCGGCTCACGTTCGAAGCCGATCCCGCGGCGTTCGCGGCCGCCTACGCCGACGCCGACGCCGCCCTGGCCGCCCGGCTCGCTGCCGCCCGCGCCGCGGTTGACCGGATTGCGCTGTCGGACAACGATCTACGGCAGATCGCTGCGCTGTGTGCGGCGTTCGAGGTCGACGGAATGCGCGCGGATCTCGTGGTGGCGCGCACCGCGGTGGCCCATGCGGCGTGGCGGGGTTCCACCGCCGTCGCCGAGGAGGACATCCGGGTGGCCGCCGAGCTGGCGTTGCCGCACCGCCGTCGCCGCGACCCGTTCGACGAGCCGGGCCTCGACGAAGAGCGCCTCGACGAGGCGCTGGCGCAGGGCCGCACGCCCGCCGGCGACGAGCCGGAACCCGACCCGCCCGGTGGCGGGGCAGCCGCCGACGACGCGTCCGCCGGGGAGCCGACCGCCGGCAGCACCGAGGCCCCGCCGCGCCGCAGCGCCGCGCCCACCGGGTCCTACCGCACCCGCGCGCTCACGGTGCCCGGCGTCGGCGACGGGGTGCCGGGCCGCCGGTCGCGGGCCCGCAACCGCTCGGGCGCGGTGGTCACCGACGGCGCCGAGGGGCAAGGCGTGCACCTGTTCGCGACCGTGCTGGCCGCGGCCCGCCGCGCTCGCCGCCCCGGGCCGCCGCGGGTCGCCGCCGAGGACGTGCGCCGCGCGATCCGGGTCGGCCGCGAAGGCAACCTCGTCGTCTTCGTGGTGGACGCGTCGGGCTCGATGGCCGCGCGCGACCGGATGTCGGCGGTGGCCGGGGCGACGGTCTCGCTGCTGCGCGACGCCTACCAACGCCGCGACCGGGTCGCCGTCATCACCTTCCGCCAGGACCGCGCGCAGCTGCTGCTGCCGCCCACGTCGTCGGTGCACATCGCCGCGCATCGGCTCGACGGCTTCGCCACCGGCGGCCGGACGCCGCTGGCCGCGGGATTGCTGGCCGCCCGGGACCTGGTGGTGCGCGAGCGGACCCGCGAGCCGGCCCGCCGCGCTCTGATCGTGCTGCTCACCGACGGCCGCGCCACCGGCGGGGCGGACCCAGTCGGTCGCTCGCACGCCGCGGCCGGAGTGCTCGCCGCCGAGGGCGCCGCGGCGGTGGTGGTCGACTGCGAGACGTCCTACGTTCGGTTGGGGCTGGCCACCGAGCTCGCCGAGACGCTGCGGGCGCCCGCGGTGCGGCTCGGTGAGCTGCGCGCCGACGGCCTCACAGACGTCGTCCGCGCCGCCTGAGAAGCCGCCCGAAAGGATTCCGCAGATGCCGCAGGGCCGGCCGCCCGCCGTTCCCGACGACGGGCTCACCACCCGGGCGCGCCGGCGTGCCCCGCTGCTGGCGGTGCACACCGGTCCGGGCAAGGGCAAGTCGACGGCCGCGTTCGGCATGGCGCTGCGGGCGTGGAACGCCGGCTTGGACGTCGCGGTGTTCCAGTTCGTCAAGAGCGCGAAGTGGAAGGTCGGCGAGGAGTCGGTGTTCCGGCGGCTCGGCGAGCTGCACGACGCCGACGGCAGCGGCGGCGCGGTGGAGTGGCACAAGATGGGCGCCGGCTGGTCGTGGACGCGCAAGGCGGGCAGCGAACAGGACCACGCCGCGGTCGCCGCCGACGGCTGGGCGGAGATCGCCCGCCGGCTCGCCGCGGAACGCCACGACTTCTATGTGCTCGACGAGTTCACCTATCCGCTGAAGTGGGGCTGGGTGGACACCGGCGAGGTGGTCGAGACGCTGCGGGCGCGACCCGGTACGCAGCACGTCGTCATCACCGGCCGCGACGCGCCGGCCGCGCTCCTCGACGCCGCCGACCTGGTGACGGAGATGACGAAGCTCAAGCACCCCATGGACGCCGGCCGCAAGGGGCAGAAGGGCATCGAGTGGTGAGCGCGTGTGCCGTCGGTGCACCCTCGCGGGGCCGCGAGCGTGCGCAGATGCCCGCCGTTTGCGGCGTGGCGGCGTACCGACACGCACGGTCGCGGGGCACGGGGCGGTGAGTACGCCCGCGGTGGTGATCGCCGCGCCGGCGTCGGGCAGCGGCAAGACCACGGTGGCGACGGGCCTCATCGGCGCGCTGCGGCGGGCGGGTGAGCGCGTCGCACCGTTCAAGGTCGGGCCGGATTTCATCGACCCCGGATATCACGGCCTGGCGGCGGGCCGGCCGGGCCGCAACCTCGACCCGGTGCTGGTGGGCGACGACCTCGTCGGGCCGCTGTTTTGCCACGGCGCGAACGGCGCCGACATCGCGGTGGTCGAGGGCGTCATGGGGCTTTTCGACGGCCGCATCGAGGGCCTGGGCGAGCGGAGCGACAGGACACCCGACGCGGCCTCCACCACTGCGGCCCGCGGCTCCACGGCCCACGTCGCGGGGCTGCTGCACGCGCCGGTGGTACTGGTCGTCGACGCGCGCGGCCAGAGCCAGAGCCTCGCCGCGCTGCTGCACGGCTTCGCCACCTTCGACCCGCACACCCGCGTCGCGGGGGTGATCCTCAACCGGGTCGGATCGGCGCGCCACGAGGCGGTGCTGCGGCAGGCGTGCACCCACACCGGACTGCCGGTGCTGGGCGCGATCCCGCGGGCCGCCGAACTGCAGGTGCCGTCGCGGCACCTCGGGCTGGTCACCGCCGCGGAGCACGGCGCCGCGGCCCGCGCCGCCGTGACCGCGATGACCGAGCTGGTGGGCCGCCACGTCGACCTGGCCGCGCTGCGCGCCGTGGCCCGCAGCGCCGTGACCGCGCCGGCGTGGGATCCCGCTGTGAGTTTCGCCACGGCAACTCCCGCGACGATCGCGGTCGCCGCCGGGCGGGCGTTCAGCTTCGGCTACGCCGAGCACGTCGAGCTGCTGCGCGCGGCCGGCGCCGACATCGCCGTCTTCGACCCGCTCGGTGACGATCTGCCCACCGGCACAACAGGACTCGTGCTCCCCGGTGGCTTCCCCGAGGAGCATGCGGCGGAGCTTGCGGCCAACGTCGGGCTGCGTGCACAGGTCGCCGACCTCGCTGCGCGCGGCGGGCCGGTGCACGCCGAGTGCGGCGGGCTCACCTACCTGATGGACGCACTCGACGGCCACCCGATGTGCGGGGTGCTGCGGGGGACCGCGGCCTTCACGGCCCGGCTGACGCTGGGGTACCGCGACGCCGTCGCCGTGAGCGAATCGCCGCTGCATGCCGTGGGGGAGCGGGTGGTCGGCCACGAATTCCACCGCACGGCAGTAGAGTTCGGCATGAACTACCCGCCGGCCTGGGCGCACCGCGGCGGCCCCGACGGCGCCGTCGCCACCGAGGGTGCGGTGCACCGCGGCGTCCACGCGTCGTATCTGCACACCCATCCCGCGGCGCAGCCGGCCGCGGCGGCCCGGTTTGTCGCCCGCGCCGCCGCGCTTAGGCTGCCGCCGATGTGGCACGAAGAGAAAGTCGAACCGTGACCGACAACGCCTACCTGGTGGGCCTGCGACTGGCGGGCAAACGGGTCGTCGTGGTCGGCGGCGGCACCGTCGCGCAACGGCGGCTCGGCCTGCTCGTCGCGGCCGGTGCGGACGTGCACGTGGTCACGCGGGCGGCGACGCCGGCGGTCGAGGGGATGACGGCGATCAGCTTGACCCTGCGCGACTACCGCGACGGCGACCTCGACGGCGCCTGGTACGCGATCGCCGCCACCGACGATCCGGAGGTCAACGCGGCGGTGGTCGCCGAGGCCGAGCGGCGCCGCATCTTCTGCGTGCGCGCCGACGCCGCCCGCGAGGGCACCGCGGTCACGCCCGCGACCTTCGAGTACGAGGGGCTGGCGGTCGGTGTGCTCGCCGGTGGGGAGCACCGCCGGTCCGCGGCCATCCGCTCGGCGATCTACGAGGCGTTCCAGCGCGGCGTCATCGCCGCCGACACCGAGGCCGCTGCCGGCGCCCTGGCCGGCACGGTCGCGCTCGTCGGCGGCGGGCCGGGCGACCCCGAGCTGATCACCGTGCGCGGTCGGCGGCTGCTCGCGCTCGCCGACGTGGTGGTCGCCGACCGCCTCGCGCCGGCCGAGCTGCTGGCCGAGCTGCCGCCGCACGTCGAGGTGATCGACGCCGCGAAGATCCCCTACGGGCGGGCGATGGCGCAGGAGGCCATCAACGCCGTCCTGGTCGAGCATGCGATGGCCGGCAGGTTCGTCGTCCGCCTCAAGGGCGGTGACCCGTTCGTGTTCGCGCGCGGCTACGAGGAGGTCATCGCGTGCGCCGACGCGGGGGTTCGGGTGACCGTCGTTCCCGGCGTCACCAGCGCGATCGCGGTGCCCGCGCTGGCCGGGGTGCCGGTCACCCACCGGCACGTCACGCACGAGTTCGTGGTCGTCAGCGGTCACGTGGCCCCCGACCATCCCGAATCGTTAGTGAATTGGGACGCACTGGCGGCGATGAGCGGGACCATCGTGCTGCTGATGGCGGTGGAGCGCATCGAACTGTTCGCCGAGGTCCTCATCGCAGGCGGCAGACCAGCGCAGACGCCGGTTCTGGTGGTGCAGCAGGGGACGACGGCCGCCCAGCGCACCGTGCGCGCCACGCTGGCCGACGCGCCGCGACGGATCCGCGAGGCGGCCATCAGACCGCCCGCGATCGTCGTCATCGGCGCCGTCGCGGGTTTCGGCAGTTAAGTGAACTCTAAGATTACGGTAGGGTAGCCCTTTATGACAGCGCTCAACGATGCTGAGAAAGCTGCCGTGTTCAGCGCCGACAAGTCGGCCGCGCGACGCGCCGGTCGGGCCAGGCGGCCGGGGACGAAGCCCGCGCCCTGGTTGCCGTCGCGCCGGTTCATCTCGGCGGTCATCGCGATCGGCGGCATGCAGCTGCTGGCCACCATGGACAGCACCATCGCGATCGTCGCGCTGCCGCGGATCCAGGACGAGCTCAGCCTCACCGACGCCGGCCGCAGCTGGGTGATCACCGCCTATGTGCTGACGTTCGGCGGGCTGATGCTGCTCGGCGGCCGCCTCGGCGACACGATCGGCCGCAAGCGCACCTTCATCGTCGGTGTCGCGCTGTTCACCATCGCGTCGATCCTGTGCGGCGCCGCGTGGAACGAGGCGACCCTGGTGACCGCCCGGCTGCTGCAGGGCGTCGGCGCGGCCATCGCGTCCCCCACCGGCCTGGCGCTCATCGCGACGACGTTCCCCAAGGGCCCGGCCCGCAACGCCGCCACCGCGGTCTTCGCGGCGATGACCGGCGTCGGTTCGGTGATGGGCCTGGTCGTCGGCGGTGCCCTCACCGAGGTGTCGTGGCGGCTCGCGTTCCTGGTCAACGTGCCGATCGGCGCGTTGATGATCTTCCTGGCCTACACGACGCTGCGCGAGACGCATCGGGAGCGGATGAAGCTGGACGCCGCCGGGGCGCTCTTGGCCACGCTCGGCTGCACCGCCGCGGTGTTCGGCTTCTCCAACGGCCCGGAGAACGGCTGGGTCACGCCGGTCACCATCGGCTCGGGCATCGTCGCGCTGTTGGCGTTCGCGGGCTTCCTGGTCGTCGAGCGCACCGCCGAGAATCCGGTCGTGCCGTTCGACCTGTTCACCGAGCGCAACCGGGTGGCGACCTTCGCGGCGGTCTTCCTCGCCGGTGGGGTCATGTTCACGCTGACGGTGCTGATCGGCCTGTATGTGCAGGACATCATGGGCTACAGCGCGCTGCGGGCCGGGATCGGCTTCATCCCGTTCGTGATCGCACTCGGCATCGGCCTGGGGTTGTCGTCGCACCTGGTGTCGCTGTTCCCGCCGCGCCTGCTGGTCATCGGCGGCGGCGTGCTGGTGCTCGGCGCGATGATCTACGGCTCCACGCTCAACGGCGACATCCCGTACTTCCCGAACCTGGTCATCCCGATCACCGTCGGCGGCTTCGGCATCGGCATGATCGTCGTCCCGCTGACGGTCTCGGCGATCGCGGGCGTCGGGTTCGACCGGATCGGTCCGGTGTCGGCCATCGCGCTCATGCTGCAGAACCTCGGCGGGCCGGTGGTGCTCGCCGTCATCCAGGCCGTCATCACGTCGCGGACGCTGTACCTCGGCGGCACCACCGGCCCGGTGAAGAACATGAACGAGGCGCAGCTGCACGCCCTCGACCAGGGCTACACCTACGGCCTGCTGTGGGTCGCGGCGGTTGCGGTGCTGGTCGGCGGCGCGGCGTTGCTGATCGGCTACACGTCGCAGCAGGTGGCGCACGCGCAGGAAGTCAAGGACGCGATCGACGCCGGAGAGCTTTAGCTCGACATCGGGCGGACGAGAGCTGTAGCTCGACATCGGGCGGACGCGAGCTTCTAGTTCGGGAACTGCCGCGCCAGCCGCTGGTAGGCGGCGCTGATGCGGTCGGCCATGATCGCGGGCACCCGGTGGGCGTCGCTCGGCTGGTCCGGTAGCCAGTCGGTCGGTCCGACGAACGCGGCGACGATGACGGCGATGCCCACCGCCACCACGATCCGGGCGTCGTGGTCGTCGTCGACGCGGTCGCGGATCACGTCGAGCAGCGGTCCGCCGTCGAAGCCGCCGACGAGCTGACGCAGGTTCGGGGATTGCCCGACGACCTGCATGAGCGCGGCGATCTCGGTGGTCCGCACCGGGCCGTGGCCGGCGCTGAGCTTGCGGAGCATGGTGACGTGCCCGGAGATGAGTGCCTCGAGCGGTGCGACGTCGGGCGGCACGGTGGCGACCTCGTCGGCCGCGACGCCCGCGAGATCGGTGACCAGTGCCAGGATCACCGACTCCTTGGTGGGGAAGTAGCGCGCGAAGGTGCGGGGCGAACTGTCGGCGCGCGCCACGATCTGTTCGATGGTGGTGCGTTCGAATCCCTTCTCCTGCGCCAACTCCAGCGCTGCCTCGATGAGCTGGGCGCGTGTCCGCTGCTTCTTGCGCGACCGAAGGCTGTCGTCCTCCACTGACCACACGGTAGTGCCATATCGGGTAACGGTGTGGGCCACAGCGGGTTCACGGCGAGCGCTGTCCCTCGCCGGCCTATCCCGCCGGGCCGGCGAAGCTAAGGTGGGCGGCTGTGATCACCCGCATGTCCGAGCTGTTCCTGCGCACGCTGCGCGACGATCCCGCGGACGCCGAAGTGCCCAGCCACAAACTGCTCATCCGCGCCGGATATGTGCGTCCGATCGCGCCCGGGCTGTACAGCTGGCTGCCGCTGGGGCTGCGGGTGCTGCGCCGGATGGAGGCGGTGGTCCGCGAGGAGATGGCGGCGATCGGCGGGCAGGAGATCCTGTTCCCGGCGCTGCTGCCCCGCGCGCCGTACGAGACGACCAATCGCTGGACCGAGTACGGGGACAACCTGTTCCGGTTGCAGGACCGCCGTCGCAACGACTACCTGCTCGGACCGACGCACGAGGAGCTGTTCGCGCTGACGGTGAAGGGTGAGTACAGCTCCTACAAGGACTTCCCGCTGCGGCTCTACCAGATCCAGACGAAGTACCGCGACGAGGCGCGCCCCCGCGCCGGCATCCTGCGTGGCCGCGAGTTCGTCATGAAGGACTCCTACTCCTTCGACGTCGACGAGGACGGCCTGAAGGCTGCCTACGGCGCCCACCGCGAGGCCTATCAGCGGATCTTCGACCGGCTCGCGGTCCGGTACGTCATCGTGTCGGCGGTGTCGGGCGCGATGGGCGGCAGCGCGTCGGAGGAGTTCCTGGCCGAGAGCGAGATCGGCGAGGACACGTTCGTGCGCTGCCTGGAGTCGGGTTACGCGGCGAACGTCGAGGCGGTGCTCACCCGCGCACCCGTGGACCTGCCGGTCGACGGCCAGCCCGACCCGGTGGTGTACGACACCGGCGACACCCCGACCATCGCCACGCTCGTCGCGTGGGCCAACGGCGCCGGACTGGGCCGTGAGATCACCGCGGCCGACACGCTCAAGAACGTGCTGCTGAAGGTCCGGCAGCCGGGCGGAGACTGGGAGCTGCTCGCGATCGGGTTGCCCGGCGACCGGGAGGTCGACGACAAACGCCTGGGCGCGGCGCTCGAGCCGGCGGAGTACGCGCTGCTCGACGACGCGGACTTCGCGCGCCACCCGTTCCTGGTGAAGGGTTACATCGGTCCGAAGGCGCTGGCCGCCAACGGGGTTCGCTACCTGGTCGATCCGCGGGTGGTCACCGGCACCAGCTGGATCACCGGCGCCGACGAGCCCGGCCGCCACGTCGTCGGCCTGGTGGCGGGCCGCGACTTCACACCGGACGGCACGATCGAGGCCGCGGAGGTCCGCGACGGCGACCCGTCACCGGACGGCGCCGGCCCGCTGGTGAGCGCCCGCGGCATCGAGATCGGCCACATCTTCCAACTCGGCCGCAAGTACACCGACGCGTTCACGGTCGACGTGCTCGGGGAGGACGGGAAGCCGGTGCGGCTGACGATGGGGTCCTACGGTATCGGGGTGTCGCGGCTGGTGGCGGTGATCGCCGAGCAGCACCACGACGGGCTGGGGCTGCGGTGGCCGGCGGCCGTGTCCCCGTTCGGCGTGCACCTGGTGATCGCGAACAAGGACCCGGACGCCCGCCACGGTGCCGGCGAACTGGCCGGCGATCTCGACCGGCTGGGGATCGAGGTGCTGCTCGACGACCGGCAGGCCTCGCCGGGCGTGAAGTTCAAGGACGCGGAGCTGCTCGGGGTGCCGTGGATCGTCGTCGTCGGCCGCGGCTGGGCGAACGGCGTGGTGGAGCTGCGCAACCGCTTCACCGGTGACACGCAGGAGGTGGCGGTCGACGGTGCGGCGGCACAAATCTCGTCGCTCGTCGGTTAGTGCAGCACCTTGAGGCCGACGACGCACCCGACGATGCCCACCAGGAGCAGTAGCTTGGCGACCGACACCGGTTCGTCGCCGGTGGCCATGGCGTACGCCACGGTGAGGGCGGCGCCGATGCCGACCCACACCGCATACGACGTGCCGACCGGCAGTTCACGCATCGCGTAGGCCAGCCCGACCATGCTCAGCAGCACGGTGACCGCGAAGACGACGGTGGGCGCCGGTCGGGTGAGCCCCTCGGATCTGCCGAGCGCCGTCGCCCACACCGCTTCGAGTACTCCGGACAGGATGAGGACGAGCCACGCCATGCCGACCTCCGTAGCAGCTGGTCCATATAACGCACCGTGACAGCGGCGCCGCCGGCGGGCAACGCCCCGACGTCATTCGGGGCCGCCCGGAAACGGCTCGGTGAGCGGCGGGGTCTGCAGCACCTGCCGCCACCGCGCGGCACGCACCGCGCAGCCGGTCAACGCCCCGACGGCGAAGCGCCGTTCCTCCGCTGAGCCGGCCTGTTCGACCACAGCCCGCCACGCCACCGCCGCGTCGTCCTCCATCCGCGTCGCCAGGCGTGCGGCGTCGGCGGGCCCGGCCACCCGGTCGGGAAGCTGGTAGCCCGCCGCGGCGACCGGGGCGGTCACGTCGCGGGCCGTCAACCGGCCGGTGGCGGCGTCGCGGAGCCTGCGGTGCTCACGCAGCGACGCCGAGACGAGGTGGTTGACGTCCGGCGCGCAGTGCGCCGAGACGACGCCGTAGCCGTAGATGGTGGCGTGCTCGACGGCGACCGCGTCGGCGAGCGCGGCGTCGGCGGGGTCGTCGGGGCGGGCGGTGCTCGGTGGCGGCGCCGGAGACGTCATGTGTCCTCCCCGAGGTCGAGGGGCACCGCGGCCGCGGCGGTGCAGCACGCCGAGATCGACGCCAGCAGGCCCGCACGGTAGCCGGTCTGCTCGGCCGCCAGGTCTGCGGCGCGCCGCGCCGACTCTTGCAGTGCCCGGCCGACGTCGCGCGCGGTCGGTGGTGGCGGCGGCGGACCCGTCGGCGACGGCGGCGGCGCCGCGGTGGTGCCGGGAAGGGCCGCGGTCGAGGTGTCGGTGGGCGCCGGGCGGCCGGCGGCGCGGGCGATCTCGACGGCGAGTGCGTGGGCGTGTTCGCGCCGCTGGGCGGCGATCACCGACAGCGCCGGCGTGAAGGGCGACGTCGGCGCGGCGGCGGCCCGCTCGGCCAGCGCGCGGTCCGCCTCGGCGCGGTCGAGCTGCTCCTGCAGGGCGTCGACGACCTCGGGCGGCGTCTCGGGGGCGCAGGCCGCCGCACTGCCCGCGGCCAGCACCGCCAGGGCGGCGAGCAGAGCGCTGCGCCGGCTGACCTCGAACCCCATGGCGGTCATCCTGCCATCGGTGGTTGCCGTCGCGGCGTATCGTGGAGTGCTGTTCTGCGCGCCTCCGGCCGCGAACACCTATCGGTCCGCACAACTTCAGATGAGGAGCTCGCCGTGGCGAAGGGTTCGCTCGGGTTGCCGTCGCAGGACGTGGTCATCCGGCTCCTCGGCGCGGAGTTCGCCCGTGCGGGATACGAGATCGAGGCGGTGACCGCCGACGACCGCCGGCGCCCACCCCGGCTCGCGATCGTCGTCGACGGCGACGAACCGCTGACCCTCGACACCGTCGCCCAGCTCTCCCAGACCGCGTCGCAGCTCCTCGACACGCTGCCCGGCCTCGACGGTGAGTACATCCTGGAAGTCAGCTCGCCGGGCGTCGACCGGCCGCTCACCGAGGCCAAGCACTTCCGCCGCGCCCGCGGCCGCAAGGCGGAGCTCACGCTCGCCGACGGCTCGACACTCACCGGGCGCATCGGCGAGCTGTCGGAGGGCGCGGTGCGAGTGGTCGTGCGCAGCGGCCGCGACTGGTCGGTGCGCGAGATCCCGCTCGCCGACATCACACAGGGCATCGTCGGAGTCGAGTTCGCCCCGCCCCATCCGCGGGAACTCGAGCTGGCGGGCCACGCCGGGAGGGAGGGAACGCCGTGAACATCGACATGGCTGCGCTGCACGCGATCGAGGCCGACAAGGGGATCTCGGTCGAGGTCGTCGTCGAGACCATCAAGTCCGCCCTGCTGACGGCGTACCGGCACACCGAGGGACACGAGGCCGACGCGCGGATCGACATCGACCGCCGGACCGGCGTCGTCCGGGTGCTGGCGCGCGAGACCGACGCCGACGGCAACGTGATCACCGAGTGGGACGACACCCCCGAGGGGTTTGGCCGCATCGCGGCGACCACCGCCCGGCAGGTGATCCTGCAGCGGCTGCGCGACGCCGAGAACGAGAAGCTCTACGGCGAGTTCGCGGCGCGCGAGGGTGACATCGTCGCCGGCGTCATCCAGCGCGACACCCGCCACAACGCGCGCGGCGACGTCGTCGTGCGCATCGGCAGCGAGACCAAGTTCTCCGAGGGCATCGTGCCATCGGCCGAGCAGGTGCCCGGCGAGAGCTACGAGCACGGCAACCGGCTGCGGTGTTACGTCATCGGCGTCACGCGCGGCATCCGGGAACCGCAGATCCGGCTCTCGCGGACCCATCCGAACCTCGTCCGCAAGCTGTTCTCCCTGGAGGTCCCCGAGATCGCCGACGGCTCGGTGGACATCGTCGCGGTCGCGCGGGAGGCGGGTCACCGGTCGAAGATCGCGGTCACCTCCCGGGTGCCCGGGCTGAACGCCAAGGGCGCCTGCATCGGCCCCATGGGGCAGCGCGTGCGCAACGTGATGAGCGAGCTGTCAGGCGAGAAGATCGACATCATCGACTACGACGAGGACCCGGCCCGCTTCGTCGCGAACGCGCTGTCGCCGGCGAAAGTGGTGTCGGTGCAGGTCATCGACGAGGCCGCGCGCGCCGCCCGGGTCGTCGTGCCCGACTTCCAGCTGTCGCTGGCCATCGGCAAGGAGGGCCAGAACGCGCGGCTGGCGGCTCGGCTGACCGGCTGGCGCATCGACATCCGCAGCGACGACGAGTCGCCCGCACCGGCGGGACGGAGCTGATCGGCCGCCGGTGGTGCTCGCGCGCCGCGGGTGACGGTAGACTGAACCGTGATCCAGCGCGAGACTCCGTCACCAGCGCGTTTCCGCCCCGACAGTTTGGTCGGACCGGTGCGGACATGCATTGGCTGTCGTAGGCGAGAGCTGGCCGTCGGACTGATCCGGGTGGTGGCTGCACCGGACGGCAGCGGTGGTCACACCGTCGTCGTCGACGCAGCGGGTAACCTTCCCGGGCGGGGCGCCTGGTTGCATGCCGACCAGCAGTGCCTGCAGGCAGCGATCCGGCGGCGGGCCTTCGCACGAGCGTTGCGGATCACCGGTTCACCGGACACCTCCGCGGTGGTCGACCACTTCACGACGGGTGAGGCGGCAGTCCGGCGCGGCAACGAGGAACAGGTAGCGAAAACATGAGCACACCGTGAAGTCCCGATGACCATGCGTCATAGCTAACCCGAGGCGCGGCGCCTACCACCGCTGTCGCCTCCAGATCAGGAGATGTAGTGGCAGGTAAGGCTCGCGTGCACGAGTTGGCAAAGGAACTCGGTGTCACCAGCAAGGAATTGCTCGCCAAGCTGAAAGAGCAGGGCGAGTTCGTCAAATCCGCGTCGTCGACCGTCGAGGCCCCCGTGGCCCGGCGGCTGCGCGAATCGTTCGGCAGCACCCCGTCGGCCGCCTCCGGCGGCAACCCCCAGTCGGCCGCCTCCGGCGGCAACGGCCGGGCCGCCGCCGCGACCAGCGGTGCGACCGCGCCGCCGGCCCAGGGCGGCGGGGTGGCCACCGCGCCACCCAAGCCGTCGGGCCCCAAGCCCGCGCCGCCGGCGAGGTCGGTTCCCGCGCCGCCACCGGCTGCCGCAGCTCCGGCACCGCCCGCCCCGCCCGTCGCACCCGCAGCGCCGTCGGCGCCGGCCGCCGCGGAGCGCCCCACCCCGGCTCCCGCGCCCGGCGACGCCGCCCGCCCCGGCCCGACGCCGGGCCCGCGTCCTGGTCCGGCGCCCAAGCCGGCCGCCCGCACGCCGCGCGTCGGCAACAACCCGTTCTCCTCGGCGCAGCCCGTCGACCGGCCCATCCCGCGGCCGGTGCCGCGACCGGGCGCGCCGCGTCCCGGCGGCGGTCCGCGACCGTCTCCCGGCAACATGCCGCCGCGTCCGGCGGGCGGCGCTCCCGGTCGCCCGGGACCGCGTCCCGGCCCGCGCCCCGGCGGCGGGCCCCGGCCCGGTCCCGGCCAGGGCGGTCGCCCCGCCGGTGCCGGTGGTGGCGGCGGCTACCGCGGTGGTGGCGCCGGTGCCGGTGCAGGCGGTGCGGCTGCCGGAGGGTTCAGAGGCCGTCCCGGCGGCGGTGGCCGGCCCGGCCAGCGCGGCGGTGCGGCCGGCGCCTTCGGCCGTCCCGGCGGCGCCCCGAAGCGCGGTCGCAAGTCGAAGCGGGCGAAACGCGCCGAATACGAGAACATGCAGGCGCCGGTCGTCGGCGGGGTGCGGTTGCCGCACGGCAACGGCGAGACCATCCGGCTGGCCCGCGGTGCGTCGCTGTCCGACTTCGCCGAGAAGATCAACGCCAACCCGGCCTCGCTGGTGCAGGCGCTGTTCAACCTCGGTGAGATGGTCACCGCGACGCAGTCGGTGAACGACGAGACCCTCGAGCTGCTGGGCAGCGAGATGAACTACGTCGTGCAGGTCGTGTCCCCGGAGGACGAGGACCGCGAGCTGCTCGAGTCGTTCGACCTCACCTACGGCGAGGACGAGGGCGGCGAGGAGGACCTCGAGATCCGGCCGCCGGTCGTCACCGTCATGGGTCACGTCGACCACGGCAAGACCCGGCTGCTGGACACCATCCGGCAGGCCAACGTCCGCGAGGGCGAGGCCGGCGGCATCACCCAGCACATCGGCGCCTACCAGGTGGCCGTCGACCACGACGGCACCGAGCGGCTCATCACCTTCATCGACACCCCGGGCCACGAGGCGTTCACCGCCATGCGTGCCCGCGGCGCGAAGGCCACCGACATCGCGATCCTGGTGGTGGCCGCCGACGACGGCGTCATGCCGCAGACGGTCGAGGCCATCAACCACGCGCAGGCCGCCGACGTGCCGATCGTGGTGGCGGTCAACAAGATCGACAAGGAAGGCGCCGATCCGCAGCGGATCCGGGCGCAGCTCACCGAGTACGGCCTGGTGGCGGAGGACTTCGGTGGCGACACCATGTTCGTCGACATCTCGGCCAAGCAGGGCACCAACATCGATCAGCTGCTCGAGGCCGTGCTGCTGACCGCCGACGCCGCACTGGACCTGCGGGCGAACCCCGACATGGAGGCCCAGGGTGTGGCGATCGAGGCGCACCTCGACCGCGGCCGCGGCCCGGTGGCGACCGTGCTGATCCAACGCGGCACGCTGCGGGTGGGCGACTCGATCGTCGCGGGTGACGCCTACGGCCGGGTGCGCCGCATGGTCGACGAGCACGGCAACGACGTCGAGGCGGCCACGCCGTCGCGACCGGTGCAGGTCATCGGGTTCACGTCGGTGCCCGGCGCCGGGGACAACCTGCTGGTGGTCGACGAGGACCGCATCGCCCGGCAGATCGCCGACCGGCGCAGCGCGCGCAAGCGCAACGCGCTGGCCGCCCGCAGCCGCAAGCGCATCAGCCTCGAGGACCTGGATTCGGCGCTGAAGGAGACCAGCCAGCTGAACCTGATCCTCAAGGGCGACAACGCCGGCACGGTCGAGGCGCTGGAGGAGGCCCTGCTCGGCATCCAGGTCGACGACGAGGTGGAACTGCGCGTCATCGACCGCGGCGTCGGCGGTGTCACCGAGACCAACGTCAACCTGGCGTCGGCGTCGGACGCGATCATCATCGGGTTCAACGTCCGAGCCGAGGGCAAGGCCACCGAGCTGGCCAACCGCGAAGGTGTGGAGATCCGGTACTACTCGGTGATCTACCAGGCGATCGACGAGATCGAGAGCGCGCTCAAGGGCATGCTCAAGCCGATCTACGAGGAGCGCGAGCTCGGCCGCGCCGAGATCCGCGCCATCTTCCGGTCGTCGAAGGTCGGCAACATCGCCGGCTGCCTGGTCCAGTCCGGCATCATGCGGCGCAACGCGAAGGCCCGGTTGCTGCGCGACAACGTCGTGGTGGCCGAGAACCTCACCGTGTCGTCGCTCAAGCGGGAGAAGGACGACGCCACCGAGGTCAGAGAAGGTTACGAGTGCGGTCTGACGCTGACCTACTCGGACATCAAAGAGGGCGACGTCATCGAGACCTACGAACTCGTGGAGAAGGCGAGGACGTAGCTGATGACCGAGCGCTTGCGCGAGGAGTGTCGTGCCTGACCCAGCACGAGCGAAGCGGATGGCCAAGCGCATCTCCACCATCGTCGCGTCGGCGATCGAGTACGAGATCAAGGATCCGCGGCTGGCCGGGGTGACCATCACCGACGCCAAGGTGACCAACGATCTGCACGACGCGACGCTGTTCTACACCGTGCTCGGCCGCAGCCTCGACGAGGAACCCGACCTCGTCGGGGCGGCGGCCGCGCTCGAGAGCGCCAAGGGCGTGTTGCGCACGAAAGTGGGAGCGAGTCTCGGGGTGCGGTTCACCCCGACCCTGGCGTTCGTCCGCGACACGGTGCCCGATGCGGCGCACCGGATGGAGGAGTTGCTGGCGCGTGCCCGCGCGGCCGACGAAGAAGTTGCGCGAGTTCGGCGCAATGCCACGCCGGCCGGTGAGGCGGACCCGTACCGTGTGACAGGGGAGGGCGACCGCGGGGGACCGAGCGGCGACCAGGACAGCGGTGACCCAGATCGAGAGTGACATCCGGCGCGGTTCGGCTGTGGTCGACGCGCGCGGCGCCGCCGATACTCTGGCTGCGGCGCACAGCGTCTCGGTGATCTGTCACGTTCATCCCGACGCCGACACGATCGGTGCCGGTCTCGCGTTGGCGTTGGTTTTGCGGCGCGAGGGTGCCGAGGTGCAAGTCAGCTTCGCGGCGCCGACCGCGCTGCCCGAGTCGTTGGCGGCGCTGCCGGGCGGTGAGCTGTTGGTGCCGCCGGCGGCGATGCGCCCCGACGCCGAGCTCGTCGTGACGGTCGACATCCCCAGCATCCACCGCACCGGTGAGCTGGCGCGGCTGGTGGCCGCCGCGCGCAGCGTGCTGGTGATCGATCACCACCGGTCGAACTGCCGGTTCGGCACCGCGAATTTCGTCGACCCCGCCGCGGACTCGACCACGTTGCTGGTGGCCGAGGTGCTCGACGCGTGGGGCAAGCCGATCGACCTCGACGTGGCGTACTGCCTCTACGCCGGGCTCACCACCGACACCGGATCGTTCCGGTGGGCGACGCCGCGGGCGTTGCGGCTGGCGGCGAGGCTCGTGGAGCTGGGGGTGGACAACGCGGCGCTGAGCCGGCAGCTGCTGGACACCCATCCCTTCTCCTGGCTGCCGCTGCTGTCGCGCGTGCTGGGTACCGCGCAGCTGGTGCCGGATGCGGTCGGCGGCCGCGGCCTGGTCTACGCCGTTGTGCCACACCACGATTGGGCCGGCGCCCGCTCCGAGGAAGTCGAGAGCATCGTCGACATCGTGCGCACCACGCAGCAGGCGGAAGTGGCCGCAGTGTTCAAAGAGGTCGAGCCGCAGCACTGGTCGGTGTCCATGCGCGCCAAGAGCGCGGTGGACCTGGCGGCCGTGGCGTCGACCTTCGGCGGTGGCGGCCACCGGCTGGCGGCGGGCTACTCCGCCGACGGGCCGGTCGACGACGTCATCGCGGCGCTGCGCGCGGCGCTTGGCTGACACGGACCGCGCCGCCGACGGTCGCCGGATCGCCGCGCTGGCCTTCCCGGCGCTCGGGGTACTGGCCGCCGAACCGCTGTACCTGCTCTTCGACCTGGCCGTCGTCGGCCGGCTCGGGGCGCTGCCGCTCGCGGGTCTGGCGGTCGGCGGGCTGGTCGTCGGCCTGGTCGGCTCCCAGCTGGTCTTCCTCTCCTACGGCACGACGGCCCGCGCAGCGCGGCATTTCGGTGCCGGCGACCGCGCGGCCGCTGTGCACGAAGGAGTGCAGGCCACCTGGTTCGCGGTCGGATTGGGCAGCGTGTTGGTTGTCGTCGTGGCGGCCGCCGCGGTGCCGATCGTGTCGGCGATCGGGTCGGATCCGCGGATCGCCGACGAGGCGTTGTGCTGGCTGCGGATCGCGATCGTGGCCGCGCCCGCGATGCTGATGTCGCTCGCCGGGAACGGCTGGATGCGCGGGGTGCAGGACACGATGCGGCCGCTGCGTTACGTCGTCACCGGCTTCGCGGTCTCCGCGGTGCTGTGCCCGCTGCTGGTCTACGGGCTGTGCGGGCTGCCTCGGCTGGAGCTCGCGGGATCGGCGCTCGCCAACGCCGTGGGGCAATGGCTGGCGGCGCTGCTGTTCGCCCGCGCACTGCTCGCCGAGCGGGTGCCGTTGCGGGTCGACCTGGGCACGCTGCGGGCGCAATCGGTGATGGGGCGTGACCTCTTCCTGCGGACCGTGGTGTTCCAGACGTGCTTCGTGTCGGCCGCCGCGGTGGCGGCCCGCTTCGGTGCGGCGGCGGTCGCGGCACACCAGGTGGTGCTGCAGCTGTGGAATTTCCTCGCGCTGGTGCTCGACTCGCTGGCGATCGCCGCGCAGTCGCTCGTCGGTGCCGCGCTCGGGGCGGGCCGGGTCCGGCAGGCGAGGTCGGTGGCCCGTCGGGTGACGGTGTTCTCGACGGTCGCGGCGACGGTGATCGCGGCCGTGTTGGCGGCCGGCGCGGACCTGATGCCGGGCCTGTTCACCGACGACCGCGCGGTGCTCGACGCCGTGGGCGTGCCGTGGTGGTTCCTCGTCGCCCAATTGCCGGTGGCGGGCGTGGTGTTCGCGCTCGACGGCGTGCTGCTCGGGGCGGGCGACGCGACGTTCATGCGCAACGCCACGCTGGCGAGCGCGGTGATCGGCTTCCTGCCGCTCAGCTGGCTGTCGCTGGCGTACGGCTGGGGACTGCTCGGAATCTGGTCCGGGCTGTCGACGTTCATGGTGCTGCGGCTGGCGTTCGTCGGCTGGCGCGCGCTGTCGGGCCGGTGGGCCGTTCCCGGCACCGGCTGACCGTCAGTAGTTCATCAGCCGCTCGGCGAGGTTGACGCCCACGGTGGTGGTACCCAGCGTGATCGCCGTCCCCAGCACCGGGCAGAGCCACATCAGCGGCAGGCGTCGCACGTAGCACAGGGCCATGCCACCGACAGCCACCCCGAGGGCGACCGCCATGCCGCCGTAGGCGACCGCGTATCCGGCGGTGAGGTATCCGGTGGGGCAGTCCGGCCCGCAGCTGTCGGTGGCCATCACCCACATCGGCGACCAGATCACGATGAGCATCGTGAGCGCGAGCTGCAGGCACAGCACGAGCGCCGAGACGACGATGTCGGCGGTGGGGTGTGGGCGCTTGCGCGCCATCGGAAACGGGATCGGCGAATAGGCCACGTGCTCACCGTAAGCCGTGAGCACTGCCGGTCAGCGCACTTGTTGGCGGCCCCGCTGCAGCACCGCGTCGCGGTTGGCGGCGATGTCGGTGCCGGTGGCGCCGTACTCACGCGCCGATTGGGCCTCGATCCACAGCCCGGCGTCGGTCTGCGCGGCGTCGATGCGGTGATACGACGCCAGCAGCGCGCGGACCGCGGCCTGGTTGTTGCCGACGATCGCCGCCGCCACCTCCCGGGCCCGCGGGAGCAGCTGGTCGTGCGGCACCACCTCGGTGACCAGCCCGGCGCGCAGCGCGTCGGCCGCGGACAGGTAGTCGCCGGTGAGGCTCATCCGCCGGGCGAGCCCGACGCCCACCTTCTGCGGCAGCCGCACCGACAGTCCCCAGGTCGGCAGCAGGCCGACCCGGGCGTGGGTGTCGGCGAACCGGGCCTGCTCGGAGGCGATGAGGATGTCGCAGTAGAGCGCCACTTCCAGCCCGCCGGTAACCGCTGCGCCGTTGATGGCGCCGACCACGGGCTTGGTCATCGGCGGCCACTTCGGGGAGATGTCCGGCAGCGCGGCGCTGTCACCGAGTTCCTTGAGGTCGAGCCCGGCGCAGAACACGGGGTCGCTACCGGTGACGATGACGACGTCGACGTCCTCGTCGGCCTGGGCGTCGCGCAGGGCGCCGAAGAACCGTTCGCGCAGTGCGGCCGACAGCGCGTTGCGCGATTGCGGGCGGTTCAGGGTGAGGGTCCGCACCCGGTCCTCGGTGGAGATCAGCAGCAGGTCGGCGGCGTCATCGGTCATGGCTTCACCGTATCGGCCCGCCCGGCGCGGCCTATCGTGGGAGGCATGTGCCGGAACATCACCGAGCTGCGGGGACTGGAACCGGCCGCCACCGACGCCGAGATCGAGGCGGCCGCCCGACAGTACGTCCGCAAGGTCAGCGGGCTCACCCGCCCGACGCCCGCCACCGCCGATGCGTTCGAGGCCGCCGTCGCCGAGGTCACCGCCACCACGACGCGGCTGCTGCGCTCGTTGCCGCCGCGTCGCCAGCCACCCAGGACGGTGCCGCCGCTGCGCCGGCCGGAGGTGCAGGCCCGCCTCGCCGCACGCCGGGCGTGACCACCGCTGCACTCAAGGAGTGGAGCGCGGTCGTTGCGGCGCTGCTCGACGGTCGGCAGACGGTGCTGCTGCGCAAGGGCGGCATCGGTGAGAAGCGCTTCACGCTGCGCGCCGAGCGGTTCCTGCTCTTCCCGACCGTCGCCCACAGCCATGCCGAGCGAGTGCGGCCGGAGCACCGCGACCTGCTCGCCGCTGCCGCGGCCGACAGCACCGAGCACCGGCTGGTGATTCGGGCGGCGGCCCGCGTCGTCGCCGCCGTGGCGGTCGAACGCCCCGACGGGCTGGCGACGATCGAGGACACCCACATCTGGACGGCGGCGTCCGTGCGGGCCGACCGGCTCGATTTCCGGCCCAAGCACCGGCTTGCCGCGCTGGTGGTACAGGCCTATCGGCTGACCGAACCGGTCACGCTTGCAAGGCACCCCGGCTACGGCGGCTGCACCAGCTGGGTGGAGCTGCCGGTGGATTGCGCGCCCGGCACCGCGGTGCACGATGAGGAGACGTTGCTCGCCGTCGCGGGCCGGGTCCGCGAGGCGGTCGGTCAGAACACGTAGTGGGGCACCAGTTGCTCGGCGCGCATCCGGTTCTCGGCCATGCAGTCGACGTCCGGCTGGGAGTAGATGGGGGAGTAGAAGATCGATTGCTGCAACACGCCGTAGTCGGTCTTGAACGCGATCATGCAGGTGATCCACCAGCGGCTGTTCCAGTCCGTCGGCTTCATGATCCAGAACTCGGCGGCGCGGTGGCCTTGCACGTCGAACTGCACCGCATCGGGCGGCAGCGTCTCGGCGTACGTGCGCCACACGATCGGCTCGATGGCCATCTGGTAGTTGCCGGCGTCGTAGTGACAGCGCAGCTCCGTCTCGCGTTGCGGCGGGGTGAAGGCCAACCCCAGTCCGCTCACCACGTCGATCGGGATGTCCTCGCAGGGGTTGAACGGCTCGGGATCGGTGATGTCGATGACGGGCCATTTGATCGTGGTGGACGCCGCCGACATCGGGGCGAAGGTCGACCGCAGCTCGACGCGCGCCGGCGACGACGGCGGTGTGCTCGTCTGCCACACCATGACGACCGCGACGGCCAGCGCTGCGGTGGACGCGAGCAGCCGCAGCCGCCGAGCGATCCGGGCTCCTCGCGTGCTTGCGGCCATGGCGGGCAGTGTACGTCGTCGGCGCCGCCGAAATGAGAACACGTTCCAATTGCCCGCACTCGTGCTTCGTTAGGCTGGCTTCTCGTGGCGACACTCTGGGCGGTCAGTGACCTACACACCGGTCACAGCGGCAACAAGCCGGTCACCGAGTCGCTGTACCCCACCTCGCCCGGCGACTGGTTGATCGTCGCCGGCGACGTCGCCGAGCGCACCGACGAGATCCGGTGGGCGCTGACCCTGCTGGCGCAGCGCTTCGACACGGTCATCTGGGTGCCCGGCAACCACGAGTTGTGGACCACCAGCAAGGACCCGGTGCAGGTGTTCGGCCAGGCCCGCTACGACTACCTGGTGGAGCTGTGCCGCGACCTGGGCGTGCTCACCCCCGAGGACCCCTACCCGGTGTGGACCGGCGACGGCGGTCCTGTCACGGTGGTGCCGCTGTTCCTGCTCTACGACTACTCGTTCCTGCCGGCCGGTGCCGAGACGAAGGCCGAAGGGCTGGCGATCGCCAAGCAGCGCAACGTGCTCGCCACCGACGAGTTCGTGCTGAGCCACGAGCCGTACGCCACGAAGGACGCCTGGTGCCGCGACCGGCTGGCCGTGACCCGCCGCCGGCTCGACGACCTCGACCCGGACCTCCCGACGGTGCTGGTGAACCACTTCCCGATGGTCCGCGAACCCTGCGACGTGCTGTTCTACCCCGAGTTCTCGATGTGGTGCGGCACCACCGAGACCGCCGACTGGCACGTGCGCTACCGGGCGGTCTGCTCGGTGTACGGCCACCTCCACATTCCGCGCACTACCTGGTATGACGGCGTGCGGTTCGAGGAGGTGTCGGTCGGCTATCCGCGGGAGTGGCGGCGGCGCAGACCGTATCGATGGCTGCGGCAGGTGCTGCCGGACCCGCAGTACACGCCCGGCTACCTCAACGAGTTCGGCGGGCACTTCGTCATCACCGACGAGCTGCGTGCGGCGTCGGAGAAGGTCCGCGACCGGTTGCAGAGCAGGCGGCAGCCGTGAGCGCGCTCATCTCCGCCGTGGTGCCGCCGATCGTCCACGCCGCCGAGTGCTACGACGACCCGCCCGGGCTGGCGCCGCTGCCCGAGGAGGCGCCGCTGGTGGCCAAGTCGGTCGCCAAGCGGCGCAACGAGTTCGTCACCGTGCGGCACTGCGCGCGGCTGGCGCTGGCCGAGCTCGGGGTGCCCGCCGTGCCGATCCTCAAGGGAGAGAAGGGCGAGCCGTGCTGGCCCGACGGGGTGGTCGGCAGCCTCACGCACTGCGAGGGCTACCGCGGCGCGGTCGTGGGTCGCCGCGGCGCGGTCCGGTCCATCGGCATCGACGCCGAACCGCACGACGTCCTGCCCGACGGCGTGCTGGACGCCATCAGCCTGCCCGCCGAACGCCACGAGCTCGCGGCGCTGCCGGCGGGGCTGCACTGGGACCGGATCCTGTTCTGCGCCAAGGAGGCCACCTACAAGGCCTGGTTTCCGGTGACGCGGCGCTGGCTGGGCTTCGAGGACGCGCACATCCGCTTCACGGTCGGTCCGAGCGGTACGTCGGGAGAGTTCGTCTCCCGAATACTGGTCGACCCCGCCGCCCCCGCCGGTCCGCCGCTGGAGTCGCTTGCGGGCCGGTGGTCGGTCGCCGGTGGGCTGGCGCTCACGGCGATCGTGCTGTGACCGCGGGCATCGTCGTCGTCGACAAACCGGCGGGCTGGACCAGTCACGACGTCGTCGGGCGCTGCCGGCGCATCTTCGGCACCCGCAAGGTGGGGCACGCCGGAACCCTCGACCCGATGGCGACCGGGGTGCTCGTGATCGGCGTCGAGCGCGCGACCAAGCTCCTCGGCCTGCTCGCCGGCACCGAGAAGTCCTACACCGCGACCATCCGGCTCGGCGCGACCACCACCACCGACGACGCCGAAGGTGTTGTGGTGCAACGAACGTCGGCGGAGCATGTGTCGGATGCGGCCCTCGCCGACGCGGTCGCGGCGCTGCGCGGGGAGATCGACCAGGTGCCGTCAGCGGTGAGCGCCGTCAAGGTCGGCGGGCAGCGCGCCTACCGGTTGGCCCGCGAGGGGAAACCCGTGGAGCTGGCGGCGCGGCGGGTGCGGATCTCGCGGTTCGACGTGCTGGCCGTCCGCCGGGGCGACGGCGTCCTGGACGCCGATGTGGTGGTCGACTGCTCGTCGGGCACCTACATCCGAGCGCTGGCCCGCGACGTCGGCGCCGCGCTGGGTGTCGGCGGCCACCTGACAGCTCTGCGGCGCACCCGGGTCGGCCGATTCGAGCTGGCCGCCGCGGTGGGCCTCGACGCCCTCGCGCAGCGCCCACACCTGACCTACACCCTCGACGAGGCCTGCCTGCTGACCTTCCCCCGTCGCGAGCTGACCGACGCCGAGGCCGAGGCGGCGCGGCACGGGCGGGCGCTACCGCCGGCCGGCATCGACGGTCCCTACGCCACCACTGCGCCCGACGGCACCGTCATCGCGCTGCTGGCGGACGCCGGCGCGCGCACCCGTTCGGTGGTCGTCCTGCGCCCCGCGACGCTGTAGCGACGAACAACGTGCGCACTCAGCACGGCGGGCAGTTGCCGCGGCGCGGCTCGCGGTGCACCGGTGGGCGCACCGGCTGGACCTTCGGCGGCGCCGGGATCGGCAGCGTCACGGGCTCCTCGACGGTCACGCGCTGCTGGTCGCCGTGGTGGTCGAACGTGAACTCGTCGCCGTCGAGCAGCCGGTAGGTGGCGTGCTGGTGGGTGATCTCGACGCGGAGGCGGCGGCCGCGGTGGGTGAGGCCGAAGGCCAGCCGGGTCAGCTGCTCGGGCAGCCGCGGCGCGAACGACAGGTGGTGGCCGCCGCAGTCGCGCATCCCGCCGAGGCCGGCGACCAGCGCCAGCCAGGCCCCGGCCAGCGAGGCCATGTGCAGGCCGTGTCCGGTGTTGTCGGCGAGGTTGTCGAGGTCCATCATCGCCGCTTCGCCCAGGTACGCGTAGGCCAGGTCGAGGTGCCCGACCTCGGCGGCGAGCACCGATTGGGTGGCCGCCGACAGCGAGGAGTCGCGGACGGTGATGCGCTCGTAGTAGTCGAAGTTGCGGGCCTTCTGCTCGGCCGTGAACGCGTCGCCGCGCAGGTGCATCGCCAGCACCAGATCCGCCTGCTTCACCACCTGGCGCCGGTAGAGGTCGAAATAGGGGTAGTGCAGCAGCAGCGGGTACTTGTCGGGCGGCGTGTTGGCGAAGTCCCACCCGTCATGCTTGGTGAAGTTGTCGGCCTGCGGGTGCACGCCGAGCTCGTCGTCGTAGGGGATGTACATGGCGTCGGCGGCGTCGCGCCACGACGCCCGCTCCTCGTCGTCCACGCCGAGGTCGCGTGCCCGGTCCGGGTGCTTGCGGGTGATCTCGGCGGCGGCCCACATGTTCTGCTGCGCCATCAGGTTCGTGAACACGTTGTTGTCGCTGACCGCGCTGTACTCGTCCGGGCCGGTCACCCCGTCGATGCGGAACAGTCCCGAACCGTTGTGGTGCCCGAGGCTGCGCCACAGCCGTGCCGTGTGCACCAACAGGTCCACCGCGACGTCGCGCTCGAAGCGTTCGTCCTCGGTGGCCCGGAGATAACGGATGACGGCGTCGGCGATGTCGGCGTTGATGTGGAAGGCGGCGGTGCCGGCGGGCCAGTAGCCGGAGCACTCCTGCCCGGCGATGGTGCGCCACGGGAAGGCCGCCCCGCGCAGCCCGAGCGTCTCCGCCCGCTGCAGGGCGAGCGGCAGCGTCGAGTGGCGCCAGCGCAGCGCGTTCGCCACCGGCTCCGGGCAGGTGTAGGTGAGTACCGGCAGCACGAACGTCTCGGTGTCCCAGAAGGTGTGGCCGTCGTATCCCGAGCCCGTGAGGCCCTTGGCGGGGATCGCCCGGCCCTCCGCCCGCGCGCCCGCCTGCAGCACGTGGAACAGCGCGAACCGCACGGCCTGCTGGATCTCGGGATCGCCGTCGACCTCCACGTCGGCGTGCTGCCAGAAGTCGTCGAGGAAGTCGCGTTGCTCCGCGAGCAGACCGTCCCAGCCGCTGGCCCGGGCGCCGGTGAGCGCGGCGGCGACCTGCGCCCGCAGCCCCGTCATGGAGCGCACGCTCGACCAGCCGTAGGACACCAGCTTGACCAGCCGCAGCGGTGTGCCGGGCTCCAGGTCGGCGGTGAACGTCACCCGAGCCAGGTCGGGATAGCTCTCACACTCCTGGTGCAGGTCGGCGGGCCCGGCCGCGACGTGGTCCATGGCGCAGGCCAGCTGCAGCTGGCTCTCGCGGGTGCGGTGCACGAGCTCGGCGGTCAGGCCGTGGCAGTCGTGGTCCTCCGGCACCAGCGGGGACTGCAGCACCTTGGACACCCGCGGATCGCCGGATTCCGCCGCCGGCATCGCCTCGTTCGCGACCAGCTCCGACTGCACGACGATGCGCGCGGTGCCGTCGACCGCCTCCACCTCGTAGTGCACCGCGGCCACCGCCCGCTGCACCAGCGACACCAGCCGCGTCGACGTGACCCGTACCGTGCGTCCCGACGGCGACGTCCACTCCACCCGCCGGCGCAGCACCCCGTCGCGGAAGTCGAGGACGAACTCGTGGTGGTGGAGCTCGCCGTAGCGGACGTCGAACGGCTCGTCGTCGACCAGCAGCCGGATCAGCTTGCCGTTGGTCACGTTGATCACGGTCTGCCCGAGCTCGGGATAGCCGTAGCCGCCCTCGGCGTAGGGCAGCGGGTGCTGCTCCCACACGCCGTTGAGGTAGGTGCCCGGCAGCCCGTTGGGCTCGCCCTCGTCGAGGTTCGCCCGCCAGCCGATGTGGCCGTTGGACAGCGCGAACACCGATTCGACCTCGTCGAGCATGTCCAGCTTGAGCGTGTCGGCTCGCACGCACCAGGGTTCGACGGCGAAACACGGGTCGTTGATGATCATGCCGGCCCGAGCAGTTCGGCGAGGTCGTCGACGACGACGTCGGCGCCGTGCGAGAGCAGCTCCGCGCGCTGGCCGACGCGGTCGACCCCCACGACGTAGCCGAATGCGCCGGCCCGGCCCGCCGCCACCCCCGCGAGCGCGTCCTCGAAGACCGCGGCATGCTCCGGTGCCGCCCCCACCGCATCGGCGCCGGCCAGGAACGTGTCGGGTTCGGGCTTGCCCCGCAGGTTGCGCTGCGCGGCGACCACCCCGTCGATGCGGGCGTCGAACAGGTCGGCGATGCCGGCGGCGGCCAGCACCGCCTCGGTGTTCGCGCTGGAGGACACCACCGCGCACGCCAGCCCCGCGTCGCGCACGGCCCGCACGTAGCGCACCGAGCCGTCGTAGGTCTGCACGCCGTCGCGGCGGATGACCTCGGTCACCAGCTCGTTCTTGCGCGCGCCGAGACCGGTGACGGTGTCGGCGTCCGGCGGATCGTCCGGCGCGCCGTCGGGCAGCGTGATGCCCCGCGACTGCAGGAAGGACCGTGTCCCGTCGTCGCGTCGCTTGCCGTCGACGTAGGTCTGGTAGTCGGCGCCGGCGTCGAACGGGATGAACGGCTCCCCGGTGGCCTCGCTGCGGCGGCGCAGGTACTCGTCGAACATCTGCTTCCACGCCGCGGCGTGCACCTTCGCGGTCTGCGTGAGCACGCCGTCGAGGTCGAACAGGCAGGCTCGGATGGGATCGGGGAGGCCGAGAGCGGAGTTCGCCACCTCGACGCGCCTACCCGCGGGCCCGCGGCGTGAAACGCACCGCTCACCCGACCACCCAGATGGCTTGCGCCGCAGGCTGACCCAATTCCACCGTGGTGGCCGCGCCGTCCGGGGCGGCCACCGCCACCGACACCGTCCCCGCGAAGTCGCGCCGGGCCAGCACACTCAGCCGGGTGTCGAGCGTGATGCCGACGGAGCCGAAGTAGCGCAGCATCTCCGGGTCGGCGTCGGAGATGCGGGCGACGGTGCCCGAGTCGCCGTCCGAGCACTCGGACAGCTGCCGAGCCGGTGGTGTCGGCACCTGCCCGTCGACGGCGGGGATCGGGTCGCCGTGCGGATCGCGGCGCGGATAGCCCAGCTTGGCGTCGATCCGGTCCATCAGCCGGTCGGAGACGGCGTGCTCCAGGATCTCGGCCTCGTCGTGCACCTCGTCCCAGCCGTAGCCGAGTTCGTTCACCAGGTAGGTCTCCAGCAGCCGGTGACGACGCACCATCGCCAGCGCGGCGCGCCGGCCCGCGGCGGTCAGCGTCACCGCCCCGTACTTCTCGTGCTCGACGAGTCCCTGGTCGGCCAGCTTGCGGATGGATTCGGACGCGGTACTGGCCGAGACCCCGATGCGCTCCGCGAGCATCTTGGTGCTCACCCGGTCCGGTGACCACTCCTGGGCGGTCCAGATCACCTTCAGGTAGTCCTGCGCCACCGACGACAGCTCACGCGCGTCGGCGGCGGAACTCCCGGCAGAGGTCACAGGTGGAAGTTTAGGCAAACTTCACCCGTTGCGGCGGACTCCGGCCGCCCGCGCGCCGAGGCGCTGCGTAGGCTTGCCGCTGTGCAGCGGTGGCGCGGCCAAGACGAGATCCCCACGGACTGGGGCCGGTGCGTGCTGACGATCGGCGTCTTCGACGGCGTGCACCGCGGCCACGCCGAGCTGATCGCGACGGCGGTCAAGGCCGCCCGCAGCCGCGGCGTGCCGACGGTGCTCATGACGTTCGACCCGCACCCCATGGAAGTGGTGTTCCCAGGCAGCCACCCGGCGCAGCTCACCACGCTCGCGCGCCGGGCCGAGCTCGTCGAGGAGCTCGGCATCGACGTCTTCCTCGTGATGCCGTTCACGCCGGAGTTCATGAAGCTCACGCCGGACCGCTACATCCACGAGCTGCTCGTCGAGCGGCTGCACGTCGTTGAGGTCGTCGTCGGCGAGAACTTCACCTTCGGCAAGAAGGCCGCCGGCAACGTCGAGATGCTGCGCCGCAGCGGCGAACGGCTCGGGTTCGCGGTCCAGTCGGTGTCCCTGGTCGCCGAGCACCACCAGCAGGAGACGGTGACCTTCTCGTCGACCTACATCCGGTCGTGCGTCGACGCCGGTGAGGTGGTGGCCGCCGCCGAAGCGCTCGGCCGGCCCCACCGCGTGGAAGGCGTCGTGGTGCGCGGCGAGGGACGCGGCCGGGTGCTCGGCTTCCCCACCGCCAACGTCGCGCCCCCGATGTATGCGGCCATCCCGGCCGACGGGGTGTACGCGTGCTGGTTCACCGTCCTGGGGCACGGCCCGGTGGTGGGCACGGTCGTGCCGGGGGAGCGGTACCAGGCCGCCGTCTCGGTGGGCACCAACCCGACGTTCTCCGGCCGCACCCGCACCGTCGAGGCCTACGTGCTCGACACCTCGGCCGACCTCTACGGCCAGCACGTCGCGGTCGACTTCGTGGCGCGGCTGCGCGGGCAGGAGAGGTTCGACTCGGTGCAGGACCTCGTCGTGGCGATGGAGCGTGACACCGAACGGGCACGCGCCATCCTCGTCTCGTCGTGATCCGCCGTCCTGCGCGGCGCCGAGCCGGGCAGCGACGATTTCGCTCCCTCGTCGCCGGGCGGTAAAGTTCGCGACCGGTAACGGCGCGTGCTGCGGTCCGCGGTGGCCGCGCCGATCGGATCTCGCAAGGAACGCGGACTGAAACAGATGGAGTGTGGCTCGTGGCGCTGACCGCTGAACAGAAGAAGGAAATACTCGGGCAGTACGGCCTGCACCAGACCGACACCGGGTCGCCAGAGGCGCAGATCGCCCTGCTGACCAAGCGGATCTCCGACCTGACCGAGCACCTGAAGATCCACAAGCACGACCACCACTCGCGCCGCGGCCTGCTGCTGCTCGTCGGTCGCCGGCGCCGCCTGCTCAAGTACGTCGCCGAGGTGGACGTCGAGCGCTACCGGTCGTTGATCGAGCGGCTCGGCCTGCGCCGCTGAGGGTGCGCGCCCTGCCCGTCGCGGCGGCCTGGTTCGTGGCCACGACGGCAGCCGGCTGCGCCTTCACCGCCGGCGCCGCCAATCTGCAGTCCGGTGACTGCCTGCGATTGGGCGGCACCGCCGACCGGCCCGAGGCCGTCAAAGCGGCGTGCGGCAGCGCCGAGTCGAATTTCCGGGTCGCCGCGAAAGTGGCCGACAGCGACCAGTGCCCGGCCGACGCCGATTCGTCCTACACCGCGCACAGCACGTTCGCGGACGCCCCGTCGACGCTGTGCCTGGACATCGACTGGGTGATCGGCACGTGCATGAACGTCGACCCCGAGGGCGCCGCCGATCCCTACCGCGTCGACTGCCACGACGCCGACGCACCGCATCGCGAGCGTGCGCTGGAGATCCTCGACGGCGTCGCCGACGTCAGCCGGTGCGCCACCGGGCAGGGCCATGCCTACGACAGGCGCCGGTTCACCGTCTGCGTCGAAGCCGTCAGCTGACGCCGGACCGGTCCGGTCCGGTTGCCAGGGGTCGCGGTGTAGAGTAGGAGCGTTGCGTTTCGCAACATCGTGGTGCGGTCAGCGCAGTTTCGCGCGCCGTTCCCGCGTCGTCACGACCAGGACGCCTCACCGTTTCGGGCGGTCTTCGGTAGTGGCTGCCGGGCTTCCCGCAAGCGCACAGTCCGGCCGCTTCGATCGACGGCCGTAGCCGTGAACAGGTCAGGGTCTTGCCGGCACTGTCGTGCCCCGTCGTGGCCCGCAAAAACACCTGAACAATGGAAGGCCCGCGGACACGTATGTCTGTAGCTGAAATCGACGAGGGCGTCTTCGAGGCGACCGCCACCATCGACAACGGGAGCTTCGGCACCCGCACCATTCGCTTCGAGACCGGTCGGCTTGCGCAGCAGGCCGCCGGCGCCGTCGCCGCCTACCTCGACGACGACACCATGCTGCTGTCGGCGACCACCGCCAGCAAGCACCCGAAGGAGCATTTCGACTTCTTCCCGCTGACCATCGACGTCGAAGAGCGCATGTACGCCGCCGGGCGCATCCCCGGATCGTTCTTCCGGCGCGAGGGCCGGCCCTCCACCGACGCGATCCTGACCTGCCGGCTCATCGACCGGCCGCTGCGCCCGACGTTCATCTCCGGGCTGCGCAACGAGGTCCAGGTGGTCGTCACCGTGCTGAGCCTGGATCCGAAGGACCTGTACGACGTACTCGCAATCAACGCCGCGTCGGCGTCGACGCAGATCTCGGGGCTGCCGTTCTCCGGCCCGGTCGGCGGCGTCCGCGTCGCGCTGATCGACGGCCAGTGGGTGGCGTTCCCCACCGTCGAGCAACTGGAGCGCGCGGTGTTCGACATGGTGGTCGCCGGCCGCCTCGTCGAGGACGACGACGTCGCGATCATGATGGTCGAGGCCGAGGCCACCGAACACGTCATCGAGCTGATCGACGGCGGCGCCCAGGCGCCCACCGAGGCCGTGGTGGCCGAGGGGCTGGAGGCGGCCAAGCCGTTCATCGCCACGCTGTGCCGCACGCAGCAGGAGCTGTTCGAGGTGGCCGGCAAGGAGACCGCCGACTTCCCGGTGTTCCCCGAGTACGGCGAGGACGTCTACTACGCGGTGGCCTCCGTCGCCACCGATGAGCTCTCCGCCGCGCTGACCATCGCCGGCAAGGCCGAGCGTAACGAGCGCACCGACGAGATCCGCGACGAGGTGCTGGCGCGGCTCGCCGAGAGCTACGCCGGTCGGGAGAAGGAGGTCAGCGCCGCGTTCCGCTCACTGACCAAGAAGCTCGTGCGCCAGCGCATCCTCACCGACCACTTCCGCATCGACGGCCGCGGCATCACCGACATCCGCGCGCTCTCGGCCGAGGTGTCGGTGGTGCCCCGCGCGCACGGCAGTGCCCTGTTCGAGCGCGGCGAGACCCAGATCCTGGGCATCACGACGCTGGACATGATGAAGATGGCGCAGCAGATCGACTCGCTGGGGCCGGAGACGTCCAAGCGCTACATGCACCACTACAACTTCCCGCCGTACTCGACCGGTGAGACCGGCCGCGTGGGTTCGCCGAAGCGCCGCGAGATCGGCCACGGCGCGCTGGCCGAGCGGGCGCTCATCCCGGTGCTGCCCAGCGTCGAGGAGTTCCCCTACGCCATCCGCCAGGTGTCCGAGGCGCTCAGCTCCAACGGCTCGACGTCCATGGGCTCGGTCTGCGCGTCGACGCTGGCGCTGCTGAACGCCGGCGTGCCGCTCAAGGCGCCGGTGGCCGGCATCGCGATGGGCCTGGTGTCCGACGACATCGACGTCGAGGCAGGAGACGGCACCACGAGCATCGAGCGGCGCTTCGTCGCGCTGACCGACATCCTGGGCGCCGAGGACGCGTTCGGCGACATGGACTTCAAGGTCGCCGGCACCAAGGACTTCGTCACCGCGCTGCAGCTCGACACCAAGCTCGACGGCATCCCGTCCCAGGTGCTCGCCGGTGCGCTGTCACAGGCCAAGGACGCCCGGGTCACCATCCTCGAGGTGATGGCCGAGGCCATCGACGCCCCCGACGAGATGAGCCCGCACGCTCCGCGCATCACGACCATCAAGGTGCCGATCGACAAGATCGGCGAGGTGATCGGGCCCAAGGGCAAGATGATCAACTCCATCACCGAGGAGACCGGCGCGCAGATCTCCATCGAGGACGACGGCACGGTGTTCGTCGGGGCAGCCGACGGGCTGTCGGCGCAGGCCGCGATCGACAAGATCAACGCCATCGCCAATCCGCAGCTGCCGACCGTCGGCGAGCGATTCCTCGGCACCGTCGTCAAGACCACCGATTTCGGGGCGTTCGTGTCGCTGCTGCCGGGTCGCGACGGCCTGGTCCACATCAGCAAGCTGGGCCGCGGCAAGCGGATCGCCAAGGTCGAGGACGTCGCCAAGGTCGGTGACAAGCTGCGCGTCGAGATCGCCGACATCGACAACCGCGGCAAGATCTCGCTGATCCTGGTCGCCGAGGAGTCGGAGAACGACAACGGCGCGTCCGGTGACGCGGCACCCGCCGATGCCGCGGCCGCCAGCAGCTGAGCACGCCGGGGCGCTGCGTCGAAGCGGGCACACCGCGCACGCAGCGCCCGCGGTGCGCCGCACCACCCTGCCGGGCGGCATCCGCGTGGTCACTGAATACGTGCCGTCGGTGCATTCGGCGTCGGTGGGCTGCTGGGTCAACGTCGGCTCCCGCGACGAGGGTGCCACCGTGGCCGGCGCGGCGCACTTCCTGGAACACCTGCTGTTCAAGGCGACACCGACCCGCACCGCGGTCGAGATCGCGCAGGCGGTGGACGCGGTCGGTGGCGAGCTGAACGCCTTCACCGCGCGCGAGCACACCTGCTATTACGCCCACGTGCTCGACGACGACCTCGAGCTGGCCGTCGACCTGGTGGCCGACGTCGTCCTACGGGGCCGCTGTCTGGCTCAGGACGTCGAGCTCGAGCGGGCGGTGGTGCTCGAAGAGCTCGCGATGCGCGACGACGATCCCGAGGACGCGCTCGGGGATGTGTTCCTGTCGGCGCTGTTCGGCGATCATCCCGTCGGGCGGCCGGTGATCGGCAGCGTCGAGTCGGTGACCCAGATGACGCGCGCGCAGTTGCACTCCTTCCACATGCGGCGCTACACGCCCGAGCGGATGGTGGTGGCCGTCGCCGGGAACATCGAGCACGACGAGGTGGTGTCGCTGGTGCGGCGCTATTTCGGGCCGCGGCTGGTCGAGGGGCGCAAGCCGCAGCCGCCGCGCAAGGGCGCCGGCCGGGTGCCGGGCCGCCCGACACTGCAGCTGGTCGACCGCGACTACGAGCAGACGCACCTGTCGCTGGGCGTGCGGGTGCCGGGCCGGTACTGGCAGCACCGCTGGGCGTTGACGGTGCTCAACACCGCGCTGGGCGGCGGGCTCAGCTCCCGGCTGTTCCAGGAGGTCCGCGAGCGGCGGGGCCTGGCGTACTCGGTGTACTCGACGGTCGACACCTTCGCCGACGTCGGCGCGCTGTCGGTGTACGCCGGCTGCCTGCCCGAACGGTTCGACGAGGTGGTGACGGTGGTCACCGACGTGCTGGAGACCGTGGCCCGCGACGGCATCACCGCCGACGAGTGCCGGATCGCGAAGGGTTCGCTGCGCGGCGGATTGGTGCTGGGGCTGGAGGATTCGGCGTCGCGGATGCACCGCATCGGGCGCAACGAGCTCAACTACGGCGAGCACCGCAGCATCGCCGACACCCTCGCCCGCATCGAGGCCGTCACCCTCGACGACGTCAACGCCATCGCCCGCCGGCTGTTGACCAAGCAGTACGGCGCGGCGGTGCTCGGGCCGTACCGGTCGCCGCGCCAGCTGCCGGCACCCCTGCGTTCGATCGGAGCCTGACCGCATGGACCCCGCCGGACGCGTCGTCGTCGTCACCGGAGCCGCCTCGGGCATCGGCGCCGCCCTGGCCGACGCGTTCGCCGCAGCGGGCGCGAGCGTGGTGGTCGGCGACCTCGACGCCGACGGCGCCGCCTCGACCGCGTCGGCCATCGTGGCCCGCGGCGACCGGGCGGTGGCGGAGGCCGCCGACGCTGCCGACGGCGAAGGGATCGCGGCGCTGCTCGACGCCGCCGGGAGCGCGTTCGGGCCGGTCGACATCTTCGTCGCCAATGCGGGCATCACCGGCCCACCCGGCATCGGCGAGTGCGACGACGACTGGGACCGGATACTCGACGTCAACCTGCGCGCGCACGTGCGCGCCGCGCGGCTGCTGGTCCCGCAGTGGGTGCAGCGCGGGCAGGGGCATTTCGTCGCCGTCGCGTCGGCGGCGGGCCTGCTGACGCAGCTCGGCGCCGCCGGCTACAGCGTGACCAAGCATGCCGCCGTCGCCTTCGCCGAGTGGCTGGCGATCAGCTACGGCGATCAGGGCGTCGGCGTCAGCTGCGTGTGCCCGATGGGCGTCGACACCGCGCTGCTGGCCGGCATGCGTGACGCCGCCGACGACGACGGCCGGCTCGCCGCGGGCGCGGTGCTGTCGGCCGGCCAGGTGCTCAGCCCCGGCGCCGTCGCGTCGGCCACGCTCGACGCGGTGCGCGACGGCCGGTTCCTGGTGCTTCCGCATCCGGAAGTGCTCACCATGTACCGGCACAAGGGCGCCGACTACGACGGCTGGATCGCCGGGATGCGGCGCTACCAGCGCAGCCTGCGCGGATAGCCGGTCACAGCACGGCCGCCGGATCGGTGCACGGCAGGCCCACAGCCTGCGCGACGCGCTCGTTGAGCAGCGCTCCGTCGTGCGTCGACAGGCCGCGCGCCAGCGCCCGATCCGTCCGGCATGCCGCCTGCCAGCCCTGCTCGGCCAGCCTGACGACGTAGGGCATGGTTGCGTTCGTCAGCGCGAAGGTCGAGGTCCGGGGCACCGCGCCGGGCATGTTCGCGACGCAGTAGAACACCGTGTGGTGCACGGCGTAGGTCGGGTCGTCGTGGGTGGTGGGCCGCGAGTTCTCGAAGCAGCCGCCCTGGTCGATCGCGACGTCGACCAGCACCGCGCCCGGGCGCATCGCCGTCACCGTCGACTCGCTGACCAGCGTCGGCGCCTTCGCGCCGGGCACCAGCACCGCGCCGATGATCAGGTCGGCGGTGATCACGGCGTCGGCCAGGTCGTAGGCCGACGAGTAGCGGGTCTCGACGCGTCCGCCGAAGAGCGCGTCGAGTGCGCGAAGCCGTTCAGGGTCGACGTCGAACACCGTGACGTGAGCGCCCATGCCGGCGGCGGTGCGGGCGGCGTGGCGGCCGGCGGTGCCGCCGCCGATCACGGCGACGTCGGCGGGCCGCACGCCGGGCACTCCGCCCATGAGCACGCCGCGGCCACCCGACGGCGCCATCAGGTGGTAGGCGCCGACCTGCGCGGCGAGCCGGCCGGCCACCTCGCTCATCGGGGCGAGCAGCGGAAGCGCGCCATCATCGGTCTGCACCGTCTCGTAAGCGATGGCCGTCGTGTGCGAGGCCAACAGCGCGTCGGTGCAGGGGCGTGACGCGGCGAGGTGCAGGTATGCGAAGAGCGTCTGACCGGCTCGCAACCGGTGGTATTCGGCCTCGACCGGTTCTTTCACCTTCAGCACCAGGTCGGCTCGCTGCCACACCTCGTCGGCGGTGGCGACGAGCTGCGCTCCGGCCGCCTTGAAGTCGGCGTCGGTGATGGCCGAGCCGTCACCCGCGCCGCTCTGGACGAGGACGTCGTGGCCGCGTCCGGTCAATTCGGCGACGCCGGCCGGTGTGATCGCGACCCGGTACTCGTGGGCCTTGATCTCGGTCGGAACTCCGACGTGCACCGCCTCAGTATGAAGATTGATCGGGCGTGATCCGCGGCTTCTTGATCTTCGAGCATCCGCGCGGAGCCTCGCCGCGGTAGCCCCGCACTAAGGTGAGCCCCATGCGAGTCGGTGTGCTGGGGTCGAAAGGCAAGGTGGGCGCCACGATGGTGGCGGCGGTCCGCGAAGCGGACGATCTGACACTGTCCGCGGAGGTCGACGCCGGCGATCCGCTCACCGTGCTCACCGACAGCGACACCGAGGTCGTCATCGACTTCACCCACCCCGACGCGGTGATGGACAACCTCGAGTTCGTGATCGCCAACGGCATCTCGGCGGTGGTCGGCACCACCGGTTTCACCGACCAGCGGCTACATCAGGTGCGCGCCTGGCTCGCCGACCAGCCGGCGACCGGTGTGGTGATCGCCCCCAACTTCGCGATCGGCGCCGTGCTGTCGATGCGGTTCGCGGCCGAAGCCGCCCGCTTCTTCGAGTCCGTCGAAGTCATCGAGCTGCACCACCCGAACAAGGCCGACGCCCCGTCGGGCACCGCGGCGCGGACCGCGAAGCTGATCGCCGAGGCGCGAAAAGGTATGCCGCCCAACCCCGATGCCACCAGCACCGGCCTCGACGGCGCCCGCGGCGCGGACGTCGACGGCATCCCGGTGCACTCGGTGCGGGTGGCCGGGCTCGTCGCGCACCAGGAGGTGCTGCTGGGCACGCAGGGCGAGACCCTGACCATCCGGCACGACAGCATCGACCGCACGTCCTTCGTGCCCGGCGTGCTGCTCGCCGTCCGCGAGGTCCGCTCCCGTCCCGGGCTCACGATCGGCATCGAATCGCTGCTCGGCCTGTCATGAACGGCGACCGCGGCCGGCTGCTGCGCGTCCAGGTGCTCGTCGCGTTCATGTGCCTGGCGCTGGTCTTCTACCTGGCCGTCGTCGGCCGCATCGGCTGGCGGCTGCTCACGTCGGGCGACACCGTGGCCGCGCTGCTCGGCGTCGGTCTGTTGATTCTTCCGCTCATCGGGCTCTACGCGCTGGTCAGCACGCTGCGCGCCGGGCTCGCCCATCAGCGGCTGGCGCGCATCGTGCACGCCGAGGGAATGGAGCTCGACGTCAGCGGCCTGCCGCGGCGCCCGTCGGGCCGCATCGAGCGCGAGGCCGCCGACGCCCTGTTCGACCAAGTGCGCGCCGAACTCGAAGCCGATCCCGACAACTGGCGCCGCTGGTACCGGTTGGCCCGCGCCTACGACTACGCCGGCGACCGCAGCCGCGCCCGGGAGGCGATGGGCAAGGCCGTGGCGATGGAGGGGACATCGCGGTGAGCACCTTGCTCGTCGTCCACCACACGCCCTCGCCCGGCACCCGGGAACTGCTCGAGGCGGTGCTCGCCGGCGCCCGCGATCCGGAGATCAGCGGTGTGGATGTCGTCCTCCGGCCGGCGCTCGCCGCGACGCTGCCCGACATGCTCGACGCCGACGGTTATTTGTTCGGCACCACCGCGAACTTCGGCTACATGTCCGGGGCACTCAAGCACTTCTTCGACAGCGTCTACTACCCGAGCCTCGACCACGTCGCCGGCCGGCCCTACGGGCTGTGGGTGCACGGCAACAACGACACCGTCGGTGCCGTCACGGCCGTCGAGCGTCTGGCCACCGGCTTGGCGCTCACCAAGGCGGCGGACGTCCTGGAGGTCACCAGCGGCATCGACGCCGCGATCCGTGACCGAGCGTATGAACTCGGTGGCACGCTGGCGGCGACGCTGATGGGGTGAGGGAGGTGCGATGCCCGGCTTTCGCCGAGTTCGCGTTGGCAGCGGCGTACACCGCGCGGCGTGATCCGCGCGGTGCGGGCACGCTCGGCGCTCACTTTCGGAGGTGGCGGCCGAAGAAGTTCGCGGTCGCGTTCCAATGCCGCTCGGCGGCGGCCTCGTCGTAGGGCGGGTTGTCCGGCACCGCGAAACCGTGGCCGGCCGGATACATCTCGATGGTGTGCTCGACGCCCGCGCTGGTCAGCGCCTCGTCGAGCAGCTGCGCCTGCTCCGGGGTGAACGAGTGGTCGTTCTCGGCGCCGCCCACGTACACCGCGGCCGTCATCCGGTGGGCGAGCAGGTGCGGGCTGCCGGGATCTTCGGTGGCCAGTCCGCCGCCGTGGAACGACGCGGCGGCGGCCACCCGCTCGGGCAGCCGACCGGCCACCAGCAGCGACATCCGGCCGCCCATGCAGTAGCCGGTGGTGCCGAACGCCTGGCCGCTCACCTCGTCGCGCCCGGCGAGATAGTCGAAGAACGCGCCGGCGTCGGCGGCCGCCATGTCCGGGGTGATGCTCTTGATCATCCCGAACAACCGGGTTCGCTCGGCCGGATCGCTGAACGCCGTCCGCATGTCGAACGGCGCCCAGTCCCCGTGCCGGTAGTAGACGTCGGGCAGCAGCACGCCGTAGCCGTAGCCGGCGAGCCGGGCCGCCATGTCGCGCATCGTGTCGCGGACGCCGCCGGCATCGACGAACAGCACGACACCGGGCCACGGTCCGTCGCCGCCGTCGGGGGTGAACAGTTCGACAGGGCAGGTTCCGTCAGGAGTGGTGACGGTGTCAGCGACGCGCGGCATGGTGTCCGTTCTACTCCGCCCGCCGCGTCGCACGTAAGCTGGCCGCGTGCCGATCGACACGCCGTACGAGGATCTGCTGCGGCTGGTGTTGACCACGGGCACGCCGAAAGCCGATCGCACCGGTACCGGCACCCGAAGCGTGTTCGGCCACCAGCTCCGCTACGACCTGAACGCCGGCTTCCCGCTGATCACCACCAAGAAGGTGCACACCAAGTCGGTGATCTACGAGCTGCTGTGGTTCCTGCGCGGCGACTCGAACGTGCGATGGCTGCAGGAGCACGGCGTCACCATCTGGGACGAGTGGGCGTCGGAAACCGGCGATCTCGGACCCGTCTACGGCGTGCAGTGGCGGTCGTGGCCGACGCCGTCCGGTGAGCACATCGACCAGATCAGCGCCGCCCTGCAGTTGCTGCGCACCGACCCCGACAGCCGCCGCAACATCGTCTCCGCGTGGAACGTGGGGGAGATCCCGCGAATGGCGCTGCCGCCCTGCCACGCCTTCTTCCAGTTCTACGTCGCCGACGGCCGGCTCTCGTGCCAGCTCTACCAGCGCAGCGCCGACCTGTTCCTGGGCGTGCCGTTCAACATCGCGTCCTACGCACTGTTGACGCACATGATGGCGGCGCAGGCGGGCTTGGGCGTCGGTGAGTTCATCTGGACCGGCGGCGACTGCCACATCTACGACAACCACGTCGAGCAGGTCACCCTGCAGCTCAGCCGGGACCCGCGGCCGTATCCCGAACTGGTGCTCGCGCAACGCGATTCGATCTTCGACTACACCTTCGAGGACGTCGAGATCCGCAACTACGACCCGCATCCGGCCATCAAGGCGCCGGTGGCGGTCTAGTCGTGCAATTGATCTGGGCGCAGTCGACGTCGGGTGTCATCGGCCGGGCCGGTGACATTCCGTGGCGGCTGCCCGAAGACCAGGCGCGTTTCAAGGAGTTGACCGTCGGCGGCACCGTGGTGATGGGGCGCCTGACGTGGGAATCGTTGCCGCGCAGCGTCCGTCCGCTACCGGGCCGGCGCAACGTGGTCGTCACCCGTGACGCCGCGTACGACGCACCAGGTGCGGACGTCGTCGACTCCTTGGACGGGATCAGCGGCGACGACGTGTGGGTGATCGGCGGCGCGCAGATCTACGGGCTGGCGCTGCCCCATGCGGCGCGCTGTGAGGTCACCGAGGTCGACGTCGACCTGCCGCGCCAGGACGCCGACGCCGTCGCGCCCGTGCTCGACGACAGCTGGATCGGCACTGTCGGCGATTGGCGGGTCAGCACGTCGGGCCTGCGGTACCGGTTCCACAGCTTCACGCGATGACGCTGACCGCCGCGCAGGCCCGTCGCGTGGCGGTCGCCGCTCAGGGCTTCGGCGATAGCGCGCCGCGCGGCCCGATCACCCGCGCCCATCTGCGGCGGCTGATCACACGGATTCAGGTGCTCCAACTCGATTCGGTGTCGGTGGCGGTGCGGGCGCACTACGCGCCGGTGTTCAGCCGGCTCGGACCCTACGACAGGTCGCTGCTCGATGCTGCAGCATGGAGCCACTCGGCGCGGGCGCCACGGATGCTCGTCGAGTACTGGGCGCACGAGGCCGCGCTGATGTCGGTGGAGGACTGGCCGCTGATGCGGTGGCGGATGCGGCAATACCGGGACGGCCGGTGGGGCACCCACATCGTGCGCGCCAACCCGCAGCTGGCCGACGACGTCGTCGCGGCGATCGCCGAGCTCGGACCGTCGACCGCCGGTCAGATCGAGGCGCACCTCTCGGCGGCACTGAGCCGCGTCAAGGGACCGTGGTGGAACCGCAGCGACACCAAGTGGGTGGCCGAGGGGCTGTGGGCGGCCGGCGTGCTCGCCACTGCGACGCGGGTCGGGTTCGCTCGCCATTACGACCTGGCCGAGCGGGTGCTCCCCGCGGACGTGCTGGCCCGCGAGGTCGACGACGACGAGGCGATCCGCGAGCTGTGCCTGCGCGCCGCCACCGCGCTGGGCGTGGCCACCGAGGCCGATATCCGCGACTACTTCCGGCTGGCGGCGGGCCAGGCGAAGCCCGCCATTGCGTCGCTGGTCGCGGCCGGGGAACTGGAGCCGGTGGAGGTCGACGGCTGGGCGGCGCCCGCGTACCTGCGGGCCGGCCAGGTGGTGCCCCGCCGAGACCGCGGCACCGCGCTGCTGTGCCCCTTCGACCCGCTGATCTTCTTCCGACCCCGGCTCGAGCGGCTCTTTCGATTCCACTACCGCATCGAGATCTACGTGCCGGCGGCCAAGCGGCAGTACGGCTACTACGTCTGGCCCTTCCTGCTCGACGGCCGGCTGGTAGCGCGCGTCGATTTGAAGGCCGACCGTGCCAGCGGCGTGCTGCTCGTCGTCGGCGCATTTCTGGAGTCGGGGGAGGACGCGCAGCGGGTCGCTCTCGCGATGGCCCACGAGTTGGGCGTCATGGCCGGCTGGCTGGGGCTGAGCGGCGTGACGGTCGGCGAGCGGGGTGACCTCGTCGAAGCGCTGGCGGCGCAGCTCGGTTAGCGGGTGGCGAGCTCGCCGCCTGCCAGACAGACGACGAGAAAGCCGCGCGGTCCACTGACGTTGCACGACTCGTGATGCGGGTCGATCTCGACTTCCATGCACACGCCGCTACCGAAGACGATGACGAGCTCTCCGGACTCCTTGACACTCGCTGAACGGATCGGCTCTCCGATCAGCGCTACGGAAGACTACAACTCGACGAGCTGAACCAGTTACCACCATCCGCGAAAGCGCAGCAGGTCTGAGGTTCGGTGTATCGGTCCTCGACGTCCTCGGCGAAACACCGCCGCCATCACGCCTCCCATATCGTTGGGAATATGCCGGCCGTGCACACGATCTTCGATCCCCGTCTGAGCTCGCATATGTCCGCACGGCTTTCGAAGACTCCATTACTGACGGGCGGTCAGCCATAGGGGTACTTTGCTAATCATCGGTGGCTATCACGAGCTCGTCGGGATGCGGCCATCTCAGAGGTATTTCGTCGGTGATCCACGCGTATTCGAAGGCGGATAACCGCCCATCCTTCAACCACAAGAGTATTTCCCCCTGGTACTCGTTCGCAATCCAAACACAGCCATGCGTTGGGAACGGTCCGTTCGGCAACTCGACCCTCGGCGTTAAGGGGTTTACCTGAACTTCGTAGATCCACACAGTGTCCGGAAGGATGAGCGCCCCATTAAGGCTTTTCAAAAGAATCGCGCTCGCTGCGATACGGGAGCCCGAAAGAATGCAAGTCGCCATAGCGTATTCTTCCGAGGTTAGATTCCGCCAGCGTCGATCGCTCGTCATGGTAGAAACGCCGTCCCCAGTTTGATGACCCAATCGTGGACATAGCCGCGAACTGTAATCTGCTGACCGTAGAGCGTCACTATGTTTGTGAACTTTCCCTCTGCAGGAACAGTGCCGTGTAGCGCGTTCAGTATTTGGCGGATGGCTTGTTCTCGTCCTCCCGCAGACATCACGACGTTCTCCAAATTGTGTCCGGGACGGAAGATGTGGTCAAGCTGCGCGACTCGGATGTTGTGGACCCACTCCGCATCGGGTGTCGCGGACGGCGTGTTGTCAGTACTCCCTTTGCGGCTGAGATTTTTGATTCGTTGCAGTTTTCGGCGTGCGCCGGCGAGGTCGTGTGCTCGTTTGACACCTTTGGTGATGTTTTTGGTGAGCTTCCAGGCGGCGATGGCTTCGGTGACGATGCGGGCGAACTTGGAGATGACGCGGGCGGCGTTGGCGGCGCCGGCGACGGCGCTGGCGCCGAAGCTGATGAAGGCGGTGGCGATCGCGATGGTTCCGCCGACGGCGAGTTCGATGGCGAAGTCTTCGAGGATGTCGGCGAGCTTTTCGCGCAGCTCGTCGAGCGCGGTCTTGTAGTCACGGCAGGACTGCGCCAGTTCTCGGCACCCGGCCGCAATCGCCGACGCGGCGTCGCGCAATTCACGCAAGTCTGGCTTAGTCGCCGCTCCAGACGGCCAGCTTGCCGCTGGGCAGGCAGACCACCAGGTAGCCGTCGGGCCCGGCCACCACCCAGGCCTCGTAGGGCGGATCCGGCCGGACGTCGATCCGCGCACCGCTGCTGAAGTGGACCTTCAACATTCCGCCGTCGGCCACCTGCGCCCGGCGGATCGAATCGCCGATCAGCGCCAATAGTGGACTGAAGCGCTCGATCGAATCCTGCTCGGGCGTCAGCGACGTAACGGTGTCAGCCGTCGACAGTGTGAACGGCGAGCCGATTCTGATGAAGAAGCCGTCGGTGAGCGTGAGCAGAGCGGTGTACTCGACCGTGATGTCGACGAACGTTCTTTCCGCCAACGTCAGGTTCATTCCGGTTCCTCGATCTGTGATACGACGTCCAGCTCGTCGGGTCGAGGCCACCGCGTCGGCAGGTCGTCGGTCACCGAGGCGAATTCGAGTGCGCTCAGTTGGCCGTCCTTCAGCCAAAGGAGGATCTCCCCTCGATATACGCTGTCAGTGCGCACGTACGCGAAGGCGGGGTATGGGCCGTTCGGAAGTTCAATCTGGGCGGTGCCCGAAGTTTGCACTTCATAGAACCAGACGGTATCCGGCAGTACGAGGGCTTGCCCGAGGCCGTGTAGCAGTACTCGACCGGCAGGAATCGCCGACCTCTCGACGAGCGCGGTGACCATGGCGATCTCCGAGAACGAGATGGGACGCCAGAACGTCATGACTCGACCGCCGTCACGTCGACGCGCAATTCGTCCAAGATGGCCCCGGATGGGACGAGGAACAAGTCTATCAACCGCATCGCCCCGGCAACCTTTTCCGGTTTGATGGGGTCCTTCTTCGGATGTCCTGCCGGTAGTCGACCACTGTCGACCAAGGGATCTCCCGATCAGGTATAAGGAGCCGCATAGCCCGGAAATGAAACATCGTCAGACCCATCGGGCGTGGCCCTTTTCCATATCGTCAAACCCACCCTCCGATTCTCGGCAGAGATCAACCGCAAACGGGTCCCGCCAGGGGGTGCTCATTCTGCTCATTCGGTACGTTGCCGCTCGTTCCTATCGCTCTGCCACACACGCATACGAACTTCGCGTTGATCAACCTCCGCTTCGACATAACATTTGTACGCTATGACGAGCCGGCTCGCTTCGACGCTTTGTACCGGTCCGTCGAGCAGTGACCTGCCGGACAGCCATGGTCTCCGGGGCCGTCCTCTGTGGCCGAATCGGACTTGTTCGTAAGCATCTTCCGTCATCAGGTATTTCCGAAGAGTCGCTGATACACAACAGAAGCGCGACGGCGGAGCTCCGCCTCATCGATACCATTGCTCGCAGATCTGAGCCGGTGATCGCTTGTGAAATCATCGACGTCGGCGAAAAGGGCGTCCAGTATGTCGAATTCAGGGCCGCCTACTTGGTGCGGGTCACTTCGAGAATAGTTGAAGTACTGCTTCTCAAATTCCTCACCCGGCATTGCACCTGAGACGAAGCGTCGATGATCGGCTCATAACCGCGAAGCATTCGCGCAATGCCGTCTGTATCGCGGCGATCTCTACACTCCACCTAGCACTCCTCGCTGCCGTATGTTCACGGCTTGTTCTGAGCTGGTTCTCCAGCCTGAGATGAAGTCGCCGCTAGGTGTTCGTATGACGACCAGGCAGTCCTCGGGGCCGGCCACCACCCAGGCTTCGTAGGGGATCGGATCCGCTCGGGGCCAGCGACGTCAACGTGTCAGCGGTCGACAGGGTGAACGGCGAGGCGATGCCAATATAGAAGTCGTCTATGAGCGAGAGCAGTGCGTTGTACTCGACCGTGATGTCGACAATCGACTTGTCCACAAATCGCAGGCTCATTCCGGTTGCTGAGTCTGCGAAACCACGTCCAGCTCGTCGGGCCGCGGCCACCGCGTCGGCAGTTTCTCGGTCACCCAGGCGTATTCCAGGGCGCTTAGTCGGCCGTCCTTCAACCAGAGCAGTATCTCGGCCTCGATACTCGGAGCCATTCCGAACATAGGCGAAGACGGGGTAAGGGCCGTTCGGCAGATCAATCCGTCCGGTGGTGCCCGAGGTGTTCACTTAGTAGAACCAGACGGTATCCGGCAAGACGAGGGCCTGTCCGAGGCCATACAGCAGCTGTCGACCGGAGGGCATTGCCGACCTCTCGACGATTGTGGTGATCATAGCAATCTTCGAGAACGAGATGGGACGCCACAGGGTCATGAGCGGGCCGGCGTCACGTCAACGGGCAATTCGTCCGTAGTTGCCTCGACTCGAACGGGGGAGGTGTCGAACTACATTGAGGCATATTCGAAACGTGGAGGTCTTCCGCTGAAGATCTCCACGGCGCCCCAATCGCCCTCGACATAGTAATGGTCGCCTTGAAAGCTGAGGGTATCGATATTGCCGAAGTCAACGGTTCCATTCGCGTCGGTGTAAGGCTTGATGTCACGTTTGATCCAGTTCGTATAGACAACCGATTCGAATATGAGCCTGCCCTTTGCGTAACTATAGTGTTCACCGGGTAACGGTTGGTGATACTTGGGGCTCGACGGTGTCAAAACTGCGTCTACAATAAAAATAACGCGGTCGGCCTGCTCGACAATGTCAAGAACATAGCTGTCTTCCAGGTAAATTTGATCGAGACCGGGCAAGTTCGGGTAATCATTGATTATCATAGAAGTCACCAGTCCCATTCGATCGGAGTATGGTTTCCGTCGCTTCGTTGCGGAACTGGATTTCCGTAAGGGTCAATTCGCCTACCATACGCGTCCCGCAACGCAACATGCGGATCTTCGCTGCCTGGGACTCGGCCGCTGCCTCGCTTGATCACCATTCGTTCGACTCCATTCGCGTCAACATACTTCGCGGGGCCTGTGGGTGACTGCACCTTCGTCCACCCCTGGGCCAGCGCATACTCCTCTAATTCGGAAGCCGTCGGCGTCCTACCCGCGAACAATTCCTCGAGGCGTCGCGGTCGTGGTGCGCCCGTGTCGAGACCTCTTCGCCGGAGTTGCTTGATTCGTTGCAGTTTTCGGCGCGCGCCGGCGAGGTCGTGTGCTCGTTTGACACCTTTGGTGATGTTTTTGGTGAGCTTCCAGGCGGCGATGGCTTCGGTGACGATGCGGGCGAACTTGGAGATGGCGCGGGCGGCGTTGGCGGCGCCGGCGACGGCGCTGGCGCCGAAGCTGATGAAGGCGGTGGCGATCGCGATGGTTCCGCCGACGGCGAGTTCGATGGCGAGGTCTTCGAGGATGTCGGCGAGCTTTTCGCGCAGCTCGTCGAGCGCGGTCTTGTAGTCACGGCAGGACTGCGCCAGTTCTCGGCACCCGGCCGCAATCGCCGACGCGGCGTCGCGCAGTTCACGCAGGTCTGCGGCGATGTGCTCGACTTCCGGTGAGCTGGTGCCGGCGAACGCGGCCACATCGTGGTCGAGGCCGGCCAGCACGGCGGTGGTGTCCGGCGCCCCGGCCACCAGCGTCCAAATCATCCCCGCTTGCTCGAGTTTGTGGGTGTCCCCGTCGGGCACGGGTACGCCGAGCCGCTCGACCAACCCCAGCCCGTCGTCAAGCAATCCCCGCCCTGGCCCGCCCGCCGACGGCGGGGCCGACAACGTGCTCACTGCGGTAGCCGGTTCGGGCGGCTTGACCGGCGCCGCGCCCCCGCCTGCGGGGTGGGCGTGGTACTCGCCGACTGCATGGTTGTAGCCGGCCTGGATGATCACCCCGCCGTAGTTCTCCAGCGCCGCCGTCAGATCGTTGACCGCGTCCAGCACCTCGCGGGCCCGCTGATCGTAGGAGGCGGCCCACGCCGTGCCGGCGTCGTCGCTGCCGGCCATCGCCGCGGTGCTCCCGAGCTTGTCGATGCTCGTCCGGAACGCCCCGAACACCGCCGCGGCCTTGGTGAACAGGCCGTTGCCCACGTCGTAGTAGGTCTGCGGATCGACCTCCTGAGTGGTCACCGCAGCATGGCCAGGTTGGCCTGGACCGCCCCCGTGTAGGCCTCATACGCGGTGTGGGCGGCGGCCCGCAACTCGGTCAGCGCCTCGCGCATCTGCGCCGCCCCGCGCAGCCACTGCTCGTGCGCCGTGTGATGCGCGGCAGCGCCCTGCCCCGACCACACCAGGTGCAGGCCGGCGACCTCCGCGTCCACCCGCGCAGCCACCTCCTCGGCACGCCGCTCAAACGCTGCCAGCGTGTCGACGAACAACTGCAACTGCGCCAGATTGACCCGGTAGCCGCTCACAGCTCAACCCCGTGCGTGACCGCCTGCACTGCCTGCGCCGACGCGGCTTCCCGCTCCGAATAGGCCGCCGCCGCCCCCGACAGCAGCTCCGACGACCGCGTCAACGCCTCCACCACCCGAGATGCGCCCGAATGCCACTCGTCGAACAGCGACGCATACGCCGACGCCGCCGCGCCCGACCAACCGCCCGACAGCCCGTCCCATTCGTCGCTGATGCGAGCGAGCTCCGCCCGCAGCGCCTCCGCGTCGTCGGCCACTGCCCGCGCCGCGCCCGCCACCAGCGCCGAATCCACACGAATACTCACCAGACCCCCTTTCGCCCCGCAACCAGCGTAAAAAGGCCCACACGATCCTCAACGCACCAATTTCGGGGCGCAGCAGACGTGCGTCGTAGGCTTCCCCGGTGGCCGAGTCGGCGCCGCTGCGCGTGCAATTGATCGCCAAGACGGAGTTCCTGGCGCCGCCTGATGTGCCGTGGGACACCGACGCGGACGGTGGGCCAGCGCTGGTGGAGTTCGCCGGCCGAGCCTGCTACCAGAGCTGGTCGAAACCGAATCCGCGGACCGCCACCAACGAGTCGTATCTGCGCCACATCATCGACGTCGGGCACTTTTCCGTGCTCGAACACGCGACGGTGAGCTTCTACATCACCGGTATCTCGCGGTCATGCACCCACGAATTGATCCGGCACCGACACCTCTCCTTCTCGCAGCTGTCGCAGCGCTACGTCCCCGAACACGACGCGCAGGTCGTCGTTCCGCCGGGCATCGAAGGCGACGCCGACCTCGAAGCGCTGTTCATCGCAGCCGCAGACAGCAGCCGCAACGCCTACACCGCGCTGCTGGCGAAGCTCGAAGCGAAGCTCGCCGACCTGCCGCAGGCGACGCTGCGCCGCAAACAGGCGCGCCAGGCGGCGCGATCGGTGCTGCCCAACGCGACCGAGACCCGGATCGTCGTCACCGGCAACTACCGGGCGTGGCGGCACTTCGTCGCCATGCGCGCCAGCGAGCAGGCCGACGTCGAGATCCGCCGCCTGGCCATCACCTGTTTGCGGCAACTGGCCGACGTCGCACCTGCGGTCTTCGCCGACTTCGAGATCGCCACCCTCGCCGACGGCACCGAAGTCGCGACATCCCCGCTGGCCGAGGCGTAGACGCAGCGAGGTGACCAGCGGGTAACCTTGACGCCCGTGAGCACCAGCGGAATCGACGTCAGCGCGCGGCTGGGCACCGTGCTGACTGCCATGGTGACGCCGTTCGGCCCGGACGGCTCGCTCGACGTCGCGACCGCCAAGAAGCTCGCCGTACGTCTCGTCGACGCCGGCTGCGACGGGCTGGTGGTGTCCGGCACCACCGGTGAGTCGCCCACGACCACCGACGACGAGAAGATTGCGCTGCTCGGCGCGGTGCTGGAGGCGGTTGGCGACCGGGCTCGCATCGTCGCCGGCGCCGGAACCTACGACACCGCCCACAGCGTGCACCTCGCCCGCCGCTGCGCCGCCGAGGGGGCCCACGGCCTGCTCGTGGTCACGCCGTACTACTCGAAGCCCCCGCAGGCGGGCCTGCTCGCTCACTTCACGGCCGTCGCCGACGCCACCGAAGTGCCCGTGGTCCTCTACGACATCCCGCCGCGGTCGGTGATCCCCATCGCGACCGACACCATCCGCACGCTCGCGCAACACCCCAACATCGTCGCGCTCAAGGACGCCAAGGGCGATCTGCACGGCGGCGCCGCGCTGATGGCGGAGACCGGCTTGGCCTACTACTCCGGCGACGACTCGCTCAACCTGCCGTGGCTGGCGATGGGCGCCGTCGGATTCATCAGCGTGTGGGGGCACGTCGCCGCCGCGCAGCTGCGAGAAGCGTGGTCGGCCTTCACGTCCGGTGACACGGCGACGGCCCGCAAGATCATCGTCGGATTGGCGCCGCTGAACGACGCCCAGAACCGGCTCGGCGGCGTGACCATGAGCAAGGCGGGCCTGCGGCTGCAGGGTTTCGACGCCGGCGCGCCGCGGCTGCCGCAGGTTCCGGCGACCGCCGATGAGCTCGACGCGCTGGCCGCCGACATGCGGGCCGCCGGCGTGCTGCGGTGAACACGCCAGAGCTGACACCGCCGGGACCGCTGGCGCCCGGTGGCTTGCGCGTGACGGCCCTCGGCGGCATCAGCGAGATCGGCCGCAACATGACGGTGTTCGAACACCTCGGCCGGCTGCTCATCATCGACTGCGGTGTGCTGTTCCCCGGTCACGACGAACCCGGTGTCGACCTGATCCTGCCGGACCTCCGGCACATCGAGAACCGGCTCGACGAGATCGAGGCGCTCGTGCTCACCCACGCGCACGAGGATCACATCGGCGCCATCCCACACCTGCTGAAGCTGCGGCCCGACATCCCGGTCGTCGGCTCGAAGTTCACCCTGGCGCTGGTCCGGGAGAAGTGCCGCGAGCATCGGATCAAGCCGGTCTTCGTCGAGGTAGCCGAGGGTCAGCGCAGCACCCACGGCGTCTTCGAGTGCGGTTACTACGCGGTCAACCACTCCATTCCCGATGCCCTGGCCGTCGCGGTGTTCACCGGCGCCGGCACGGTGCTGCACACCGGCGACATCAAGCTCGACCAGTTGCCGCTCGACGGTCGTCCGACCGATCTGCCGGGCATGTCGCGGCTCGGCGACGCCGGCGTCGACCTCTTCCTGTGCGACTCGACCAACGCCGAGATTCCGGGCGTCGGCCCGTCCGAGAGCGAGATCGGGCCGAACATGCACCGACTGATCCGGTCGGCGGAAGGGCGGGTGATCGTCGCCTGCTTCGCATCCAATGTCGCGCGCGTGCAGCAGATCATCGACGCCTCGGTGGCGCTCGGCCGCAAGGTCTCGTTCGTCGGTCGGTCGATGGTGCGCAACATGGGCATTGCGCGCGAACTCGGCTTCCTCACCGTCGCCGACGACGACGTCATCGACATCGGTGCCGCGGAGATGATGCCGGCCGACCGCGTCACGCTGATCACAACCGGCACGCAAGGCGAGCCGATGTCGGCGCTGTCGCGGATGTCGCGCGGCGAGCACCGCAGCATCACCCTCACCGACGGCGATCTGATCATCCTGTCGTCGTCGCAGATCCCCGGCAACGAGGAGGCGATCTTCGGCGTCATCGACGCGCTGGCCAAGATCGGCGCGCGCGTCGTCACCAACCAGCAGGTGCGCATCCACGTATCGGGCCACGCCTACGCGGGCGAACTGCTCTTCCTCTACAACGGCGTCCGGCCGCGCAACGTGATGCCGGTGCACGGCACCTGGCGGCATTTGCGGGCGAACGCCGCGCTGGCCGAACGCACCGGCGTGCCGCGGGAGAACATCGTGCTCGCCGAGAACGGCGTCAGCGTGGACCTGGTCGGCGGCAAAGCGTCGATTGCGGGTGCGGTGCCGGTCGGCAAGATGTTCGTCGACGGGCTCGTCACCGGCGACGTCGGTGATGCCACGCTCGGCGAACGGCTGATCCTGTCGTCGGGCTTCATCTCGGTGACGGTGGTCGTCCACCGGGGCACCGGCCGCGCGGCTGCGCCGCCGCACCTGCATTCACGGGGCTTCTCCGAGGATCCGAAGGCGCTCGAGCCGGCCGCCCGCAAGGTCGACGAGGCGTTGGAGACGCTTGCGTCCGAACGGGTCAACGACCCGGCGCGCATCGCCCAGGCGGTGCGCCGCGCCGTCGGCAAGTGGGTGGGGGAGGCCTATCGTCGCCAGCCGATGATCGTGCCGACAGTCATCGAAATCGACGCACCCTCCGTTGCGGACCGGACCGCGCCTCGCCGGGCGCAGCGCGCCGCCGGTTCACCGAACTAGCGTTTGACGACGTAGCCCGCGTCCACGGGGAGCGTCACGCCGGTCACCAGGCGACCGGCGTCGGACACCAACCAGGCGACCGCGTTGGCGATGTCCTCGGGCTCGGCGACCTGCACCGGCAGCGCGTTGCCCAGGTCCGGACCGTCCGGGGTGGCGGTGCCTTCCAGCCACTTGCGGGTGAACTCGTTGTCGATCATCGGCGTGCGGACGCCGGCCGGATGGATCGAGTTGACGCGGATGTTGTACGGCGCCAACAGGTTCGCGTAGATCCGCATGAGGCCGACGACGCCGTGTTTGGCGGCGCCATAGCCGATGGACCCGGCCTGCGGTGCCCCGAGCCCCACCAGGCCGGCCACCGAGCTGGTCAGCACGATCGCCCCGCCCTCACCCTGCTTCACGAGGGTCCGCTTGACGGCTTCGACGGTGTGGTAGACGCCGGTGAGGTTGACGTCGATGACGTCCTGCCACGCGTCCTCCCCGGCCATGGGGGCGATGCCGGCGTTGGCGACGACGATGTCGAGGCGTCCGAGCTGGTCGAGTCCGGTCTGCAACGCCGACTTCAGCGACTCGAGGTCGCGGACGTCGGCCTGCGCCGACACGATCCGGGCACCGGTGTCCTCGACCAGCTTGACCGTCTCGGCGAGGTCGTCGGCCGAGGCCATGGGGTACGGCACCGAGGCGATCTGCTCGCAGATGTCGACGGCGATGATGTTCGCGCCCTCCGACGCGAGCTTCACCGCGTGCGCCCGGCCCTGGCCGCGCGCCGCGCCGGTGATGAAGGCGACTTTGCCGGCGAGGGTCATCGGGCGACGAGCCGGCCCTTGGCGGGGTCCCCGGCGACGACCGGTTGCAGCACCTTGATGTCCGGCGGGCCGGCCAGGTGGTCGCCGATCTCGCTGAACATGGTGCCGATGGCCGGCGCCGACGAGTGCGTCTGCAGCGCCTGGCCGTCGGCCCACTGTTCGACGAAGACGAAGATGCCGCCCTCGGCCTCGTGCAGGCTGTACAACTCGCAGCCCGGCTCGTCGTGCACCTCGGGAACCGTTCGGGTCAAGACCTCGCGGACGGTGTCCACGGCCTCCGGCTTGACGGTGAGGGTGGCGACGACGACGACCGGCATGACAGCGACTCCTCGAATACGGACGACACGGCGACGCTCACCATAACCAGCCCGCTGGTGCGCCGGAGGAGATTCGCGTCGCGTGAACCGTGTGGCTGGTGGTGTCTGTGAGACGGTTGCGATTAGGCTGGCGGGCATGGCACCGAAAACCGCCACCCGGTCCGGCGGCTCTCGCAGTACCGCGCGTTCGCGCAGTTCAACGGCGAAAACCGCACCGCGGAAGCGGCCATCGGCGCCGCGCCGGCAGTCGTCGCGGACCGCGGGGGCGGGGAGGGCCGTGGGACGCGGCGCCCGCGCCGGCTGGCTGCTGGTGGCGCGCGGCGCCGGCACCGCTGCCCGGTCGGTGGGTCGCGCCCGTGACATCGAACCCGGTCACCGCCGCGACGGCATCGCGCTCGCGCTCGTGGCCTTCGCCGTGGTGGTGGCCGCCGGATCGTGGTTCGAGGCGGCGCGGCCGGTCGGCGAGTGGATCGACACCGGCCTGCGGGCCGTCGTCGGCTCGGCCGTCGCGGTGCTGCCGATCGCCGCGGTCGCGGTCGCGGTGGTGCTCATGCGCACCGAGCCGCGGCCCGAAGTACGCCCGCGGCTGATCCTCGGCACCGCGATGATCACCGTGCCCGCGCTGGGACTGTGGCACCTGTGGGCCGGCTCGCCGCAGACCCCGGGCGAGCGGCGAGACGCCGCCGGCTTCATCGGGTTCGCGATCGGCGGTCCGCTGGCCGACGGCTTGACCGCCTGGATCGCGGCCCCGCTGTTGTTGTTGGCGATGCTCTTCGGCGTGCTGCTGGTCACCGGCACCACCATCCGCGACGTGCCCGACACGCTGCGCGCGATGTTCGGCACCCACTACGCCGACGACGAGGACGGGTACGACGACTACGACGAGCTGGGCGACGACGACGGCACCTTCGTGACCGCCCCGGTGACGGCGCAGGCGATGGAACCGGATGATCCGGAAGTCACCGTGCCGGTGTGGACCGGGGCGAGCGAAGCGACGGGGGAATGGACTAGGGCGAGCGAAGCGACGGGGGAATGGACTAGGGCGAGCGAAGCGACGGGGGGTTGGACCGGCTCGCCGCAGGACAACTACCCGCTCGACGTCGACGAGGTCCCGGCGCCGGCGCCGAAGCCGCGGAAGAAATCGGCCAAGCCGACCGCGCCGCGGCAGGAGACGCTCGCCCTGGACCGCGTGGTCGACGGGCCGTACACGCTGCCCTCGCTGGACCTGCTGGTGGCGGGCGATCCGCCCAAGCGCCACAGCGCCGCCAACGACCACATGATCGACGCGATCAGCTCGGTGCTGCAGCAGTTCAAGGTCGACGCCGCGGTGACCGGCTGCACGCGCGGTCCGACGGTCACCCGTTACGAGGTGGAGCTCGGGCCGGGCGTCAAGGTGGAGAAGATCACCGCGCTGCACCGCAACATCGCCTACGCCGTCGCGACCGAGAGCGTGCGCATGCTGGCGCCCATCCCGGGCAAATCGGCCGTCGGCATCGAGGTGCCCAACACCGACCGCGAGATGGTGCGGTTGGCCGACGTCCTCACCGACCCCACGACCCGGCGCGACCACCATCCGCTGGTGATCGGGCTGGGCAAGGACATCGAGGGCGACTTCATCTCGGCGAACCTGGCCAAGATGCCGCATCTGCTGGTTGCCGGCTCCACCGGTTCGGGCAAGTCGAGCTTCGTCAACTCGATGCTGGTGTCGCTGCTCGCGCGGGCGACCCCGGACGAGGTCAGGATGATCTTGATCGACCCGAAGATGGTGGAACTGACGCCGTATGAGGGGATCCCGCACCTCATCACGCCGATCATCACCGAGCCGAAGAAGGCGGCGGCGGCGTTGGCGTGGCTGGTCGAGGAGATGGAGCAGCGCTACCAGGACATGCAGGCCTCCCGCGTGCGCCACATCGACGTCTTCAACGAGAAGGTGCGTTCTGGGGAGATCACCACGCCGCTGGGCAGCGAACGCGAGTACAAGCCATACCCCTACATCCTGGCGATCGTCGACGAGCTCGCCGACCTGATGATGACGGCGCCGCGTGACGTGGAGGACGCGATCGTCCGGATCACCCAAAAGGCCCGCGCGGCCGGTATCCATCTGGTGCTCGCCACCCAGCGGCCGTCGGTCGACGTCGTCACCGGCCTGATCAAGACCAACGTGCCGTCGCGGCTGGCGTTCGCGACGTCGTCACTGACCGACAGCCGGGTGATCCTCGACCAGCAGGGCGCCGAGAAGCTCATCGGCATGGGCGACGGGCTGTTCCTGCCGATGGGAGCCAACAAGCCGATCCGGCTGCAGGGCGCCTACATCACCGACGAGGAGATCCAGGCCGTCGTCGCCGCGACGAAGGCGCAGGCCGAGCCGGAGTATCGGGACGGCGTGACCGCGGTGAAGGCCGGGGAGCGCAAGGACGTCGATCCGGACATCGGTGACGACATGGACGTCTTCCTCCAGGCCGTCGAGTTGGTGGTGTCGTCGCAGTTCGGCTCGACGTCGATGTTGCAGCGCAAGCTGCGGGTCGGCTTCGCGAAAGCGGGACGGCTCATGGACCTGATGGAGACGCGCGGCATCGTCGGACCCAGCGAGGGCTCGAAGGCCCGCGAGGTGCTGGTCAAGCCCGACGACCTCGCCGGCACGCTGGCGCTCATCCGCGGCGGCTCCGACGCGTCGGGCGGCGACGCGGACTAGCTGTATATCGACGCGGCGTTGCGGTGCGCGCCGTCGCCGGTGGCGGGCGGCTCCGATGTCACAGCGTGAGCAGCATCCGGGTGTTGCCCAAGATGTTCGGCTTCACGTAGCTGAGGTCGAGGAACTCGGCGACGCCGGTGTCGTAGGAGCGGCACATCTCCTCGTAGACCTCCGCGGTGACCGGCGTGCCCTCGATCTCGGTGAAGCCGTGGCGGCCGAAGAACTCCGTCTCGAAGGTCAGCACGAACACCCGCTTGAGCTCCAGCTCCCGCGCGACGTCTAGCAGCCGGTCGACGATCGCGTGACCGACGCCCTGGCCGCGGACCTTGGGGTGCACCGCGACCGTGCGCACTTCACCGAGGTCCGACCACATCACGTGCAGCGCACCGCAGCCGATCACCTCGCCGTCCGACTCCGCCACCCAGAACTCCTGGACCGCCTCGTAGAGCGTCACGAGGTTCTTCTCCAGCAGGATGCGCCCCGAGTACAGGTCGACCAGCGCCTTGATCGCCGGGACGTCGGACGTGCGCGCCCGCCGGATGGTCGGCCGGGCGATCGGTGACGAGGGGCCTGCACTCACACCAGGACAGTAGCGAGCAGCGCAACCGATATCCTGATGCGCGTGACTGGGCACAGCGCGCGCGGCCGGCTCCGCCGTTGACGACGTCCGGTGTGCGTGTCCTCAACGTCGCCAACCTGCTGACCGGCCTGCGGCTCGCCCTCGTTCCGGTCTTCCTAGTCCTGCTGTTCGCCGCCGACGGTGCCGACGTGCGGTGGCGCACAGCGGCGTTCGCGGTGTTCGCGGTCGCCGTGGTGACCGACCGGCTCGACGGCGCGCTGGCGCGCAGCTACGGCATGGTCACCGAGTTCGGGAAGCTGGCCGACCCCATCGCCGACAAGCTGCTCATCGGCGCGGCGCTCTTCGGTCTCTCCCTCATCGGCGAGCTGCCGTGGTGGGTGACCCTGCTCATCGTGGCCCGCGAGGTCGCCGTCACCTTGCTGCGGTTCGCGGTGCTGCGGCACGGCGTCATCCCCGCCAGCCGGGGCGGCAAGGTGAAGACGTTGGTGCAGTCCGTCGCAATCGGGCTGTTCATCCTGCCGGTCAGCGGCGGGTGGCTCTACACGGCGTGGGTGGTGATGGCGGTGGCCATCGTGCTGACGGTGGTGACCGGCGTCGACTACGTCGTCCAGGCGGTCCGGGACAACCGTGCACGACCCACTGCTCACTGACGACGCGCGGCGCGTCGTCGCCGACCTGACCGTCCGCCGCCACAGTGTCGCCACCGCCGAATCGCTGACCGCCGGCCTTCTCGCCGCCATGCTCGCCGGCGTGCCGGGAGCGAGCGCCGTACTGCGCGGGGGACTGGTCACCTACACCGAGGCGACGAAGATCGCGCTGGCCGGGGTGGCGCCCCAACTGCTCGCCGACGTCGGACCCGTCGCGGCGCCCACCGCCCGCGCGATGGCCGTCGGTGCGCAACAGCGTTGCGACGCCACCTGGGGCGTCGGGCTCACCGGCGTGGCAGGTCCCGAGCCGCACGGCGGCCACCCCGTCGGCACCGTGTTCGTGGGAATCGCCGGGCCGGACGGCGTCGACGTCATGGAGTTCCACCTCGACGGCGGGCGCTGGGACATCCGCCGGCAGGCCGCGCAACGCGCACTGGTTGAGCTGCGCGCGCGCATCGAAACAGCGTGACGGTGGTCGCGCGCGTGTGCGGGAACCATTGACCCGCTCGCCGGCGTTGAACAGGATGACCACCAGGGCTATCCGAGGGGACGATCATGGCGCCATTGCTGCGAGAGGTCATCGGCGACGTGCTGCGCGGCGCCCGCACCGAACAGGGCCGCACCCTGCGCGAGGTCTCCGATTCCGCTCGCGTCAGCCTCGGCTATCTGTCCGAGGTCGAGCGCGGTCGCAAGGAGGCGTCCAGTGAGCTGCTCACCGCGATCTGCGGTGCGCTCGACGTGCCGCTGTCGCGGGTGCTCACCGACGCCGGCGAGCGGCTCGCCCGCCAGGAGCGCGCAGCAGCGCCCGCCCGCGGCACCGCCACCATCGACGTCTCCACCAAGGTCGTCATCCCGCCGGTGGGCGCGCTGGCAGTGGCCTGAGGCCCGGCTCTACGGATAGATTGGTCGGCACGCTGGCCGCGTGCGTGCCCACGGCCCCACGGCAGCCGAGCAGACCACGACCCTTCGAAGGCGGAGCACTCATGGCTAACCCGTTCGTCAAGGCCTGGAAGTACCTTTCGGCGCTGTTCTCGTCGAAGATCGATGAGTACGCCGATCCCAAGGTGCAGATTCAGCAGGCCATCGAGGATGCGCAGCGCCAGCACCAGGCCCTGACGCAGCAGGCCGCTCAGGTCATCGGCAATCAGCGGCAGCTGGAGATGAAGCTGAACCGTCAACTCGCCGACATCGAGAAGCTGCAGGCCAACGTCCGCCAGGCACTGACGCTCGCAGACCAGGCCACCGCGGCCGGGGATGCCGCGAAAGCCACCGACTACACCAACGCCGCGGAGGCGTTCGCCGCGCAGCTCGTCACCGCAGAGCAGAGCGTCGAGGACCTGAAGGCGTTGCACGACCAGGCGCTCGGCGCCGCGGCGCAGGCCAAGAAGGCCGTCGAGCAGAACGCGATGGTGCTGCAGCAGAAGCTCGCCGAGCGCACCAAGCTGCTCAGCCAGCTGGAGCAGGCCAAGATGCAGGAGCAGGTCAGCGCGTCATTGCGGTCGATGAGCGAGGTCGCGGCGCCCGGCACCACCCCGAACCTCGACGAGGTGAGGGAGAAGATCGAGCGGCGCTACGCCAACGCGCTGGGGTCGGCGGAGCTGGCGCAGAACTCGGTGCAGGGCCGCATGCTGGAGGTGCAGCAGGCCAGCGTGCAGATGGCCGGCCACAGCCGACTGGAGCAGATCCGCGCGTCGATGCGCGGCGAGTCGCTGCCCGCCGGAGGCAGCGCCGCAGCCGGTGCGCCCGCCACGCCGGCGGCCAACCCGGCGCCGCAGAACCCGTTGCAGCAGTAGAGGAGTGGCGTCGCCATGGCCGTGAGGGCGTCCCAGCAGTGGCGGTCGCTGCTGCAGCGTGGTCTCGACACCGCCAGTGAGGTCACCGACGTCGTGTCGCGACGGCTGGCGGCGTTGGCCGATCCGCGCGCCCGGCTGCTGCGCAAACGCCGCTGGGCGCGGCGGCTGGGCCTGTTCTTCGGCGCGGCGACCGTGGGGTGGCTGCTGGTGACGGCGCTGCTCGCGTCGTGGAACACCCCGCCCTGGACGTTGGCCATCACCGGGTCGATCGCGGCGGCCGCGGCTTTTCCGGCCACCCTGTTCCTGCTCCGCTACCGCTGGCTGCGCCGTGAGCCGCTGCCCTCGCCCCGACCGGGAGCGGGCCGGGCCATGCCGCCGCCGTATTCCGCCGCGCGTCCTGCCATGGTGGCGCTGTCGTCGGCCGAACGCGGCCTGTTCTCGATGCTGGGGGTGCTGGAGCGCAGCCGCCTGCTGCCCGCCGACGAGCTGCGGGACTTGACCGATGTGGCCCGCCAGTCCGCGGCGACCATCACCGCGACCGCCACCGAGGTGGTCGCGATGGAGCGCGCCGCGTCGCTCCACCCGCGGTCGCAGCTGCACCTGGCGCCCACCATCGACGCGTTCGTGGCCCAGCTCGACCGCGGCATGGCGCAGTACAACGAGATGGTGGGCGCGGTGGCGCAGCTGGTGTCGTCGGTGAACGCCGGCGCCGGTTCGCCGATCGCCCGGCAGCGATATCGCCACGAGTTGGCGGATGCCACGGACCGCATGCTGGGCTGGGCGCAGGCCTACGACGAGCTGCGCACCCTGCGCCGCGCTTAGAGCTGCGGTCGCAGCGCCGGAACCACGGCGCCCGCCAGCCCGCGCACCACCGCTTTGGTGAAGTTCAGGCTGTCGAAGTAGTCGCGCCACAGCGTGATCCGGCCGTGGTGCACCTCGAACACCCCGCAGACCCAGAACTGCACCCGCACCGGACCGGCGATCAGCACGTCGGTGCGCTCGTTGAGCACGGTGGCGCCGTCGGCGGCCGAGCGGTGGATGACCACGTCGAAGCCACCGCGGCCCTCCATCTTGCGGAACAGCGACATCGCGCGGCGGCGGCCGTGGATGGTGGGCAGACCGACGTTCTCGTAGACCAGGTCGTCGTCGAGCAGCGCATCGGCGGCGTCGAAGTCGGTGTCGCGCAGCGCGAACAGGAACCGTTGCACGATGGCGACGTTGTCCGTGCCGGCGGCGGTGGTGGCCGGGGTGGTGGTGGGCTCGCTCATGCCTTCCCAGCCTAGGGGCAGCGCCCTGTGCGAGGGTAGATCCGTGCGGGCGGCAGTCGTGGCGGGACCGGATCCCGGGCACGCCTTCCCCGCGCTGGCGCTGTGCCGCAAGCTGCGCGACGCCGGCGACGACCCCGTCCTGCTGACCGGTGTCGAGTGGCTCGACACCGCGCGGTCGGCCGGTGTGGAGGCCGTCGAACTGGTCGGGCTCGACCCCACCGGCGATGACGACGACGCCGACGCCGGCGCGAAGATCCACCGCCGCGCCGGCCGGATGGCGCACCTCAACGAGCCGGTGCTGCGCGGGCTGGCACCTGATCTGATCGTCTCCGACGTCATCACCGCCTGCGGCGGGCTGGCGGCCGAACTGCTCGACATCCCGTGGGTCGAGCTCAACCCGCATCCGCTGTACCGGCCGTCGCGCGGGCTCCCGCCGATCGGCAGTGGGCTCGCGCCGGGGGTCGGGGTGCGCGGCCGGCTGCGGGACGGCCTGATGCGCGCGCTGACCGCCCGGTCGTGGCACGAAGGGCTGCGCCAGCGCGCCGCCGTGCGGGTGGAGATCGGGCTGCCGGCGGCAGACCCCGGTCCGCGGCGCCGGCTCATCGCGACGCTGCCCGCGCTTGAGGTCCCGCGGCCCGACTGGCCCGCCGAGGCGGTCGTCGTCGGTCCGCTGCACTTCGAGCCCACCGCCGACGTGCTGACCGTGCCGCCCGGCGACGGCCCGCTGGTGGTGGTGGCTCCGTCGACCGCCGCTACCGGAACGGCCGGGCTCGCCGAACTCGCGCTGCAGCACCTGGTACCCGGGTCGACGCTGCCGGCCGGCGCGCGGATTGCGGTATCGCGGCTGGGCGGCGACGACCTCGACGTCCCGCCGTGGGCGGTGGTCGGGCTGGGCCGCCAGGACACGCTGCTGGCCGAAGCCGACGTCGTGGTCGGCGGCGGAGGTCACGGGCTGGTGTCCAAGGCGCTCCTGGCCGGGGTGCCGCTGGTGGTGGTGCCCGGCGGCGGCGACCAGTGGGAGATCGCCAACCGGGTGGTGCGGCAGGGGAGCGCACGGCTGGTGCGGCCGTTGGCGGCCGACTCGCTCACCGCGGCGGTGGCCGAGGTACTGGCCTCGCCCGCATACCGGGCGGCGGCCCGGCGGGCGGGTGCCGGCATCACCGAGGTGGCCGATCCGGTACGGGTGTGCCACGACGCGCTGGCGTAGGTTGGCCCCGTGCGGCTGACGGAATTCCACGAACTCGTCGACAGCCAGTTCGGCGCGATCCGCGGCCGCTCACTGCTCGTGGACCACGTGCTGACGAGCCTGGGCGGCCGCACCCCGGCCCAAGCCATCGAGGCCGGCGTCGATCCTCGCGACGTGTGGCGGGCGCTGTGCGCCGACTTCGACGTGCCCCGCGATCAGTGGTGAATCCGTAGCGCCGCGGCGCGCCTCCTTGCCCTCGAACACACGTTCGTTATCGTGGTGATCGTTCGACCCCGTCGACTTGTCGGTGCCCTGATCTAGCGTCGCGGACAACCGACCGAGAACCGGTCACAACGACTACCGGAAGAGGTACCACCATGGCGCAGCAAGCCCCCGATCGCGAGAAGGCCCTCGAGCTGGCGCTCGCGCAGATCGAGAAGAGCCACGGCAAAGGCTCGGTGATGCGCCTCGGTGACGAGGTCCGGGCGCCGATCTCGGTGATCCCCACCGGGTCCATCGCGCTCGACGTGGCGCTGGGTATCGGCGGGCTGCCCCGCGGCCGGGTCATCGAGATCTACGGCCCGGAATCCTCGGGTAAGACCACCGTCGCGCTGCACGCGGTGGCCAACGCCCAGGCCGCCGGCGGTATTGCCGCCTTCATCGACGCCGAGCACGCGCTCGACCCGGACTACGCCAAGAAACTGGGCGTCGACACCGACGCGCTGCTCGTCAGCCAGCCCGACACCGGCGAGCAGGCCCTCGAGATCGCCGACATGCTGATCCGTTCCGGCGCGCTGGACATCCTGGTGATCGACTCGGTCGCGGCGCTGGTGCCGCGCGCCGAGATCGAGGGCGAGATGGGCGACAGCCACGTCGGCCTGCAGGCCCGCCTGATGAGCCAGGCGCTGCGTAAGATCACCGGTGCGCTCAGCAACTCCGGCACCACCGCCATCTTCATCAACCAGCTCCGCGAGAAGATCGGCGTGATGTTCGGAAGTCCCGAAACCACCACGGGCGGAAAGGCGTTGAAGTTCTACGCCTCGGTCCGCATGGACGTGCGACGCATCGAGACGCTGAAGGACGGCACCGACGCAGTCGGCAACCGCACCCGCGTCAAGATCGTCAAGAACAAGGTGTCGCCGCCGTTCAAGCAGGCCGAGTTCGACATCCTCTACGGCCGCGGCATCAGCCGAGAGGGTTCGCTGATCGACATGGGCGTCGAGCACGGCTTCATCCGCAAGTCGGGGTCGTGGTTCACCTACGACGGCGAGCAGCTCGGACAGGGCAAGGAGAACGCCCGCAAATTCATGCTGGAGAACACCGACGTCGCGAACGAGATCGAGAAGAAGATCAAGGAGAAGCTCGGCATTGGCGCCGTGGTGACCGATGACGTCCTGCCCGCCCCCGTCGACTTCTGACGACGCCAAGCGCGAGGAGCAGGCGCGGAACGTCTGTCTGCGCCTGCTCACCGCGCGAGCGAGGACCCGATCCGAGCTCGAAGAGCAGTTGGCCAAGCGGGGTTATGCGAACGAGGTGACCCGGCGGGTGCTCGATCGGCTGGCCGACGTCGGGCTTATCGACGACGCGGCGTTCGCCGAGCAGTGGGTGAGGTCGCGACGGCAGAACTCCGGCAAGGGCAAGCGGGCGCTGGTCGCCGAGCTGAAGAACAAGGGCGTCGACGACGAGGTGATCTCTGCGGTCATCGAGGACGTCGACCCGGCGGCGTGGCGCAGCCGGGCCGAGGAACTGGTGGCGGCCCGGCTGCGGCGGGAAAACCTCGACGGCGACGCGCTCAAGGTGATGCGCCGGCTGGTCGGGATGCTGGTGCGACGCGGCTACCACCCTTCGATGGCGCACGATGTGGTCCGCACCGCGCTCGACCTGGAGCTGGAGCGGCGCCGCACCTGAGCCGGGACGCCGGCGCGTCACGCGGCCGGGGTGTCGATCTGCACTCCACGCGGCGCCACCGGCGCGGCGGCCGACCGTGGGGAGCGGCGCAGCCGGCGCTCGAGCCAGCCGGCCAGCCACGACAGCGCGAAGTTCAGCGCGATCATCAGCACCGCGACCACGACGAGCGCGACGAACAGGTTGCGGTAGGCGGTGCCGACGTTCTGGCCTTGGCGGACCAGCTCGAGGAAATTGATCTGGTAGCCGATCGCGGTGTCCTTCAGCACCACGACGAGCTGCGAGACGAGCGCCGGAAGCATGGCGGTCAACGCCTGGGGGAGCAGGATCAGGCGCATGGTCTGCGACCACCGCAGCCCCAGCGCTGCGGCTGCTTCCGCTTGCCCCCGGGGCAGGGAGGCGACGCCGGCCCGGACGATCTCGGCGATCACCGCGGAGTTGTAGAGCGTCAGCCCGGTGATTACCCCGGCAAGCGGCAGCTGCGACGACGGGAACGCGTCGAGCTGGGCGTAGAGGTAGTAGGTGAAGATCATCATCACCAGCACCGGGACGGCGCGGAAGAACTCGACCACCGTCCCGGCCAGCCAGCGCAGCGGCGCCGACGCCGACATGCGGCCGACGGCCAGCAGCAGGCCCAGCGCCATCGCGAAGACGATCGACACCACCGCCGCGGTCAGCGTGCCCTGAATGCCTGGCAGCAGATAGGTCTCCCACAGCTCGGGCGTCAGGAACGGCTGCCACTTCGCCGCCTCGAACTGGCCCTTGTCCGCCAGCTTGACCGCCACCAGCAAGCCGACGCCCACCAGCACCACCAGCGTGAGCACCGACAGCGCCCGGTTGCGCCGGATAGCGCGGGGCCCGGGCGCGTCGAACAACACCGTCGAGTGGCTCATCGCGCCACCGCCAGTCGTCGGCCGAGGTGGGTGAACAGCAGCCCCAGCGGCAGTGTCAGCACGATGAAACCGAAGGCGATGATGCCGCTGATCGCAAACAGCGCCGCCTCGTTCTCGATCAGCTTCTTCATGAGCGCCGCGGCTTCGGCGACGCCGATCGCCGAGGCGATGGTGGTGTTCTTCGTCAACGCGATCAGCACCGAGCCCAGCGGCGCCACCACCGCCCGAAACGCCTGCGGCAGCAGCACATACCGCAGGTTCTGGCCGAACGTCAGCCCGATTGCGCGGGCGGCTTCGGCCTGGCCGAGCGGCACGGTGTTGATGCCCGCGCGCACCGACTCACACACGAAAGCGGCGGTGTACACCGTCAATCCGAGCACCGCGAGCCGAAAGTTGTTGTCGACCACCATCGTCGGCGAACCCCGCTCGGCCAGGGCCAGCCCGAGCGTCTGGTAGAGGCCCAACGAACAAAACACGATGATCAGCGTCAGCGGCGTGTTGCGCACCACGTTGACGTAGCTCGTACCGATCAGCCGCAGCACCGGGACCGGCGACACCCGCATGGCGGCCAACGCCGTACCCAGGACCAGGGCGCCGAGTCCGGCGGACACCGTCAGCTCGACGGTCACCCCGAACGCGGCGAGAATCTCGTCGCGGTATTCGCCGACGATCCGCGAGATCTCCACGCGTCGAGTGCTATCAGCTCAGGAGCGCTGCACCTGCGGCGGGGCGGGCATCGCGTAGCCCGACTTGCCGAGGTTCTTCTGGAACGCCTGCTGCCACGCGCCGGAGTCGATCATCTTCTGGATCGCGTCGTTGATCTTGCCGCGCAGCTCGCTGTCGTCCTTGGCCAGGCCGATCCCGTAGTTCTCCACCGAGAACGGCTGGCCGGGAATCTTGAACTGGCCCGGACTCTGCTCGGCGTAGCCCGCGAGGATCACCGCGTCGGTGGTGAGCGCGTCGACCGCCTTGTTGCGCAGCGCCTCGATGCAGGCCGAGTAGGTGTCGTACTCCTGCAGCTGCACGTTCGGGTACTTCTTCTTGATGTTCTGCGCCGGCGTCGAATTGTTCACCGAGCAGAGCACCTTGTTGTTGTTCAGCGACTCCGGGCCGGTGATCGAATTGTCGTCGGCCCGGACCAGCAACGCCTGGCCGGTGGTGAAGTAGGGCCCCGCGAAGGACACCTTCTTCTCCCGCTCCGGGGTGATCGAGTAGGTGGCCACGATGTAGTCGACCTGACCCGTCTCGATCAGGTTCTCGCGCTGCGGGCTCGGCGCCTCTTTCCACTCGATCTTGTCCGGCGAGTAGCCCAACTGCTCGGCGACGTAGGTGGCGACGTCGACGTCGAACCCGGACATGCCCTGCGGTGTCTTCATGCCCAGGCCCGGCTGGTCGAACTTGGTCCCGATCGTGATGGTGTTCTGATCGTCCCCGCTGCCACAGGCGGCAAGCGGCAGCACCGCGGCGACCGCGGCGACCAGGGCGAGGCGTAACCGCTTCGACGACATCAGTGAACTCCCTCGTGGTGCGGCATCAGTGGTTGAGGATCTTGCCGAGAAAATCGCGGGCCCGCTCCGATTGCGGTGAGGCGAAGAAGGTTTCGGGATCGGCGGCCTCGACGATCGCGCCCTCGTCCATGAAGACGACCCGGTTGGCGGCGCGGCGGGCGAACCCCATCTCGTGGGTGACCACGAGCATCGTCATCCCGTCCGCGGCGAGCTGTGCCATGACGTTGAGCACCTCGCTGATCATCTCCGGATCCAGCGCGCTGGTCGGTTCGTCGAACAGCATCACCTTGGGGTTCATCGCCAGCGCCCGCGCGATCGCTGCCCGCTGCTGCTGCCCGCCCGACAGCGCCGCCGGGTACTTGTCGGCCTGGTTGGCAATGCCGACGCGCTCGAGCAGCGCCATGCCCTCGCGCCGGGCCCGCTCGCGGTCCAGCTTGCGCACCTTGACCGGTCCGAGGGTGACGTTGTCGATGATCGTCTTGTGCGAGAACAGGTTGAACGACTGGAAGACCATCCCGACGTCCGACCGCAGCCTCGCCAGCGCCCGCCCCTCCGCCGGCAGCGGGACGCCGTCGACGGCGATGGATCCGGAGTCGATGGGCTCCAGCCGGTTGATGGTGCGGCACAGGGTCGACTTCCCCGACCCGGACGGTCCGAGCACCACCACCACTTCGCCGCGCGCGACGTCGAGGTCGATGTCGCGCAACACGTGCAGCGCGCCGAAGTGTTTGTTGACGCCCCGCATCGACACCATCGGGGTGCCGGCGGCGGGCGGCCGGTCGGAAGCGTCGGTCGGCGACTCGGCGCTGATCATGAGGCCTGACCCTACCGAGGCCCGGCCGATCCAGCGCGGGTTTCTCCGCGTGCAGCGCGCTGAGCTAGCCTTGAGTGTGTCTTCGAGTGCCCCTGAGCAGGCCGTCTTGCGGCCCACGGTGCGGCGGCGCAGCTACGAGGTGCGCACCTACGGCTGCCAGATGAACGTCCACGACTCCGAGCGGCTCGCCGGCCTGCTGGAGGCAGCCGGCTACGAACGCGCAGTCGACGGATCCCAGGCCGACGTCGTGGTGTTCAACACCTGCGCGGTCCGCGAGAACGCCGACAACAAGCTCTACGGCAACCTGAGCCATCTGGTGCCCCGCAAGCAACGCAACCCCGACATGCAGATCGCCGTCGGCGGCTGCCTGGCGCAGAAGGACCGCCGCGCGGTGCTCGATCGCGCGCCGTGGGTGGATGTGGTGTTCGGCACCCACAACATCGGATCGCTGCCCGCCCTGCTCGACCGCGCGCGGCACAACCGGATGGCGCAGGTCGAGATCGCCGAAACGCTGCAGGAGTTCCCGTCGGCGCTGCCGGCGACGCGGGAGTCGGCGTACGCCGCATGGGTGTCGATCTCGGTGGGCTGCAACAACACCTGCACGTTCTGCATCGTCCCCTCGCTGCGGGGCCGAGAGCTCGACCGCCGGCCGGGCGACATCCTCGCGGAGGTGCAGTCGCTGGTGGACCAGGGCGTGCTCGAGGTGACGCTGCTGGGCCAGAACGTCAACGCCTACGGCGTGTCGTTCGCCGACCGGGACGAGCCACGCGACCGCGGGGCGTTCGCGTCGTTGTTGCGCGCGTGCGGACGCATCGACGGTCTGGAGCGGGTGCGGTTCACCTCACCGCATCCCGCCGAGTTCACCGACGACGTCATCGAGGCGATGGCCGACACGCCGAACGTCTGCCCGGCCCTGCACATGCCGCTGCAGTCGGGATCGGACCGCGTCCTGCGGGCGATGCGCCGGTCCTACCGCGCCGAGCGGTATCTGGGGATCATCGAGCGGGTGCGGGCGGCGATGCCGCACGCGGCGATCACCACCGACCTCATCGTCGGCTTCCCCGGCGAGACCGAGGCGGACTTCCAGGCCACGCTGGACGTGGTGGCGCAGGCCCGGTTCGCCGGCGCGTTCACCTTCCAGTACTCCAAGCGCCCCGGCACCCCGGCCGCCGAATACCCCGACCAGATCCCGAAGTCCGTCGTACAGGAACGCTACGACCGGCTGATCGCCCTGCAGGAGGACATCGCGTTGCACGAGAACCGTACGCAGGTCGGCCGGACCGTCGAGCTGCTGGTGGCGGCCGGCGAGGGCCGCAAGGACATCCGCACCGCCCGCATGACCGGCCGCGCCCGCGACGGCCGGCTGGTGCACTTCCAGCCCGGCGACGCCGAGATCCGCCCGGGCGATGTGGTGACCACCGTCGTGACGGCCGCGGCCCCGCACCACCTCGTGGCGGACGGGCCGCTGCTCACCCACCGCCGCACCCGCGCCGGCGACGCCCATGCCGGCGGGCAGCGACCGGTCACCGTGGGGCTCGGGCTGCCGTCGGTAGGACGTCCCGCGGCCGCCCCAACCGCGGCGGGGTGCCCACGATGAGCGCCGACGACAGCGGCTTCGAGGCCTACAAGGACGATCTGGACGCCGTCGAGCGCCGGGTGGCCGGCGAGATCAACCCCGGTGGCCGTGCCGTCGTCGTCGCGGTGCTGGTGTTCGTGCTGCTGGTGTCGTTCGTGCTGCCGCACACCGGCGGTGCCCGCGGCTTCGACGCGCTGCTGGGCTCGGCGGCCGCGCAGGAGGCCGCCGTGACGCTGCCGTCGCGGGTGTTCACCTGGCTGGCACTCGTATTCGGCGTCGGCTTCTCGATGCTGGCGTTGCTGACCCGCCGCTGGACGCTGGCGTGGGTCGCCCTCGCCGGATCGGCGGTCGCCAGCGTGATCGGCATGCTCGCGGTGTGGTCGCGGCAGACGGCGGGCGCGGGCAACCCCGGCCCGGCGTTCGGGCTGATCATCGCCTGGATCGCGGTGATCCTGCTGACGTTCCACTGGGCGCGGGTGGTGTGGTCGCGCACCGCGGTGCAGCTGGCCGCCGAGCAGGAGCGCCGGCGGCTCGCCGCCGAGCAGGAGGCGACGACCCTGCTCGACGGGCTGCGGGAGCCCGATCCCCGCCGCGACGACGACTCCTAGCTACCGGCGGCGGTTCAGCGTCCGAGCAGCGGCGTCGGCCCACTCACGCCACTGCTTCGCGCTGGCCTGCGCGGCTTCGGCGTCCTTGGTGCGGCCCGCGGCCGCGGCCTTGGCGGCCTGCTTCTCGAATTGCTCGGCGCGGGCCCGGAACTGTTCGGCGCGCGCCTGCGCCTCCGGATCGCCGCGATCGGGTTCGGCCGCGTCGCGGATGCGCTTCTCGACGGCCTTCAGCCGCTTCTCGAGGTCGGCGGCGCGCTCCCGCGGCACCCGGCCGATGGCCTCCCACTTGTCGACGAGCGTGCGCAGCGCGGCGCGGGCGGCGTCCCGGTCGGACACCGCGACCTTCTCGGCTTGGGCCAACAGCGCCTCCTTGGCCTGCGCGTTCGCCACCAGTTCGGCGTCGCGGGTGGCGGTCGCGGCGTTGCGCGCCTCGAAGAACACGTCCTGAGCGGCCTTGAACCGGCGCCACAGCGCGTCGTCGGTGTCCTTGGCGGCGCGCCCGGCGGCCTTCCACTCCACCAGCAGCTGACGGAACGCCGCCGCGGTGTTCGCCCAGTCGGTGGACGACGAGAGGGCCTCGGCGCGCTCGCAGAGCTTCTCCTTGGCCGCCTTGGCGCCGGCCCGCTCGCGGTCGAGCTCGGCGAAGTGCGCGCCGCGGCGGCGGTTGAACGTCTCGCGGGCCGCCGAATACCGCTTCCACAGCGCGTCGTCGGTCTTGCGGTCGAGCCCGGTGATGGTCTTCCACTCGTCGAGGATCTGGCGCATCCGGTCGCCCGCGGCTTTCCACTGCCCGGTGGTCTGCGCGAGCGCCTCCGCTTCGACGGCCAGCGCCTCCTTGCGGGCGAGCAGCGCTGCCCGCTCCGCTTCCCGACGGGCCCGCTGCGCCTGCGCGGTCTCCTGCGCGTGCTCCTGGATCGCGTCGAGCCGGGCGGTCAGGGCGTCGACGTCGCCGAGGACCGCTGCCGTGGGCAGGGATTCGGCGAGCGCGGCCGCCGCTGCGCGGATCTTTCGGGCATCGCCGCTGCCCGAGGCCAGCCGCGCTTCCAGCAGGGCGATCTCGGTGCTCAGATCGTCATACCGGCGACCGAAGTGCGCGAACGCCGCCTCCGCATCACCGGCCTGCCACGAGCCGATGCTCCGTTCGCCCGCGGAGGTGATCAGCCAGACCGTGCCGTCGGGATCGACCCGGCCGAACCGGTGCGGGTCGCCGCTGGGCGCGGCGACGCCGACGACCGCGGCGGGCCGGGTCGGTCTGGGCACCGGGCGGGCGCCGGGGCGGGGCGCCGGCTTCGGGGTACCGCCGGTCGCCGGCGTGTCCTGCACGTCCTGCGCGCCCGGATCGGTCTCAGCCATGTCCCCACACCTCCGCACGGTCGACCCGCACCTCTGCCGCGCGTCGCGGCGCCCTGCGCACCAGCGGAAACCGGCTGGTCTCCGCACGCACCGCTATTGAAACAAATCGCCGACCGGGACGCCCGTGCGTTGCCGGGCGCGCTTGCGCCCGCCGGGCGCACTGGGCAGGCTGTAGCCCCCGGGGCGCGGTGGAGGTGCGGATGGCCAGGGCGGAGATCGCGGTCGTGCTGGCGCTGGCGGCGGCGCTGTGCCTGGCGATCGGCGACGTCACGCAGCAGCGGTCGGCGCACGAGGTCACCGACGAGCCGGTGGGCAACACCCGGCTGCTGCTGTCGCTCTTGCGCGATGTGCGGTGGTGGCTCGGCGGTGCGGTGGCCGCGCTCGGGTTCGGCCTGCAGGCCGCCGCGCTGGGGTTCGGCTCGGTGCTGCTGGTCCAGGCGCTGCTCGTCACCGCGCTGCTCTTCGCGCTGCCCATCAACGCCCGCATCACCGGCCGCCGCGTCACTCGCCGCCAGTGGTGCTGGGCGGTGGCGCTGGCCGCCGCGGTCGCGGTCGTCGTCACCGTCGGCAACCCCACCGAGGGCACCGCGCGCGGCTCGTGGCAGGACTGGTCGGCGGTGATCGCGGTGCTCGCGCCGGTGCTCTTGGCCTGCGTCGTCGGCGCCCGGCTGCGGCCCGGCCCGGCGGCCGCGGTGCTGCTCGGCGTGGTGTCCGGCGCGCTGTGGGGGGTGTTCGCGGTGCTGATGAAGGGCGTCGTCGACCGGCTCGCCGACGGGCTGGTCGCGCTGCTCACCACGCCGGAGCTGTACGCCTGGGCGCTGGTGGCGGTCGCCGCGACGGCCTGGCAGCAGTCGTCGTTCCGCGCCGGCGCGCTGACCGCGTCGCTGCCCACCATGACGGTCACCGAGCCGGTGGTCGGATCGGTGCTCGGCGTCGTCGTCCTCGGCGAGGCGTTGCGGCCCGACGGTGCCGGCTGGATCGCCCTCGTCGTCGCCGTCACCGTCACGGTCGTGGCGACCATGGCGCTGGCGCGCAGCGAGGCGTCGGACACCCCGGCCCGCGCAGCCGGTGCGGCGCCCGTCGCTCGCTAGCGTGATGGCCGTGCTCGTCGCCGTCGCCCTCGTGCCGTCCGCACCCGTGCTCGTGCCCGAACTCGCCGGCGCCGCGGCCACCGAGACCGTCGAGGTGCGGGCGGCGATCGCCGACGCGGTGGCGGCGCTGCCCGGCCGGTGGGTCGCCGTCGGCGTCGATGCCCGCGCCGGCTACGTCGCCCCGTCGGCGGTCGGGACGTTCGCGGGGTACGGGGTCGACCGCGTGGTGCGGTTGTCGCCGCAGGCCGACAGGCCCGCGGTGTTGCCCCTCGCGGCGCTCATCACCGGCTGGATCCGCGGCACCGCCGCACCGCGGGCCGCCGCCGAGGTGCTGCTCTATCCCGCCGAGCTGAGCGCCGACGACGCCGCCGCCGAGGGCCGCGCGCTGCGGTCCGCGCTGGACGACGCCGACGAGGAGGTTGGCTTGCTGGTGGTCGCCGACGGGCTGCGCACCCTCACGCCGCCCGCACCCGGCGGCTTCGACCCCGACAGCGTGGCCGTGCAGCAGCGGGTCGACGACGCGCTGGCCGCGGGGGACGGCGCCGCGCTGCGCGACCTGCCCGACGCGGTCACCGGCCGGGTCGCCTACCAGGTGTTGGCCGGCGCCGTCGAACACCCCGCCGCGGCGGTCGAGCGCTATCGCGGCGCCCCGTTCGGCGTCGGCTACTTCGTCGGCGCCTGGCGTCCGGCGGGCAGGAGCGAAGCGACCGGGGGATCGACCGAGTGATCCGTCCGGTGGCGATCGTCGGGCCCACCGGCACCGGCAAGTCGGACCTCGGGCTGGCGCTCGCCGAACGGCTCGGCGGCGAGATCGTCAACGCCGACGCGATGCAGCAGTACCGCGGCATGGACATCGGCACCGCCAAACTCCCGGTCGAACAGCGCCGCGGGATCCCGCACCACCAGCTCGACGTCCTCGACGTCACCGAGACCGCCACCGTCGCCCGCTACCAGGCCGCGGCGGCCGCCGACGTCGAGGCGATCACCGCGCGCGGCGTCGTGCCGGTGATCGTCGGCGGCTCGATGCTCTACCTGCAGTCGCTGCTCGACGACTGGCGGTTCCCCGCGACCGACGCGGGCGTCCGCGCCCGCTACGAAGCGCGGCTCGCGGACATCGGCGTGGCCGCGCTGCACGCCGAGCTGGCCACCGTCGATCCGGCCGCGGCGGCCGGCATCCTGCCGTCCGACGGCAGGCGCGTGGTGCGCGCGCTGGAGGTGGTCGAGCTCACCGGCAAGCCGTTCGCCGCGTCGGCCCCGTCGATCGGGGCGCCGCGGTGGGACACCGTCATCGTCGGGCTCGACTGGCCCACCGAACTGCTCGACGCGCGCCTGCGACAGCGCACCGACGCGATGTTCGCGGCCGGGCTCGTCGACGAGGTGCGACGGCTCGTCGCGGTGGGCTTGCGGGAGGGCGCCACCGCAGCGCGGGCGCTCGGATACGCGCAGGTGCTGGCCGATCTCGACGCCGGCGGCGACGGCTCGGGCGCCCGCGAACCGACGTTCGTCGGCACCCGCCGCTACGTCCGCCGGCAGCGGTCCTGGTTCCGCCGCGACCACCGCATCCACTGGCTCGACGGGGCCCGGAGCGGGCACGTGGACACCGTGTGGCGGCTGCTGCGCGCCGTAGTCTGACGGGATGGAATTCGCCAAGGGGCACGGCACGGAGAACGACTTCGTGCTCCTGTGCGACGTCGACGCGACCGTCGACCTGCGCCCCGGCGCCGTGGCCGCGCTCTGCGACCGCCGCCGCGGGCTCGGTGCCGACGGTGTGCTGCGGGTGACGACGGCCGCGGCCGCGCTGCGCGCCGGGGTGTTCGACGAGCTCCCCGACGGCGTCGACCTCGGCGACTGGTTCATGGACTACCGCAACGCCGACGGCTCGCCGGCGCAGATGTGCGGCAACGGCGTGCGGGTGTTCGCCCACTACCTGCGCGCCCGCGGGCTGGAGGACCGCGACCGGTTCGTGGTGGGCTCGCCGGCAGGTCCGCGGCCGGTGCAGCTGCACGCCGCCGACGGCGTCACCGCCGACGTGACGGTTGACATGGGCAAGCCCACCCTGCTGCGCCCGGGGACGGCGACGGTCGGTGGGCGGGAGGTCCGCGGGGTGGGCGTCGACGTCGGCAACCCGCACCTGGCGTGCGTGGTTCCCGACCTGACCGCCGCAGACCTCGCCGCGCTCGACGTCGCGGCACCCGTGGCGTACGACGCCGCCCAGTTCCCGGCGGGCGTCAACGTCGAGGTGCTCACCGCGCCCGCCAACGGCGCGGTCGCCATGCGGGTCCACGAACGCGGCGTGGGGGAGACCCGTTCGTGCGGCACGGGCACCGTCGCGGCCGCCGTCGCGGCGCTGCGCCACCAGGGCGCCGACACCGGCTCGCTGCGCGTGCGCATCCCCGGCGGCGAGGTCACCGTCACCGTCACCGAAGCGACGAGCTTTCTGCGCGGGCCGTCGGTGCTGGTCGCGCGCGGCGAGCTCGCCGAGGAATGGTGGCGCACGCAGGGACGTTAAACGGGATGCATGAACACCGAGCTGCGTGCGAACCTGTATTCGCCTATGACATCGCCCGAATCTTTCCTCGACGACCTCCCCAGCACCGGCGACATGGCGCTGGAGGAACGGTCGGCCCTGCGTCGCGTCGCGGGACTGTCCACCGAACTCACCGACGTTTCCGAGGTCGAGTACCGCCAGCTGCGCCTCGAGCGCGTGGTGCTGGTCGGCGTGTGGACCGACGGCAGCGCCGCGGACGCCGCCAACAGCCTGGCCGAACTGGCCGCGCTGGCCGAGACGGCGGGTTCCGAGGTGCTCGACGGCCTCGTCCAGCGCCGCGACAAGCCGGATCCGTCGACCTACATCGGCTCCGGCAAGGCGCAGGAGCTGCGCGAGGTGGTGCTCGCCACCGGCGCCGACACCGTCATCTGCGACGGCGAACTGTCGCCGGCGCAGCTGAATGCGCTGGAGAAGGCCGTCAAGGTCAAGGTGATCGACCGCACCGCGCTGATCCTCGACATCTTCGCCCAGCACGCCACCAGCCGCGAAGGCAAGGCGCAGGTGTCGCTGGCCCAGATGGAGTACATGCTTCCCCGGCTGCGCGGCTGGGGCGAGTCGATGTCCCGACAGGCCGGTGGCCGCGCCGGTGGCGCCGGCGGCGGCGTCGGCACCCGCGGTCCCGGTGAGACCAAGATCGAAACCGACCGGCGGCGTATCCGCGAGCGGATGGCCAAGCTGCGGCGCGAGATCAAGGACATGAAGAAGATCCGCGACACCCAGCGCAGCCGCCGGGTGACGTCCGACGTGCCGTCGATCGCGATCGTCGGCTACACCAACGCCGGCAAGTCGAGTCTGCTCAACGCGCTCACCGACGCGGGCGTCCTGGTGGAGAACGCGTTGTTCGCCACCCTCGAACCGACCACGCGCCGTGGCGTTCTCGACGACGAGCGCCCGTTCGTGCTCACCGACACCGTCGGGTTCGTCCGGCACCTGCCGACCCAGCTCGTCGAGGCGTTCCGCTCGACGTTGGAGGAAGTGGTGCACGCCGACCTGCTGATCCATGTGGTCGACGGCTCCGACGCCGACCCGTTCGCACAGATCAGCGCCGTGCGGCAGGTTCTTGCCGACGTGGTCGCCGACTACCGCATCGAGCCGGCGCCAGAACTGTTGGTGGTCAACAAGATCGACGCTGCCGACGAGTCCGCGCTCGCCGCCCTGCGCCGCGCGCTGCCCGCTGCGGTGTTCGTCTCGGCGCAGACCGGTCAGGGACTCGACGACCTGCGGCGGTGCATGGCGCAGTCCCTGCCCCCCACCGATGCGGCCGTCGACGTCACCATCCCGTACGACCGCGGTGACCTGGTGGCGCGGCTGCACACCGAAGGCCGTATCGAGGCCACCGATCACACCGGTGACGGCACGCGCATCACCGCCCGGGTGCCGGTGGCGCTGGCCGCCGCGTTGCGCGACTACGCATCGTCATGACGGCCGTCACATGGTGCCCGGCACCCGTCGTCGGTTAGGCTGAGACAACCCCGCAGCCGGACCTACGGCAGCGGTACCGTCGCGGAACGCTTCCCGCCCTCGCAGGCCGGTACGTGCGCATCGCATGAGTCTTCTCGCGGCGATCGACATTGCCGACCGGCAATCTCGCCCATCAGCCGCGCATCCGGTGCTCGCCGCACGCGCGCGGCTACCGAGCCGAAAGGCCCTTTTCGTTGTCTGACGTTTCGTTCTCTGCCCTTGGTGTGCCCGCCGAACTGGTCGGTGTCCTCACCGGCGGCGGCATCATCGCACCGTTCCCCATCCAGGTCTCGACCCTGCCCGACAGCCTCGCCGGGCGCGACGTGCTCGGCCGCGGCAAGACCGGCAGCGGCAAGACCTTGGCGTTCTCGATTCCGCTCGTCGCGCGGCTGTCCCCGAAGGGCCGCCGCCGCAACCACCCGACCGGGCTGGTGCTGGCTCCGACCCGGGAGCTCGCCAGCCAGATCACCGCGACGCTGCAGCCGCTCGCCGCGGCGCGCGGCCTGACCGTCACCACGATCTTCGGCGGCGTCTCGCAGCACCGCCAGGTGACGGCGCTCAACGCCGGCGTCGACATCGTCGTCGCCTGCCCGGGCCGGCTCGAAGACCTGATGGGCCAGCGGCTCATCTCCCTCGACGACGTGGCGATCACCGTCCTCGACGAGGCCGACCACATGGCCGATCTCGGGTTCCTGCCGGGCGTCACCCGCATCCTGTCGGCCACCCCGGCCGGCGGGCAGCGGCTGCTGTTCTCCGCAACGCTCGACAACGGCGTCGACAAGCTCGTGCGCCGGTTCCTCACCGATCCGGTGTCGCATTCGGTCGACCCGGTCGACGAGGTGCCCGCCGTGATGACCCACCACGTGTTCCACCTGGCCGGCGCCGACGCGAAGAAGCAGGTGGTGCACCAGCTCGCGTCGGGCACCGGTCGCCGCATCCTGTTCATGCGCACCAAGCACCAGGCGCGCAAGCTGGCCCGCCAGCTCACCGAGTCCGGGGTGCCGTCGGTCGACCTGCACGGCAACCTCAGCCAGCCCGCCCGTGATCGCAACCTCGCCGCCTTCAGCTCGGGCGAGGCGCGGGTGCTGGTGGCGACCGACATCGCCGCCCGCGGCGTGCACGTCGACGAGGTGGAGCTCGTCGTGCACGTCGACCCGCCCGTCGAGCACAAGGCCTACCTGCACCGGTCCGGCCGCACCGCGCGCGCCGGCAGCGCCGGTGACGTGGTGACCCTCGTGCTTCCCGAGCAGCGCCGCGACACCCAGCTGCTGCTGCGCAAAGCGGGGATCACCGTGGCGCCGTCGACCGTCGGCGCCGACTCGCCGCAGGTGCAGGCGCTCGTCGGTGAGGTCGCCGCCTACCGGGCGCCCGCGCCGCAACCGGCCCCGCAGCAGCCGTCGGGCGCGCCGCGGCGGCGTCGGCCCGCGAAGCCGGCGGGCGCTGTCCGCCAGCACAGTGGTCAGCCGGCCGCGGGTCCCCAGGGCGGCGGCCGGCGCCGCGCCCGTCGGCCGCAGCCGACGCGCTGAGTCCTCACCGCCGCAGGTGGTGCGCGAGCGCCTCGCCGACCGCCGCTGCACCGAACCGGTTCGGGTGCAGCGGCGCGGCGGCGTGCGCGAGCACAAAGCCCTCGATCCAGCGCTGATCCGGCGGGGCGCACATGTCGTGTCCCGCCGAGATCGTCCGCACGTCGAAGAAGTCGACACCCTCGTCGGCGGCGACCTGCCGCTGGCGGTCGTCCAGTTCGTCGACCTTCGCCTGGAAGTAGTCGGCGTCGGCGGGATGGACGGGCTGGGCGGGGAAGCAGCCGCCCGGCCGGATGAAGGTGCCGTACCCCACCAGCACGACGCGGGCATGCGGTGCACGTGCCCGGACCGCGTCCACCAGCTCCGACCAGCCGGCTGCCGCGGCGGTGATGGCCGCCGACACGACGTCGCCGTCGGCGAGTAACTCGGCGGCGCACGGCGGTGCGTCCAGGGCGTCGCGGCGGCACCGGCTGGCCGTCGATGCCAGGTCGACGTCGTTGCCCCCGATGGTGATGGTGACCAGCTGGGTGTCCGCGCCGACGGCGTCGAGCTGCGGCGGCACCGGTCCGGCGAAGGTGCGCTGTGCGCGGTCGACGAGGTCGGGCGTGCGGGCGCCGCTGCAGGTGACGTCGACGAGGCGCGCCGACAGCGCGCGGGCCAGCACCGACGGGTAGTTGTTCGTCGACTTCAGGCAGCCCGTCGGCGGCGCCCGGTCGGGCACCAGCGGCGCCGAGGCCGCCGAATCACCCAGTGCGACATACCGGATCGCTTCCGGTGCCACGGCCGACGACGGCGGCGGGGCCGGCTCGGATGGTGGCGACGGCTCGGGTCGCGGGGCGCTGCAGCCGGCCAGCAGCAGCGCGGCGGCCGCCGCGGCCAGGCGCCTCACGTCGCGGCCACGATCACCGGCGGATCGTGCGCCCGCACCGGCGGCAGCTCGCCGGTGAAGCGTTCGACCTGCACCAGGGTGTGCGCGCCGCTGCAGCCGCGAGCCAGCGACGAGGTGCCGGAATCGTCGGTCAGCACGTTCGGGTTGCCGTGCACGCAGAGCGCGTCGACGTCGACGGGATCGAGCGGGTCGTACCAGGCGCCGGTCGACAGCTGCACCACCTGCGGGCGGAGCCGGTCGTCGATCACCAGCCCGGCCAGGCAGGCGCCGCGGTCGTTGAAGACGCGGACCACCTCGCCGTCGCGCAGTCCGCGAGCCGCCGCGTCCATCGGATGCATCCGGATCGGTTCGCGGCCTTGCACTTTCGAGGCCTGGCTGACGGCGCCGCCGTCGAGCTGGCTGTGCAGCCGCGACGCCGGCTGATTGGCGATCAGGTGCAGCGGATAGTCGCGGGCGCGCGGACCGCCCAGCCAGTCGACGGGTTCGTACCACCGCGGGTGGCCCGCGCAGTCGGGGTAGCCGAAGCCGTCGATGGTGGCCGAGAAGATCTCGATCCGCCCGCTCGGGGTGGCCAGCGGATGGGTGTCCGGATCGGCACGGAAGTCGGAGAGCAGCGTCAGGCCGTGCTCGACGGGTAGCCGCAGCCGGCCTTTGCGCCAGAATTCGGCGAACGACGGCACCGTGAGGTCGAGCCCGGCGGCCCACTCTTCGTACAGGTGCACCAACCACTGGCGCGCCGTGCGGCCTTCGGTGAAGGTCTCGCCGAATCCGAGCCGATCGGCGAGGTCGCCGAACACCCGGTAGTCGTCGCGCGCCTGGGCGTACGGCGGGACCAGTGCCGGCATGGCGACGAGCAGCGGATCGTTGCGGGAACCCGAGAAGTCCTCGCGCTCATAAGGAGTCGTCGACGGGATCACGATGTCGGCGTGTCTGGCCATCGGTGTCCAGTACGGGTCGTGCACCACGATGGTGTCCACGCGGGCGAGCGCGCGGCGCAGCCGAGGCAGGTTCTGGTGGTGGTGGAACGGGTTGCCGCCGGCCCAGTACACCAACCGGATGTCCGGATAGCGCAAAAGCTGGCCGTTGTAGTCGAACGGTTCGCCCGGATGGAGCAGCAGGTCGCTGATCGCGGCGACCGGGATGAACGCCCGCACTGGGTTGACGCCCTGGGGTAGGCGGGGCAGGCGGTGCCGCAGCGGCGCGAGCCCCGCTTCGTTCATCGAGCCGTAGCCGTGGCCGAAACCGCCACCGGGAAGGCCGATCTGGCCGAGCATCGCGGCGAGCGTCAGACCCATCCACGGGGCCTGCTCGCCGAAGCGGGCGCGCTGCAGCGACCAGCTGACGGTGACGAGCGTGCGGTGTGCCGCCAGCCGGCGCGCGAGCGCGGTGAGCGCGTCGGCGGACACCCCGGCGATCGCCGCAGCCCACCGCGGCGTCTTCGGGACGCCGTCGTCGGTGCCCAGCAGATAGCGCTCGAACGCCTCGTAGCCGGTGCAGTACCGGCTCAGGAAGGCGCGGTCGGCCAGGCCTTCGGTCGCGAGCACATAGGCCAGCGCCAGCATCACCGCGACATCGGTTCCGGGCAGCACCGGGTGCCACTCGCAATCGCCGTCGACGTCGTCGCGCAGCGGGGAGAACGACACGATGCGCCCGCCGCGGGCCCGCAGCGCCGCCAGCGCGCCGCGCGCCGGATGTGCCGTGGTGCCGCCGTCGTTGATCGCGGTGTTGCGCAGCGGAAGGCCGCCGAAGCACACGAGCAGGTCGGTGTGCTCGACGATGACGGGCCACTCGGTGCTGCGCGTGAACAGGTCGTCGTGCGTACCGACGACGCGCGGCATGATGACGCCGGTGGCACCGAGGCTGTAGGAGTGACGCGAGGACGTATAGCCGCCCAGCTGGTTGAGGAACCGGTGCACCTGGCTCTGCGCGTGATGGAATCGCCCGGCACTCGACCAGCCGTAGGAGCCGCCGTAGATCGCCTCGTTGCCGCCGGTGTCGACCACGCGTCGTAGTTCGGCGGCGAGGCGGTCCAGCAGCTCGTCCCAGGGGACCGCGACGAAGTCGTCGGCGCCACGGGCGTCGGTGGGCCCCGGGCCGTCGGTGAGCCACCCGCGGCGGACCGCCGGCCCGGCCACTCGAGCACGGTGGCGCACCGAGCCCGGCAGGTTCCCGAGCAGCGGGGACGGGTCGGCGTCCTCGGCGATGGGCGCCACGGCCGCGATGTCCCCGTCGGCCACCTGGGCACGGAATGCGCCCCAGTGCGTCAGGCTCGTGGGGGCGGGGGACATGGCCGGAAGTCTACGGACGGGTCGCGCAGCGCCGCGGTTCGACCAACCGGACGGTTGGTATATCGTCGGGGGCAGATTCCTGACCGATCACCCGGAGGTCCGCCATGGGCGTCGTCAAGTACGAGCGCACCCTCTTCGATTCCGACCACGAGCTCTTCCGCGAGTCCTACCGCGCCTTCCTCGACCGCCACGTCGCGCCGTACCACGACAAGTGGGAAGAGGAGAAGATCGTCGATCGCGACGTCTGGCGGGAGGCCGGCAAGCAGGGCTTCCTCGGCATGGAGGTGCCCGAGGAGTACGGCGGCGGCGGCAACCCCGACTTCCGGTACAACGTGGTGCTCACCGAGGAAACCACCGCGGGCCGATTCAGCGGCCTCGGATTCGGCCTGCACAACGACATCATCGCGCCCTATCTCCTCAAGCTCGCGACCGAGGAGCAGAAGCAGCGGTGGCTGCCCGGCTTCTGCAGCGGCGACATCATCACCGCGATCGCGATGACCGAGCCAGGCACCGGCAGCGACCTGCAGGGCATCAAGACCCGCGCGGTCAAGCAGGGCGATCACTACGTCCTCAACGGCGCGAAGACGTTCATCACCAACGGCATTCACTCCGACCTGGTGATCGTCGTGGCGCAGACCGACCCCGACAAGGGTGCGCAGGGCTTTTCGCTGCTGGTGGTCGAGCGCGGCATGGCGGGCTTCGAGCGCGGCCGCAAGCTCGACAAGATCGGGCTCGACGCACAGGACACCGCAGAGCTGTCCTTCACCGACGTGCACGTGCCTGCGGAGAACCTGCTGGGCGAAGAGGGCCTCGGCTTCATCTACCTCATGCAGAACCTGCCGCAGGAGCGCCTCAACATCGCGGTCATGGCTGCGACCGCGATGGAGACCGTGCTGGAGCAGACCCTGCAGTACGCCAAGGAGCGCAAAGCGTTCGGCAAGCCGATCGGCAGCCAGCAGAACAGCCGTTTCCTACTCGCCGAGCTGGCCACCGAGGCCACCGCCGTGCGCATCATGGTCGACGAGTTCATCCGGCTGTATCTCGACGGCAAGCTGAGTGCCGAGCAGGCGTCGATGGCCAAGTGGTACTCCACCGAGGCGCAGGTGCGGCTGGTCGACCGGTGCCTGCAGCTGCACGGTGGCTACGGCTACATGCGCGAATATCCGGTGGCGCGCGCGTTCCTCGACGCTCGGGTCCAGACGATCTACGGCGGAACCACTGAGATCATGAAGGAGATCATCGGGCGCAGCCTGGGGGTCTGACCCGCTGCGGACGACCGACAGCGGGGCGGGCACGCGATGTGCCCGCCCCGCGTCGTCGTCTGCGCTCAGATCTTGCGGATGACGGTGACGACCTTGCCGAGCACCACGGCGTCGTTGCCCGGGATCGGTTCGAACGCCGGATTGTGCGGCAGGAGCCACACGTCGCCGCCGCGTCGCTTGAACGTCTTGACGGTGGCCTCGCCGTCGATCATGGCCGCGACGATGTCGCCGTTGTCGGCGACGTTCTGCTGACGCACGACCACCCAATCGCCGTCGCAGATGGCGGCGTCGATCATCGACTCGCCGACCACCTTCAGCAGGAACAGCGACCCTTCGCCGACCAGTTCGCGCGGCAGCGGGAACACATCCTCCACCGCCTCTTCGGCCAGGATGGGCCCGCCGGCCGCGATCCGACCCAGCACCGGGACGAAGGTCGGTTCCGGCAGCGCGTCCGACCCCGCGACGTCGGTCACCGGCGCGGCGGGCATCTCCTCGGCAGTCCGGACGTCGACCGCCCGGGGCCGGTTCGGATCGCGCCGCAGGTAGCCCTTGCGTTCCAGGACGCGGAGCTGGTGCGCCACCGAGGACGTCGACGTCAGGCCGACCGCGTCGCCGATCTCACGGATGCTCGGCGGGTACCCGCGGGTGGTCACCGAAGCGCGAATGACCTCGAGGATGGTGCGCTGACGCGCGGTCAGGGCGGCGCCGGCCTCCGACGGAGCTGCCGGCTCGGACGTGTCGCTGCGGTTGCTCATGCGCCGACTGTACTGCGCGTGCCCGACATGTTCAAACATGTGTTCGACGGCGTGTCGGAGGTGTCGGCACTTGTCGGACCCTGCTGTTACAACGAATCGATCACATGTTCGGACATCGAACACGTGATCGAGTACATTCGAACGCACGAGCGAAAGCGAAAGGCAGGCAGGCAGATGACCATTCTCGACGCGAAGCCCCGTCCCGTCCGCATCCCGGCCCGCGACGAGGCGCCGGGCACCGCCCGTCCGGTACGCCGCCCTGCGCAGCGCCGGCCCGGCGGCGAACCCCTCCGCCACCGCGGTCCCGGCGTGGCACGCTCCCGCGCACCGCACCGCCGACGGCCGGTCACCCCGGTGACGACCGTCGCGCTGGGGCTCATGGCGGCGGCGCTGACCGTCTGGCTGGCGGTGGTGGGGCAGTTCGGCCAGGCCGCGGAGCGGCCCACCGCGCCCGCTCCCGACCAGCTGGCCGTGGTGCAGGTGCAGCCGGGGGAGACCCTGTATCACCTGGCGGCCCGGGTCGCGCCGGACGCGCCGGCGGCGCAGGTCGCCGACCGGATCCGCGACTTGAACGAACTCGACTCCGCGGTACTCCGGCCCGGCCAGACGCTCATCGCGCCGATCGGCTGATCCGGTGCGGCCGCAAAGCCGGAGGCGCACAGGCCGGCTCGTAGGATGCGCGGACGCGGAGCGCACGGCGTCGGTCACCGCGCTGCGGGCGGCGCGGGTAGGCTCGGCGGAGTCCGATCCCCCCTCTGGCGCCCGCGGCGGTGAAGGAGCAGTCATGCACTGTCCGTTCTGCCGCCATCCCGATTCGCGGGTCGTCGACTCGCGGGAGACCGACGAGGGCCAGGCGATTCGGCGTCGCCGCTCGTGTCCGGAATGCGGTCGCCGCTTCACCACGGTGGAGACCGCGGTGCTGGCGGTGGTCAAGCGCAGCGGCGTCACCGAGCCGTTCAGCCGCGAGAAGGTGATCAGCGGCGTCCGACGTGCCTGTCAGGGCCGCGACGTCGACGAGCACGCGCTGATGCTGCTGGCGCAGCAGGTGGAGGACACCATCCGCGCCGGGGGTTCGGCGGAGGTGCCGAGCAACGAGGTGGGCCTCGCAATCCTCGGGCCGTTGCGCGAGCTCGACGAGGTCGCCTACCTGCGGTTCGCGTCGGTGTACCGCTCGTTCACCTCGGCCGACGACTTCGAGCGCGAGATCCAGGCGTTGCGTGCCCACCGGCGGGTGTCGGCCACCAGCTGAGCGGGCGACGGTTCGTCGGCCAGCCGCGGACGCGAGGACGGCCGACTCCGAGCCGCCGAACGATCAGGACGGGTCGTCGGCCTCGCCGGTCTGCTCGGCGAGGAACCGCTCGAACTCTGCGCCCAGTTCTTCGCCGCTGGGTAGTTCTTCCTCACGGACCAGCAGCGAGCGGTTCGCCTGTGCGTTGACGAAGGCGTCGAACTGCCGCTCGAGCGCCGTCACCACCTGGGCGACTTCGGGGTTCGACTCGACCTGCTCGTCGATTTTCGCGCGCACCACCGCGGCAGCTTCACCGAGCGCTCCCAGCGGCAGCTGCAGCGACGCACTCTTGGCGACCTGTTCGAGCAGCGCCTGCGCGGCGGCCGGGTAATCGGCCTGCGCCAAGTAGTGCGGCACGTGCACCGTGTAGCCGATCACTTCCTGCCCGTGCTGGGCGAGCCGGTACTCCAGCAGGTTGGACGCGCTGGCGGGCACCTTGACCTCGCCGATCCACGGCTCGTGGTCGGCGATCAGCTCGCGGTTGTTCGCATGAGCTGTCAGGGTCACCGGGCGGGTGTGAGGCACCGCCATCGGGATGGCGCCCAGCCCGATCGTGCGCCGCACGCCGAGCCGCTCGGCGAGCAGCCGGACGGCGGTGATGAACCGCTCCCACTTGAGGTCCGGTTCCAGGCCCGCCAGCAGGAGGAACGGGGTGCCGACGCTGTCGTGCAGGGCGTACAGGCTGAGCTCCGGGTCGTCGTAGTCGGTGAAGTGATCGGTCTTGAACGTCATCATCGGCCGCCGCGAGCGGTAGTCGAGGAGCTCGTCGATGGCGAACGACGCCACGAGTTCGGTGTCGAGCGAGTCCTTCAGGTGCTGCGCGGCCAGCCGGATGGCATGGCCGGCGTCGGAGAAACCCTCCAGCGCGTGAACGAGGACCGGTCCGCGACCGTCCGCGGCGGACAGCTGCGGGGCGGGGAATTCCAGCTCGTACATGCCGGAGTGGTCGGGCCGATAACGCTGCTCGTCGGGTTCTGACATCACTCACCTCCTGCGCCGCGCCGTGGACGCGTCGGGTGTCGTCGATCCGCCACGGCGTTGCCATCGGTATGCGCCGCGCATACCCGCATCACTTCAACGCGACACCTGGCCTCGGGTGTTCCTGCAGTCAGCCGCGGAATTGGGTGAGCGCCCGCAGCTTGTTCATGACGTCCAGGGCAGCGACCTTGTACGCCTCGGAGAACGTCGGGTAGTTGAACACCGCGTCGACGAGGTATTCGATGGTGCCGCCGCAGCCCATGACGGCCTGGCCGATGTGGACGAGTTCGGTGGCGTTGCTGCCGAAGATGTGCACACCGAGCAGCCGCAGGTCGTCGGTGGAGACGAGCATCTTGAGCATGCCGTAGGAGTCGCCGGCGATCTGGCCGCGGGCGAGCTCGCGGTACCGCGATACGCCGACCTCGTACGGGATGGACGCACGGGTCAGATCCACCTCGGTGGCGCCGACGTAGGACACTTCGGGGATCGAGTAGATGCCGATCGGCTGCAGTTCGGTCATGCCCTTGGTCGGCTCCCCGAAGGCGTTGTACGCCGCGAGCCGGCCCTGGTCCATCGATGTGGCGGCCAGCGCCGGAAAGCCGATGACGTCCCCGACGGCGAAGATGTGCTCGACCTTCGTGCGGAAGTCGTCGTCGACGGCGATCCGGCCGCGGTCGTCGACCTCCAGCCCGGCGTTCTCCACGTCGAGGTGCTCGGTCTGGCCCTGCCGGCCCGCCGAGTACATGACGGTTTCCGCGGGGATCTGTTTGCCGCTGCGCAGCGTGGTGACGGTGCCGGCGGATCCGACGTCGACGGCGGTCACCTCCTCGCCGAAGCGGAACGTCACCGCCAGGTCGCGAAGGTGGAACTTCAGCGCCTCGACGATCTCGGGGTCGCAGAACTCGAGCATCGAGTCACGCTTCTCCACCACCGTCACCTTGGTGCCGAGCGCGGCGAACATGGATGCGTATTCGATGCCGATCACCCCGGCCCCGACGACCACCATCGAGGTCGGGATGGTCCGCAGGTCGAGGATGCCGTCTGAGTCGAGCACCCGCTCCTCGTCGAACTCCACCCCCGCGGGCCGGACCGGCTTGGTGCCCGTGGCGATCACGATGTACCGCCCGCTGACGGTGATCCGCTCGGCGCGGGTCGGATCCTCGACCACCAGGGTGTGCGGGTCGAGGAACCGGCCGTGGCCGGTGTAGAGCTCGATGCGGTTGCGCATCAGCTGCGACCGGACGACGTCGACCTCCTTGCCGATGACGTGCTGCGTGCGCGCCAGCAGATCGGCCGGTGTGATCTTGTCCTTGACCCGGTAGCTGGCGCCGTACAGCTCGCGCTGGCTCATACCGGTGAGGTAGACGACGGCTTCGCGCAGCGTCTTCGACGGGATGGTGCCGGTGTTCACGCAGACCCCGCCCAGCATCCGGCCGCGCTCGATCACCGCGACGGACTTGCCGAGCTTGGCGGCCGCGATGGCCGCCTTCTGGCCGCCGGGCCCGGATCCGATCACCACCAGGTCGTATTCCAGCATCGATGCCATGACATAGACATCTACGCCCGTCGCAGATCACCCGTACCCCAACCGGGTCACATCCGCGTGAACAATCTGCGGGCACTCATCCCCAGCGGCGCCGTCATCCACAGCAGCGGTCACCGGGATGCGCCGGCGCCGGGTTCTTGACGGGGGTGGCCGCGACGGTGGCCCCATGACCTCATCACCGTTTCCTCCGCCGTCGGGCCCGTGGTCCGACTTCACCCTCACCAACCCGGCCGCGTTGATCGCCGCGCTGCCTGCCGTGCTCGGGTTCGCCCCGGAGCACTCACTCGTCCTCGTCACACTCGCGCGCGGTGAACTCGGGTCGGTGATGCGTGTGGGACTGTCCGACGACCTGCTCGCGGGCGTCGACCAGCTGGCCGAGGTGGCGTCACGAGCGCGGTGCGACGCCGCCATCGCGGTGATCGTGGACGCGGCCGGCGCCGACTGCACCGTCTGCGGCGATGACCACGCGGAGCTCGCCGCCGCGGTGAGCCGCGCGCTCTCACAGCGGGGCATCGCGCTGTGGGCGGCGCATGTCGTCGATCAGATCGCGCCGGGCGGCCGGTGGCACTGCGCGGACGGGTGCGGTGCCGGCGGCGTGATCGACGATCCGGCGGCGTCGCCGCTGGCCGCCGCAGCGGTGTTCGAGGGGCGTCGGCTCTACGGCCGGCGCGCCGATCTGGAGGCGCTCATCGCAGGCACGGACCCCGCCCGCACGGCGGGACTGCTGCCCGCGATCTCCGCGGAGGCGATGAGCCGCGCGGCGGCCGGCGACGATCCGGCGCGCACCCGCCGCGATGTGCGGACCGCGATGACGGTGGCGGCGCGGCTCGCCGACGGCCGCCGGCTGACCGACCGGCAAGCGGTCCGCCTGGCGTGTGCGCTCACCGACGTCGCAGTGCGCGACACCCTGTACGCGCTGGCGGTCGGCGTGGCGGCGGCTGCCGCAGAAGCGCTCTGGGCAGAGCTCACACGCCTGTTACCGGATCGCTGGCGCGTCGAACCGCTCGTGCTGCTGGCCTTTTCCGCCTATGTGCGCGGCGACGGTCCGCTGGCCGGGATTGCGCTGGAGGCCGCGCTGCGCATCGACGGTGCGCACCGGATGGCGGTGATGCTCGACAAGGCGCTGCAGTCCGGGATGCGGCCCGAGCAGATCCGAGAACTCGGCGCGACGGGATACGCGCTGGCGGAGCGCCTCGGCATACGGCTGCCGGGCCGGACGTTCGCGGGCCGTCGTCGCGCCGGCTGACGTGTCAGACCTTCTCGACCTTGACGGCGTGCGCCATCTCATGGGGGAGCTCCACCTGCTCATGACCGGGAATGAGGATGGCGACACCGCCATGTGGCTGGTTCTCCACGGTGACGCGGGCGTTCGGCACCACCCCGGCGTCCTTCAGGCGGGCAATCAGGTGAACGTCGCCCTGCACATGCTCGGTCAGTTGCCGCACCACCACCGCGACCGGAAAGCCGGACGGCAGCTCGGTCAGCCGCACGAGGTGGCGGTCCTCGGCGCCCAGCGCGTCGATGCCGAGGTCCGAGAGCCCGGGGATCGGATTGCCGAACGGAGAGACGGTCGGGTTGTCGAGCACCTGCACCAGCCGCCGTTCGACGTCCTCGCTCATCACGTGCTCCCACCGGCAGGCCTCGGCGTGCACGTCCTCCCACGGCAGGCCGATCACGTCGACCAGCAGCCGTTCGGCAAGCCGGTGCTTGCGCATCACGGCGATGGCGAGGGTGCGGCCCTTCTCGGTGAGCTCGAGATGACGGTCGCCGGCCACGTGCAACAGCCCGTCGCGCTCCATGCGTGACACGGTCTGGCTCACGGTCGGCCCGCTTTGCTCGAGCCGCTCGGCGATGCGCGCACGCAGCGGAACCACGCCCTCTTCCTCGAGGTCGTAGATGGTCCGCAGGTACATCTCGGTGGTGTCAACAAGGTCGTTCATGGCCGTCCTCCCGGTCGGCGCCAGTCTAATCGGCTGGCTGGCATTACGGACTTCCCTGACCGCGAAACCGGCCGTGTGCCGCCCGCGAGGGGGCAGCACACGGCCGGTTTCGTCGAAAGCGTCGTCAGCTGGCGTAGGAGCGGAGCCGGTCGGCGCGGTCGCCGTTGCGCAACTTGGCCATGACTTCGCGCTCGATCTGGCGGACCCGCTCACGGGACAGGCCGAACAGCTTGCCGATCTGGTCCAGCGTGCGAGGCTGGCCGTCATCGAGCCCGAAGCGCAGGCGAATGACCTGCTGTTCGCGCTCGTCGAGGGTGCTGAGCACGTGCCGAATGTCGGTGTGGAGCAACTCGGCGATGACGGCGTTCTCGGCGGACATCGCCTCGGCGTCCTCGATGAAGTCGCCCAGCGGCGCCTCCTCGTCGCTGCCGACCGGCATGTCGAGGCTCACCGGATCGCGGCTGTGTTCCAGCAGATCGTTGATCTTCTCGACGGGGATGCCCGATTCGGCGGCCAGCTCCTCGTCGCTGGCCTCGCGACCGAGGTGCTGGTGCATCTCACGCTTGATCCGGGCGAGCTTGTTGACCTGCTCGACGAGGTGGACCGGCAGCCGGATGGTGCGGCTCTGGTCCGCCATGCCGCGGGTGATGGCCTGCCGGATCCACCAGGTGGCGTAGGTGGAGAACTTGAAGCCCTTGGTGTAGTCGAACTTCTCCATCGCCCGGATCAAGCCGAGGTTGCCCTCCTGGATGAGGTCCAGCAGCGGCATGCCGCGGCCGGTGTAGCGCTTCGCCAGGGACACCACCAGACGCAAGTTGGCCTCCAGCAGGTGCCGTCGGGCGGCCTCGCCGTCGCGCACGACCATGGCCAGGTCACGCTTGCGGGATTCGCTCAGCCGCTTCTTGGTGTTCAGCAGGTGCTGGGCGTACAGGCCGGCCTCGATCCGTTTGGCCAGTTCCACCTCGTCGGCCGCGTTGAGCAACGCGGTCTTGCCGATCCCGTTCAGATAGACACGGACAAGGTCGGCGGCCGGGCTCTGGGCATCCAAATCTTGGTCGATGCGGCTGGTGGCGTTTGCCATGACGGCCTCCTGATCGGCTCGAAGTGTCAAGCGGTACAACGCTCGAACGGATCAATGAGTTCCCAGGGGTTCGGGCGTTCACACGTCCTGAACTGCGGAAATTCGTCGCCGACCTGAGAATGTCCTGAGAATGGAATTCAGGCGCTCTCATCTTTGGCGCCGGCGGTCCATTCACCGGGCTCCGGTTGCGGTACGGCGTCGACGCCGGCCGGAAGCGACGGGCGCGGTGCGGCGGAGAACAGTGACGGGGCGTCGCGGTGGTCGAAGCGCCGCGGCTCCTCGGCCCGGCGGGGCGGCCGGTCGTTGGCGATCAGCACCGCCATCCACGGCAGCGGGATGGACGCCGCCACGATGGCCAGCGAGATGAGGCCGTTCTCCCAGACGCTGTAGGCGACTGCCGCCAAGATCAGCGCCGGGATGCGGAACGCCATGAGCGACAGGTACTTGCGGACCCGCTGGCGGTGTTGTTCTTCGTAGGGCAGCGCGGCGCCGGTGATCAGAACCGGCTGGCCGTCGTCGTCGAACCGGTATTGCGGGGGATCGCCGAAACCCAGCTCGTCGCCGTGTTTCATCACTCCACTGTTCCACAATGCGGGGGTGAGCACCGCTTCGGTTTATTACGGTCGGCTGACCGGGCACAATTGAGCCCATGGCGACCCAGACCCTTGAGCGCACCGACACCGACGAACGCGTCGACGACGGGACCGACGACGACACCCCTAAGTTCTTCCACTACGTGAAGAAGGACAAGATCGCCGAGTCTGCGGTCATGGGCACCCACGTCGTCGCGCTCTGCGGCGAGGTCTTTCCGGTGACGCGCTCCGCGAAGCCGGGATCGCCGGTGTGCCCGGAGTGCAAGAAGATCTTCGAGAAGCTCAAGAAGGGCTGACCGGCTCGGCTTCGGGCGCCCGGTTCGCCGCCCGCCCGGGGTCGGTGGTACGCCGGCGCAGCCACCGGCCAACGCGGTGTGCATACGGTGCGGGCGCCGGCCACTGCTCCTCGATCGCCGCGTTGAGTTCCGCGCCGATGACGACGGCGAATCCGAGGAAGAACGCGAACAGCGAGAACGCGATGGGCGTCGCGAGCGCGCCGTAGGTGTAGCCGGTACTGGTGATCCACGTCAGGTAGACCCGCAGACCGAGGCTGGCGATGAGGAACACCGTGGACGCGAGCGCCGCGCCGAGCACCAGCCGATAGGACGGCAGCGGCCGGGGCAGCGCCACCCGGTAGAGCGCGGTGACGATCAGGATCAGGGTGCCGGCCAGCACCGGGTAGTAGCCGAATTGCCACACGCTGTCCCAGCTGTCGGGAATCAGGTCGGCGATCTTCTGCGGACCCAGCGCGATCACCGGCATCACGACGACGGCGAGGCCGAGCATCACCACGTAGAGGAACAGCGAGAAGAACCGCTGCCGGACGGGATGGCGGAGCGGCGTCTGGTCGTGGGCCTCGACCACCGAGTCGACGAACGACGAGATGGCCGACGAGCCGGCCCACAGCGAGATGACGAATCCGAAGGACACCACTTCGCCACGGGCGTCCTGCACGATGTCGGTGATGGTCGGCGCGATGATCTCGTTGACCACGCTGGGGGAGAAGAAGTGATCGGCGGCGCTGATCAACCGCTCCTGGATGGTCGCCAGCGTCGTGGGGCCGAACAGCGGGGCGATGTAGGACAGGCTCCCGAGCAGCCCCAACAGCAGCGGTGGGAGCGAAAGCAGGCACCAGAACCCCGCTTGTGCCGATTGCGCGAAGATCGAGTCGTCCCACGCCTTGGTGAGCGTGCGGACCACCACGTGCCAGCCGGGGTGCCGGGTGCGCGGTTCATCGGTCATGACTCGTTCAGCATGACCGATGAACCGCCCGCCACTGCACAGGCGCCGCCGGTGCGGTGCTGCGCGGCCGTCGAACTCAGTCCTGCGCCGCGGCGCTGGTCTCCAGCACGGCCGCCTGTTCGACGAGCTTGGCCTGGTACTCATTCGCGTGGTGCTGGCAGAACAACAACTCGAAACCGGACGGCAGGGTCGCCCGAACGCGAGCCGCGGCGCCGCACCGATCGCACCGATCGGCTTTGGTCAGCTCTGGTCTGGTCAGAGTGGCGGTCATGGCTCCTCCGTTCTCACGTGTCTTCACTGTGTCAGACACTCGGCCGTTCGGCCTTGTTCCCCTGGTGCTCACCGCTGTGGGATCTCTCACCGTCCCCACGTTGCGGCAAGCTGGTCGATGTGGAAGCCACATCCCCGCTCCTGCTACACCTCTGCGGCGCCGACGAGTGGGCCGCGGCCCAGCTGGTCGGTCACCACAGCCCCGAATCGTTGCGGTCCGTCGGGTTCATCCACCTCTCCGCGCCGTATCAGGTGCACCTGCCGGCGAACCGGCTCTACGCCGGCCGCACCGATCTGGTGCTCCTTCACGTCGACCCGGAGCGCCTGGACGCACCGGTGAGGTGGGAACCCGGGGTGGCCACTGACCCGGGAGCAATGGTGTTCCCCCATTTGTACGGACCCCTACCGACCGGAGCTGTGATCCGCGTCACGGATTTCCGTCCCGGCCCTGATGGGGCGTTCGCGCCGTTCACGCAGGGCTGAACTCCGCGATCGGCGATGGCGTCGGCCTCGATATCGATGAGCACGTCCGGTGCGACGAGCGCCGTCGGCAACCTCGGTAAGATCTTCGGCCGTGGGGCGATTCGGTTGGATCATCGGTGCCATCGCGATCATCGCGGCCTACGGCGCCGCCTGGTACTTCTTCAGCGAGCTCCTCAACCCCGCGCAATGGGCGTTCGCCGGCGCGGGGCTGCTCTTGGAGTACCTGATCGTCTGGGCCGCCGCACAGCGCCCACTGGCCGACCAGTCGGGCCGCGCGGTCGACCGCTGACGCGGCGATGTGGTGCCGACGGCGTCTTCGTGACAGCCGTCGGGTGATCGGCCGTCAGTCCAGGTAGTCGCGCAGCACCTGCGAGCGGCTGGGGTGGCGCAGCTTGCTCATGGTCTTCGACTCGATCTGGCGGATCCGCTCGCGGGTGACGCCGTAGACCTGACCGATCTCGTCGAGCGTGCGGGGCTGGCCGTCGGTGAGGCCGAACCGCAGCCGCACCACACCCGCTTCGCGCTCCGAGAGCGTCTCCAGCACCGACTGCAGCTGGTCCTGCAGCAGCGTGAACGAGACCGCGTCGACGGCGACGACCGCTTCGGAGTCCTCGATGAAGTCACCGAGCTGGGAATCGCCCTCGTCGCCGATGGTCTGGTCGAGCGAGATCGGCTCACGCGCGTACTGCTGGATCTCCAGCACCTTCTCCGGCGTGATGTCCATCTCCTTGGCGAGCTCCTCGGGCGTGGGCTCGCGGCCCAGGTCCTGCAGCAGTTCGCGCTGGATGCGGCCCAGCTTGTTGATGACCTCGACCATGTGCACCGGGATGCGGATGGTGCGGGCCTGATCGGCCATGGCGCGGGTGATGGCCTGTCGGATCCACCAGGTGGCGTAGGTGGAGAACTTGTAGCCCTTGGTGTAGTCGAACTTCTCGACCGCGCGGATCAGGCCGAGGTTGCCCTCCTGGATCAGATCGAGGAACGCCATGCCGCGGCCGGTGTAGCGCTTGGCCAGCGACACGACCAGGCGAAGGTTGGCCTCGAGGAGGTGATTCTTGGCCCGGTCGCCGTCGCGCTGGATCCACTGGTAGTCGCGGCGCATCGCGGTGCTCAGCTTTTCGCCCTTGCGGGCGAACTCTTCGAGCTTCTGCGTCGCGTAGAGGCCGGCCTCGATCCGCTTGGCGAGCTCGACCTCCTCTTCGGCGTTGAGCAGCGCGACCTTGCCGATCTGCTTCAGGTACGCCCGGACCGAGTCCGCCGACGCGGTGAGCTCGGCGTCCTTGCGAGCTTGGCGCAGCGCCTCGGATTCCTCTTCGTCCCAGACGAAGTCGCCGGATGCCTTGTCTTTCTCGCTCGGCTCGGCGATGTCCTCGTCGTCGGCAGCGGCGGCGGCCGGTACGACGGTCGCGGTCTCGGCGGGCTCGGCTTCGCGCGCCTCGTCGAGCTCGTCGATCTCGATGTCGCCGTCCACCTCGAGATCGGCGGGATCGGCGGCGTCGAGCTCCCCGCCGTCGAGTTCGGTGCTCTCGAGCTCGTCGCCGTCGTCCTTGGCCTTCGGCGCCGCCTTCTTCGCCCCGCGGGTGCGCCCACCGTCGGCGGCCTTCGCGGCGCGGGGCGCCCGCTTCGTGGGCTTGGCGTCCTCGCCGGCCGCGGTCTTGGGGGCGGCTTTGGCGGCCCGCTTGGCGGGGGCCGACCCGTTGGCCTTCGCCGGGCGCTTGGCGGGCGTCTTGGTAGCGGTGCGCTTCACCGGCTCTTCGGTCGCCGGGCTTGCTTTCGTCGCTGCCACGTCCACCCTTCCAAATCACTTCACGCGCGCCGGACGCCGCCGGGGCTGGTTTTCACCACAATCGGCTTCGTCGTGCGCTATGTCGAATGTCGGCGTCGATATCGGCTGGAGATATTCGCCGCTATCGCTGCAGCGGCCGCCGTCGACCATTGTAACGACCCGGCGGGCTCACGCCTGGCCGAGCGGAATCGTTCCGTGCGTCACGTCCGCCTCGGCGGCCATGGCGGCGCCGACGATTCCGGCGGTGTTCTGCAGCGTCGCGGCGACCACCGGGGTGCGGTTGGTCAGCAGCGGAACCCACTTCTCGGCCTTGCGGCTGATGCCGCCGCCGACAATGAACAGGTCCGGCCAGATCGCGTTCTCGATGGCGACGAGCACCTTGGTGACCTCCGGCGCCCACCGCCGGTAGCTCCAGTCGTTGCGCTCCTTGACCGACGACGCCGCGCGGTGTTCGGCCTCTTTGCCGTCCACCTCGAGGTGCCCGAACTCGGTGTTCGGCAGCAGCACGCCGTTGTGGATCACCGCCGATCCGATTCCGGTGCCAAAGGTGAGCAGCACCACCACACCGGTGTTGTCGCGGCCGGCGCCGAAGCGTTCCTCGGCGAGCCCGGCGGCGTCGGCGTCGTTGAGCACGGTGACCGGCTGTCCGCCGAGCGCTTCGGCGATGACCCCGCGGGCATTGGTGCCGATCCAGGCCTTGTCCACGTTGGCGGCGGTGCGCACGGTGCCGTTGGTGACCACCCCGGGATAGGTGACGCCCACCCGGTCTGTCCAGCCGAATTCCCGGACGACGGCGGCGACCGTGGCGGCGACGGCGTCGGGGGTGGCGGGCTGCGGCGTCGGGAGCTTGAACCGCTCGCCGACGAGCGTGCCGGTGCCGAGATCGACGATGCCGCCCTTGACGCCGCTCCCGCCGACATCGACCCCGAAGCCGCGGCGTTGTGGCAGGGCAACCGGGTCCGCGCTCGACGTGTTCATGGCGGTCATGGCGCTCCTCACGCGGGCTGCGAAAGCGGGCTCTCCGGCGGCCTGCGGCGGCGGTCGGCCCGCTCAACTGTAGTGCGTCGGCGCCCGCCCGGGGTGCTTGGCCGCGAAACCGCGCCGCGGCCCGGGCACCTGGTCCTCGGCGGCGCCGGTGTGCTGCGATGACAGCGTGACCGTGCTCCACGACCCCGCCGAACTCCGGGAAACGGCAGTGCAATTGGCCGCCGAGGCCGCCGCGCACGTGCGCCGGCGCCGACCCGAGGTCTTCGGCGCCGCGGCGGCCGGGGGATCGGTGCGGACCAAGAGCACGCCGACCGATCCGGTGACCGTCGTCGACACCGAGACCGAGCGGCTGCTGCGCGACCGGCTCGCCGCGACGCGACCGGGAGAGCCGGTGCTCGGCGAAGAGGAGGGCGGGCCGTCGGCGCCGGCGCGACCCGGCGCGGTGACGTGGGTGCTCGACCCCATCGACGGCACCGTCAACTTCGTCTACGGCATTCCGGCCTACGGGGTGTCGGTCGCCGCACGCGTCGACGGTGTCTCGGTGGCGGGCGCGGTGGCCGACGTGGCCGCCGGGACGCTCTACGCGGCCGCCCGCGGCGCGGGCGCCCGGGTGCGCGACGCCGACGGCGCCTGGCATCCACTGCGGTGCACCGCCGTCACCGACCTCGCGATGACGCTGGTCGGCACCGGCTTCGCCTACGCCCGCGACCGGCGCGCCCGGCAGGCCGCGGTGGTGGCCGAGATGCTACCGGCGGTGCGAGACATCCGGCGCATCGGCTCGGCCGCGCTCGACCTCTGCGCCGTGGCAGCCGGCCGCCTCGACGGCTACTACGAGCACGGGCTCAAGGAATGGGACTGGGCGGCGGGCGCGCTGATCGCCGCCGAGGCCGGCGCGGCCGTCCGCTTTCCGGCCGATCTGCAGGCCGGCGCCGTGGTGGCCGCCGCGCCGGGCGTCATCGAGGCGCTGACGGCGCTCCTGGCCGGCCGCGGCGCCCTCGACGGCCTGCCCGGATAAGCGCGCCGACCGCGGCGGACCGGTCGTCCTCCTGGTCTTTCCGCGCAAAGGTGCGTTTTCAGCAAACGTTTAGTACAGTGCTCCTCGGTTGCACCGTTTACCCGCTCAGCTGCGCTTACCCGGCTTGCGACCAGCATAATTCGTTTGCGAAGACCGTCACAGTGAAGGCTCAGCCGCCGCGGTGACGAACTGGGAGGAAAGCCGGTGGACTTCCGCACTTTCGTACGCATCGTGGCCGCTCGCTGGCGCGTCGCGGTCCTCGCGCTGGTGGTGTGCCTCCTGGGCGCCGGCGCGGTGACCGTCCTGCAGACCAAGACCTACGAGGCGTCGGCGACAATCCTGATGTCGTTCTCGGGCACCACCACGGTGAACGAGGCGTTCGAGGCCACCCAGGTCTCGCAGCAGCGGCTGTCGTCCTACGCCGACATCGCCGGTGGCCGCACCGTCGCGCAGCGCGCGATCGACCAGCTGGGGCTGCCGCTCTCGGTCGACGAGCTGATGAAGAAGACGACGGTCAGCTACGCGCCGGACTCCACGGTGTTCACCCTCACCGTCGCCGACTCCGACCCCGAGCGCGTCGCGATGCTGGCCAGCGCCATGGCCAACCAGTTCACCGCCCTGGTGCCCGAGATCGAGGCGACCGTGCGCGGTCAGCCGGCGGCGACCCAGGCGTCGGCCACCGTCGTCGAGCGGCCGGTCGTCCCGGAACACGCCGTCAGCCCGAACCCGGTGCGCAACCTGGCGCTGGGTCTCGTCGCCGGCGTGCTGGTCGCGATCATCGCCGCGCTGATCCGCAACACCACCGACCGCACCGTACGCACCCGCGAGCAGGTCGACGAGATCACCGGTCTGCCCACCCTGGCCGCGCTGCCCGGCCCCGACGGCGGCAAGACCGCCGACGCGTGGTTCGGCGCCGGCGGGCCGATGGACGAAGAGATGCGGGGCTTCCGCGCCCGGCTGCGCAACCTCTCCGGGCAGCAGACGCGCACCCTGCTCGTGACCGCGCCGGCCTGCGGTGCGGGCACCACCACCACGGCTCTGAACCTGGCGCTGGCCTTCGCCGAGACCGGCGAGTACGTGCTGCTGGTCGAGGGTGACACCCGGCAGGCGGTGATCGCCGACCTGGTGGGCGTGCGCAGCGAGAACGGCCTGGCCGACGTGCTGGCGAACCGCGACGCACTCGACTACGCGATCTGCTCCACGCCCTACGCCAACCTGTACGTGCTGGCCGCCAACGAGCCGGCCGGCACCGACCCGAACTTCGGCGCACCCGTGCTGCCGGAGATCCTGGAGAAGATGACCGGGCTGTTCGACCGGATCATCGTCGACGGGCCGCCGACGCTGGCCACCGCCGACTCCGGCCTGCTGTCGGCGGCGTGCCGCGCCACCGTGCTGGTGGTCCGGGCCGGGCGCAGCACGCTGGACGACGTCGAGACCACGCTGCACGACCTGCGCGCGGCGGGGGGCAAGGTCATCGGCACGGTGCTCACCGCCGCCCCCGTGCCCCGGCACACCAAGGCCGCCGCGCGCGCCTACCAGGCCCGGGTCGGCAGCACGGCGTGACCGCCGAACCGCAGCCCGGCCGCGGTGCGCTGCGGTCGGCCCTCGTCGCCGCGGGCTTCCTGGTGGCCTGCTTCACCGCGGGCGTCCTGGCGGTCCGCTCACTGACGCCGGGGATCATCTTCATCGGCGCGCTGGCGTGCTTCGCGGTCTTCCTGATCCGGCCGTTCGGGATGGTGTGGATCGCGGTCTTCCTCGCCTGCGCCTCGCTGCCCGCCGCCGTGCACGTCGGCAAGGTGATCGGTCCGTTCTCGGTGTACGTCTACCAGGCGGCGGTCCTCGCCGCGGTGGTGTTCCTGATCGTCGCGCTGCGCCCGCGCGCGTCGTGGTTCGTCCTCCCCGGCCTCATGGCGCTGACCGTCGGATACTTCGCGATCATGGGCGCGTCGGTGGGCAACGACGCCGAGCGGGTCGCCTACGAGGCGACCTACCTGCTGGAGATGGTCGCAGGCTTCGTGCTCGCCGTGTTGATCGTCGCCGACCGCGGTGAGCGGTCGGTCGCCGAGACCGCCAAGGTGCTGGCGGTGGTGCTGTGGTTCTCGGCCGGCATGATCGTCGCCAGCTCGCTGACCGGCCTCAAGCTCGCGGGCCGCACCGAAAGCCTGTCCGACATCACCGGCAGCGCCGATTCCGTGCGGCTGCTGACCGCCAGTCAGATCCCGGCCATGGCCGTGCTGCTGGCGCTGGTGGCAGTGCAGATCGTGGGGCGCGTGCGGCCCGTGTGGTTCCTCGCGCTCGGCGTCCCCGCGCTCGTCATCACGCTGCTGTCCTTCTCCCGCAGCATCCTCATCGGGCTGGCCGTCACCGCCATCGTCGCGATGCTCGCGCAGGCGGGCTTCGGCGCGGTCCGGCGCACCGCCGTCCTGGTGTTCGGCGCGGTCGTCGCCTTTGCGGTGACGGTGCCGCTGTGCTTGTTCCTGCTCCAGCACACCGAGCCCGGCGACTGGTTGGCCGGCCAGGTCGACGCGTTCAGCCACCGGGTGCTGGGCGGGGTGTCCTCGAACGCGCTGGCCGAGGACTCCTCGGCGCAGGCGCGCGTCGCCGAGAACGACAACCTGCTGGCGGCGTTCCAGGACGCGCCGGTGTTCGGTCACGGCATCGGCTACGCCTACCAGCAGCCCTTCGGCAAGCCCGGCACCTTCACGTCGACGCTGGGCACCACCTACGCGCACAACTTCTACCTCTGGTGGCTGGTGAAGGCCGGGGTCGTCGGCATGGCCGGCTTCGCCGTGTTCGCCCTCGTGCCGGTCGCCAAGGCGCTGCGCGCCGGGCGCCCGGCGGCCCGCAGCGCCGCGGCCGTCGGCGTGGGGCTGCTGGCGGTGTGCGTGGTCGACCCGTTGCCGCTCAACCTCACGAACGCCCTGGTGCTCGGCGTGGCGCTGGGGGCCTGCTTCGCGCTGGCGGACCGGCGCGACGACACGCCGCAGGACCTGCCGGCCGCCGGGGAGTTGACCCCCGCCGGCGGCTCGGCGTGAGCGCCCTGCGCGTCCTGGTCGTCGGGCCGGCGCCCGCGTCGGCGACCAGCCGCGGCGGCATGGCCACCGTGATGTCCCAGCTGCTCGACCACCCCGACCCGGGCGTGTCGATCCGGGTGGTGGCCACCTACGTCGATGCGCCCCCGCTGCGGCGGCTCGCGGTGGGCGTGGCGGGCATGATCCGGGCGGCCGCGCTGGTGCTCGCCGGCCGCGCCGACGTGCTGCACGTGCACCTGGCGCACGGCGGCAGCGTCGTCCGCAAGGCGGTGCCGCTGCTCGCGGCGCGGCTGACCGGGGTGGCCACCGTGGTGCACGCCCACAGCTACGACTTCCCCGGCTGGTTCGACCGGCTGCCGCCGGCGCTGCGGCGGCTGGTGGTGGCGGCGTTGCGGGCCGACCACTGGCTGGTGCTGGGGGAGCGGCTGCGCGAGGATTACCGCGGCCGGCTCCGGCTTCCGTCGCAGCGGATCTCCGTGCTGCACAACGCCGCCCCGCTGCCCGAACCGCGTCCGGCGCCCCGGCGGACCGGCGCGCAGCTGCACCTGGTGTCGCTGGGCCGCCTCGGCGCACGCAAGGGCAGCTACGACCTGGTGGCCGCCGTCGCCGCCCTGCCCGGGTCGGTGCGCGCGCGGTTGCGGGTGAGCCTGGCCGGGGACGGCGACGTCGAACGGGTGGCCGCCGCGGCGGCCACCGCCGGTGTCGGCGAGACGGTGTCCGTGCTCGGCTGGGTCGGCGCGTCCGAGCGACACCGATTGCTCTGCGACGCCGACCTTTTCGCGCTGCCCTCCTACGAGGAGGGTCTGCCGATGGCGCTCTTGGAGGCGATGACCTACGGGCTCGCGCCGGTGACCACACCGGTCGGCAGCATCGCCGAGGTGGTCCGCGACGGCGTCGACGGCCTGCTGGTGCCGCCCGGGGACCGTGCCGCGCTCACCGCGGCGCTGCAGCGGCTGGTCACCGACGACGCGCTGCGGCGCCGGCTCGGCGCCGCCGCGGCGGACCGGGCCGGGGACTTCGGCCTCACCGCCTGGTACCGGCGGCTCAGCGCGCTGTGGCAGGAACTGGTCGCCCGCGAGCGGCAGCCCGCGTCGTCTTGAGCACCGTGTGCAGCGCCTCGGCGGTGTGGTCGGCGGTGAACCGGCCGGCGTAGTGCCGGGCCGCGGCGGATCCGCGCCAGGCCGCGGTCTGCGGGTCGGCGAGGTCGTCGAACAGTGCGGTGAGCCCCGCCACGTCGTCGATCCCCACCGCGCGGCCGCCCGGCGGCTGGAACTCCGGCAACGCGCCGGCCGTCGACGCCAGCGGCGTCACGCCGAGCTGCATCGACAGCACCTGCACCCCGCTCTGGGACGCTTCGCGGTAGTGCACCACCGACCCCTTGGCGCGGGCAAGCACCTCGACCACGTCCCGGTAGCGGAAATTGCCCGGCAGCCAGCGCACGCGGCCCGGCAGCGAGCGGGTCACGCCGTCGCCGAGCAGCACCAATTCGTCGCCGCGCCAGCCGGGACCCGCGACGTGCGACGACCAGGCGTCGAGGACGACGTCGAGGTTCTTGTACGGGTTGAGCCGGCCGAACATGACGAAGTCGCGGCGCTGCGCGGCGGGCGCCAGCGGCGGCACCAGCGCCGGATCGAGGTCGCTGCACAGCGGCACCGGATACACCGGCATCCCCGCGACGTCGCGGCGGTCGGCGATCCGCGCTGCCACGTACCGGCTGTAGACGACCGTCGCCGTCGACGACGCCGCCCACCGGGTGAACACCGACTGCTTGAGGCTGGGAAGCCGCTCACCCGGATCGCGCAACACGTCGTCGTGGACGATCTGGACCCGCGGCAGCCGGCCGGCAAACGCGATCCACCGCGGGTCGTGCACCAGTTCGGTGACGGCGATGTCGGCGGCGAAGTCAAGGATCCGGCGCCGCGCCGCCAGGCTGGCCGGCCAGGTGGAAAGGGTGCGCAGCCGGGTGTCGAGCACCAGCTCGTAGTCGCGTGCGGTGTCGGACTCCGGGTGCGCGTCCGTCGTCACCAGCAGCACCTGCACGCCGCGGCGCTGCAGCGCTTCGGCCTGCACGCGTGCCAGGGGGCGCATCCACGGCGAGAGCCACAGCACGCGCAGCGTCACAGCACGCCGCCGATCGCGTCGACGTAGGCGTCGGTCATCGACTCGACGGTGTAATGGGTGCGCATGCGGTCGTAGCCGCGCCGGCCCAGCTCGGCGAGCGGCGAGGGATCGGCGAGCAGCGGGCGCAACGCGTCACCCCAGCCCGCGACGGACACCGGGTCGACGAGCACGCCCGCGCGCCCGGCGTCGAGCATCTCCGGGATGGACCCCACCGCCGATGCGGCGACCGGAACGCCGCGGGCCATCGCCTCGAGGATGACCATCGGGAACGCCTCCCACCGGCTCGGCACGCAGAGCAGGTCGGCGCCCGCCAACGCCGGTTCCGGGCCGGCGCACCAGCCGTGCCAGTGCACCCGGTCGCCCAGCTCCGCCGGCGTGGCCGCCTCCAGGCCGGCGCGGTCGGGGCCGTCGCCGTAGATCGACAGCGTCCACGGCAGCTCGGGCATCGCTGCCAGCGCCTCGATGAGCCAGTGCGGGTTCTTGTGCTCGTCGATCCGCGACAGCATCACCAGGTGCAGCGGATCGCCGGGCGCGCGCCGCGGACGTGCCGGCGGGTCGGCGGCCAGGTCGGCGGCGGCCGACACGCCGTTGGGCGCGACGAACATCGCGCCGGGCAGCCGTCGCCCGCCCGCCATCACCTCGGCGTGCGACGAGGACAGCGCCAGGTAGCCGTCGGCGCGGCGCATCCCCGCGGTCAGCGCCGAGGAGTTGTGGGCGGCGCACAACCAGCGCCGCGACCGGCCCGCGGCACGCCACAGCGTGGCGAAACCCGTTTCGGTGCGGGTGTTCCCGGTGATCACGACGGCGGGGCCGGCCGGGATGTCGAGCACCGGCGCCCACCACGGCTGGCGGACCAGCCGAACGCTGTGCGGCACGTCGCGGGCGACCGGGCCGAAGCGCTGCAGGCACACCAGCGTCACCGGGTAGCCGCGCCGGTCCAGTTCGGCCGCCAGCAGCGCTTTCTGCCGTTCCGCGCCGCCGTACCCCAGCCGGTTGGTGGTGATGACGATCTGCGGCAGGCCACGGCGACGGCGGGACCGGCTGCGGCGCAGCGCCGCTCGCTTCGAGCGCTGGATCCGCTCGAGCGCGGTGGTGCCGGCGAGGTAGGCGTCGGCATGGTGCACGCCGTGGGAGTGCTCGAGCAGCAGCGCGAGGTTGGCGCGCAGCAGGTCGTCGGCTCGGCCACGCTCGGCGCGCCGGACGGGTGCGCCGTGCGCCGATCCGCCGTCCCCGGGCTCGCAGCCGTGCTCGATGCCGAGTTCGTCGGCGAGCAGGACCCGCCACCCGGCTCGTCGTGCCCGCGCCTGCCAGTCGGTTTCCTCGCCGTAGAGGAAGAATTCCTCGTCGAACCCGCCGAGGTCGTTCCAGGCGTCGCGGTTGACCGCCAGGCAGGCGCCCGAGAGGTAGCCCTCGATCGGTTCGTCCTCGGCGGGTTGACGGGCATACAGGTGGGACAGCGGCGTCCCGCGCAGCCGGTCGGCATAGCCGGCGTCGGCGACGAGCGCGCGCAGCAGGCCGCGCCGGCGCATGGCGACGTCCCAGTTTGCGCCGCCGGCGCCGGCGTGGTCGCGCACCAGCGGTGACACCGCCGCCACGCCGGGCTGCTGCAGCAGCGCGCGGGTGCGGTCCAGCGGACCCAGCAGCGAGGCGTCGGGATTGAGCAGCAGCAGGTCGTGCGTCGGCGGGACGTGCTCGACGAGCGCGTTGACGGCAGCGGCGTAGCCGAGGTTGCGGGGGCCGAGCACCCAGTGCGCCTCCGGGTGACGCGCGGCGAGCTCGCGGCGGCCCGGGTAGCCGTCACCGGTGTTCTCGTAGACGTAGACCGGCAGCCCGGGCAGGTGTTCGGCCACCCCGGCCAGGCACTTCTCCACCAGGTCGTGGCTCTTGTAGGTGACGATCAGCACCGCCAGCGGGCGTTCGCGGCGCGGTGCGCGCGGCGACGGTGCCCGCAGATAGGCGCGCTCGAGGTCACGGGGCATGGTCGGCCTCCTGTCGGCGGGATGCGCGGCCGCGCACTGCGGCGGTGACGGTCGAGAGCCTGATGGGGCCGACCGCCAGCGTGGTGGCCGCGAAGACGGCGACGGCGGCGCCCGCCGACACCAGGACGTGCTGGTGGGCGAGCAGCACCGCGGCGGCCGCGGCAGCGGCGGCGGGCACCAGTACCCGCAGCGCGTAGCCGGCCGGCGGCCGGTACCCGCAGACCCGGTGCAACCGGGTGCTGGCGATTGCCATACCGAACAGCTCGGTGCAGATCAGCGCCGTTCCCGCGCCGAGCGCGCCGAAGCGGCCGACCAGCGCCAGGTTCAGCGTGACGTTGAGCGCAAGCGTCGCCACCGACAGCCGGAGCAGGAACCTCTGGTGGTGTGCGGCGAACAAGCCCTGCCCCAACGTGCCGGTGACGAAGCGCAGCGCGATCGCGACGAACAGCAGCGCCAGCGCGGGCGCCCCACGGTCGACGAAGTCGGCGTCACCCAGCCACGCGATCAGCGGCTCGGCCAGCGCCGCCCCGACCACGGCGACCGGGATGGCCAGCAGGTACATGGTCTCGACGCTGCGTCGCAGGAACGCCGCGAACGCCGCGCCGTCCCGTGCGTACAGCTCGGTCGCCGTCGACAGCGTCGACTTGAGGAAGAACGTGGACAGCACCTCGGTGTTGAAGGCGATGGTCAGCGCCAGCCCGTATACGCCGACCTCGGCGGGGTTGCTCAGCAGCGACAGGATCACCCCGTCGGCGCGCCAGTACAGCACCGCGATCACGATCACGCCGAGCTGCGCCAGGCTCTCCCGCAGCAGGCCGGCGGCTTCGCGCGGCGCGAACACCGGCCGCAGCGAAATGTGCCGGGAGGCCGCGACGCCCTGCACCACCAGCTGAACGGCCGGCGGCACGAGTTGTGCGACCGCGAACCACACCAGGCCCGCCCCGCTGTGGACGAACCACGCCACGGCCGCCAGCGTGCCGACGCGACTGACCAGATCGGACACCGCGACGGCGGTGAACCGGACCGTCACCATGAACACCGGCTCGAACCGGCTGGTCATCGTCGCCATCACCAGCGAGGACGCCAAGACGGCGAGCATCGCTCGCACATCGGTGTCGTCGTAGAGCAGCCAGCCCGTCCCGGCGGCGGCCACGGCCAGCGGCAGGCAGTACACCAGCGAGAGCCCGCTGTTGACAGCGGTCAGCCGCTGCAGGTCGCCGCGACCCGACGTCACCCGCCGCACGATCACGGTGCCGATGCCGAGGTTGGTGAGGCTCGTCCACAGGCCGATGAAGACGACGGCGGTGGTGAGCTGGCCGTAGCGGTCGGGGCCCAGGTACCGGGCGGTCATCGCCACCGACGTCACCGAGGCGACCATGCCGGCGCCGCGACAGAGCAGCTGCACCGAGAAGCTGCGGGCGACGCGCCCGTCGGAGACCGCCGCCGGGGTCACCGTGGCGGTGCCCGGTTCAGCCATGACGGGCGTGCGGAACCGGCTCGGCGACGGCGCGCCTGGTCGGCAGCGTGACGACGCGCTCGTCCGCCGGCTCGGGCTGCGATCTGGCCGCGACCGGGGCGGGTTCGCCGGCGTAGTAGACGCCCGGGTAGTAGATGAGCTGCGCCCGGCCGGCGCGCAGCAACGACACCGGCCCCTGGACGAGGTAGCGGCGGAACAGCCGGCGCGGTTCGCGGGTCAGCCGGTGCAACCACTCCAGTCCGACGCGGCGCATCCAGTCCGGCGCCCGCTGCGTCTTGCCGGCCATGAAGTCGATGGCCCCGCCGAACGGCAGGAAGATCCGGGCGCCGGTGGCCGTGCCGTACCGGTCCACCCAGTGCTCCTGGCGCGGCTTGCCGAGGCTCACCACCAGGATGTCGGTGCCCGCGGCCCGGATCTGCGCCGCCAGCAGCGGCGACTGCTTGTCCACCACCTCGGGGTCGGGTGCCCACATGCCCGCGATGTTCAGCGACGGGTACTGCCGGGCCAGCGCGGCGCGCAACAGCTCGTGGGTGTGCGGCGTGCCGCCGAAGAAGCCGACCCGGCACCCGCGGGCGCTGGCCAGCTCGAGCACGCGGGGCAGCAGGTCCGCGCCGGTCACCCGCGGCCAGGGCTGCGAGGTGAGCACCCTGCCGCGCAGCGCGACCGGCGCGCCGTCGGCCAGCAGCAGCCATTCGAGGCCGCCCGGTCCGGTGGCGCCCAGCCGGCGGAAATGGTGCAGGTGGTCGAGGTTGACCGAGCCGACGGCGAGCCCGCGCGCGGTCGCCGCCTGCAGGCGGGTGGACACGATGTCGAGCACCTCGTCGGCGTCGCGGCGCTCGACGATGGTGCCGCTGATCGCCATGCGGACGGTGACGGAGGAAGTGGCCGGAGCGGTCATGGCGTCAGGCGGTGACAGGGAGACCGGGCGGGGTGCCGACCGGCAGCCGGCGCTGCGCGTCGAGCAGCTCGTCGACGAGGCGGCCCGGCGGCACCGCGACGTCGTCGTAGGTGATCGTCGCGTCCTTGGGGACGTCGCGGGTGAGCACGCAGCCCTCCGCGGCGCCGATCGGCAGCAGGCGCTCGTCGCGCACGATGTGGGCCTTCTCGGCTTCGCCGTAGTAGTGGTAGCCCCCGAGCCGGTCGAGCACCGTGCCCGCCCGCAGGTCGGTCTTGGCGGTGGTGACGGCTTCGACGTGCCGGGTGGGCAGCGCCCGCACGGTCGGGTCGCCGAGCAGCACGGCCCGCGCCGCGGTGATCGGCACCTCGAAGTGGCACAGGTGGTAGGGCGTGTAGAAGCTGTACAGCGGGCCCTTGCCGAGCTTGTAGAGCTCCAGGTAGTGCTGCTGCTTCGGGTCGTCGTGCGCGCCGAGCACGTAGATGCCGGGGTTGGGGTTGGCGTACACGACGTAGTCGACGGCGCCGCCGAGTGCGCGGAGCTCGTCGACGTCGTAGCGCTCGGTCAGCTCGTCGACGTGGCCGTGGTGGTCGCGGCCCAGCATGCCGCGGCGGTGCACGCTCATGCCGGTGGCGTTGGCGACGATCGACTGCTCGACGCTCATCTTGGTGCCGTCGGCGAAGCTGGTCACCATCCACGGGTCCTGGCCCCAGCGCCGCGCGAACCCCTCCTGGGTGGTGGGGTTGCGGTACGGGTCCTGCAGGCCTTTGATGTTGCCGCTGACCAGCGGCGTCACCCCGATGCTGCGGACGAACCGGATCAGGTTCAGCTGCACTCCGGGCTGGTCGCCGTCGCAGCCGGTGAACACCACGCCCGCGGCGTCGGCCCGCCGGCCCAGTTCGGCGCCGACGGTGGCGTCGACCTCGGCGTTCATCAGCACCAGGTGCTTGCCGCCGGCGAAGCAGTCGAGCGCCAGCCGGCAGCCGAACTCCACGGCGCCGGTGACGTCGATGACGACGTCGATGCCGTCGGCCTGCGTGATCGCCCGGAAGTCCTCGGTGACGGCGGTGACGCCGCGCTCGATGGCCCGCTGCAGCTGGGGGAGCCCTTCGGCGGTGACGGCGTCGGTGTAGCCGGCGTCGACGAGCGCCGTGAACGCCTTGTCGGGGCGTCGCACTGCGATCGCGGCGAGCTCCATGCCCGGCACGCTGTTGACGATCTGGTTCACCAGCCCGCGGCCCATGAATCCGCAGCCGGCCATGGCGACCCGGACGGGCCTGCCCTCGGCGGCGCGCTGGGCCAGCAAAGTGTCGACGGCCATCATCATTTCGCGACGCTCCCTTCGTAGCGCACGACCGGCCAGGCGGCGTCCTTGTCGGAGATCACCGACACCGGCAGCGGCCAGGAGATGCCGAATTCCGGGTCGTCCCAACGGAATCCCTGTTCGCCGGCCGGGGCGTAGGGCCCGCTCACCTGGTAGATCACCTCGGTGTCGTCGGCAAGGGTCTGGAAGCCGTGCGCGACGTAGGGCGGCAGGAACAGCGCCCGGTGGTTGTCGGCGGTCAGCTCCACCATCACGTGCTTGCCGTAGGTCGCCGAATCCGGCCGCACGTCGACGGCGACGTCGACGATGGCGCCCCGGGTGCAGCGCACCAGCTTCGCCTCGGCGTACGGCGGCACCTGCCGGTGCAGGCCGCGCAGCGTGCCCCGGGTGCGGTTGAACGAGATGTTGGTTTGCGCCACCGCGGGGTCGAGCCCGTGGGCGGAGAACTCCTCGGCGCAGAACGACCGCGCGAAGAACCCCCGCTCGTCGCGGTGCGGTGCGATGTCGACGACGGTGACGCCGTCGACATCGGTGGGCGTGTAGCGCATCAGCGGTCCTTCCAGAAGAGTTGGTCGTCGACCTGGCCCGTCTTGAGCAGGTGTTCGATCTGCTTGAGGCGGGTGTGTCCGCGGCCGGAGAACGTCTCCGGCTCCATCGCGATCGCGGTGAACACCCGGTGCAGCTGCGCGGCGCCGGCGGCGACGTCCCACTGCGCGCGGAACTCCGGGAACACCTCGCGGATGCGCCCGAACGCCACCCGGTAACTGCGGTTGTCCGCGCTCGGGGGACCGAAGGTGACGTCGCAGCCCGGGAATTCGGCGGCCACCGTCTCGGCGATGTCGCGCACGGTGCGGTTGTTCTCGTCGCTGCCGACGTTGACCACCAGCGCGTGCACCACCTCGCGGTCGGCGCGCAGTGCACACCGGATGGCCTGGGCGATGTCGAGCGCGTGCACCAGCGGCCGCCACGGCGTGCCATCGGAGGTCATCGCGATGCGGTGCTCGGTCCACGCGAGCCCGGCGAGGTTGTTGAGCACGATGTCGAAGCGCATCCGCGGCGACGCGCCGAAGGCGGTGGCGTTGCGCAGGAAGGTGGGGGAGAAGTCGTCGTCGGCCATCGCGGTGAGGTCGCGCTCGACCAGCGCTTTGCATTTGGCGTAGGGCGTCAGCGGGTTGATCGGGCTGGTCTCGTCGACCGTGCCGTCGGCGATGCCGTAGACGCTGCAGCTCGACATGTAGACGAACCGCGTCACCCCGGCGCGTTTGGCGCATTGCGCCAGGTGCACGCTGCCGCGGTGGTTGACGTCGAAGGTGACGTCGCCGATCAGGTCGCCGATGGGATCGTTGGACAGTTCGGCCATGTGCACCACGGCGTCGAAGCCCCGCAGGTCGTCGGCGGTCACGTCGCGGATGTCGCGGACCAGGGTCTGCGGCGTGGTGGCCGGCGCGGCGATGCCGGTGAGGTGTTCGGCGGCCAGCCAGCCGTCGCGGTAGTAGCCGGTGTCGAGGCCGACGACGTCGTGGCCGTCGGCGATCAGGGTCGGGGCGAGCAGGCAGCCGAGGTAGCCCTCGGTGCCGGTGACCAGTACGCGCATGCGTCCTGCCTTTCGGTGGGTGCGCGCGTCAGCGCGGCGCGAAGTGGAGGGTCAGGACGGCCTTCTCGACGACGAAGGCCTCGGCGTAGCGCTGTTTGCACTGCACGCCGCGGGCGCGCATCAGTCCCAGGAACGCCTCGTCGTCGAACCAGTCGTGGCCGGTCTGCGACGGGTAGCTGTTGTGCAGCAGCGAGCACTTGCGGCGCGCGGTGTAGTCCGGAATCGGCTGGTAGACGGTGGTTGCGGGCAGGTCCGACTCCCACTTGAGGATCTCGTAGCCCAACACCAGGTGATCGCGGAACTCGGTGGGCACCAGCTCGCCGAGCAGCCGGTGGTCCTGGTGGCGGTCGCCGCGCTGCGGCGCGAACACCACGTCGGGCGCGCAGCTGCGGCGAAACGCGGCGAGCTGTTCCTTGACGTCGTTCCAGTGCTCGGGCAGCCGCCCGTCGGGAAACCCGGCAACCGTCAGGTGGACCTGCGCCGGGCCGCACATGGCGGCGAAGGCCTTGCGTTCCTCGGCCTCGCGGTCGGTGCCGCCCCCGCTCAACACCAGCGCGTGCACCTGCAGGTCGGGGCGGTGCCGGCTCAGCTCGATCAACGTCGCGCCCGCACCGATGGCGATGTCGTCGCAGTGCGCGCCGACGACGGCCACCGAGCTCACCGCCTGCGCGGTGGCCAGCGAGATCACGCGCCGGCTCCGACGGGTTGGCGCGCCTCCCACACCATCCACGGCCGGACGCCGTTGCGGTAGCTGGCATCGAGCTCAGCACGCTCTTTGAAGGTGTCGGCGGGCTTCCAGAAGCCGTCGTGGCGGTATCCGATGAGCTTGCCGGTGCCGGCCAGTGCGCCGCAGGCGTCGGCCACCAGGTCGCCGTTCTCCGGGATCAGGTCGATGACGTCTTGCCGCAGCACGAAGAAGCCGCCGTTCTCCCAGATCGGGAACTGGCTGACGGGCACGATGTCCTTCACCTGGCCGTCGGAGGCGACGTCCACGCAGTGGAACGACGACTGCGGGGGTACGACGAGCATCGAGGCACTCGCGCCGGCGCTCACCACGGTGTCGACGATGTCGTCGAGCGGGGCGTCGCTGAGCACGTCGGCGTAGTTCGCCAGGAAGTATTCGTCGTCGCCGAGGTGTTTGCGGATGCGGCGCAGCCGCTCACCGATCGGCGACTCCAGACCGGTGTCGGCAAAGGTCACCGTCCAATCGGAGATGTCGGAGTCGAGCAGCTCGACGTTGCTGCCGCGCAGCACGAAGTCGTTGGACTCGGTCTCGCGGTAGCTGAGGAAGAAGTCCTTGATCTTCTCGGCGCCGTAGCCGAGGCAGAGGATGAACTCCTTGTGTCCGTAGTGCGCGTAGTAGCGCATCACGTGCCACAGCAGCGGCCGCGGGCCGACCATCTGCAGCGGCTTGGGGATGACGTCGTCCTCGGCGGTGCGCATGCGCATGCCGTAGCCGCCGCAGAAAAGCACAACTTTCATGACGCGCTCCTAACCGGTTTCACCCGTGGCGGTGCAGGGGCGTCCTCGATCGGCCCCTCAGCGAGCGCGTGCACGTGGTCCGGGGTGCGCCGGAACGCGGTAACGCTACTTGCCGGTTAGGACTATAGCGATCACCGCGAAGTTTGCAAACTTTGCCAGAAACTCAGCAGGGCGACGAATGAATGTCCCTGATGAGCGCCGGGTCGACCGGCGTGGCGGACTCCGGGGCGAGCGCCGCGAGCACGGCGTCGACGTCGTCGCTATCGGCCAGCGCCTCGAATTGGGTGCCAAGTGCCAGGTCGACGGTGTCGTCGGGGCGATCGTCGCGAATCAGCTCGAAGCAGGGCGCGACCGTCCACACCGTGGCCGCCGCCGCCTGGCCGGTGGCGCCGAAGCGGATCTGACCCTGGCAGTTCAACCGCGAGTTCGCGTACCGGTCGTCATTTGCCGCGGTAGGCGGAGCGAAGCCCATTTCCTTAAGCGAGCCGGCCACCTCGGCCGCCTGGCCGCCCTCGCCGCTGGCGTTGAGGACGCGGACCTTGGTGTCGAGCAGCCGGGCCGGCATGACGTCGACCATCGTCGAGCGCGGTACCTGCTCGCCGAGCGGCACCGCCGGCGTTCCGTCCGCGGGCGGAGGCGGCGGATTGCAGGGGGTGGCCACGGCCACCTCCTCGGTCTGGGAGAGGGCAATCGCCCACACGACCGTCGTCAGCAGTGCGAGAACCGCCAGCGCGACGAGGCCGGGCAGGTAGTTGCGGCGTTTGAAGGGGCGGCCCTTGGCGTCGAAGGCCGAGCCCTCGGTGATCAGCGATACCACCTCTGCACTCTAGGACGGCTGCTAGCAGCCACCACGGCCAACTGGCGAGCAACTGTGATCCAAATCACAGATGACGGGGAGGTCATCCGGGCACGATCCGTTAGGCGGATGCGTTCGAGGCTGGTACAAACCTCTGCTGCAACACCTACGAGGGGATAGACATGGCGACCGACTACGACGCCCCGCGGCGCACCGAGACCGACGAGGTCTCCGAGGACTCGCTGGAGGAGCTCAAGGCGCGGCGCAACGAAGCGCAGTCGGCGGTCGTCGACGTCGACGAAACGGAGACCGCGGAGTCGTTCGAGCTGCCCGGCGCCGACCTCTCCGGTGAGGAGCTGTCCGTCCGCGTCATCCCCAAGCAGGCCGACGAATTCACCTGCTCGAGCTGCTTTCTGGTGCATCACCGCAGCCGGCTGGCGAGCGAGAAGAACGGCGAGCTGATCTGCACCGACTGCGCGGCGTGACGCCGCCGGTCAACTTCGCAGCGCCGCCAGCACCTGGTCGGGCCGGCGGCTGCTGACCAGCCAGTAGGGCGTGGGGTCCTCGGGGTCGTCGAGCACCACGAGCACCAGATCACCGACCCAGGCCCGGTGGAGCACGAACGCGGCGGGATCGAGCTGGCGGCCGAGCGCAGCGGACTTCGCGGTCCTGGGCACCACGGCGCACCGCTCGATGACGTCGGCCGGCAGGTGGGCCGGGCCGGCCTGCAGCTCGACGACGCCGTCGCGGCTGACCACCGCCACCTCGACGCGCCCCAGCCACACCAGCACCGCGGCGGCGACGGGCACAAGCACCGCGAACGGCACCCAGTCGGGCAGGGTCCGCACGCCCTGGTTGACCTCCAGTGCGATCACCGAGGCCACCCCCAGGGCCGGCGGCCACCACCACCACGGCACGGTGAGCCGCTCGCGGTACCGCACCGACACCGAGGCTGCACGCGTACCGGACACGCGGCTCAGAGTAGTCTTGCGCCTCGTGCCGACCCGCCTGCCGGTGGTCCGTCTGGACCCCGAGTTGCCGATGCCGGTGCGGGCGCACGCGGGGGACGCGGGGATGGACCTGTACAGCGCGACCGACGTCGAGCTGCGCCCCGGCCGGCGGGCGCTGGTCGGCACCGGCATCGCCGTCGCGATCCCCGAGGGCATGGTCGGGCTGGTGCACCCGCGTTCGGGGCTGGCGTCGCGGCTGGGGCTGTCGATCGTCAACGCGCCGGGCACCATCGACGCGGGCTACCGCGGCGAGATCAAGGTGGCGTTGATCAATCTCGATCCCGCGAGCACTATCGAACTACGGCGTGGTGACCGCATCGCGCAGTTGCTCGTGCAGCGGGTCGAGCTGCCCGAACTGGTCGAGGTCGCCTCGTTCGACGAGGCCGGGCTGGCCGAAACCACCCGCGGCGAGGGCGGGCACGGTTCCTCCGGAGGACATGCGAGTCTTTAGATGGCAGCAGCGAACGACGCAGCAGTGAACGATAGCGACGCGGACCCGACCGGCGACGACGTGCCCGACGGCCCGTTCGACATCGACGACTTCGACGATCCCGAACAGGCCACGATCGGCCGGCTGGACCTCGGGTCGGTGCTCATCCCCCTTCCCGAGGCCGGTCAGGTGCAGGTCGAGTTGACCCAGACCGGCGTGCCGAGCGCGGTGTGGGTGGTGACGCCGTACGGACGGTTCACCGTCGCGGCGTTCGCGGCCCCGAAGAGCGCCGGGCTGTGGCGCGAGGTGGCCGGCGAGCTGGCCGAGGCGCTGCGCAAGGACTCCTCGACGGTCAGCATCGAGGACGGCCCGTGGGGTCGTGAGGTGGTGGGCCGCGGCGAGCACGTCGTGCGCTTCATCGGCGTCGACGGGTACCGCTGGATGATCCGCTGTGTCGCCCACGGGACCGCCGAGGGCATGGCGCAGCTGGCCGAGATGGCCCGCGCCGCGCTCACCGACACCGTCGTCCGCCGCGGCGACACGCCGATGCCGGTCCGCACGCCGCTGCCGGTGCAGCTCCCCGAGCCCATGGCGCAGCAGCTGCGCGCGGCCGCCGCCCAGGCCGCCGCCCAGGCGGCCCACCAACCCGCGGAGCAGGCGCCGCCGCCGGAGCCCACCGCGCGGCGCAGCGCGCAGGGTGAGGCGATGCAGCAGCTGCGCACCATCACCGGCGGCTGAGCGCCGGTGAGATCAGCCGGCGGCGTCGGCCAGCGCGGCCAGGCACGCCGCCCCTAGCGCGGCCGGCTGCCGCCCGAACTCGTCGAGCGTGACGGTGCGCAACGCACCGCGCGGCGCGGCGGCCGCCCACTCGACACCCACCTCGAGGGGATGGACCGGGTCGTCGACCGCCGCCACCACCCCGAGCGGCGCGGCCAGCGCCGCCAGCTGCTGCGGGGTCGGCGCGCGGTAGGACGCGGCGGCCGTCATCGCGTCGGGCAGGTCCGGCCACTGGCCCACCCAGGAGCGGGTCAGTTCGTCGGCCAGCCACGGCGGGCTCGTCGCGCGCATCTGCTGCACCGCGGCGGTGAGCCCGTCGCGGCGCAGCGCCTCCGCCGAGTACCGGGCGGCCATGGCCGCGGGTGCGGTCACCGGCGACCCCGACCAGGCGGGCAACGCCGCCAGCACCGCGATCACCCGGCCCGGATGGCGCAGCGCCCACGCGCACGCCACCGCCGCGCCGATCGACACCCCGCCCACCGCGATCGGCTGCCCGAAGGCGGCCTCGTCGAGCGCGGCCAGGTAGCCCTCGATCAGCCGGCGCGGCTGCGGGCAGACGGCGACCACGACCGCGCCGACGTCGTGCAGCGGACCCGAAAAGGCCCGGTAGACGTAGTCGTCGTCGGACCCGGTGCCGGGCAGCAGCACCGCCGGGACCCCTCGCAGACTCACCGCCATCCTGCGATCGTGCCCGCCCCGTCGGGACCCGTCGCGACCGGGCCGGACCGGACGTGGAAATACCGCCGCAACAGGTCTACGGTGGCGGGAGCGGGCCCTCCTCGGGCCTGCTCGAACGATGTCTCAGGAGAGGCCATGGCTACGGCCGAACGGTATCTGCGGCGCCTCACCCGTCGGCTCACGGAGGACCCGGAGCAGCGGGACTGCGAAGAGCTGACCGAGGAGATCGCCAGCACCGGCGCGCAGCGCGCCATCGACTGTCACCGCGGCCAGGAGGTGACCATGGTCGGCACGCTGCGCAGCGTCGAAGCCAACGCGAAGGGCTGCGGCTGCGGCGTGCGGGCGGAGCTGTTCGACGGCACCGACACCGTCACGCTGGTGTGGCTGGGGCAGCGCCGAATCCCCGGCATCGAGTCCGGTGGCCGGCTGCGGGTGCACGGCCGGCTGGGCACACTCGACAACGGCGGCAAGGCGATCTACAACCCGCACTACGAAATTCAGTGACCGCCGGCCCGTCGGCGGCGGTCGTCCTCGAGCAGCTCGGCGGTGTGCGCGGCCTGGTGTACTCGTCGCTGCCGGTCATCGTGTTCGTGCCGGTGTCGTCGGTGTTCGGCCTCACTGCGGCCGTCGCGGCGGCGCTGGGCGTCGCCACCGTCATCCTGCTGGTGCGGCTGCTGCGGCGCGAATCGGTGCAGCCCGCCGTCTCGGGCTTCGTCGGCGTCGGCATCGCCGCGCTGATCGCCTACCTCGTCGGCGAGAGCAAGGGCTACTTCCTGCTGGGCATCTGGAGCTCGCTGCTGTGGGCCGTCGTGTTCGGGGTCTCGCTGGTCATCCGTCGCCCGCTGGTCGGCTACATCTGGGGCTGGGTCAGCGGTCACGGCGACGACTGGCGCCGGGTGCGGCGCGCCCGCTTCGCCTACGACCTGGCGACCCTGACGTGGGTCGCGATCTTCGCGTTCCGCTTCGTCCTGCAGCACTATCTCTACGACGCCGACGAGACGGGCTGGCTCGGGGTGGCCCGCATCGCCCAGGGCGTGCCGTTGACCGCCGTCGGTGCGCTGGTCACCTTTTTCGCGATCCAGGTGGCGCGCCGGGCGATGCCGGCCGCGGAGCCGGCCGTCGCGGACGGCGCCGATCACGGTGCTGACCACGACGACGACGCGACCGAGGCGCAGCGCCGGGTGTGAACCGCGTCAGCGGTCGTTCTGCAGCACGACGCCGAGCAGCGCGTCCTCGGACTCCGGCGCCGCCACGAACAGCAGTTCGTCGCCGCCTTCCAGCGGCTCGTCGGGTTCGGGCACGATCACCCGCGGGCCGCGCAGGATCGTCACCAGCGAGACGTCGCGCGGCAGCTGCAGCCGGCGCACCGGCTTGCCGCCCCACGGCGTGTCGCCGGGCAGCGTGATCTCGACGAGGTTGGCCTGACCCTTGCGGAACTCCATGAGCCGCACCAGATCTCCCACGGCGACGGCCTCCTCGACCAGCGACGCCAGCATACGCGGCGTGGACACCGCGACGTCGACACCCCACGCCTCGTCGAACAGCCACTCGTTGCGCGGGTCGTTGACGCGCGCCACCACCCGCGGCACCGCGAACTCGGTCTTGGCGAGCAGGCTCACCACCACGTTCACCTTGTCGTCGCCGGTCGCGGCGATGACGACGTCGAACTCCTCCAGGCGCACCGCCTCCAGCAGCGACAGCTCGCAGGCGTCGCCGAGCCGCCACTGCGCGGCTGGGATGGCGTCGGCGTCGACGTGGCGCGGATCGCGTTCCAGCAGGGTCACCTCGTGGCTGACCACCAGCTCCCGCGCGATCGACCGGCCGACGGCGCCCGCGCCCGCGATCGCTACCTTCACCTAGGGCTCCTCGCTCGGCGGCAGCGCGGCGATCGCCAGCGCTTCTGCGGCACGACCCGACACCGCCGCCACGTACACCTGGTCGCCGGCCTGGATGACGGTCTTCGGTTCGGGCAGCAGCCCGCTGCCGAACCGGATGAGGAACGCCACCCGGGCGCGGGTCGCCGCCTCCAGCTCGGTGACGCGGCGGCCCACCCAGCGCTCGTGGAGCGCCGCCTCGGCGACCGCCACGTTGCCCGACGGGTCCCGCCACTTCGTCGTCCCGCTCTCGCGGGTCAGCAGGTTGAGCAGCCGGTCGGTGGTCCAGGGCACGGTGGCGATGGTCGGGATGCCGAGGCGCTCGTAGACGGCGGCCCGCTTCGCGTCGTAGATCCGGGCGACCACGCGGTCGACGCCGAACGTCTCACGCGCCACCCGCGCCGAGATGATGTTCGAGTTGTCGCCCGACGACACCGCCGCGAACGCGCTGGCGTCCTCGATGCCGGCGCGCAGCAGCACGTCGCGGTCGAAGCCCATGCCGAGGACCCGCTCACCGGGAAACTCCGCCGACAGCCGGTTGAACGCGGTGGCGTCCCGGTCGATGACGGCGACCTCGTGCCCCACCCGCGACAGCGCGCCGGCCAGCGACGCGCCGACCCGGCCGCAGCCCATCACCACAACGCGCACCGACCCGTCCTCCCGGATGCCGCGGCTCGGTCTCCGATGAGCCTGTTCACGCCACTGCTGTGCACCGTACAGCGGCCCCACCGGTGGGCCTAGTCTTGGACCTCGTGTCCAAAGTATCGACCGCCGCCCGCCGGCTGGTCCTGGGTCGGCCGTTTCGCAGCGACCGACTGGCGCACACGCTGCTGCCCAAGCGGATCGCCCTGCCGGTGTTCGCCTCCGACGCGATGTCCTCGGTCGCCTACGCGCCGGAGGAGATCTTCCTGGTGCTCTCGGTGGCGGGCTTGACCGCCTATTCGATGACGCCGTGGATCGGTCTCGCGGTCGCCGGCGTGATGCTCGTGGTGGTGGCGAGCTACCGCCAGAACGTGCACGCCTACCCATCGGGCGGCGGCGACTACGAGGTGGTCACCACCAACCTCGGTCCGACCGCCGGGCTGACGGTCGCCAGTGCGCTGCTGGTGGACTACGTGCTCACGGTGGCGGTGTCGATGTCGTCGGCGATGTCCAACATCGGATCGGCAGTGCCGTTCGTCGACCACCACAAGGTGTGGTTCGCGGTGGCCGCGATCCTGCTGCTGATGGCGGCGAACCTGCGCGGGATCCGCGAATCCGGAACCGCGTTCGCGATTCCCACCTACGCCTTCATCGGCGGCATGTTCCTCATGCTCGGGTGGGGCTTCTTCCAGATCTACGCCCTCGGCAAGGACCTGCGCGCCGAATCAGCGGATTTCGAGATGCACTCCGAGCACGGCGAGGTGCTGGGGGTGGCGCTGATCTTCCTGGTGGCGCGCGCGTTCTCGTCGGGATGTGCGGCGCTCACCGGCGTGGAGGCCATCAGCAACGGCGTGCCCGCGTTCCGGAAACCGAAGTCGCGCAACGCCGCCACCACACTGCTCATGCTCGGCGGCATCGCCGTCAGCCTGCTGCTGGGCATCATCATGCTGGCCGAACGCACGGGCGTGCAGATCGCCGAACATCCGCACGAGCAGCTGGTGGGGGCGCCCGCGGACTACCACCAGAAAACGCTGATCGCGCAGCTGGCCGAGGCAGTGTTCGCGGGCTTCCCGCTGGGCCTGTGGCTGATCGCCGGTGTGACCGCGCTCATCCTGGTGCTGGCGGCCAACACCGCGTTCAACGGCTTCCCGGTGCTCGGCGCGATCCTCGCGCAGGACCGCTACCTGCCGCGGCAGCTGCACACCCGCGGCGACCGGCTCGCGTTCTCGAACGGCATCCTCTTCCTGGCCGCCGCCGCGGTGGCGTTCGTGGTCGCGTTCCGCGCCGAGGTGACCGCGCTCATCCAGCTCTACATCGTCGGCGTGTTCGTGTCGTTCACGCTCAGCCAGATCGGCATGGTGCGGCACTGGACGCGGCTGCTGGCCGAGGAGAACGATCCGGCCGCCCGCCGTCGGATGATGCGGTCGCGGGTCATCAACACCATCGGATTGCTGTGCACCGGTGCGGTTCTGGTGGTCGTGCTGGCGACGAAGTTCGTGGCCGGCGCGTGGATCGCCATCGTCGCGATGACGAGCCTGTTCGTCATCATGAAGCTGATCCGCCGCCACTACGACACCGTGGCGCGCGAGCTGGAGAACCAGGAGGCCGAGCGCGGCGACGTCGTGCTCCCGAGCCGCAACCACGCCGTGGTGCTGGTGTCGAAGCTGCACCTGCCGACGCTGCGGGCGCTGTCCTACGCCCGCGCGACGCGGCCCGACGTGCTGGAGGCCATCACGGTCAGCGTCGACGACGCCGAAACCCGCGAGCTGGTGCACAAGTGGGAGGACAGCGACATCTCGGTGCCGCTGAAGGTGGTGGCGTCGCCGTACCGGGAGATCACCCGGCCGGTGCTCGACTACGTCAAGCGGGTGACCCGCGAGTCGCCGCGCACCGTGGTGACGGTGTTCATCCCCGAGTACGTCGTCGGCCACTGGTGGGAGCAGCTGCTGCACAACCAGAGCGCGCTCCGCCTCAAGGGCCGGCTGCTGTTCGAACCCAACGTGATGGTGACGTCCGTGCCCTGGCAGCTGAACTCGTCGGAGCGGCTCAAGGCCCTCGAACCCCAGCACGCGCCGGGCGACGCGCGGCGCGGGTTCCTCGAGTGAGCGCCGAGCTCACGCTCGTCGTCGGGGATCCGGCCAACGGCGGCAGCTGCGTGGCCCGCCACGAGGGCCGGGTGGTGTTCGTCCGGCACGCGCTGCCGGGGGAGCGGGTGCGCGCGCGCGTCACCGATGCGCGCACGGCGTTCTGGCACGCCGATGCGGTCGAGATCCTGGAGCCCTCGGCCGACCGGATCGCGCCGCTGTGCCCGATCGCCGGTGTCGACGGGTCCGGTTGCTGCGACCTGTCGTTCGTCGACCCGGCCGCGGCGCGCACCCTGAAGACGGCCGTGGTGGCCAATCAGCTCGCCCGGCTCGGCGGCCAGCACTGGGACGGCCAGGTGCAACCGCTGGGCCCGTCGGCCACCGGCTGGCGCACCCGGGTGCGGCTCGCCGTCGACCCCGGTGGCCGGCCCGGTTTCCACCGCTATCACAGCGAGGAAGTGGTCACCGACCTGCGGTGCGGCCAGCTGGCGCCGGAGTTGCTCGACGGCCTGGCGCTGTGGCGGTTTCCCGTCGGCGCGGCGGTGCACGTGGTCCGCGACGACGACGGCCGGCGCCACGTGGTGCAAGCGGGCCGCGACGTGCGGACCGAGGTGGTCGAGGGCGGCTACGAGGCGACCCACCGCGTCGGCGGTCGCACCTGGCGGGTGCCGGTGACGGCGTTCTGGCAGTCCCATCCCGCCGCGCCCGCGCGCTACAGCGAGCTCGTCGGTGAGTGGGCCGAGCTGAGCGACGGCCAGACGGCGTGGGATCTCTACGGCGGCGCGGGCGTGTTCGCGGCCGTGCTGGCCGACGCGGTCGGCGAGCGGGGCAGTGTGCGCAGCGTCGACACCTCCCGGCTGGCGGGCCGCGCGGCCCGCGAGGCGCTCGCCGACAGCCCGCAGGTCGAGGTGGTGACGGATTCGGTGAAGCGGGTGTTGCAGCGCAACGAGCCGCCGGCGGACGTGGCCGTGCTCGACCCGCCGCGCACCGGCGCCGGCCGCGAGGTCGTCGAGGCGCTGGCGCGCGCCGGTGTGCCGCGCATCATCCACATCGGATGTGAGGTGGCCGCCTTCGCCCGCGACGTCGGCCTGTACCGCGAGCACGGCTACGCCGTCGCGCGACTCGAGGCGTTCGACGCGTTTCCGCTCACCCACCACGTCGAGGGCATCGCGCTGCTGACCCGGGAGCGCTGAGGGCGTGTCCCGCACCCTGCTGTCCCGCGGCTCCTGGCGCGAGACCTCGCGGGTCACCGAGATCCTGCGCCGCGAGACCGTCGGCGGCGCGGTGCTGCTGGTCGCCGCCGCGGCCGCGCTGATCTGGGCCAACTCGCCGTGGTCGGCGGCCTACCACTCGCTGCGGGACACCCGCGTCGGCGCCGACGTGGCGGGGCTGCACCTCGACCTCACGCTGGGCACCTGGGCCGCCGACGGGCTGTTGGCGATCTTCTTCTTCGTCGTCGGGCTGGAGCTCAAGCGCGAGTTCGTCGCCGGCGACCTGCGCAGCCCGGCGCGCGCGGCGCTGCCCATTGCGGCCGCGGTGGGCGGCATGGTGGTGCCGGCACTGTTCTTCGTCGGCTTCGCCACACAGGGCGATGACGGCGCGCTGCGCGGCTGGGCCATCCCGACGGCCACCGACATCGCGTTCGCGGTCGCGGTGCTGGCGGTGATCTCGACGCATCTCCCGTCGGCGCTGCGCACGTTCCTGCTGACGCTGGCGGTGGTCGACGATCTGCTGGCAATCACCGTGATCGCGGTCTTCTACACCGAGCGGATCGACGTCACGGCGTTGGCGCTGGCCCTGATACCCCTCGCACTGTTCGCGGCATGTGTCCGGCGCCGGATCCGCAGCTGGTGGCTGCTGGTGCCGCTGGCCGTGGCGACCTGGGTGTTCATGCACGAGTCCGGTGTGCACGCCACGGTCGCCGGGGTGCTGCTGGGGTTCACGGTGCCCGTGCCGAGAAGCGACGCCGCGGGCGGACCCGACGCCGGGCCCGGGCTGGCCGAACACTTCGAGCACCGCGTGCGGCCGATCTCGGCCGGCGTCGCGGTGCCGGTGTTCGCGTTCTTCGCCGCCGGCGTCACCATCGGCGGCCGCGACGGCCTGACGACGGCGCTGACCGACCCGGTCGCGCTGGGGATCGTGGCCGGGCTCGTCGTCGGGAAGACCGTCGGGATCTTCGGCACCACCCGGCTGTTGTCCGCCGCCACCCGAGCCACCCTGGACCCGTCGCTGCGGTGGGTCGACGTCTTCGGCGTGGCGCAGCTGGCGGGCATCGGGTTCACCGTGTCCTTGCTGATCGGTGACCTCGCCTACGGCCAGGGGTCGGCGCGCGGCGACCACGTGAAGGTCGCCGTGCTCGCCGGGTCGTTGCTGGCGGCGGTGCTGGCGGCCGTGGTGCTGCGGCTCCGCAACCGCCATTACCGCGCCGTCGCGGAGCTGGAGACCCGCGACGACGACCGCGACGGCACGCCCGACGTGTACCAGTTCCGGAACGACTGAACCCCGCCGCAGGTGCGTAGACTGGCCGGATGCTTGATCAGATCCGCGGTCCTGCTGATCTACAGCGCCTTTCGCAGCGGCAGCTCGGCGAACTCGCCGACGAGATCCGGCAGTTCCTCATCCACAAGGTGGCGGCCACCGGCGGGCACCTCGGGCCCAACCTGGGGGTCGTGGAGCTGACCCTGGCGCTGCACCGGGTGTTCGACTCGCCGCACGACCCGATCATCTTCGACACCGGCCACCAGGCCTATGTGCACAAGATGCTCACCGGCCGCAGCCGCGACTTCGACACGCTGCGCAGGAAAGACGGGCTCTCGGGCTATCCGTCGCGCACCGAGAGCGAGCACGACTGGGTCGAGTCGAGCCATGCCTCGGCCGCGCTGTCCTACGCCGACGGCCTGGCCAAGGCGTTCGAGCTCGCCGGGCACCGCAACCGCCACGTGGTGGCGGTCGTCGGCGACGGCGCCCTCACCGGCGGCATGTGCTGGGAGGCGCTCAACAACATCGCGGCCGCCAACCGGCCGATCGTCATCGTCGTCAACGACAACGGCCGCAGCTACGCACCCACCATCGGCGGCTTCGCCGAGCACCTGGCCGCGCTGCGGCTGCAGCCGGGCTACGAGCGGGTGCTGGAGAACGGCCGGCGGGCGGTGCGGGGCGTGCCCGTCATCGGCGAGGTGTGCTACCAGGCCATGCACAGCATGAAAGCCGGCATCAAGGACGCGCTGGCGCCGCAGGTGCTGTTCACCGACCTCGGCCTGAAGTACGTCGGCCCGGTCGACGGCCACGACGAGCACGCGGTCGAGGTGGCGCTGCGCAACGCCCGGCGCTTCAACGGCCCGGTGATCGTGCACGTCGTCACCCGCAAGGGGATGGGCTTCGCGCCGGCCGAGAACGACGTGGCCGAGCAGATGCACGCCTGCGGGGTCATCGATCCCATCACCGGTGCGGCCACCAAGGTGGCGGCGCCGGGGTGGACGTCCACGTTCTCCGACGCCCTCGTCGCCTACGGCGCGCACCGGCGCGACGTGGTCGCCATCACCGCCGCCATGCCCGGACCCACCGGCGTCGCCGCGTTCGGCGCCCAGTTCCCCGACCGGCTCTTCGACGTCGGCATCGCCGAGCAGCATGCGCTGACGTCCGCCGCCGGGCTGGCGATGGGCGGCCTGCATCCGGTGGTCGCCATCTACTCGACGTTCGCGAACCGGGCGTTCGACCAGATCATGATGGACGTCGCGCTGCACCGGCTGCCCGTCACGCTGGTGCTCGACCGCGCCGGGGTCACCGGCAGCGACGGCGCGAGCCACAACGGCATGTGGGACATGGCCATGCTCGGCATCGTGCCCGGCATGCGGGTCGCCGCGCCGCGCGACGCCACCCGGCTGCGCGAGGAGCTCGGCGAGGCGCTCGACGTCGACGACGGCCCCACCGCGCTGCGATTCCCGAAGAGCGATGTCGGCGAAGACATTCCGGCGCTGCAGCGGCGCCACGGCGTCGACGTGCTGGCGCTGCCCGCCGACGGGCTCTCCGACGACGTCCTGCTGGTGGCCGTCGGGCCGTTCGCCGGCCTGGCGCTCGCCGCGGCCACGCGGCTGCGCAAGCAGGGCATCGGCGTCACGGTCGTCGACCCGCGCTGGGTGCTGCCGGTGCCCGACGAGGTGGTCCGGTTGGCCGCCGCGCACAAGCTGGTGGTCACCGTCGAGGACGGCGGCGTGGCCGGCGGTATCGGTTCGGCGGTGTCGGCGGCGATGCGCCGCGCCGAGGTGGACACCCCGGCGCGCGACGTCGGCGTCCCGCAGCGGTTCCTGCCGCACGCCTCCCGCGGCGAGATCCTCGCCGAGATCGGCCTGACGGACCAGGACGTCGCCCGCCAGATCACCGGCTGGATCGCCGCGCAGAGCAGCGCCGCCACCGCCGCCGGCGAGGTCCGCGAGCGCGCCTGAGCGCGCGCGGCCCGCTTACTCCGACAGCGCCGCGGCCAGCGCGGGAACGACCAGTTCCCGCTGCCAGGGCCGCGCGCCGCCGTCGCGCAGGAAGTCTTCGATGGCGCCGGCCACGTCGTCGCCGCCGACGCCGTCCCAGCACAGCCGGCGCAGCAGCTCGGGGGACAGCAGGTTCTCGCTCGGGACGGTCACGCGCTGCGACACCTCGGCGATCGCGGCGCGCGCCTTGTCCAGCCGCGCCGCCGCCTCGGGCTTGCGGCGGCTCCATCGCACCGCGGGCGGGGGTCCCGTCGGCGGTTCGGCCGGTTCCGTCGGCTCCGGGTGCTCGCGTGCCCGCGCCAGCGCGTCGAGCCACACCTGGGCGCTGCGCCGCTGCTTCGACCCGCCGAAGATCGGCAGCGCCGTCAGCTCCGCGGCGGTCTTCGGGTCGGCGACCGCCGCGTTGACGATCGCGGCGTCGGGCAGGATGCGGCCCGGCGCAATGTCGCGGCGCGCCGCGATCTGGTCGCGGATCTGCCACAGCTCCCGCACCGCCGCCAGCCCGCGCGGGTCGCGGATCTTGTGGATGCCCGAGGTGCGGCGCCAGCGGTCCCGCCGCGTCGGAGCCGGCACCGCGGTGCGCAGATATTCGAATTCCTGTGCCGCCCAATCGGTTTTGCCCTGTTCGGCCAAGACCGCCGCGACCGCGTCACGCAGTTCGATGAGCACTTCGACGTCCAGTGCGGCGTAGTTGAGCCAGGCGTCGGGCAGCGGGCGTTTCGACCAGTCGGCGGCGCCGTGGCCCTTGGCCAGGCCCAGCCCGAGCAGCCGCTCGACCATGGTCGCGAGGTTCACCCGCTCGAAGCCCGCGAGCCGGCCGGCCAGCTCGGTGTCGTACAGCTCCGGCGGCCGCAGGCCGACTTCCGCCAGGCAGGGCAGGTCCTGGTCGGCGGCATGCAGGATCCACTGGTCGGTGGACAGCACCTCGGCGAGCGGACGCAGCACCTCGACGGTGTCGCCGGCGCCGTGGCTCACCGGATCGACCAGCACCGTCCCGGCGCCGGCCCGCCGGATCTGGATCAGGTAGGCCCGGTTCGAGTACCGGAAGCCCGACGCACGCTCGGCGTCGACGGCGAATGCGCCGGATCCCGACGCGAGCCGGTCGGCCGCGGCGGCGATGTCACGCGCGGTGACGGAAAGCTCGGGCACCCCATCGGCGGGCGCGAGCAGCGGTGTGACCGCAGGCTCGGCGGGCTCGTCGGCGCTGTTGTCGGCGTTGTCGTCGCCGTTACGGTTCGGCTCCGCGCTGTTCGACACGGCATGTCACTTTACGGGCGGGTGGGTGCGGTCAGGCGCGCGAGCGGGACCCGAGGCTGGTGACGCCGACGGGCGGCAGGCCGGCGGCGTGCTCCAGCACGTCGCAGAATGCCTGCACGTGGCCCTGCAGCGACAGGTCGTTCGCCGTCCACGACGCCCGCAGCTCCAGCTGGTGGGCGCGCGGCGGGCCGGAGATGTCGCCGTAGCGGACCGACGTCGTAGCGGTGACGGTGCCGCCGAGCGCGGTGACGCCGCCCGCCCGGCTCTCCAGTGCCTCGGCGAGCCAGCTCCACGCCACCTCGGGCAGCAGCGGGTCGACCGCCTCGCTGGCGTCCAGGTCGGCCTGGATGTAGGCGACCAACCGCATGGTGCCGTCCCAGGCGTCGGCGCCGTCGGGGTCGTGCAGCAGGATCAGCCGGCCGAACGCGTCCCCTTCGGACCGTTCGGGCACCACCTCGGTCTCGGGGTGGCGGACCTCGGCGCCCAGCGCATAGCTGTACGGAGCAAGCCGCTGCGGCGGCCGGATCGGACCGAGCTCGATCTCCGGGCGGACGGCCGCGGCGTTCATCGCCGCCACCGCCGTGCGGAACTGCTCGGGTTCGGCTGCGGTCACGCCAGCAGACGCTAGACCTGCCGGCCGCGCTGCGGGCGCAGGCGCGCCGCCGCGCACGCACATGGCAGCATGGGAAGCGATGAGCAACCGCCGTGAGCTGCCCGAATCGCCGTATCTGACCGCCGCGAACGGGCGCAAGCCGCGCCACGTCCCGGTGTGGTTCATGCGGCAGGCGGGCCGCTCGCTGCCGGAGTACCGGGAGCTGCGGGCGCGCAACACCATGATGCAGGCCTGCTTCGACGCCGACCTCATCACCGAGATCACGCTGCAACCGGTGCGGCGACACGGCGTCGACGCCGCCATCCTGTTCTCCGACATCGTCGTTCCGCTGCGCGCGGCCGGCGTGGACGTCGACATCGTCCCCGACGTGGGGCCGGTGATCGGCACTCCGGTCCGCTCGGCCGGCGACGTCGACCGCCTGACGCCGCTGCGCGCCGAAACCGTCGAGCCGGTGGCCCGCGCGGTGACGCAACTGACCCGCGAGCTCGGGGAGGTGCCGCTGATCGGGTTCGCCGGAGCGCCGTTCACCCTGGCGTCCTACCTGGTGGAGGGCGGACCGAGCAAGCACCACGACCGCACGAAGGCGATGATGCTCGGCGACCCGGACACCTGGCACGCGCTGATGGCGCGGCTCACCGACATCACGGTCGGGTTCCTCCGGATGCAGCTGGCCGCGGGCGTCGACGCGCTGCAGCTGTTCGACTCCTGGGCCGGCACCCTGTCGCTGGCCGACTACCGCCGCCACGTGCTGCCGCACAGCGCCCGGGTGTTCGCCGAGCTCGCCGACGCACGCGTGCCGATGACGCACTTCGGGGTCGGCACCGCCGAGCTGCTCGGCGCGATGGGGGAGGCGGGCGCCACCGTCGTCGGGGTCGACTGGCGGACGTCGCTGGCGGACGCGGCGGCGCGGGTGCGGCCGGGCACGGTGCTACAGGGCAACCTCGACCCGGTGGTGCTGCTGGCCGGTTGGCCGGTCGTCGAGCGGGAGGTGCGACGGGTGGTCGACGACGGCCGGCGGGCGGTGGACGCCGGCGCCGGCGGCCACATCTTCAACCTGGGCCACGGCGTGCTGCCCGCGACGGATCCCGGCGTGCTCACCGAGACGGTGTCGCTGGTGCACGCGTTGTGACGTCGTACTGCGTCGTCGGCGGCGGCATCGCGGGCCTGACGGCGGCGTACCGGCTGCGCCGCGCGCTCGGCGACGACGCCACCATCACGCTGTTCGAACCCGCGGACCTCGGCGGCATCCTGCAGACGCGGGAGCTCGCCGGACACCCCGTCGACGTGGGCGCGGAGGCGTTCGTCGCCCGCCGGCCCGAGGTGCCGGCGCTGCTCGCCGAGCTCGGCCTGGCCGACCGGCGGGTCGAGACCACCGGCGCCCGGCCGCTGATCTACAGCGAAGGCCGGCTGCACCCGCTGCCCACCGGCACGGTGAACGGGATACCGGCTGCGCCCGAACCGCTCGCCGGACTCGTCGACGACGCCACGCTGGCGACGATGCGCGACGAGCCGGCCCGGCCGATGCGCTGGGCGCGCGGCGCGGACCCCGCCGTCGGCGAGGTGGTGGCCGACCGATTCGGCGACCAGGTCGTCGCGCGCTCGGTGGACCCGATGCTGTCCGGGGTGTACGCCGGTTCGGCGCGCACCATCGGCATCCGCGCGGCCGCCCCGGGCGTCGCCGCCGCGCTGGACGCCGGGGCTGCGAACCTCACGGCCGCGGTGGCGCAGGCGTTGCCGCCGGCGACCGGCGCTCCGGTGTTCAACGCTGTGGCCGGCGGCTACCGCGTGCTCGTCGCCGAGCTGGTGCGCCGGGCCGCCGCCGACCTCCAGCGCGCCGCGGTGACCGACCTGGTGTCCGACGGCGGCCGGTGGCGGCTGCGGGCCGGCGACCGCTGGTGGTCGGCCGACGGTGTGGTGCTGGCCGTGCCGGCCCCGGTGCTGCCGGTGCTGCTGGCCGACGCGGCGCCCGCGGTTGCTGCCGCCGCGGCCCGCATCCGGGCGGCGTCGTCGGTGGTGCTCGCCATGGCGCTGCCCCCCGACACCGCCTTGCCGCAGCAGTCCGGGGTGCTGGTAGCCACCGGCGAGCCGCTGCACGCCAAGGCGATCACGCTGACCAGCCGCAAGTGGGGCCGCGGCGGTGACGTCGAACTGCTGCGGATGTCGTTCGGCCGGCTCGGCGACCAGGTGGCCCGCGCGGTGTCCGACGAGACGCTGCGCGGCTGGGCGCTCGAGGACCTGCGGACCGTGTTCGGCCTGTCGGTCGAGCCGATCGCGGTGGCGACCGCCCGCTGGCTCGACGCCATGCCGCAGTACGGACCGGGCCACGCCGGGCTGGTCGCCGAGCTGCGCGGCGGGCTCCCGCCCGGGCTGGTGCTGGCCGGCAACTTCCTCGACGGGATCGGCGTGCCGGCGTGCGTGGCATCGGGGACCGCGGCGGCGGCGGCGCTGCGGACGGTAAGTGGCACGATGGAGCCATGACCCGGCTCGATTACGACGCGCTGAACAGCACCATCCGCTACCTGATGTTCTCGGTGTTCGCGGTGCGCCCGGGCGAGCTCGGCGACGACGACCGCGCCGCCGTCGTCGACGACGCCGCGACGTTCCTCAAGCAGCAGGAGGAGCGCGGTGTGGTCGTGCGCGGCCTCTACGACATCGCCGGCATGCGCGCCGACGCCGACTTCATGATCTGGACGCACGCCGAGCGCATCGAGGACCTGCAGGCCACCTACGCCGATTTCCGGCGCACCACCACCCTGGGCCGGGCGTGCACCCCGGTGTGGAGCGCCACCGCGCTGCACCGGCCCGCGGAGTTCAACAAGAGCCACATCCCGGCGTTCCTCGCCGGCGAGGAACCGGGCGCCTACATCTGCGTCTACCCGTTCGTCCGCTCCCTCGACTGGTACCTGCTGCCCGACGACGAGCGCCGGCGGATGCTCGCCGAGCACGGGATGGCCGCCCGCGGCTACAAGGACGTCCGGGCCAACACCGTGCCCGCGTTCGCGCTCGGCGACTACGAGTGGTTGCTGGCCTTCGAGGCGCCCGAGCTGCACCGCATCGTCGACCTGATGCGCGATCTGCGCGCCACCGACGCCCGCCGCCATGTGCGCGAGGAGATCCCGTTTTTCACCGGCCCGCGGGTGGCCGTCGAGCAGCTCGTCGAACGGCTGCCGTAGCGGCTCCGCCGGGGCGTCCGCCAGAAGTTTGCTAGGCTGCCGCGGAGTGCTTGGATCGGAGTGACGCGCGTGCCGCTGCCTACCCTGTCGTTGCGGCAGCCCGCGCAGGCTGTCGCGGTTGCCGCGATCGTGGTGGCGGCGGGCTTCGTCGTAACGCTGCTCGGTGGCTGGAGCCGCGACCCGGCCTTGTGGTGGCTCGACGAGTTGACGTTCATCGTCCCCGGCGCCTTCGCCGCCGCCTGCACCGGCTGGGCGGCGCGCGCCGAGTTCGGTCGCCGCCGGATCGCCTGGACACTGCTGACCGCCGGCCTGGTGGCGTGGACCGTCGGGAACCTGGTGTGGATGTACTACGAGTCCTACCTGCGCCAGCCGCCGTTCCCGTCGCCCGCCGACATCGGCTACCTGGCGTTCCCGGTGTTCGCCGGGATGTCGTTGTTGATGTTCGCCGCCCACGAGTGCGGGCCGTACCGGGCCCGGTTGCTGCTCGACGGCTGCATCGTCGCCGGTGCGCTGTTCGTCGTGTCCTGGGCACTGGTGATGCGCACCGTCGTCGAGAGCGCCGAGCGCCCCACCCTCGCGACCGTGCTGTCGCTGGCCTATCCGGCCGCTGACGTCGTCGTCGTCACCATGGCGGTGCTGGTGCTCACCCGGGCGCGGGGGCGGCGGCGCGCCACCCTGCTGTTGCTGGCGTCGGGGCTCGCCGCGGTGGGAGTGTCCGACACGGTCTTCGCCTACCTCACCGCGCACGACCGCTATGTCAGCGGCGGCCCGACCGACGTCGGCTGGGTGGTCGGATTGCTGCTGCTGGCGATCGCCGGCCTGCTGGAGCGGCGCCTCCCCGCGGGCGACGAGGATCTGCCCATGCACGTGCCGTCCTGGATCGGGTTGTGGTTGCCCTACGTTCCGCTGCTGATGGCGGGCGTCGTCGTGACGGTCGAGTACGTCGACGACATGCGCACCAGCCCGGTGCTGCCGGTGTCGCTGGGTGTGGTCACCGCCGTGCTGATGCGGCAGTTCGCGGTGGTCCGCGAGAACCGCCGGTTGTTGACCACGGTCGCCGAGCAGGCGCTGCGCGACCCGCTCACCGGCCTGGCGAACTCCGGCTCGTTCAACGAACGCCTCGCCGACGCGCTGCGCCGCCGGCAGCGCACCACGTCGGTGGCGGTGCTGGTGCTCGACCTCAACGACTTCAAGCTCATCAACGACAGCCTCGGCCACCACGCCGGCGACGAGGTGCTGGTCGAGGTGGCGCGCCGCCTCCGCCGGTGTGTCGCCGACCACGACGTGGTGGCCCGGCTCGGCGGCGACGAGTTCGCGGTGCTGGTCCAGTCACGGACCGACCGGGGCGAGTGGATGGCCGAGCGGGTGGTCGAGGCGTTCGACGACCCGATCATCGTCGACGATCAAGAGCTGGTGCTGCGGGTGAGCGTGGGGTTGGCGGCCGCACCGCCCCGCGACCGCGACCTCTCGGCGCCCGAACTGCTGCGCCGGGCCGACACCGCGATGTACGCGGCCAAGCGGCGACGCACCCGCGGTGTCGCCCAGTTCAGTGCGTCCATGCCGCCGGCCCGGCCCAGCCGGCCCGCCTCGGAGGGCGGCGCCGCGCAGGTGCGGCTGCTCGGCGAGCTGCGCGAGGCGATCGAACAGGTGGACCTGTGCCTGGTCTATCAGCCGAAGGTGCGATTGAGCAGCGGAGAGGTCGTCGGCGTCGAAGCGCTGCTGCGCTGGCCGCACGTCGAGCGGGGGATGCTGCCGCCCCAGGAGTTCCTGCCGCTGGTGCGCCGCCACGGCCTGATGCGGTCCATCACAGACCTGGTGCTCGACCGTGCGCTCGACGAGGCGGCGCGGTGGCAGGCCGGCGGCTACGGCGTGCCGGTCGCGGTGAACCTGTTCGCGCCGTCGCTGGTGCACCGCCAGCTGCCGGGGCAGATCCTGCGCGCGCTCGCCGACCGGGGGCTGCCGGGCGGGGCGCTGACCGTCGAGATCACCGAGGACCTCTACCTCGACGACATGGCCCGGTCCCGCGCCGCGCTGCAGACGCTGCGGGAGCGCGGCGTGCAGATCGCGGTCGACGACTTCGGCAGCGGCTATTCGGCGCTGCGTTATCTGCGCGAACTACCGATCGACGAGTTGAAGCTGGACCGCGAGTTCATCACGCCCGTGGTCGCCGACGCCCGCGCCGGTGCGCTGGTGCGCAGCGTGATCGACCTGGCGCACGGGCTCGGTATCACCGTGACGGCCGAGGGCGTCGAGGACGGCGGGACCGAGCGCCTGCTGCGGACGTTCGGCTGCGACGTCGCGCAGGGCTACCACTACAGCGCCCCGCTGGACTCCGACGGAATCCGCGACCTGCTGCGGCGTCGCCGCGTCACGAGCCCGTCGGCACCAGCCGCAGCGAAATCGAGTTGATGCAGTAGCGCTGGTCGGTGGGCGTCGAATAGCCCTCGCCGGTGAACACGTGGCCGAGGTGGCTGTGGCAGGTGGCGCACAGCACCTCCACGCGCCGCATGCCGAGCGAGTCGTCGGTGCGCAGGATCACCGCGTCGCTGTCGGCCGGGTCGAAGAACGAGGGCCAGCCGCAGTGCGACTCGAATTTCTCGGTGCTGCGGAACAGTTCGGCGCCACAGGCCCGGCACTGGTAGACACCTTCGGTCGTGGTGTCGGTGTACTCGCCGGTGAAGGGCCGCTCGGTGCCGGCGCGGCGCAGCACGGCGTACTCGGCGGGCGTGAGCTTCTCGCGCCACTGCGCGTCGGACAGCTCCAGTTTGGGGCGGGGGAGGTCGGTCCCAGAGGTCATGCGTCCACGGTAGCCCTGGGCGCAGCCGGCGTCATCCACGGCGGATCGATGCCGTCGGCGAGCCGGTCGTCGGCCTTGGCGTCCAGGTAGCGGAAGTACAGCACCGAGCAGACGACGATCATCAGCAGCGACCAGCCGTAGGTGACGCGCAGGTATTCGAGGAAGCGGCCGGTCACCATCCAGTGGAACAGCAGCCACTTGTCCAGCGCCATGAACCCGTAGATCGCCGCCCAGGCGGGCCAGTTGCGCAGCACCGAGTTCGGCAACACCACCGTCATCAGGAACGGGAACAACATCATCGAGTAGTACGCCTGGCCCAGTGACGTGACGAGCCAGGACGTCGTGAGCAGCACACCCGACGATGTCAGCAGCCAGAACCGCTGGTCCCGGGTGCGGTAATAGCGGTACAGCAGCCACAGCGACACCACCGCCAGCAGCACGAACAGCAGCCGCAGCGCCCACATCAGCCAGAACGGCAGGCCGAAATACAGCCCGTTGCCCTGGATGGAGCTGTTGAAGTAGTCGCGGGTGCCGAGGATGTAGGGCACCGTGCGGCGGATGAAGTTCATCGGGTCGTTGACCAGCGGCCAGGCCGCCGCGTTGAACAGCAGCGGCACCGCGAAGGCGGTGACCAGCGGGCGCCACTGCCGGTTCAGCAGCGGCAACAGCAGCAGCGGCGCCAGCGAGGGTTTGACCACCAGGGTGAGCCCGATCGCGACGCCCGCCAGCCACTGCCGGTTCGTGCGGCCGTCGAGCAGCCACCGGAAGAACAGCACCTCCAGCAGCAGCATGACGCCGTTGATGTTGGTGAACACCAGCGTGTTGGTCACCGACTCGGTGCAGAACATCGCCAGCAGCAGCGCCGGGGCGGCCACCGAGGCGAGCGTGTAGTCGAAGAGCCGCAGCAGCAGGTAGGCCGCGAGCAGGATCGCGATGACGTTGAAGGTGATGAACCAGTACCGGGCCGCGTCGACGGGCAGGTAGCCGAACGGCGCGAGCAGCAGGGTGCCGCCGGGCGGATAGAGGTAGTGCGGGTCGACGTGGTCGAAGTGCTCGTTGTAGATGTCGACGCCGCGCTTGAAGTTGATGACGGCGGTGTACACCGGCCCGAAGTCGTCGGTGATGTAGCCGTTGGTCGCGAGCACGTAGCTGCGGTGGATCACGGTCAGGATCGCCAGCGGCCACAGCGCGCTGCGCAGCACGGACGCGACGCTCGGCGGTTCGGTGCGCGGGCCGAAAAGGCTGAGCAGCCGGCCGCTGCGCCCGGAGACGGGTTCTGCCACGGGTGGCAACCTACACCGGCGAGTCGTCAAGCCGGGCAGAAGATGTCGGTGCCCGGCAGGTCGCCGGTGTCGAGGTAGCCCAGCAGCGGCGGCGCCGCGCACGCGGTGTACACGGCCGCGCCGTGACCGATGCCCTGCCACATGACGCGCCGGCTCGTCGCGCCGGCGTTGATGATGGCGGCGGCCGTGGCGCCGAGCCCGTCGGTGCCGACGATCGGGTCGTGCTCGACGCCGAGCAGCAGCACGTCGGTCTTGAGGTCGCGCGGGGCCTGCGGTGCGGTGCCGCTCGGCCAGTTGAGGCAGTCGACGAGGTTCAGCGCTGCCACGCTGCCGAACTGCGGGTAGACCTTGCCCCACTCGACGACCAGTTCGCGCACCCGGTCGGGGGTGGGCCGGTTCAGCGAGTCGCTGCAGCCGTTGACGAACTGCCCGTCGGTGTCGCGCAGCGATTCCGCCCGGTTCACCAGGTTGTTCAGTGCGTTGGTGTCGCCGCCGCGGGCCTGGGCGAGCGCCGACGCCAGCGCGGTGGTGGTGCCGACGCGGTCGGACTCCGGATAGCCCAGGGCGGTGACGATTGCGTCGGTGACCGCCGCGGTGGACGGCGCACCGGGGCCGTTGCCGCGTGCGGTGGCGAGCAGCCCGTCGAGCGCCGGCTTGGCGTTGGCCCCCAGCGCACAGTCCGGCAGCGCGGCGCACTGCTGCGCAAACGCGTCGAAGGCGGCCTGCTGCCCCTTCACCTCGGTCTCGGCGGCCGCCTCGGCGCTGACGCCCGGTGCGATCGGCGAGTCGATCACGAGCCGCGCCACCTTGCCCGGATGCAACCCGGCGTAGGCCATCGCGACCTGTCCGCCGTTGCCGATCCCCAGCAGCGCCAGCGCGGGGACGTCCCACTTGCTGCGCAGCTTCTCGAGGTCTTCTGCGGCGTGGGCGTTGTCGTACGCCGAATCTCCGGGGGCGATGACGTCGGTGCAGCTGGTGGTGGCCGTGCGGCTGATCTCGCCGAGGGTGGCCACCGGGTCGTCGCCGGGCAGGGTCTGCGCCTGGTCGCGCATCTCCTGGCTGTCGAAGGTGTCGCGGCACGTCAGCGCCCCGGACAGGCCCATGCCGCGCCGGTCGACGGCGACGATCGGCCGCTGTGCCAGGAGGTCGGCGCCCGACCGGGACAGCCACTGTGGCAGCTGCAGCGACGTGGCGATGTCGGAGCCGGTGGTGAGCACCAGCGGAGCCGCGTCGGCGGGCGTGCGGGGGCCGCTGGCCCGCACGACGCCGATGGTCACCGATCCCGGGGCGCCGTTGATGGAGTCGAGGTCGGCGTCGAAGGACGCGCATTCCAGCCGTACCCCGCCCGCCGGGCGCACACCTGCGTCGGTGAAGAGCCGCGACGTGCACTCCGACCACGACAGGTCGTTCTTCGGAGGCTGCAGTGGCGGGGGACCGTCGGTGGGCGGGGCCGTCGTCGGCTCGTCGGCGCGGGCGCCGCCACCGTCGTCGACGACGTAGGGCGGGGTGGACGACAGACCGGGGGCGCAGCCGGCCAGCAACGCCGTGAGCACTGCGAACGTGCCGAGGAGGCGCGCGTGCCGGACCATGGCGACCACAGTAGCGGCTGCGCTCAGCCGGTCCCGGTCGCGCGCAGGTAGCGCAGATAGAGGTAGCCGTCGGGGTCGGTGAGCTGGTGTGCCAGCCGCAGCGGGCTGCGCACCGCGGCCGCCCCGGCGCTGACCCGGGTCGAGCTCCCGCCGACCAGCAGCGGCGACAGCGTCAGGCACAGCTCGTCGAGCAGATCGCGCGCGACGACCCCGCCGAGCAACCGCGGGCCGCCCTCGGTGAGCACCCGCAGGAGCCGCCGCCGGCCGAGCGCGGCGAGCACCGCCGCTTCGTCGACGACGTCCGGGTCGGTTGCCGAGCCGTCGATGACCTCGGCCAGCGCGCCCAGCCGGTCGCGCGCGGCGGGGACCGCGCGGCGGGTGGTGACGATCAGGGGCCGCACCTGCGTGGCGGTGAAGGCGGCGGCGTCCGGGTCGAGCGCCCCGGACCGGCTGACGATGGCCAGTGGCGGGAGATCTGTCTGGCCGCGGTCGCGGCGGGCCCGGCGCTGCTCGTCGGTGAGCGTGACGCCCGAGTAGCCCTCGCCGCGCACGGTGCCGGCGCCCACCAGCACGACGTCGGCCAGCGCCCGCAGCGTGAAGAACACCGCCCGGTCGCCGCGGCCCGCGAGCGCGCCGGACTCGCCGCCGACCGTCGTGGCGCCGTCGGCGGAGGTGATCATGTTGGCGCGCACCCAGCAGTGGGTGAGCCCGTCGGGGTAGCGGTAGAGCTCGGTCAGTGCGGCGTCGTCGAGGGTGGCGCCGGCCGGCTGGAGCACTGTCAGCTGCGTCGGCGCACCGACCCGCTCGTCCTCACCGGCCACGAAGACGATTGCAGCACGTCGCTACAGTGCCAGCATGCCTGGCCCCTCCGCCGACGTCGGCGCGCTGGTACAGCGGCATCCGTCGGTGACGCCCGAGCGGTTGGTCGCCCAGTTGGTGCCGCCGCCGACGTTCGTCGACGTCAGCTTCGACAGCTACCGGCCGGATCCGGCCGAGCCGAGCCAGGCCGCCGCCGTCGAGGCCTGCCGGGAGTTCGCGCGGGAGGCCCGGCGGCGTCGCGCGGGGAAGAAGAAGCTGTTCGGCCGCCGCGAGGTGCTGCCCGGTGCGGGCCTCTACCTCGACGGCGGGTTCGGCGTCGGCAAGACGCACCTCTTGGCGTCGATTTATCACGCGCTGCCCGAGGACGCGTCGAAGAAGGCGTTCGCGACGTTCGGCGAGCTGACCCAGCTGGCCGGGGTGTTCGGGTTCACCGAGTGCATCGACCTGCTCGGCGACTACGTGGTGGTCTGCATCGACGAGTTCGAGCTCGACGACCCCGGGAACACCACGCTGATGTCGCGGATGCTGTCCGAACTGGTGGCGCGCGGCGTGTCGATCGCCGCGACCTCGAACACGCTTCCCGAGCAGCTCGGCGAGGGCCGGTTCGCCGCGCAGGACTTCCTGCGGGAGATCAACACCCTCGCGGCCATCTTCCAGACGGTGCGGGTGGAAGGGCCCGACTACCGGCACCGCGACCTGCCGCCCGCGCCCGAATCGCTCAGCGACGACGAGGTGCGCCGTCGCGCCGCCGGTGTGCAGGGCGCGACCGTGGACGATTTCGACGAGCTGTGCGCGCATCTGGCGAGGATGCATCCGTCGCGCTATCTGACGTTGATCGAGGGCGTCACGGCGGTGTTCCTCACCGGCGTCCATCCGATCGACGACCAGAACGTGGCGCTGCGGCTGGTGGCGCTCACCGACCGCCTCTACGACGCGGGCATCCCCGTCGTGGTGTCGGGCGCGAAGCTGGACACGATCTTCAGCGAGGAGATGCTGGCCGGCGGCTTCCGCAAGAAGTACCTGCGGGCGACGTCGCGGTTGCTGGCGCTGACGAACGCCCCACTGCCGTAGGGGTTCACAGCAGGCGCACCATCACGTGGTCGTGCTCGAGCTGCTTCCCGACGCGAAACGTCCTGTCACCGGTGCGGACGAAGCCGTGTTTGCTGTAGAACCGCTGCGCGCGCAGGTTACGGCCGTTGACGCCGAGCCAGACGCCGGCCGCGCCGCGCGCTCGGCAGGAGTCGAGCGCGGCCGCCATCAGGGCCGCCGCCACACCGCGGCCGTGGTGGCCGGGCGCCACGTACATCTTCGAGATCTCGATCGCCGGCCGGAACGTCACCGCGCGCCGCACGTCGTCGGTGTCGGCGACCCCGCAGACCAGCATGGTGTAGCCGACGATCCGGTCGGCGTCAGCGTCGGCGTCGATGGCCACGAGCACCGCGCGGCCGGGGTCGGCGAGATGGTCGGCGAACCTCGCCGGCGTGAAGTTGGCGGCGACAAAGGCGGCGATGTCGTCGTCGGTCAGCGACGGCGGGCAGGCCAGCGGGAACGTCGCCGCCGCGAGGGCGGCCAGGTCGTCGACGTCGGCGGCCGTGGCGGCGCGGATCAGCGGAGCGACCTCCGCGGCGTCGGCGGCGGTGTGTCGGGACGTCAGAGCGTCCACTGGGCGAGGTGCATGCCCGTGCGGACCTCGCGCAGCACGATCCAGCGGATCGGCTGCCGGTAGGCGTCGAAGTAGACGCCGCCGGTGACGGTCGACCCCTGCGGCGCCCGGGTCAGCTGGTATTCGAGCAGCGCGTCGGGGTTGTCGGTGTGCTCGGCGATGTAGCCGTCGGCGCCCGGTGCGACGCCGGTGAAGGTGAAGTGCGTGGCCATCGCGTGCGGCGTCGGGACGTGGACCGCCTGCACGGTCACCTGTGCGCGGTAGAAGTTGTCGCGGCCCGGCTGCGTCGGCGGGTCGACGCCGCCGGGGAGGGGCACCGGCACCAGGTCGTGGACGGTGACGTCGGCGACGATGTCCTGGTACTGCACCCGCAGCGTGTCGCCGATCCGGCCGAGCGGCGACAGCCGCTCCTCGTCGGGCGTCGCGGCGCCGACGGGGGCGTAGGCCAGGGCGAGCGCGGCCAGGATGCCCGTGACCACGATCGCGCACCACCGCCGCATAACGCCTCCTGGTCGCCAGGATCCTGTCAGGGCACATGATGGCACACCGGCGCCCGGCGCCCCGGGGTAACGCACGTCATGGTTTGTTCACTCGCGGCAATGAGAACGGCGGGCGGTGGGTATGCGTGGCGCGATGGTGCTTCGACGGATCTGCTCTCACCGCAGGAAGGACAGCGACACTATGACCGTCACACGCGAGACCACCGCGTCCCGCGCGCAGGTGTGGGACGTGCTGGCCGACGGCTGGACCTACTCGCAGTGGGTCGTCGGCAACAGCCGCATGCGCGCCGTGGACGCCAATTGGCCGGCGCCGGGCTCGAAGATCAAACACTCGGTCGGGGTGTGGCCGCTGCTGCTGAACGACGAGACGACCGTCGAGAAGTGCGTGCCGCGAAGCGAGCTGGTGTTGCTGGCCAAGGGCCGGCCGTTCGGTGAGGCGCGCATCACGCTCAAGCTCACCGACCTGCCCGACGGCGGCTGCCGCATCGAGATGACGGAGGTGCCGGTGAGCGGCATCGGCCGGCTCGTACCCGACCGGCTGGCGCTGGCCGGCGTGTACCCGCGCAACCGCGAGTCGACCTGGCGGCTGGCGGCGCTGGCCGAGCGGCTGGTGCCCGGTGACGTCGAGTAGCGCCGACGCGGTGGTGATCGGGGCCGGGCACAACGGCCTGGTCGCCGCCGCCATGCTGGCCGACGCCGGGTGGGACGTGGTGGTGCTGGAGGCGCAGCCCGAACCCGGCGGCGCGGTGAAGAGCGCGGAGCTCACCCCCGGCTACGTCACCGACCTGTACAGCGCCTTCTATCCGATGACCGCGGTGTCGCCGGCCATCGCCGCGCTTGAGTTGGAGCAGCACGGCCTGCGCTGGACGCATGCGCCCGCCGTCGTCGGGCACGCGCGCTCCGCCGAGGACGACGACGCGCCGGTGATCTGGCGCGACATCGACCGCACCGCCGCCGACCTGGCGCGCCGGCATCCCGCGGACGGCGACAACTGGATGAAGGTCACCTCCTGGTGGCGTGGCATCCGGGAGCCACTGCTGGAGACGCTGTTCTCGCCGTTCCCGCCGGTGCGCGGCGCCGCCCACCTGCTGCGGCGGGTCGGCCCGGCCGAGGCGGTGCGGCTGGTGCGGCTGCTCGTGCTGCCGGCGATGGTGATGGCCGACGAGCTGTTCGACGGCCCCGACGCCAAGCTGCTGCTGTTGGGCAACGCGATGCACGCCGACGTGCCCGTCGACTCGCCGGGCAGCGGCATCATGGGCCTGCTGCTCACGATGCTGGCGCAGGAGGTGGGCTACCCGGTGCCCGTCGGCGGCGCCGGCCAGCTCACCGCGGCGCTGGTGCGGCGGGCCGAGGCGGCGGGTGCCCGCATCGAGTGCAACCGCGAGGTGACCGGGGTGCAGGTCAGCGGCGGCCGGGCCACCGCGGTCACCACCGCCGACGGCGCAACGGTCCGGGCGCGGCGGGCGGTGCTCGCCGACGTGACCGCCCCCAAGCTGTTCCGGGACCTGCTTCCGGCGGACGCGGTGCCGCAGCGGCTGCGCGCCGAGCTCGACCACTTCACCTGGGACACCCCGGTGGTGAAGGTGAACTACGCGCTGCGCGAGAAGATCCCGTGGCGGTCGCGCAGCCTGTCGCAGGCCGGCACGGTGCACCTGGGTGCGGACGCCTTCGGCCTCATCAGGTGGATGGCCGACATCAACACCAACGTCGTGCCCGAGCATCCGTTCATGCTGTTCGGCCAGATGACCACCTCGGACCCGTCCCGGTCGGCCGACGGCACCGAGAGCGCCTGGGCCTACACCCACATGCCGCGCGAGGTGCACGACGACGCCTCCGCCGAACGCCTCGCCGACGCGGTCGACCGGGTGCTCGAAGCGCACGCGCCCGGCTTCTCCGACCGGGTGGTGTTCCGCAACGTGCAGCGCCCGTCGGACCTCGAGGCCTCCAACGCCAACCTGCACGACGGCGCCGTCAACGGCGGCACCGCACAGGTGCACCAGCAGCTGATCTTCCGGCCCTATCCGGGTTTCGGCCGTTCCGACACCCCCATCGAGGGGTTGTTCCTCGCGAGCGCGTCGGCCAGCCCGGGCGGCAGCGTGCACGGCGTATGCGGCCGCAATGCGGCGTCGGCGGCGCTGTCGTCGGGCAGCAGGTTCAGCTGGCCGCGCCGCAAGCTGACCGCGTCGGTGATGTCACTGCTCGAGCGCTGAGGCATTCAGCCGTCGCAGCGTGCGCGGCAGGTCGCCGAGGTGGTGCCCGTCCACCAGGACACAGCCGTGCCGTTCGGCGAGCCGCTGCGCCGCCGGCGTGAACGCGTGATTGGTGACGACCATGGTCGCCGTGCAGTCCTGCATCGGTGCACCCGCCACCACCTCCTGCACGGCCGCCGCGCCGACCGGCCGCGCCTGCCGCTTGCACTGCACCGCGATGCGGTGCGGCCGCGCCCCGACGATCAGGTCGACACCCCAGTCGCCGGTACGTGGCGTCATGATCACCGGCAGGCCGCAGCGGCGCGCGATATGGGCGACGTGGTCCTCGAATTGCTCGCCCGTCATCGCCTCGATCGCCCGGTTGCGCGGCGGCGTGGGCGCCGGCGCCGTCAGGGCCCCTTCGAGCGCGCCGCGCAGGAAGTGGGGGAGCAGCAGCAATGCCAGTGGCGCGCCCGCACCGATCGCCAGCGCCCAGCGTGCGTCGGCTCCCTGCGAGAACGCAACCGTGGCGGCCAGCACGGCTGCAGTACCGCCGCGAAACAGGCTGCGTCCCAGCCTCATTGACGACGGCGTTCACTGCGCCATATTCCGTAGTCGAGGTCGGTGGCGGTCATGTCGAGCCGGTTCGCCGCCTGGCTGACGGCCTCGACGGCGAGATCGGCGTCCACCGAAGGCAGTTCGAGCGCGCGCGCCACGAACCGGCGGACCATGCGGTCGGGTTTGACGCCGTCGACGCCCGCGAGCATCTGCACGTAGTGCCAGGTGACCCCGGAGGACTGGCCGGGCACCCGCCACCACGCCGCGGCGGCATCGGTGAGGCCGCCGGGTTGCTTCGCCGCGGCACGGAACTGCTGGGTGGTGTCAAACCCGTTGTCGTGCAGGGCGTGTGCAGCCGCCTCGATCGCCGCCGCCTTGAGCGGCGAGGTGGTGTGGCTCGACGTCCGGTTGCGGTTACCGATCGCCTTCGCCCACTGCTCCGGCCCGCCGACGTCCGCGAAGGTCTTGAGCAGATCCCCGACGCCGTCGGTGTCCGCGTCAGCATGTTCGCGCTCCCGGTGCTCCCGGTATCGACGCACCACGTTCTGGACGCTGGTGTAGCGCACGCCCGTCGACTGCACGGCGTCGACGACGCAGAGCGCCAAGCTGTTCGGATAGCCGCCGGGGGCTTTTGCGTCTGTCAGTTCTTCGCAGTGGGCGACCAGAGCGTCGAGCTGCGCGATGTTCGGCATCATGGCCCGAGCGTGGCACGGGGCACCGACAACGGGGGTTCGGATTCGGTCGAGTCGCCCCGGACGCACCCGCCGCGGCCGCTGGTTTCTCCTGCATGTCGCAGACGAGCCGGCTCCGCTGTTCGCCGCCGACAATCTGGTGCGGCTGTCGTTGGCCGAGAACCGGCTGCGGTGTTCTCCACCGTGTCGGGCGCCGTGCTGCTGGTCTGGGTGTCGTCCCCGGCGATCCTGGAGACCGAGCGCGATTACCCGGTGACCGCGACCGGACGCATCATCGCGGTGTCGCTGATCGGCGGCATCAGCCTGTTGGGCACCATCGCGTTTTGGATAGGCAGCGGGTAGATCCCGGGCCGGTGGCCCAGCCGATCCGTCGTTACCTCGGGTCACCCTGACGCTCCAGCTAGGCTTCCCCTCGACGAGTGAGGGGCGACCGGTGGGCAATCAGAGGTTCGAATCCGAGATCAACGGGGCGATCGCGCGCCTGGCGCGGTCGTTGCACAGCCATCAGGTCGCCGAGCTGGAGATCGAGGACCTGTTGCTGGAGGTGACCCGCAGCGCGACGGACATGCTCCCGGGCGTCAAACATGCCGGTGTGACGCTGGTGACGAGCAAGCGCCGCAAGCCGCAATCGCTGGCCGCCACCGGGGACATCCCCAAGCAGGTGGACGCCCTGCAGGAACGTCACCAGCAGGGGCCGTGCCTGGAGTCCATCTGGGACCGCCACACCGTGCTCGTCGACGATTTCGAGAACGAAAGCCGCTGGCCGATGTTCGTCGCGGACCTGCTGTCGCAGACGCCTGTCCGCTCCTCGTTGTCCATCCAACTCTTCACCAACGAGCGGGAGCTGGGAGCGCTGAACCTGTACTCGGATACGGCGCATACCTTTACGGCGGACATCGAGGAGGTCGGTCTGGTCTTGGCGACGCACGCGGCGATCGGTCTGGCCAGTGCCCGGCGCACAGACGAGCTCTACAGCGCGCTGGCAAGCCGCGACATCATCGGTCAGGCCAAGGGCATCATCATGGAGCGCTTCGACGTGAACGCGGTGCGGGCGTTCGAGCTGCTCAGGAAGCTCTCGCAAGAGACCAACACCCCGTTGAACGAGGTCGCTCGCCGGCTCGTGCAGCGCGACCATCCATCGGAATAGCCGCGTCCGTCCCCGAACCGATCAATCCAGCCGGCCCGCATCCACCAGTCGGAGCACCGCGACGCCCGCGTCGTCGCATGCGGGGAGATCGACCTCCACCTCGAAGCCCCAGTCGTGGTCGCCGGCCGGGTCGTCGAGGATCTGCCGCACCCGCCACACATCGGGTCGGCGGTCGATGATCAGCAGCGCCGGTCCGCGGGCGTCGGCACCAGTGCCGGCGTCGGCGTGTTCGGTGAAGTAGGCCTGCCCCACCTCCTCCCAGCGCTCGGCCGGCCAGCCCGCCGCGGCGTCCAGTTCGCCGAGCTCGTGCCAGCGTCGGCGGGCGAACAGCTCCACCCGCCGGAACAGCGCATTGCGCACCATCGCCGTGAAGGCCCGCTCGTTCCCGGTGAGCGGTCGGGGGCGGACCGTTGCCGCGACCGGCGCCTCGAGCGCCGGGTCGGGGGCCGTCAACTGCTCCCACTCGTCGAGCAGGCTCGAATCGACCTGCCGCACCAGCTCTCCCAGCCATTCGACGATGTCGGTGAGCTCGTCGGTCCGCGCGGCAGCAGGCACTCCGGACCGCAGCGCCTTGAAGGCGTCGGACAAATAGCGCAGCACCGCCCCTTCGGATCGGGTGAGGCCGTAGTAGCTCACGAATTCGCGGAATGTCATTGCCCGCTCCCATATTTCGCGGACCACGGATTTCGGTGACAGCGCAGCGTCGGCGGCCCAGGGGTTGCTGCGGAGGTACACCTCGAAGGTGTGGTGCAGCAGCTCGTCGAGCGGCTTCGGATACGTGATGTCGTCGAGCAGTTCGATACGTTCGTCGTATTCCATACCGTCGGCCTTCATCCCGGCCACCGCCTCGCCGCGGGCCTTGTTCAGCTGCGCGGCCAGTATCTGGCGCGGGTCTTCGAGCGTCGCCTCGATGACGGACACGACGTCGAGCGCAAAGGAATCGGCCACCGGGTCGAGGACGTCGATCGCGGCGAGCGCGAACGTCGAGAGCGGTTGGTACAGCGCGAAATTCGACGGCAGGTCCACGGTCAACCGGTAGCGCCGCCCGTCGGGTTCCGGTGTGGCGAGTCGTTCGATGACACCGGCCTGCAGCAGCGAGCGGGCGATACCGATCGCCTCGCGGACCAGCCGCAGCTGTCGCTTACGGGGCTCGTGGTTGTCGAGGAGCAGCCGCCGCATCGCCGCGAACGGATCACCGGGGCGGGCGACGACGTCGAGGATCATGGCCGTCGAGACGCGCATGTGACTCGTCAGCGGTTCCGGCGGGGCGTCGACGAGCCGGGTCATGGTCTGCTCGCTCCATGGCACCATGCCCTCGGGTACCTTGCGGCGCACCAGCTTTCGCCGCTTCTTCGGGTCGTCGGCCACCTTGGCGAACTGTTTGAGGTTCTCGACTTCGTGGTCCGGCGCCTGCACCACGACGGTGCCGGCGGTGTCGTAACCGGCACGGCCCGCGCGACCGGCGATCTGGTGAAACTCTCGCGCGGTGAGCAGCCGGCTGCGGGTCCCGTCGTACTTCGACAGTGCCGAGAACACGACGGTGCGGATCGGGACGTTGATACCGACCCCGAGGGTGTCGGTGCCGCAGATGACCTTGAGCAGGCCGGCCTGCGCGAGTTGTTCGACGAGCCGGCGATACTTCGGCAGCATGCCGGCGTGGTGCACGCCGATGCCATGGCGCACCAGCCGCGACAACGTCGACCCGAACGCCGTCGAAAAGCGGAACGCGCCGATGAGATCGGCGATCGCGGCCTTTTCGGCCTTGGTGCTGACGTTGACGCTCGTCAGCGCCTGGGCGCGTTCCAGCGCCGCCGCCTGGGTGAAGTGGACGACGTAGATCGGCGCCTGCCGGGTGTCGAGGAGGTCGCCGATGGTTTCGTGCATCGGTGTGGTGGCGTAGCTGTAGTAGAGCGGCACCGGCCGTTCGGCGTGGGCGACGAGGGCCGTCGGGCGGCCGGTGCGGCGGGTGAGGTCGTCGCGCAGGAACGTGACGTCGCCCAGGGTGGCCGACATCAGCAGGAATTGGGCGCGTGGCAATTCCAGCAGCGGCACCTGCCAGGCCCAGCCGCGTTCGGGGTCGCCGTAGAAGTGGAACTCATCCATGACGCACAAGCCGATGTCGGCGTATTCGCCTTCGCGCAACGCGATGTTGGCGAGCACCTCGGCGGTGCAGGCGATGATCGGCGCCTGTGCGTTCACCGATGCGTCGCCGGTGAGCATGCCGACGTTCGCGGGGCCGAACACCCCGCAGAGCGCGAAAAACTTCTCGCTGACGAGCGCCTTGATCGGTGCGGTGTAGTAGCTGCGTTTTCCGGCGGCCAGCGCCGCATACTGCGCTCCCGTTGCGACCAGCGACTTACCCGAGCCGGTCGGCGTCGCGAGGATGACGTTCGCGCCGCTGAACAGCTCGATCAGCGCCTCTTCCTGCGCGGGGTAGAGCGGTGTGCCGGCCTCTTCCGCCCAGGCGGCGAACGAGGTGAACAGCTCGTCGGGGTCGCTCTGGGCGCGCAGCGCTGTCAGGTCGTGGGCGTCGTCGACTAGGGGAGTGGGCATCGTGGGTCCAGGGTGCCTGATGGGGCGCTGATGGAGGACCTCTTGTTACACCCGCTGCTCGACGCCGTCGAAGCCGGCGAACCGGTCACCGTATCGACGTGGCACGCCGGCGGCCGGCGGTGGACAGGCACCGGACGGTCGGCGCCGGTGTTCAACCTGCCGTGAAACGTGCCCGGCGGGCAGGCTGCTGACCGCCGTGACGTGCCCGATGCTGAGGTGTCATCCGACGATCGGGTGCGGCCCGCTGGTGACCCGTCGGTGGGCTAAGTAGGGGCGCATCAGTCGAGCAAGTGGCCAAATCCGCTGTGCCGAATCGAGTACTCCATCATCGGCGTCGGGCGGTTCGACCTCAACCATCCGCCGATGGCCCGTTCTTGTGCGTCAGGCGCGGCGTTCTCGAGTCCCTCGCGGCGCAGCAGCACCGCCACCATGGTCGGCTGATACTCGTCGGCAGCTACCAGATGCAGGTCATCAGGGAACCTATCCACGGTCGCCCGCCCCCTGCAGTTCCTGGTTGGTGATCGCGTCGAGTATCAGCGGCCGGACGTCATCGCTGAACCAGGCGTCGGCGCCAGCGCGGATGTCTTTCAGCAGGCCGGCCGGCAGCGGCGTGCAAGTCTCGAGCACTGCGATCACGAGCGCCGCGTCAGACTCGCCGAAGTTCAGCTCCATGTCGATCCGACCGCGCCTGTCCGTTCAGGTTCCTGCTGTAGCCGGCTTGGCCTAGGAAGAGCGGCGTAGACGTTACCACCGTCGTGGTGACGGTGACGGTGACGGCAGCAACGCGAGAACGCGCAAGTTCACACTATGCGCCAACCGTGAGGTTTTCCCAATATGCACTCTTGCTGAACACTCCCGAAGACGAGCTGTTGATGAAGCTTTCCGCGATGCTCGCCTGCTTGCATTGCAGAGCGACCCGAGCGCGGAAACGGCCTCGAATTCGTTGCTCGACCGGGATCCACCGGCTGACGCATGAAGGTCATGCTCGCCGTTCAGTTGACAAATTACTGCGGTTATCCGGCGCGGAGCGAGCTCAGCGAGGGCGTTCGTGAGCACAGGCGTCTGCTCCACTCTCGGCCACGTCAGCACAGGCGTGCGGTGAAGGTACGGACTGACGTCTTTAAGGCGGCGGATTGCCGATAGCTGTCATATCGGACGCAGGTGGCTTGCCCAGCAGGCCGAATTTAAGGTCCACGGCACCGGTTGCCTTATCAACGAGAACGGCGGGAGCGTCCATAAGCGGGCCGCCAGGCGTAATAACCGCCACCTCGTAGAGGTTGTTGTTTTGCCAGCCGTATTCGGCGATGGTCGCGTCGGGACCGAAGTACTTGCGCACGCGAGCGTCGAGTGCGGCAAGTTCGCGAGCGATGGCGAATGTTATGCGGACGGTTGAGCTTTCAACCATGATGTCGATCGCGAACTCATACTCAGCATCGAACAGGCACTCGAGCGCATCACGGCGACTTCCGTCGTCCAGCCCCGGCCACGAAGGCCCGACCATGCTGTACGCGAAGCTCTTCAGCTCTCGCAGGCTGTCGTACGGTGCGTCAGCTGTATCGCTACGTTCGGCTTCGACCGCCGCCGGAGGCGGGACGTCTACCGGCGGCGTTGACGGCGACACAGTCCTTTCGCCTTTCGGCTCGTCGCACCACCAGCAGACGTGCGGGCAGCAACCGCGGGCTGCTCGTGGCGCTCTGCTCAGGGGACGTTGCACGGCCGCACGGCCCGCGGCGACAAGATGCTCGCTCAACGGTGCAGTGGTGCTTAGCATCACGCTGATGGCCCTGCTGTAGACGCCGTAGATTATCTCGTCGACAACTTCATCCCGGTGACTGTCGTCGAGTCCAGGCCACGCCGGGCCGACCATGCTTCGCGCCAGCTCACAACGCGGCGAGTCGGGTGCGATCTCTTCCATGGTCTCAGTCTGAACGGCTGGGCTGACATGCCCATATGTCGGGTCTGCCGCCGATGTGCTGCACCGCGCATCGATGTCGGCGCCGGGTGCACCCCGCTTCTAGGTTCAGCGGCGTGCGCGCGAAGATCAGCGATAAGCCAAGGTTCGCAGCCCGAGCCCCCAGGCCTACCGAGCCTCACCTGCGTAAAGCTTGGTGCGCGATACTGGGATTGAATCCCATTTCATATTTGCTACGATTGAGATCTTGATCAGCACAAACCGTGGAAATCGGTTATCAGCAGTGGATTTCACGTGCGGAAGGGTGCGGAAGGCAGTGTGCTGTACTTAGCCCACAGATAGCCCGTGGGCACTCCTCAGCCCACATTCCACCCACCACGAAAGGCCACGCCATGGCACGTACATCAGGCACGTTCGGAACCGTCGAGCAACTCCCCGGCGGGCACTACCGTGCTCGCTTCACTGGTCCCGACGGACGTCGGTACAAAGCACCCACGACGTTCCTGACCAAGGGGGACGCTCGGGCCTGGCTCTCTCTCCAGCAGGCGGACATCATCCGCAAGGCCTGGACGCCGCCGGAGACCACGCCCACGGTCGACCGAAAGCTGACGTTCCGGGACTACGCCACGGTGTGGCTGGACAACCGGCGGGTGAAGGGCGAGGCGCTCAAGGTGCGCACCCGCGATCATTACGCCTGGCTGCTCGCCGAGCACATCTATCCGACGTTCGGGGCCATGCCGGTCGGTTCGATCACCGCCGACGACGTGCGGGCCTGGCACACCAGGATGGGCGAGAGCACCCCGACGGCGCGGTCGCACGCCTACGGCCTCCTCAACGCGGTCATGAATACCGCCGTGGCCGACGGCAAGGCGGCGTTGAGCCCGTGCGTCATCCGGGGCGCTGGCACCTCGCGGCGTGTTCACAGGATCCGCCCCGCCTCGCTGCCCGAGCTGGAGGCGCTCACCAACGCCATGCCCGCGCCGTATCAGGCCATGATACTGCTCGCCTCTTGGTGCGCTCTGCGGTTCGGTGAGCTGACCGAGCTACGGCGCAAGGACTTCGAGCTGTCGACGTTCACCGAGCGCGACGACCAGGGCCAGGAGGTGGCCGTTTACGAGGGCCTGATTCACGTCGAGCGGGCCGTGGTGCGGGCCGGTGAGGGGTACGAGGTCACTTCACCCAAGAGTGACGCCGGGACCCGTGACGTGGCCATCCCGCCCCACCTGGTGCCGGTGCTCCAGGCTCACCTAGGGACGCACGTAGGGATAAGGGGAGACGCGCTCCTGTTCCCCGCCAAGCACGGCGGGCACCTCGCACCGGCCACCCTCTACCGCCGGTTCTACACCGCCCGCACGGCGGCGGGTCGTCCAGATCTGCGGTTCCACGACCTCCGGCACAGCGGTGCCGTGCTGGCCGCGCAGACCGGGGCCACGCTTGCGGAATTGATGGCCCGCCTCGGACATTCGACCCCTCAGGCCGCTATGCGATACCAGCACGCGGCACAGGGAAGGGACCGACAAATCGCGGCGGCGCTGTCAAAGATCGCTCTAGCGCGATAATCATGCGCGGATTTCTGCTGGTTTTCGCCGCGAATCAGGGCGTTCCCAGTGGAACGGTCAAGCCGGGCGTTCCAGCGGTGATGCACTCCGTTGGAAGTCAGTGGCCGAGGATGGTCTCCATCCGCGCCTCCAGGCTTTTCGACAAAGATGCGAGTCCTTCACCATTGTTGAGGTAAGCGATGTACCGCAGATGTCGGAGGTCGAAGGGTATGTCGTCGTGACTTTGTGTAATCAAGATGACCTCGCGCCCGAGCGTGTGCGCGATACCCACCTCATAGAACACGTTCGGATTTCGCCCGGTGCAGTCGCAAACGACCATCCTCGAACTATCAATCAAGGAGACGACATCCTGGATAATCGATGGATCCTCCCAGATGTCGTCAGCCCTCCTGCATCGAAGTCCCACTGTTTCAGCCGCTTGCTGAATGCACTCGTACACCGGGGTAAAGCCAGGAGCAAAGGGCATCATCGCTGATGCCTGAGCAGGGTCAATGTTCTCATGCTCTGCGATCTGGAAGACCGTCGGACGCTGCCGCCGCGGTCGAACTGTACGCAGTAGAAACCGGTACAAATCGACGTCTTTCACAGCCCAGTGATTGCGCGAGAACTCGAAGTCATTGCGCATATCGACGGCAATTCGGTTTGCGTAAATGGCGCTGTTTCGCAGCGGAGGAACGTCTGGGTCGATGACGTACTCAAACGAGATGTCTCTGCCGATGGCGCGTGCTCTACGGATCTGGCCTACGCGTGCTATCTCGTCATCAGTGCCTTCTTGCATAAAGAGGCACGGCAACGCAGTAAGCAGGTCAAGCCGGAGGCTTCTCGAGGGGCGAAACTGCTCGGCAATGACTTGGTCGGTGTACTCCAGTATCCGTTCGATCGGCATCGTTTCGACACCAGTATCCCAATCGCCCGACCGCATTATGAGGTTGAACACCGTACCCGTGCCCCCTTACTTATTTCGATTCCCCGGGGTGCGCCGCACCAGGATAGAAGCCGTGCACCGGTTCCAGGTCGACCTTGGGATCGTGTTGCTACGGGCTCTGCCGTTCGGGTCGCGAATGACGCGTGACGTACCAATGACAAGGTCGGCGACCACGCTCCTACGCTGACGCCTTCAAGCCCTTGTAGATGATTGGCACCAGTTCGGCGAGCAGCTTCTGCGACAGGTCGGCGTTGTTGATGATCTGGGTCGAGAGGTCTTCTGAGGACGCCATGGCCCCGATGACCGCCGTCATGAACTCGCTGTGCAAATCTGGGCTGGCCGAGAATTGGGCAAGAGAGTTGTGTTGCGCTTGCTGCTGCAGGGTCTCGCTCTCTTCGAGGCGTTCCTTCACGTGGGTGACGACGTTCCTCACACTCGAATTCGGGTGGTCGCCGGAGAACAAGTCGTTTATCTTCTCGATGACCTCGGCAAGGGCCACCAGCTCGGGGTCTTTGACGCTACCGGTCCCGGCTTCCTTGGCCGGTTCGAGCGGCACACCACCGGCGAGCTTGCCCGAGGTTGAGCCTTGCTCATGTTGGGCGGTGTAGTCAAAATCCACCGTGGACAGGTCGATCTCATGCTGGAGTTGCTCGGCGGTGATGACGGGAGCCAGGTGGCGCAGGTAGATGGACAGCTTCTCCAGAGACAGGTCTTCGTAATTGAAGATCTGGGACAGGAAGTCGTACTGCCGGAGGAACGTGCCGACGTCCTTGCGGAACATGATGAGTTCGTCCCGCGCCGGTTTGTCGTTGGTCTCGATAGCGGTGCGTTCACGGTCGCGGAAGCGGTCTCGGGCCGGAGTCACCCACTTCGTCAGCGCATTGTTGCCCTTCTTGGCCAGGTAGTCGGCGACCAGGCCGTCGATTTCGGATTCCTGGTAGATCGCGGCGGCATCGAGCTTGGACATGGTCTCGTGCACGATGTTGCGATCGGTGACGTCTGCGAGCGTGGTGGCCTCGTAGTACGGCTCGAACGCCTCGACGATCTCCTCGGCACCGTTGGCAAAATCCAAAACGAAAGTCTGATCCTTGCCCGGAGCCACCCGATTCAGCCGGGACAGCGTCTGCACCGCCGCCACCCCCGATAGGCGCTTGTCGACGTACATCGCCACCAGCAGCGGCTGGTGGAAGCCGGTCTGAAACTTGTTCGCCACCAACATCACCTGGTACTCGTCGGTGGCGAAGGCGTCCCGCAGGTCGCGGCCCTTCAAGCCCGGATTCATCAGGGCCGAGGTTTCGGTGGCCTTCTCTACCCCTGAGTCGGGGTCGGTGACCTCGCCGGAGAACGCCACCAAGGCCGCGACGTCGGTGTAGCCCTGCTCGCCGACGTACTTGTCGAAGGCCAGCTTGTAGCGCACCGCCGCCTTGCGCGACGAGGTCACGACCATGGCCTTGGCCCTGTCGGTGAGAGATCGACACCCAGTCCACCTCCGCGGGCAGCCGGTTTCTTGACGCCTGCCGGCACTTCAACACGGGCACCATCACGCACGATGAACTCGTCACCACCACCGCGCTTCTCGGCTTCAACAATGTCATTGATGCCTTCCACAAGGTGGGCGACGGAGACGTCGAGACACTTTTCTCGACGAGCGCAAGCAGACGCGCTGCGCGCCATCCGGTTCACCGACGAGCTGCTCGCGCTGGCCTCCGATGCCGATGTAAAGCAGCCGTTGGAGGCCGAAACCGAGTCCCGCTGGCGGCTCGTCGAGAGCACGTGGCACGAGAAGAGGTCCACCGGCTCGATGCTGCGGGTGGTCTACGACCGACCCTCCAAGATGATCGTGCGCGGCATGCTCGGTCACCGCCGGTCGATTACCTGGGTGCGTCCGGGTCTGAGCGGATACCAGTCGAGTGCCTGCTTCTATTGCGGTGCGCCGGTGACGCCCCTTCTGGACCTTGAACACTCCGCCGACGTCGACCACTACTTCCCCCACATGCTGATAGCGCGCGGCGTGTTCCTTGATCTCGACGATGTCTGGAATCTCGTGTTGGCGTGCGCAGTTTGCAATCGAGGACCGGCCGGGCAAGTTCCATCGCCTTCCCCACGGCGACTTCCTCGAGCGGCTCTGGCAGCGCAACGAGCGGCTGATCTCCAGTCACCATCCACTGCGCGAAGCGGTCATCGCGGCCACGGGGAGAACTCCGGAGGCGCGGCTCGACTTCGTGCGCTCGGTCCAGACCCGCGGGACCGAGCATGCCCGAGCGGACTGGAGACCCCCACGTTGACCGGTGGCAAGCTCGTCCGCGACCTCATCCCCAGCATCATCCGCGAGTCGGGCAGGCCAGCCAAGTCAGTGCGGCGAGCCGAACCTCGTGATCAGTCCGTGTCCACGGAGCTCCACTTCGCACGTGCGGCCGCCGCGTGAATGCGGAGATACTCGGCCTTCGGTCTGACATCAGGCTTGGGCAGCATGGGGCCACCGTGAAAGCGCCAAACCTCCGGGTACTTCTCGAGGCCTGGCCGCACGCCGACGCGCCATTCGTCGTCGGGGTCGATCAGGATTTCGTACCGGTCGAAGAGGGCATGGAGGTCACGACGGAGGAGCAGCCCACCGGCGAGGTCGTGCTTCGGTTCATCGGCGTACCGATATAGATGAGCGGCGTCGAGCATTGCGCCCGGTAATGCACCAGAGATTGCGCAGCAGTGCCCGAAGCGGAGCAGCATCTCCTCCCTGAATCGCTGCTGCCCGACGCGGGCCTTCCCGATCACGCCATAGAAACCACCTGGCAGGCTCTTCGACTTCTCCGATGCCGAGCTCCACCACAGGTCACCCAGCGGCTGCGCCTGTTCAAGGATTCCCCGAATAGTCTCGAAGTCGAGCTCGCGAATCGAGTTCTGCCGGGCTCGACTTAAGAGGGCTGATTCAAGCGCGCTCTTCGGCATCCCGAGATCGAGTTCCTGCCATGTCCGCTCGTAACTTGCGCGGAAGAAGCTGATGTTCTCGAGCATCTCGATGTCGGGATGGTCAAATTCGGTCAAGCAGATAGTGCACCGGTACCGCGGCTCTTGAGTCTTCCGCATGTGGAACTTTGTCCTGCTGCAGTTCGGGCAGCGGAAGCGCTCCTTCTTGTCGGGCCACTCTACGATGGTGTCGATCCACGACACTCCAAGCACAAAGTCGCTGTCCCACAATACGATCAGGTCGCCGGATTGAAGGCTCCTGCCGTTCGCCACCGTCTCGTCCCAGGTGTAGCGCTGGCCGAGGACATCTTCGTAGCCAGCGTTGCCCATGTAACTGCGTTCGGCTTCATCAACGGCAAGAAGCGTCCATGCTCTGCTCATGAGGGCATTCTGCGCGTGCTGGCTGTCCGGGATTGCGAATCCCAGCGGCGGCAGGCCGTCAGCGGAACCTGATTAGGTGTGTGCCGTGTGAGACCTGGAGCGCGCGGATTCCTGCGCGAGGACAAGCGCCTGCAGTACTCCGACTTCGATGCAGCGATGGAATTATTCAACCCCGGCGTGAAGCAGGCACTCCCGACGTCGTCCAAACTGCTGCACATGCAACCATTCCGCCGCGCCGTGCGCCAAAAGCGCATCAAAGGGCTATCTCTGTCTCAGTGTTGATCGTCCGGAACGCTTCAGTGGCTACCGACGCCTGCGTCGAGTCATTCGCCGCCAGCAGCCTCAAAAACAGGACGTACAAGCCACCCCTTCCAGGTATTACGACCGTCTTTTGAGCGATTAGCTTTCGGGCGCCGTCGTCGCTGACATAAGATCCCGAGAGCCCGGTTGCCCTGTAACCTTTCAGATTTTCGTTTGGATTCTCCGAGCTCGCCTGAAATTCGCGAAGATTCTTCAGGGAGTTTGGTGCATATTGCAAGATTAGGTCGGCGCTGTAGTTGCCGGTCAGCCTCACGTAGACCGCGGTGATGGTAGGCGGGTCGGAAGCGAATCGCGGGTCGGCTGAAACGATCTGACCAAAAGTATCCGGTGGGCGATTGTCGCTTGCCTTCCAGCCGGGGATTGGGGGGAGCTTCACGAGCGGCGCGCCAGGAAGGGTGTCGTTGCCGGTAATCGGAAGCATGGTGATACCAGCTTGCTCGCGGTAGTCGTTGATGGTGGTGGCGTGACCCGTTGCACCGGTTGACGTGACTGCGGTCGTCGACGCCGGTGGTGTATTCGTCGCTGCTGCAGTTCTGGAAGGCGATGCCGTAGTTGTGGCTGCAGCGCGGGTGTCTGTTGATTCGAGCAGTGCATCGATGCATCCCTCGATGACATCGCTCTCGACATACTCCGGACTCGGCCCCGACACCAGAGGTAGCCCGTCAGTCGAGGTTTCACAGACGGTGCGTTCAGAGTCGTCCTGATTACCTCCTAATTGCGCATCGGTAGCCCGTAGCGCCTCTCTTAGGGTGCGAGCCGAGACACTGATCTCCTCGTAGCCATACCGATAGGATTCTTTGTCCCTTTCCTGCACTCCTGAGCAGGCGACAGCAGGTACCAGCAGACCGGTTACTGCAACGAGGACGATCAGCCGAATGCTCTGAACGGCGATTCTCAACTGAGCTTCGAAAGCGGCCATGGCCTGAGATGAATGCGCCTGGTGCTTCATCGTGTTACTGCCCGTTCTGCTTTCACGGAGCCGGAGATCCCCTTCCGGAAGTCAACTTCACCACGGTAGCGCATTCGGCATTCGGCATTCGGCGTTCGGCAATGACGGGGCCATCCTCGTCGGTGTACGTGACGAACGACGCCACTGTTCCGTCTATGAACCTGTTGACGATGGAAGCGCTCACCTCGACCTGTTGGTGGATGCCGACCGAGACAGCCTCGATGATGTACTCGCCGACTCTGAACTCGCCGTCGATCCACTGGTCGGGAGGTAGATCGGCGGCCTCGGCTTCGAACTTGTCGCAGAGTTCCTCGTAGGTCTGGAGGGGCTGCTCGGCCGTCCGGTAGAGCGTTACGGTCGAGTTCGCCCTCTTCGCCCTCTTCCTGCTCGATGTCATCAACCCTGCCCACAGGGCAAATGTCCCGCACGGCACCAACATCAACTTGTGAGTGAGCCTGCCTCCGCCTAGCCCTGGATCGATGAACCGGGCACTGCTTCTCCCAGCGGCACAGGAGGCGCGATCCTTGGGGTTTCTTGGTCGGCTCTACACCACTTCTACAGGTTCGTTGGCGCTCCGGACCCCACCCTCGATGGTGACGGGTGATGAGCAACCAGCCCTAGCAGATCCGCATCGTCGCAGATCCGGCGCCGGAATCGCTTATGCCTTTGCGAGAATCCCGATCAGAGCGGCGGGATTCGGAGCGAGTGGGGGACGATGTGGCGCAGCCGTACCGGCTTTGGAGTGGTGGGCGGTACTGGTGTGATTACGAATTGCGCATCGAGTCGGGATTTCTTCCGGCGATATGCAGCCTCTTCCCGCCCGACTGGCTCGGTGGCGCTTAACAGCTGGTACTTGACGTTCAGCTCATGCCGGAGCCTCGATGGACCACGCGGACCATGGGGTACATCGGTAAGGGTCGACAACCAAACGCTCGGCTACTCGACAGCGACCGTGCGTTGGCGTCGGCCGAAGTGACACGCAGGATCGTCGCCTCCGGGTATGCGCCCTCGACCGCTGCTCAGGTCTACGCCTACGAGTACGACGGCTGGCATGGCATCGACTTCAGGCCCAACGTGCGCATCGGTCTGGGCGATCCCCACGACCGCGACACCGATCAACGACCCTTCTGAAGTACCCCAGGTTTTGTTCCGATCCGTATAGGAGGATCAGGAGCATGCCCCGTCAGTATTCGATGGAGTTTCGTGATCGTGCGCTGCGGTTGCTGAACACCACGATGGAAGCCTCGGAAGTGTCTGAGTTCGAGGCGATCAAGTCTGTAGCCAGCAAACTCGGGATCTCTGAGGAGTCGGTGCGCCGGTGGCGGCGCAAAGCGCAGGTTGATGCCGGTGAGCGTCCCGGTGTCACCAGCTCCGAGCACGCCGAAATCCGCAAGCTCAAGCGTGAGGTCGCCGAGTTGCGCAGGGCCAACGAGATTCTGAAGTCTGCGTCTGCGTTTTTTGCAGCGGAGCTCGACCGCCCCGCGACGAAATGATCGCGTTCATCGACGCACATCGCGATCAGTTCGGGGTCGAGCTCATCTGCGGTGTCCTGCGGGCAGCAATCACCGGTTTCCTCACCTCCCGTGGCTACCGGGCCGCGAAGGCCCGCCCGCCATCAGACCGCGCGATCAGCGATGAACTGCTCATCGCCGACCTCAGGATCGTCCACGAGGAGAACTTCTCGGTCTATGGCGTCAAGAAGATGCATCACGCCATGAAACGGCGGGGCTGGTCGACCGGCAGTTCAGCGCGCCGGCGCCGAACCGGCTCTGGGTTGCCGACATCACCTTTGTGCGGACCTGGCAGGGGTTCTGCTACACCGCGTTCGTCACCGACGCGTGCACCAAGGCCATCGTCGGGTGGGCCGTCTCGGCGACGATGCGCACCGAGGACCTGCCGCTACAAGCGTTCAATCACGCTGTGTGGCAGGCGAACTCAGATTTATGTGAGTTGGTTCATCACTCCGACCTCGGGTCCCAATACCTATCGCTGGCCTATACCGACCGGCTCGCCGAGCTCGGGATCGCGCCCTCGGTGGGGTCACGCGGCGATAGCTATGACAACGCCCTCGCCGAGGCGGTCAACGCTGCCTACAAGACCGAGCTGATCAACCGCGGCAAACCCTGGCGCAGCGTCGATGACGTCGAGCTGGCCACCGCCGCCTGGGTCGCCTGGTTCAACGCAGAACGCCTGCACCAATCCCTCGGCTACCACACCCCAGCCGAACACGAGGCCGCCCTCACCGGCACCTCACACCCCGTGAGCCAGCCAACCCCGGCCCTCACAACCAACTAGGAACAAAACCTGGGGTACTTCATTCCTGCGCCCCCTACACAATGTTGCCGCGCTCCTCCTTCGTCCAGGTCACTCGGGAGGACGAGCACTTCGATGCCCTCGCGAAGTACGGCCCCAGCACGGGCACGGGCTTCTATTCGTAACCCTTCACGAGAGCCACCCAGACCGGAGGGGCAAGCCGTATGTCGACGCGCGGATCGACGACGAGCGGGTAGGGCAACTGACACCACAGACCAATCAGCGTTTCCTGCCGATGATCAGACACCTGCGCGACAGGGGCCTGCTCACCACACGCTGGGAAGACATCACCGACTCCGCCGTCGCGGCCGAAGTCCGCGTCAATGCCATCAAAGCCAACGAAGCTACCGCCAACGTGCTGGGCGGTCCACCCGTGACCATCCCACCCCTGATATCCGCTTTGCTTGACCCGTCGCGTTACGACCTGACACCGATGCGCGAGTGGCTCAGACCACTACCGCCCTCTACCAGCGAGCCACCGATACCGCAAGAGCCACCGGACGGCTTGGTCCTCCGGTTCCAGAAGGGCGGCGGACGTTACTGCTACGTGGCGGTGCGACGAGGCGAGCGATGGCAGACAACTGCGAACTGGGGCTCGATCAACGAATCGATGCGCTGGCAGGATATGGCGATTCGAGTCCGCAAGTTCGAGATCGCGACCGGGTCGTCGCCGGTACAAGTAGACGACACGAGGGTCCGTGAACACCGCGCCGTCGTATGATTCACCGTCAACGGCCTGTACCTGGCGGCGATCAACGTGAGTGAAGACGTCGGCCACGACGGGGATTGGTACACCACCATCTCCGTCGAGGCCGAGCGCAACCTACTTTTCGGCGACTACGCCGACTGGTCCGATATCGTGGAACACGGTTATTATCCACAGGTAGGTACGTCCTGGGTGCAGCTCACGAAATGACCGGTCCGACCTCAGCGCGTCGGCATCACCAGCAGTCGCAGCGGAGGGCGTCCTCCTCATCCTCGACTTCCACACTCTCGATGATGCCGACCTGCATTGCCTCGATGATGTAGTCGTTGACGTCCCAGCCGCATCGCCAGGTTTCTTCGGGCAGTGTCGCTGCCTCCGCGTTCAACACCTCGACCAACTCGTCGAATGTGTACACATCGTCGCTCATCAAGTAAAGGGCGTCGGGATTCAATAGGGTCTCCTTCGGGTGGCGTCGGGTGGCGTCAAATACCGGTCCATTGCCGCATGAATTACCATTGACCCAGACACCTTCAGCTAATTCCGAGATTACTACACTAAGCACAGCAGCGGTTTGGGGGATCGAACAGGCGGATCGCGGCTACTGTGAGCCTCCGCCGCAGTTCATAGCTGGAGGGTTGCGTACCAACGCCGAGCGGAACCCTCGTGTAGTTGACTAAGTTGCTTAACTTTTTAGCTAATTTGGAGCTTTGCGGCGAACCGTAACTATCTCTCGGTGATGATTTACTGACGTCGCTTTCCGCGATACCGGTTTGGGTCGCTTGACTCTCGCACCATGCCTCTCGGCTACACCGAATCCTGTATCGAGGGCGGCCAGTCCCTGCAATGGCGACCTGAGTCCGGTCACGGCATCTCCTGGGCCTGAGATTATCTGTGGTTGGCGAGCCGTTCGGCCAGAGACTGCACGTTGCGAACCCGGTCATCTGATTGGCCTAAAGGACGGTCCTTGGCAGAGCGGTTCGTGTCGCCGAGCGTCCGAGAGGCCCTCAGACGTCGAGCCTCCGAGGCCTCGCTGGACCCACCATCCGCAGTCTGACCACTCGGCCCGCCGTGAGGCAAACAGGCCCTCGTCCGGTTCTTCCAGGAGTCGCTCGGCAGGTCTAACTCGGTCTCTGCCTCGAATCCACCTTCGCCGAGAAGCCAAGAACGTATGCCAGTGCAGTCCCATCACCCAGGGCTTGTCCCTTCAGCACCCATTCGCTGTAGTCGCTCGCGAATCCCCTCATGCCTCTGGCGATCCTGTTGTAATTGGTGGCCATCGGTGGATCGCCGCGCCCCGGCGGAGCCGGGGGCGGTGGGTCGAGTCTTTTTCCCGGTCGAGTCTTTTTCCCTGGAGTCTTTCTCGAAAGAGTCTTTCTCCTGCACGGTCTCCGTACTACGGTCCACGATCTCCGTACTACGGTCCACGGTCTCCGTACTGCGGTGCACGATCTCAGTACTTCCCACGTCAGAGAGGAATTTCGAGTCCACGGTGTCGGTACTTCGCAGATCAGCGAGACTCCGGGGGAGGGTGCCATAGCGATTCCGTTGAGCCTTGAACTTGGGGCGGTCGACCTCGATCAGTTGCCTGCGCTTAAGTTCCTCAATCGCCCCGCTAACGGTGCCCTTCGACGTGCGGCATTTGCGGGCGATGTCCTCCAACCGCAGTGTCTTCTCCACGTCTTTGACCTCCAAGATGGTCACGTAGACCATCAGCACAGCCGGTGGAAGTCCCCCGAGGAGAACCCAATTCGGGACCTTAGTAAAAGGCTCCAGACCTTCGTCGTCGAGAACGGAGGCGAAGTGGTACAGACAAGGGCGGTTCTGTCCACGGGAATCGCGTTTAATCTCGCGGTGCACATTCTCCAGCGCCCTAATGGCGTCTTCGACGGTCCGCCGCTTCCTGCCGACGCAGGCGGTTACGGTATTCACCGACGGGCGTGCACCTTCACGCATATTCCCGAAACGGCGAAGGTGCAGATAAGTCGACGCCTGGGTCGGCGTCAACATGCCCAGCAGACGATTGGGGAAAGGGGTATAGCCGCCCGCGTAGTAGTCGCCGAAGTTGCGGAACCTTCCGTGCGAGATGGCTGTATCTTCTATGGCGATTAACGGTGCCCGACGGCACGCCAGCCGCTCTTCCAGACCACTCACAGTGTCCGTCACCTCGGTCGCTTTGACGGCATAAGAGACAGTCCTGTTTGGTCGTCGAGATCGCGAAGATGACGCTCCAGCGCCGTCTCGACCATGCCGTGGGTCACAGGACCACCAAGCATCATTCCCGCGACTTCGCAGATCACCGGCCAAAGCGTCTCGAGCTCTTCCTCCCACGATATTTCCCATTCTCGCCCTTCGATCGAATAGCCGGTGGCCTCGGCGAGGTCGGGCCAGCGCGACTCGTATCGGGCTGCGTCGCCATCGACCTCCACGTCCGCCAAATACCATTGCCACGCGGCTTCAAGGGCTTCGTCGAAATCGTCGATCTCAGGGTCATGCTCAACCATCCATCTCGCCTGTGCCCAGGGTCCGGCGAATGTGACGAAGGGTCGATGCTGGTAGGGAGTTCTGTGGCGGGTGATCCCATTGTGCGGAACCGTTGGATCGGTCAAGTAGGGGTCGACGAAGAACAGGTCCACCAAGTCCCCACCGCGTAGCACTGCTGCTACCGCGTGACCGGCCTCATGGTGAGCGGTCTCTCTCTGCAATCTCCTAATCGCCAGGGTCCTTACCGCCTCGGCGCGCTCGCGGTTGAGGCCGACGCCCAGCCGGTAGTCGAGGTCCGGTTGATTAGAACTGTCAGCCGGTCGCGGTCTTCCTGCTGCCGGCGTGGAATACAGTCGGTCATCGCCCCGCACCTCCACCTGTTGGAGTCATGGCCGCGTCGATATCGTTGAGGTCAATACGGATGAACCGAGGATTGAGCCGGTAGCCGGTCAGCCGACCATCGGCGATCATCTGGCGGATGGTCCGAGTGGTCACGCCGAGGTAATCGGCGGCCTCATATTGGGTGGCGTAGCGACGGCGCTGAGAAGGTGCGGGGTCGTTTCGATGTACGGGCATGTGGCCTCCAGGCGGCACAAGGAACTGTGTGCGGCGACCGCTGTCTGATGGTGACGCGGTGCTCTTCCTGGTTGGCCATCCTCGGACCCTGAGGGCCTAGGCTCCGGGCACCGTCCCCGCCCATCCTCGGCACTGCTGACCTAGGGCGACGACGTTGCACGCATGGGCGTGCTGCGGAGAATTATGCCATTCTGCGGGGCGCTGCGCCAATGCTCTAGCAAACTAGAACAGTTGGTAGATAGGCCTATCTGACACTACACAGGCGGCGAATGCCCTGGTGAAGTGTTTGCCCATTCTTTGCCCACAGGGTGCGAAAGCGGGTGTCAGTTGTAGCGTCTGAACTGCGGTAATGCGTGGTGCGCGATACTGGGATTGAACCAGTGACCTCTTCCGTGTCAGGGAAGCGCTCTCCCGCTGAGCTAATCGCGCCGGGTCGTTCTCGGAGGTGGAGACGGGAATCGAACCCGTGTGCACGGCTTTGCAGGCCGTTGCCTCACCACTCGGCCACTCCACCGCTGGGGTTGATGCCACCACACCTTCGAGCGGATGACGGGATTCGAACCCGCGACCCTCACCTTGGCAAGGTGATGCGCTACCAACTGCGCTACATCCGCGTGCCACGGGCGAGATCGTCGCCCGTCGCGATGCACGACGATAGTCCACCCGAGCGCGGCGGCACAAATCACCGATCGGCGTCGGCGACGGGCTCTCGTCGCCGTCACAAGCAGTGCGTCGGCCTGCGAATTCAGGCCCAACCGGGCAACCGTGTTAATGTCTGACGTCCCCGGTCTCGTAGCTCAGGGGGAGAGCGTCCGCCTCACACGCGGAAGGTCACTGGTTCGATCCCAGTCGGGACCACTCTGAGAAAACGTGCCGGTCAGCCCGGCTGCGTAAACCCGCACGAGTGCGTCGGCTCACCGCCGGCAGACTCCACCGAAACCGGCGCGATGGTGAACCGCCTTCCAGCCGGCCGGCGACGTCCGGATCGACTTACGCGCATAACCGTCACGAGTAGGCTGCCCTCGCAAGACAGGAGAGGCGGATTTCCATGACGGTCGACGAAACCCGCCAGCAGACGTCCACGGTGCGCAAGGCGATCACCGGCGCCTCCATCGGCAACGCGGTCGAGTGGTTCGACTTCGCGATCTACGGCTTCCTCGCCACCTACATCGCCGCCAACTTCTTCCCGAAGGGCGACGACACCGCCGCGCTGCTCAACACCTTCGCCATCTTTGCGGCGGCGTTCTTCATGCGGCCGCTCGGCGGATTCGTCTTCGGTCCGCTGGGGGACCGGCTGGGCCGACAGCGCGTGCTGGCGCTGGTGATCCTGCTGATGTCCGGCGCCACCATCGCGATCGGCCTGCTGCCCACCTATGACGCGATCGGTGTCGTCGCGCCGCTCCTACTGCTGATACTCCGCTGCCTGCAAGGCTTTTCGGCGGGCGGCGAATACGGCGGCGGCGCGGTCTATCTCGCCGAGTATGCGCAGCACCGACGCCGCGGCTACACCGTCACCTTCATCGCCTGGTCCGGGGTGCTCGGCTTCCTGCTCGGCTCCATCACGGTCACGCTGTTGCAAGCGGGCCTTCCCGCGGACGCCATGGAGTCCTGGGGTTGGCGCATCCCGTTCCTGATCGCCGGCCCGCTCGGGCTGGTCGGCCTCTACATCCGGCTGCGGCTCGACGACACCCCGGAGTTCACCGAGCTCGACCGCGCCGACCGCGTCGCGTCCTCCCCGCTGCGCGAAGCCGTCACGACGGCCTGGCCGCAGGTCCTGCGGGTCATTGGCCTCTTCATCGTCTTCAACGTCGGCTACTACGTCGTCTTCACCTATCTGCCGACCTACCTCATCAAGACGCTGCGCTTCTCCAAGACGGCGTCTTTCCTCTCGATCACGCTTGCCAGCCTGACGGCGCTCATCCTGATCCTGCCGCTGGCTGCCCTGTCGGACCGGATCGGCCGGCGCCCGCTGCTGCTCGCCGGTGCGGTCGGCTTCATCGTGCTCGGCTATCCGCTCTTCGCGCTGATGAACACCGGCTCGGTGGCTGCCGCGATCGCGGCGCATTGCGTGTTGGCCGCGATCGAGTCGACGTTCGTGTCGGTGGCGGTGACGACGGGTGTGGAGATGTTCGCCACCCGCGTCCGCTACAGCGGCTTCTCGATCGGCTACAACGTGTCGGTCGCCGCGTTCGGTGGCACCACGCCGTACGTCGTCACCTGGCTGACCGCCGAAACCGGGAACGCGATGGCGGCTGCCTGGTATCTGATTGCCGCCGCCGTCATTTCGGTCGCGACCGTGCTGACCGTCGCCGAGTCGGCCGGCCGGCCGCTGTCTGCCGGCACCGGGGCGCCATGACGGCCGGGAAAGCGCGCCCCACCAAGGCCGATGTGGCGCGGCTGGCCAAGGTGTCGACGGCCACGGTCAGCTACGTGCTGAACAACGTTGCCGGGCAGACGATCTCGCCGCAGACCAAGGCCGCGGTACGGGAGGCGGCCCGTCAGTTGGGCTACCGGCCGAACCTCGCAGCCCGCAACCTCGCGGTCGGCGCGAGCGGCGTCATGCTCTACATCGTGCCGCGGATGTCGCTGGGGGAGTTGCCGATCGAGGTGGGCAGCCGACTGACGGTTGCGTTGGCCCGGCACGGCATCGTGTTGTCGCTGCAATTCGAGACCGAGGACGGCCGCAACGTCGTCGACGCCATCGCCGCCCTGGATCCCGTCGCGGTGACGAGTGTCTTCCCGCTGGAAGGCGATGCGCTTGCCGCGGTCACGGCCGCCGGCATTCCGCAGATCCACCTGGGCAGCCACCAGCTGCGGGCGATCGGCGCGCTACACGAGAGCATCGGCGAGCTGCGCATCGACCACCTCGTCGAGCGTGGACACCGCCGGATCGGGTTCGCCTACGCCGACACTCCGAAGCTGCGCCCGCTGGGCGACTACTGGCTGGCGGGCCTGCGGGACGCGGCACGCCGACGCGGACTGCCGGACCTCGCGGTCGGCACCGTCGCCACCGACGGCAGCGACGCGGCTGACGTGGTGAGGGGATGGGTGCGTGACGGGGTGACCGCGGTCTGCGCCCAGAGTGACGAGACCGCGTTCGTCGTCCTGCACGGGTTGCGCCAGGCGGGGCTGCGCTGCCCGGGTGACCTCGCCGTGATCGGCGTCGACGCCATACCGCTCGGTGCCGTGAGCGGACCGCCCTTGACCTCGGTGGCTTTCGACGCCAAGGCGATCGTCGACGTCGCGGTCGCGGCGATGATGGCCGAGCTCGGCTACCCCGCCGACGACCAGCCCGGCGGCGCCGGCGTCGCGCAGCTGGTCGTGCGCGCAACCACCTGACCGCCGCCGCAACTTACGCGCGTAACTCGCCGTGTGTAGGCTCACTCTCGCGCGACGAGAGGCGGATTACCATGACCGTGACGACGACGAGCGACGTCTACTTCGATCCCTATGACGTCGACCTGAACCGCGACCCGTATCCGGCGTTCAAGCGGCTCCGCGAAGAAGCGCCGCTCTACTACAACGCCCAACACGACTTCTATGCGGTGAGCCGCTACGACGACGTCTGCAAGACGCTGGTCGACTGGGAGACCTTCAGCTCCGCCAAGGGCGCGATCGTGGAGCTCATCAAGGCGAACATCGACATTCCGCCGGGCACCGTGATCTTCGAGGATCCCCCGATCCACGATGTGCACCGCAAGCTGCTGGCGCGCATGTTCACGCCGCGCAAGGTCAACGCGCTGGAGCCGAAGATCCGCGAGTTCTGCGCGCAGAGCCTCGACCCGCTGGTCGGCGAGAAGCGCTTCGACTTCATCACCGACTTCGGCGTGCAGATGCCGATGAAGGTCATCAGCTCGCTGCTCGGCATCCCCGAGAACGACCAGGAGATGATCCGCGACTACGGCAACGCGCAGCTGCGCACCGAGGCGGGCAAGCCGATGGACGCCGCCTCGAACGGCATGGTGACCGGCGAGATCTTCGAGGCCTACATCGACTGGCGTCGGGACAACCCGTCCGACGACATCATGACCGAACTCCTCAACGTCGAGTTCACCGACGAGACCGGCGCGGTCCGGAAGCTGCGCCGCGAGGAGCTGCTCGTGTACCTCAACGTGGTCGCCGGCGCCGGCAACGAAACCACCACCCGCCTGATCGGCTGGGCCGCCAAGGTGCTGGCCGAGCATCCCGATCAGCGCCGCGAGCTGGTCGAAAATCCCGCGCTGATCCCGCAGGCGATCGAGGAGCTGCTGCGCTACGAGCCGCCGGCGCCGCACGTCGCCCGCTACGTCACCCGCGACGTCACGCTCTACGGCCAGACCGTTCCGGAGGGCAGCGTCATGATGATGCTCATCGGCGCCGCCACTCGTGATCACCGCCAGTTTCCGCCGGACGGCGACGTGTTCGACATTCACCGCGAACCTCGCCAGCACCTGGCGTTCAGCGTCGGCACCCACTACTGCCTCGGTTCGGCGCTCGCGCGCCTCGAAGGCCGCATCGCCCTCGAGGAGATGCTCAAGCGCTTCCCCGAGTGGGACGTCGACCTCGACAACGCGGTCCTGTCGCCCACCTCGACCGTCCGCGGCTGGGACTCGATGCCGGCGATCTTGGCATGACCGCGGCCGCGCTCGAGGTGCCGCAGGACTGGGACGCCATCACCCCGGAGTGGATGACGAGCGCGCTGGCCGGCCGCCATCCCGACGCTCGCGTCGAGGCGGTGGCGGTGCTGCTGCGCGACGACGGCACGAACCGGCGCGCCCGGCTGGGACTGACCTACAGCGCGGGCGACGGCCCCGCGACCGTGTTCGTCAAGGGCGTGGATCCCGGCCACCGCGAGCTGATCAAGCTGACCAGCGGCCTGTTCCACGAGCCGCGACTGTTCAACGCGAACGTCGAACTGCCGCTGGAACATCCGCTGGTGTATGCGGCGCCGATCGACGAGGCGGCCGAGGACTTCGTCCTCGTCATGGAGGACCTGGCGGCCCGCAACGCCGACCCGCGCGACGCCACGCGGCCGCTGACCGTCGAGCAGGCGGCCAGCGGCGTGCGTGGGCTCGGCCGCATGCACGGCCGGTTCTGGGGTGAGCGGCTCACCACCAACCCGGCACTCGACTGGGTCGAGCCCTTCGTGCCGTGGGAGGGCATGGGTGCCGCGCCGCTGGGCGAGGCGCAGCGGCGGCTCGGCGACGACGCTCCCCAGGCGGTGCTGGCGCTGACGATCGAGGGCCTGATCGACGACATCTGGAAGCCGTACATCCGCAGCCTGACGACGACGGCGCCGACGCTGCTGCACGGCGACCCGCACATCGGCAACATCTACCTGCTCCCCAGCGGCGAGGTCGGCTTCCTCGACTGGCAGGTGGTGCGTCGCGGTAACTGGTCGCTGGACCTCGGATACTTCCTGCAGGGCGCGCTGACCATCGAGGACCGGCGGGCTGCCGAACGCGAGCTGCTCTCCGAGTACCGCGACGCGCTCGGACTGCCCGCCGACGAATTGCCGTCCGAGGACGACCTCTGGCTGCGCTATCGGGCGTCGGTGGCGCACGGCCTGACGCTGTGGCTGTGCACGGCCAGCGCCGGCGAGCTGTGGCAGCGCCCCGACATCGCCATTGCGCTGGCTCAGCGCTACTCGGCGGCGTATGCGGACCTGGAGTCGGCCGAGGCGATCGCCGCGCTGTAGCTACAGCTGCAGGCCCGCGGTGGTGCTCAGCCCGCCGTCGACCGGCAGCACCGCGCCCGTCACGAAGTTCGACGCCCGCGAGGCGAGGTAGATCGCCGCGGCGGCCATGTCCTCGGTGCGGCCAATGCGCTTCACCGGGGTGTTCGCCGCCAGCTGGTCGCCCACCGCGTCCAGCGTCGCGGCCATCATCTTCGACGGGAACGGCCCGGGCGCAATGGCATTCACCAGCACGTCCGGCGCCAGCGCATACGCGAGGTGCCGCGTCAGCTGATGCACGCCGGCCTTGGACGCCGAATAGGAGTAGGTGCCCAGCCGCGGCACCGTCAGCCCGTCGATCGAGCCGATGTTGATGACGCGGGCCGGATCGTCGTCGCCCACCGCCGCCTTGAGGAGTGGGTGCGCGAGCTGCGTCAACACGAACGGCGACTTCACATTCAGTGTCAGCACCTTGTCGAACGCCGCGGGCGGGAAGCTCTCGAACGAGGCGCCCCACGTCGCACCCGCGTTGTTGACCAGGATGTGCAGCGCGGACTCGCGAGTGCCCACCTCGTCGATCAGCGCCCGGCAGCCGTCCTCCGTGCTGACGTCGGCCGGAATCGCATACACCTCGCCGAACTCCGAGAGCCGCTCGGCAGCGGCGGTGCAGGCGTCGGGCTTGCGCGACGAGACGTACACCTTCGCGCCGGCGCGTAGATAGCCTTCGGCGATCATCAGGCCGATGCCGCTGGTGCCGCCGGTGATGAGCGCCGTCTTGCCGGCCACCGAGAACAGTTCGGGGTACATGCCCGCAATCTAGGCCATCGGCCGCACACGCCGGTCAAGCGGCGTGGCGGAGGATTTCCACGCCGATGCGGGTTTCGATCCAACTGGTCGACACGGTCCAGCCGGGGAGGGGTGGTGCGGTGGATCGGTATCGGGCGCCGGTCGGTGTTCGCACGATGGTGAGGTGCCGGCCGTCGTCGTCGGTGTCGGGGTGGGTGCGCCAGCCGGGTGCTTCTTTGGTGTAGTTGCAGTGTTCGCACAGGCCTTGGCCGTTGGCGGCGCTGGTCGTGCCGCCGCGGTGGTGCGCGGTGATGTGGTCGTGGTGGCGGATGGGGGCGTCGCAGTAGGGGGTGCGGCAGCGCTGGTCGCGTAGGTCGATGAAGTCGGCGAGGCCCTTGGGGAAGGTGCGGGTGCGGGCGTCGAGCTTCACGAGTTGTCCGGTGGCCGGTGCGGCGTAGAGACGGCGCAGGGTGGCTGCGGAGCGCGGGTCGCGGACGGCAGCGTCGACGAGCCGGCAGGCGATGGCGGCGGGGACGGGGCCGTAGTCCGTGACGTGGGCGGGTTGGTCGCTGCCGCCGAGCAGGGTGTCGTCGGACACCACCAGGTTGACCGCGACGGGGACGGGGGCGTCGGCGGGTCGGCCGGTGAGGCGTTCGACGAGGGTGTCGGCCATGATCTGGCCGCGGGAGCGGTGGTCGTAGGTGATGTCGGCGGCCCGTTTCAGTGCCGCGTACACCGCCACGCCCTGTGTCACGGGGAGTAAGGCGGTCAGGTAGGTCATGGTGTCGGGCGCGGGCCGGAGGGTGACGCAGCGATCGGCCGGGGCGTTGGCGGCGCGGTCGACCACGGCGTGCGGGTCGAGCCGGTAGGCGATCTTCTTGGCCTCGGCCGCCACCCGCCGATCACCCCAGCCGGT
>NZ_JAJQJI010000009.1 GCF_021213805.1 Mycobacterium sp. MYCO198283
TAGCGGAACCGCGGCAACCGCGGGTTGACCTGCGACAGGATGTCGTTGCCCTCGACGACGGACTCGCCGAACCGGTCACCGAGCCCGGTCAGCGCCTCGGCCGCCGCGCTCAGCGTCGCGTTCAGCTCGACCGGATCGACCTTCTGCGAGATCTCGGTGATGGTCTCGAACAGCGTGTTGAACTCGGTGGTGACCCGCTGCACCCGGATCTGGTCGGAGCTGCTGATCCGGCGCGGGTCGGGGTTCGGCGGCGAGCTGAACGACACGTACTTGTTGCCGAAGACCGTGCTGGCCTTGATGTCCGCGGCGACGTTGGCGGGGATCAGGTCGATGTACTTCGGTTCGATCTCCAGCGTGAGCTCGGCCTGCGGCGCCTCACCGACCGTCCGCTCGTCGATCTTGCCGACGCGGCCGATCTGCACGCCGTTGTAGGTGACCTTGGAACCCTCGTCCATGGCCAGTCCGGTCCGGTCGGTCACCAGCGTCAGGTCGGTGGTCGGCCTGAACGCCCCGCGGAACTGGAAGTACACCAGCGTCAGGACGACGGCCGCGATGGTCAGCAGGACGACGGCGGACGTCTTGACCGGTGGGCTGTACTGCCAGTGCCGGAATCGTTTGCGCCACCCCTCGCTGTTCACCATCCGCGCCAAGCCGGCGGCGCCGACACGGCAGCGAGTGCTTCCCCGACGATCACGTAAACCCTTTCGCCGCTACTGAACCCGACACGCCGACCCGTTGCGCGGGTCTCACCTTCTCAACCGGTGCACGGCCGCGCAACTCGCGCGGCGTCATCTTGGTCACATGCGTGACCAACTTAGGCGACCGCTACCGGCTCATCGCGACCGGCTGAAGTCGAGCGCCTCCCACAGCTCGCGGCGGTCGGCCGTCGGGTCGACCTCGACGCGCGACCGGCGGTCGAAGATCCGCACCGCCCGCTGGTCGGCCCGGTGTTGCGGCCAGTGGCGCCCGGGCACGCCGGCGCGGGCGAATTCCAGCCACCGCCGCTGCATGTCCTCGCTGACCCGCAGCGCCGCCCGCCGGTCGCCGGCCACCGTGAGCAGCGGCCCGATCCGGCTGCGGTAGGTGTCGAAGACGGCCAGCAACTCGGTGGCGTGGGTGGCGCCGAGGCCGGCCCACCGCAGCGTGCGCGGCGCGAAGTCGTAGCGGTACAGGTAGGCGGGCGCGTGGCGGCTGTGGGCGTCGGCCAGCCGCCACGCCACCGCGCCGAAGGTGAAGTCGTCACCGAACTGGCGGCACGCGGCGGTGCGCGGATAGCCCGGATACGCGCGGGCCACCCGCTCGCGCAGCTGCGGGTCGGCGGCGAGCAGCCGCTCGATCACCGGTTCGTTGGTGGGCAGGTAGCTCGTGAACCGGCTGAAGAGCCGGCTCTCCTCGGCGTTGTGGCCGACGATCAGCGGTACCCGCGCGGCGGTGCCGGCGAGCATGGCGTCGACCGGGTGCGCGGGCAGGTAGTCGCCGTCGATGGTCGGGCCGACGGTGAAGGACCACGGCCGCTCGCGGACCGTGCGCACCATGAGCCGTTCGAGCGCGCGCACCAGCCGCGACGGCCGGGCGGTCAGCACCGCCTCGACCGGATCTTCGCCGCCGAGCTGCAACGTCTCGACGAAGCGCTGCGCGGTCTCGGCGGCCTCGTCGCTCGGCCGGATCATCCCGCCCGGTGGGCTCTGGGCTATGGCCTGGCGGAAGAGCCCGTCGGCGGCGGGTACCGCCAGCAACGAGGTGACCGCGTGCGCGCCGGCGCTCTCGCCGAAGATGGTGACGTTGGCGGGGTCGCCGCCAAAGCCGCCGATGTTGTCGCGCACCCACTGCAGGGCGAGCACCAGATCGCGCAGGAACAGGTTCGACTCGAACCGCTCCGGCGACAACGACGTCAGGTCCAGGCAGCCGAGCGGGCCGAGGCGGTAGTTGACCGACACGTACACGCAGCCGCGTCGCGCCAACGCGGCGCCGTCGTAGAGCGGGGTGGCTGAGCTGCCGAACATGTAGCCGCCGCCGTGGATGAACACCATCACCGGCAGGTTCTCCGCCCGTTCGGGCGACACCACGTTGAGCGTCAGGCAGTCCTCGCTCATCGACTGCCGGGTGTTCGGCCCGAGCAGCGTGTAGCGCGGATCCTGCGGGGCGCAGTGCCCCCACTCACGGCAGTAGCGCACTCCGCGCCACGGGGCGGCGGGCTCCGGTGCTCGGAACCGCAGCGGCCCGACCGGCGGCTTCGCGTACGGAATGGCCCGCCAGCGACGCACCCCGGAGCGCACGAACCCCTCCACGGTGCCGGCGGTGGTCGAGACTTGCGTGGCCCACGACGTCATGTGGTGGACCGTAGCAACCGCCGCCCGCGGGCGCCCCGCGGTGGGCGGTGCGGCGGACAGGTCACCCGCCGACGGCCTCCCGCGCCGCCACCAGCGCGCCGATCCGCCGGGCGCACGCCCCCGGGTCGCCGCCGGCCAGCGACCAGCCGCGGGCTCGCAGCAAATAGGCCGCCGACGCTGCTTCGGCCGAGACCCCGAGCCCGCCCTGCACGTGCGCGGCCACCGTGGCGGCCCTGGGCGCCTCCTCGGCCAGGAACACGAACGCCGCTGCGGGCAGCTCGGGCCGTTCGTCGGGCTCGTGGTCGCAGAACCACGCCGCGCGGTGCACCAGCCCGCGGCCGCTCTGCACGGCGATCGCGACGTCGGCGAGTGGGTGGGAGATGCCCTGCAGCGTGCCGATCGGCACGCCGAGGGTGTGGCGGGTCTTGGCGAACTCGACGGCGATGGTCATGGTCTGCTCGACCAGGCCAACCAGCGCGGCGGCCGTCAACAGCCGCCATTCGTCGAGCGCCCGTTGGTATGCCGCGACCGCACCGGCGCCGGACGCGATCACCTCCCGGCCCTCGGCGGCCGCCGGGTCGACCCACGCCATCGGCAGCCGGCCGATGTTGTCCACCCGCGCCGGGCGGGTGGCGAACGTCAGCCGCTCGACGTCGTCGCCGTTGCGGACGACGATCTGGTCGGCCACCGCACCGGCCGGGACGAGCCGCACACCGGCGCTGTCGTACTGCGGGTCGAGCCCGGCGAGCCGGCCGCCGGTGACGAAGGCCTCGTCGAGCGCGCCGAGCGCGGCGAGCAGCCGGGTGGCGCACACGTGGTCGATCCACGGCACCGGCGCGAGGTGGCGGCCCAGTTCCTCGGCGACCAGCGCGAGGTCGACGAGCGTCGCGCCGTCACCGCCGGCGGCCTCGGGAAGCGCCATCGTGGTGGCGCCCATCGCGCACAGTTGCTCCCAGAGGCGGGCGTCGAAGCCGGTCGCCTCGGCGGCGCGCACGGTCTCGATCGGTGACCGGGTTGCGAAGAAGTCGCGGTAGGCCGCCTGCACGGCGCGATGGTCTTCGCTCAGGCTGTAATCGAGCCGGCGCAGCTCGTAGCGGTCCATCGCGCGTCGCGCCCCGGCCGGATCAGACCTCGACGACGACCGCGCCGCCCTGGCCGCCGCCGGCGCACATCGCGGCGACCCCGATGCCGCCGCCGCGGCGCTGCAGTTCGTAGACGAGCGTGGTGACCATGCGCGCACCCGACGCGGCGATCGGATGGCCCAGGCTGCAGCCGCTGCCGGAGACGTTGACGAGCTCCTCATCCAGCCCGAACTCGCGGCACGCCGCGATGGGCACCGACGCGAACGCCTCGTTGATCTCCCACAGCGCGACGTCGGACGCCTGCAGGCCGGCGCGGTCGAGCACCTTCGAGATCGCCCGCAGCGCACCGAGCCCGCAGTCGCGCGGGGCGATACCGGCGGCGGCCCACGCCTTGACGGTCGCCAGCACGCCGAGGTTGTTCGCCGCCGCGTAGTCGGCGTCGACGAGCGCGACCGCGGCCGCGGCGTCGTTGGTGCCGCTGCTGTTGCCGGCCGTGATCGAGAAGCCCTCGATCTCCGGGTGCAGCACTTTCAGCCCGGCGAGCTTCTCCACCGTGGTGTCGCGGCGCGGGTGCTCGTCGACGCTGAACTCGGTGACCGAGCCGTCGAACTGGTCGACCTTGAGCGGCACGATCTCGTCGACGAAGGACCCGGCGTCGATCGCGGCGACCGCGCGCTGATGCGACCGGGCCGCCCAGGCGTCCATCTCCTCGCGGCTGATGCCCATGGCCTTAGCGGTGTTCCAGCCGACGGTGATCGACATGTCCTTGGCCGGTGCGTCAGGGGTCTCGACGTGGGTGGGCGGCATCCACCGCTCCTCGAACTTCAGCTCCGGGCCGGGGATGCGCCAGTTCACCAGCGGGGTCATCGACAGCGACTGCACGCCGCCGGCGACCAGCGCGCGCTCCATGCCCGAGCCGATCTGCGCCGATGCGTTGCCGATCGCGGTGAGGCTGCCCGCGCAGTGGCGGTTCACCGACTGGCCGGGTACGTGGTCCATGCCCGTCGCCGTGGCCGCGTAGCGCGCGAGATCGCCGCCGCCGTAGTGGGATTCGGCGACGATGATGTCGTCGATGTCCGCCGGGTCGACACCGGAGCGACGGACCACCTCCGGGAGCACCGTGGTGATGAGCGTCTCGGGCGGAGTGTTCACCAGCGTGCCCTTGAAGGACCGGCCGATGGCTGTCCTGGCCGCACCGACGATGACGGGTGTACCCATATCTGAAGACTCCGGGTGTCGGGCTGCCCCAGCCGGCAGCGGGAAACTTACAAAAACGGTAGCAGCTGTAATGCTCGGGTTGCCAGCCCCGGGCGTCGGCCACCTCGCACGCGGCGTTAGATCCGGTACTCCTCGAGCAGCCGCCTGCTGATGATCTGCTTCTGGATTTCGCTGGTGCCCTCGCCGATGAGCAGGAACGGCGCGTCGCGCATCAGCCGCTCGATCTCGTACTCCGTGGAGTAGCCGTAGCCGCCGTGGATGCGGAAGCTCTGCTGCGTGACCTCCGAGCACAGTTCGCTGGCGAGGTATTTCGCCATGCCGGCCGCGACGTCGTTGCGGTCGCCGGAGTCCTTGAGGCGGGCGGCGTTCACCATCATCAGGTGCGCGGCTTCGATCTTCGTCGCCATCTCGGCGAGCTGGAAGGCGATGGCCTGGTGCTGCGCGATGGGCTTGCCGAACGTGGTGCGCTGCTGGGCGTAGCGCGCGGCGAGCTCGAAGGCCCGGATGCCGACGCCGCAGGCCCGCGCCGCCACGTTGACCCGGCCGACCTCGACGCCGTCCATCATCTGCGCGAACCCGCGGCCCGGCACGCCGCCGAGCACGTCGTCGGCCGCGGCGCGGTAGCCGGCGAAGATCAGCTCGGTGGTGTCGATGCCCTTGTAGCCGAGCTTGTCGAGCTTGCCCGGAATGGTGAGCCCCGGCTTGACGTCCCCGAAGCCGGTGGGCTTTTCGACGAGGAACGCCGTCAGGTTGCGGTGCGGCCGCTCGGCGCCCTCGTCGGTGCGCACCAGCACCGCGACCAGCGTGGAGCTGCCGCCGTTGGTCAGCCACATCTTCTGCCCGTCGATGATGTAGCCGCCGTCGTCGGTGCGCTTCGCACGGGTGCGGATGGCGGCGACGTCGGAGCCCAGCTCCGGTTCGGACATCGAGAACGCGCCGCGGGTCTCGCCGGTGGCCATCCGCGGCAGGAACCGCTGCCGCTGCTCGTCGGTGCCGTGCTGACGCAGCAGGTAGGCGACGATGAAGTGGGTGTTGAGCACCCCGGAGACGCTCATCCAGCCGCGGGCCAGCTCCTCGACGCACAGCGCATAGGTGAGCAGCGATTCGCCGAGCCCGCCGTAGGACTCCGGGATCATCAGCCCGAACAGGCCCATGTCCTTCATCGCGTCGACGATGGCCTGCGGATAGGTGTCGGTGCGCTCCAGTTCTGCGGCGGCGGGGATGACCTCTTTGTCGACGAATTGCCGCACGGTGGCCAGGATCTCGGTCTGCACCTCGGTGAGGCCGAGGGTCTGCGCCAGGCGGGTCATGTCACCCGCTCGAACACCGCGGCCAGGCCCTGCCCGCCGCCGATGCACATCGTCTCCAGCCCGTAGCGGGCCTGCCGGCGGTCGAGTTCGCGCGCCAGCGTGGCGAGCATGCGGCCGCCGGTCGCCCCGACCGGATGGCCGAGCGAGATGCCCGAGCCGCGGACGTTGGTGCGCTCGCGGTCGCGCTCGGTGAACCCCCACTCCGCCATCACCGCGAGCGCTTGGGCGGCGAACGCCTCGTTGAGCTCGATGAGGTCGATGTCGGCGAGTTTCAGCCCGGCCTTGGTGAGCGCCGCGTCGGTGGCGGGCACCGGGCCGATGCCCATCACGTCGGGCGGCACGCCGGCGACCGCCCAGGACGCCAACCGCACCAGCGGCCGCAGTCCGAGGTCGGCGGCCCGCTCGGGCGTGGTCACCACGCACATGGCGGCCGCGTCGTTCTGGCCGCTGGCGTTCCCTGCGGTGACGGTCGCCTCCGGATCGTCATTGCCCAGAATGGGTTTCAGCTTCGCCAGCGATTCGAGGGTGGTGTCGGCGCGCGGATGCTCGTCGGTGTCGAGCACCTGCTCGCCGCGGCGGCTCGTCACGGTGACCGGAACGATCTCGTCGGCCAGCACACCGTCGCGCTGCGCGGCCACGGCGCGGCGGTGCGATTCGACGGCCAGCTCGTCCTGCTCCTGCCGTGAGATGCCGTACTCCCGCCGCAGGTTCTCGGCGGTCTCGAGCATGCCGCCCGGCACCGGGTGGTGGCGCCCGCCGGCAGTGGTGCGGCCGCGGGCCAGCGCATCGTGCAGCATGACGCCGTGGCGTGGGGGTCCCCACCGCATGTCGGTGGCGTAGAAGGCCGCGTTGCTCATGGACTCGGTGCCGCCGGCGACCACCAGGTCGTTGGCGCCGGTGCCGACCTGCAGGCAGGCCTGAATCACCGCCTGCAGCCCCGACCCGCACCGGCGGTCGAGCTGCAGGCCCGGCACGGTGACCGGCAGGCCCGCGTCGAGCGCGACGACGCGGCCGATCGCCGGCGCCTCGCTGCTGGGATAGCAGTGCCCGAGGATGACGTCCTCGACGGCGTCGGGCGCGAGGCCGGTGCGGGCCAGCAGCCCCTGCAGCGCGGCGACGCCGAGGTCGACAGCGGAGAGCGGCTTGAACATGCCGCCGTAGCGCCCGATCGGCGTGCGGACCGGCTCGCAGATCACCGCATCGCGGGTCACAGGTGGCGGCCGCCCGTCACCTCGAGCGTCGTCCCGGTCATGTACGACGACAGGTCGCTGGCGAGGAACAGCGCGACCTTGGCGACCTCGTCGGGTTCGCCGGCGCGGCCCATCGGCACCTCGGCGAGCTTGGCGTCCCAGATGTGCTGCGGCATGGCCTCGGTCATGGCCGAGCGGATGAGCCCCGGCTGAATGGCGTTGACCCGCACCCCCAGATGCGCCAGCTCCTTGGCGGCGGCCTTCGTCATGCCGACGATGCCGGCCTTGGCGGCGGAATAGTTGGTCTGCCCGATCATGCCGACCTTGCCGGAGATCGACGACATGTTGACGATGACGCCGCGCTTGTTCTCCCGCATGATCGCCGCCGCCGACTTCAGCCCGTTCCAGGTGCCCTTCAGGTGCACGGCGATGACCTGGTCGAACTGTTCTTCGGTCATCTTCCGCAGCGTGGCGTCGCGGGTGATGCCGGCGTTGTTCACCATGATGTCCAGGTCGCCGAACCGCTCGACCGCCGTCCGCACCAGCGTCTCGACCTCCGCGCTGTTCGTGACGTCGCAGCGCACGGCCGTCGCGACCTCGGCGCCGCCGAGCTTCGCCGCGGCCTGTTCGGTGGCCTGCAGGTTGACGTCGCCGAGCACCACCCGGGCGCCTTCGGCGATGAAGCGTTCGGCGATGGCGTACCCGAGACCTTGCGCTCCGCCGGTGACGACGGCGACCTGACCCTGCAACAGCGACATCGGTGGAGCGTGGCATTTCGCCGCTCATTTGGGAAGCCGCCGCGGCAGCGGCTGCGTCGCGGCGCCCGCACGCTGCTATATGTGAACCGTGGAGCCGGACGTCACCCCCGTCGCGTCGGCCGTCGTGCTGCTCTCGGGTCACGGCGCGCTGGACCGCGAGCTGGTGGGCGGCAAGGCCTACGGGATCGACGTCATGGCGCACCACGGTCTGCCGGTGCCGCCCGCGTTCTGCCTCACCACCGAGGTGTGCCGCCGGTTCTTCGCCGACCCGCGGCGGACGCTCGACGCCCTGTGGGCCGACGTGCGGGCCGCGCTGGGTTGGCTGGAGCACCGCACCGGCCGCACGTTCGGCTCGGGCCCCCGGCCGCTGCTGGTCAGCGTCCGCAGCGGCGCCGCGCACTCCATGCCGGGGATGCTCGACACGGTGCTCAACGTCGGTGTCGACGACGCCGTGCACGCCGCCCTGACCGCGACGGCCGGCCGGGAGTTCGCCGACGACGTCCGGGCGCGGGCGATGCGCCACCCGGTGGGCGCCGCGGGCGGGCCGCCGGAGGTGCAGCTGCGCGACGCCATCGCGGCCGTCTTCGCGTCGTGGCACTCCCCCCGGGCTGCGGCGTACCGCCGCCACCACGGCATCGACGACGGCGGCGGGACGGCCGTCGTGGTGCAGGCGATGGTGTTCGGCAACCTCAACGGCCGGTCGGGTGCCGGGGTGCTGTTCACCCGCAACCCCATCACCGGCGACAACACTCCGTACGGCGAGTGGCTGCGCGGCGGCCAGGGCGAGGACCTGGTGTCGGGCACCACCGACGGCGAGCCGATCGGCGCGCTCGCGGCAGCGCAGCCCGAGGTGCACCGGCAGCTGCTCACCGCCGCGGCCGCGGTGGAGCGGCGCGAGCGCGACGTGGCGGACATCGAGTTCACGGTCGAGGACGGCCGGCTCTGGCTGCTGCAGACCCGCCGCGCCCGGCGCTCCGCCCGCGCCGCCGTCCGGCTGGCGCTCGCGCTGCACGCCGAGGGCATCATCGGCGACGCCGAAGCGCTGCGACGGGTCACGCCGGAGCACGTCCGCGCCCTGCTGCCGGCGGCGGCGTCGTCGCCGCGCTGCACTGCGGCACCGCTGCTGGCATCCGGGCTGCCGGCCTGTCCGGGCGTCGTCTCCGGCCGCGCCTACACCGACGTCGACGCCGCGATCGACGCCGCCGACGACGGCGAGGACGTGATCCTGGTGCGCCGGCACACCAGCCCGCAGGACGTCCAGGGCATGCTGGCGGCGCGCGGCCTGGTGACCGAAGTCGGCGGTGCGACCTCCCACGCCGCCGTGGTCAGCCGCGAGCTGGGGCGCCCCGCGGTCGTCGGCTGCGGAACGGGTGCCGCGGCCGCCCTGGCCGGCCGGCTGGTCACCGTCGACGGCACCCGGGGTGAGGTCCGCGACGGCGCCGCCGATCCGGGGCCGGGATCGCCCGGCGACGCCGCGGCGCTGCGGGCGCTGGCGCAGCTGGCGCGGACGGTCGCCGCGCGCGACGGCGACGACGCGGTGCGCGACCTGCTGGCCGAACTCGCTGCGGCCGGCTGACCGCGATGTGCGAGCTCCAGGTGCTGCAGGCCGTCCGGCTCAAGGGCCGCATCCGGCCGACCGAGCTCGCCGCCACGGTCGGCGCCGACCCGGCGACGGTCGAGCGGCTGGTCGAATCCCTCACGGCGGCGGGCTATCTGGTGTCGGGCGCGTCGGTGCGGCTGTCGCCGGCCGGCCGGGCGCGGCTCGGGGAACTGCTGGCGCAGGAACGCGCCGGCGCCGATGCCGACGCGGTCCGGGCCGCCTACGACCGGTTCCGGGCGGTCAACGAGGAGCTGCGGGCGCTGGTGTCGGCGTGGCAGCTGCGCCCGGACGCTGCGGCCGACCCGGACGCTGCCAACGACGAAGGCCGGCTGCTCGCCCGCCTCGACGGCGTCCACGCCCGGGTGATGCCGATCGTCGCCGACGTCGCCGCCGCGCTGCCCCGGCTCGGCGGCTACGCGACGAAGCTCGCCGCCGCCCACGCGAGGATCCGCGGCGGCGACACGTCCTGGCTCGCCCGCCCGCTCGTCGACAGCTACCACACGGTCTGGTTCGAGCTGCACGAGGAACTGCTCGGCGCCGCCGGCCTCACCCGCGAGGACGAATCCGCCGGCTGACCCGGTGCCGGCCGCCGGGCCGGGCGGGTTCACGCACCGCGGGTCGCAGCTCCAGCGGGATGTCGCTGAGCCCGATGCGGCTGTGCCAGCGCATCATCGGCAGCGGCGCCCACCAGTTGGCCCGGCCGAGCAGGTGCATCACGGCGGGCACCAGCAGCATCCGCACCAGCGTCGCGTCCATCAGCACCGCCAGCGTCAGACCGAGCCCGAACATCCGCATGATCGACACGTCGGAGGCCGTCAGCGCGGCGAACGAGATGGACATCAAGAGCGCCGCGGCGGTGACGATGCGCCCGGTGCCGGCGAGTCCCCGCGCGATCGCCTCGTCGTTGTCGGCGGCGGTGGACCGGCGCGACGCCAGCCAGTACTCCCGGATGCGCGAGATGAGGAACACCTCGTAGTCCATCGACAGCCCGAACGCGACGCAGAACAGCAGCACCGGGACGTGGGCCACCAGCGTGCCGGTCGCGGTGGTGCCCAGCGCGCCGAGGTGGCCGTCCTGGAAGATCCATACCAGCGCGCCGAACGTGGCGGTCAGCGACAGCATGTTGAGCAGCACCGCCTTGATCGGCAGCAGCACGCTGCCGGTCAGCAGGAACAGCAGCGTGACGGTGACGGCGGCGATCACCAGCAGCACCAGCGGCAGGCGCGCATTGATGGCGGCGGCGTTGTCCGCGTTCACCTGCGCGGCGCCGCCCACGACGTAGGGGCGGCCGGCCGGTCCGATCACGCCGTGCAGCCAGTCGAGTTGACTGGGCTCCGCGTCGTCGGCGGTGGGCGCGGTGCTGTTGACGGTGAAGTAGGCGCCGCCGTCGGCCACCCCGGCGGGACTCCCCGGCGGACCGACCATCACCCCGCCGACATAGGTTCCGGTCGGACCCGACGCCGACGAGACCTCCGGCGTGGTCGACAGATCGCGGGTGAACCGTCCGATCTCGCGGGCGTCCACGCCGGTGATGTCCGGCACGACAACGGTGATCGCGGTGCCCGGGTCGTGCGGGAAGTCCTCGCGGAGCAGGTCACCGACCTGCCGCGCCGACGCCGACGCCGGCAGCATCCGCTCGTCGGGGAACCCCCACCGCACCCCGAGGAACGGCGCACCGAGCACCAGCAGGAGTGTGGCGCCGGCCAGCGCGACCGGCACCGCCCGCCGGGTGGCGAAGCGGGCGCTGCGGTACCACAGCGTCTCCTCCGGGCGCTTGTGCTCCCGCGGCGGTCGGCGCAGCAGCCGGCGCGCGAGGGGTCGCACGTCGAGGGCGTCGATCCGGTCGCCCAGCAGCGCGATGGCGGCGGGCCCGATCAGCAGGGCCGCCAGCGCGGTCAGCACCACCACGGTGCAGCCGGCGAGTCCGAAGGACCGCAGGAAGTACATCGGGAACAGCGTCAACGCCAGCATCGAGCACCCGACCGTCGTCGCGGAGAACAGCACGGTGCGGCCCGCGGTGGCCATCGTGACGGTGAGCGCGTCCTCGGCCGGCGCGCCGGCGGACCGCTCGTCGCGGTACCGGCTGAGGATCAGCAGCGTGTAGTCGATCGCCAGGCAGAGCGCCATCGCGACGGTGAGGTTGAGGGCGAACGTCGAGACGTCGGTGACGAAGGTCAGCAGGCGCAGCAGCGCCATGGTCCCCACCACCGACCAGATGCCCACGGCCAGCGGGATCGCGGCCGCCAGCAGCCCGCCGAACACCCACACCAGCACCGCGAAGCTGAGCGGGAACGCGACCGCCTCCATGACGATCAGGTCGCGCTCGGACTGGCTGTTGATCTGCACGTACGCCATGGCGGGGCCGCCCGCGACGACCTCGACGTCGCCGCGTGGCCCGGCGATCCGGTCGGCCAGCTCCTTGGCGTGCCGTTGGGCGTCGCTGCCCCCGCCGGTGATGCCCGCCGCGACCAGGCCGGTCCGGCCGTCGGAACTGGTGAGCTCCCGGGCCGCGGCCGGCGGGGCGCTCCACGCCGAGACGACGCCGTCGACGTCGGGGGAGGCGGCGAGCTGCCCGGCGACGTCCTGCGCCACCGCGCGCACCTGCGGATCCGCGACGCCGCCGCCGCCGCGGATCGCGAACACAATGCCGAGATCGCCCTGGCCGAACTGCTGCGACATGAGGTCGGACGCCCGCGAGGACTCCGCGGCGGGATCCCGGAAGCCGGCGGCCGACAGCATTTTCGTGACGTGCGCGCCGAAGTAGCCGGCCCCGACCATCACCAGTACGGCCACCGTCAGGACGAGGCCCGGCGCTGCGAGCGCCAGGCGAGCGATGCGCTGCAGAGCCGTCCCTCCCGTCTCGTCGGAAATCTGCGTACCCGCCGCGACAGCGGGTCAACCGCCGTCACCGCGCGGCGAGATCGAGCACCTCCACCTCGCCCGTCGCCCCGTCGACCTCGACGAGCGCACCGTCGGGCAGCCGCGTCGTCGCGTCGCGGGCGTTCACCACGCACGTGACCCCGAACTCGCGGGCGACGATCGCGGCGTGGGAGATGGGGCCGCCGAGCTCGGTGAGCACCGCCGCCGCGTAGGCGAACGCCGGCGTGTAGCCGACGTCGGTGACCCGGGCGACCAGCACCTCGCCGGGCTGCAGGTCGTCGACCGTGTCGGCGGTGACCACCCGCACCCGGCCGCGCACGCGCCCGCCGCACACGCCCGTCCCCTGCATCCGGTCCCCCGCCTCCAGCGCGGCGGCGGGCGCCGGGGTGGGCTCCCAGTGCCCGCTGAACGCTTCCGGCAGCCGCACATCGGCCAGCCGGCGCTGCTCGGCGCGCCGCCGCGCGACCAGGCCCGCGACGTCGCCCGGGAGGGCGACGACCTCGTCGACCTGCAGGAAGAAGATGTCCTCGGCCTGCGCCAGGATCCCGGCGCCGGCCAGGCGGGCGCCGGCGTCGCGCAGCAGCCCGCGCAGCACCCAGATCGCCCGCACCATCCGGTCGCGGCGCACCTCGCGGTCGCGCAGCTGGGCCGCCGCCACCGCCGCCACCGGGCGCACCCAGGCGGGGATGCCGGCCGATGCGGCGGCCGGGTCGGCGGCGGGCAGCACGGCGGCCTTGGCGACGGCCCGCACCAGCCGGTCGGGTCGGTCGGCGTAGCTGGGCGAACTCATCTCGACCTCGGCGGGCCCGCGGTGGCCGATGACCGTCAGCTCCGCCAGCAGCCGGCGGTGGAACTCCGGCGCGGCGTCGGCGAGGTCGGCCAGGTGTCCTCCCCGCGTCCGGTCGGCGCAGTCCGGGCGCCGCAGCACGCGCATCACGGCGTCGTCGCCGCGGGCGAGGCCGGCGAGCCGGTGCACGGCGCCGAGCGACTGCGCGCTCACCACCTCGCGGCCCGCGAACGGCACGGTGTCGCGGCCGCACAGCACCCGCAGCACGACGCCGTAGGCGGTGCAGACCAGGATCGACGCCGACGACACCACCCAGCCCGCCACCACGGCGTCGCGGGCGGCGAGGATCAGCGCGTGCAGCCGCGTGTCATCGAGGGACGCCGCGGGCTGCGCCTGCGCTTCGAGGGCGGCGACGTCGGCGACGTAGTCCCGGGTCTCGCGGCGCGACCCCAGCGAGAGCCCGACCAGGTTGACGCCGAAGACGGCCAGGCTGCGCAGTTGCCGCGCCACGCCGGTCCGCTGTGGCGCGGGCAGGTCGGCGCCGAAGACGTCCACGTTGCGCGCGGTGCGGCCGAAGAACGCGTCGGTGATGAGCTCGGGTCGCACGAACGGCACGGTGCCGGCCATGAACACCGCCGACGTCATCCCGGCGTAGAGCCGGTGGCCGAACACCCCGGTGGTGCGGGTCGCCATCTCCTGTTGCACCACCCCGCCGGGGCGCAGCCGCTCGGCGATCACCATGCCCGCCGCGCGGGTGCCGCGCACCGACACCGACGCCGAACTGGGGGTGAAGGGGCCGGGCAGCGCCTCGGAGAGGTTGGTCGCGACGAAGGCGGGAAACCGCGGGTCGATCGGGGTGTCGAACTCGCCGGCGACCTCGGGCGGCCCGGCGACCACCGGCGCGACGCCGTCTGACGCAGGGGTGTCCACCGCGCGCACGTCCCGCACCCGCGCCAGCCGCCACGGCAGCGCGAAGATCCTGCCGCGCAGACTGATCCGGCCGCGCGCGGTCAGCGCGAAGTCGGCGACGCAGCCGGCCGCGGACCACGCCGGCCCGAAGCCGGGCGCCGGCTCGACCCGCTCGCCGCCCCGGACGGTCGAGGCCGGCCGGTCCGGTCCGGGCACCACCGGCCGACCCGTCGCCGTGGCGATCGCGCGGACGGTGGTGTGCCCGGCGGACAGCTCGAACCGCCCGGTCAGTTCCGGGTCGGCGACGCACCGCACCGCGTAGGCGGCAACGTCGTGGGGGTGCACGACGGGCAGCGGCCGGTCGGCGGCGCGGCTGCGGACCACCGGCGCGGTGAACGCGGCCAGCACGTCGTCGTCGACGTCGCGGCCCAGCACCAGCCCGTAGCGCAGCACGACGCGCGGCGGCGACTCGGCCGCCGCGCGGATCTCGACGTGCGCACCGCAGGACACCACCGTGGCGGCGCCGGGCGGCAGCGGCTCGCCGCTGCGGACGTACCCGAGTGCGCCGGGCCAGCCCACCGGGCGGCGGGGCGCGACGCCCACGACGCGGTGACCGGCCGCGACCAGGCGATCGGCGACCGCCCGGCCGACCGGGGTGTCGACACCGCTGACGACGATCGGCTGGCCGGCCCTACCGGTCATCGTCGTCGTCGAAGGCGGTCAGCAGCTGCTGCAGGTCCATGTCGTCGATGTCGCGGGCGCGATCGTCGGCGGTAGCGGCGTCCGGCGCCTGCGCCAGGTCCAGCAGCACGTCGAGGATGCCCGCCTGCCGCAGCCGCTTGATCGGGATCGACGCCACCACCTGCGCCAGCTCGGCCTCCCCCGGTTCCGGCGCGGGCTCGGCGGCCGGCGCGGAACCCACCAGTTCGTCGCGGAAGTGGGCGGCGAGCGCGGCGGGGTTCGGGTAGTCGAAGATCAGCGTCGGCGAGAGCGTCAGCCCCGTCGCCGCCTTGAGGCGGTTGCGGAGCTCGACGGCGGTCAGCGAATCGAAGCCGTGGTCGGAGAACGCGACGTCGGCGGGGATGACCTCGGCCTCCGAACGCCCGAGCACCGTCGCGATGTGGCCGCGCAGCAGGTCGAGGATCACCGCCGTCTGCTCGTCGGCGTCGAGGCCCGAAAGCCGTTGGGCCAGCGCCGACCTCGACCGCGCGGCCACCATCGCGTCGTCGACGTGTCGGCGGGTGGGCCCGCTGACGAGATCGGAGAACATCGGCGGCAGCGTCTGATCGACGGCCTTGGCCCGCAGCGCCACCCGGTCGATGCGGGCGCCCATCAGGTAGGGCTCGTCGACCACGGTGGCCTCGTCGAAGAGCCGCAGCGCCTCGGTGACGGGCATCGCGAGGATGCCGTCGCGGCCCAGCCGGGTGATGTCGACCGCGGAGAGCTTGCCGGTCATCGCGCTCTCGGCGTCCCACAGGCCCCACGCCAGCGACAGCGCCGGCAGCCCCGCGGCGCGCCGGTGCGCGGCGAGCCCGTCGAGGAACGCGTTCGCGGCGCAGTAGTTCGCCTGCCCCGACGCCCCGACCGCCGCCGCCATCGACGAGAACAGCACGAACGCGGCAGGCGCGAGGTCGCGGGTGAGCTCGTGCAGATGCCAGGCCGCGTCGACCTTGGCGCGCAGCACGCCGTCGACCCGCTCCGGGGTGAGCGACGTGACGACCATGTCGTCGGTGACGCCGGCGGCGTGCACGACACCGGTCAGCGGATGCGCGGCCGGTATCCCGTCGAGCACCTTCTGCAGCGCCGCCCGGTCGGCGATGTCGGCCGCCGCGATCCGGACCTCGGCGCCCGCCGCTTCCAGGTCCGCGGCCAGGTCCGCCGCGCCCGGCGTGTCCGCGCCGCGGCGAGACACCAGGAGCAGGTGGCGGGCGGCGTGTTCGGCCACCACGTGCCGGGCGACCGCGGTGCCGGCCATGCCCGTGCCGCCGGTGATGAGCACGGTGCCCGAGGTCCAGGCGTCCGGCATGGTCATCACCACCTTGCCGACGTGGCGGGCCTGGCTGAGGTGGCGCAGCGCGGCGGCCGCGCGGCGCACGTCGAACGTGGTGACGGGCAACGGGTTCAGCGACTGCGCGGCGAACCAGCCGTCGAGGCCCGCGAGGATCGCCGCGATACCGTCCGGCCCGGCCTCCAGCAGGTCGAACGCCGAGTACCGCACGCCGGGATGCTCGGCCGCGACCGTGGCGGCGTCCCGGATGTCGGTCTTGCCCATCTCCAGGAACATGCCGCCGCGCGGCAGCAGCCGCAGCGACGCGTCGACGAAGTCGCCGGCCAGCGAATCGAGCACGACGTCCACCCCGCGACCGCCGGTGGCGGCGGCGAAGCGGGCCTCGAACTCGAGGCTGCGCGAATCGCCGATGTGGTCGTCGTCGAAACCCTGGGCGCGCAACACATCCCACTTGCCGCGGCTGGCGGTGGCGAACACCTCCAGCCCCCAGAGCCGCGCCAGCTGCACGGCCGCCGACCCCACCCCGCCGGTGGCGGCGTGGATCAGCACCGACTGGCCGGGCCGGACGTCGGCGAGGTGGCGCAGCGCGTAGTACGCGGTCGCGAACGCGACGGTGGCACCGGCCGCTTCGGTGGCCGTCCAGTTCACCGGCGCGCGGGTCAGCAGCCGCCGGTCGGTGACCGCCACGGAGCCGCTGCCCTCGGGGAACAACCCCATGACCGCGTCACCCGGCGCCAGACCCGTGACGGCAGAACCGGTTTCGAGGATCACGCCCGCGGCCTCGATCCCCAGCACCGCCCCGCCGGTCCCATCCCCCGTCGCTCCGCTCGCCCCGGGGTACATGCCGAGCGCGATCATCACGTCCCGGAAGTTCGCCGCGATCGCGGTGACCTCGACGCGGACGTGGTCCGGACCGAGCGGCCGCTCCGCGGCGTCGGTGGGCTCGAGCACCAGGTTGTCGAAGGTGCCGGGTTCGGTGAGGCCGAGCCGCCACGCCCCGTCGGGCGGGGTCAGGGCGGCGGCGCCCGCGCGCACCGGGTGCACCCGCGCGGTGTGCAGCACGCCGGCGCGCCACACCACCTGCGGCTCCTTGGCGGCCAGCGCGGCCGCGACCAGCGCGTTGTCCACCAGGTCGTCGACGTCGGCGAGCACGATGCGGCCGGGATGCTCGGTCTGCGCCGAGCGCACCAGCCCCCACACCGCCGCCGCGGCCAGATCGGTGACCGCCGCGCCGGAGAGCGCAACCGCCCCACGGGTGACCACCAGCAGCACCGACTGGGTGGGGCGCGCCAACCAGGTCTGCACCACCTCGAGCGCCTCGTGGACCGCGTCGTACACCGCGTCGACCTGGTCGACGTTTCTGCCGCGCAGCCCCGCGCACTCGTAGACGACGACCGCGTCGGGCGCGCTGTCCTGCGACCGCGCCCAGTCGACCGTCTTGGTGACCGGCGGAACGTCGGTGAGGTCGGCCGGCGACCAGGTGATGTCGAACAGCTCGCCCTGCCCGGGCGCGCCGAGCGCCGCGGCCAGCTGTTTGGCCGTCACCGGTCGCGCCACCATGGCGCCGACCGACAGGATCGGCAGCCCGAGCCCGTCGGCGAGATCGATGGTCAGCCCGCTGGCGCCCGACGGCGACAGCCGCACCCGCGCGGTCGTCGCCCCGGAGGCGTGCAGGCTGATCCGCTGCCACGAGAACGGCAGCGCGAGCTGCCCGTCGGCCGCGGTGACCACGGCGGCGTGCAGGGCCGCGTCCAGCAGCGCCGGATGGACACCGAACCCGGCGGCCGCCACCCCCGGCGGCAGCGCCACCTCGGCGAACACCTCCTCGCCGCGGCGCCACAGCGCTGTCAGCCCGCGGAACGCCGGGCCGTAGGCGTAGCCGCGCTCCGCCATGTCCGCGTACGCGGCGGCCGGATCGAAGTCCGCGACGGGCACCGCCCCCGCCGGCGGCCAGACCGAGAGGTCGGCGCCCGCCGCCGGCTCACCGGAGCTCAGCACACCGTCGGCGTGCAGCACCCACGCCGCCCCGGAGCCGTCCTGCCGGGAGTACACCGCGACCGCCCGCCCGCCACCGTCCGTCGGCGAACCGCCGACCACCACGCGCACCGACACCCCGGCCGCCGACAGCGGCAGCGGGGCGTGCAGCGTCAGCTCGTCGACCACGGCGCAGCCGACCTCGTCGCCGGCGCGGATCGCCAGCTCGACGAACCCGGCGCCCGGGAACAGCACCACGTCGCCGACGGTGTGGTCGGCCAGCCACGGCTGCGAGGCCGTCGACAGCCGCCCGCTGAGCACCACCCCGCCGCTGTCCGGGGATTCCACCACCGCGCCGAGCAGCGCGTGCTCGGCGGCGTCGAGGCCCAGTCCGGCGGCGTCGACCGCGCCCGCCCCGCCCGCCGCCAACCAGAAGCGGCGGCGGTCGAAGGCGTAGGTCGGCAGGTCCACCAGCCGGCCGGCTGCCAGCGCGCGCCACGTCACGTCGGTGCCGGCGACCCACGCGGCGGCGACCGCCTCGACCAGCGTGGCCGATTCGGGCCGGCCGGCCGCCGCCGTCGCCACCGCGAGCACCTCGCCGCCGTCTCGCGCCGACGTCTGCTCGACGGCGGCCGCCAACCCGCCGGCGGGGCCGACCTCGAGGAAGGTGGTCACACCGGCCCGGCGCAGCGCCGCGACGCTGTCGGCGAACCGGACGGTGCCGCGGATGTGCCGGGTCCAGTACGCCGCCGACGCGAAGTCGGCGCCGGCCGCCGGATCACTCGTCAGGGCGCCGGTCACGTTCGACACGATCGGGATCGCCGCCTCGCCGACTGTCATGCCGCCGGCGAGCCGGGCGAAGTCGTCGAGCATCGGCTCCATGAGCGGCGAGTGGAACGCATGGGACACCGTGAGGCGGCGCACCCGGTGACCGTCGGCGCGCAGCCGCTCGGCCAGCTCCAGCACGCGGTCCTCGACACCCGAGATCACCACCGAGCCGGGCGCGTTGACCGCCGCGACGGACACGCCGTCGCCCAGCAGCGGGCGGATGACGTCCTCGGACACCGAGACCGCCACCATCGCGCCGCCCGCGGGCAGCGACTGCATCAGCCGGCCCCGGGCCACCACCAGCGCGGCGGCGTTCTCCAGCGACAGCACCCCGGACACGTGGGCGGCGGTCAGCTCGCCCACCGAATGCCCGATCAGGTAGTCGGGCCGCACGCCCCACGACTCGAGCAACCGGTGAAGCGCCACCTCGACCGCGAACAGCGCCGGCTGGGCGAACTCGGTGGTGTCGAGCACCGACTGGTCGGCGCCCCACATGACGTCGCGCAGCGGGCGCAGCAGGTGCCGGTCGAGCTCGGTGAGCGCGGCGTCGAAGGCCGCGGCGAACACCGGGTGGTGCGCGTGGAGGTCGCGGCCCATGCCGAGGGTCTGGCTGCCCTGGCCCGGGAACACGAACGCGGTCTTGCCGCCGCCGGTGCGAACCGTGCCGCTGATTACCCGCGGGTGCGGGAGCTCGGCGGCGAGGGCGTCGAGCAGTTCGGCGCGGTCGTCGCCGAGGAGCACCGCGCGGTGGTCGAAGGCCGAGCGGCCGGCCAGCGTGTACGCGACGTCGCGGGCGTCGAGCTCGGGATGATCGGCCAGGTGCGCGGCCAGCCGGCCGGCCTGCGCGGTGAGCGCCGCGGGTGAGCGGGCCGACAGCACCCACGGCGCGGGCGTGGCCACCGGGTCGCGCGGCGCGTCCGGCGGGCGGGGCGGCGCCTCCTCGATGATGACGTGGGCGTTGGTGCCGCTGATGCCGAACGACGACACGCCGGCGCGGCGCACCCGGCCGCCCGCGGGCCACGGCTGCGCCTCGGTGAGCAACGACACCGCACCGGCCGACCAGTCGACGTGCGGGGTCGGCGCGTCGACGTGCAGGGTGGCGGGCAGCGTCTCGTGCCGCAGGGACTCGACGACCTTGATCACCCCGGCGACACCGGCGCCGGCCTGCGAGTGGCCGAGGTTCGACTTGATCGAACCCAGCCACAGCGGCGTGGACCGGTGCTGGCCGTAGCTGGCGAGCAGCGCCTGGGCCTCGATGGGGTCGCCGAGCATGGTGCCGGTGCCGTGCGCCTCGACGGCGTCGACGTCGGCCGGCGTCAGGCCCGCGTTGGCCAGCGCCGCACGCACCACCCGCTGCTGCGACGGCCCGTTCGGCGCCGTCAGGCCGTTGGACGCCCCGTCGGAGTTCATCGCCGAACCGCGCACCACCGCCAGCACCGGATGCCCGAGCCGCTGCGCGTCGCTGAGGCGTTCGACCACCAGCACCCCGCCGCCGTCGGCGAAGCCGGTGCCGTCGGCGGCGGCGGCGAACGCCTTGCAGCGCCCGTCCGCGGCCAGCCCGCGCTGCCGGCTGAACTCGACGAAGATGTCGGCGGTCGCGTTGACCGTGACGCCGCCGGCGAGCGCCAGGTCACATTCGCCGAGCCGCAGCGACTGCGCCGCCATGTGCAGGGCGACCAGCGACGACGAGCACGCGGTGTCCACCGACACCGCCGGACCCTCCAGCCCGAGCACGTAGGCCACCCGCCCGGACGCCACGCTGGTGGCCTGGCCGGTCAACCGGTAGCCCTCCGCGCCCGCGGGCGAGCTCAGCCCGTAGCCCTGCGGGATGACGCCGGCGAACACGCCGGTCGCGCTGCCGCGCAGGTCAAGCGGGTCGATCCCGGTGCGCTCCAACGCTTCCCACGAGATCTCGAGCAGCATCCGCTGCTGCGGGTCCATCGCGAGCGCCTCGCTCGGTGACACGCCGAAGAACGCCGGGTCGAAGGCCGCGACGTCGTCGACGAAGCCGCCGGTGCGGGTGTAGCACGTTCCGGGGGTGTCGGGATCGGGGTCGTAGAGGCCGGCGAGATCCCAGCCGCGGTCGGCCGGGAAGTCCGTCAGGGCGTCGCGGCCGGACGCGACGAGCTCCCACAGCTGCTCGGGGGTGGCGACGCCGCCGGGATAGCGGCAGGCCATGCCCACGATGGCGACCGGCTCGTCGAGCGTGGTCGCGCTCACCGGTGCCGGCGCGGCCTCGGCCGGCGCGCCGGCGAGCTCGCCGCGAATGTAGCCGGCCAGCGCCGCGGGGTTCGGGTAGTCGAAGATCAGCGTCGGCGACAGCGCCAGGCCGGTGGCGGCCTTGAGCCGGTTGCGCAGCTCGACGGCGGTCAGCGAGTCGAATCCGTGGTCGGAGAACGCGACGTCGGGCGCGATGTCGGCGGTGCCGGTCCGGCCGAGCACGGTGGCCATGTGGGAGCGCACCAGCTCCAGCACCAGCTCGGTCTGCTGGGCTTCGGGCAGCGTCGCGAGCCGTTGGGCGAGTGCCGATTTCGACTTCGCGGCCGCCAGGGTGTCGTCGACGCGCCGGCGGGTGGGGCCGGTGAGCAGCTCGGCGTACAGCGGCGGCAGCGCACCGATCTTCTCGCGGCGGGCCCGCAGCGCGTTGCGGTCGAGCCGGGCCGGCGCGATCATCGGTAGTTCGAGCACGATGGCGGCGTCGAACAGCGCCATGGCGTCCGTCGCGGTCATCGCCTGCACCCCGTCGCGGCCCAGCCGCGCCAGGTCGGACCGGCCGAGGTGCCCGGTCATCCCGCTCGCCTGGTCCCACAGCCCCCACGCCAGCGAGGTGGCCGGCAGCCCCGCCGCCCGCCGCTGCGCGCAGAGCGCGTCGAGGAAGGTGTTGGCGGCGGCGTAGTTGGCCTGTCCGGCCGAGCCGACGATGCCCGCGAGCGACGAGAACACCACGAAGGCCGACACCGCCCGGTCGCGGGTGAGCTCGTGCAGGTTCCACGCGGCGTCGACCTTCGCCCGCAGCACGGTGGCGAGTCGCTCGGGGGTCAGCGACCCGACGACGGCGTCGTCGAGCACGCCGCCGGCGTGGATGACGCCGGTGAGCGGGCCGTCGACCGCGTCCAGCACACCGCGCAGCGCGTCGCGGTCGGCGGCGTCGGCGGCCACCACGTCGACGCGGGCACCGGCGGCGCGCAGGTCGTCGGCGAGCTCGGCGGCGTCCGGGGCGTCAGGCCCGCGCCTGCTCACCAGCACCAGCCGTCGCACGCCGTGGTGGGCGACGACGTGGCGGGCGAGCAACGATCCGGCCATGCCGGTACCGCCGGTGATCAGCACGGTGCCCGCCGCCCACGCGCCGGGTGTGGTGAGGACGACCTTGCCGACATGGCGGGCCTGGCTCAGGTGACGCAGCGCCGCCGGCGCGCGCCGCAGGTCGAAGGTGGTGACCGGCAGCGGCGTCAGCACGCCCGCCTCGAACAGCTCCGACAGCTCGGCGAGGTAGCCGTGCATGCGGTCGCGGCCGGGTTCGAAGAGGTCGAACGCCCGGTACCGGACGCCGGGGTGCGCCGCGGCCACCGTGGCGGCGTCGCGGATGTCGGTCTTGCCCATCTCCAGGAACACCCCGCCGCGCGCCAAGAGCCGCAGCGACGCGTCGACGAAGTCACCGGCCAGCGAGTTGAGCACGACGTCGACGCCGCGGCCGCCGGTGGTCGCGAGGAACCGCTGCTCGAACTCGAGGCTGCGGGAATCGCCGATGTGGTCGTCGTCGAAACCCAACTTCCGCAACACGTGCCACTTGGGCCGGCTCGCCGTCGCGAACACCTCCAGGCCCCAGTGCCGGGCGAGCTGGATCGCCGCCAGCCCCACCCCGCCGGTCGCGGCGTGGATGAGCACCGACTGGCCGGGCTGGACGTTCGCCAGATCGCGGAAACCGTAGAAGGCGGTGTTGTAGACGACCGAGACGGCGGCCGCCTGCGCGTCCGACCACCCGGCGGGGACGGGAATCAGGCCGCGGGCGTCGGCGGCGACCAGCGTGCCGGTGCCGTCGGGGAACAGGCCCATCACCCGGTCGCCGACCGCCACGTGGGTGACGTCGGCGCCCACCTCGGTGACGATGCCCGCCGCCTCGCTGCCCAGCAGCGCGTCGTGGGTGAACATGCCGAGGGTGATCATCACGTCGCGGAAGTTCGCGGCGATCGCTTTGACGGCCACGCGGGCCTGCCCGGGCGCCAGCGGCAGGTGCGCGTCCGGCACCGGCTGCAGGACCAGGTTGTCGAAGGTGCCGGCCTCGTCGATGCCGAGGCGGTACGGGTCCGGTCCGGGCGGCGGCTCCAGGGTGGCGTCGGCGGCCCGGCTCGCGACCACCCGCGCGGTGTAGGCGGCGTCGTCGCGCAGGATCACCTGCGGCTCGGCGACCGCGAGCACCGCGGCGATCGATGCGGCGTCCGCGTCGCGGGCACCGATGTCGGCGATCAGCAGGCGTCCGGGATGTTCGTTCTGCGCCGCGCGCACCAACCCCCACACCGCCGCGGCCGCCAGGTCGGTGACCGGCTCACCCGGCAGCGTCATCGCGCCGTGGGTGACGACCACCAGGGGTACCGCGGCGTCACCGGCGAGCCAGGTCTGCAGCACCGCCAGCGCGCGCGCGGTCACCGCGTGCGTCGCGTCGGCCACCGCGGCGCCGTCGTCGGCCACCGCGGTGCGGACGTCGTACACCACCGCGGCGCCGTCCCCGACCCCGGACTCGACGAAGGTGTCCCACGACGTCACCGTCACCGGCTCGCCCACCTCGGCGGCGGCCGGGGACCACGCCAGCTCGAACAGTTCGCCGGCCGGGCCGGCCGCCGGCGCGGTGAGGGTGGCGGCGTCGACGTGGCGCACCGTCATGGCGCCCACCGACAGCACCGGGATGCCGACCGCGTCGGCCAGCTCGACCGACACGGCGTCACGGCCCGCCGGCGCCAGCCGCACCCGCGCGGCCGCGGCGCCCGCCGCGTGCAGCGTGACGTCCTGCCACGCGAACGGCAGCGCGAGCCGGTCGTCGTCGGCGGCCAGCAGCAGCGGGTGCAGTGCGGCGTCGAGCAGCGCGGGATGGATGCCGAACCCGTCGACCACCACGCCGTCGGGTGTCGCGACCTCGGCGAACAGCTCCTCGCCGCGGCGCCACATCGCCCGCAGCCCGCGGAAGGCCGGCCCGTAGCGGTAGCCGCGGGCCGCCATGGCGCCGTAAGCGTCGGTCACGTCGACCGGCGTGGCCCCCGGCGGCGGCCACGCCGTCAGGTCGGCGCCGGCCCGGTCCTGCTGGTCGCCGCGCAACCGCCCCTGGGCGTGCAGCACCCACGGCGTCCCGCGTTCGCCCGGCTGCGACAGGATCGACACGGCGCGGGTCTGCGCGCCGTCGGTGTCATCGGGGGCCTCGACGATCACCCGGATGGGCACCCCGGCGGGCGTGAGCACCAGCGGCGCGGCGAGCAGCAGCTCCTCGACGCCTCCGCAGCCGACCTCGTCCCCGGCGCGGACGGCGAGCTCGACGAACGCCGCCGCCGGCAGCAGCACCGAATCGGCGACGGCGTGGTCGGCGAGCCAGGCCTGCGACGAGGTGGACAACCGGCCGGTCAGCGTCACCTGCGAGTCCGGGGACTCGACCACCGCGCCGAGCAGCGCGTGCGCGGCGCCCGCCAGCCCCAGCCCGGTCGTGTCGGTGACGCCGGAGCCGCCGCCCGACAGCCAGAACCGCTTGCGCTGGAAGGCGTAGGTGGGCAGGTCGACGAGGCGGCCGCCGGGGCACGCGGCGCGCCACTGCACGTCGACGCCGGAGACGAAGGCCTGCGCGGCGGAGGCGAGGAAGCGGTCGAGGCCGCCGTCGTCGCGGCCCAGGGTGGGCACCACGATCGGGTCGGCGCCGGTCTCCTCGCGGGCGCTCGCCTCGACACCGGCGATGAGCGCCGGGTGCGGGCTGCTCTCGACGAAGGTCCGCACGCCGCGGCGCGCCGCGGACCGGACTGCGTCGTCGAACCGGACGGTCTGGCGGAGGTTGCGGAACCAGTAGTCGGCGTCGAGCGTCGCGGTGTCGACCTGATCGCCGGTGACCGTCGAGTAGAACGCGGTGCGCGCAGCGGTGGGCGCCAGGCCGGCCAATTCGGCCCGCAGCGCCTCGCCGATCGCATCCACCTGCGGCGAGTGCGACGCGTAGTCGACGTCGATGCGGCGGGTGCGGATGTCCAGCGCGGCGCACTGCGCGACGAGCCGGTCCAGCGCGCTGCCGGCGCCGGAGACCACCACGGTGCCCGGGCCGTTGACCGCGGCAATGCCCACCTCGGCGCCCAGCGGCGCCAGCAGCTCGGCCGCGCGCTCGGCGCCGCACGCCAGCGACACCATGCCGCAGCCGCCGGTGAGGCCGGTCAGCAGCCGGCTGCGCACGGCGACCACCCGCGCCGCGTCGGCCAGCGACAGCGCCCCCGCCACGTAGGCGGCCGCGATCTCGCCCTGCGAGTGCCCGATCACCGCGTCGGGAACCACGCCGACCGAGCGCCACAGCTCGGCCAGCGACACCATGACGGCGAACAGCGCCGGCTGCACGACGTCGACCCGGTCCAGCGCAGCGGGATCCGACGCGCGCAGGACGTCGAGCAGCGACCAGTCCACCCATTCCGCCAGCGCGGCGTCGCAGGCCGCCATGCTCGCGGCGAACACCTCCGATGTCTCGAGCAGATCGGCGGCCATGCCGAGCCACTGCGAGCCCTGGCCGGGAAAGACGAACGCGACCTTGCCGGCGGGCCGCGCCAGCCCGGTGATCACCCGGGGATCGGCCGTCTCGGCCGACACCGCGGGCAGCGCGGCCGCGAGCTCGGCGCCGTCGCGGCCGAGGACCACGGCGCGGTGGTCGAAGCGCGACCGGCCGGCGAGCGTCCAGCCGACGTCCACGGCGTCGGTCTGCGGATGCGCGCCGAGGTAGGCGTCGAGCCGGGCGGCCTGGTCCTGCAGCGCCGCCGCGGTCTTCGCCGACAGCACCCACGGCACCACCGGCGGCCGCGACGTGTCGTCGCGGCCGGCGGGCGCCGGCCCGGCCTCCTCGACGATCACGTGGGCGTTGGTGCCGCTGATGCCGAACGACGACACGCCCGCCCGCCGGGTCCGCCCGTTCACCGGCCACGGCGTGGTCTCGGTCAGCAGGGACACCGCCCCGGCCGACCAGTCGACGTGGCGGCTGGGCGCGTCGACGTGCAGCGTGGCGGGCAGGCTCTCGTGCCGCAGCGCCTCGATCATCTTGATGACGCCCGCCACCCCGGCGGCCGCCTGCGTGTGGCCCATGTTCGACTTCACCGAACCCAGCCACAGCGGGCGGCTGCGGCCCTGGCCGTAGGACGCCAGCAGCGCCTGGGCCTCGATGGGGTCGCCGAGCGGGGTGCCGGTGCCGTGCCCTTCGACGACGTCGACGTCGTCGGTGCCCAGCCCGCCGTTGGCCAGCGCCGCGCGCACCACCCGCTGCTGCGACGGGCCGTTGGGCGCGGTGAGACCGTTGGACGCGCCGTCCTGGTTGACCGCCGACCCGCGGATCACCGCCAGCACGGGATGGCCGAGCCGCTGGGCGTCGGAGAGCCGCTCCACCACCAGCACACCGCCGCCCTCGGCCCAGCCGACACCGTCGGCGGCCTGCGCGTAGGGCTTGCACCGGCCGTCGACCGACAGGCCGCGGTGCCGGCTGAACTCGACGAAGATCGTCGGCGTCGCGTTGACGGTGACGCCGCCGGCGAGCGCCAGGTCGCACTCGCCGAGCCGCAGCGCCTGCACCGCCATGTGCAGCGCCACCAGCGACGACGAGCAGGCGGTGTCGATCGAGACGGCCGGCCCCTCCAGGCCGAGCACGTAGGCGACGCGCCCCGACGTCACGCTCGACGTCATCCCGGTGAGGCGGTAGCCCTCGATGGACTCCGCGGTCATGCCGTAGCCCTGCGCGATCACCCCGGCGAACACGCCCGTCGCGCTGCCGCGCAGCGACAACGGATCGAACCCGCCGCGCTCCAGCGCCTCCCAGGACAGTTCGAGCAGCATCCGCTGCTGCGGGTCCATCGCCAACGCCTCGGCGGGCGCCACCCCGAAGAACGCGGCGTCGAACCCGGCCACGTCGTCGACGAAGCCGCCGGTGCGGGCGTAGCAGGTGCCGGGCGTGTCGGGGTCCGGGTCGAACAGGCCGGCGAGGTCCCAGCCGCGGTCCGGCGGGAACTCGGTCACCACGTCGCGGCCCTCGGCCACCAGGTCCCACAGCGCCTCCGGCGAGTCGACCGCCCCCGGATAGCGGCACGACATCGCGACCACCGCCACCGGCTCACCCGACCGCTCGAGCAGCGCCCGGTTCTTCGCCTTCAGCCGTTCGACCTGCCCGAGCGCCTTGCGCAGCGCTTCGGTCGCGGAAGTGAGTTGATCAGCCATCTGTCGTTCCCATCGAAGGCGACTCGCCCGTCAACGGCGAAGTCGCCGGTGTTCGGGTCGGTCGGCGGGGCACACTGCGACGCAGGCCCCCGAGGTCGCAGAACGTCGCCGGTTGCTCTGGCACGTCTTTGCCGAACCCTAGACAGCGGCCGACGCCCGCGGACCGCCTTTGCGTGATTGGGCAACATTTCCGTCACCAGCTCACGGCAGTAGCCTGGCCGCATTCGCCGCGGCGGCCGGAAGGAGCCCGCATGTCCGAGGTCAGCGACGAGGATTTCGCCGACATCCTCGCCCAGACGAAGCACTTCATCCGGACCGCGGTCGTCCCGCGCGAAGCGGAGATCTTGGCCGAGGACCGGGTGCCCGACGACCTGCGTGACCAGGCCAAGAAGATGGGCCTGTTCGGCTATGCCATCCCGCAGCAGTGGGGTGGCCTGGGCCTGGACCTGGTGCAGGACGTCGAGCTGGCGATGGAGTTCGGCTACACCTCGCTGGCGCTGCGCTCGATGTTCGGCACCAACAACGGCATCGCCGGGCAGGTGCTCGTCGGCTTCGGCACCGACGAGCAGCGCGCGCAGTGGCTGGAAGGCATCGCGTCCGGCGACGTCGTGGCGTCGTTCGCGCTCACCGAGCCCGGCGCCGGATCGAATCCGTCGGGGCTGCGCACCAAGGCGGTGCGCGCCGGTGCGGGAGCTGACGCCGACTGGGTGCTCAACGGCGAGAAGCGCTACATCACCAACGCCCCAACCGCCGATCTGTTCGTGGTGTTCGCCCGCACCCGCCCCGCCGACGACAGCGGCGCCGGCATCGCGGTCTTCCTCGTGCCGGCCGACGCGCCCGGGGTGCAGGTCGGTGTCAAGGACGCGAAGATGGGTCAGGAGGGCGCCTGGACCGCCGACGTCGCGTTCACCGACGTCCGGGTGCCCCACTCGGCGCTGGTCGGCGGCAGCGAGGACATCGGCTACCGCGCGGCGATGATCTCGCTGGCCCGCGGCCGGGTGCACATCGCCGCGCTTGCGGTCGGCGCCGCGCAGCGCGCGCTCGACGAGTCGACTTCCTACGCCGCCACGGCCACGCAGGGCGGCACGCCGATCGGCAAGTTCCAGCTCGTGCAGGCGATGCTGGCCGACCAGCAGACCGAGGTCATGGCCGGGCGCGCCCTGGTGCGGGACGCGGCGCGGCAGTGGGTCGACAACACCGATCGCCGCATCGCGCCGTCGGCGGCCAAGCTGTTCTGCACCGAGATGGCCGGGCGCGTCGCCGATCTGGCGGTGCAGGTCCACGGCGGCGCCGGCTACATGCGCGGCGTGCCGGTGGAGCGCATCTACCGCGAGGTGCGGCTGCTGCGGCTCTACGAGGGCACCAGCGAGATCCAGCGCCTCATCATCGGCAACGCACTGGTCAAGGCGGCCGAGGCCGAAACCCGGTGACCCTTCCCGCCGAACGTTCATTACCGGTCGACATTTCCGCCGCTAGGCGACATTCATTCGACGCTCGCCGCGCCAGCCGGCTGCCCGCAGCGCCGCTTCCACGCGGGCGATCACGACGTGCGGCCGCAGCCGCAGCAGTTCGGCGCTGACGCGGATGACCCGCCACTGCGCCGCCTCGAGGTCGGCGATGCGGTCGATGTCCCGGGTTCGCTGCACGGGGTCCAGCCAATGCTGAGCGCCGTCGAATTCGATCGCCACCTTCCACTCGTCGTACCCCAGGTCGACGCGGGCGACGAAGCGGCCGTCGTCGAACACCTCGACCTGCGTCGCCGGCGTCGGCAAGCCACCGCGCAGCAGGACCAGCCGGGTTCGTGTCTCCTGCGGCGACTCGGCGCCCGGGTCCGCGAGCGCCAATGCTTCGCGGAGCGCGACGATGCCGCGTGCGCCCTTGTGCCGGTCGACGACGGGAAGCACCTCGGCGACAGTGGTTCCGGTGGCACGCAGCAATGCGTCGATGCGCATCACCGCGAGCGTGAGTCCGGACCGACGCCCGAGATCGAAGGCCGTCCTGGCCGGCGTGGTGACGGGCACGCCGCGCACGACGCAGACCTCGTCGGGGTGCAGGACGTCGCTGTGGAACAGCATGCCGTCGACCCGGTTGCGGCCCGGGCGGTTCAGCTCGGCGGGTGCGTCGGCGTCGATCCACCGGGCGCCGTGCCACGCCGCCGCGGACAGCCCGGCCAGCGTGGCGCGCCGCCCCGACCACAACCACGCGGCGTAGCCCTTGGTCGCGGGCGACAGATCGACACCGTTCGGGACGTAGACGTTGCGGAAGACCATGCGGTGCCGCCGTAGGTCAGTCCGTCGGACCGAACCTGTGGCCAGCGCTTCGGTGCCGATGAACGGCCATGCTGGAGTCGTCATGCTCACACGCTCGCGATGGCCACCGACAGATCCGCCGAACGTCGAGAAGTTGTCCACAAGCGGCCGCATAGTCGACCGGTAATGAACGTTCGCGGAGAAGCGGGCCTAGGTGTTGCGGCCGCCGTTGACGCCGAGGATCTGGCCGGTGATGTAGCCGGCCTCCTCGGACACCAGGAACGCACACGCGGCGGCGATGTCCTCGGGCTTACCGATGCGCCGCACCGGGGTCGCCTCGATGGTCTTGTCGATGTCGCCGAGGAACCCGCGGTCGGCGGCCTTGCGCAGCATCGGGGTGTCGATGAAGCCGGGCGGCACGGCGTTGACCGTGATCCCGGCCGGGCCGTACTCCAGCGCAAGCGATTTGGTGAGGCCGTTGACGCCCGATTTCGCCGCCACGTAGTGCGACATGTACGGCGTGCCCGAGTGCGTGCTCGACGACGAGATGTTGACGATCCGGCCCCAGCCCGCCTCGATCATGTCCGGCAACACCGCCTGGGTCATGTGGAATACGCCGTGCAGGTTCACATTCACCACGCGCTGCCAGGTGTCGAAGTCGATGTCGAGGAACCGCTTGAAACCGTCGAGGCCGGCGGCGTTGACCAGGATGCCGACGGGCCCGGACCGCTCGTGCACCTGCGCCAGCGCGGCGTCGATCTGGCCGCGGTCGGTGACGTCGACCCGGAAGCCGAGCTCGGTGTCGGGCGGACTCAGGTCGAACACCGCGACCTGGTGCCCGTCGCGGGTGAGTCGCTCGACGATCGCCTGCCCGATGCCGGAGCCGCCGCCGGTGACGATGGCGGTGCTCATGACCGGACCTCGGTGTCCATCCGCATGGGTGTTCCTTCCTCGGTTGCTGCGCGCCGGCGGACTGACCGGCGCGGGGACATGGTCAGCGCCGGGGGCTCCGCAGGCCCAGCGCCCGGCGGCCGGCGTCCAGCAGCTGGGCGCGCAGCTCGTCGTCGTCGGGTGCTCCGAAGCGCGGGCGGCAGGCGCCGGAGATGCCGGCCAGCACGAAGCTCGCCTTGACCATCCCCGCCGGGTCGGCGCCCGCGAGCAGGCACAGCTGGCGCTCGATGAGCGCGCGGCGGTCGGCCTGGGCGCCCAGCGCATCGGCCACGCTGGGGTCGCCGGCCAGCACCGCCACCAGCGCGCGGTGGCGCACCGCCAGCTCGACGTAACCGCGCAGCACGGCCTCGGCGCGGGCACCGGCGGTGCGGCGGCCCGCCGCGGCGTCGACGATCTCGCGCAGCTCGGCGAACACCGGCTCGAGCACGGCGTTGAGCAGCTGTTCGCGGGTGCGGAAGTGGTGGTAGATGGCCGCCTTGGTGAGCCCCATCTCGTCGGCGATCATCTGCAGCGACGTGCCGGCGAAGCTGTGGCGGGTGAAGAGGTCGACCGCCACGGCGATCAGCCGCTGCCGGGTGTCCTGCCGGGTGTCCGGAGCCCCGCCGGGCGCGAGGAGCGACGCGTCCATCAGCCCTCCCTACCGCTTGTAGACTTGCCGATCGACTAGTAACCTACCATACGATCGGCTAGGCGCTACCTCGGTGCCGGCCGCCGGCGCAACCGTCCACCTCGGGCAATGCGTCCCGTGCGAGAATCCCGCTATCTACAGTGAAGAATCGCAATTCCATCAGCCAGGAGGAACTTCATGACGACCGCCGCCTCCGACGCCGGGCGCACCGGCACGGTGCCCGATCCCGACGCCGTCGACTTCTTCCGGGACCCGGCGCCGGTCGACGACCCGTACCCCTACATGGACGCGCTGCGCAGCAGGTGCCCGGTGGTCCGCGAGCCGCACCACGACGTGATGATGGTGACCGGCTACGACGAGGCGCTCGCGGTGTTCGGCGACGCCGAGAGGTTCTCGTCGTGCACCGCGGTGACCGGGCCGTTCCCGGGGTTCCCGGTGCCGCTGGAAGGCGACGACGTCACCGAGCTCATCGAGCAGCACCGCGACGAGCTGCCGTTCTCCGACCAGGTGACGGTCATGGACCCGCCGAAGCACACCCAGCACCGCGCCCTGCTGATGGGCCTCATCACGCCCAAGCGCCTCAAGGAGAACGAGGAGTTCATGTGGCGCCGCGTCGACCAGGTGCTGGAGCCGTACCTGGCGGCGGGCGGCGGTGACTACATCGCCGACTTCGCCGGCCCGTTCACGCTGCTGGTGATCGCCGACCTGCTCGGCGTGCCGGAGGACGACCGCAACGAGTTCTCGCGCAAGATGGGCCGGCAGGCCCGCAGCGGTGGCGTGGGCAGCAACAGCGCGGAGATGCCGCACGCCCCGCTGCAGTACCTCTACGACAAGTTCTCGGCCTACATCGAGGACCGCCGCCGGGAGCCGCGCGGCGACACGCTTTCGGAGATGGCCGCGGCGAACTTCCCCGACGGCTCGACTCCCGAGGTGATGGACGTCGTCCGGCTCGCCGCCAACCTGTACTCCGCCGGGCAGGAGACCACCGTCCGGCTGCTCAGCTCGGCGCTGCTGATCCTCGCGGAGAACCCCGAACTGCAGCAGCTGCTGCGCGCCGAGCCGGCGAAGATCGGCAACTTCATCGAGGAGGCGCTGCGCTACGAGAGCCCGGTCAAGGGCGACTTCCGGCTGGCGAAGGTGCGCACCGAGGTCGGCGGTGTGGAGATCCCGGCCGGCACCACCGTCATGGTGATGAACGGCGGCGCCAACCGCGATCCGCGCCAGTTCGAGAACCCCAACACCTTCGACCTCAGCCGCCCGAACGCCCGCCGCCACATCGCCTTCGGCCGCGGCGTGCACACCTGCCCGGGCGCTCCGCTGGCCCGCGCGGAGGCCCGCGTGTGCATCGAGCGGCTGCTGGCGCGCACCACCGACATCCGCATCGACGAGCGACACCACGGGCCGGCCGGCGCACGGCGGTTCACCTACGTGCCGACGTTCATCCTGCGCGGCCTGACGGAGCTGTACCTCACCGTCGAGACGGCCTGACATGCGCGCGTCCGTGGACGACGACCGCTGCCGCGGTCACGGCATCTGCGTGGCGGTGTGCCCGGAGATCTTCACCCTCACCGACGACGGATACGCCGTCGCCGCCGACGGCGACGTCCCGGAGTCGCTGCAGGCCTCGGCCGTCGAAGCGGCCGAGGCGTGCCCCGAGCACGCCATCACCGTCGGCTGACTACTTGATGCCTGGCACCTTCTTCAGCCCCCGCAGCGCCAGCGTCATTACCTTGGCGTAGCGGTCGGGGCGGATGAACGCGCCGACCGGCAGCACCCGCTCGACGGCGATGGTCTGCGACTCGGTGTACTTGAGCAGCCCGGACTCGCCGTGGCGTCGGCCGACGCCGGAGTCCTTCATGCCGCCCATCGGGGCGTCGACCGAGGCCCACGCGGCGGCGTACGCCTCGTTGACGTTGACCGTGCCGGCCTGCAGCCGTGCCGCCACCCGCCGGCCCCGCTCCGGGTCCGAGGTCCAGACGCTGAAGTTCAGGCCGTAGTCGCTGTCGTTGGCCTTGCGGACCGCTTCGTCCTCACTCTCGACGGGGTACAGCGAGACGACGGGTCCGAAGGTCTCGTCGGCGTAGGCCCGCATGCCCTCCTTGACGCCGGTGAGGATGGTCGGCTCGTAGAAGAACGGCCCGATGTCGGGCCGGGGCTTACCGCCGGCCAGCACCGTGGCGCCGTGGGCGACCGCGTCGTCGACGTGGTCGATGACGGTGTCGAGCTGCGTCTGGTTGATCAGCGTGCCCATGTCGGCGGAGTAGTCGAGGCCGGGCGTCAGCTTCAGCGCCTTGGTGGCGGCGACGAAGCGGGTGACGAAATCGTCCCAAAGGCTGCGGTGCACGTAGATCCGCTCGATGGAGATGCACAGCTGGCCGGCGTTGGAGAAAGCGGCCCGCACCGCGCCGGACACCGCCTTCTTGACGTCGGCGTCGTCGAGCACCAGCAGCGCGTTCTTGCCGCCGAGCTCCATCGAGTAGTCGATCAGCCGCTCGGCCGCCTGTTTCGCCACCGTGCGGCCGGTCGCCGTGCTGCCGGTGAACATCAGGTAGTCCGACTGCTCGATGATCGGTGTGCCGAGCTCGGATCCGGGCCCGGTGACCTGCTGCAGCAACCCTTTCGGCAGGCCGGCCTCCTCGAGCAGCTCGGCGGCCCACAGCGCCGAGAACGGCGTGCGGTCGTCGGGTTTGGCCAGCACCGCGTTGCCGGCCACCAGCGCGGGCAGCGCATCGCTGATGCCGAGCGTCAGCGGATAGTTCCACGGCGAGATGACGCCGATCAGGCCTTTGGGGTGGTGGTGCTCCCAGACCTGGGTCAGCAGCAGCTGCACGCCCTGGCGGCGTTTCGGGGCGAGCAGCGACTCGGCGGTGTTGGCGTAGTAGCGCGACGTCAGCGCCACGTCGATGACCTCTTCGAACGCGTGGCGGCGGGCCTTGCCGTTCTCGAGCTGGATGAGGTCGAGCACCTCGTCCTGGCGCTCGAGCACCAGGTCGTGGAAGCGCGCCAGCACGGCCGCGCGTTCGGCGACGGGGCGGGCGGCCCAGGCCCGCTGCGCCTCCCGCGCGCGCGCCGCCGCGGCCCGCACGTCCTCGGCCGTGCAGTGCGGCACCTCGCCGAGGTCGTCCCCGGTCATGGCGTTGACGACGCGGCGCTTGCGCGCGGGGTCAGTCGCCTGCACACGCTGCGCCAATCGGGTCAGCAGTGATGTCACGCGCGGGGAGCCGGCAGAACTGTTGCGGGTGTCGAGCTGAGTCATGGATGAGCTATAGCCGCACGCGCGCGACGGAAACTCGTTTGCGGTGATTGTTGCGGGCGGGCGCCGGGGCCCAGGAGTTCAGGTTGCCGGAGTTCAGGTTGCCGAGCGCGGCGCCACGCCGTGCCATTCCAGGCAGACGCGGGTGCCGTCGGGGGTGGTCTCGATGGCGGTGCGGTCGGACAGCGCCCGCATCAGCGGGATGCCCCGCCCGCGGGACCGGTTCTCCGGTCGCCGCTCGGGGATCCGCCACACCCCGCTGTCGGCGATGGCCAGGATGAGCTTCTGCGCCGGGGCCTCGTAGCGAACCTGGACGTCCATGGTGCCGGGCCGATCCGACGACAGGTAGGCGAACTCTGCCACGTTGGCCAGCGCCTCGTTGGCCGCCAGCACGATGTCGCTGTGCCGCACCGGGTCCAGGTCGAACTGCTCCTGCAGCCAACGGCTGAGGTCGTCGCGGATACCTGCCGCCGTCTCCGCGTCAGCGACGGCGCCGACGTGGGCAAAGGTCCCCATGTTGGCGACTTCGGTGGGTGATGGCGACTCGATCATGGCAGGAAATCGGCTACCCGCTGAGCCGGGAACCTATGCCTTCAGGGCGGCAAGCGCCTCGTCACGTGTCGGATACAACTCGATGATGTCGGCGATACCGACGAGCTTCAGCGGCCGACTGGTGGCCGGTCCGTCCGCGACGACCGACAGGGTCACGGATTCGGGCTTTTCATCGTGGGCGGCGACGAGGACCCCCATCCCCGCGGACGCCAGGAACTCGACGTCGGTGAAGTCGACGACCACCCCGGTCGGATCCTTGGCCAGCGCGGCGCGGATGGCTTCCTGCAGCTGCGGCGCGCTCAGCATGTCCACGACACCGGCGGCGGACACGACGACGATCTGACCGTCCCACTCTTCGCACAGCACACAGTTGGCCGCCTCGGCGGCCGAATTCTGCGTGGTGGCTTCGCGCTCGTCCAATGTTCCCCTTTATTGACGGTTCGCAACTCGCGCGACGCGCCAGGGCGCATCTCACGAACGCGAGGCTGCTGTCTGAACCCGACGGACCTGTGGTGTGACGTCGGGTTGACGACGACGCCGCGTCACGCAGTGACACTGCGGCCACCTCACGCAACCGCAACAGATTATCGCAGTCCTCGAACCGAACACGGATCGGCCGGGAAGCCGAGGTCAGCGCAGCTCCCGCAGCGCGGCGGCGGCCCGCTCGACCAGGTCGGCCCGCTGGGCTGCGGCCGTCGCGGCCTCGTCGTGGTCGCGCTCGGCCCGGCTGCGCGCCGCCTCGGCGTCGGCGAGATCCGCACGGGCCTGCTCGACCCGCTCCCGCGCGGCGGCGCGCGCCGACCGGCGCTCCGCCAGCACCGCATCGGCCTCGGCCTGGGCGCGGCGCGCGGCGGCCAGGGCGGCTTCGTGAGCGGCCCGCATGCGTTCACGCTTCGCGGCCCGGTCCGGCGGCTCCGTCGTCCGGGCCGGCTTCGTGGCAGCCGGCTTCGTCGCAGCCGGTTCGTCGGTCGCCGCAGCGAACCCGAACCCGGACCACTGCTCGGGGCGCGACAGCCGGCCCAGCCGGCCGGCCACCTCGGGGTCGGCCACCGCGGCCTGCAGCGTCGCGGTGACCTCGTCGCGGACCGCGGCCGACGCCGTGTCCTGGCCGGCTGCCCGCAGCGCCGCCTTGCCGAGCTCGGCGATCACCCGGCGCTGCTGCGCCGACAGCTCGCGGATGGCCTCGCCGTCGCGCGCCGTGTGGGCCTGCCGCAGCCGGTCGCCGAGCTCGGTGAGGCGGGTGACGGCGCCGGGCTCGTCGAGCGCCAGCCGGTTGACCACCCAGGCCGGCACCGTCGGTTTGCGCACCGACCGGATGCGCCGCGCGCCGTCGGGGTCGCCCCGCTTCTTGGCCGCTGCGGCGAGCCGGGTCCGCACCGCCATGAAATCGGACAGCTCGGCGCGGTACAGCTCGTCCAGCGAGTCGTCGATGTCGCTGATGCGACGAATGTAGCGGCCGCGACGGCTTGGGTTACAGTCCGCAACCATGGCGGTGGGCAGATCGGACGCGACCGTGGTGGCCACCGACGTCGGCATCTGGATGGCGCTGCCGGCAGTCGCCCCGGCCGTGGCCGTCGTGGGCGTGGTGCTGTTCGTCGCGCTGCGCGACCGCCGCGATGCGGAACCGGTCGAGGCCGAGGACACCTAGCGCGCTACAGCGGGCCGAAGAGATCGCATCGCATCAGCGGGTCATCGCAACTGGCTCAGCACTTCGGCGCCGAACTGTTCGACGGCGTCGAGCGCGCGGGTCAGGCTGTCGCCGGGCAGGTGCACGGTGCACCAGGTGACGCCGAGCGCGGCCAGCCGTTCGACGCCGTCGAGATAGGCGTCCGCGGCGAAGTCGTCGGCCCCCGGCGTGCCGCCGGCGGCGTTGGTGAACGAGATGTCGACGGTCGCCGGGTCGCGGCCCACCTCGTCGAGCAGGCGCCGCAGGTGGTCGATCGCGGCGGGCAGCTCGGCGACCGTGAGCGATGCGGTGCGGGCCGTGCGCGCCAGGCCGCCCGCCGCCGGGAACGGACACCAGCCGTCGCCGTGCCGCGCGACGCGTCGCCGCGCCGCCGCGGTGTTGCCGCCGATCCAGATGGGCGGATGCGGCCGGCTCACCGGGCGGGGATGGGCGGTGATGCCGGACGCGTCGAAATGCCTTCCCGCGTAGGACAGGTCGTCGGTGGTCCAGATCGCGCGGATCACTTCCAGCGCCTCGTCGAACAGGGCCGCGCGCTCGTCGAAGTCGACGCCGAGCGCGGCGAACTCGCGTTTGAGGTAACCGACGCCGACGGCCAGCGTGAAGCGGCCCTCCGAGAGCAGGTCGAGCGTGGCGCCCGCCTTGGCCACGACGAACGGGTTGCGGTACGGCAGCACGACGATGTTCGGGATCAGCCGCAGCGTGCGGGTGTGGGCCGCGGCGAAGCCCATCGCGACGAACGGGTCCACGGCGTCGTGGCCGCCGGCCCGCAGCCACTTCTCGGTGGGCGCCGGGTGGTCGGTGAACCCGAACCCGCCGAAACCCGCCCGCTCGGCGGCCGCGGCCACCGCGGCGATGCCCGATCCGGTCACCAGCTCCGGGTGGTACGGATGGCTGTGCATCGGGTGGGTGAACGTGAACTGCATCTTGCGCCTGACGTTGACGAATCGTGCTGCGACTGTAACGCGCGGTCGCCAGCGAGCCTGAGGCGTCAGCCGAGGTAGGCGGTCAGCGGGGCGAGTTCGGCAGTGCGCCACGAGACGAGCGCGGCGACGATCAGCAGCGCGATCGCCGCGGTGCTGCCCTGGATCAGGTTGCGGCGGTCGCGTGGCGCAAACGCAAAGGCCGCCGCGATCGCCGCGCCGGTGACCAGGCCGCCGATGTGCCCCTGCCAGCTGATGGACGGCATGGCGAAGGTGATCACCAGGTTCAGCACGATGAGGACGGTGACCGAGCGGACGTCCATCCGCATGCGTTTGGCGACGACGAACGTCGCACCGAAGAGCCCGAAGACCGCCCCGGACGCACCGGCGGTCCAGCTGTCGACCGGCGACAGCAGGAACACCGCCGCCGAACCGCCCAGGGCGCTGAGCCCGTAGAGCGCGCCGAACTGCAACCGGCCGAACCAGCTCTCCAACGGCCCGCCGAGGACGTACAGCGCCCACATGTTGAACAGCAGGTGCAGCAGCCCGTAGTGCAGGAACGCCGAGCTGAGCAGCCGGTAGTGCTCGCCGTCGGCGACGTAGAGCGGCTGCAGGCTCAGTTCCGCCGTCATCCCGTCGCCCGCGCGCTGCAGCAGGAACACCACCACGTTGGCCGCGATCAGCGTGTAGGTGACCACCGGGGCACCGGAGCGCAGGCGCCCGCCGAACGGGGTGCGGGCCTCGCGCACGCTGGCCGCACCCGCGTGGACGCAGTCGACGCACTGGTGGCCGACGGCGGCGGAGCGCATGCACTCGGGGCAGATGTAGCGCCCGCAGCGGGTGCACCGCAGGTACGTCGCTCTGTCGGGGTGGCGGAAACACGTCGGAGCCGGGGCGGCGGACTCCGGCGTACCGGGAATCGTCATGGTGCTTCCTCGTCGCGGGCGGGCGCGCCTGGTTTCCACCCGACGATAACCGCAGGTGGGTTCGCACCGGTGGGCGCGGCTTCGCCGATTCGGGGCGCGAACCCGGCGCGGATCCCTAAGCTGAGCGAGTGCCCAGCACCTCGGTGAGCGCCGTCCAGCCTGCCGCCTTCCTGCGGACGACGCTTCCGCTGGACCTGTCCCAGCTGTCGGCGTTGGACAGCGGGCGCTACCACTCGGCGTGGCTGCCCGACCACATGGTCAGCTTCTGGCCCGACTCGATCTGGACGCCCGAGTTCACCGACCTGGCGACCGCATCGCCCTCGCCGCACCGCCACCTCGACGCGCTGGCCGTCGCCGCCGCGGCCGCGGCACTGACCACCACCGTGCCCCTGGTGACCGCGGTGGTGGACACCGTGCGGCGGCATCCGGCGCTGCTGGCGCAGAGCGCGCTGACCATCGACCACGTGGCCCGCGGCCGGTTCATCCTCGGGCTCGGCAGCGGCGAGCGCGAGAACATCGTCCCCTACGGCTTCGACTTCGACCGCCCGGTCGCCCGGTTCGAGGAGGCGCTGCAGGTCATCGAGCTGCTCTGGTCGGCCGACAAGCCGGTCGACTTCGACGGCCGGTGCTACCGGCTGCGCGGGGCGCGGCTGGACACCGAACCGTTCGACGGCCGCCCGCCACCCATCTGGATCGGCGCGAGCGGCCCGCGGATGCTCGAGATCACCGGCCGCCACGCCGACGGCTGGTGGCCGGCCGGCGCGTGGACACCCGAGCACTACGCGGACATGCTGGCGACGGTGCGCCGGTCGGCGGAGCGCGCCGGACGCGACCCCATGGCGATCACGCCGGCCTACATCCAGGTGTGCCTGATCGCCGCGGACGACACGGCGCTGGCGGAGATCCTGAAGGCACCGCTGGTCAAGGCGTTCCTGCTGCAGGTGTCCGCGGCGACGTTGCGGCAGTTCGGGTTCGCCCATCCGATGGGCGACGACTGGCGGGGCTTCCACGACATCGACCCCGCGACGCTCACCCGCGACCGGATCGTGGACTTCCTGTCGCGGGTCGAACCGGAGGCGATCCTCGCCGTCGTGCCGCACGGCACCCCGGCGGCGGTCGCCCGCCGCGTCCGGGAGTACGTCGACGCCGGGCTGCGGGTGCCGAAGATCCTCGACTACAGCGCGATGGCCGGGCTGCGCCACGCCGCTGCCTCGGCGGCGAACGTCCGAGCGGCCGAGGACGAGCTGCTGCGGCTGTGCGGAGGCGGGCAATGACCGACCGGCTCGACGCGGCCCAGCTGCTGGCGCGCGCCGAGGCGCTCACCGGGCTCTCCGAGTACGGCGATCCCAGCCTGCCGCAACGCTTCTCGATCGCCGTCGACCACCTCAACGCCATCGGGCTCGACGACGCGGGCCGGCGCGCCGCCGAAAAGGTGTGCGTCGACCTGCTGACGTCGCGGCTGGAGTTCTTCGAGGACCGCAACCGCTATCCGGTGGCCGACGAGGTCATCGACCGGCCGATGTTCGCGACCGGCGAGCCACGGTCGGGCACCACCCTGATGCACGCGCTGATGTCGGTGGACCCGGCCGCGCGGGCGCTGCGGTTCTGGGAGGTCATGTATCCCTCACCGCCACCGGGCCTTTCCGACGCCGACGACCCGCGCCGAGCCAAGGCGGACGACGACTGGCGCGAGATCAACGCGAGGCTGCCGAAGTGGCTGCACAGCCACCCCTACAACGACATGCTGGGCAACGGGCTGCCCGAGGACGAACGCACCTGGGCCTTCGACTTCCGGGTCATGACGCCGACCGCGTGGTGGCGGGTTCCGATGCCGACGCTGGTCGGCGGCCTGCCCACCGATGCAGTTGCGCAGTACCGCATCCACCGCGCGATGCTGCAGCACTGCCAGTACGGCCGGCCGCGGAAGCACTGGGTGCTCAAGGGTTTCCACGGTTTCCGACTGCGGGAGCTGTTCGACGCCTACCCCGACGCGACGCTGGTCTGGCTGCACCGCGACCCGGTGCAGGTGGCGGCGTCGCGCACCATGATGATGGCCGACATCTCCGAAGGCATCGTCGGGCCGGTCGACCTGCACGCGGCGGCGAAACTCCACCTCGAGCTCACCCGCGCGAGCATCGCCAACACCATGAGCCACCCGATGGTCGATGATCCGCGGATCCTGCATGTCCGCTACACCGATTTCGTCGCCGATCCGGTGGGGACCGTCGCCGCCTATTACGCGTTCAGCGGCCGGGCGCTGAGCAGCGAGGCGGCCGCGGCGATGCGGCACTATCTGGCGAACAACCGCGGCGACCGCTACGGCAAGTTCCGCTACTCGACGTCGCTGCTCACCGACATCGGCGAGGACCTCGACGCGCTGCACGCCGAATTCCGACCGTTCCGTGAGCGTTTCGGCGTCGAGATCGAGAACCGTGACTGATCCGCGGCTCTCGGTGCACACCGTCGCGTTCCCGGACACGCCGTGGCCCGACCTCGTCGCGCACTGGCAGGACTTCGGGGTGCGGCGGCTCAGCCTCATCGATCACCAGCTCGCCGAACCGGACCTGCCGGCGCTGGTCGCCGACGGATACGTCGTCCAGGCCGTCTGCCACGTCTTCGGTGGTGGCCGGCTGCCCGCCGACGACGCACAGCGCCGGGCGTCGCGCGACCGCCTGCGCCGGGTCGCCGATGCGGCCGCCGCGGTGGGCGCCGGCTGCGTGTACCTGCTGACCGGCGGCCGCGGCGAGATGTCCTGGGAGCAGGCCGCTTCCCGCTTCGCCGAGGTGCTTGCGCCGGGCGTTGAGCACGCCGCCGCGGCGGGCGTGCCGCTCGCGATCGAGAACGCGTCGGGCCTCTATGCCGACATCCACATCGCGCACACGCTGCGCGACACCGTGACGCTGGCCGAGTCCGCCGGCGTCGGGGTCTGCATCGACCTGTTCCACTGCTGGGCCGAGGCGGACCTCGCCGGCCTGCTGCGCCGGGCGCTGCCCCGGCTGGCGTTGATCCAGCTGTCGGACTACGTGCTCGGCGACCGCGCCCTGCCCGCTCGCGCGGTACCCGGTGACGGCGCCATCCCGATCGCGCCGTTCGTCGCCGACGCACTCGCCGCGGGCTACCGCGGCGGCTTCGACCTGGAGCTGATCGGCCCCCGCATCGACGCCGAGGGCGCGGCGGCGGCCGCCCGTCGCGCTTGCGACGTGACGACGGCGCTGCTGGAGGCGGTGGGCGATGGCGTTCGGTGACGGCCCCGACGACGCGGCGCTGCGCGCGGCGTGGACGCGGTTCTGCGACCGGCTCCGAGACGCCGGCGACCAGGCGTTCAAGGACGCCAACGAGCCGTCCGGCGCGCAGCGCGCCGACGCGTTCCGCTTCCTGACCCAGAATCTGGGGCAAGCGTTCGACCTCGCGCTGGAGACCCGGGATCCGCGGTATCCGCTGATCCACCCGTTCTGCACGCCGACCCGCAAGCTCGCCGGCGACAGCGCGGACTTCACCTATCAGCAGGCGTGGATCGACGGCACCTCGCGCTACCGGATCACCGGCGACCGCGGCACCGCGCGGTTCTTCAACATCACCGTGCAGGGCGCCCGGCCCGAGGGCCCCGGCGTGCTCCACGAACCGTTCGGCGACATCCCGCAGGCCAACGTGTTCGGTCACCAGCTCGAGCAGGCCGCGGACGGGACGTTCGAGCTGTACGTCGGCGGCCGAGAGCGCGGGCCGAATTGGCTGCCGACCACACCGGAGTCCCGAAAGCTGTTCATCCGGCAGGGGTTCGACAGCTGGCACGAACGGCCGGGCCGACTGCGCATCGAATGCGTGGACATGACCGCCCCGAAACCGGTGCCCACCCCGGATACCCTGGTCGACGCGATGGCGTGGGCCGGCGAGTTCGTCACCGGGCTGATGAGCCAGTGGCCGGAGTTCCCGTTCACCTACGGCGGGGTGGATGCGCTGCGGCCGAACGTCTTTCCGCACGCCATGACGACCGACGCCGACACCAAGCGCGGCCGGGCCGCCACCAACATGCACTGGGTGCTCGGCGCCGACGAGGCACTGATCGTCGAGTTCGACGCCCACGACGGGCTGTGGATGCTCACCAACATGGGCGTCTTCTTCACCAGCATGGACTACCTCTACCGGCCGGTGAGCTACACACCCGCCCGCACCGCCGTCGACGGCGACGGCCGCATCCGGTTGGTGCTCGCCCACGACGATCCGGGCTGCGCGAATTGGCTTGACACCCAGGGCTTCACGCGCGGCAACCTCACCTACCGCCACATGCTCGAGGGATCGCCCGTGCCGCTCGGCACGCGGCTGGTGGCGCGCCGCGACCTCGCCGACGCACTGCCCCCGGACACCGCGACCGTCCTGCCCGAGGAGCGCACCGCGCAGCTGTGGGAGCGGTTCCGGGCGGTGCGCGAGCGGTTCTCTGTTTAGCTGTCCGACATGACGACCGTCCGGATCCTGGCCCGCGAGGAGCGAGCGGAGTTTGCCGATCTGCTGGCCGCGCTGACACCGCAGCAGTGGGATGCCGCGAGTCTGTGCCAAGGCTGGACGGTGCGGGACGTGGCCGCGCACACGATCGCCTACCTCGATCAGTCCAAAACCCGCTTGGTGATCGACATGCTTCGCCACCGTTGGGACGTCGACCGCCTCAACGCCGCTGCGCTGGAGAGGTTCGCCGGCCGGACATCGGAGCTCCTCGTCCGCCTGATGCGTGATGGCATGGAACCGGCTGGAGCGGGCGCCCTCTACGGCGGCCGCGTGGCGCTCATCGAGTGTCTCGTCCACCAGCAGGATATTCGCCGGCCCCTCGGATGTTCGCGGACCATTCCACCCGACAGGCTTCGGGCCGCGATGAACTACGCCCGGATCAGCCCGGTGATCGGCGGCGCGCGGCGGACTCGCGGGGTGCGGTTGGCCGCCACGGACATGGATTGGTCGGCCGGCCGGGGTCCGGAAGTGCGGGGAAAAGCTGAGGCGCTGCTGCTGACGATGACCGGGAGGCTCTCGACGGTCGTCGGCGAACTGGCGGGAGACGGACTGCAACACCTTCGGAAACGGTGAGCACCGCGGCCGACTCCCGCGTATGACTCAGAACTCAACGGCACCAGGCAGTTACGATTCAGAAACCGCGAAAGCGATGGCGCCCACCAGCGCCAACCCCAGCAGGCCGACGAACGGCCACACCAGCACGAGCCGCCCTTTCGTAGCCACCATGGCGGCCGCGACGGCGACCAGGACGACGACGATCCCGACGACGAGCGTGGTGATCGCCGCCTGCGGGTGGTAGCGCGCGTCGCAGGCGGCGTCGTGACAGCCGTCAGTCGACATGCCGAACACCAGGCCGCCGCCGATGAACTCGTAAAGCCCGACCGGCCACAGCAACGCGTACAGCAACCAGGCGAAGAAATTGGTCTTGCCGATCCGCTGCCCCGACGTCATGAGAGTCGACGGTAGCGTCCGCGACCACCACCGAGCGACGGTTGAGCCGACGAGGACCGCACCGGGTGAACCACCGCTCGGACCACCGCGCCGACGGCGACCGCTGTCCCCGGTATCCGATCCCGTGCCGCCGAGCCCCGAGTGTCGAACAACCGCCGTCACGTCGCCGTCGTGACGGTCGGCTCACGGCTGGGTGTGCCGCTTGGCATGATGAGGCCGCAGGCCAGGGCGCCGGTGGCGAGGATGGCACTGGCGCCCCAGAACGCGACGGTGTAGCTGTGGATGACGCCGTCGGTGCCGGCCGCGTGACGCGCGAGTGCGGAAGCGGCGATCGAGTTCAGGAGTGCGGTACCCATGGACCCGCCGAGCTGCTGGGCGACGTTCATCGTGGCCGAGGCGATACCGGCGTCCCGCGATTCGATTCCGGTGGTGCCCGCGTTCATCGCAGGGGCGATGATGGCGCCGATGCCGACACCGAGAAGCATCAGGGGAACGAGAAGGTCTGCACTGTAGGTGCTTTCGGCGCTGATACGGGTGAGGCACACCATCGCACCGGCGGCGGTGAGCATGCCCAGGACGACGGTGGCCCGCGCGCCGATGCGGGGGTAGAGCGCTGTGGTGCACACACCTCCGGTGATCACGAGGGTGGCCACCATCGGCAGGAACACGAACCCGGTGGTGATGGGCGAATAGTGCAGGGTCTCCTGGCAGAAGTAGTTCAGGAGGAAGAACGTGCCGAACAGGCCGATGCCGCCGATGAAGATGGCGAGGTTGGCGCCGCCACGGGTGCGGTCGACGACGACATGTGGTGGCAACAGCGGATGGGCGGCGCGGGTCTGCCGCCACGCGAACAGCGCGATCAGGGTCGCGCCGCCCGCCAGGAAGCCCCAGCTGTTCGGCGCTGTCCAGGAGTGTGACTCGGTATGGGCGAGGCCGTAGCCGATGGCGAACAGCCCCGCCGCGGCGATGCCCGTGTCGGGCAGGTCGACGCCGGGTCGGTGGAGGGGTTTGGGTGGGCGCGCGATCAGGGCGGCGGTGCCGGTGAGTGCCATGAGGCTGATGGCGACGTTGACGAACAAGGTCGAGCGCCAGCCGAAGTAGTTGGTGAGCACGCCGCCGAGCAGCATGCCGATGGCCGCTCCGGATCCCGATACACCACCGAACACGGCGAACGCGGTCGCCCGCTCCGTGGGACGGGTGAAGGTTGTCGACAGCAGCGCGAGTGCGGCCGGGGCGATCATCGCCGCGGCCACGCCCTGGGCGGCGCGCTCAGCGACGAGCACCGCGAACCCCGGCGCGGCACCTCCCAGTGCCGACGCCCCGGCGAAGACGGACAGGCCGATCAGCAGCATCGCTCGGCGCCCGATGAGGTCGCCGACCCGGCCGAAAGGCAGCAGCAGGGCGCCGAAGGCCAATGAGTAGGCCGTGACGATCCACTGCCGGTCACCGACGGAAAAGCCGAGGTCGTGCTGCGCGTCGGGCAGTGCGATGGTGACGATCGTGACGTCGACCACGTCGAGCAGCTGAGCCAGGCAGATGACGCCCAGGATCCACCAGCGGCGCGCGGCGCGCTCCTTCTCAGCCATGGTGTTCCAGAAGGGGCCGCCGGTCGCGAAACAGCTGTCCGGATGGTCCGCCGGCGCCCAGCGTGGCAGCCCAGACGACGCCGCGGGCGCTCTCGGCCGCGGGCCGGTCGGCGTCGCCGCCGCGTTCGGGATGGGTGGCGGTCTCACCGGGGTCGACGGCGTTGACCAGGATCGGGGTGTCGGCGAAAGCACGGGACAGGGCAACGGTCAACGCGTTGAGCAGGTGTTTGGCCATCGAATAGGCCGGCGCCCGGAGGCTGGCCCCCAGATCCAGTCCGGTCGCGAGCTGCAGCGCAGAAACACTGGACACATTGACGATCCGGGCCGCGGGCGCGGCGGCCAGCAACGGCTGCAGCGCCTGCACCAGCGCCCACGGGCCGATCACGTCGACCTCCAGCGCGCAGCGCACGACATCGAGGTCGGCGTCCAGCGCGGAAAGCGTTGCGAAGTCCGGCATGACGCTCGCGTTGTTGATCAACGCGTCGAGTCGGTCGAAGCTCGCAGTGAGATAGCCGGCGGCCTCGCGGATGCCGGCGTGATCGGCCAGATCCAGGGCCAGCGCTTCGGCGCTGTACCCGTCTTGGCGCAACCGTTGAGCCAACGGTTCCGCGCGGGCGGCGTCGCGGGCCGTCAGCACGACGTGATAACCCAGTTCGGCGAGCTGGCCCGCCACGGCGAAACCGAGCCCGAGCGGACGGCTCGCGCCGGTGATCACAGCAACCTTCCCAGCCAATGCACAACTCCCCGCTACGTCGACGAACTTAGTTCGTCCTGTCTCAGCCGGTTGTACGCGACGAACTAAGTTCGTGTCAAGCTAGTCTGGCGGAATGCCATCCCGCGGCAGGGCGGCCGATGCCGCCGCGCCTCGAAAGCCGCCGATCACCCGCGAGCGGATCACCGCTGCCGCTCTGCAGGTCGTCGGCAGTCAGGGTTATGACGCCTTGACGATCCGGCGGGTCGCCGGCGTGCTCGACACCGGCCCGTCGTCGCTGTATGCCCACATCTCCACCAAGGCCGACCTCGACGACCTGCTGATCGGCCACCTGTGTTCCCGGCTGACACTGCCCGCACCCGATCCGGCACGCTGGCGTGAACAGATCCGCGATGTGTGCGCGCAGCTCAGGGATCAGTATCTGGCCTACCCGGGCATCTCACGCGCCGCACTGGCGTTGGTGCCCGGCAACACCCACACCGCTCGGGTCAGCGAGACGATGCTCGGCATCCTGCTCGCCGGCGGAATCGGGCCGCAGGTGGCAGCATGGACGATCGACGCGCTGACGCTCTACGTCGCCGGCTACGCGCTGGAACGTTCCATGGTCCGCCAGCGTCAAGAAGACCCCGACGCCCCGTGGGTGGTGAGCCGCGCCGACCTCGTCGGCCGGCTGAAGGCGCTGCCCGAGAACGACTTTCCCCACACGCGCCGCTACGCCGAGGAACTCACGTCCGGGGTCGGACACGAACGCTTCGACTTCACCATCGGATTGATCGTCGACAACCTCGTTCCGCCGGCGACCGACCTAGGGCAGCAGGATGCGCAGCCGCTCCCAACCGCGCACCGTTGATGTCGGCGCGAGTCGCGCCGTCGCGTAGTCGATCTCCCACTCGGGGAACCGGTTGAGCAGCTCGTCGAGCGCCACGCGGCCTTCGAGTCGGGCGAGGTTGGCGCCCAAGCAGTAGTGCAGGCCCTTGCCGAAGGTGAGGTGGCTGATGTTGTCGCGGTGGATGTCGAACGTGTCGGGGTCGGCGTAGCGGCGGGGGTCGCGGTTGGCGGCGCCGAACAGCAGCAGCATGGCGCTGCCGGCGGGCACCGTCGTGCCGTACGCCTCGAAATCCCGTGCCACCCAACGGGCGACGTGCGGACCCGTCGGCTCGAAGCGCAGCGTCTCGTCCACCGCCCGGCCGAGCAGGCTGCGGTCATGCTCCACCTCGCGGCGCTGGTCGGGATGCTCGGCCAGCACCTTCGCCAGCCAGCCGATCAGCCGGCCCGTCGTCTCGTTGCCCGCCCCGGCGACGACCTGCGTGTAGTGCAGCACCTCTTTGCGGGTGAGCTTGCGCTCGACGCCGTGCTCGTCGGTGAACTCGACGTTCAGCAGCGCGGTCATCAGGTCGTCGGACGGGTGGTGCGACCGCCATTCGACGTAGTCGGCGTAGATGCGGCCGTCGGCGATGCGGTCCGGGTCGGCCACCTTCATCGGGGCGCCGGGCTTGGTGCGCAGGTTCGCGTCGTTGGCGTCGCGCACCGAAACCTGCTCGGACTCCGGTATTCCCAGCAGCATGCCGATCACCCGCATCGGCATCATCGAGGCCAGCTCGGCGATGATGTCGAAGCCGCCGGACCCGACGAGCGGGTCGAGGCAGCGCACGCAGTACGCCCGGATCTGGTCTTCGATGGCGGCCATGCGCCGCGGGGTGAACACCCGCGCCATCAGCCCGCGCAGCATGGTGTGCACCGGCGGGTCCGCCATCATCATGACGCCCTTGGGCATCGGGTAGTCCGACTGCACCAGCTCGAGGATGTCGCTGCGGCTGTTGGAGAACGTCTCCCAATCCGCCAGCGCCCGTTCGACATCGGCGTGGCGTGACAGCGCCCAGAAGTCGTAGCGATCGTTGTAGTAGAGCGGCGCCTCCTCCCGCAGCCGCGCGTACGTCGGATACGGGTCGGTGACGATGCCGATGTCGTACGGGTCGTAGTACACCGCGGGGGCGGTCATGGCTCCCTCACTTCAACATGCTGCCCGCGTCGACGGGCAGGCTCACGCCGGTGACGTAGCGCGCCTCGTCGGAGGCGAGGAACAACACCGCGTTGCTGATGTCGACCGGCTCCACCCACGGGGTCGGCAGGAAGTGGAACGACTGGCAGATCGGCGCCAGGTCGTCGGGGCCGGGGTGCTGCAGGTCGGGCCGGAACAGCCGGTAGGTGGGCTCGTTCATCAGCAGCGGCGTGCGCACGTGGGTGGGGCACACGGTGTTGACGCGGATCGAGTGCGCTCCCAGTTCGACGGCGAAGGTCCGCATCAGGCCGATGACCCCGTGTTTGGCCGCTGTGTAGTGACCGACCTGCGGGTAGGCCTTGAGGCCGCCGACGGAGCTGGTGATGACCACGGACCCGCCGCGGCCGCCCGCGAGGAGGTGTGGCACGCCTGCCTTGATGGTCTTCCAGACGCCGCCGAGGTTGACGCTCAACGTCTCGTCCCAGCTGGCTTCCGACATCTTGTGCAGCTTCACCCCGACGGTGCCGATGCCGGCGTTGGCGACGACGATGTCGAGCCGGCCGAGCTCCTCGACCCCGGCGTCGACGGCGGCGCTGAGCGCGTCGGCGTCACGGACGTCGACCTGGGCGGTGACGATGCGGCGGTCGAGGTTCTTGACCAGGTCCGCCGTCTGGGCGAGATCCGCCGGCGTGGCCGCCGGCGCGGGCGATCCTTCGAAGCCGCGACAGATGTCGACGGCGATGATGTCCGCGCCCTCCTGGGCGAGCCGGACGGCGTGGCTGCGGCCCTGGCCGCGCGCCGCGCCGGTGATGAAGGCGACCTTGCCGGCGACGCGACCACTCACGACGAACCCCGATGTTCCGCTCACGCCCCGTGACTGAGCGACTGCCCAGTCACTACTGTTGCGGCATGTCTAGCAGCCCGTCCGCCGACCGGTCAAGGGCGGGCAGCCGGGATACGCCGGCCCGGCAGGCGCTGATCACGGCGACCGCGAAGCTGATGCTGGCCGAGGGATACGCGGCCGCGACCTCGCGCCGGGTGGCCGCCGAGGCCGGCGTCAAACCCGCGCTGGTGCACTACTACTTCCCCAGCATGGACGACCTGTACGTGGCGGTGCTGCGGGCGGGCGCCGACGCCAACCTGCAGCGGCAGCGCGAACTGCTCGCCCGCCCCGAACCCCTGCACGCGTTGTGGCGGCTGAACTCCGCGCGGGAAGCCCGGTTGTGGATGGAGTTCATGGCGCTCGCCAACCACAGGAAGGCCATCGCCGCCGAGATCACCCGGTATGCCGACCAGTTCCGGGCGCTGGAGGAGGAAGCGGTCGCGCTGGCGCTGCGTGCCCACGGCGTCGACGTCGACGCCTTCCCGCCGGTGGTGATGTCGATGATCGTCGCGAGCCTGTCGCGCATCCTCGTGCTGGAGGAGAACCTCGGCATCGCCCGCGGGCACGCCCAGGCGCACCGGTTCATCGAGGACTTCCTGCGGCGCTACGAGCTGCCGGAGCGGTAGCCGCCCACTCGCCAGCGCGCGGCGTCGTGCTGCTGCTGCCAGAATTCGCTGAACCGGCCGCCGGCACTGCGGAGCTCGCCGATGGTGCCGTCCTCGACGATGCGTCCGCCGTCGACGAACAGCACCCGGTCGGCGCGGGCGATGCTCGCGAGCCGGTGCGCCACGATGATCCGGGTCCGCGGGCGCACGTCGGCGGTCAGCGCGTCGACGATCGCGCGTTCGTTCTCGTTGTCGAGCGCGCTGGTCGCCTCGTCGACCAGCAGGATCGGCGCCGGCTTGAGCAGCGCCCGCGCGATGCTGATGCGCTGCCGCTCGCCGCCGGCGAGCGCCGCGCCGGCCTCGCCCACCGCGGTGGCGGCGCCGTCGGGCAGCCGTTCGACGAGCTCGTCGACACGGGCCAGGCGCATCACCGCCGCGATCTGCTCGGCGGACGCGTCCGGATCGCCCGCGCGGATGTTGTCGGCGATGCTGCCGGCGAACAGGTACGGATGCTGGAACACCACGGCGGCCAGCCCCCGCCGAGCGTCGGCGGTGAGGCTGGCGGTGTCGACGCCGTCGACCAGCACGCGGCCGCCGGTCGGTTCGTGCAGGCCCGCGATGAGCCCGAGGATGGTGCTCTTGCCCGATCCCGACGGCCCGACGATCGCGGTGGTGGTGCCGGGTTCCAGGACGACGCTGACGGCGTCGAGCACCGGAGGGCCGTCCTGGCCGTAGCGGAACGTGACGTCCTCGAACGCGATGCGGGGCGGCGCGCCGGACGGCAGTGACGCGGTCCCGGCCGGGGTGCTCGGCGCCGCGAGTACGGCCGAGATGCGGTCGAGCGTCGCGCGGGCGCTCTCGATGGCGGGCGACAGCTCCGCGACGGTGGTGAAGGGCTCGAGGTAGCGGACGGTCACCACGATGAACGCGACGGCCTCGGCGACCCCGAGTGATCCGCTGACCGTCTGCGCCGTGATGACGCCGGCGAGCAGGATCAGCGCCAACTGGCCGGCGAGCGCGAACAACATCTGGCCTGGCACCTGCAGGCGCAGCAGCCGCAGCGTGGCGCCGTGCTGGGCGGCAAGCGCCTCGCCGACCGCGCTGCGGGCGGGCTCGACGCGGCGGGCGGCCCGCAGCGCCTGCTGGGTGCGGGCGAACTCGATCAGCCGTTCGGTGAACGCCGAATTCGTTTGCGCGGCAACCTGATCCGCCGCGCGGGTCAGCCGGCCGCCGGCCCACAGCGCGCCGCCCAGCACCACGACGCCGGTGAGCGCGGCGAGCCCGAGCGGCCAGGAGACGAACAGCAGCGCGACGCCGATCGCCGCGGGCAGCAGCACCGCGCCGAGCAGCGGTGTCAGCAGGTTGACCACCAGCCCGACGACCTCGGGGCCGGTGGCGGCGATCGCTTGGCGCGCGGTCGCGGTGCGCTCCGCGGTGAACCAGGTGAGCGCGATGCCGGGCAGCCGGTCGGCGACGTCGTGCTGCGCCCGCGCAAGCAGGGCGAACCCGAGCTCGAACCCGAGCCGCGACACGCACCAGTCGACGGCCCAGCCGGCCGCGGTCGCCGCCGTCAGCCAGCCGAGCCAACCGAGCGCGTCGCCCGGCGCCCCGCTGAACAGCGCCGCGACGAGCGGCACGAGCAGCACCGTCGCCACCGCCCGCAGGATCACCGATGCGACGGCCAGCGCGACGAAGCGCCCGACGCGCTGGCCGCGCGGCATGAGCGCGCGCAGCGTGCGGATCACCGCGTCACCGGCGCTGCGGTGCCGGCGGACTCCCAGAGCCGGCGGTAGCGCCCGTCGGCGGCGAGCAGTTCGTCATGAGTGCCGCGTTCGGCGATGCGTCCGCCGTCGAGGACGACGATCTGGTCGGCGGCGGTGATGGTGTGGAGCCGGTGGGCGATGACGAGCACCGTCCTGCACCGGGTGAGCCGGTTGATCGCCTGCTGCACCAGGAACTCCGACTCCGGGTCGGCGAACGCGGTGGCCTCGTCGAGGATCAGCACTGGCGTGTCGGCCAGGAGCGCACGGGCGATGGTGAGCCGTTGCCGCTCGCCGCCGGAGAGCCCGCCGCCGGCGCCCAGCACGGTGTCGTAGCCGGCGGGCAGCGCCAGGATCCGGTCGTGGAGTTGCGCCTCCCGGGCGGCGGCGTGCACCTGCTCGTCGGTGGCGTCGGGCACCGCGAGCGCGATGTTCTCGCGCACCGTGCCACCGACGAGCTGCGCGTCCTGCAGCACGAAGCCGACCCGCCGGTACAGCTCGTCGGCGGACAGCGACCGGATGTCACGCCCGTCGACGCGGATGGCGCCGGACCCGACGTCGTGGAAGCGGGCCAGCAGCGACGCGAGCGTCGACTTGCCCGAACCGGACGGGCCGACCAGCGCGGTGACCGTTCCGGGCCGCAGCGTCAGCGACACGTCGTCGACCACGGGTACGCCGGGCCGGTACCCGAAGGTCACCCGGTCGAACTCAACGGTGCCGGGGGCGGCGCCGGTCGGCGGGTGCTGCTGGGTGTCGAGTTCGGGCTCGTCGAGCACCGATTGGATGCGGCGGGCGGCGAGCAGGCCGGTGCGGACGCCGCCGATGCCGTAGGCGATGCCGAGCAGCCGGGCGCCGAAGGTGGTGCCGAGGAACAGGAACGGCAGCAGGTCGACCGGATCGAGGTCGCCGTTGACCACCAGCAGCGTGCCCGCGGCGGCGATGAGCCACAGGAAGGTGGCCGGCCGCGTGACCAGATCGGTGAGCGCCTTCTTGCCGGCCAGTGGGCGCTGCCAGGCGGCGAGGAAACCGACGTAGGAATCGAGCGCCCGCCGGAACGAGGACGCCGCGGCGCCGCCGAACACCCGGATCACCGGCTGCCCGTCGAGGTAGGCAGCGGCCTCGTCGTTCATCCGCGCTGCCCAGCGCGCGGCCTGCGGGATGCGCGGACCGGACTGCGCCGCCATGGTCGAGGACACGACGAGCCAGCACAGCACCGGCAGGAACAGCACGAGCGCGATCCGCCAGTCGACCGCGAACAGGTAGACCAGCACCGCGACGGGTGCGACGACGGCCGCGACGGCGTCGGGAACCGCGTGGGTGATGAGGTGGTGCAGCGACAGGGTGTCGTCGCCGACGAGCTGCTTGATCGAGCCCGAGCCGCGGGCGGTGAACCAGCCGAGCGGCAGCCGCGACAGCTTGGTGAGCAGCCGGCGCCGCACGTCGGCGGCGAACCGGGCGTCGACGGCGTGCAGCCACAGCGTCAGCGCCGCGGCCAGCGTGGTCCCGATGCCGAGCGCGACGACGGCCGCGACGCCCACCGGCCAGAGCTGCTGGGCGCCGGCGAGCATCCGCCGGGCCAGCTCGACGAGCAGCACGAACGGCACCAACTGGACCAGCGTGACGACGGCCTGCAGCACTCCGGCGACGATCAGCGCCCGGCGCAGCGGCGCGAGCAGCCGGCTGGCACCCTGCGATTGCCAGGTGCCGCGCGGCGGTACGGCCGCGGGCTCGGGCTCGGCGGTGGGCCGCTCGCGGTCGGTGCCCATCGCGCGGCCGGCGTTCCAGTAGGCCTGCGCGTGGACGTCCGACTTGGGGAAGCCGAACTCCTTGAGCCGGGCGCGGACCTGTTTGAGCGCATGGGCTTCGGGCGTCGCCCAGGCATACCAGTTCGACCAGTCGCGCTGTTCGAGGGCCGCGGCCAGCGAGCCGCCGGTGACCCAGTGCACCGCGAGCCGCGGGTGCTCGGCGAGGGGGATCGCCGGGTCGTGCTCGTCGTGCTGCTCGAGGTACAGCTCGATCGGCACGTCGGGCGGGACGGCGCCGATGATGCCGTTGATCCCCGGTACCGACGCCGCGTCGCCGATGAGCAGGTAGCCGGCCGGCTGCGGGTCGGGGGCGTCGAAGCGGGCCGAACCCATCAGCGACACCGCCGCGATCGTGGCGCCCGGCTCGACGGTCTTTGCCCAGGTCGACGCCGGGCCGGCGGGTTCGTGCAGCACCATGTCGACGGCGAACCGGCCGGTCGCGGGATCGGCTTCGGTGAGCGTGTAAGCCCGCTGGAACTCGGTGGTGAACCCGTCGGGGTCGGGGAACCAGAAGCGCAGCCAGGCGGCGGGCTCGGCGACGACGTCGTCGAACACGGTGTCCGAGTGCATCCGCACCCGCACGACGTGTGGTGCGACGTGGACCTTGTCGACCACGGTGGCGAGGTGGTCGCGGGCGCCGTAGCCCTTGAGGATTGCGCCCTGGATTCCGCGCGCCATTCAGCGGTCCTTCCCGTCAACTAAGGGTGACCTTACTAGCCGCGGGAATGCGTCGTGGGCCTACCGACGGGCGGCTGGGCCGTCACCCCGCGCGGGCCGCGGCGCCGTCGCGCAGGATCTTGCGGAGCCGCTCGAACGGATCGCCGGGACCGAGCTCCGCGGGTGACGGCGGCTGCGACTCGGCCTCGGCGCCGGGTGGCGGCGGCGGGGGCGGTGCCGCCGGGACGGCTGCGGGCGGTGGCGGTGGCGGTGGCAGCGGATTGGCCAGCCCGGCGAGCTTGGTGCGCAGCCGCTCGGCGGCGTCGGCGCGTACGGCCCGGCGCTGCGGGTCCGGGTCGGTGTTGCCCGCAAAGCAGCCGGCCGGCGCCTCGCCGACGATCGTCAGCGCGCTGGTGTAGCGCTCGCGGGCGGCCTCGACGTCGCGCTCCCAGCCGGCCACGTCGCCCTGCACCTCGCGGACCAGCTCCAGGTTGATGCGCACCGGGCAGCTCGCCGCCGGGTCGGTGCCGGCCAGCGCCTCGCCGAACGCGGCGTCGGCGTCGGCGAGCCGATTCTCCAACACCGCCAGGTTGCCGGCGACGAACGCGGTTTTCGCGGGCTCGACGATGTCGAGAGTCGACAACACGTCGACGTCCTCGCGCAGCGCCGCGACGTTTCCGGCCGCGACGTCGGAGAGCGCCGAGCGGCCCACGACCGACACCGACAGCAATTTCACCGCGACGACCACCAGCAGCAGCACGATCGGCGCCGAGTACAGCAGCAGTTTCCGCCGCAGCGCACGCCGCCTCACCGCTCGACCTCCTTGCGCACCAGCCGGCTGCGCCGGAACTCGCGGACGGTCAGGAAGATCTCGACGAGCAGCAGCGCCGCGGCCAGCGCCGCGGCCAGCCAGTACAGCTCGGTGGACTCGGCCGGTTCGGGTGCCAGGCCGGCGGGCTGTTGCGGACCCGTCGCGGCCGCGCCCGGATCGTCACCCGGCAGCGCGTCGGCCAGCGGGCCGCCGTCGCGCTGCACGTAGGGCACCCCGAGCTGGCCGGCGATCGCCCGCAGCGCCGGTTCGTTGCGCCCGGACACCACCGACGGGCCCGGCTGGTCGACGAGCGCCCCGGCCGCGGTGCCGTAGCCGAGCACCGCCCCGCCGTCGACGGAGGTGACGCTGAACTCGCCCTGCGGTGCCTGTGAGCCGCCCGCGCCCGAGCCCAGGTAGAACACCAGGTTCTGGGCGCCCGGGTACTGCTGGGCGGCGGCGATCAGCTGGTAGCGCAGGACGGTGGCGGCCGCGGCGGCGTTCACCTGCTGGGCGGCGTCGGGTGCGGCCGGGTACGGCGCGAGCGCATCGAGCTCGGGGCCGAGGCTCCAGACGTCCTGCGACAGCGGCCAGTCCAGCGACGGCCGGGACGCGAAACCGATGATCGCGATCCGCGCCCGCGGATACCGCTGGACCAGCGCGGCCACGTCGGCGCGGATGGCGTCGAACCGCGGCGCGCCGTCGACGTCGGGGACGGTGGTGTCCACCGAGCGGTCGACCACGAGGAACACGTTGACGTCGCTGGTCTCGCCGCCACCCGCCGCCTGCTGCGGCGCGGCGCCGAGCACCGGCCGGGCCGCCGCGAGCACGAGCAGCAGCAGCGCCGCCGTCAGGGCGGCCCACCGCAGCAGCGTCGCGCGGGTGCGGCGGCGCGCCCGCATCAGGCTCAGCAGCCGCAGCAGCAGCAGCGCCGCGCCGATCATCAGCAGCACGATCGGCGGGATCACGGGGGCGAAGGTCACCGGCGCATCACCGCCAGCCCGAAGCTCAGCACGCCGGCCAGCGCCAGCGCCACGATCAGCGGAAGTTCCGGGGCGTCCCGCAGGGTCCCCGACAGCGTCCCGGCGCCGGGTCCGGCCGGCGTGGGCGCGGCTGCCCGTACGGCGTCGAGCTCCGCGGTCAACCGCGCGCCGTCGGCGTCATCGGCGGGCAGATAGCGCACGAACCGGCCCCCGGAGTCGTCGACCACCTTCTGCAGCGCGTCGGACCGGCCCGCCGACGGGAGGGCGATCGCGTTCACCTGCACGCCGGCGCGGGTCGCGAGGTCGGCGACCTGGGCGGTGGTGAACAGCGAGGGCCGGGTGTCGCCGGGCGCCCGCAGGGCGGCCGCGCCCAGGTAGACCAGCGAGCGGCGTTGCGGCGCAGCGGGATCCGCGGGCGGGAATCCGGTGAGGCACATCGCGACGACGTCCTCGACGGTGGCGGCGTAGTCGGTGTAGCGCACGTCGGGGGCGAAGGCGGCGGCCCGCTCCCGGGACGTGCGCGCCGCCGGATCGTCGGCCACCGCGGCGTACTCGCCGAGCCGGCTACCCGCGAACTGGTAGTCGCGGGTGAGCGGGATGACGCGGCGCGTCGGGGTGGTCAGCCCGATCCCCTCGGAGCGCAGGGTTGTCGCCTGCCGGGCGAAGTAGCCGAGGAACCGGCCGGTGACGGGTGCGGTGGCGGGCTCGGCGACGCACAGCATGATCTCCTCGCGCGGCGCGGCCTGTGCGTCGCCCGCACCGGCCGGCAGCCCCCCGGGCCGCGCTGCCACCACCGCCGCGGCGGCGAACACCAGGATCAGCAGCGCGATGCTGACGATCGCCGCCACCGAGCGCAGCAGCGCCAGCCGGGCGTACTCCGGCAGCGTCGTGAGCCGGTCGGCGTGCGCCAGCCGGCGCAGCTGCGTGGCCCGTCGCAGCCGGGTGAAGCCCGCGACGCCGATGCACGCGGCGAGGACGAGCGCCGCGACGAGCGCGACCGGCCACCAGATCAGTTCCACGTCCGGATCAACTCCTCGGCCGCGGCGCCCGCGTCGGCCACGCTGATGCGCGACGCGTCGTTGAACTGTCCGTCGGCGAGCGTGCTGAGCACCGGTTGCGCCGCTTCCAGACCGGCTCGCGGCAGGTCGGAGAGCTGCAGGTAGGGCGCGGGGGCGCCGGTGCGCTGGTACAGGAAGTTCCGCACGGCCGCGCTCATCGCGCCCGACGCCCGCGCGGCCGACCACTCGCCGGCGCGGTGGCGCTCGACGGCCTCGCGGACGCTGCGCGCGAACCGTTCCCGCAGCACACGCGCGTGCGCGTCCCGCACCACCGGCAGCGCGCGCAACCGCCGCGACGGCATGGTCCACACCAGCACCCCGGCGTACCAGAGCACGACGACGACGAGCAGCGCGATGCCGAGCCACAGCCACAGCGAGGCGTAGGACGGCGGCCCGCCGACGAAGCGCAGCAGATCATCGGGCACGGCTGAACACCTGGGTCAGTGCGATCAGCTTGGTGCGCAGCTCGTCGCTGCCGGCGATGCGGGTGTGCGGCACGCCGTGCGTCGTGAGCAGTTCGGTGAGCCGGCGGGCCCGCGCCTCCTCGGCCCTGCGGTAGGCGGCCACCACTTTCGCGCCGAGCGTGGCGGCGCTGAGCACGTAGGCACCGGTGCCGACGTCATAGCCGTCGACGTCATCGTCGGGTCCAACCGCCGGCATGTCGGACACGAACGCCCACATCACCTGGTGGCGCCCGGCGAGCACCGTCAACACCTCGGTGAGCCGCTCGTCGACATCGGGTTCGTCGGACACCACGAACACCAGCATCGGCGCGCGATGGTGGGTGGCCACATACTCCAACTGGCCGACGATGTCGCTGGGTCCGGGTGCGGCGAGGGTGTGCTCGTAGAAGCGGTGCAGCATGTGCTCGATGTGCACCTCGCCGCGGCGGCGCCGGATGTTCGCGCAGCCGCGCGCGTCGCCGTACACCATGCCGATCTCGTCGGAGCGGCCGAGCGTGATCAGCCCGACGGCGCCCAGCACGTGCGCCGCCACGTCGCGTTTGTCCTCGCCGCTGGGCGTCAGCGCCGCCATGTTCCGGCCGGCGTCGGCGACGAGCAGGATCTTGTGGTGCTTCTCGGAGACGAAGCGCTTGATCAGCACATGGCCCGACCGGGCCGACGCCTTCCAGTCGATGTCGCGGACGTCGTCGCCGGGCACGTAGGGCCGCAAGTCGTCGAACTCCAAGCTGCGGGTGTGCAACAGCGCGTACCGCCCGCCTTCGAGCAGCCCGGTGACGTCGGTGCCGAAGTGCGCCTTCGCGCGGTTGAGGTGCGTGCCCATCGAAGTCAGACAGGCCTCAGGGCACCCGCACGACCTGCAGGACGGCGTCGACGACGGCGTCGGGGGTGATGCCGGCGGTGGCGGCTTCGAAACCGAGGATCAGCCGGTGCCGCAGCACCCGGTGCGCCAGCCGCGCGATGTCCTCGGGCAGCACGTGGCTGCGCCCCGACAGCAGCGCGAGCGCCCGACCGGCCTTGCTGAACGCGATCGTCGCGCGGGGACTGGCGCCGTACTCGACGAGCCGCGCGATGCGCGCCGGCAGGTGCTGCGCCGGGTCGCGGGTGACGGCCACCAGCTGGCTGGCGTAGTGGATCAGCGCCCGGTCCATGTGGATGCCGCGCGCCACCTGCTGCAGCCGCCGGACGTCGTCGAGGCTGATCACCGGCCTGGCCCGCCGCGCGGGGTCGTACACCCCGGCGTCGATGCGCTCGATGACCTCGACCTCCTCGGCCGCCGACGGATAGCGCAGCACGTCCTTGAGCAGGAACCGGTCGGTCTGCGCCTCCGACAGCGGATAGGTGCCCTCCTGGTCGACGGGGTTCTGGGTGGCGATCACCAGAAAGGGCTCCGGGATCGGGTACACCACGCCCGCGATGGTGGTCTGCCGTTCCTCCATCGCCTCCAGCATCGCGCTCTGCGTCTTGGCGCTCGACCGGTTGATCTCGTCGAGCAGCACGATGTTGCTGTGCACCGGCCCGAGCTGGGTGACGAACGAGTTGGTGGCCGCCTCGTAGATCTGCGTGCCGATGATGTCGCTGGGCAGCAGGTCCGGGGTGCACTGGATGCGGGAGAACTTGCCGTTGATCGATTCGGCGATCACCCGCGCCGCGGTGGTCTTCGCCAGGCCGGGCACACTCTCGAGCAGCACGTGACCGCCGCAGAGCAGCCCGATCAGCAGCGATTCCCGCAGGTTCTGCTGGCCGACGACGCTGGCCGAGAAGGCATCGGAGACGGTGCCGATGAGGCGTCTCGCGTCGTCGATGTCGCGGCTGTCGGGTCGGGTGTGCGCTGGGGTGTGCGCTGAGGTCATACCTTCCTTTCGCCAGGACCGGCGGTCCAAGCGCTCGGGATACCCGGGTCCGGCGGTTTCAAGCCACGCGGGGCGGGCGCGCAGCGGTGCGGCTTTACACATCTGCGATGCGATGTCACGCTTTTCGGCCATGGACAGCGCCGCGCTCGCCGAGATCGAGCAGCTCAAGCAGTTGAAGGCCCGCTACTGCCGGCTGCTGGACACCAAGCAGTGGGAACAGTGGCGCACCCTGTTTACCGACGACTTCGTCAGCGACACCTCCGCGGCCGGCGGCAGGCGCATCGCCGGCGCCGACGCGTTCGTCGCGTTCACCCGCCGCAGCCTCGGCAAGCCGTCGCAGGTCACCGCGCACCAGGTGCACAACCCGGAGCTCGAGCTCACGTCGCCGGCCACCGCGAACGGCATCTGGGCGCTCGAAGACGTGGTGCGGCTGGCGCCGGCGGTGAACCTGCGCGGCTACGGCCACTACACCGAGACCTACGTCAAGGCCGACGGGCAGTGGCGCATCGCCAGTTCGACGCTCACCCGGTTGCGCGAAGACGTGTTCAACGCGCTGTTCACCCTGTACATCCCGGCGCGGGTGCGCCAGGCCGCCGTCGACGCGGCGCGCCGGTACGGGCGGGGGCAGTCGTGACCGTCGACACCCCGGTGAGCCCGGTGGACCGGTACGGCGAGGGTCACCGGTTTACCGTAATGCGCATGAGCACGACACGGCTGCCCGGCGGGGTGGTGCACGAGCTCCCCGCCGACCTCCGCGACGCACTCGAGGCCGACGATTCGGTACTCAGCGCCTGGTTGGACATCACGCCGCTGGCCCGCAACGAGTTCATCTGCTGGGTGGAGGACGCGAAGAAGGAGGCCACCCGGGCCCGTCGCATCCGCCGCACCTGCGAAGAGCTCGCCGAGGGGCAGCGGCGGCCCTGCTGCTGGCCGGGCTGCAAGCACCGCGAGCGCACCGGCGCCTAGCGTCAGTCGCCGCCCATCGCGGCGGCGCCGGCGGCGGCGAGCAGTTCGACCGCCTCCCGGCGGCTCATCGCGCCGAGCAGCTGGGCCGCGGCCTGCATGGTCTCCCCGACGAAGCAGGTCGGGCCGTTGCGCAGGTTCGCGAACGCCTCGTCGACCACCTCGTCCACCGAGGCGGCGTCGGCGGGCGCGACGTCCTGCGACGCCAGCAGTCCGCGGGCGTGCTCCAGCCGCCGCAGGGCCGGCGTGTCGGTCTTGCCGAGGATCAGCCCCAGCACGTCGACGCCGGCGCCGCGCAGTTCGCTCCACAGCGCCTCGGCGAACACCATGTCGAACGCCTTGGACGCGCCGTAGGCGACCATGTTCGGTCCGCCCGCGAGCCCGGCGCCGGAGCCGAGCAGCACGATGCCGCCGCGCCCCCGCTCGACCATGGGCGCCGCGTAGTGGTGCGCGAGCTGCAGCGGCACCAGGCAGTTGCGCCACACCATCGCCTCCGCCGCGGCGACCGGTTGGGCCAGGAACGGCTGGTAGGTGGGGTCGGCGCCCGCGCAGTAGAGCAGGAACCCGATCGGCAGGTCGGCGGTGGCCGCCGTGACCTGGGCCGCGGCGTCGGGCTCGGCGAGGTCGACGGCGAGCGGGCGGGCCTCGATCCCGAACTCCGACCGCAGGTCGGCGGCCAGCGCGTCGAGCACGTCGTGCCGGCGGGCGAGCAGCACGACGTTCAGCCCTTCGCGGGCGAGGCGCCGCGCGAACGCCGCACCGACGCCCTCCGACGCGCCGGCCACCAGCGCCCACGGGCCGTAACGCTCGACGACGTTCACGGGACCGCCGTCACCCGCACCGGGGTGAACCGGCGGCTTGCCACCCGCCAGCCGCCGGCCGTGCGCACCAGCTCGTCGTCGTAGATGCCGACGGCGTTGACCCCGGCCGTACTGTCGGGCGCCAGGATGTAGGCGTCGACGTAGGTGCGCGCGGTGGCGCGGCCACCCTCGACGTCGATCACCTGGTTGGTCATGCGGTGCAACGTGTGACCGGCCGCGGCGTGTGAGGTGGCCATGAACTCGGTGACCTCGTCGACCCCCCGCCAGCGGCCGATCTCGCCGTAGTCGCAGGCGCAGTCGTCGGTGAACACGGTGCGGAACAGCTCCCAGTCGCGACGGTCGATGCCGGTGGCGTACCGGATCAGCGTGTCGCAGATGTCCTGGCGGTCCTGCGGATCGGTCACGGTCGGTCTCCGTTCGGGTGGACGACGATGCGCGGCGGGCCGTCGGACCGGCGCGCGAGCTCGATCGCGTCCGGCACCCCGTCGAGGCCGACGACGGCGCCCACGCTCGGCAGCGGGTCGAGCCGGCCCGCGGCAATGGCGTCGAGCGTGCCGTACCAGTCCTGCGGCATCGGGCCGCCGCCGAATTGGATGGTGACGCCTTGGCGCGTCGCGGCGGTGATGTCGAGGGTGTCGCCGGTGTACCAACCGCCCGCGCAGTAGATCCGGGTCGCCATGTCGGCCTCGTCGACGAGGCGCTGGATCAAGCCGGGCGCGCCGACGCATTCGAACACCACGCCCGCGCCCCACTGATCCCGTTCGGCCCGGATCCGGCGCCACACCGCGAACGGCGACTCCTCGGCCGGGTCGACGGCGACGTGCGCGCCGAACGCCGCGCGCGCCAGCTCCCGCCGGTCGGCGCGGTAGTCCGACACCACGATCGGCTCGACGCCGCGACTGCGCAGCGCGGCCACCGTCGACAGTCCGATGGCGCCCGCGCCGATCACGATCGGGATCTCGTCGGGCGCCACCGCGGCGGACCGCACGTAGAACTCGCCGACCGCGAACGCGTCGGTGAGCGCGACGGCGTCGTCGGGCGCCTCGCCCGTCACCGCGGCGGCGAGTGCCTCCGCCACCACGAGCAGTTCGGCGAAACTGCCCGGCGCCTCGGGGTGCTGGCCGATGATGCGGGCGCCGTCGGCGCCGCCGTTGACCAGCCGGATCGGTATCGACGTCACGCGCGACCCGATCGGGAACCGGTCGGAGCAACCCCGCCCCTGGGCGATCACCTCGCCGACGAACTCGTGACCGAGCACGACGTCGCGGTCGGCGTCGTAGCAGGACCGGCCCGTCGGGTCGTTCTGCCCCAGCGCCGGGTGGTCCATGAAGTGCACGTCGGAGGCGCAGATCGCGGTGCTGAGCACCCGCAGCAGCAGCTCGCCCTCCCCCGGCACGGGGTCGGCCACCGCGCCGACCCGTAGCGCGCCGCCGCGCAACACCACCGCTCGCACCCCGACCGCCCGCTTTCTCGTATATTCGAAACCGTCGTTCGACTATTCAACTGACCGTAGGAACGGCCGGGGAGGGAGTCAAGAGGTGGCGGCTGCGGCGTCGGCGCCCACGGGCCGAGCGCTCGACGTCGTCGAGCTGCTGGCGCGCGCGGGCGGCCGCCGGCTGCGGTTCTCCGACGTCGTCCGCGAGACCGGCATGACCCAGGCCACCGCGCACGCGATCCTCACGACGCTCTGCGCACGCGGCTGGGCCGCCCGCGATCCGCTCGACAAGACCTTCGCCGTCGGGCCTGCGCTCGCCGTCGTGGCCGCAGCGGTCGATCGCGCGCGGCCGGCGACGTCGGCGGCGCGCGCGCTCATCGCGGCGCTCGCGACGGAGTTCGGCTGCGCCGCATCGGTGGTCGAGCGGGTCGACGAGGACCTGGTGATCACGGCGTTCGCGGGCAGCGGCGATTCGCCCGCAGGAGCACCGGGTGACCGCATCCGCTTCGCACCGCCGTTCGGGGTGGCGTTCGCCGCCTGGGAATCCGCCGAGGAGCAGCGCAGGTGGATCGGGCGAAGCGGATCCGGCGACGCCGAGCTGCACCGCCGCCTCGGCGAAGCGCTCGCACGCACCCGCCGGCGCGGCTATGACGTGGATTTCACCACCCCGGCGCTCACCCGGGCGGCGCGGACCATGAGCACGCTGCCCAGCGACGGCTTGCCGACCCACGTCCGGGAGATCACCGACCGCCTGCTCGTCGAGTTCGCCACGATCGGCGTGCTCACCGACGACGACGCCGCGGCGACCATGCCCGTCGCCACCATCGCCGCACCGGTGCTCGACCAGCGGGGACGCGCCACGCTCATCGTGGCGGTACACCCGCTGCGCCCGCTGGACCGCGACGCCGTCACCGCCATCGGGCGCCGCGTGGCGTCCGGTACCGCGGGTATCGCGTGCGGACCCTGACACCTATGCTCGACCCTGCAAAGGGGGTGCCCATGCGGACATCGGACGTCAAGGCCGTCGGCGAGGTCGCCGGCATCGGACTCGGGGTCGTCAACGCGGTGGTGCGCGACACCCACCACGGCATCGCGTCGCGGGTCTTCTGCGCCATCGGGCCGGGCGCGGCGCCGGTCAAGCACGTCCACAACGCCATCGCCGGCCTGGTGTACCGGGCTGTCGACCAGGCGGCCCGCCGCGGGCCCGTCGCCATCGCCGCCGCCGCGACCCTCGTCGCCGACGACGCCGACCCGCCGCTGCACGAGCGGCCCGACTGGGCGGAGTTCATCGCCGCGCTGGACGGCATCTACGGCGACGAGCTGGCCGACCGCCGCAGCAGCCTCGCGATCGGCATGGGCGTGCGGGTGGACGGGCGCGAGGTGCCGCTGACCGCCGACGCCCTGGCCGCGGCGTTCCCCGACGCGACCGGCCGGCTCGCGGTGTTCGTGCACGGGCTGTGCCAGACCGAGAAGGGCTGGAGTCGCGCGGCCCGCGGCGACGTCGCCGGCGAGCACCCGGGCTACGGCGAGCAACTCCGCGCCGAGCTCGGCTTCACGCCGGTCCTGTTGCGCTACAACACCGGCCGGCACATTTCGTCCAACGGCCGGGAGCTCGACCGGCTGCTGGCCGCGCTCACCGACCACTGGCCGGTGCCGGTGACCGAGATCGTGCTGATCGGCCACTCGATGGGTGGCCTGGTGGCGCGCAGCGCCTGCCACTACGGCGTCGAGCACGACCGGTCCTGGACGACGGCCGTCCGCCACGTCGTGTGTCTGGGCTCCCCGCACCTGGGCGCCGATCTGGAGAAGGGCGTCAACGCAGCGACCTGGGCGCTGGCCCGGCTGCCCGAGACGCGCGGCATCGCCGCCTTCCTCAACCTGCGCAGCGACGGCATCAAGGACCTGCGGTACGGCGCCTGCCTCGACGACGACTGGGACGGCACGGACCCCGACGCGCTGCTGTGCGACAGCTGCGGCGAGGTGAACGTGCTGCCCCACGCCCGCTACTACTACGTCGCGGCGACCGCGGCGCCGACGCTGGTGGGCACCCTCGTCGGCGACCATCTGGTGCGCCCGACGAGCGCCTCGGCGCGCAGCGAGCTGCGGCGCAGCCCGTTCGCCGACGAGGACGGCCTGGCGCTGCGGGGCCTGCACCACTTCGACCTGCTGAACCACCCCGACATCTACGTGCGGCTGCGCGACTGGCTGTCGCCGGCGTCCTGAACGACAGCGCCCGGCCGGGTACGGGATCCGCAGCCCGCGACCGCGGTCGCCGGCACGCGACCCCGCCGCCGTGGCGGCGGTGTCAAGATCTGTGCTGGTGACGGCCGGTGCCGGAGAATTCGCGCGACCCGTGTCCATACCACGGATTTCGTAGTACCGTCGTTCTCGGTTGAACGAACAGCCGGGCTCGACGAGGAACGGCGCGGGGGACCGCGCGCGGCAGGGAGTTCAGATGTCCAGCGGCACCATTCGGACCTACCGACCGGACCCCACGACGGTCGACGATCAGCAGACCTGCGGCCGCGCCACCTTCCACGTCAGCCGGCTCGAGCCGTGGCTGCTGCTGATCACCGTCACCGGCGAGATCGACGCGACCAACGGCCGGGCGCTGGGACGCTTCGCCGAACGGCACACCGGCACCTCGACGCAGCTCGTCCTCGACCTCGGCGAAGCCACCTTCTTCGGATCGCAGGGCTTCACCGCGCTGCACTACCTGAGCGTCAGCTGCGCCCGCAGCGACGTGGACTGGATGGTGGTCGCCGGCCGCGAGGCCCGCCGGCTGCTGCGCATCGTCGACCCCGACGGTGCGCTGCCCACGGTCGACACCGTGCACGCCGCCGTCGAACTGCTCGACCGGCACACCCGCCGCGGCGCCGTGCCCTGGGCCGGCTGACCGCAGACCCCGCCGCGCGGCCTCAGCGGATCGCGACCACCACTTTGCCGAGCGCCGTGCGCTCCTCCAGCGACGCGAGCGCCTCAGCGGCCCGCTCCATCGGATACACCACCGGGTCGGGCGGGCGCACCGCACCGGAGGCGTAGAGCGGTTCCAGCTCCGCCCACTGCTGTTGCAGGTAGCGCGGATGGGTGAGCGCCCAGGCGCCCCACCCCACGCCCACCGCGTCGATGTTGTTGAGCAGCAGCCGGTTCACCTTCACCGTCGGGATGTCGCCACCGGTGAAACCGACGACCAGGAACCGGCCGCCCACGGCCAGCGACCGCAGGGAGTCGGTCACCCGGTCACCGCCGACGGGATCGAGCACGACGTCGACGCCGCGACCGCCGGTCAGTTCCTTCACCGCATCGCGGAAGCCGTCGGCCAGCACGACGTCGTCGGCGCCGGCACGCTCGGCGACCGCCACCTTGTCCGGCGTGCTGACCACCGCGATGGTGCGGCCCGCGCCGAGCGCGGCCGCCAGCCGCAGCGTCGAGGTCCCGATGCCGCCGGCGGCGCCGTGCACCAGCACCGTCTCCCCCGCCGCCAATCGGCCGCGGGTGGTCAGCGCGAAGTGCACCGTCAGGTCGTTGAACGGCAGGCCGGCGCCGGCGGTGAACGACACCGCGTCCGGCAGCCGGAACACGTTGTCCGGCAAGGCCACCGCCACCTCGGCCATGCCGCCGGTGAGCATCGTCAGGGCGGCGACGCGGTCGCCCGGACCGACGGGGGCGCCGGGCGGCGCGCTGCGGACCACACCGGCCACCTCGGCGCCCGGAATGTAGGGCAGCTCCGCCTTGTGCTGGTAGAGCCCGCGGGTCTGCAGCACGTCCGGGAAGGCGACCCCGGCGGCATGTACGTCGATCACCACGCCGCCGTCGCCGGCCGGCTCGTCGACCGTGGTGACCTCGGCCGCGTGCGGACCGTCCCGTCGCGCCACCTGCACCGCACGCATACCGGCCGCCTTTCGCCCCGAAGTCCTCGTCGACCTAGATACCGTCCCACACCGAGACGTCGTCGGGCGGATACCCGTCGCAGACCGCGGTGGCCTTCGCGACGACGCCCTTGTTGTTGAAGAAGATCTTGTCCCAGTTCGACCAGCGGAACGACATCGGCTCGCTGTAGATGTCCACCGCGCGCTGTTCGGAATAGGCGCGGCGGCCGGCGTAGTCCATGGCGAAGAACCAGCGCGCCCGGTCGATCGCACCCTGCTGCACATCGAGCGGCTTGTTGTGCTTGTCGATGATGTAGCGCTCGTAATAGACCGGGTTGGTGTCGCGCACCGCGGCCAGGTACTGCTCGGCCGTGCAGGTGGTGTGCAGCATCTTCGACGGGATCGGGTAGTCCTCGGTCGAGTCGGCCGACGCCGCGACGGGCGTTGCCGCAGCGGCGATCCCGAGTGCGACCAGTACCGTCCCGGCGCGCCGTGCCCGGCGATGTCCTGCTGCCATGCTGCTGCTCCTCGTCACGCGCTCGGAACGGGTTCGGGGTCGCGGGCCGCCGGCGGCGTAGGCGGCACCTTCGGCCACGGCGACGGCCAGGGCCGCTGCCGCACGGCCTGCGGCCACCAGAACCACCGGCCCAACAGCGCCGCGATCGCCGGGGTCATGAACGAGCGCACCACGAGCGTGTCGAACAGCAGCCCGAGACCGATGGTGGTGCCGACCTGGCCGATCACCGTCAGCTCGCTGACCGCCATCGAGATCATCGTGAACGCGAACACCAGGCCCGCCGACGTGACCACCGAGCCGGTGCCGCCCATCGACCGGATGATGCCGGTGTTGAGGCCCGCGTGGATCTCCTCTTTGAACCGGGAGACCAGCAGCAGGTTGTAGTCCGCGCCGACGGCCAACAGGATGATCACCGACATGGCCAGCACCATCCAGTGCAGTTCGATGCCGAGCAGGTGCTGCCACAACAGCACCGACAGCCCGAACGAGGCGCCGAGCGAGAGCACCACGGTGCCGACGATCACCGCCGACGCCACCACGCTGCGGGTGATGATGAGCATGATGATGAAGATCAGGCACAGCGACGCGATGCCGGCGATGAGCAGGTCGTAGTTGTTGCCGTCGGACATGTCCTTGAACGTCGCCGCCGTCCCGCCGAGGTAGATCCGGGAACCCTCCAGCGGCGTGCCCTTGATCGCCTCTTTCGCGGCCCGCTTGATGGCGTCGATCCGCGCGATGCCTTCGGGGGTCATCGGGTCGCCGTCGTGCGAGACGATGAAGCGCACGGCCTTGCCGTCGGCCGACAGGAACTGCTCCATGCCGCGCTTGAAGTCCGGGTTGTCGAACACCTCCGGCGGCAGATAGAACGAGTCGTCGTTCATCGAGGCGTCGAACGCCTCCCCCATCGCCGACGAGTCCTCCTGCATCGCCGACATCTGATCCTGCATTCCCTTCTGCGTGGAATGCATGGTCAGCATCATCGCCTTCATGCCCTTCATGGTCTCGATCATCTCGGGCATCATCGCCGTGAGCTGCGGCATCAGGGAGTCCAACCGCTCCATGAGCGGCATCAGCTCTTCGATGTCGGTGGTCATGATGTCGATGCCGTCGAGGGTGTCGAAGACGGACCTGATCGACCAGCAGACCGGGATGTTGTAGCAGTGCGGTTCCCAGTAGAAGTAGTTGCGGATCGGCCGGAAGAAGTCGTCGAAGTTGGCGATGTTGTCCCGCAGCGCGCCGATGTCGACGACCATGCCCTTCATCTGGGTGACCATGCCGTGGGTGACGTCGGCCATCTGCTGGGTCAGATTCTGCATCTTCGTCATCTGGTCGATGGTCTTCTGCATGTCGTCGGCCTGCTTGAGCATGTTGGCCGTCAGCTGCTGGTTGTACTTCTCGGTCATCTTCTGACTGGTGCCCTGCATGCTGATCTGGAACGGGATCGAGGTGTGCTCGATCGGCGTGCCCTCCGGCCGCGTGATCGCCTGCACCCGGGAGATGCCCTCCACCCGGAACACGGCCTTGGCGATCTTGTCGAGCACCAGGAAGTCCGCGGAGTTCCGCAGGTCGTGGTCGCTTTCGACCATCAGCAGCTCGGGGTTCATCCGGGCCGGCGAGAAGTGCCGGTCCGCCGCGGCGTAGCCCTGTTGGGCGGGCAGGTCGGCCGGCAGGTAGTTCCGGTCGTTGTAGTTGGTGCGGTAACCGGGCAGGGTCAACAGGCCGACCAGCGCCAACGCGATGGTGGCGACGAGGATCGGCCCGGGCCAGCGGACCACGGCGGCGCCCACCTTGCGCCAGCCGCGGGTGCGCATCGCGCGCTTGGGCTCCAGCAGCCCGAACCGGCTGGCGACCGTCACGATCGACGCGCCCAGGGTGAGCGCGGCCACCACGACGACGACCATGCCGATCGCCAGCGGCACCCCGAGGGTCTGGAAGTACGGCAGCCGGGTGAAGCTCAGGCAGTAGGTCGCGCCGGCGATGGTCAGGCCGGAGCCGAGCACCACGTGGGCGGTGCCGCGGAACATCGTGTAGTAGGCGGTTTCGTTGTCCTCGCCCGATTCGCGGGCTTCCTGATATCTGCCGATCAGGAAGATGGCGTAATCGGTGGCCGCCGCGATCGCCAGCGTCACCAGCAGGTTGGTGGCGAAGGTCGAGAGGCCGATGATGTCGTGATAGCCGAGGAACGCGATGGCGCCGCGGGCGGCGGTCAGCGAGAGCACCACCATCACCAGCACCAGCAGCACGGTCACGATCGAGCGGTAGACCAGCAGCAGCATCACGATGATGACGGTGAAGGTCACCGCCTCGATCAGCCGCATGCTGCGGTCGCCGGCGATGTGCTGGTCTGCGGCCAGCGCGGCGGGACCGGTGACGTACGCCTTCACGCCGTCGGGAGGCGTCAGGCCGCCGACGATGTGCTGCACCGCTTCGACCGACTCGTTGGCCAGCGCTTCGCCCTGGTTGCCGGCGAGCTTCACCTGGACGTAGGCGGCCTTGCCGTCGTTGCTCTGCGACCCGGTGGCGGTGAGCGGATCGCTCCAGAAGTCCTGGACGGACTGGACGTGCTCGGGGTCGGCCTCCAGCTTGTCGACCATCTGGTCGTAGAAGGCGTGCGCATCGTCGCCGAGGGGCTGCTCGCCCTCCAGCACGATCATGATCTGGCTGTCGGAGTCGCCTTCGGCGAACAGCTCACCCACCCGCTGCATGGCGATCATCGACGGCGCGTCGTCGGGGCTCATCGACACCGCGCGCAGCTGCCCGACCTCTTCGAGCTGCGGCACACTGACGTTGAGGAAGGCGATCAGCGCGACCCAGCCGACGATCAGCGGGACGGCCAGCGTGCGGATGGTGCGAGCGACGCCCCCTCGCGTGGGCGGGTGCACGGGCGGGAACGCATCGGTGGGTGCGTCGGTGACGGGCGCACTCATGCGGACTTCACAAAGCAGTAGGTGAGGGCGTTCACGCCGGTCGCGGTCCTCTCGTCCTTCACTTCGTCGTCGACGATGACCCGGCAGGTGATGCTGCTGCCGTCGCCTTGGGCCAGGATGTTGGGCGCCGCGGACGGCGCCGTCGTCTGCAGGGTCAGGGACCAGGGCAGCGCTGCGCCGTCGACGCGCTGCGGCTTGGAGTCCAGGTCGAGGTAGTTGATGTTCGCGTAGCTGCCGTCGCCCGTGATCTCGTAGCGCACGACCTTGGGGTCGAACGGCTCCGGGTCGTCGGCGAAGTTGACCGGCGTCACGAGGATGCCCTCGGAACCGAAGTAGCCGCGGATGCGGTGGACGGTGAAACCGGCGACCGCGACGACCACCACGATCAACAGCGGGACCCACGCTCGCCGCAGCAGTCTCAGCATCTCGTCAGCTCCCCGTCACCGCGCGCCCGGTTGGCGCCGGTTCATCTCGCCGCTAATTGGTTAGTACGTTTAACGGAGAGATTAGAACACTCGGCGGGCTCGCGGCGGAACATCACGGCTGCCGGCGACGACAACGCACGTCGAGGACCAAATATGCACGTCATCGCCCCATTCAACGACACCGTGGCAACTAAAGCCTCCTGGGCGGAAGTGGCGAAAAGCACGAAAACCACCTGAATGTGACCTGCATCACTGCAGCGCGGCCTAGTCGATCGGCCGGTTACGATGCCGCTCATGACGCGCGTCAAACGACTCACGGCCGGCCTGGCGACGGCCGCCGCGGCGCTGGCTCTCGCGGCGCCGGCAAACGCGGACGTCGACAGCGACTTCTCGGCACAGCTCAAGACCTACGGCATCTACGGGCAAAAGGACCTCTACGCCTGGATGGCCAAGATCACCTGCAAGCGGCTGCGCACCGGCCTCGATCCCGACGCCGCCGCGGCGGTGACGTTCCTGAACCGCAACCTGACGCAGATCGACGAGCCGCAGGCCTGGCAGCTCCTCGGCGCAACCATCACCTACTACTGCCCCGATCAGACGCCGGTGTGGGAAGCCGCTGCGGCGCAGCACAACTCGTGATGCGCGCGGCAGGCCGGTGGCGCAGGTCCACGGTGCTCGGCGCTGCGGTCGTTGTCGCCGCGGCGTGGGCTGCTCCCGCGGCCGCAGAGCCCGCCGCGCCGCCGACGCCCAAGACGTCGATCGACGCCGACGGCACCTACTCGGTCGGCACCGACATCGTCGCCGGCACCTATCGGTCGGCCGGTCCGGCGGGCGACGGCACGTGCTACTGGAAGCGCCTGCGCGGTGACGCGATCGTCGACAACGCGATGAGCAAAAAGCCGCAAACGGTGCAGGTCGACGCCACCGACACCGCGTTCCGCTCGAACGGCTGCCAACCGTGGCAGTTGGTCGACTGCGCGCCCGGCTGCCTCGCGCCCGAGCGGTCGCCGGGCGACCTGCTGCGAGACGTCGCGGGCTTCCTCGGCCCGCGCGCGCTCGCCCCACCGCCGACCGGTTAGCCGGGCTGCTCGGCTCGTCGCGCCCACTGCGCGAGCGCGAACAGCACCACACCGACACCCAGCGCGTAGGCGCCGTACAACCACACTTGCGCTTCCTGCTGGCTGAGCAGCACCAGGCAGGAGAGCACCCCGAGCACCGGCACCGCGGTCCACACCCGGTAATGCGGATGCTCGACCTGGTCGCGTCGCAGCACCAGCACGGCGACGTTGGTCGAGATGAACACGAAGAGCAGCAGCAGCACGACGGTCTTGGCCAGCGTCGCCAGGTCCCCGATCAGCGTTAGGCCCATCGCGACCGCGGTCGTGACCACGATCGCCGTCCACGGCGTGCGCCGGTGGGGAAGCACCCAGCTCAGCACCGACGGCAGCAGCCGGTGCTCCGCCATGCCGTAGGTCAGCCGGCTCGCCATGATCATCGTCAACAACGCCCCGTTGGCCACCGCGACCAGGGCGATGGCGCTGAACACCTCGTCGGGGATGCGCACGCCCGTCGCCTGCACCACCGCCAGCAGCGGACCGTCGGACTCGGCGAGCTCGGCGGGCGGCAGCGCAATGGCACTCGCGATGCCGACCAGCGCGTAGACCGCGCCCGCGGTGACCAACGCACCGAACAGCGCCCGCGGGTAGATCCGGCTCGGGTCGCGGATCTCCTCGACCACGTTCGCCGACGTCTCGAAGCCGACGAACGAGTAGTAGGCGAGGATCGCCGCGCCGAGCACCGCCAGCGCCGGGTTCGCGCCGTCGGGGAACTGTGTGACGCGGGAGACATCGCCGTCGCCGCGGCCCGCCATCACCGCCACGGTGACGATCACGATGAGCAGGCCGGAGAGCTCGATGCACGTCATCACGACGTTGCTCTTCAGGGATTCGCTGATGCCGCGCGCATTCAGGCACGCCACCAGGGCGAGGAAGACCACCGCCGCCAGCTTGGTCGGCACGTCGAGAAAGGTCTGCAGGTACTCCCCGGCGAACGCCAGCGACAGCCCTGCCGCGCTCACCACCCCCGCCGCGAGCATGCAGAACCCGACGAGGAAGCCGATCAGCGGATGCCGGTAGGCCCGCTCGGCGAACACCGCCGCTCCCCCGGCGCGCGGGTACTTCGTCACCAGCTCGGCGTAGGAGCCCGCGGTCAGCAGGGCGAGTAGCAGCGCCACCACCAGCGGCGCCCACAGCACGCCGCCCACCTCGCCGGACAGTTCGCCCATCAGCGCGTAGATGCCGGCGCCGAGCACGTCGCCGAGGATGAACAAGAACAGCAGCGGCCCGGTGATCCGGCGCTTGAGCTTGGTGTCCTCGCCGTCGTCGGTCGTCGCCGCGCCCGTGTCCGCCGTCTCCGATGTCATCGCGCCCTCCCGGTTAGGTCGAGGCGAATACCCCGCTCGGGCGGAAGGCAAGCCTGCGCGCTCAGCTCGCGGCGGTCGCCTTCATGGGGGGACAGTTCCCGGCGGCGTCGGCGGTCAGCTCGTAGTGCCAGATCTCGTTGGCATACATCTGGCACAGCCCGTACCGGGATCCGTTGCGCACCATCCACTGCGCGGCGTCGGGGCTCAGCACGTCGACCGCCTCGCCGGTCACGTGCCGCGAGACCTCCGGCGTCGCGACGTACTGGCGGGCGGCCTCCACGCTGCCGTAGGTGCGGACGCCGTCGTCGAACAGCCGCAGCTGGAAGCCGCGGGTGCGCCAGCCCGACGTGAACCGCAGCGCCACGCCATCTGCCGCCGCACCGCGCGCCGCGTCGGCGAGCGCGGCCCGCAGGTCCGGGTCGAGCCGCCCGATGATCGGATCGCCGACGTCATCGAGGGTGAGGGTCCGGCCTTCCGGCAGCAGGCCGCCCACCCCGTCGGTGGCCGCGGCCCCCACCACGAGCCCGGGTCCGGGTTCACCGCCCACCACCGCGATCGGGCCGATCGAGAAGTCCGCGGCCGCGGGGCCGGGCGCCGCCGCGGCTGGGCCTACCGAGAAGTAGCCGGGCGCGGGCAGCGCGACCACCGGAACGGGCTCGGGAGGCGTCGCCGGCGGCGTGCGCTGCGGCGCCGTGCACGCTGTGAGCAGGACCACCGCCGACCCGATCGCCCGCAGCGCGGCGCCGGTTCGGGGTCCGGGTCGGGAGGTCGGCGTCATGGTGCTCCTTTGCTGGCGTCGCTCAGCCTAACGCGGGGGTGACGAAAGCCGTGACGCGTGTCGAGCGCCGGCGGCGGGGTACTACGGTGTTCCGCAGGTGTTCTGCAGGTGATGCGCGCGTTATTCGCACGCGCCGCACCGGGAACGAACGGTCCGCATCACCCCAGGAGGCTTCATGCAGTTGGCGCTCACGGAGTCCGAACTCGCCTTCCGCGACGAGCTCCGCACGTTCTTCACCACGGAGATCCCCGCCGAGATCCGGCAGCGCGTCCGGGAGGGCGGCTCGTTCCGGCACGAGGACATCGTGACGACGCAACGCATCCTCAACGCCAACGGCCTGGCCGTTCCGAACTGGCCGGTCGAGTGGGGCGGCAAGGACTGGACGCCGACGCAGATGCAGATCTGGAACGACGAGATGCAGCTGGCCGCCGTGCCCGAGCCGCTGACCTTCAACGCCAAGATGGTGGGCCCGGTGATCGCCGAGTTCGGGTCGCAGGAGATCAAGGAACGCTTCCTGCCCCCCACCGCCAACCTCGACATCTGGTGGTGCCAGGGGTTCTCGGAGCCGGAGGCCGGGTCCGACCTCGCGTCGCTGCGCACCACCGCCTACCGCGACGGCGACAGCTACGTGGTCAACGGCCAGAAGACGTGGACCACCCTCGGCCAGTACGCCGACTGGATGTTCTGCCTGGTCCGCACCGACCCGCAGGCGCCCAAGAAGCAGGCGGGCATCTCCTTTCTGCTCATGGAGGTGGACACCCCCGGCCTGACCATGCGGCCCATCAAGTTGATCGACGGCAGCTACGAGGTCAACGAGGTGTTCTTCGAGGACGTGCGGGTGCCTGCCGATCAGCTCGTCGGCGAAGAGAACCAGGGCTGGACCTACGCCAAGTACCTGCTGGGCAACGAGCGGACGGGCATCGCCGGCGTCGGCCGCACCAAGGTCAAGTTGGCTCAGGCCAAACAGCACGCGGCCGAGGTCGGCATCCTCGACGATCCGCTGTTCGCCGCGCGGTTCGCGGAGCTGGAGAACGAGCTGCTGGCCCTCGAGCTGACCCAGCTGCGGGTGGTCTCCGATTCCGCGGACGGCAAGCCCAACCCGGCGTCGTCGGTGCTGAAGTTGCGGGGCAGCCAGCTGCAGCAGCTCGCCACCGAGCTGCTCGTGGAGATCGCCGGCCCGGCCGCACTGCCGTACGGGGTCGAGGCGGAAGCCGATTTCGGTTCGCCGGCGTGGGCGCAGGCCACCGCACCCACCTACCTGAACTATCGCAAGACGTCGATCTACGGCGGCAGCAACGAAATTCAGCGCACCATCATCTCGTCGACCATCTTGGGCTTGTGAGGTAAGGATCCATGGACTTCAACCTGACCGAAGAGCAGGCCCTGCTGCGCGACACCACGCGCGACCTGCTGCGCAGCTACGACCACGAGACCCGGCTGAAGGTCATCGACACCGAGCTGGGCTGGAGCCGCGACGTGTGGTCGCAGCTCGCGGAGATCGGCCTGCTGCAGCTGGCCTACGACACCACCGAGGCCGGCGCCATCGAGGTCGCGGTGATCGCGACCGAACTCGGCCGGCGCCTTGCCCCGGAGCCGTTCGTCGACGCCGCGCTGACGCCCGGTGCGCTGATCGCGGAAGCCGGCGACGACCAGCAGCGGGCGCTGCTCGACGAGGTGGCGGCCGGGCAGCGGCTGCTGGCGTTCGCGCACGCCGAGCCGGCTGCGCGGTACCCCTATGCGGCCGTCAGCACCACCGCGACCCGCCGAGGCGACGCCTGGACGCTGAGCGGCCGCAAGCACCCGGTGCCAGCCGGTGACTCCGCCGACACGGTCGTGGTGAGCGCCGCGCTGCCCGACGGCGGCACCGGCCTGTTCCTCGTCGAGGCGGCGGACGTGCGTCGCACCCCGTTTCGCACGTTCGACAGCCGGCGCGGCGCGCAGCTCGACTTCGCCGACACCCCGGCGCAGCCGCTGGGCACCGGCGGCGATGCGTCCGACGTGATCGCCGGGGCGGTCATCCGCACCCAGTCCGCGCTGTGCGCCGAGTCGCTGGGCGCCATGGAGGAAGCGCTGCGGCTGACCACCGACTACCTCAAGGCCCGCAAGCAGTTCGGCGTCACGCTCAACAAGTTCCAGACGCTGACCCAGCGCGCGGCCGACATGTACGTCTCGCTCGAGATGGCGCGGAGCATGAACCTCTACGCCGCGATGTCGATCGCCGGCGGCATCGTCGACCCGGCGATCGCGTCGCGGGCGAAGTTGCAGATCGGCCGGGCCGCGCGGCACATCGGACAGGAAGCCATCCAGCTCCACGGCGGCATCGGCGTCACCGCCGAATACCCCGTCGGGCACTACGTTGCGCGGCTGACGGCCATCGAGCAGACGCTGGGGTCGTCGAACGACCACCTGCACGTGCTGGTCGAGGGCTTGAGCGACTACGGCGTGGTGGCGCTGCGCACCGAGCGCTGACCCTTGGTGCTCGCGGTGTAGGCGTCGACGACGTCGTCGGGGAGCCGGCCGCGCACCCCCACCTCGTAGCCGTTGCGCCGCGCCCACTCCCGGACGTCGGCGTTGACCGCGCGCTGCGCCCGCGCCGGCCGTGACGACTGCCGGCGTCCGCCGGTGCGCCGCGCCGCCCGGATCCAGGGCCGCAGCTCGTCACGCAGGTGCTTGGCGTTGGCGGTCGACAGGTCGATCTCGTAGTCGACTCCGTCCAGACTCACCGACACCGTCTCCGCTGCCTCGCTCCAGCCGTCGGTGTCGTCGATCCGCATGACGACCGTCTTCTTTGCCATCGTTCGCCGTCCTCGCATAGCAAGCCCCGAACGGATACTAGGACACCATCGCTGGTGCGGCTGCCACCTGGTCATCACGCGGTGCCTGAGGCGGGTCGTCATGTCCCGACACCGGCCGGGTGAATCTTTGCTGGCATGGCCCGTCCGGTGTCGGTTCCGGCGGCCGGTAGCGTCGCATCGTGGCCGCCGACCGACGCATCCGTGTTCCCGCCGACCTCGACGCCGTGACCACCGTCGGCGACGAGGACCACTCGGCGGTGGATCCGGCTGCGGTCGAACGCATCTGGGAGGCGGCCCGCCACCTCTACCGCGCCGGCATGCATCCGGCGATCCAGCTGTGCCTGCGGGTCGAGGGCCGCACGGTGCTCAACCGCGCGATCGGTCACGGCTGGGGCAACGGGCCCGACGACCCGCCCGACGCCGAGCAGGTGCCGGTGCGGCCGCAGACACCGTTTTGCGTGTACTCGGCCGCCAAGGGGATCACGACGACGGTGGTGCACATGCTGGTGGAGCGCGGCGCCTTCTCGCTCGACGACCGGGTGTGCGAGTACCTGCCGGAGTACACCAGCCACGGCAAGGACCGCACCACGATCCGGCACGTGATGACCCACAGTGCCGGCGTCCCGTTCGCCACCGGGCCGCGGCCGGACCTGCGGCGCATGAACGACAGCGCCTACGCCCGCGACATGCTGGCGCAGCTCAAGCCCATCCATCCGCCCGGCCGGGTGCACATCTACCACGGCGTCACCTGGGGGCCGCTGATCCGGGAGATCGTCGACGCCGCGACCGGCCGCAGCATCCGCGAGATCCTCGCGACCGAGATCCTCGATCCGCTGGGCTTCCGGTGGACGAACTACGGCGTGGCGGAGGCGGACGTGCCGCTGGTGGCGCCGAGCCACGTGACGGGCAAGCCGCTGCCGGCACCCATCGCCGCCGCCTTCCGCAAGGCGATCGGCGGCACCACCACGCAGATCATCCCGTTCACCAACACGCCGCTGTTCCTGACCGGCGTCATCCCGTCGTCGAGCACGGTGTCGAATGCGGCCGAGCTGTCGCGGTTCGCCGAGATCTGGCGGCGCGGCGGCGAACTCGACGGCGTGCGGGTGCTGGCGCCCGACACGCTGCGCGCGGCCACCGCGCCGGCCCGCAGGCTGCGCCCCGACCTCGCGGTGGGCCTGGCGCCGCTGCGGTGGGGCACCGGTTTCATGCTGGGCTCTGCGCGTTTCGGGCCGTTCGGCCGCGACGCGCCGGCCGCGTTCGGCCACACCGGCCTGACGAACATCGCCGTCTGGGCCGACCCGCAGCGCGAACTTGCCGCGGGCCTGGTCACCAGCGGTAAGCCCGGCGGCCACCGCGAGGCGGGGCGCTACACCGCCCTGCTGGACCGCATCACCGCCGAGCTGCCGAAATCGCATTCCCGGTCGTGATTCGCGCCGAATGACGACCGGGAGTTCAGTTTCGCGGGGACGGGGTGGACGCCGCGACCGCTGGGCGGACGCCGCCGTAGATGCCGCGGCGGACGATCCACGGCAACAGCACGCGGTGCACCGACCATGCCGGGAACCGCAACGGCCGGCCGCCCGGCGTGAACACCTCGAGCCCGTCGCGCTGCACGCCGATCACCGAGCCCCAGCGGCGGCCCGGCGCCCGGTAGCGCCGCAGCGGCCGGCCGTCGAACTCGGCCAGCACATTGTGGGCGACGAGCCGATCCGCCCGGTTGCGGGCCGAGTTGCGCAGCGGGTCGGTCGCCGCGACGTCGCCGACCGCGAAGACCCCCGGATGGCCCGGCACCCGCAATTCCGCGGTGACCCGGACGAAGCCGTGCTCGTCGAGCAGGTCGGCGGGCAGCCAGTCGGTGTTGGGGCGCACCCGGCCGATCGCCCACAGCACCGCGTCGGCGGTGGTCGGCGGCTGACCGGTGGACCACTGCACCGGGTCGGCGGTGATCCGGTCGCAGCCGAACCCGTCGGGGACGACCGCGCGGTGGCCGGGGCGCAGCTGGACGCCCGCCGCGACGAGCCGCCGCCGCACGCGCTCCCAGGTGCGCGGGTGGTGCTCGGTGAGCGCCCGCTCGCCGGGGAAGCACAGCGTCACCCGGGTGTCCGGCCAGGCGGTGGCGATGTTGGCCGCGCTGCTCACGGCGGCCGCGCCGCCGCCGATCACGAGAACCGACGCCGCGGCGGCCAGCCGGCGGTGCGCCGCGGCGATCCCGTCGTCGACCTCGGCGGCCGTCTGCAGCTCCGGGCGGCGCCAGAACCCGTTCGTCACACCGGTCGAGATCACCAGCGCGTCGTAGGGTTCGGCGCCCGGTGACCCGGCGGCGTCGCGCACCCACAGTGTGCGGGCCGCCAGGTCGACGCCGGTGATCGTGGCGTGCACCGTGCGCACCCGGTCGAGCCCGCGGAACCGGTCGAACCCGACCAGGTAGTCGCGGGCCCAGTCCCGCGGCCGGGCCAGCCGCACCCCGAGTTCCTGGCCGCTGACCAGCGCCGGCTTGGCGGAGATGCCGACCACCTCGGCGCGGCGGGCCAGCCGGATCGCGGTGAGCACGCCGCTGTCACCGAGCCCGGCGACGACGACGCGCCGGCTCACGCTGCGGCTCGCCGGGGTGGGCGCGGCACGAAGCGGGGCACGCGCGCGACGACGTCGGCGTAGGCGGGCCGCCGCGCCGCGCTGCGCTCCTCCATCATCGGGATGCTGGCGCCGAGGAACATCGCGAGCATCGCGGCCGCGCCGACGAACAGCCACCACGCCTGCGCGGGCGCGGCGGCGACGCCGAACAGCGCCAGCGCGACCCAGAACCCGAACTCGCCGAAGTAGTTCGGGTGGCGCGACCAGCTCCACACGCCGCGGTCCATCACCTGCCCCGGCGCCCGCTCGCGCACGAAGCGGCGCAGTTGGACGTCGGCGACGGTCTCGAGCGCGACGGCGCCGAGCCCGACGGCGAACGCCACGACACCGAGCCACACCACCCCGCGGCCGGGTGTCGTGAGCGCGACGTACACCGGCAGCATGCCCGCGAACACCTGCAGCGTCGGGATGAGGTGGATGGCGGTGAGGTCTACCAGGCATTCGTGGCGGCCGGCGCGGTCGCGCAGCATGCCGTAGCGCCAGTCCTCGTGGTGCAGGCCGGGGAAGGTGGCGAGCCAGTTGCCGGTGAGTCGCACCGCCCACACCGCGACGAGCACGGCCAGCAGGGTGGCGCGCAGCGCGTCGACGTCGTCGCTGGCGTACCACCAGTAGCCGAGCAGTAGCGGCGGGATGACGCTCCAGTAGGCGTCATAGCAGCTTGAGTTCCGCAGCGCGCGGCTGAACCCGAAGATGACGAGCGTCGCCAGCACGTCCGCGACGAGCGTGTCCAGCCACAGCCGCCCGGTGGCGGGACCCCAGGCGAGCCAGCCGGCCGCGGCGCCGACCGCGACGACGTACGCCACGGTGATCCACGCCAGCGAGCGCGCTTTGCCCATGTCCACCTCCGGCCACGACGGGCTGGAATGTAACACGTTCTAGTTCTACCGCGGACGGTCGAGCAGCGCGTCGATCGCGCGGTAGATCCGCTGCGGCGAGACGGGCCGCGGGGTGCCGAGCTGTTGTGCCCACAGGCTCACCCGCAGCTCCTCGATGAGCCACGCGATGTCGGCGACGTCGGCGGCGGCCGCGCGCTCGGCGGGCAGGGCGGCGACCAGTTCGTCGTAGGCCTGCGCGACGTCGCGCACCTGCGCCATCTTGTCGCGGTCGGCGGCCACCGCATGCGGCAGCCGCTCGAGCCGCCGCGCAATCGCCGTCAGGTAGCGCGTCAGATCGGCCAGCCGCGCGATCCCGGCGGCGGTGACGAAGCCGGCGGGCAGCAGCCGCGCCAGCTGCTCGCGAATGTCGGCCAGCGACTCCTGTTGCGCGGCAGGCGGATTCGCGGGCAGTCCGACCTCGACCTGCTGGGCCGCCGCCAGCACCGCGCGCACGCGGCTGAGCGCGTCGGCGGTGCGCGGCACCAGCGTCTCGGCGATCCGGCTCCGCAGCGCGGTGAAGTCCGCGCGGGTCCACGGCGGTGCGGGCATCGACGCGTCGACGACCGCGTCGGCACAGTCGTCGATCAGCGCCGCCAGCGAGCCGTCCGGGTTGGCGCCCAGCAGCAGCCGACTCCGCGGATCGAGCCCGCGCTCGACGGTTTTCACCGGCGACGGCGTCGCGAGCCGCAGCAGCCGCACAGCGCCCGGCCGCATCGCCGCCCGCTGTTCGGCGGCGGTGGCGAACACCCGGATGTCGACGGCGCGGCCGGCGTCGCACAGCGCCGGATAGCCGCGGACCGCCCGGCCGTCGACCGACCGTTCGACGGTGCGCGGAAGTTCGTCGAGATCGTCGGGCCAGGTGCGCAGCCCGCGGCGCTCCCAGTCCCCGGCCACCGCGGCGGCGACCGCCTCGCGGGCCGGCACCGCGAGCCGCTGCTGCAGCGACCCGAGATCCTTGCCGCGCGCCAGCTCGGTGCCGCCGGAGTCGGTGACCGCGACGGTGAGGCGCAGGTGCGGCGGCAGCTTGTCGAGGTCGAACGCCTCGACGGGGACACTCACGCCGGTGCGGCGGCGCAGCTCGCCCGCCAGCGCCGGCAGCAGCGGCCCGGCGTCGGGATCGATGTGGGCGAGCACCGCCCGCGCGGTGTCCGGTGCCGGCACGAAGTTGCGCCGCAGCTCCTTGGGCAGCGACCTGATCAGCGCGGTCACCAGCTCTTCGCGCAACGCCGGTATCTGCCAGGCGAATTCGTCGCCGCCGAGCCGGGCGAGCACGTCGACCGGGACGTGCACGGTGACGCCGTCGTCGGCGGCGCCCGGGGAGAAGCGGTACGTCAGCGGCAGCGCGAGGTCGCCGGACCGCCAGGTGTCGGGGCGGTCGGTGGCGGTGTCGTCGCGCAGCAGGTCGTCGCGGGTGAGCGTCAGCAGGTCCGGGGTGCGGTGCCGCTGCTTCTTCCACCAGCCGTCGAAGTGCCGTGACGACACCACCTCGGCGGGAATCCGGGCGTCGTACCAGGCGTACAGCTCGTCGTCGGTGACCAGCAGGTCGCGCCGGCGGGCGCGCTCCTCGAGTTCGGCGACCTCCTCGCGCAGCCGGGCGTTGTCGCGGAAGAAGCGGTGCCGGGTCTCCCAGTCGCCCTCGACCAGCGCGTGGCGGATGAAGAACTCGCGCGCCACCTCCGGGTCGATCGGCGCGTAGTCCACCCGCCGGCGCGGCACCAGCGGCAGCCCGTAGAGCGTCACCCGTTCGTAGGCCATCGCCGCGCCGCGTCGCGCGTCCCAGTGCGGCTCGCTGTAGCTGCGTTGCAGCAGACCCGCACCGGCCTGCTCGATGGCCTCGGGCGTGACCCGTGCGCCGGTGCGCCCATAGAGCCGGCTGGTCTCCACCAGCTCGGCCACCACGATCCACCGCGGCGGTCGCTTGCTGAGCACCGAGCCGGGCGCCAGGGTGAACTTGGTACTGCGCGCGCCGTGGAAGTCCCGGGTGTCGCCGTCGCGCAGCCCGATGTGCGACAGCAGCCCCGACAGCACCGCGGCGTGCACGCTCGCCGGCTCGGCCGGTTCGTCCGACTCGCGGATGCCGAGGTCCCTGGCGATGCTGCGGAGCTGGCCGACCAGGTCCTGCCACTCCCGGATGCGCAGGTAGTGCAGGAACTCGTCGCGGCACATCCGCCGGAAGGCGCTACCGGAACGCTCCTGCCGCTGCTCGCGCAGATAGCGCCACAGGTTGAGGTAGGACATGAAGTCGGAGTGCTCGTCGGCGAACCGGGCGTGTTTTTGCCGGGCGGCCTCCTCGCGGTCGGCCGGGCGCTCGCGCGGATCGGGGATGGACAGCGCCGCGGCGATCACCAGCACCTCCCGGACGCAGCCCTCGGTGTCGGCCGCCAGGATCATCCGGCCGAGCCGCGGGTCGACGGGCAGCTGCGCCAGGCGGCGCCCGATCGCGGTGAGCGACCCCGACGGGTCGAAGGCCCCGAGTTCCTGCAGCAGCGCCACGCCGTCGCGGATGCTGCGCCGCTCCGGCGGGTCCAGGAACGGGAAGTCCTCGATGTCGCCGAGTCGCAGCGCCGCCATCTGCAGGATCACCGCGGCGAGGTTGGTCCGCAGGATCTCCGGATCGGTGTAGCGGGGCCGGGCGTCGTGGTCGTCCTCGCTGTAGAGCCGGATGCAGACGCCCGGGGCGGTGCGGCCGGCCCGGCCGGCGCGCTGTGCCGCCGACGCCTGCGAGATCGGCTCGATCGGCAGCCGCTGCACCTTGGTGCGCCGGCTGTAGCGGGAGATCCGGGCGGTGCCGGGGTCGATGACGTAGCGGACGCCGGGCACCGTCAGCGATGTCTCGGCGACGTTGGTGGCGAGCACGATGCGCCGTCGCGCCCGGCTCGGCGTGAACACCTTCTGCTGCTCGGCCGTGGACAGCCGGGCATACAGCGGCAGCACCTCGGTGCCGGCGTCGACGACGCCGCTCAACACGTCGCGGGTGTCGCGGATCTCGCGCTCGCCGGACAGGAACACCAGCACGTCGCCGGGCGGCTCGGCCTCCAGTTCGCGGACCGCGTCGACGATCGCGTCGGTCTGGTCGCGGACTTCGGATGAGCCGCTTGCGCGAAGACCAGCGGGCGGGGTGCGGACCACCTCGGCGTCGGGGTCATCCGGATCGTCCGGATCACGGTGCGGCACCGGCACTTCCAGCGGCCGGTAGCGGATCTCCACCGGATACGTGCGCCCGGACACCTCGACGATCGGCGCCGGGCCGGCGGAGCTGCGGAAATGCGCGGCGAACCGCTCCGGCTCGATGGTCGCCGAGGTGACGACCACCTTGAGGTCGGGCCGGCGGGGCAGCAGTTCGCGCAGGTAGCCGAGCAGGAAGTCGATGTTCAGGCTGCGCTCGTGGGCCTCGTCGAGGATCAGCGTGTCGTAGCGCAGCAGCCGGCGGTCGCGCTGGATCTCGGCGAGCAGGATGCCGTCGGTCATCAGCTTGACCAGCGTGCGGTCGCTCGCCTGGTCGGTGAACCGGACGGTGTAGCCGACGGCCTCACCCAACGGGAGCTGCAGTTCGTCGGCGATGCGCTGCGCGACGGTGCGGGCCGCCAGCCGGCGGGGCTGCGTGTGGCCGATGGTGCCGCGGATGCCGCGGCCGAGCTCCAGGCAGATCTTGGGCAGCTGCGTCGTCTTCCCGGATCCGGTGGCGCCGGCGACGACGACGACCTGGTGCTCGCTGATGGCGCGGGCGATGTCGTCGCGCCGCGCGCTGACCGGCAGGTCCGGGTAGTCGATGGCGGGCACGGCGGCCCGGCGCGTCGCGATCAGCGCCTCGGCGGCGGTGATCTGGTCGGTCAACCTGGCGACCTGCTCGGGTGTCGCGGCGCGCTTGAGTCTGCGGCCGATGCGGGCCGCGTCGCGCAGCGAGCAGCCGTCGAGGCGGGCCCGCAGCGTGCGCCACTCCTCGCGGGACAGCGGGGTCTGCGGGGCGGGCACTGGCACCAGGATAGGCGGGTGGCCGCGGCGTAGGCTTTCCGCCAGGAGAGCCTATGACCATCGCCATCGTTGTCGTGCTGTCGCTGGTAGCGCTCGGGCTTGTCGTCGACGGCCTGCTGCGGCTGCGGACCTATCTGAACAAACCCGTCACCCCGCCCCCCGACGAGCCCCCGACGGCGTGAGCGGCGTGGCCGAGGAGCTGCTGGCCCGCTGGCAGCTGACCCCCGACGGCGACCCGGTGACCGGGCACAGCTCGCAGCTTCTCCCGGTACGCACCGGCGCCGGTGCGGCGGCGATGCTCAAGGTCGGCGGCTCACCGGTCGAGCACCTGGCGCTGCGGCGCTGGGACGGCGACGGCGCGGCCCGGCTGCTGCGCGCCGACCCGCCGCGGCGTGCGCTGCTGATCGAGCGCCTGGGGCGCGACCTGCGGTCGGTGCCCGACGACGAGGCGTGTGAGGTGATCGCCGGCCTGTACCGGCGGCTGCACGTCCCGGTCCACCCGAAGCTGCCGTCGCTGTCCGCGGAGGTGGAGCGGCGGGCTGCCGAGCTGGCGGCGCTGCCCCGCAACGCCGCGGTGCCGCACCGGCTCGTCGAGCAGGCCGTCACGCTGAGCCGGGAACTGGCCGGCGGGCGCGACACCGCCGTGCTGCACGGCAACCTGCACGCCGGCACCGTCCTCGCCGGCGAGCGCGTGCCGTGGCTTGCCGTCGGGCCCGACCCGTGCAACGGCGATCCGCCCGCCGAGCTCGCGCCGATGCTGCTGCACGCCGCGGGCGAGCGGTCCGACGACCTGCGCGCCGCGATCCGGCGCCGGTTCTTCGCGCTCGTGGACGCTGCCGGGTTCGACGAGGAGCGGGCCCGCGCCTGGGTGGTGGTGCGCAGCGTGCACGCGGCGCTCGCCGATCCGGCGCGGATGACGGCGGGCGTCGCCGTCGCCAAGGCCGTGCAGGGCTGACGCTCGTACGCTGGACGGGGTGAGTGCCGCACCCGAGACCACCGTCGCCCTGCAGGACCGCTTCGCCCGCGAGCTGCCCGAGCTGACGGTCCGCTGGCAGGCCGAGGCCACGCCCGCACCGCGGCTCTTGGTGCTCAACGAGCCGCTGGCCGCCGAGCTCGGGCTCGACACCGAGTGGCTGCGCTCCCCCGCGGGGCTCGGGTTGCTGACCGGCACGGCGGTGCCCGCCGGTGCCACGCCCGTGGCGCAGGCCTACGCCGGCCACCAGTTCGGCGGCTTCGTGCCGCGGCTCGGCGATGGGCGGGCGCTCTTGGTCGGCGAGCTGTCCGGCGCCGACGGCGGCATCCGCGACCTGCACCTCAAGGGCGCCGGGCGCACCCCGTTCGCCCGCGGCGGCGACGGGCTGGCAGCGGTCGGCCCGATGCTGCGGGAGTACATCGTCAGCGAGGCGATGCATGCGCTCGGCATCCCGACCACCCGCTCGCTGTCGGTGGTGGCGACCGGCCGCGAGGTGCACCGCGACGCCGTGCTCGACGGCGCGGTGCTGGCCCGCGTCGCCGCCAGCCACCTGCGGGTGGGCACGTTCCAGTACGCCGCGCTCACCGGCGGCCCCGACCTCACGCGCCGGCTCGCCGACCACGCGATCGCCCGCCACTATCCCGCCGCCGCGCAGGCCGAACACCCGTACCGCGCGCTGTTCGAGGCGGTGCTGGCGGCGCAGGCGGCGCTGGTCGCCCGGTGGATGCTCGTCGGCTTCATCCACGGCGTGATGAACACCGACAACATGACGATCTCCGGCGAGACCATCGACTACGGGCCGTGCGCGTTCATGGACTACTTCGACCCGGCGACGGTGTTCAGCTCGATCGACTACGCCGGCCGCTACGCCTACGGCAACCAGCCGGCGATCGCCCAGTGGAACCTGGCGCGCTTCGCCGAGACGCTGCTGCCGCTGCTGCACGACGACTCCGAGCAGGCGATCGCGCTGGCGACCGAATCGCTCGGCGAGTTCCCGCGGCGCTATCAGCAGGCGTGGGGTGCGGGCATCCGCGCGAAACTCGGGCTCTCCACCGCTGCCGCCGCCGACACCGTCGATCCGCTCGTCGACGACCTGCTGGCGCTGCTGCAGCGCAACCGCGTCGACTTCACCTCGTTCTTCCACCACCTCGCGGCCGCGGCGGCCGGCGACACCGAACCCGCGCGCGCCCAGGTGCTCGACCTCGCCGCCGCCGACGCCTGGATCGCGCGCTGGCGGGAGCTCGGCCCGGACGCGGCGCTGATGCGCCGGACCAACCCGGTGTACATCCCGCGCAACCACCTGGTCGAGGAGGCGCTCGCGGCCGCCACGTCCGGCGACCTGGCTCCGATGCACCGCCTGCTCGACGCCGTGACCGCGCCGTTCGACGAGCGGCCCGAATTGGCGCGCTACGCCGAACCCGGCGCCGACGACCCCGGCGCCTACCAGACGTTCTGCGGCACCTGACTCACCTCCGGGCGACCGCAGCCAGGTATCGGCTGATCGCCGCGGCGAGCGGGGTCGCCTGCCGCCGGAACGACCGCAGCGGCCCGATCAGCGGCTCGTCGTAGCCGGCGAACCACAGGCCCGGCGCGGCGCTGCGCACCCCGTTGCTCACCGGATGGCCGGCCGCGTCGAGCACCCCGAGGTGGCCGACGAGCGGCGCGAGCCCGGGGTGGTAGCCGGTCGCCGCGATGACGACGTCCGGGGTGATCCGGCGGCCGTCGGCCAGCTCGACGTGCGGTCCGTCGAACGACGCGACGGGCGGCACCACCGTGACGCGGCCGGCCTTGACGTGCGCGACGAGCTCGTCGGCCAGGATCGGGATGCGGGCGTCGCGCTCGAGCGCGGTGAGGATGCCCTCGCGCGGCGGCGGCAGGCCACGCGCCCGCAGGTCACCGAACCACAGCCGGCTGGCGACCGCGGCGGTCCGGTTCGCCGCACCGGCGGGCAGCCGGCCCAGCGGACCGGTGAACGCGTCGACCGGGATGCCCGCGACCGCCCGGGGCACCAGGTGCGGCGGCGTGCGCACCGCCATGGTGACGCTGCGCGCGACGCCGTCGCACAGCTGGCCGACGATGTCGGTGGCGGTGTTGCCGGCGCCCACCACCAGGACGTCGCGGCGAAGGAACGGCCACCGGTCGCGGTAGTCGGCGGCGTGCAGCAGCGTGCCGGTGAAGGCGTCGGCGCCCGGCCAGCCCGGCAGCTGCCGCGTGCGGTAGTTGCCGGTCGCGACGACCACCGCCGAGCTGAGCACCGGCCCGCCGTCGGTGTCGATGCACCACGCCTCGCCGTCGCGGTCGATGCTTCGGACCGCCACCCGCAGCCGCAGCCGCAGCCGTTGCCGGCGCACGTAGTCGTCGAAGTAGCCGACCATGTCGTCGCGGGTGGGCCAGCGGCCGTGACGCAGCGGGATCCGCTGTCCCGGCAGGTGCGACCAGAACCCGCAGGTGTTCAGCCGGAAACCCTCGTAGAGCCGGCGCCACGACGCCGCGGGGGCGGCGGCCCGGTCGACGACCAGCGCATCGACGCCCTGCTCGACGCGCAGCTGCCTCGCGATCGCCAGCCCGCACGGACCGGCGCCGACGACCACCGCGGGCTCGCGCGACGTCTCGGCCACGAGCGCCGCATTCCCGCTGCCGCCGCGTTCTAAGCGCCGCCCCGGCCGGCGCCGGCTGCTCTACGCTTTCGGGCATGACCGACCCCGATAAGGCCGCAGACCGCCGCGAGATCACCGACGCCCTGCTCACCGCGCTCGACCGCCGCCACGAGGTGCTCGACGCGATCGTCGAGGCGTCGGACCGGGCGGCCGCGGTCGCGGCGATCAGCGCACTGCTCGGCACGTCGGCGGCGGGCGGCGAGGCCGTGATCGGCATGTCCTTCGAGCAGCTCACCCGCGAGTCGCGCCGCCTGATCGCCCGCGAGCTCGACGACTTGAACAGCCAGCTGACGTTCACGCTCGGCGAGCGGCCCGCCAGCTCCGGCGACAGCCTGCAGCTGCGGCTGTTCTCCCCGACCGAGGACCGCGACATCTTCGCCGCCCGCACCGCCGACGTGGGGTCCGCGGGCGACGGGTCGGGCGCACCGGCCGCCGACCTCGACGACGAGATCGTCGCGGCCCGGTCCCGCGTCGAGGCCGAGGAGGCCGCCTGGTTCGTCGCCGTCGACGGCGCGCAGAAGGTCGGCATGGTGTTCGGCGAACTCGTCGACGGCGAGGTGAACGTCCGGATCTGGATCCATCCCGACCACCGGCAGCGCGGCTACGGCACCGCCGCGCTGCGCAAGTCGCGCTCGGAGATGGCGTCGTACTTCCCGGCGGTGCCGATGGTGGTCCGCGCGCCCGCCGCGGTGCCCGGCCGGTGAGCGGCGCCCTCGCCCGCCGGCGGCTGGCCCGGTTCGCCACCCGGACGTTCAGTTATCCGGAGGTGGGCGCCACCCGCGGCGAGCTGCCCGCCGGTTACGACCACATCCGGCGGTCACAGGTCATCGGCCGCGGCACCGAATGTTTCGACTTCGCTTCCGACGCGGTGCGGCGGTGGGCGCTGCAGCGTGCCACCGGGCTGCCGGTGACCGCGGGCACCGAGCGGGCCGAGCCCGGTTCGGTCGTGGTGATCGGCGCCGGACCGCTCACCGTGCCGTGCCGCGTGGTGTACGTCGTCGACGAACCCGACCGCCGCGGCTTCGCCTACGGCACGCTGCACGGCCACCCAGAGGCCGGCGAGCAGCGGTTCGTCGTCCGCCACGACCCGGCCACCGACGACGTCCACCTCGAGATCACCGCGTTCTCCAAACCCGGCACGGCGCTGACCACGCTGGTCGCGCCGCTGACCCGCGCGCTCGCCCGGGCGACCATCTCCCGCTACTTCCGCGCATTCGACTGAGCGGGCGGCCCGTCGTTTGGGCCGCGACCCTTCGGGTATCGCGCTGTGTGTGGACGCAACCGCTCGGACCATCCTCATCACCGGCGCGTCGAGCGGCATCGGCCGGGAGACCGCGCTGTTACTCGCCGCCCGCGGCGACCGGCTGATCCTCACGGCCCGCGGCGCGGAGGGCCTGGCGCAGATCGCCGCCGAGTGCCGCGGCGCCGGCGCCGCCGACGTGCTCGCCCGGCCCACCGACATCTCCGAGCGCGACCAGGTCGTCGAGCTGTTCGACGCAGCCGTGGCGCAGTTCGGCGGCATCGACGTCGTGATCCAGAACGCGGCGATCGCGGTGTTCGGCCGGTTCGCCGACGTGCCCGCCGACATCTTCGACACCGTCATCAAGACCAACGTCGTCGGCGCCGCCAACGTGGCGCGCTGCGCGGTGCAGCACTTCCGCGACCGCGGGCAGGGCCACCTGCTGATCGTCGGCTCGCTGCTGGGCCACACCGCCGTGCCCTACATGGGCGCCTACGTGATCAGCAAGTTCGCGGTCACCGCGATGATCCGCACGCTGCGCCAGGAGACCCGGGAGTTGAAGGGCGTCGTCGTGCACGGCATCTACCCCGGCGCCGTGGACACCCCGATCTACCCGCTGTCGGCCAACTACTTCGGCCGCCGCGCCCGGGTCCAGCCGATCAAGGACCAGCCGTCCAAGCAGGCCAGGGCCATCGTGGCGGCCATCGACAAGCGGCGGTCGTCGGAACGTCAGGTCGGGCTCGCCAACCGCCCCATCCTGGCCGGCTACCGCGTGCTGCCGCGGGTGTTCGACGCCATGGCCGGCCCGCTGCAGCGCGTCGGCACATTCACGAAGGACCCCCTCCCACCGACCACCGGCAACGCGATCAAGCCGGTGCCGTCACCGCAGTCCACCCAATAAGTCGTCCACCCCATAAGTCCCACCACCACCACCACCACCAAGGAGATCCCCATGGCACGCGCAACGCTGTTCCACCAACTGCACGACATCGGCCTCGCGGCCTGGTTCGGCGGCACGCTCGCCAACGCCGTCGCGCTCAACGCCGCGGCCGCCGACGCCGGCGGCTCGACCCGCACCGGGGCGGTGGCCAACAAGGGCTGGAACCGGTGGACGCCGGTGAACGCCGCCGCGATCGGCGTGCACCTGGTCGGCGCGGCCGGACTGGTCAAGCACGACATGGGTCGGGCGAAGGTGCAGCAGGGCGTGCCGAGCATGGCCGCGGCCAAGACCGGGCTGACGGTCGCCGCCCTGGCGGTGACCGGGTACAGCCGCCTGCTGGGGCGCCGGGTCGCCGCGCACGACGCCGTGCCCGCCGCGGACGGCACCACGCCACTGCAGACCACGCCGCCCGACGTGGCCGCCGCGCAGAAGCAGCTCAAGCTGCTGCAGTGGGCCATCCCCGCGCTCACCGGCGGGCTCGTCCTCATCGGCGCCTACGCCAGCGAGCAGTACCGGCCGGAGGAGGTCACGAAGGGCCTGCTCCAGCGGGTGCTGCCGTGACCACGGCCGAAGACCTGCACGGCGACCCGCACGTCGAGCGCTACCTGGAAACCGGCGGCGAGGACGGCTTCCACTGGCACGGCACCGAGATCCTCATCCTGTTCACGAAGGGCCGCAAGACCGGCCAGGAGCGCCGCCACGCGCTGATCTTCCGCACCTGGGGCGACGACGCCTACCTGGTGGTGGCGTCCAAGGGCGGCGCCGACCAGCCGCCGGCGTGGTTCCGCAATCTGCAGGCAAACCCCGACGCCGAGGTGCAGATCAGAGCCGAGCGGTTCCCCGTACGGGCGCGGGTCGCCACCGACGACGAGCACCCGAAGATGTGGTCGCGGATGGTCGAGGTGTGGCCGGACTACGACGAGTACCAGCGCAAGACGTCGCGGCCCATCCCGGTGGTGGTGCTCGAACGCCGCTGATCTGCCGCCCCGGGCCACAATGGGGCGGTGCGGACGTGGCGCAGGCGGGGTGCGATCGCGGCGGCGGCCGTGCTGGCGGTGGCTTTGGTGCTGCTCGGCGGTGCCGCCGCGTGGTTCGGTATCCCGGCCTGGCGCGGTGGCTACATCGAGAACTGGACCGCCCGCGACGGCGAGGTGGTCAAGAACCTCACCTATCGCGACGGGTTGGGTTACGACCTGTACCTGCCGGCGGGCGCGGCGTCGCGGCCGGAGCAGTCGGCGGTCGTGTTCCTCCACGGCGGCGCGTGGACGGGTGGCTCGCGCAAGTACATGGACTACGCCGCGCGGCGGTACGCCAAGGCCGGTTACCTCACCGCGACCATCGACTACTCCGTCAACCGGGACGGCAACGGCGTCACCATGTTCCGGATGCTCGACGACGTCGGCGCCGCCATCGAGGCGCTCAAGGCGGAGACCGCGCGGCGCGGCTACCACGTCACCCGGCTCGCGCTGTCGGGGACGTCCGCCGGCGGCCACCTGGCGCTGCTCTACGCCTACTCGCGCGCCGCCCGGTCGACCATCCCGCTGAAGCTCGTGTTCACCCAGGTCGCCCCCACCGACTTCAGCGCCCAGAGCTGGGGTTCGGCCGACACCGCCGCCCAGCTGGTGAGCATGGGCACCGGCCGGCGGATCACCCCGCAGATGATGCTCGACGGCAGCGCCGACGACGCGATCCGGTCGATCTCCCCGGTGGCGTTCGTCGGGCCCGCGAGCGTGCCCACGGTCGTCGCCTACGGGGGCCGCGACCACACCGTGTCGGTGTGGCATGCCGTGAAGCTGCTCCGTGCTCTCGACGACCATCGAATCGACCTCGCGTTCGTCGGCTATCCGCGCTCGGGCCACGAACTGACCAGGGACTCCGAGAGCGTCGCGCGCTGGAAGACGGTCACGCTCGACTACCTGCAGCGCTATCTGACGGGTTGACCGACCGGATCGCATCACACACCCGTTAGTGGAGCTAAACGTGGGGGTAAGCGCACGCCATGGTGCATCGCGTCGGCAACCCTCGAACCCAGCAGCGCGACGTCTCGCCGCCGTCCTCGGCGACCGACGCCGCCGACCCGCCCGACCGGCTCGACGCCCGGCTGCTGCGCATCGCCGGGGTGTGCCTGCTCGGCGCGGTCATGACGATCCTCGACACGACGGTCGTCAACGTCGCGCAGCGCACGTTCATCGCGGAGTTCGGCTCGACCGAGGCCACCGTCGCCTGGACCATGACCGGCTACACGCTGGCGCTTTCCACCGTCATCCCGCTCACCGGCTGGGCGGTGGACCGGTTTGGCACCAAGCGGCTGTTCATCGCCTCGGTGGTGCTCTTCACCGCCGGATCCCTGCTGTGCGCGTTCGCCGACACCGTCGGGCTGCTGGTCGCGTTCCGCGTGGTGCAGGGGCTCGGCGGCGGCATGCTGATGCCGCTCACGTTCACCATCCTGACCCGTGAAGCCGGGCCGAAACGGATGGGCCGGCTCGCCGCGGTGCTCGGCGTTCCGATGCTGCTCGGCCCGATCGGCGGCCCCATCCTGGGCGGCTGGCTGATCGACGCCTACGGCTGGGAGTGGATCTTCCTCATCAACGTGCCGATCGGCGTCGCGGCGGTGATCCTGGCGGCGATCGTGTTCCCCGCCGACAACCCGGGGACGGCCGAGCGGTTCGACGTCATCGGCATGCTGTTGCTCTCACCCGGGCTCGCGATCTTCCTCTACGGCGTCTCCGCGATCCCCGAGTACGGCAGGTTCACCGACAGCCACGTCGCCGTGCCCGCACTCGTCGGCCTGGCGCTGATCGTCGGCTTCGTCTACCACGCGCTGGTGCGGGCCGACCATCCGCTGATCGACCTGCGGCTGTTCACCGACCGGGCGGTGTCCGCCGCGAACGGCGCGATGCTGTTCTTCGCCGCGGCGTTCTTCGGCGCCAGCCTCATCCTGCCGAGCTACTTCCAGCAGCTGCTGCACCTGACGCCGCTGCAGTCCGGGGTGCACCTCATCCCGCAGGGCCTCGGGGCGATGGTCACCATGCCGATCGCCGGGCAGATCGTCGACCGCCGGGGGCCGCGGCCCGTCGTCCTCGCCGGGGTCGTGCTCATCACGTTCGGCATGGCCGCATTCGGCTACGGCGTGTGGCATCAAGACGCCTACCTGCCGGGCCTGGCCGGGGCGCTGGCCGTCATCGGGCTGGGGATGGGCTGCATCATGATGCCGTTGACGACGGCCGCCGTGCAGACGCTGCGCCCCGAGCACATCGCCCGCGGCTCGACGCTCATCAACGTCAACCAGCGGGTGGCGGGCTCCGTCGGCACCGCCGTCATCTCGGTGATCCTCACCCACCAGATCGACCGCAGCGACGTCCTGCGCGCGGCCGAGCAGGTCAACGGGCTGCAGGAGCAGGCGCGGGCCGCGGGCCGGCCCGTCGATCCGGCCGCGATCCCGGCGATCGCCCGCCAACCCGGATTCCCCGACCACGTGATGGCGAGCCTCGCGCACGCCTACACCGCGACCTTCGTCGTCGCCGCGGTGCTGGCGGCGGTGACGCTGGTTCCGGCGCTGCTGCTGCCCAAGCGGCCGCCCGAGACCGCCGTGTCACCGGCGGCCGCCGCGGCCTGAGCGCACCGCAGCCGCGCGGTCGCCGGCACCGCGTCCCGCCGCGCGCCGTAGAGTCCGGCGGGTGAGCTCGCCCCGCAGCCATGCGCGATCGGTGCGGGGCGCGCTCGTCGGCGCGAGCTCGGCCGTGATGGCCGCCGGCGCGCATGCGGCCGGCGGTGCTTCGCTGGGCCGCGGACCGGCCCTGATCGTCGTGTCGCTGGTGTGCGCCACCGTCGGCGCGCTCTGCGCGAGCGCCCGCCTCGACGGCCGCCACCGGATGCCGGTCGTCACCGCGGCGCTCGCGGCGGCGCAGTTCGCGAGCCACCTGACCTTCGCGTTCGCCGGGCACCACCACGACGGCGGGCTCGGCCCCGCGATGGTGGCGGCGCACCTACTCGCCGCGGTGCTGCTGGGCGCCGCGATCTCGCTCGTCGAATACCTCTGCGTCGTCGGCGCGTCGGTGCTGTGCTGGCTCCGGCTGTTCGCCGCCGCCACCTCGCGACCGCCCGCGTTCCGGGCCCGCCGCGCACCCGATGTCGTCGTCGCGCGCCGTGAGCTGCTGCGCTGCGGGCTCGCCACCCGCGCGCCGCCCGCGCCCACCCGCTGACCCGTCTTCTCCCGTGCCGCCTCCCCGCGAGGCGGCTCCCCGCTGCCGTGCGCAGCCCCCACGCGCCCGACGCGCGCGTCCCCACCCTGGCGAAGGACCTCCCTTGACGACGACCCCTGACGACGTGCACGACCCCACCACCCGCCGCCGGCATCCGCGCGGCCTGCGACCGCTGCTGCTGCGGCTGCACTTCTACGCCGGCGTCTTCGTCGGCCCGTTCATCCTGGTCGCCGCGGTGACCGGGCTGCTGTACGCGCTGATCCCGCAGCTGGACGCCGCGGTGTACCGCCATGAACTGACCGTCGACCGGATCGGGCCGCAGCGGCTGCCGCTGGCCGATCAGCTCGCCGCGGCGCGCACCGCCCACCCCGAGGGCGCGGTGGAGAGCATCCGGCCGCCGGCCGCACCCGACGAGACCACCCGCATCACGCTCGCGGTGGACGACGTTCCGCCCGACTACGCGCGGACGGTGTTCGTCGACCCCTACAGCGGTGAGGTGCGCGGCGCGTTGACCACCTACGGCGAGTGGATGCCGGTGCGGGCCTGGTTCGACGAACTCCACCGCAACCTGCACCTCGGCGCGCTCGGCCGCAATTACAGCGAGCTCGCCGCCAGCTGGCTGTGGGTGATCTCGCTGGCCGGGCTGGTGCTGTGGTTCACCCACCGCCGCGACACCCGCCGGCTCCGCCGCCTGGCCGTGCCCGACCGCGGCACGACCGGCCGGCGCCGGCAGCTGTCCTGGCACGGCGCGCTGGGGGTGTGGACGCTGGCGGTGCTGCTGGGGCTCTCGGTCACCGGCATCACCTGGTCGCGGTACGGCGGGGAGTCGGTGAACCTGGTGCAGGAGGCGCTGCGGACCGCGGCCCCGACCGTGGACACCGCCGCGGCCGGGCACCATCACGGCTCGCCCGCCGCCGCCGGGGTCGCCGGCGCCGACACCGTGCTCCGCACCGCCGAATCGGCCGGCCTGCGCGCACCGCTGTGGCTGTATCCGCCCGCGGCGCCGGGAGAGAACTGGCGGGTTGAGGAGAACAAGCGCACCTGGCCGACGCAGTTCGACGCGATCGCGGTCGACCCGGGTACCGGACAGCTCACCGACCGCGTCGACTTCGCCGAGTGGCCGTTCCTGGCGAAGCTCACGAACTGGGCGATCGACGCGCACATGGGCGTGCTGTTCGGCCCGATCAACCAGGCCGTGCTGATCCTCACCGCCCTCGGCCTGATCGCGATCGTGCTGCTCGGCTACCGCATGTGGTGGCAGCGGCGGCCGACGCGCGGCACCTGGGCGCGTCCCCGCCCGCCGGCACGCGGCGCGCTGCGCAGCTTTCCGGTCGCGGCGCGGGCCGGCGTCGTCGCGCTCGCGCTCGCCGTCAGCTGGTTCCTGCCGCTGTTCGGGCTGAGTTTCGCCGCGTTCGTCGCCGTCGACGTCGCGGTCGCCGCGGCGACCCGCCGGCGGGCGGCACGATTGACCGGGGACGGCGCCGGGTAGCCGAACGGCGACAGCACGACAACCGGGAGGTGTCCGTGGCGGACCATGTCGAGGTCGACCCCGCACTGTGGGAGGAGTTCCACCGCGTCGTCAACATGACGTCGCGGGAACTCTCCGAATGGCTGCGCACCCGATCGGCCGAGGAAGACGCGGAGGCCCTGCCCGACCAGGCGGGGACCCCGACGGGCCGGCACGTGCTGGCGATCCTGCAGAAACGCAAGGTCGACCTCACCGAGGACGACGAGCGCGTGATGCGCCGGGTCGTCGAACGCATCCACGCCGAGCGTGGCGTGGACATGGAACCGAAAGCCGGACAAGAGAACTGGCGTCACCGCCTGATGACGCTGGGACACGACCCACTGAAAGCGGGACGATGATGGACCGAGGTAGCGCCAAGCACAGCCCCCGCGAGGACGACGCGCTCAAAGCTGAGCTGCAGGGCATGCTCAAGGCGAACCACTCCACCCGGGCGGAGGAGTGGCGCGACCCCGAAGGCCCGGCCGACGACGACCCGGACGTGCCCATCGCCGGGCCCACCGACCGCTGACGGCCGCCCCTGGACTCCCACGTGCGGTGGGACGTGGCGCGGCGGTGCCGGTCATCGCGCTGACCGGTTACCTCGGCGCCGGCAAGACCACGCTGCTCAACCATGTGCTGCGCACGCCCGGCGCGCGGATCGGGGTGGTGATCAACGACTTCGGCGAGCTCAACGTCGACGCGTCGCTGGTCACCGGGCAGGTCGACGAGCCGGCGTCGATCACCGGCGGCTGCATCTGCTGCCTGCCCGACGACGGCGGTCTCGACGAGGCGCTGGAGAAGCTCGCCGATCCCCGGCTGGCGCTCGACGCGATCATCGTCGAGGCGAGCGGGCTGGCCGATCCGGTGGCGATCGCGCGCATCATCCGGTTCAGCGGCGTCAAGCGGATCCGGCCGGGCGGCGTGGTGGACGTGGTCGACGCGGCGGCGCACGCCGGCACCGTCGACGCCGGAAAAACCACGGGGGCGAGCGGAGCGACGGGAGGGAAAACCGCGCCGCCGGCCCGCTACGGCGTCGCCTCGCTGGTGGTGGTGAACAAGCTCGACCGCATCCCCGAACGCGACCGCGCCGCGACCCTGGCGGGCATCGAAGGCCGGGTGCGGCAGCGCAACCCGCACGCCCACGTCGTCGGCACCGTCGGCGCGCGGATCGATCCGGCCCTGCTCTACGACGTCGCCGCCGGTGACGACGCCACCGGCCAGCTCTCGCTGCGCGAGCTGTGGCTGGAACCGGCCCACGCCGACGCCGCCGACCACGTGCACGCCGCCTCGGTCACCGCCACCAGCGGCGGGCACGTCGATCCCGGCGCGCTGCTCGACCTGGCCGAGCGGCCGCCGGCCGGCGTGTACCGGCTCAAGGGCGTCGTGGCGGTGCGCCACCGCGACCGGAGCCGCAGCTATGTGCTCAACGTCGTCGGCGATGCGGTCCACGTGTCGGCGGCTCCGCCGCGGGCGGTGACCAACAGCCTGGTCGCGATCGGGACGGCCTTCGACGAGGCGCAGGTGCGCGCCCGGCTCGCGGCGGCGCTGCGCCCGCGCGACGGGCCCGCGCCGGCGGCCGGTGTCCGGCGATGGCAGCGCTACCGGCGGGCGAGCGGGTGATCCCCGTCGACCCGCCCGCCGCGTCCCGGCGGTCGCATGTGGTCCGGCTCGCCGCATTCGCGGGGTTCCTGCTGACGCTGTTCTTCCTGACGGCGGTCGCGGGGGTGGTCGACGTCGGGCAGGTTCGCGGCGCGGTGGCCGCGACGGGACCGGCGGCGCCGCTGGTCTACGTGGTCGTGTCCGCGGCGCTCGGGGCGGTGTTCGTGCCCGGTCCGATCCTCGCGGCGGGCAGCGGCGTGTTGTTCGGACCGCTGCTGGGGACCGTCGTCACGCTGGGTGCCACCGTCGGCACCGCGGTCGTGGCGGGCCTTGTCGGGCGCCGCGCGGGCCGTGACAGCGCCCGCGCGCTGCTCGGTGCCCGCCGCGCCGAGCGCATCGACGCCGAGATCGCCCGCTGGGGGCTGTGGGCGGTGGTCGGCCAGCGGTTCGTGCCCGCGGTGTCCGACGCACTGGCGTCCTACGCGTTCGGCGCGTTCGGCGTGCCGGTGTGGCAGCTGGCGGTCGGAGCGTTTATCGGCTCGGTGCCCCGGGCGTTCGTCTACACCGCGCTCGGGGCGTCGATCGGCGAGCTCTCGGCGCCGCTCGCGTTCACCGCGATCGCCGTGTGGTGTGTGACGGCCGTGGTGGGCGCGCTGCTCGCGCGCGGCGCGTATCGGCGCTGGCGCGCCGGTGGGCCCACCGAACCGGACCGCCGCTGACATCCGGCAAGTTACCCTTCGGTAGACAGACGCCACCTGCCCTCATACGGCCTCGGCCGCCCGACGCGAAGGACACCCGTGACGCTGCCCGAATCCCGACCCGCGTCCGACCAGCCCCGCCACGTGCCGATCATCATCGTCGGCAGCGGGTTCTCCGGGCTCGGCGCCGCCATCCGGCTCGACCAGGCCGGGCACCGCGATTTCCTGGTGCTCGAGCGCGGCGGCGACGTCGGCGGCACCTGGCGCGACAACACCTATCCGGGTGCCGCCTGCGACGTGCCCTCACACCTGTACTCGTACTCGTTCGCGCTGAACCCGGATTGGACGCGCTCGTTCTCCAGCCAGCCCGAGATCCAGTCCTACATCCGGGGCGTCGCGCAGCGGTACGGCGTGCTCGACCGGCACCTCTTCCACTGCGAGGTGACCCGCGCCGCGTGGCATGACGACGAGCAGCGCTGGCATGTGCAGAGCACCGCCGGCGCCTTCACGTCCGACGTGCTGATCGGCGGGGTCGGCGCACTCGCCGAGCCGTCGCTGCCCGACATCGACGGCATCGAGGGCTTCCGCGGCGAGATCTTCCACTCGGCGCGGTGGAACCACGACGCCGACCTGACCGGCAAGCGGGTCGCGGTGATCGGCACCGGCGCCTCGGCCATCCAGATCGTGCCGGCCATCGTCGACCGCGTCGCCCGCCTCGATGTCTACCAGCGCACCGCGCCGTGGCTGCTGCCGCGCTTCGACCGGCGCTTCACCCGCGCCGAGCGGTGGATGTTCCGGCACGTGCCGGGCGCCACCCGCATCGCCCGCGCCGGCATCTACGCCGCGCGCGAGACGCAGGTCGTCGGGCTGGCCAAGCAGCCGGCGCTGATGAAGGGCTTCGAGCTGCTCTCGCGCGCCAAGATCCGCGCCGAGATCAAGGACCCTGAGCTGCGGCGCAAGGTGACGCCGAACTTCCGCATCGGCTGCAAGCGCATGCTGATCTCCAACGAGTGGTATCCGGCGCTCGACCGCGACCACGTCGAGCTCGTCACCGACGGCATCGCGAAGATCACCGAGAACGCCATCGTCAGCGCCGACGGCACCGCCCGCGAGGTGGACGCCATCATCGTCGCGACCGGCTTCCACGTCACCGATTCCCCGACCTTCGAACGCATCTGCGGCCGCGACGGCCGCAGCCTCGCCGACACCTTCGCCGACGGCGGCATGCGCGCGTACAAGGGCGCAACGGTCGCGAACTTCCCCAACATGTTCCTGCTGGTCGGGCCGAACACCGGCCTGGGCCACAGCTCGATGGTGTACATGATCGAGTCGCAGCTCAACTACGTGGTCGATGCGATCACCACGATGAAGCGGCGCGGCCTGCGCGTCGTCGAGGTCACCCGCGAGGCGCAGGACGCCTACAACGAGGACCTGCAGCGCCGGCTCCGAGGCACCGTGTGGATGACGGGCCGATGCGCCAGCTGGTACCTCGACGCGCACGGCAACAACACCACGCTGTGGCCGGACTTCACGTTCCGTTTCCGGCAGCAGACCAGGCGGTTCGACCTGCCGGCCTACGCCGCCGCGTGATTCAGCTGCCGCTGCCGCCCACCTCGGCCGGCAGCGGCGGACCCGGCGGCGGCGCCGCCGACGACGGTGCGGAGGGTGCCGGGGCGGCCGGTGCCGAGGCGCCGTGGGAGTCCACCAGCGGCTCGTCGCGGATCAGGCCGCCGCCGACGCTGACGGTCAGCGTGTCGCGCGACACCGTGTAGCGGGCGCCGCCGCTCTCGGCGACGTAGGTGCCGTTGGTGCCCGCCGTGGCCGGCACCACCAGCTTGGCGCCGTCGCGCAGCCGGACGCCGCGGTAGGTGAGGTCGCCGTCGGGCGCTTTGCAGATCGCCACCCGGGCCGTCGCCGTGCTGCCGAAGAGCACCGCGACGTCGGGGGCGGTGCAGCGGGCGGTCGAGTCGAGGTAGCCGCGGGCGTCGCTGGCGGGGGCGGCGCCCGCCGGCACCTCACCGCCGACGGCCAGCAGCGCCGAGCACGCGGCCGCGGCGCCCGCCACGCACAGCACCGGAATCAAGGGTGGTCGCATGGCCTTTCACGCAACCACGTCCGCTGACCGCCGGGCGAGGGCCGACACGCGATCTCGACGTAACCGTTAGGTCGCCGCGACCTGCCCGGCAGCGACTAGCTTCGGGATGCCGCGTCCGCGCGGGTGGCAGCGGCTTCTGAGCTGCGGATCGCGGTGATGACGCCGCGGTTGTGCGCCAGCACCTCGTCCATCACCGCGGTCGTGATGCTGCGCACCGCCAGCATCGGCGCCACCCACGCCGGCGCGGTGACCCGGAACGCGCGCCGTTCGATGCCGTCGAGCACCGCCTCGGCCGCCCGCTCGGCGGTCATGGGCGCGGTCACGAAGCCGGGCGCGGCCCGCCGGACCGCCGTGACGTGGTCGTGGGCGAACACCTCGGTCGCCAGGTCGGTGTCGATGAACCCCAGGTAGGCGATGCCCGTCGTGACGCCGTGGGAGTCCAGCTCCACGCGCAGCGTGCGGGCGAGCGCCTCGACGCCGGCCTTGCTCATCGCGTAGGGCGCGGCGAGCACGCCGTTGAAGAACGCGTAGATCGAGCCGACCAGCATGATGTGGCCGCGCCGCTCCAGCACCGCGGGCAGCGCCGCCCGCACCGTCCGCCACTGGCCGAGCAGGTCGACGTCGACGGTCCGCTCGAATGCGTCGGGGTCGATGGTCGCAACGGTGTCCGACGGCGGCGCGATGCCGGCGTTGGCGATGACGACGTCGATGCCGCCGAATTCCGCGACCGCCTCTCGGGCCGCGCGGTGCAGCGCCTCGGCGTCGGTGACGTCGGCCTCGAACGCCGCAGCGCCGCTGCCCAATTCGGCGGCGAGCGCCTGCAGCGGCGGAAGTCGCCGCCCGACCAGCGCCACCGCGGCGCCGCGGGCGTGGGCCTGCCGGGCCAGCTCGGCGCCCAGTCCGCGGGCGGCGCCGGTGATGAACACGACGCGGCCGTCGAGGTCGAGCCGCGGCGGCGCGCCGGCCAGCCGGCCGAGCAGCGGGGTGGCGCGGACGGCCCGCACCGCAGCGCGGCCCAGCAGCCGGACGGCGTCGTTGATCATGGTGGCCCTTTCGCCTCGGGAGTTGCCGACGGATTCCCGCCGGCACGCGACGAAAACGTCACTCGGGCGCGTAGTCGCTGTCTTGGCGGACGTAGGCGGCCTCGCGCACCGCGTCGTCGGTCTCCAGCCCGGCGCCCAGCGCGCCGCCGAGCGTGCCCAGCGAGCAGGTCAGCCAGGCCAGTTCGGCGTAGTCGGACACGCTCACCGGATGGCCGACCGCTTCGCGCAGCACGCTGGGCACCACCAGGCAGGCGGCGGCGGCACCGGCCAGGACGAGCAGCGCCGCGTAGAACGCGACCACCCCGATGATCACCGTCGCCGTCGTCGCGAGGTTGAACAGCACCACCTGTTGCCGCAGCCCGCTGCCGGTCGCGCGTTCCCACAGCCCGCCGCCGACGATGATCGTCACCACGATCGCGAGAATCGAGGCGATCGCGGCGACGGTGAGCCGAACTCCGCCGAAGGTGTCGGCGAGCCGCCAGATGTCCGCCGTCACCAGCGCGAACACCGCCGCTGCTGCCGCCGCCGCGAGCGCGCGCGACAACCGCAGGGTCAGCCGCCAGGGCTGGTTGGCGCGCACCATGCCGGTGAGGAGCCGGAGGTTGCCGGTGAGCACGCGGGCGGTGAACGCGGCGGGCTGGGCGTCGACGTCCGTGCCGAGTTCGCGCACCCGGCGCCGGAGCTGGTCGGCGGCGTCCTCGTCGGCGGCGTCCCCGACTCCGAGCAGCCGGCTCAGCAGGTCGGCGATGACGTGGCGGGCGCGGGCGCGTCGGCCGAGCGCGCCGAGCGCCGGCACCGAGAGGACGGCGACGCCGTGCATCGGGTTGGCGTGCGCCACGACGGGCCGCCGGTTGCGGTGCAGCGGCAGCTCGGTCAGGCACACGACGAGGTCCCAGTCCCGCTCGAGCAGCCGTCGCCGGGCGGCGTCCACCAGGGCGGTGTCGTCGGCCGGCGGGTTGACCAGCCGGTCCTCCTCGACCACCACCTCCCAGCCGGCGCCCGGTAACCGCTCGTCGAGCATCGCCGCGAGCCCCTCGGTCACCACCTGCCGCGCGAGGTCCGCCGCCTGGCCGGGGTCGGCGATGACCCCGAGCGTCACTCGCGCGGTGTCGTGGTCGGTCACCGGCGCTCGTCCCTCTGCATCACAGCCGCTATTGGTACCCGATCATCAGCCGCAGCAGAATGCGGGACGACGGACAGGAGCCGACGGGGGACCCGACCGCGAGGAGCGCACGCCGATGACCGACCAGGACGCCGCGGACCGCGCGGACCTCGCCGAACTCCGGCGCCGCCGAGCGCTCACCGAGGACGCCGCCCGGCCCGCCGCAGTCGAGAAGCGGCACGCCGCGGGCGGTCGGACCGCGCGGGAGAACATCGCCGACCTGGTGGATCCGGGGTCGTTCGTCGAGTACGGCCGGTTCGCGATCGCGGCGCAGCGGCAGCGCCGCGATATCGACGAGCTCATCGAGCGGACGCCGGCGGACGGCCTGGTGGCCGGAACGGCGCGCGTCAACGGCGCGCTGTTCGGCGACCGCAGCGCCTGCGCCGTGCTGTCCTACGACTACACGGTGCTGGCCGGCACGCAGGGTGCGCTGGGACACCGCAAGAAGGACCGGTTGTTCGAGCTCATCGAGCGGATGCGGCTGCCGACGGTGTTCTTCGCCGAGGGCGGCGGCGGGCGGCCGGGCGACACCGACTATCCGGTGGTGTCGTCGCTCGACGTCCGCGCGTTCGCGCTGTGGGCGGGGCTGTCGGGCGTGGTGCCGCGGATCGCGATCGTGAAGGGGCGCTGCTTCGCCGGCAACGCGGTGATCGCGGGCTGTTCCGATCTGATCGTCGCCACCGCCGACGCCTCGATCGGCATGGGCGGACCGGCGATGATCGCCGGCGGCGGCCTCGGTGAGGTCGCGCCCGACGACGTCGGCCCGATCTCGGTGCAGGAACCCAACGGCGTCGTCGACGTGGTGGTGCCCGACGAAGCCGCCGCGGTCGCGGTCACGAAGACACTGCTGGGCTACTTCCAGGGCGCTACCGCCCCCGGACCGGCCGCCGACCAGGCGTCGCTGCGCACCGCCGTCCCCGAGCGCGCCCGCCGCGCCTACGACGTCACGCCGATAATCGAGACGCTCGCCGACCGGGGGTCGGTGACGGTGCTTCGGCCGCGGTTCGCCCGCGAGCTGGTCACCGCGCTCGCGCGTATCGCGGGCCGCCCGGTCGGTGTGATCGCCAACGACACCCGCTACACGGCCGGCGCCATCACGGCGGCCGCGGCCGACAAGGCGGCCCGTTTTCTGCAGCTCTGCGACGCGTTCGGGCTGCCCGTGGTGTCGCTGGTCGACTGTCCCGGCTACATGGTGGGTCCGGCCGCCGAGGCCGAAGCGCTGGTGCGGCGGGGCTCGCGGTTGCTCGTGGCGGGTGCGGCCCTGCGGGTGCCCCTGGTGGCCGTGATCCTTCGGCGCGGCTACGGCCTCGGCGCGCAGGCCATGTGCGGCGGCAGCCTGCACGAACCGCTGCTGACGGTCGCCTGGCCCGGCGCCCACCTCGGCCCGATGGGGCTCGAAGGCGCGGTCCGGCTGGGGATGCGTAACGAATTGGCGGCGATCGCCGACGTCGACGAGCGCGAGCGACGCGTGCAGCAGCTGACCGCGCAGGCGCAGCAGCGGGCCGCGGCGCTCAACGCGGCGTCGGTGTTCGAGATCGACGACGTCATCGATCCGGCCGACACCCGCTCGGTGATCGCTCGGACCCTGGCCGCCGCGGCCGCCGACCGGCCCCGCGACGCCGGCCACCGGTTCGTCGACACCTGGTGACCGGCGGACAACCGCCGGGGTGCTGCTGCTGACCGAGGGCGGCGGCTCCGAGTCGCACGCAGCGACCACCGGCGCCGTTGCGACGTTTGAATCGGGTGGCATGTGGTAGCCATGCCCGTCAACTGCTCGGCCGCCTTTCCACGGAGTGTGAACCAGTGAATGCACGGCCCAGCCCCGCCGACGAACTGGCGGGAGTGTTCGCCGGGATGTCCGGCATGTTCTTGACGCAGCAGACCGTCGACACCGCGCTCGCCACCATCACCTCCCTGGCCACCGACACCGTCGAGGGCAGCACCGGGTCCGGCGTCACGCTGCTGAGCCCAGCGGGGCGGCCGACCACATCGGCCGCCACCCATCCGCTGGTGCGGCAACTCGACGACCTGCAGTACCAGCAGGACGACGGACCGTGCCTGTCGGCATGGCGGGCGCGGACGGTCGTGCGCTCCGTCGACCTGCCAAACGAGCAGCGCTGGCGACGGTGGTCGCTGATGGCCGCCGAGCTCGGCATGCGCTCGGTGCTCAGCGCCCCGCTCAGCGTCGGCGACAAGGCGATCGGGGCGCTGAAGGTGTATTCGACCGCTACGGCCGCCTACGACGAGCGCGACGAGGACCTGCTGCGGCGGTTCGCCGAGCAGGCCGCCATCTTCGTCAGCAACGCCCAGACCGCCCAGGCGGCCGAGCAGCTCAGCGACAGCCTCAAGGAGACGTTGCGCAGCCGCGACACGATCGCCACCGCACGCGGCATCGTCATGGCGCAACAGGAGGTCGACGCCGACGAGGCGTACCGGCGACTGACCGAATTGTCCTACCGCCGGCGTGAGCCCATCCGTGCGCTGGCGCAGCGCATGGTCGAGTCGCTGCGGCGACCATGACCTGCATGCGGCCCGACGTCAGTCGGCAGTTTCACGACGCCTTTGCCGCGAGCGGCCTTACCGTCAGCGACCTGTGGTTGCGGTACTTCGCCCTCGGCGGCGACGCCGGACTGGTGGAGATCGACGCCTATCTCAACGGCGCCATGTCGCTACCCCCGTTGCAGCACGACATGCTGGCGCACGCGGTCAACGAACGGCTCGACGAGATCGCGCCGCCGCGGGCGCCGTACAGCTCGGACGCCCCGGACGCGCCGACGGACGATCCGACCCCGTGAGCTACGCCGCGCGCAGCGTCAGCAGGCTGATCTCGCTGGGCGCGAACACCCGGAACGGCGGCCCCCAGAAGCCGGCGCCGCGGCTGGTGTAGAGCTGGGTCCGCTCGCCGTGCCGGCTCAGCCCCTGCACCACCGGCTGCTGCAGCCGCACCAGGTAGTGGAACGGCCAGATCTGCCCGCCGTGGGTATGGCCCGAGAGCTGCAGGTCAACCCCTGCGTCGACGGCGTGCGCCACCTGCACGGGTTGGTGCGCCAACAGCAGCACCGGGAGCTCGGGGTCGGCGCCCGCCAGGGCCTCGGCGAGGTCGGCGCCGTGCCCGCGCAGTCCGGACGACCGCGCGGTCGCGTCATCGACACCCGCGACGACCAACCGGTCACCGCCGCGCTCGACGACGACATGGCGGTTGTGCAGGGCGTCCCAGCCGATGCCGGTCATGTAGTCGAGCCAGCCCTGCGCCTCGCTGTAGTACTCGTGGTTGCCGGTGACGTACACCCGGGCGAGGTGAGCCCGCATGGCGGCGAGCGGTTCGGCCTGCCCGCGCCGCACCGCCACGGTGCCGTCGGCGATGTCGCCGACATGGCACACGATGTCGGCGTCGAGTCCGTTCACGCGCTCCGCGACGCCCGCCGACCAGCGGCTGCGGTCGATGGGCCCGAAGTGGGTGTCGGTGATGACGGCGACCCGCAGGCCGTCCAGGCCGGCTCCGAGCCGCGGCAGCCGGACGTCGACGGGCCTCACGCGCGGCACCCGCATCGCCTCGTAGTGGCCCCAGGCGAGCAGCAGTGCGGCGACGGCGAGCACAGCGAGCGCGACGATCCGGGAGCGAGCGGGATCGGCCACACCCGCCACCGCGAGCGCGGCCCGCAGCAGCAGCGACAGGAGCGAGCACGTGAAGAAGACCCAGACGGCGCCGAGCAGCGTCTGCCCGCAGACGGTCGCCCGGTCGGCGTGACCGGGGGACATCAGCCGCAGCATCGCGACCGCCGCACCGGCGATCACCGCGGTACCGACGATGACCACGGCGGCCGGCCAGTGCGCGCCGGCCAGCAGCAGCGTCCACCACGGCACCCCGAACAGCAGCAGCAGGATCGCCGTCACGATGAGGCGGCGCGACGGCCGGCGGCGCGGTCGGCGCGCGGACTGCCGCCGGGTGGTGCGGGTGTCGGCCACGGGGAAACCTCCAGGTTGTCCAGGACCTCCGCGAGGCTACCTGCGGCTCCGGCTCGCTCAGCGCCGCCAGAAGTCGAACCGGTCGCGGCCGGGCCGGAAACCCGCCGCCTCGACGACGTCGACCGCGACCTCGAAGCGGTCGCCGACGCGGAACGGCTGGTGCGCATCGCCGCCGAACGACACCGCGTCCCCGCCCTCCTGCCGCCACCACCGCATCAGGGTGGTCGACGCCAGGGGACTGCGGGTGTTGATCTCGAGCGCCCGGCCGGAGGACGCCAACGCACGGAACACCGCCCGGTACTCCTCTTCGAAGTCGGCCTCGGCGTAGGGGCCGGCGACGTCCTCCGGCCAGTACCGCCGCGGATAGTCGCAGTGCGCCAGCACGCTGAACACCGCCGATCCGCTCACCAGCACCAGCAGGTCGGTGAGGTAGCGGCGCATGAGCTCGTGCGGATCGCGGCCCACGAAGGTGCGGCGGTTGATCGGGCCCAGGGCGCCGTCGACCTCGATGCCGTGCAGGCTGCCCAGCACCCGCTCGAACGTCCCGGCCGCCAGGACCGCCGCGACGCTGGCCGGGAACAGATGCGGCTCGCCCGCCTCGATGCCCGACAGGATCCGCAACTGCGGGAACTCCTCGCGACAGCGGGCGATGTCGGCCGAATACCCCTCGACGTCCAGTGGCTGCACGCGAGGGCGGGGTGCCACCCGCGACGGCCGGCTCACCGCCGTGCCGTCCGGACGCCGCAAGGCGATCAGGTCGTCGGCGTGCCAGTTGGTGAAGTCGCAGTGCTCGGTGAACGCCAGCCCCGGCAATCCGAGCTCGACGGCGCGGGCGCACGCGCGCTGCATCGACGACGCGTCGGCGGTGTCCCAGGACCATCGCGTGTGCACGTGATTGTCGGGCGGGAGCATCGTTGCGATCGTGGCACGCCGGTCGGTCGGCGGTCACACCGGCCGCCTGGCTGCCGCCCGCACGGTGACCGGGATGCCGTTGAGCGCGCCGAGCGGGAGCTGTCAGCGCTCGTGCTCGGCGGACTCCTGCGCTGGCGGCTGCACCGCGTCGTAGCCACGCGTCAGCCAGAACACCGTGCGGTCGATGGTCGGCAGGATCTCGGTGATCGCGATCTCCCCTGCGGCGAACCGGCTCTGAAGCCCGTAGACGACGTTCGACACGATGGTGTCGAGGTCGGCGATGAACTCGTCGTCGACGTCGGCCAGCACCTGCAGGCCCGCCGGCACCACCACGTCGAAGCCGCGGCGCACCAGCCGCTGCCCGCCGGGCGCGGCGCGTGCCCGCACGAACGCGGTCAGCATCGCCGGATGGCGCTCCCATGGTTCGAACACCGTCCGCAGCACCCGCATCAGGCCGGCGTGGAGGGAGTCGTCCGGGTCGGTGCCGCGATGGGACAGCGGCGAGTACCGGTTCTCCTCCAGCCAGGCCTCGAGCGCCGCCACGATCAGCTCGTCGCGGGTGCCGTAGCGCTTGTAGATGGTCGCCAGGGACGACCGCGACCGGCGCGCCACCTCGCGCAGCTGGACGGCGTCGTAGCCGTCGGTCTCGAGCATCTCGACCACGATGTCGAGGATGCGGTCGCGCGGCGAATCGGCGGCCATGGCGCATCCCCCTTGTCCTGGTGTAGTAACAGGGTTACTCTATCGTAGTAACAAGGTTACTCATCACTGAGGCGGAGGTTCGATGGCTTCTCTGGACGGCAAGGTCGCGTTCATCACGGGCGTCGCGCGCGGGCAGGGGCGCAGCCACGCCGTCCGGCTCGCCGCCGACGGCGCCGACATCATCGGCGTCGACATCTGCGCCGACATTCCGTCCAACGGTTATCCGATGGCGAGCCGGGCCGAACTCGACGAGACGGTGGCGCTCGTGGAGGCCGCCGGCGGCAAGATGGTCGGGTCGGTCGCCGACGTCCGCGATTTCGGCGAACTCAAAGCGGCGCTGGACGGCGGCGTCGAGCGCTTCGGCCGGCTCGACATCGTCTGCGCCAACGCCGGCATCGCCGCGATGACATTCCGCGAGCTGACCATCGAGGACGACCTCGAACAATGGGCCGACGTCGTCGGGGTCAACCTCGCCGGCGCGTTCCACACCGCCAAGGCGGCCATCCCGCACCTCATCGCCGGCGAACGCGGCGGCTCCATCGTCTTCACCAGCTCGACGGCGGGGCTCAAGGGCTTCGGCGGCCTGCAGGGCGGCGGGCTGGGATACGCCGCGTCCAAGCACGGCATCGTCGGCCTGATGCGCACGCTGGCCAACGCGCTGGCGCCGCACCGCATCCGGGTGAACACCGTGCACCCCACCGCGGTCAACACCATGATGGCCGTCAACCCGGCCATGGTGTCCTTCCTCGAGAACTATCCGGACGGCGGACCGCATCTGCAGAACCCCATGCCGGTCTCGCTGCTCGAGCCCGAGGACGTCAGCGCCGCCATCGCTTATCTGGTGTCCGACGAGGCGCGCTATGTGACCGGGGTGACCTTCCCCGTCGACGCCGGCTTCTGCAACAAGCTGTGAGCGCGCACGAGGGCCGCGTCGCCGGCAAGCGCGTCCTGGTCACCGGCGCGGCACGCGGCATGGGCCGCAGTCACGCGGTGCGGCTGGCGGCCGAAGGCGCCGACGTCATCCTGGTCGACATCTGCCGGTCGCTGCCGGAGCTGGAGTACCCCCTGGCATCGCCCGAGGACCTCGACGAGACCGCTCGGCTGGTCGAGGAGCTCGGACGCCGCGCGATCGCCCGGATCGTCGACGTCCGGGACGCCGCCGCGCTGGCGGGCGCCGTCGACGACGCGGTCGGACAGTGGGGCGGACTGGACGCCGCGGTGGCCAACGCCGGGGTGCTCACGGTCGGGACGTGGGACACCACCACCGCGGAGCAGTGGCGCACGGTGGTCGACGTCAACCTCATCGGTACGTGGAACACCTGCGCCGCCGCACTGCCGCATCTCGTCGAGCGGGGCGGCAGCATCGTGAACATCAGCTCGGCGGCCGGGCTGAAGGGCACGCCGCTGCACACGCCCTACACCGCCGCCAAGCACGGGGTCGTCGGGCTGAGCCGCGCCCTGGCCAACGAACTGGCGCACTGCCACGTCCGGGTCAACACCGTGCACCCGACCGGCGTCGAGACGGGGATGCGCCCCGATTCGCTGCACGGGTTGCTGGCGGAGGCGCGGCCGGATCTCGTGCCGATCTTTCTCAACGCCATGCCGGTCCTGATGGCCGAGGCGATCGACGTCAGCAACGCCGTGCTGTTCCTGGTGTCCGACGAGTCCCGCTACGTGACCGGGCTGGAATTCAAGGTCGACGCCGGGGTCTCGCTGCGATGACCCGCCCCGGCACCGACCGCACGGCCCGCGGCAGACAGGCGTTCGCCGACGCCATGACCGTTCCGCCACCCGACGACGCTTCGCCCACCACCGCCGGGCTGATCGACTTCGTCTTCGGCGAGGTGTGGCAGCGGCCGGGGCTGAGCCGACGCGATCGCCGGTTCGTCACACTGCCGTGCGTGGCCGCCGCCGACGCCGAAGGTCCACTGCGCGACCACGTCTACGCCGCACTGAACAGCGGCGACGTATCGATCACCGAGCTGCGGGAGACCGTCTTGCACTTCGCCGTCTACAGCGGCTGGCCGAAGGCGTCGCGGTTCAACATGGTCGTCGACGAGCAGTGGGACCGCCTCCACCGGGAACGCGGTGTGCCGGTTCCGCCGCCGGATCCGCTGCTGCCGCTGGCGACGCCCAGCGACCCGGAGGCCCGGCTGGCGGTCGGCGAGCAGTCGTTCCGGGACGTGAACTGTCTGCCGTTCGCGCCGATCCGCGACAACCCCTACTCCGGCGCCGGCATCCTGAACTTCGTCTTCGGCGAGATGTGGCTGCGGCCCGGTCTCGGCATGCGAGAGCGCCGCCTGGTCACGGTGGCCTGCGTGGCGTTCCAGGATGCGCCCTATCCGATCCTCAGCCATGTCTACGCGGCGCTGAAGAGCCGCGACATCTCGTTTCGCGAGATGGACGAGGTGGCGCTGCAGTTCGCCGCCTACTACGGGTGGGCGAAGGCGAGCCATCTCGCCGAGGTGATCGCCGAGCAGCGGGCGCGAGTGTCCGCCGAGTGGGCGGCCGAGGCGGAGACTGCGCCGTGACGGCCACCGCGTCGCCCACCGAATCCGCGGCGCCCGTGCCGCTGCTGATCGGCGGTGACCGACTCACCGCGACCTCGCACCCGTGCCACGAGCACATCTATCCGGCCACCGGTCGACCGAACGCGACCGTGGCGCTGGCCGGAGCACTCGAAGTGGACCTCGCCGTCGCGGCGGCGCGGGAGGCGCAGCGTGCGTGGGTCTCCCTCACCGTCGACCGCCGCCGTGATCTGCTGATCGACCTGGCGGACGCGGTGCACGCCCACCTGGACGAATTCGCACTCCTCAACGTGCGCGACTACGGCGTGCCGATCTCCTTCGCCGGCACAGCCCTGCTGCTGGAGCGGTTCCTTCGCCATTTCGCCGGTTACGTCGACAAGCCGCACGGCCTCAGCACGCCGGTCAACGGCTCAATGGACGTCAATCTCGTCGAGCGCGAGCCCTACGGAGTGGTCGCCGTCGTCGCACCGTGGAACGGCGCCCTCGCCGTCGCCGGATCCTGCGTGGCACCGGCGTTGGCAGCGGGAAACGCGGTGGTGTTCAAGCCGTCGGAGCTGGCGCCGCTGGCGGCCCTGCGGTTCGGGGAACTCTGCCTCGACGCGGGACTGCCGCCGGGGCTGGTGAACGTCGTGCCGGCGGGCGCCGAGGGCGGCGCGGCGCTGGTGGGCCATCCCGGTATCGGGAAAGTCCACTTCACCGGCGGCGAGGCCACCGCGCGCGCCGTCCTGCGCACGGCCGCGGCGAACCTCACGCCCGTCGTCGCGGAACTGGGCGGCAAATCGGCCGGCATCGTCTTTCCCGACGCCGACCTGGACATGGCGGCGGCGCTGTCAGCCCACCAGGGACCGCTGATGCAGTCCGGCCAGAGCTGCGCCTGCGCCAGCCGCCTTCTGGTGCACGAGTCGGTGTACGACGCCTTCGTCGAGAAGCTGCTGGCAACCATCACCTCCACCAGGATCGGCGATCCGCTGGACCCCACGGTGTCGTTCGGTCCGGTCATCAGCGCGGCGTCGGCCGAGCGGATCCTCGGCGCCATCGAGGAGACGCGCGATACTGCCGCCGGCGAGCTGCTCACCGGCGGCAGCCGCCTGGGCGGCGACCTGGCCGAGGGGTTCTACATCGAGCCGACCGTGTTCGGCAACGTCGACAACTCCGCACCGCTGGCGCAGACCGAGACGTTCGGACCCGTGGTCTCGGTGATCCGGTTCTCCGACGATGACGAGGCGGTCCGGCTCGCCAATGACACTCGGTACGGGCTCAACGCCTTCGTGCACACCCGCCAGCTCTCCCGCGCGCACGGGGTGGCTCGCCGGCTCGAGGCCGGGTCCGTGTGGGTCAACACCTTCAGCGACATCGCGCCGCAGGGACCTTACGGCGGCTACAAGCAGAGCGGCTACGGTCGGACCGGCGGCCTCGATGGCCTCTACGAGTTTCTGCGGGTCAAGAACATCCGCATCGCGATGCCCTGACGCGCTCAGCGCACCTGCGGCAGCGCCGGTTCGACCTCGGTGGCCGTCTGCTCGAACCCGAGGGCGGTGCGCAGCTCGGCGAAGGAGGCGATCATCGCGGCGGTCACGTCGTGGGTGTCGCGAAACGTGGTGTCGTCGGACAGCACCGAGATGCTGAGCTGGTCGACGTAGCTCCACACCGTCATGTTCATCGCCGACCCGGTGGCGAGCGGACCGACCGAATAGATCTCCGTCACCACCGCTCCCGCGATCCGGCCGCGCTCGCGCGGGCCGGGCACGTTCGACACGATCACGTTGAACAGCGGGTTGGGCGCGTCGCGGCGTGAGGTCACGCGGAAGACCGTCCGCGTGGCCACCGGTGGCACGAACTCCAGCAGATCGCCGACGAGCGTCGGGCCGAGCAGTTCGTGGTCCTCCTTCGCCATGCGGGTCGACGTCCGGATCAGCTGCAGCCGTTCGACCGGATCGTCGATCTGCACGGGCAACGAGACCAACATGGTCGACAGCGCATTGCCGGCGATCCGGTCCGGCGACGTGTCGGTGGCCGCCGGCACCGACGCGATCAGCGGCTGGTCGGCGGCGTGGCCGTAATCGGCGAACAGCCGGCGCAGCCCGCCCGCCGCGATCGACAGGACCAGGTCGTTGATCGTCGCCTCGGCACGCTTGGCCGCCTCCTTGACCTCGTCGAACGACAAGGTGGCGCTGGCGAACGTCCGTCCCGGTGACACGCGGTGGTTCAGGAAGGTCGGCGGCGGCGAGAACCGGTCGGCCAGCTCCGGATGGCCGCGGCGCTGCCGCGCGCGGCGTTGCAGCCGGTAGGCGCCGCGCACGCCGCTGCTCACCGCCGCGGGCAGCTTGCCGAGCCGCGCGACGTGGTCGCGGACGGCGAACCGCAGCACCTCGGCGTTGCTCGACGGCGCGGTCGGACGCGCGTCGCCGGACGGTTCGGCGTCGGGCAACACCATCGCCCGCGTCATGAGGTTCGCCGACGCGACGCCGTCGGCGACGACGTGGTGCACCTTGCCGATGACGGCGACACGACCGTCGACGAGGCCTTCGGCGAAGAACAGCTGCCACAGCGGCCGGCTCCGGTCCAGCGCGGTGCCGGCGATCTCGCCGATGACGGTGTCGAGTTCGCGGCGGCCACCCGGCGCGGGCACCCGGACGCGGCGCAGGTGGTAGTCGAGGTCGACCTCCGCGTTCTCGCGCCACACCGGGCGATGGAACCGGCCCGGAACCTGGGTCAGCTGATAACGGAACGGGTCGAGCACCCGCAGCCGGTCGCGGAATACCTCGCGGAAGACCTCGAAGGTCGCCTCGCCCTCGAACTCGGTGGTGTCGAGCACCGCGATCTTCAGGGTGTGCTGGTGCACGTTGGGCGTCTCGCTGGACAGCAGCAGCAGATCCCAGCCGCTGAGTCGTTTCACCGCGCCGCGCTCCTCCCTGCCGGGCGGTCGAACCGCTAGTTGATCGCCCGCTGGTAGGTCGTGGGCTGCGGGAGCCGGCCGTGCACCGAGTCGATCGCGCGTCGCAGACCGGCGACGAACTCCCTGGGCTGGAACGTGCAGCCGGCGTGCCCGGCGTCGATCGGCACCAGCTCGGCGCCCGGGATGTGCTCGGCCAGCCAGCGCTGCCGCGCGACACCGAACGCCCGGTCCTTCATGGTCGCCACCACCGCCGTCGGCACGTCGATCTCGTGCACCCACGAGCGGGAGTCGAACCGCACCACCTCGGCCATCGCCCGGGCGATGCCACCCGGGGACGTGGCGCGCACCTGGCCGAGCAGCCATTGGTGGTCGCGCAGCAGACCTTCGGCCACCGCCGCCGCGGGATCGCAGCGGCGCGGCGCCGGACCGACGGCGTCGATCAGCGCCGCGAACACGCCCGTCGCCAGCCGCTCGTAGCTCGCCCGGCTCACCGCGGCGGTGGCCGCGCACAGCACCAGCCCGTCGACGCGCTGCGGATGGCGCCGCCACACCAGCTGCGCGACAAGGGAGCCCAGCGAGTAGCCGACCGGCACGACGCTGCGGATGCCCAACACGTCGGCGAGCGCGGCGACGTCGTCGGCGCAATCTTCGAGCAACAGCCGCGGCGGCGTGATGCCCTGGCCGTGGCAGCGCTGGTCGAACACCACCACGCGGCCGTATTCGCGGACCATCTCCAGCGCCGGATACCAGGTCATCAGCCCGGTGCAGGCCAGCGAGTGCAGCAGGACGAACGTCGGGCCGTCGGACGGGCCGGAGTCGTAGACGTAGGTGCTGCCGCGGCCGGGCAGGTCGACCACCTCGCCGTCCGGCAGCTGGCCGACCGGCGCCAACGCGGGCACCCTCGGTACCCGCGGCATCGGAAGGCCTCGCGGCCGCCACACCCTGTCGATGGCGTCATTAGACCACGCGAGCGGCCGCGCTATGGGTACTTGCACGCCACCCGACAAGGTGGTCCTCCTAGACCCGCAGCAGCACTTTGACGACGTCGCCGGAGCGGGCGGCCGCCGCGGCGTAGCCCGCGGCCGCCCGTTCCAGCGGCAGCTCGGTGGTGAAGATGCCGTCGAGGGGCAGCCGACCGGCGCGCACCAGCGGCACCAGTTCCCGCCAGGCCTGCTGCACCGGCGCCGTGGTCATGCGCAGCGTGACACTGCGCAGCAGCGCCATCGTGGCGGGAAACGGGAACGGCTGCAGGTCGTGCACCCCGACCACCGACACCGTGCCGCCGGCGCGGATCGCGGTCAACGCGTCGGCGATGGTGGCGTCGTTGCCGACGGCGTCGATCACGGCGTCGGCCCCGCGGCCGGAGGTCCGCTCGAGCGCCGCCGCCGTCGCGGTCGGCGCCACGGCGGTAGCACCCAGCAGCGCGGCCCGCTCCCGTCGCTGCGGTACCGGGTCGACCGCGAGAACCGTTGCGGCGCCGAGGAACAGCGCGCTGCGCACCGCACACAGTCCGACGGCGCCCAACCCGATGACGACGGCCGTGCCGCCGATCGGCAGGTCAGCCCGCTTCACCGCCGCCCAGCCGGTCGCCAGGTTGTCGGTGAGCAGCAGCGCCTCTTCGGTGTCGATGTCCTCGGGCAGCGCAAGCAACTGGAAGTCCGCGGCGGGCACGGCCAGCAGCTCCGACTGCGCGCCGCCGAGCGCGCCGGTCCCGAAGATCTGCGGCCCCGAGTAACACCGGATCGGGTCGAGCGTGGCGCAGCCGCCGCAGTGCCCGCAGCCGGCCACCGACGACACCATCACGCGGTCGCCGACACCGACGGTGCGGACGTCGGCCCCCACCTCGACGACCGTTCCGACCGCTTCGTGGCCGAGGGCCACCGGCTCCAGCAGCGGATACTCACCGTCGTAGAAGTGCAGGTCGGAGCCGCAGATCGCGGCGGCGGTCACGGCGACGACGGCGCCGTCCGGGCCGGGCAACACGGGGTCGGGACGGTCGTCGACGCGGATGGCTCCGGGGCCGTCGACCAGGACGCTACGCATCGGCCGTCACCTTTCCCGCCGCCCTCGCGGGCCGCAGCACGTAGTCGGACCAGACCGGTTCGCGCACCGCGGCGTGGTATTCCGGCAGCGTCCACGGGCTGACGGTGTGGATCTCGCCGGCGGAGTTCTTGAAGTACGAGTGGGCGATCGACGGATGCGCCCACACCGTCTGCGCGATCGCCTGCTGCGAGCGGGCGCGCCACTGCTCGGTGGCCTCGGCGGTCGGCTCCATCGAGTGCAGGCCGCCGGCGAGCTTCGCCAGGCATTGCGTGATGTAGCGCAGCTGCAGCTCCGAGTTGAAGATCAGGCTGCCGCCGTGGGCCAGGTGCGCGCCGGGGCCGTAGGTGAGGAAGAAATTCGGAAAGCCCGGCACCGTGATGCTGCGATACGCGTACGGCCGCTCGCCCCACACCTCGCGGAGGTCGAGGCCGTCGCGGCCGGTGATCCGCATCGGCCACAGCAGCTCCGTGGCGCGAAACCCGGTGGCGTAGACGATGACGTCGACGTCGTATGCCTCGCCGTCGGCGGTGACGACGCCGGTCGGCGTGATCCGCTCGATCGGCGTGCGGACCAGGTCGACGTCGTCGCGGCGCAGCGTGGCGATCCAGGTGCCGTTGTCCTGCAATGTGCGCTTGCCGGTGGCGGGATAGTCGGGCAGCACCTTGGCGAGCAGCTCGGCGTCGTCGCCCACCTGGGTGGTGATCCAATCGGTGAACATCAGCCGCGCCAACGCATTCACCTCGCTGACGGCGTGGCTCTGATCCGCGTAGTCGGGGTCCACCCGGGCGGCGTCGAGGCCCTTGTCGGCGCCCGGCCACAACACCAGGAAGCGGTACCAGCGGCTGTAGTACGGCAGGTGCGTCATCGCCCAGCGGACGCCGTCGCCGACGCGGTCGTGGTATATCGGGTTCGGGAACATCCACTGCGCGGTGCGCTGGAAGACGGTCAGGTGCTTCACCCGGTCGACGATCGCGGGGGCGATCTGGAAGCCGCTGGCGCCGGCGCCGATCAGCGCGACGCGCGTGCCGGTCAGGTCGACGTCGTGGTCCCATCGCGCGGAGTGGAACGCCGGGCCGGTGAACGCGTCGGCGCCCGGAATGTCCGGCAGTGCAGGGCGATTGAGTTGGCCGACGGCGCTGATGATCGCTCGGGCCTCGACCGTGGAGGTCGACCCGTCGGGCCCACGCACCCTTGCCGTCCACCGCCCGGCGGCATCGTCCCACTCGGCGGAGACCACTTCGGTCTGCCACCGAACATGTTCGCCGACACCGTGTTTCGTCATGACGGCCTCGAAGTAGCGGCGCAACTCGGGCTGTTCGGCGAAGAAGTGCTGCCAGTCGTTACTCGGTTCGAAGCTGTAGCAATAGAAGTGGTTGGCGACGTCTACGCGGGCGCCGGGATAGGTGTTCTCCCACCAGGTTCCGCCCGGGCCGGCGTTCTTCTCGACGACGGTGAACGGCAAGCCGGCCTGCTTCAGCCGGATCGCGGCCAGCAGCCCGGACTCGCCGCAGCCGATCACCAGCACCGGTAGCTCGGCGGCCGCGCTCGCCGGGATCGGGTCGGGGCGGCGGGGATCGACGCCGTCGAGATCCAGCTCCTCGCTCAGCAGCGGCAGGTACTCCTCGCCGACCGGCTCGCAGGCCGCCCAGTTCATCATCTGCCGAATGACGTCGGGCGGCAGCGGCGCCGGCTCGGGGCAGCCGCGGTCGCGGTAGTCGGTGAGCACGTCGAGCGCGACGGACCGGGCGCGCGCCTTGTCCTCTGCGCTCATGAAACCCTGGATCTCGTTGAGGAACAGGCCCGCCTGCGCGAAGTCTTCGATGAAGCGGGTGTCGCCGGTGATGTGCACCAGGCTGAGCAGCAGGGTCGGCACGCTGACGTCGGCCAGCATCGCGGCGATCTCCTCGGTGGGCGTCTCGAACGGGATGCCCGCGTACCGGCTCCGCATCGAGCTCCTTCCGAGCCACCAGGACCATTGCGCTACTGGTCGTATCGTATCGGCACGCCGCTCATTCCGTGTTCCGAACGAACGTTTCGCGGTAAACACGAGGGGCAACCACTTTCCGCACACCCGGCCCCGAAAGGACCCCTCATGGCACTTGACGACGACGACATCACCACCTCGGGCGGCGGGGGCGAGGGCACCGCCGACGGCGGCTCGAATCCGCACGGTCACGACGGCGGCGCCGACGGCTCCGCGGGTGGCGAAGGCCCGGCCGACGGCGGCTCGAATCCGCACGGTCACGACGGCGGCGCCGACGGCTCCGCCGGTGGCGAAGGCCCGGCCGACGGCGGCTCCAACCCCGACGGCCACGACGGCGGCGCCGACGGCTCCGCCTAGCCAGCCGCGATGCTGAGCCGCTGCGTCGCCACCGACCCCGCGACGTTCGCTCGCGAGTACTGGGGGAAGAAGCCGCTGCTCAGCCGATCGGACGCGCTGCCCCGCGACTTCGGCGATCTGCTGTCACCGACCATGGTCGACGAGCTCATCGCCGAGCGCGGGGTACGCGCGCCGTTCATCCGGTTGGCCAACGAAGGCGAGGTGCTGGCCCGCGACTGCTATCTCGGTCCGGCCGGCTTCGGCGCCGAGATGCCCGACCAGGTGGATTCCGCGAAGGTGCTCACGCAGTTCGCCGCCGGCGCCACGATCGTGCTGCAGGGGCTGCACCGGTTGTGGCCGCCGCTGATCGACTTCGTCCGCGACGCGGTCGACGACCTCGGTCATCCCGTGCAGGCCAATGCCTACATCACACCGCCGACCAACCGCGGCTTCGACCCGCACTACGACGTGCACGACGTATTCGTGCTGCAGGTCGCCGGCGAGAAGCGGTGGGTCGTCCACCAGCCCGTCCACGAGCACCCGCTGCCCGATCAGCCCTGGACGCAGCACCGCGACGCGATCACGCGGCGGGTGTCCGACGATGCCGTTATCGACACTGTGCTCTCACCGGGCGATGCGCTCTACCTGCCCCGCGGCTGGGTGCATGCGGCGCACGCGCTGGACTCGACGTCCATCCACCTGACGATTGGCGTCTCCGCCGTCACCGGTGTCGACGTCGCGCGGGCTGTCGTGGACCAGCTCGCCGATCTGCCCGAATTCCGCCGGTCGCTGCCGATGACCACCGATCCCACGGACCGCGATGAGATCATCGCGACGGTGACCAAGGTGATGGCCGAGATGGTCGAGGCGCTGCAGGACGACGCGGCGGCGATGAGCAGTGGTGCCGCGGCGCGCCTGGTGCGCCGGCACGGCGAACGCACCCGCCCCGTCCCGGTCCGACCGCTCGCGACGCTGGCCGCTACGGCGCACGCCGCCGCGACCCGCGTGCACTGGCGCCGCGGCCTCGTCGCGAGCATCGAGCACGCCGACGGCCGGGTGGTGCTGCGGCTGCCCGACCGCACGATGACCTTCCCGCTGAGTTGCGCGGCGGCGGTGACGGCGCTGCACCGCGGCCAGGTGGCGGACGCCGACGGGCTGCCGGGCCTCGACCGCGCCGACGCCACGGTGCTGATCCGCCGACTGCTGCGGGAGGCCGTCGTCGTGCCCGCCGCGGACCAGCCCTCGCGCGGATGACGGCCGAAAAGCGACCGCCCTGCAGCGACCAGTCGCTCCGCCGCAACGACCCGATCTTCGGCACGGCCGGCGCGGGCAAGACCTGGCTGCTGCTCGAATTGAGTGGCGCCTGGGGACATTCGGCGTTCCTGCAGTCACCGGCGATCATCGACCCGCAGTTGGGCCGGGCCGTCGTCCGCCGAGCCGAAGCCGCGCGCATGCGGATCACCGCGATCCGGCGCCACGGCAGGCGGTCCGCCACCCCGCGCTGGCGCTGGTTCGTCGCCCACTGCGAGCCGGGCGCCGAGGCGCTGTACCGCGGCGAAGTCGACGGTCCGGCCGACTATCTGGAGCTGGCGCTCGACGGCTCCGACGGCGAACGCACCGCCGATCCGCTCGTGGCGGTCTGCGCGCACGGCAAGCACGACCAGTGCTGCGCGAAGCGGGGCCGGGCCGCCGTCGGCGCCATCGCCGCCGAGTATCCCGAGATCACCTGGGAGTGTTCACATCTGGGCGGTGACCGGTTCGCGGCGACCATGCTCGTGCTGCCGGAGGGCCTGTGCTACGGCCGGGTCGACACCACCGACTCGGCGCGGCTGGTGCGGTGGTATCTGGACGGGCGGATCGACGATCGCTTCCTGCGCGGCCGCACCTGTCTGCCGCATGCGGTGCAGGCGGCGCAGCACTTCGCGCGGCAGACCTACGGCGACGACCGCGTCACCGGCCTGCCGCCGCTGCGCGTCGACACCGAGGATGCCGGCACGCTCGTCGTGCTCGACCACGAGGACGGGCCGATCGAGGTGCGGCTCACCGAGCAGATGAGCGCCCCGCTGCTGTCCCAGTGCGCGGCGCACGTCCCCGGGCCGGTCCGGCTCTTCACGCTCGCCTCGATCCGACGCTGAGCGTCGCCTAGACCGGCCGGGTGGCCGGCGGCGTGCTCGTCAGCAGGCCCGCCAGCGGCGCATCCCACGTCTGCACGCGCGGCGCGTACGAGGTGTGAACGGCGATCTCAGCCGGCGTCATCTCGGTGGTGTCGGGGTTGTAGTCGCACACCGGGTCGCCCACATCACAGACGCTGACGGTGCGCGCGCCCACGGCCGGCGGCAGCGGCGCGGTGTTGGTGGAGGCCAGGATGTAGTGCTCCTGTGCGACGCCCTTGCCGGCGGTCGGCTTTCCGGCCGTCGACCCCAGGTCGATGGTGGTGTCGCCGGGCAGCCGGTCGCCGTCGGCAACCAGCAGCGCGGCCGCGAGCTGCGGGTCGCCGGCCAGGGCGTAGAGGTTGCGGTGCACCACCATCGCGCCCTGCGAGTAGCCGGCCAGCACCACCTTCGACGTCGGGCACTGCGCGGTGTAGGCGCGGTACTGCTGAGCCACCGCGTCGGTGCCGGCGATCACGCTGTTCTTGAAGCTGAGCCACTCGCCCAGTCCGCCCTCGTCCAGGGGCACCGGCGCGGCCGGGTACTGCACGGCTTCGGCGGTCATGGTCTCGCCGCGCGCCGCTACGTCGGCGCTCAGCTGGCGGTAGGTGGCGTAGACGACGTCGCCCATGCCGCCGTTGGCGGTGAGCCCCGCGCCGTCACGCTGACCGGAGCCGGCCGCCCCGATGAAGTGGTAGTCGGCACATCCCGGTGCCGCGGCCGCGGTTCCGGTGGCCAGCCCACCGATCGCGAAGCCCATGATCGCGACCGCTGTCGCCACTCGACCCATCACCACGAAAAGTCCTCTCCACCCGGCGCACTCGGCGCCGCCACGTCCAAGGGTTCATCGCCGGGTGCGGGGTGGGCCGTTACAGCGGGCAGCGTCACTTCCAGGCGAACACCGGCTGCTCGAGGTGGTCGACGGGGTCGTGGCGGCCCTCCAGACACAGCCAGCGCAGCTGCAGCAGCACCGCACCGGTCGGCGCGTGGATGAGGTCGTTGCCCAGCGGGATCTGCACCACCGGCCGCGGGCTCTCCGGGATGGTGATGAACCTCGGCGAGTCGTCGCGCAGCAGCTGGTGCAGGCCGACGCGGTACACCGCCACCACCTCGTCGGGTGCCGGGTGCGGGTCCAGCCGGCCGCCGCCCCAGATGACCACCGGCGTCATCACGTAACCCGAGCGCGTCGGGTAGTCGTCGAGCAGGCCGAGCACCGACGACTCCGGCAGCCGGATGCCGACCTCCTCGTCGACCTCGCGCAGCGCGGCCTGCACCGCCGTCTCGCCCGGGTCGAGCCGGCCGCCCGGCAGCGCCCACTGCGCGGCGTGCGAGCTCAACCGCGACGCCCGGCGGCACAGCAGGAACGCCGCGCCGCCCGAGACACCGACCATGCGGCCGTCGAGGCCGGCTTCCATCGGACGCCCCGCGATCCAGTCGTCCACCGGCGCCGGGTCGACGCGGTCCTCGCCGGTCTCGGAGTCGACGAGCACCACCGCGACGGCCGCGCGGCGCCGCGTCGGGTCGTCCACGGTCCGGCGCTCATGGCTCGCGAGCCGCGCGGCGACCTGCGCCCGCAGCGACTCGTCGTAGCTGATCGTCACCGTTGCACCATAGGCGCGGCGCTGGGCTACCCCGGATGCAGGCTGACGGGGATTCCGGAGTAGCGCACCATGCCGGTGACGACGTCGATGTCGTCCTTGCTGGTGAGCCGGTTGACGTTCGCCGCGTGGTGGCCGTGCGGAATCGAGACGGCGCCGCGCCGGATGGAGTCGTCGACCTTCGCCACACCGGTCAGCTCGCCGTTGGCGCTGCGCACGGTCACCGGCTGTCCGGTCACCACGCCCGCCGCCGCGCCGTCGAGTGGATGGATCAGGATCTCCGGGCGCTCACCGAGGAAGTCGAGCTGCGCGTTGAGCTTTCGGCGTTGCCGGCGCGGCACCATCACCAGCGGGGCGGGCGGCGCCAGCCCGGCCAGCTGGTCGACCAGCAGCTGCGGCGCCATACGCCAGCCGCCCATCCGGGCGATGTGGTCGTCCACCCACGGCGCCGGGAGTTCCCGCGGCGCCTCCGCCCAGCCGGTGGCGGCCACCTCGTCGTAGGTGGCGCGGGCGCCGGCGAGCAGCACCGCGAGCACGTCGTCGTCGCTGCTCGTCGCGGGATCGCCGAGGGTGCCGAGGTCGTATCCGAGCCGCCGGCCGAGCTCGGCGAACACCCACCACATCGACCGGCGGTCACCGACCGGCTCGACGACGGCGGGGGTGTACTGCACCGAAACCCGCGAGCTGAGGATGTCGTGGATCGTGATGTCGGGGCGTTCGAGCGGGTCCTTGGTGGGCAGCACGTGCGTCGCCAGTGCCGTGGTCTCGTTGGCGATGATCTCGGTGCTCGCGAACACCTCGAGCTGCTGAAGGGCGGGGATCAGCGTGCCGGTCTCCGGGAACGAGGTGACGAGGCTGCCGCCGACGTTGATCAGGGCGCGGATGTTGCCGGCTGCGATCTCGTCGGGCAGGACGGCGCAGGGCCATTCGTTGATGAACGCCTGCGCCTCGGGACGACTGGCCGGCCCCGGCCCGAACGACCCTTCCGGCGCAGAGACCGGCAGGAATTCGCCGAACGTCTCCAGCTGGTAGGCGAACCCGGGATGGAACCAGGTGCCGCCGGGGCGGTTCATGGCGCCGGTGAGGATCATCAGCACCCAGGCCAGCCACTGCGTCACGTTGGCCCGCTCGGCGGTCATCGTGACGCCGGTGCCCGTCTCGACGGCGACGCAGGGAGCCGCGCGGACCGCCGCCAGCAGCTCGGTCAGCTCGTGCGCCGGGACGTCGGCCTCGGCGACGGCGCGATCGAGGGTGAACGGTTCGACGGCCGCGATCAGCGCGTCGAGGCCCTGCAGTGGTGCGGCGGGCCGCCGGCCGTCGTGCAGCAGTTCCCGCACCAGGTACGCCAGGAGCGCGTGGTCGGTGCCGGGCCGCGGGGCGAGGTGGCCGGTGGCCAGCCGCGCGCTCTCGGTGCGGCGGGGGTCGATCACCCACACCTGTCCGCGCCGCGCGATGTCACGCAGCGTGCCGGTCGGGTTGGGCATCGAGATCGCGTGCCCGTGGGACACCACCGGGTTCACGCCGACCAGCAGCAGCAACTCGGCGGCGTCCAGGTCGGTCCGGCCCGACAGTCCGATGAACCCGCCGACCAGATCGGAGATCAGCGGCTTGGCGGTGCCGTCGATGGTCAGCGGGCTGAATTTGGCCGGAGTACCGATGGCGGCGTGCAGCGCCTCCGCCATCCGGAAGCCGGCGCTCTCCATCGTGCTGAAGTAGAACGCGACCGACGCCGGGCCGTGCCGATCGATGACGGCTTTCAGCCGGGCGCCGAGGTCGTCGAGGCAGTCGTCCCAGGTGGTGTCCTGCAGCCTGCCGTCGATACGCCGCTGCGGCCGTTCGAGGCGATCCGGGTGGTGGTGCAGCTGCGGCAGCGCCCGGCCCTTCGGACAGGTGTAGCCGCGGGAGAACGGGTGCTCGTGGTCGCCGTGCACCTGGACCACGTCGTCGCCCTCGACGTCGACCAGGATTCCGCAGACCGACGTGCAGACGCGGCAGAAGCTCCGCACCGTGCGCATACCGCCGGAACGTACTCCCCGGGCCGGGCCGCCGTAGGTGAAATCACCGGGCTGCTGCTGCCGCGCAGCACAGCAGCGCGGCGACGACGACGCGCATGTCGTCCGAATCGAGTTCGTCGCCGTCGTGCTCGGCGTGGATGAGCGCGGTGAGCAGGTCGCTGGTCGGCGCGCCGCAACGCACCGCGACGAGGACGTCGATGTACCCGCACAGCTGCGCGAGCACCGCCGGGTCCACCGATGCCGCTGCCGCCCACCGCGCCACGCGCGGGGTGTGGGCAGCCGGTATGCCGAGCAGCACGCACATCGCGCGGACGGGGTCGGGCCGGACGTCGTCGCCGTCACCGGTGATCACGTCGACGACGATCGTCCGGCGCTGCGTCGCCAGGTCCGCGAGCGCCCGGGCGACGAAGGCGTCGAGCCGGTCGAGATCGGCGATGCGGCACGATTGCCCGGCGAGCCAGCAGGCCCGATGGATATGGGCCGAGAGCGCGGCCTCGAAACCGTGCTCCCGGCCGACGCTGACGGGCGCCAGCACGTGCACGCCGCCACCTGACATGCGTCAAGGCTATGGCGCGCAACGGGATACGGTCGCATCCGGTCGGCAATCTCACATCGTCGGGCGGGGTGTGAGCTGGTGCGTCGGCACCGCTGATTGGATCCGGCCGGCGCGGGTAGTCGGTCGGCGTTCTACAAAGGAGGACGTCATGGCGAATGAATTGCAGGGACGCACGGTCGCCTTCCTGGCCGCGGACGGCGTCGAGAAGGTCGAGCTGGAACAGCCGCGGGCCGCGGTCGAAGGCGCCGGCGCACGAGTCGAGCTGTTGTCGTTGCAGACCGGTGACATCGAGGCGCGCAACCACGACCTCGAGCCGGCGGGCACCTTCCCGGTCGACCGGGCGGTGTCGGATGCCACGGTCGACGAGTTCGACGCGCTCGTGCTGCCGGGCGGCACCGTGAACCCCGACAAGCTGCGGCTCGACGACGCGGCCGTCGCCTTCGTGCGGAGCTTCGTCCAGTCCGGTAAGCCCGTGGCCGCCATCTGCCACGGACCCTGGACGCTCGTCGAGGCCGACGTCGTCCGCGACCGGACGCTCACGTCCTATCCCAGCATCCGCACCGACCTGCGCAACGCGGGCGCGCGCGTCGTGGACGAGGAGGTCTGCGTCGACGGCAACTTGATCACCAGCCGCTCCCCGAAGGACCTCGACGCGTTCTGCACGGCGCTCACCGACGCGATCGCCGCCGGCTGACGGGCCACCTCGACAGCGGCGTTCAGGCGCTGTCGGCGGCCTGCCGCGCCCGTTCCCGCACCGAGGCGACGACACCGCCGTCGTTGAGGATGTCCGTGCCGGTCAAATAGCCGGCCTTGTCGCTCACGCAGAACGCGAAGAGTTCGGCCATCTCCTCGGCGGTGCCCCACCTCGGCACGGCGGCATCGACGACCAGGGCGCCGGCGCCGGCCTGCTCCTCGAGCCGGCCCATCTCGGTGTCGACCGATCCCGGGGACACCGAGACGATCCGCAGGCCGCGGCGGTTGAACCGTTCGGCCTGTGACGAGCTGTACCAGCGCACGAACGCCTTGCTCACCGCGTAGGCCATCCCGGAGCGCGACTCCTGCGGGGCGATGCTGCAGGCCGCCGCCATCGCGTCGAGGAACGCCGCCGGGTCACGCAGCGCGAGCGGGAACTGCTGGGTCGGGATGACCTCCTCCGGCAGCAGGTGCGCGGCCATCGACGCGACGTTGACGATCGCCGCGCCCGTCGCGGCGACCTCGACGAACGCCTCGTTGACGTGCAACGCGCCGATCGCGTTCGTCCGCATGACGTAGTCGGCGTCCCCCATGCTCGGGCTGACGCCCGCGGCGTGGATCACGGCGCTGACGTCGCCCGGGGCGGCGGCGGCCGCGAAGACTCGGTCGACGGCCTGCCGGTCGGTGACATCGGCGTGCACCGGGACGACGTCTCCCAACGCACGCGCCGCGGCGTCCAGCCGGTCTTGCCGAATGTCGGCGAGCACCACCCGATGCCGGCTCCGGAGGATGCGCGCCGTCGCCATCCCCATGCCGCCCGCGCCCCCGGTGATCACCGCTACCGATGCCATGCCGGGCACGGTACTGGGTCAGGCGTTGTCCGTTGTTCCCGCGAGCGTGCGTGTTTGCCCGTCGACACGCCGCACATGGCGTGCACTCGACGCACGCTCGGCGGAACAAAGGCGAGCGAGATCAAACCGTGATCGGCGTTTGACTCAAATGTCACACGGGTAACTTCAGTAACAGCGCGGCGCTCGCTCGCGCATTCCGCAGCAAGAAAGCGACGAATGGGACACCACCATGAACACGGTCCTGTACCTCAGCGCCAGCGGCGCCGTCTTTGAAACCCGCGCGTACAGCAACGCCGATCTCGCCGCGCTGCTCGACGGTAAGGGCCTGCACTGCCTGACGAGCAGCGACGGACAATTCGACTTCTGGTTCAGCCCGGCGCCGCAGCGGTGCCAGCGCCGCGCGAATCGCATCGCCACCGAGCTTTTGCTGGCGACCACCAAGCTCTCGGCGAAGTCGGTGCCGGTGATGCACGGCGGCGTCGTCATCGCCACCCACGACAGCGACGGCGACCTCGACGGATTGAGCTGGCAGCAGCTCGACGAACTGGTCGCCCGACGTTCGGCGCTGTCGAAGCGCAGCAAGCGACTCCTCAGCCGCCGCATCGCCCGCGACGAGCAGCGCACCCGCCCGCCGGCCGCCGCTGCGGCCCCCGCCGGCGGTGCGCGGCAGGGCACCGCCGCGCGCCGGTCGGCCCAGCGCGTCTGACCGCTATTCGGGCAAGAGCAACGCGAACATGGTGTCGACATGGTCGACCATGTCGCGATAGCTCAGCATTCCCGCACCCACCTGCAGCAACGCGCCGCAGATCACCGTCTCGAGCGTGTTGTGGACCTCGGGCCACGCCCCCGGTCCGAGCGCGGCGGCGATGCGGCGACGAATTTCGGCGGAGATGTCCGCCCGCACGGGCATGACGGCCGGATCGTCATTGCGCATCAGCGCGATGTTGCAGGCGATGCCGAGCTGCGGGCTGTCGGCGAACAGCGTCGCGACCGCCTGCACCTGCCTCCGCAGCCGCTCGACCACGCCGGCGTCGGCGTCGATCTCGACCGGCAGCGCCTGCAGCCGGTGCAGGTAGACGCCGGCGATCAGCGCGTCCTTGGTCGGATGGTGCGCCATCAGGTCCGCGACCGTGGTGCCGGCGCGCGCGGCCACCGCCGGCAGGGTGAGCCCGCGGTAGGGCACCTCGGCGAGCAGCTCGCCGGCGGCCACGAGCCACGGGTCCGCCTGCGCCCGCCGGGCCCGCCGCTCGCACAGCGACAGAACATCGCGCTCGCCGCCGGCCATCCGTGCAGCATAGGCCGGTCGCCGGCGGCCGCGAACTCCCTTGGCGCACGGTCCCGCCGCCGGGACGCGGCGCGGCCTACCGTCATGGCATGGACTTCGAGGAATACCGGACCTACGACGCGACCGGACTGGCCGCTCTCGTCGCCGACAAGCAGGTGTCGGCGGCCGAGCTGCTCGCGGTGGCACAGCAGCGGGCCGACACCGTCAACCCGCAGCTGAACGCGATCGTCCGCAACGTGCCCGCCGATCCGCACGTCGAGCGGACCGGGGCCTTTGCCGGGGTTCCGTTCCTCATCAAGGACCTCGCCCAGGACTATGCGGGCCTTCCGACATCGGCCGGGTCGCGGGCGTGGCGCACCACGCCGGCCACCGAGCACGCGACGGTGGTGCAGCGCTGGCTCGACGCCGGGCTGGTGATCTTCGGCAAGACCAACACCCCGGAGTTCGGCGCCAAGGGCATCACCGAACCCGAGCTGTGGGGACCGGCCCGCAACCCGTGGAATCAGACGCGGACGCCCGGCGGCTCGTCGGGCGGCTCGGCGGCGGCGGTCGCGGCGGGTGTGGTGCCGTGCGCCGGCGCCAACGACGGCGGCGGGTCGATCCGCATCCCGGCCGGGTGCTGCGGGCTGGTGGGCCTGAAGCCGGGCCGCGGGCTCACCCCGTCCGGGCCGGCCACCGGTGAAGCGATGCACGGCGCCGCCGTCCAGGGCGTCGTGTCGCGCACCGTGCGCGACACGGCGGCGATGCTCGACGTGCTGAGCGGCGGCGAGCCGTCCGGACCGTTCGTCCCCGGCCTGCCCGAGTCGTCATTCGCGTCCGCGGTCGGAGCCGACCCGGGCCGGTTGCGCATCGGTGTCCGGGTGCCGTCGGCGATCAACCCGGCGCCCCACCCCGAAGCCCGCGCCGCGGTCGACGCCACCGTGCGGGCATTGACCGATCTCGGGCACCGCGTCGACGACCTGCCGGCGGCGCCGTTCGACGACGCCGCGCTGGCCCGTGACTTCCTGCTCGCCTGGTTCGTCTACACCGCGTGGGAGGTCGACGAGGCGAAGCGGCGCACCGGCGCCGGCGACGACGCCTTCGAACGCGACACGCTGATCCTGGCCGCGCTCGGCCGGGCGACGAGCAGCGTCGACTACGTGGCGGCGGTGCAGCGCCGACACGACCACACCCGCCGGCTCACCACCTTCTTCGAGTCCTACGACCTGCTCCTGACGCCCACCTTGGCGACCCCGCCGCCCCGGATCGGCGCGTTCGACCTGCCCGTCGCGGTGCAGCGCGGCGCCGACCTGCTGCTCAAGACCCGCGCGGCGGGGCTGTTGCGTCACACCTCGATCGTCGACGACATGGTCGACGAGAACCTGTCGTGGGTGCCGTACACCCAGTTGGCCAACCTCACCGGCCGCCCGGCCATCTCGCTGCCGCTGCACTGGACCGCCGACGGGCTGCCGCTCGGGGTGCAGTTCGTCGCGCCGCTGGCGGGCGAGTCGTTGCTGCTGCGGCTGGCCGCCCAAGTCGAGGACGCGCTGCCGTGGGCAGACCGGCGACCGCCGATCTGATCGCCCGGCTTCCCATTCGGGTTGCCGTCCCTTCGTGTGGGCGCGCGGGATTGTGCGCACGGCAACGCGGGTACGACTGTCGCCGACGCCGTTACGGATTGCACCGTAACTGTCACGGCGTCGCGACCGACACCCCGCGTGAGGAAGGCGCTCGCATGACCAGTCCCGAACCGAACGAAGCCGAGGAGATCGTCGAGACGCCCGCCACGCCGGGCGCCGAGGCGCTGCCGAGCACCGAAGCCGACGAACAGGACGGCTGACGGGCGAACTGCAACATCGCCGACCCGGTTGGGAGTACACCGAGAGGGTGCCGCAACCGACCGATGACGTCTGGGAAGTGCTGTCCACGGCAAGGGCGATTCGCCGCTTCACCGACGAACCGGTGGACGACGACACCCTGAACCGCTGTCTCGAAGCGGCCACCTGGGCGCCCAACGGGGCCAACGCACAGCTGTGGCGGTTCGTCGTGCTCGACGGACCCGAGCAGCGGGCCGCGGTCGCCGAGGCGGCCCGCACGGCGCTGCGCACCATCGAGTCCGTCTACGGCATGACACGGCCGGCCGACGGCGACCGCAGCCGCGCCGCGCGGAACAACCGGGCGACCTACGAGCTGCACGACCGCGCCGGCGAGCGCACGTCGGTGTTGTTCGCGGCGTACAAGAACGAGTTCGCGCCCGACTTCCTGCAGGCCGGCTCGATCTATCCCGCCATGCAGAACTTCTACCTGGCGGCGCGGGCGCAGGGCCTCGGCGGGTGCTTCACCAGCTGGGCGTCCTACGACGGTGAGCGCCTGCTGCGTGACGTCGTCGGGATCCCCGACGAATGGTTCCTCGCCGGACACGTCGTGGTCGGCTGGCCCCGCGGCCGCCACGGGCCGGTGCGGCGGCGACCGCTGTCGGACGTGGTGTTCCGCAACCGCTGGGACCCCGACCGCGCGGACATCACCTACGGCCGAGGCGCCCGCCCCCGGCGGTGACGGCTTGGTGACCACCCGGCGGTGTGGGCAGCTGCGACGCCGATAATGGCCGGATGACGGACGACCTCGCGATCGCCGGTCCTCCGACTGCCGACGACCTGGCCCGGGTGCTGCGGTGGCTGCAGCCGGTACGACGGTTGATCAGCCCGAAGGTCTACGGCATCGAGCAGGTGCCGGCCCGCGGCGCGCTGCTGGTCGGCAACCACAACCTGATCGGCCTGCTCGACGCGCCGCTGCTGATCGCCGAGCTGTGGGACCGGGGCGTCGTCCCGCGCGTGCTCGGCAATCACGCCCATTTCAAGCTGCCCCGCTGGCGGGATCTCCTGTCGTCCATCGGCGTCGTGCCCGGCACGCCCGCCGTCGCCGAGGAGTTGATGGCCCGCGGCGAGACCATCCTGGTGTTTCCCGGCGGCGGCCGCGAGGTCGCCAAGCGCAAGGGCGAGAAGTACCAGCTGATCTGGGAGAACCGGCTGGGTTTCGCCCGGCTGGCCGTCAAGCACGGCTATCCCGTCGTGCCGTTCGCGTCGGTCGGCGCCGAGGACTCGCTCGACGTCGTCGTCGACACCGACAACCGGTTCCTCGCGCCCGCCAAGAACCTGTTCGAGCGGATCTCCGGCAGCCCGGACCTGTTCCCGCTGGTGCGCGGCATCGGGCCGACTCCCATCCCCCGCCCGGAGCGCCAGTACTACTGGTTCGGCGAACCCATCGACACCGCCGCCATCGCCACCTCCGACGACCGCGGCGTCGGCCACCTCCGCGACGTCACCAAGACGGCGATCGAGGGCGGCATCGAGTTCCTGCTGGCCGAACAGGCCCGCGATCCGTACCGGTCGCTGCGCGCAAGGCTGTTCGGTCGGCGGTAGGCGTCAGCTCGGCTGCGTCCGGCCGGTGAGCTCGCGGATCACCCTGATCTCGTTCTCGCGGTGCGGTCGGCCGTCCGGATAGAGGAGGTCGCTGAACCACCGCTCGGGTTCCTTGGTGGCCGGGTGCTGCCAGGAGTCCCACGGGAAGTAGGTCTGCGTCTTGCCGGCGATGAAGCCCCAGTTGTAGGCGGCGACGTTGTGCTTCTTCGCGACCGGCAGGATGCCCTCGACGGTGCTGCCCATCGTCCGCGCCAGGTACTCCGTGCACAGGATCGGCCGGCCGAGCGGCGTCAGCTCCCCGATGCGCGCCTCGAACTCGTCGGGGTCGCCGTAGCTGTGGAAGCTGATGACGTCGGAGTGCTCCAGCTGCAGCGACGCGACCGCGCTGCGCTCACCGGGGTTGCGCCAGTGCCCCTGCCACACCCCGCTGGTCAGCGGCTGGATCGGGTTCACCGTGCGGGCCCACTGGAAGACGTGCGGCAGGAACGCGGTGACCAGCGCCAGCTTGTCCGCGGATTCCACCTTGCGGTAGTCGCGCGCCGGGTTGTCCGGCTCGTTCCACAGATCCCAGCCGAGCACGCGGGGGTCGCTGCGGAACAGGCCGACGACACCGGTGACGTAGCTCTGCAGCACGCGCGTGTACGCCGGGTCCTGCAGCCGCTCCGCGCCGGGGCTCTGCACCCAGCCGGAGTTGTGCACGCCCGGGATCGGCGCCCGCTGCCGGCCGAGCCGCGGCCGAGGATCCCAGCAGGAGTCGAACAGCACGAACAGCGGCTTGATGTTGTGGCTCGCCGCGATCGAGACGAACTGGCCTAGCCGCTGGCTGAAGCCCGTCCGATCGGCCGCCCACAGCTGGTCGTGCAGGAACACCCGGACGGTGTTGAAGCCGATCTGCTGCGCGAGGCGCAACTCGCCGTCGATGCGCCGGGGATCGAACGTCTGGGGCTGGAACATCTCGAGCTGGTTGACAGCGGTGGAGGTGACGTAGTTCGCGCCCACCGGCCAGCCCTGCGCCGCGTACCAGGCGTTGGCGCGGTCGGCCGGCCAGCGGGGTGGGGCGGCCGATGCCCGCGGCACCTCGCTCAACGCCGCGGCCGCCGCCACGAAGAGCGGCAGCTTCAGCGCGGTCCGGCGGTGCACGAGACGACGATAGGTCGCCGGCGACCGAGAACCCGCCCGTCGTATCGGTATGCAATACAACAGGTTACGAATCGTTACCCGGCCACCGGAATGTGCGCGGCGCACCGCGTGTTGGAGTCGATCGTGCCTCTCGACGACCTCTTCACGCCGTTCACTGTTCGCTCACTGACGGTGCCCAACCGCTTTGCGATGGCGCCGATGACCCGGCAGGCGTCCCCCGACGGTGTGCCCGGCGCCGACGTCGCCGAGTACTACCGGCGCCGTGCCGGCGGCGGCGTCGGGCTCGTCATCACCGAGGGCGTGCGGCTGCCGGACCCGGCCGCCGGATACCCGTTCGACGTTCCCACCCTCGCGGGCGACGACGTCCTCGCCGGCTGGTCGCGCGTCGTCGACGCCGTGCACGCCGAGGGCGCCACCATCGCGGCGCAGCTGTGGCACCAGGGCGCGCTGCGGTCCGACCGCGACGGGGTGGTGCCGGTCGGACCGTCCGGTGTCGACGAGCACGGCGCGCCGCGCGGCCGGGCGCTGCAGACCGACGAGCTGGCGCAGCTGGTCGCGCTGTACGCCGACACCGCCCGGACCGCCCGCGCCGTCGGGTTCGACGCGATCGAGCTGCACGGCGCCCACGGCTATCTGCTCGACGAGTTCCTGTGGCACCGCACGAATCGGCGCACCGACGGCTACGGCGGATCGGTGGCCGCGCGCACCCGCTTCCCCGCCGAGGTGGTGGCGGCGGTGCGGGCCGCGGTCGGACCGGACTTCCCGATCATCTTCCGCTTCTCGCAGTGGAAGGCCACCGACTACGAGGCGTCCATCGCCGACGACCCGTCGCAGCTGCAGGAGGTGCTCGCACCGCTGGTCGACGCGGGCGTCGACGTCCTGCACCCGTCGACCCGCCGGCACTACCTGCCGGCCTTCCCCGAGTACGACCGCGACCTCAGCCTCGCCGGCTGGACGAAGAAGGTCACCGGGCTGCCGGTGATCACGGTGGGGTCCGTCGGCCTCGAGACGCAGTTCCGCAGCGAGCAGCGCGGGCAGGTGATCGCACCCGCGCCGGTCGACCGCCTGGTCGAACAGTTCGAGGCCGGCGAGTTCGACCTGGTGGCCGTCGGCCGGGCGTTGCTCGCCGACCCCGGTTTCGTCAACCGGCTGCGCGACGGCCGGTTCGACGGCTTCGCCGGCTACGACCCGGCGGTCGCGCTGGCGTCACTGACCTGACCTCACCCGACGGCTTCGGCCGACGGCGGCGCAGAACCACCCCGCGGACCCGTCATCAACCGGACGATCTCCTCCCGGTCGGCCACCGACGGTAACCCCATGTCCGGGGTGTAGCCGTACACCTCGTGCAGCGGGGTCGACGCCGTGCGACCGTCCAGGATGTCGACCGAGTCGGTGGTGATGAGGCCGGGATGCGCCGCACCGCAGGCCTCGGCCACCTTCACCAGGTCGCGGCGCAGCGTCCTGATGTAGTTCGCGACCCGGGCGGCCTTGACGTCGGGCACCAGGCCCCGCGACAGCCACGCGTTCTGGGTGGCGACGCCGGTGGGACAGGTGTCGGTGTGGCACTTCTGGGCCTGGATACAGCCGATCGCGAGCATCGCTTCGCGCGCCACGTTCACCATGTCGCAGCCCAGGGCGAACCCGATCACCGCGTTGTCCGGCAACCCGAGCTTGCCGCCGCCGATGAAGGTGACCCGCTCGTGCAGGTCCCGCTCGGCGAACACCCGGTACACCCGGGCGAAGCCGAGCTGGAACGGCAGCGACACGCTGTCGGTGAAGATCAGCGGCGCCGCCCCCGTGCCGCCTTCCCCGCCGTCGACGGTGACGAAGTCGACGCCCCGTCCGGTGTCGCGCATGAGGTCGCCGAGTTCGTGCCAGAAGTCGATGTCGCCGACCGCCGACTTGATGCCCACCGGCAGGCCCGTCTCCGCCGCGAGCAGTTCCACCCAGTCCAGCAGGCTGTCGGTGTCGGAGAACTCGGCGTGCCGCGACGGGCTGACGCAGTCACGGCCCGCCGGGATGCCGCGGGCGCGGGCGATCTCGGCGGACACCTTGGGTGCCGGCAGCAGCCCGCCCAGCGTCGGTTTGGCGCCCTGGCTGAGCTTGATCTCCAACGCCCGCACCGGCGCCCCGGCGACGACGTCCTTGAGCTTCGCCAGGTCGAAGCGACCCTCGGCGTCGCGGCAGCCGAAGTACGCCGTCCCGATCTGGAAGATCAGTTCGCCGCCGTGCCGGTGGTACCGCGAGACGCCGCCCTCACCGGTGTTGTGCAGGCAGTCGGCGAGCACCGCGCCGCGGTTGAGCGCCTCGACGGCGTTGCCGGACAACGATCCGAAACTCATCGCGGAGATGTTCACGACGGACCGCGGCCGGAAGGCGCCCGGCCGCCCGCGCGCCGCCCCGATCACCTTGGCGCACGGCACCTCCACCTCCCGCCCGGCCGCGGGTCGCGACGCCGGCGCGCCGCTGACGAAGGTGCGGTGCTTGATCACCGGGTAGCCGGAGGTGTACTCCATGTCGTTGTCGGTGCCGAACCCGAAGTAGTTGTTCTCCTGCTTCGCCGAGGCGTAGACCCAGCGGCGCTGGTCGCGGGTGAACGGCCGCTCCTCGTCGTTGGCCGCCACGATGTACTGCCGCAGTTCGGGACCGATGGCCTCGAGCAGGTACCGCGCATGACCGACGACCGGGTAGTTGCGCAGCAACGCGTGGCCGCGCTGGAACACGTCGCGCGCCGCCACCGCGGCCACGGTCGAGGCGGCAGCGGCCGCGAGTCGACGAGCGGCTCTGCTCATGCCGGTCGTGTTTCCGGGCGGCCGTGACGCGAAACACCGCCGCATGTCGGGCTACGCCGCGGCGGCCGGCACCTGCGCCCCGGCGGGCAGCGTCGGCAGCGAGATCGCCATGCCCTCGACGTCGACGACGCCCCAGGAGTAGCCGTTGAGGTACTTGGCGGTCGACGTCACCACCTGGACGGTCACCGACTGACCCGGCTTGAGCGTGTGGGCCACCTGTTCCAGGGAGTACGTCTGGGTCCGGCGCGTGCCGTCGAGGGTGACCGGGAGCGGCGTGGCCTGGTTGCCCAGCACCAGGCCGGTCTGGTCGTCGACGATCTGGGCGTAGACGTGCTTCGCCGTCCCGGTGCCGGAGTAGGTCAGCGTCAGCACCGGCGCCCCGACGACGTAGGTCAGTGCGGTGGCGGCGGGCACGTGCAGGTTGGCCGCGTTGAGCGCCGGGGACGCCGACGGCAGGCCGAGCAGGGTCGCGATCGGGCCGCGGGTGAGGATCCGCGGGTCCGGTCCGGAACCGCCCAGCAGCGGCACGATCGGCAGCGTCGTCCGGCGACCGGATGAGGCGACGACGGGCGAGTCGTCGGTGGCCACGGGGTAGGTGCCCGAGCTGTGCCAGTCGCCGTTCTGGTCGACCCACTCGAATTGCGGCCCGGTGACGGCGCTGCCGTTGCGCTTCACGTAGCGGTCCAGCCAGTCGAGGGTGCGGTCGATGACCACGGCGCCGTCGTTGGTGGAGCTGAGGCAGGCGCCGTGGCCGCCGCAGTACCAGACCACCTTGGTGGGTGTGCCGGCGGCGATGAGCTGGCGGGCGATGACGTCGGCCTGGTCGAGGGTGAACAGGGTGTCGACCGTGCCCTGGATCAGCAGCGTCGGCGCCTTGATGTCGGCGATCTGGTCCTGGTAGCCGAGGCCGCGCACCAGGTCGATGTCGGACTGTTGCACCACGCCGAACAGCACGCCCATGATCGCGACCGGAAGGATCCGCGGATGCTCCCGGGCGAAGGTGAGCTTGAGCACGGTCGGCAGGATGGTGCCCCAGCTGCTGTTCACGGCGCCGCGCGGGAACAGCACGTCGACAAGGTCGTTCCAGGCGATGGTCGGCACGATGGCGTCGATGCGGGGGTCGACGGCGGCCGCGGCGAGCTGGATGCCGCCGCCGTAGGACGCGCCGACCATGCCGACGCGGGGATCGTTGCGGCCGTCGAGCTGGGCTTCGGGCAGCGTCGCCACCCAGGTGAGGATGGCCGACACGTCGCGGCCTTCGAGGTCCGGCGAGTCCAGGTGCATGACGCCGCCGGAGCGCCACTCGCCGCGCGGATCCCACGTCACCACGTTGTAGCCGGCGTCGCGCAGGGCGCCGACACCGATCACGTCGTTGGGCAGCAGGCCGTCGACCTGCAGGTCGAGCGTCGTCGCGCCCGGCAGTCCGAGGCCCGGGCCGCTCAGCACCGTCGGCGCGGTGCCGTGGGCGCCGAGGCCGCGCGCCGGCATGAAGTGGGCGTAGATCTGAGTGCCGTCGAACGAGGTGACCAGGACGGTCCGCGGCTGCGGCGTTCCGGGCGGGGCGCTGTGGTCGACGGGCCAGCCGATCACCGGGTGCAGGAACTCGCCCACCAGCGGGATCATGTGCAGCAGCGAGACGACCGGCGTGACGACGAGCGGACCCGCCACCGGGATGTCCTGCAGCCACTGCAGCGGCGCGACGACCTCGCTCACGGTGACCGCAGGGGGAATCGGATAGGTCTCGTCGTCCTCGGCCGACGCGGTGCGGGTCGCGGCGGCCAGCGACATGACCAGGCTGGCCACCGCGGGCGCACCCGGCGGGTCGTCGGTGGAGGCCGGCGGCACCGCCGCGTCCAGCTGGGTCGTCGGCTTTTCGACCGGCGCGGTGGCCTCGGGCTGCGGCCGGCCGGGGGCCGCCGCTTCCGTCACGTGCGACGTGGTGTCGACCTGCGGCGGGGGCGGCGTTGCCGGTGACGTCGGCGCGGCCGCCGAGGTGCCGGCGGCGGGCCGGGGGTCGAACGCCGGTTCTTGGGGCGTCTTTGCGCTGGTCGGCTCGGACTTCGCCTCGCCGGGCGGCGGCGTGTCGTCCTTCTTCTCGCGGTTCCCCTTGCGGTCCTCGGCAGCGGCGTGGGCGGGATGACCGTCGTCGTCGAGGTCGAAGGCGTCCTTCGGGTCCGGCGCGTCCTTCGACGGGACGGACGTGGCGGCTCCGGTCGCCGCGCCCCCGACCGTCGCATGGTTCCCGTCGGTGGCCGCGGCATCGGCGGCGCCGGCAGGGTCGTCAGCGGACTTCTCGGCGCCGTCGCCCGTCGTCGTGGTGGCCGTGCCGGACGCCTGGTGTGAACCGGTTGACGCCGATGACGTCGACGCTGCGCCGGAGGCGCCGGCATCGCCGTCGTCGGCGGCAGCCGCCGCCGCTCCGGTGAGGACCGCGGCACCGATGCCGAGTGCGACCGCCAATCCCCCGACCCGACCCACATACGAACCCGCTCCCATGTCACTGATAACTACCGTGCTCCGGTTCGTCGCGGATCGGATTGGCCGGATTCCCGGCCGGCGACGCCGCCGCGGGGTCGAGAATGTATCGACATGCCCGCTGCCGCCGTGGGACCGACCGCGTTCCGCTACCCGGTGCGCAGCGGGCGACGCGCCCGGCTGGTGCGGGCCGCCCGGCGGATCGCGGGCGTGGATCTGCTCCCCCGCGACGACGTCACGCGGGCGTTCATCGCCGGCCTGAGCGAGGGCGATCCCGTCGCGGAGCGGTTCGTCGCCGAGACCTATCACGGCGCGCTCGGCGCACGGCGAGGACGCGAGCTGGTCGAGCGGGCGCAGCGGGACGGGATCGACAGCGTGCCCGAGGCGCCGGAATCAATGCGCGCACTGTTCGCGGAGTTCGAGCAGGTTCCCGACTGGGTGGACCGCGAGCTGGTGGAGGCCGGCGCCGCGGTGTGGCGCCGCTGGGCCTATGCGCTCGGCGCGCTCGGCAACGCCGGCACGACCGACACCTACACGGAGGGCTGGCTCGCGGTGCCGCTCTCACTGTCCGGTGGCTACGCCGGCGAGCGGGCGCTGCACCGCTACCTCGAGACGTCGCGGTGGTGGATCGAGGTGTGCCGGCCCGGCGCGATCCTGACGCCGGGCTCCGCCGGCCGGAACATCTCGCTGCACGTGCGGATCATGCACGTCAGCGTGCGGGATCGCGTGAAACGGCATCCGGAGTGGGACGCGCAGCGATGGGGCCTGCCGATCAGCCAGTCCGCGATGCTGTTGACGCTGCTCGGCGGCAGCGTCGCACCGGCTCTCGGGCTGTTCCTGCTCGGTCATGTGACGTCGCCGCGGGAAATGCGCGCCGTCCTGCACTTCAACCGCTACTGCGGCCACCTGGTCGGCGTGCGCTGCGAGGGCTACTTCCCCGAGACCGTTGCCGACGCCTGGCGGATCCTGTTCCTTGCCGATTCGGCCCGCAGTTACGACAGCGCGGCCAGCGGAGTCGAGCTGGTGCAGTCCTTCGTCCCCGCGTTTGCGCCGACGCCCGCCCACCGCGGGCTGGCACGGTGGCGCGCCGCGTACCACTACCGCGTCCAGGCCGGGTACCTCGGCCTCTTCATGCTGCCGTGGAACCGGCGCCGCTATCGTCTTCCCGCCGCCTCACCGGGCGTCGCCCTGCTGCTGCTGCGGGCGCCGCTCATCGCGCTGATGGAGCTGGTGCGGCGGCTGTTTCCCGCCGCCGACCGCTGGTGGCAGCGCACCAACCTGCGCCGCTGGGAGAACTGGCTGCAGTGGCAATCCGACGGCAGGGCAACCGCTTTCGAGGCCGCCGCGCCGCTGCGACGGTGATCCTCCCGCGGTGACGGGGTGTCGGCGTGGTCACGGCCGCGACTCGGTGACGTGTCAGCCCCGCAACCAAATCACGCTGGTGTAGACAGCCGTCGCGAGCGCCCCATATTTTCGGCGCAGTCAGTTCGAGTCGGCGCAGTCAGTTCGAGCAGGCGCAGTCAGTTCGAGCAGCACAACGAGGGAGCCGCGGGCAGTGGTCGCTTTGGGTCGATTCGCCATCAGCGCAGTTGCGGGTGCGGGCTTGTGCGGCGTCGCCGTCGCGTTGAGCCCGATCGCGGCGGCCCTTCCCGTGCCGGCCGGCGGCTACCGCTGCGCGCCGGCGGCTGCGCCCGCTCCCGCGGCGCCGTGCAACGCGACCGCTCGTGAGTCCTCCGCCACCGGCGGGGTCGGCGTTCCGCCGGGGCCGGCCGCGCCGCCGGTTGTCCCCCCGCCCGCCGCGCCGCCGGTTGTCCCACCGCCCGCCGCGCCGCCCGTCGTGCCCCCGCCCGCCGCACCGCCGCTCGTGCCTCCGGTGGCACCACCGCCGGTGGCACCGCCGCTCGTGCCGGCCGCAGCCCCCGGCGCGCCGGTCGCCCCCGCAGCCGGAACCGCGGGCGCCCCCGTCACCGGGATGGGCGGAACGGGGAAGGGCGCTCCCACCGGGGCGGCCAGCGACATCGAGGGCGTCCCCACGCTGCCCGGCCCACAGGGCTGAGGCGCCCGGCAGTTCGCGAGCGCTATTCCTGCACGATCACCGGGTCGCCGACGGTGACGGTGTTGAAGTACCACTGCGCCGCCGCCGGGACCAGGCTGATGCAGCCGTGGCTGACGTTCTCGCGCCCCATCGACGCAACGGCCCACGGCGCCGAGTGCACGAACAGGCCGCGCCGCGTGATGCGGACGGCATAGTCCACGTCGAGCAGGTAGCCGTCGGGGGCGGTGACCGGGATACCGACGCTGCTCGAATCCATGGTCACGTCGCGTTCCTTCGCCAGGACGCTGTATCTGCCGACCGGCGTGGGATATTCGGGTCTCCCCATCGTCGCCAGCAGCACGCCGTCCTCCCCGACGTGCGGTGAATGGTGCGGCGCGGGGAGGGGAATCGGCGAGCCGTCGCGCGCGCCGTCGATGCTCACCGTGAAGGTGTGGTCCGAGATGTCGGCGACACCGACGACGGCGGCACCGGTCTGGAACTGCGTCGTCGTTCCCCCGACCGACAGGCTCACCGCGGTGTGCGCCGGCCACAGCTGGTCGGGCACCCACTGCACGGTGCGGCTGTCGAGCCATTCGAAGGTTCCGGTGACCGCCGGTGTCGACGAGATGGCGAGCGCTCGCTCGGCGGCTGAGCGGTTCGTCACCGGGCCGCGGAACGTCACCAGCACCGGATGGCCGACGCCCACCCGCATGCCACGCGCCGGCGCGACGGACTCCACGCCGACGGGGAACGGCGCGACGGCGGCCGTCGTATCAACGGCCGTGACGGGGACGCCGATGCTGATCGCCGCCACCGCGACAGCGGCACATCGAACGACCGACCGCACGGTGCACCCCATCTGTCATCCGACGTGAACGGTGTCAGCGTAGGAGCGCGGCCGGCGCGAAAGTGGCGACAACCGTTGATGTTTCGGTCAAACAATCGTCACGGTTCGGCTACTCCGCCGTGACCCGCCCGTCCTCGACCCGCCAGCGGCGGTCCAACCGGACGTTCTGCAACATCCGGCGGTCGTGGGTCACCAGCAGCAGCGCACCGGCATAGGCGTCGAGGGCCTGCTCCAGCTGTTCGATGGCCGGGAGGTCGAGATGGTTGGTCGGCTCGTCGAGCACCAGCACGTTGACGCCCCGGGCCTGCAGCAGCGCCAGCGCGGCGCGGGTGCGCTCACCGGGCGACAGGTCGTCGACGGGGCGTTCGACGTGATCGGCGCGCAACCCGAACTTCGCGAGCAGCGTGCGCACATCGGCGGTGGTCCAGTCCGGCACGAACTCCTCGAAGCGGTCCACCAGCCGGCCGGCGCCGGTGAACTCGCCTCGCGCCTGGTCGATCTCACCGACCGCGACGTTGGCGCCGAGGCTCGCGCGGCCCTCGTCGGGCGCCCGGCGGCCGAGCAGCAGCGACAGCAGCGTCGACTTGCCCGCCCCGTTCGGGCCGGTGATCCCGATCCGATCGCCGGCGTCGACCTGCAGCGCAACCGGACCCAACACGAAGTCGCCCTGCCGGACCACGGCGTCGTCCAGCGTGGCGACGACGGAGCTCGAACGCGGCGCCGGCGCGATCGCGAACTGCAGCGTCCACTCCTTGCGCGGTTCCTCGACGTCCTCGAGGCGCGCGATCCGGCTCTCCAGCTGCCGCACCTTCTGCGCCTGCTTCTCGCTCGACTCGGTGGCGGCGCGCCGGCGGATCTTGTCGTTGTCGGGCGCCTTGCGGATCGCGTTGCGCACACCGTGGCTCGACCACTCGCGCTGGATGCGGGCGCGCGCCACCAGATCGGCTTTCTTCTCGGCGAATTCGTCGTACTGCTCGCGGCGGTGCCGCCGGGCGACCTCGCGCTCCTCCAGATAGCTGTCGTAGCCGCCGCCGAAGACGGTGGTGGTGTGCTGCGCCAGGTCCAGTTCGAGGACGCGGGTCACGGTGCGGGCCAGGAACTCCCGGTCGTGGCTCACCAACACCACGCCGCCGCGCAGCTCGCGGACGAACTGCTCGAGCCGCGCGAGGCCGTCGAGGTCGAGATCGTTGGTCGGCTCGTCGAGCAGCACCACGTCGAACCGCGACAGCACCAGGGCCGCCAGCCCGACCCGCGCGGCCTGCCCACCGGACAGCGCTGTCATGAGCGTCGAATCCGGTGGCAGCACCGCAGGATCGAGCCCGAGGTCGGCCAGCACCGCCGGAAGCCGGTCGTCGAGATCCGCCGCGCCCGTGGCGAGCCAATGCTCCAGCGCCGCGGCGTAGGCGTCGGCTGCGGCGGCGCTCTCGCCGGCCAGCGCCTCGGCCGCGGCGTTCATCGCGCGGGTCGCGGCGTCGCACCCGGTGCGGCGCGCGATGTAGGCCGCCACCGTCTCAGCGGGCACGCGCTCGTGCTCCTGCGGCAACCAGCCCACGAACGCGTCGGCGGGCGCGAGGCTCACCGAGCCCGCCAGCGGCGCCAGGTCTCCTGCCAGGATCCGCAGCAGGGTGCTCTTGCCGGCGCCGTTGGCTCCGACGACCCCGACCACATCACCCGGCGCCACGGTGATGTCGAGGTCGGAGAACAACGTGCGGTGCGCGAATCCGCCCGCCAGGCCCTTGGCGACGAGGGTGGCCGGCATGGCGCGCTACCAGCCCGCGTTGCGGGCGAGTTCGACGACGTAGGCGTTGACGAAGGTGCCGGCGCTCGGCTCGCCCTGCCCGCACGAGCCGTCGGATTCGCCCGGACGTTTCACCCACAGATAGGCGTCGGCGTGCGCGCCGGCGGTGGCGGTGGTGGGCTTGGCGCCGAGCGCGCGACCGCTCGGGTTGCACCAGTAGAACTCGCCCGCGGCCGGCCCGGCGCCGTTGCGGGAGGTGTCGATCACGTAGTGGGACCCGTTGGTGAGACCGGAGATCGCCTCGCCGTAGCCGGTCTCCTCGTCGGTGGTGAAGAAGTTGGCGGTGTTGAGGCTGAAACCGCGGGCCTTGGCCACGCCGACCCGGTTGAGCCGGTTCGCCATCTCCGCCGCGCTGGTCCACCGCGAATGCCCGGCGTCGACGTAGACGACGGTGCCCGGGTTGCGGGTGAGCGTGTCCACCGCGTAGCCGATCAGCGCGAAGCGCTCCTCGCGCTGATCGCCGGACAGGCAGTCGGCCATCGCGAGCGCGTCGGGTTCGAGGATGACGGTCGCGGGTCCGGACCCGACCGCGCCGGCGACGCCGTCGATCCACTGCCGATAGGCGGCGCCGCTGCCGAATCCGCCCGCGGCGAAGCTGCCGCAGTCGCGGTGCGGGATGGCGTACAGCGCGAGGATCGGCATCGCGCCGGCGGCCCGCGCGTCGGCGATGTACCGGCTGTCCGCCGCGAGGTTCGACCGGTTGTCCATCCAGTACGCCGTGGGCGTGTCGGCGACGGCCTCCACCAGCGGGTCGTCCTTTGCGGCGCGCTTGGCGGCCGACGTCGGGTTGACGTAGAAGGGCAGGCCGGCCAGTGGGTTGTCGTCGCTGACCAGCTGGATCGCCGGCGCGGGCCGATGCGGCGGCATGGCCGGCGTGCCGAGGGTGGCCGCCGCCGCGACGGCGACGACGGCAGCCACCCACCGGGCGACGGCGGGCGCAGCGCGGGACATCACCTGACGGAACTTAGTGTCGCGCCGCGGCGAGCACCAATCCGCCGTCGGTCAGGACGCGGCCACCAGATCGTCGATCTGGCTGATCGCCGAGGACGCGCCCTCGACGACACCCATGTCCAGCACCTGCTGCAGCGCCTCGGCGGACGCGTAGGTGCTCACGTACGTCGCGCGGGTGCCGCCGTCGTGCTCGGTGAAGGTGAAGACGTTGCGCGACACCGGCATGTTCGGATCGGGTTCGAGGTTCGCATCGGCGAAGCCGTCGAAGAACTCGAAGCTCGTCGGCTCGTCGACCGCGGTGATCTCCCAGTAGCCGCCGTGCTTGTCGCCTCCGGGACCCGTCATGAAGTAGGTGACCCGGCCGCCCGGCGAGAAGTCGTGGTCGACGACGGTCGCCGGATAGCTCGGCGGACCCCACACCTTCTCCAGTTGCCGCGGATCGGCGTAGACCTGCCAGATCCGCTCGATCGGTGCCGCGAACTGTGCGGTGATGGTCAGGGTCAACGCGTCGAGATCGTGCTGCACGTCGGTGACGGGCATGTCAGTCCTCCTTGACTGGTTCACTGGCGATCAGTTCGTCGATACGTGCGATGCGGCCGCGCCAGATCTCTTCCAGCTCGGCGAGCATGCCGGCCACCGACCGCACCGCGGCGACATCGCCGCTGGCCAGCTGTTCTCGGCCGCGACGCTGTTTGGTGACCAGGCCGGCCCGTTCGAGGACGGCCACGTGTTTCTGCACCGCCGCGAAGCTCATCTCATACCTCGCGGCGAGCGCGGTGACCGAGTGCTCTCCGGCCAGCACCCGGCGCAGGATGTCGCGCCGGGTGCGGTCGGCGAGCGCGTGGAACAGGGCGTCCGCCCGGTCCTCGGCGATCGTGGTCACGCGGCTAATATACAACCGTTTGGTTGTACGTTGTCAAGCCCTCGCGGTGGCTGCACGCCGAGACGTTAGGGTGCTTGCTCGGCGGCAGCGAACAGGTCGACAGGAAAGTTGAGCATCCTCATGACCGCAGCACCCGAAGCGTCGGCGCTCGAAGCGCGGGTCGGCCACTACTACCGGATGGCCGGCACTTACCTGGTGGGCCGCGAGAAACTCCGCGAGTACGCCCGGGCCGTACAGGACTACCACCCCGCGCACTGGGACGTCGCCGCCGCCCGGGACCTCGGCTACCCCGACCTGGTGGCGCCGCTGACCTTCACGTCGGCGCCGGGCATGCAGTGCAACCGGCGCATGTTCGAGGAGATCGTCGTCGGCTACGACACCTACATGCAGACCGAAGAGGTCTTCGAGCAACACCGGCCGATCGTCGCCGGCGACGAGCTGACCATCGACGTCGAGCTCACCTCGGTCCGCCGGATCGCCGGCCGCGACCTGATCACCGTCACCAACACCTTCACCGACACCGCCGGCGAGCGGGTGCACACGCTGCACACCACCGTCGTCGGCGTCACCGCCGAGGACATCGATCCGACCATCAAGACCGCCGTGCAGAACGCGATGATGCACGACATGGACATCCTCGCGGTCGGCGCGAACCAGGACGCCTACCGCAAAGAGGTGCGACCCGACGGCGATGTGCGCGTCTCGACCGGCGGCGAGACCCGCACACCGGGCACCGCCTCCTTCGACGACGTCAGGGTGGGCGACGAGCTGCCGGCCCGCCACACCCGGCTCTCCCGCGGGGACCTGGTCAACTACGCCGGGGTGGCCGGCGACGCGAACCCGATCCACTGGGACGAGGACATCGCCAAGCTCGCCGGGCTGCCCGACGTCATCGCCCACGGCATGCTGACGATGGGGCTCGGCGCGGGGTTCGTCTCCGCCTGGTCCGGGGACCCCGGCGCGGTCACCCGCTACGCGGTGCGGCTCTCGTCGCCGGCCATCGTCTCGGCGAAGGAGGGCGCCGACATCGAGTTCAGCGGTCGCGTCAAGTCTCTCGACCCCGCGACCCGCTCGGGTGTCGTCGTCATCGGCGCCAAGTCGGCCGGGAAGAAGATTTTCGGGTTGGCGACCGTGCACATGCGCTTCGCCTGAGCGTTCGCCGCCGCGGGGCAGCGTCGAGGTGGTTTCAGGCGGACTTCTCGCCGTCGCTTCTCGACTGGTAGCTCTGGTGCACCGGCGATTCCCACGTGTACGGCTCCTCGGGGTGGCCGGACCCGCCGAGGATGAAGGAGCGGTCGCTGCGGTTGGCCCGCGCGATGGTCGCGAGCCAGGTGCCGAGGGTGCTGAAGCGGTTGCGTACCCCGGTGAGGAACGCGATGTGGATGAAGCCCCAGCCCAGCCAGCCGAGTTTCCCGGTCAGCTTCACCGGGCCGGCTTGCAGCAGGGCGTGGCCGCGGCTGATGTAGGCCGCCGATCCCAGATCGTGGTAGTGGAAGTCCTTGCGGCGGCGGCCTTCGAGGTCGCGCCGGATGCAGGCGGCCGCGTGCAGCCCGCCCTGCATCGCGTTCTCCGCCACGCCCGGCAACCCGTCACGGCCCGCGAGGTCGCCGATCACGAACACCTCCGGATGCCCGGGCACCGACAGGTCGGCGTTCACGGTGATCCGTCCGGACCGGTCGGTCTCGGCGCCCAGCATCTCCGCGGCGTGCCGGGCGAAGGGCACCGCCTCGACGCCCGCCGTCCACAACACCGTGCGGGTGGCGTAATCCTGCGTCGTGTCACTGCCTTTCGCCTTCACCGTCACCCCGTCGCGCCGGACGTCGGTGACGTGGACGCCGAAGTGCATCTCGACACCCATCGCCTCCAGCGTCTTCTGCGCCTTGGCGGCGAGTGCCGGCGCGAAGCTCTTCAGCACCCGGTCGCCGCCGTCGAACAGCAACACCCGCGCGTCCTCCGGCTGGATGCTGTGGAACTCGTTGGCGAGTGCCTTCGTCGCGAGTTCGCGGATCTGACCGGCCAGCTCCACGCCCGTCGGGCCGGCGCCGGTGACCGCGAAGGTCAGCCACTGGTCGCGCTCGGGACCGGGCGGCAACGTCTCGGCGATCTCGAAGGCGGCGAACACGCGGCGGCGGATGCTCAGGGCGTCGTCGAGGGTCTTCATCCCGGGCGCCCAGGCGGCGAACTCTTCCTTGCCGAAGTACGACTGCCGCATGCCCGCCGCGATCACCAGGTAGTCGTAGGGCAACTCGTAGGTCGACTCGTCGGGGCGGCGGGCGGTGACGCGGCGGGCGTCCGGGTCGAGCCGGATCGCCTCGCCCAACAGGGTCGTGACGTTGCGGTGGTGCTGCAGCTCGTCGCGCAACGATCGGCTGATCTGCCCGATGCTCAGGGTGCCCGTCGCGCACTGGTAGAGCAGCGGCTGGAAGACGTGCGACGCCGCCCGGTCGAGCAACGTGACGTCCGCGTCCACCTTGCCGAGGCGGCGGGCACAGAACAGGCCACCGAAGCCGCCGCCGATGATCACTACCTTCGGGCGCTCGTTCGTCATGTCGATCCCACCCCGCTGTTCTCGCGTCGGCCACCGTGTCCGGTGGGGGTACCCGAATCGCGAGGGTTCACGACAGGCCGTCGTTGCCGGCCACCGAAGCTGCTCGCGGCCACTTGTCGGACCCTGCTGCGACACCGACGACATGTCCACCGCCACCGCCACTTTCACGGGTGAGGTGTCTCCCCGGGAGCGCCTGGACGCGTTGTTCGACGAGTTGGCGGAACTGAGCGGTCAGCGCAACGCGATCGACGGCCGGATCGTCGACATCGTCGCCGAGCTGGAGCGCGCGGACCTGTGCGGGATGACCGGCGCCCGGTCGGTCCGTCGCTGGTGGCCTGGAAGACGGGGCGCCACCCCGCGCAACGCCGAGACGATGGTGGCCGTCGCGCGTCGGCTCGACGAGTTCCCGCGCTGCGCCGAGGCCCTACGCGAAGGCCGGCTGTCGCTGATCGGCTGGAGGTCGTCGCCGAACACGCCGCCGACAGATCCGATGCCCACTATGCGGCGTTGGCCGCGGTGGCCGCCGTGACTCAGTTTCGCACCGCCGTCAAGCTCGAACTGCGGCCCGATCCCGAACCGCGACCGGAACTGCACCGCTCGATCACAAAGCTGGTCGACGATGCGTACACCACCTGGCGCATCCGGCTGCCACGGGTCGATGCGGCCACGTTCGAGGCGGCCCTGCTTCCTGCGCCTCGTCGAGGCGGGGTGGGACGCCGAAGCGGCACCAGTCCTTCCCACCGCACCCACCCCCGCCCAACTGACCCCGGGCGCCAGTACGCGCCTGCACAAGACCCGGCTTCGTCGGGCTCAGGCCGGTGTGTCGTGCAAGACGACGCTGTCTTCGATCGGCAGTCGGTGCATGCGCAGGTCGTTGACCGGGGCCGAGGGGTCAGCGGTGCCGAAGGAGATGCCGAACAGCAGCTTCAATTCGGAGGGCACGCCGAGCACCTCGCGGACCGCGTCGGCGTACATCCCGAGGATCGTCTGCGGTATGCCGTGGAAGCCGCGCGCGGTGAGCGACAGCAGGAAAGTTTGGGCGTACATGCCGATGTCGGCGGCGGTGCGCACGCCGTCGCCCAGCAGGGGCATGAACAGGAATGCCGCGTGGGGTGCGCCGTAGAAGCGCAGGTTGTCGCGCACCACGTCACGCCGGCCCTCGACGTCGGACCGTGCCACACCCAGCGCTCCGTAGAGCGTCGCACCGTGGCGCTGCGCTCGTTCGGCGTAGGGGCCGTCACCGTAACCGGCGGTGAAGTCCGGTGAGGGCCGGTCGTCTTCGTACGCCCGCAGCATCGCCTCGCTGACCGCGTCACGGACGCCTCCGGAGACCACGTGCACCACCCACGGCTGGGTGTTGCTGTTCGACGGCGACGTCTGCGCGTCCTCGAGCACGCCGCGGATGTCCTCCGCCGTGAGGGGGTTCGGCAAGAACCTCCGCACCGAGTAGCGCGAGCGCAGCAGATCGACGGCTGGCGTGGTGGACGTCGTGGTCACAGGGACTCCTCGGATTGGCGGTTCGGCCGGACAGGCCTGTTGGGTGCTACTATCTAGCGTACTATGGGGTCGCACACTAGAGACAAGCCGGCGGAACTGTCGTCGGACTGCCGGGACAAGCTCGGGCAGCAGCTGTCCTTCGCGTTGTACGGGGCGGCCAACCGCGTCGTCCGGCTGCACAAGCCCTTGTTGGAGCCGCTGGGCCTGACGTTTCCCCAGTACCTGGCGATGCTGGCGCTGCTCGAGCGCGCACCGCAGACGGTGGGCGCACTCGGTGCCCGGCTGGACATGGACACCGGCACCATCACGCCGCTGGTCAAACGGCTGGAGGCTGCCGGCATGGTCACCCGCGTGCGGGACCCGGCCGACGAACGTCGCGTGCTGGTCGACCTGACCGCGAAGGGGCGGGCGCTCGAACCCGACATCCGCCGTGTGAACGGTCAGATCAAGTCGGCCTGCCGACTTACGTGGGAGGACGTCGACAGCCTTCGGCAGACGCTCGACGCGCTCGCCCATCCCGCCGGTGACTGACGCCGGCCACCAGCTCGTGAAAGGACTGCTGTTGACGAACAAGACCGCCACCGTTGAATTCCCGAGCCGGGTCGGCGTCTGGTGGAACAGCGAAGCGTGGCCGATCCGCGAGGCGCAGGAGGTGGCGCGCGACATCGAAGGCATGGGTTTCGGATCGCTGTTCATGCCCGAAGGCGGCGGCAAGGACGCACTCGTCGAATCGGCCGCGTTCCTGGCCGCGACCGACCGGCTCGTCATCGGCACCGGTATCGCCAACATCCACTTCCGCATCCCGACACCCGCCGAAGGCGGCGCGCGCACGCTCGCGGCACTGCATCCCGGGCGCTTCGTGCTGGGCCTCGGCGTCAGCCACGCACCCTTCGTCGAGAACAGCATGAAGGGCACCTACACCAAGCCGCTGGCGACGATGCGCACCTATTTGGAGCGGATGAACGCGCTGCCCGCGGAGATCGAAGCGGGCGCCCGGCCCGCCCGGGTGCTGGCGGCGCTCGGTCCGAAGATGATCGCGCTGTCCGGTGAGCTTGCCGACGGCGCCCATCCCTACCTGGTCACACCAGGGCACACCGCGGCGACCCGCGCGATCCTGGGACCGAGCAAGTGGGTCATCTCCGAGCAGGCGGTGGCGATCGGCGGCGATGCGCAGGATCAATTCCGGCGTGCCCGCGCCCACATCGCGGCCTACCTGGCCCTGCAGAACTACCGAAACTCCTGGCTGCGGCAGGGTTTCGACGAGTCCGACCTGGAGCGCGGCGGATCCGACCGGTTGGTCCGTACACTCGTCGGGATGGGTTGCGCCGAGCAGGCCGCCGCGTCGCTCACCGCACACCTCGATGCCGGTGCCGATCACGTGGTCGTTCAGGTCGTCGGCGAGGGACTGACCGCAGACCCCCGGCCGGCATTGCGGGAACTGGCTGCCGCCCTGCAGCTTTGACCCGTCAGCTGTCCTTCGGTCGGTTCTTGCCGATCGCCGGGCGCTCGGCGATTACCGGGAACTGGCCGGTGAACCCGATGCGTTCCTCGGCCACCGCCTGCACGCGTGTGCGTACCGCGAACCATCCGACGATCAGCAGTGGAACGATCACCACCAGGCTGCCGACGGTCCACGTGCCGATCGGCGGATCCATCGCCATGAGCACCAGCACCGCCACCAGGAAGGCCAGCGTGGCGTAGCCGGTGAAGGGCGAACCCCAGAGCTTGAACGACGGGCGGTTCAGGATGCCCTTCTTCGACCACCGGTAGAGCTGGATCTGGCAGATCACGATGGTGCCCCAGGACGCGATGATGCCCAGGGCCGCGACCTTCAACACGATCTCGAAGGCTTCCTCCGGCACCACGCCGTTGAGGAATACGCCGAGCAGGCCGATTGCCGCGGTGAGGCAGATGCCGCCGTAGGGGACGCCGCGGGTGTTCATGCGCGAGGTGAACTTCGGGGCGCTGCCGTTCATCGACATCGACCGCAGGATCCGGCCGGTCGAATAGAGGCCTGCGTTCAAGCTGGAAAAGGCGGCCGTCAACACCACGATGTTCATGATGGTGCCCGCGCCCCCGACGCCGATCTTGGAGAAGAACGTGACGAACGGGCTTTCGTCGGCCTGGTAGGCGCTGTAGGGCAGCAAGAGGCCGAGCAGGAACAGCGAGCCGACGTAGAACAACGCGATGCGGGCGATCACCGAGTTGATGGCGCGCGGCATGATTTTCGCAGGTTCGGCGGTCTCCCCCGCCGCGGTGCCAACCAATTCGACTGCGGCGTAAGCGAAGACCACGCCAGACGTGACGATGACCAACGGGAACACGCCCGCCGGGAACAATCCGCCGTGATCGGCGATCACACTGAAACCCGTTGGCTGGCCTTGGATGTGGTAGCGGCCCGCCAAGAAGATGGTGCCGGCGACCAGGAACGTCAGCAGCGCGACGACTTTGATGAGGGCGGCCCAGAACTCGAGCTCACCGAAGATCGTCACCGAGATCAGGTTCATCGCGAGGACCACGGCGAGGGCGGCCAGCGCGATCGTCCACTGCGGGATGACGTCGAACGCCGACCAGTAGTGGAAATAGGTGGCGATGGCGGTCGAGTCGACGACGGCGGTCATGGCCCAGTTGAGGAAGTACATCCAGCCGGCGACGTAAGCCGCCTTCTCCCCGAGGAATTCGCGCGCGTAGGACACGAAAGAGCCCGACGACGGCCGGTGCAACACCAGCTCACCGAGCGCGCGCAGGATCAGGAAGACGAACACGCCGCAGACCGCGTAGACGAGGAACAGTCCCGGCCCGGCGTTGGCCAGGCGGCCGCCGGCGCCCAGGAAGAGGCCGGTGCCGATCGCTCCGCCGATCGCGATCATCTGCAGTTGCCGGGGCTTGAGTCCCTTGTGGTAGCCCGCGTCCTCGGCGGTCAGGGCGGCCTCCCGGGCGGCGGCGCCTCGGGATTCCGCGTCGGCCGATTCGGCGGTCGGGTTCATTTACTGCTCCCTGTCGATCGCGTCGTCGGTCTTCATGGCCTGTGGCACCGGGATGGGTGGGTTGGGCACGTCGCGGAAGGTGAACACGAACCCGAAGACCGCGATCGCCGCGGCGATCGCGTAGCCGACGGCCGACCACCAGCCCACATGCAGGTATGCGGTCACCGCCACGATGCCCATGGCCAGGAACACCATCGTCATACCGATCAACGGTGTCGTTGCGCGAAAGTCCATGGTCGCCACCCGCCTGTAGTTCGGAGAACCCGTACCCACAGTCAACATCGTTCGTGCGTCTCGGACGACAGAACGGCGTCATGGGATCTGAGCGGTGGGGCGACGGCCGCCACGTCGAGCGCAAAGTGCAGCGGGGATCGATCCCAACCTCAGTTTACGACCGGGACGGGGGCTTGCCGCAAGGCCCGGTGTGCGGTGCAGAATCGCCCGGCAACCAGGACAGATGGAGGTTTCGATGGCAGATATTGCGGACCGGCCGGAACGATTCACGGTGCACGAATCCGGGGCGTACTTCCACGGTACGAAGGCGAACCTGCGGATCGGGGACTACCTGGAGCCGGGTCATCCCTCCAACTACAAGCCCGGGCACATCTCGAATCACGTCTACATGACCAAGGTGTTGGACGGCGCGGTCCTCGCAGCCGAGATGGCGGTGGGGGACGGCCCGTGCCGGGTCTACATCGTGGACCCGCAGGGGCACGTCGAGGACGACCCGAACGTGACCGACAAGAAATTCCCCGGCAACCCGACGCACTCGTATCGCAGCAGGAATCCGGTGAAGATCGTCGGCGAGGTCACCGACTGGGTGGGTCATTCACCGGAATACCTCGCGGCGTTCCGAGCGGGGCTCGACGAGTTGCGGCGCAAGGGCGAAGCGGTGCTTTATGACTGAGGGCCGCGCATCCGCTGGCATCGCGAGGTTGGTGGCCTTTGCTAACACCCTCGAGGTGTCTGCGGCCCGGCGGGGTAGCCGGGAACTACCGGCGCTCGGCGCGCTGTCCAGACCTGGGCGTCGGAAACTACTGGAGCCCCACCGACGACAGCGGCGGAGAATTGCCATGAAGCCCGATCACCCGTCGACTAGGAGGAAGGGTGAACCAGCCAACCCAAGACGGCGACCATTCAGCAGACGACCTGACAAAATACGCATTCGACATGGAACCGCAGGTCGAACCCGGCGGCGACACATGGACCGCGTTCTACCCGGGCGCTGACTGGTCCGTGAGCGCGCCCAGCAGGGAACAGGCACTACACGAGCTGCGGAAAGAGTTCATTCGACGCCAGAACGCCGGACAAGACCCCCTCGCCTACGCCGACGCCGTCTACCGAGCACACCTGCGGGAGCCGATCGCGGGCGTGTATGCCGTCGATAACGAGCTGTACCGCGAACTCGTTCACGCACCCGAAAGCAACCGCAGGCGCGCGGTCCAAGAAGCCGAGCGCCGACGGCGACTAGGGCAGACATACACCAAGAGCGACTACCTGAAGGACTGCGAGGAGAGCGCCGAACAAACCCCGGAACCCGGACCGGATTGATTCTTCGCGGCCTACCCCGACACGTTGACACCGACACACAGGCGTCTGCTGCGGAAATTTCTGGTACTTGGTTGTGAGACCGGCCGGGGTATCGGCCTACCCAAACATGCTCCTTCATAAAGGATTTGGATTGCGGCCGCCAACACCGGCACGGCTAGCCGCAAAACCGTGCGTGGCCTTGTACCGATGAGTGCCCGAAATCCCGGCACCTCACGCTGGGGTCTGCGCGCGTAACCGCGCGAACGCGGTCTCATCAGCACTGCCACGCGCCGGGAAATACACGAACAATGTCTGACCGGGCGCCCCGTCGACGCTGAAGGCCTCGAACTGCAGCGTAATGACACCGAGTCCGTCGATGGCGAATCGTTTCTCGCCGATGGTGCGGGCATACACATCCTGTGCGGCCCACAGCTCGGCGAACGTCGCGTCCTCGGTTGCGAGGTGTTCGACGAGCTGTTCGACGTCACCGTCGGGATAGGCCGCAGACGCGCTGCGCAACCCGGCCACGACCTGGCCGGCGATCACCTCCCAGTCCGGGTAGGTGTGCTTGGCCCGCGCGTCGAGGAAGGTGAAAACCGCGAGATTGCCGCCAGGGGCCCAGCCAGGGTTGACCCGTTCGGCCAGCTCGGTCGCGGCTAGAACGTCGCGGCGAGCATTGACCACGAAGGCGGGCAGGTTCGACCACAGGGTCAGCACTTCCCGCACACCCGGTCGCACGGTCTCGGTCACCGCGCGATCTGTGCTGGCGCGCCGCGGTGCCGGTGCACCCAGGCGATGCAGATGTTCGCGCTCGGCGTCATCGAGCCGCAGCGCATCGGCGATGGCGTCCAGTACCTCCGGTGAGGGATTGCGGTCGCGGCCCTGCTCAAGTCGCGCGTAATAGGTGGCGCTGACGCCGGCAAGTGTCGCTAGCTCTTCGCGGCGCAGTCCCGGCACGCGACGGCGGTTGACCAGGACCACGCCAGCCGATCGCGGATCGACACGCTCACGACGGCTCCGCAGGAACGAACCCAAAGAGTGCGCCTCTGGTTCCATCTCCCGCATCGTAGTGCTACTGCGCCTGAGGCTAGCCCTGGCGGTGCCACCCTCAAGAAGGCGTGGCACCCCCCGGGCGACGCTGGCCACGATGGAACACATGACCACATCAACTGATTCAGCAACGCCGGTCTGGCTCATCACCGGATGTTCGAGCGGCCTTGGGAAGGCGCTGGCCGAGCACGCCCTGCAGCGCGGCGACCGCGTCGCCGTCACAGCTCGCAACCGAGAAGCCGTCGTCCCCCTGACCGAAGGCCACGGCGACCGCGCGCTGGCCCTGGCACTCGACGTCACCGATCCGGGTTCGGTCGGCGCCGCAGTCGCCGAAGCCGAACGCGTGTTCGGGCGCATCGACGTCGTCGTCAACAATGCCGGCTACGGGTACCTCGCCGCCATCGAAGAAGGTGAGGACGAAGCCATTCGCCATCTCTTCGACACCAACGTGCACGGGGTGACCACGGTGCTCAAGGCAGTGTTACCCGGCATGCGGGCCCGCCGCAGTGGACGCATCCTCAACATCTCGTCGTTCGGTGGCCTGGCTGCCTTCCCGGCCACCGGCTACTACCATGCAACCAAATTCGCCCTGGAGGGTCTGTCGGAGTCACTGGCCGCCGAACTTGCCCCCCTCGGCATTGGCGTCACGATCATCGAACCCGGCGGGATGCGAACTGAGTGGGCGGGCGCATCGATGCAGCAGTCCCCCGTGCGGATCCCCGACTACGACGACACCGCCGGCAAGCGCCGGGACAGCACGCTATCGGTGTCGGGTAACCAGCCGGGCGATCCCGCGCGAGCCGCCGCGGCGATGGCCGCCGTCGTCGACGCCGACGATCCGCCGCTGCGGCTGCTCCTGGGCTCCGACGCACTAGGCGGGATCCGCGCACGCCTGGATCGCCTGCGCGCCGAGGTCGACGCCAACGAGGCGTTGACGACGAGTGCCGACAGGCAGGCCTCATGACCGGGGCGGGCGCATTGATCATCGTCGGCGCCGGACCAGGCGGCGGGGCTGCGACCGCGCAGCGTTTCGCTGCCGAGGGTCACCCGGTCGGTCTGATCGCCCGCGATCCGGATCGTCTCACCGACCTCCAGCGCACGCTCTCGGCCGCCGGGACAGCGGTGGCCGGGGACGCGACCGACCCGGCGGCGACACCCGCCGAGGTCGCAGCGCCCGGTTGTTGTAAGACGACAGCGTCAATGCTTGAATCGCGACCTCAGAGACACCCGTCGCCGCTGCCAAAGCTATCGATTCCTCTGGGCCGACCACCTGACCCACTGCGGTCGCGCCGCAACCGAAAGCCCCGCCAGTCGCGCCAGCGCGCCGACCGTCGTTTGCATACTCGCAGCGGTTGCCTCCAGCCAGGAATCGACCGCTTACCAGCCAACGGCTCGACCCGGAGAGGCAGGCGACGGCGAGGCATTACGACACCGGGACTTGGGGGGTGAAAAAGACGAACGTTGAAACGAGCGACATGACGACGGCCGACGTGAAACCACAACCGGCCTGAGGTGCGCCTTCATCTCGATAGCCGATATATAGGTGTCCTAAGTACCTTGTTCAACAATTCGACGCGGTTGTTCATCTTCGTTGTATTTCGACAACCGGTCTAATCAGTGCGCCATATTGGCAAAGCGGGATACGTGCAGCTGATTGGTCACCGTCACCGTCTTCGTCGGCCCGTTGCGGTGCTTGGCCACGATGAGGTCGGCCTCGCCGCCGCGCGGGTTGTCCGGTTCGAACGCGTCGGGGCGGTGCAGCAGCACCACCATGTCCGCGTCCTGTTCGATCGCGCCACTCTCGCGGAGATCCGCGAGCATCGGCTTCTTGTCGGTCCGCTGTTCGGGTCCGCGGTTCAGCTGGCTCATCGCGACGACCGGGACGTGCAGCTCCTTCGCCAGCAGCTTGAGCTGACGGGAGAACTCCGACACCTCCTGCTGACGTGACTCGACCTTTTTGCCCGACGTCATCAGCTGCAGATAGTCGATGACGATAAGCTTCAAATCCGCTTTCTGGTGCAGCCGACGGGCTTTCGCGCGGATCTCCATCATGGTGAGGTTCGGCGAGTCGTCGATGTACAGCGGCGCCTCGCTGATCTCGCTCATCCGCCGCGCCAGCCGGGTCCAGTCGTCGTCGCTCATCCGGCCCGAGCGCATGTCGGACAGTTTGATCGTCGCTTCCGCCGAGAGCAGCCGCATGACGATCTCGGTCTTGCTCATCTCCAGCGAGAACACCACGCTCGCCATCCGATGCTTGATGGAACACGACCGCAGAAAATCCAGTCCAAGCGTGGAATTGTGCGTCGGCACCATCGACCGGCTGGCCAGGTACATGTGGCTGGCATTGTCGACCTCGACGCACCGCACGGGCACACTCGGGACGCTGCGGACGTCGACGATGAAACGTGAACCGATCCGGGCACCGGAGGCACGCGCCCGGCGCTCCTTCTGCAGTAGCGCCTTTCGCGACAGACCGAACACCGTGTCGTCGGTGGTGAAGTTCAGTGTGTACGCAGTCGACGATCGCTCACGGCGGCCCTTGACCGGCTTCGTCGCGACCTGACACCGGTAACCCAGGCTCACCACCAGCTCGGCGACGTCTGTCGCCAACCTCTCATCGGTGACGGAGAACTGAATGGAGCCGCTGGCGGTGACGGTGCCGTCGGTGTCGAGGAGTCCCGCGAGCAGAGCCCGACGCTGCGCTTCGGAGGCACGAAGATATGCCAGGGGAATGTGCTTGTTGCCGAGCACACCGAGCGTCCTCAGCCGCGCCTGCAGCGTGCCAACCGCGTTCCGGCACGTCTGGCACATCGTTAGCCCGCACGACGGTCGACCACAGCGCGGGCACTTGGGCGAGGGCACCGGCGCCGTGCAGAAGCGGGCGCGACCACCACAGGACCGTCCGCACGTCCGCACTTCGCTCGTTCTAGGGACGAACACTGCGCCGCACACTGCGCGCTGACGCGCTTCGACGGCCGGCGCCTCGGGCAGCAACAGTGCGTACTGAAGTGCAGCGGAGGGGGATTTACGCGTAACGATGCCCTCGGCTTCGATCCGCATGACGATTTCGGGATCCGCGGTGGTGAGCCTCGCCGCAGCGGACGTACCGTCGCCGAGCCAGGCGCCGAGGGTGTACGGAGGTATCAGCAGCTCTCGCTCGGGAGCCTGCAACGCGGCGGCATTGACCACCGAGTGATTCAACCGCTTGTCGGCCGTGGAGCAGCGCAGTGTCTTGGCGATCTCCTCTGTGGTGCGGATCCCGGCGAAGGTCCGTTGATTCTTGGTCCTGGTGTTGCTCGATGCGGCCGATTGTGCAGACCGCCCCGACGCACGTGTCTCGGTCAACCACTGATGCTCAGCGTCCGCGACTATGACGGTGCCGTCGGAGAATTCAACCTCGAAGCACGGCCGTTCCACCATCACCCCGGTCGCCGCAACGACCCGGGTAGGCAGTCCGTCATCGCCGATCAACAGGTCGCCGACAGCGACCTCGCCCATCGTGGTCCATCCGTCCGGCGTAGGCAGCGGAGTGTCGAGCGCCAGCGCCTTGCCCATACCGGGCCTTGCCGCAATGACGATCATCTGCCCGCCGTGCAGGCCATTCGTGAGGTCGTCGAGGTCGGTGAAGCCCGTCGGCACGCCCTTGGAAATTCCGCCGTTCGACGCAATGGCGTCGATCTCGTCCATGGTGGGCTGCAGCAGGTCCTCGAGCGGAACGAAATCCTCACTGGCCCGCCGGTCCACCACGTCATACATCTCGGCCTGAGCCCGGTCGACCACCTCTGCGACGTCGGCGCCCTCGGCACCGGCATAGCCGTACTGGACGACCCGCGTGCCGGCCTCGACCAGCCGGCGCAGCAGCGCCTTCTCGCTGACGATCGTGGCGTAGTAACCGGCGTTGGCCGCAGTGGGCACCGTCGAGATCAGGGTGTGTAGATACGGCGCCCCACCGATGCGGCGCAGCAGCCCGCGGCGGTCCAGCTCGGCCGCGACGGTCACCGCGTCGGCAGGCTCGCCGCGGCCGTAGAGATCGAGGATCGCGTCATAGACGTTCTGGTGCGCGGGCCGGTAGAAGTCGCCGGGCCGCAGCCGCTCCAGCACATCGGCGATGGCGTCCTTCGACAGCAGCATGCCGCCGAGCACCGACTGCTCGGCGGCGATGTCCTGCGGTGGCTGACGCCCGAATTCCTCGTTGCGCGGCGGCGCATCCGCACCGGGATGTCCGAGATCGTCGACGACGGCCACGGCCGCGGCCTCCCTCCTCGCTCGCGCATTCACTCGAACGCCAGTTCGTCTAATGTCTACCAGCGGGGTCTGACATCCCGCCGCGAGCCGACGCCGGGCTCGGCTGCCGCCTGACGCTAGAGGTTGCTGACGGGCCTGCCAAACCGGCCTGTGCATGAGGATGTGAGTGAATTGTGCAAACGCCAGGACAGCGGTGTGCAGCACCTGGGGACTACTTGTGGACAGCCGCAACCCGGCGAAGGATAAGCACTGGTCAACGGCTTGACATCGATTGCCAAGCTGTGAGTAGTTCCCGCGTCGGCGTGTCGCGCAGGATGGCGGTTGTGGGCGTGTTGGGCGGCGACCGACCGTTGTCCGGGTAAACACCTCGTGTCGTTAGCTGTCGAAGCCGCTGCTCGCCGGGTTCGCCCGCGTACCCCTACCGCGTCCGGCAACGACCACGTGGGGGCCGTTTCCGGCCCCCACGTGGTCCTACGCTGATGTCGGCTAGTTCGCCGCGACGACCTCGACGGTCACCTCGGCGCTCACCTCGGGGTGCAGGTCGATGCCGACGGTGTAGGTGCCCAGTGACTTGATGTGCGCCTTGGGCAGCTGCACGGTCCGCTTCTCCAGGTTCGGTCCGCCGGCCTTCTTGATGGCCGAGACGATCTCCGCGGCGGTCACCGAGCCGAAGAGCTTGCCCGAGTCCCCGGCGGTGCGGCCGGTGAGCTTGATCGGCCCGAGCGCCTCGAGCGCCGCCTTGATCTCGTTGGCGTGCTCGACGCCGCGGACGGCCTTGAGCTCGCGGGCGCGACGGATGTCGTCGGCTTGCCGCTGCGCGCCGCGGCTCGCCTGGATGGCCAGGCCGCGTGGGAGCAGGTAGTTGCGGCCGTAGCCGTCCTTCACCTCGACGGTCTCGCCGGCGGCGCCGAGGTGCTCGACCTCGGCGGTCAGAATCAGTTTCATCGTGTTCTCGGTTTCGTCTCGATGCTCGTGCGGCTACCGGGCGGTGGACGTGAACGGCAGCAGCGCCACCTCGCGGGCGTTCTTCACCGCGACGGCGATGTCACGCTGATGCTGCACGCAGTTGCCGGTCACGCGTCGGGCACGGATCTTGCCGCGCTCGCTGATGTAGGTGCGCAGCAGCCCGGTGTCCTTGTAGTCGATCACCTGACCCTTCTTGGCGCAGAACGCGCACTTGCGGGTCTTGACCGGCTTCTCCGGCGCCGGGCGCCGCTTGGTCGACTTGGCCATGCTTGATCACTCTTTTCTGGAAATGTCTGCGCGGCGCGGCCGCGCGATGAACTGGGTGTGGTCAGAAGGGCGGTTCGTCGTCGCCGCCGCCGAAGGAGCCCGACGCCGGGGCGCTGCCCCACGGATCGTCGTTGGCGGGGCCGGCCGGCGCCGCGGCCCGCGAACCGCCGCCACCGCCGCTGCCGAACCCGCCGCCGCCACCACCGCTGCGGCTGGCCTTGTTGACCTTGGCCGTGGCGTAGCGCAATGACGGGCCGACCTCGTCGACCTCGACCTCCATCACCGTGCGCTTTTCACCCTCGCGGGTTTCGAACGAGCGCTGCTTGAGCCGTCCCGTCACGATCACCCGGGAACCGCGGGTGAGGCTCTCGGCGACGTTCTCGGCCGCCTCGCGCCAGATGTTGCAGCGCAGGAACAGCGCCTCGCCGTCCTTCCACTCCCCGCTCTGGCGGTCGTAGATGCGCGGCGTCGACGCCACCGTGAAGTTGGCGACGGCGGCACCGGACGGGGTGAAGCGCAGTTCGGGATCGGCCGTCAGGTTGCCGACCACGGTGATGGTGGTATCACCAGCAGCCACGATGTCCTCCGAGAGGTTGGGTACGAGTTGCGGGCGAGCCTACGCAAGGCCTGCGACAAGAAACGGACGTTCAGTGCTTGTCGGTGCGCATCACCTTGGTGCGCAGCACCGACTCGTTCAGGCTGAGCTGACGGTCGAGCTCGGACACCGTGGCGGGCGCGGCCTTGACGTCGATGACGGCGTAGATGCCCTCGGCGTGCTTGGCGATCTCGTAGGCCAGCCGGCGGCGGCCCCAGATGTCGACCTTGTCGACCGTGCCGCCGTCCTTGCGGATGACGTTGAGGAACGTCTCCAGCGACGGTGCGACAGTGCGCTCGTCGAGCGTGGGGTCGAGGATGACCATGATTTCGTATGGACGCATGTGAACCCATCACCTCCTATGGTCGTTGCGGCCACGGCGTGTCCGTGGCAGGAGGGTCGCCTGCGTCGGCAACCGTCCCAGGCTACAGCGACGGCGGTTCGCCACCCAAATTGCCGGGGCCGCCCGACACTGCGACGCAAATCTGACGGCGTCGTCACCGCGGTGTGGGCCACGCGGCGCCGGGTAACCGGGCCGCCATGCAGAACTTGACCGAGAAATTCGTCGACGCGCTGGGCGAACTGCACCGCACCGGCGACGCCGGACCGATCGCCGAGCTGTTCTCCGACGACGCGACGCTGACCAAAGCCGGCCTGCCGCACGGGGAACGCGGCAAGGACGGCGCCAAGACCTTCTGGAAGCAGTACCGGGAGGTCTTCGGCGACATCGAGTCGTCGTTTTCCCACCGGGTGGTCGACGACGGCATCGCCTACCTGGAGTGGACGTCGACCGGGACGCTGCGCGACGGCACCGACTTCACCTACGACGGGATCAGCGTGCTCGAAGGCGACGGCGACACCATCGACGCGTTCCGCACCTACTACGACTCGGCGGCGTTCCTCAGCGCGGAGCGCAAGAGCGGGGCGAGCACCTAGCCGGCCGCGCCGACCGGCTCGCGCTCCTGCGGCGCCGCGGCCGGCGGGCGGGGCCGCAGCCGCCCGGGCCACCACGCCGGGAAGGCGTCGGGCGCGCGGTCGAAGATGCCGCCGACCGGGTCGTCGATGCGGCCACCGTGGCGGACCAGATCCTCGGCGGGCCGGTAGATCTGCCGAATCACCAACGCGCACAACGCGATCACGGCGACGTCGCGCAGCAGCACCGTGGTGGTGAACCACTGCTCGGGTAGGCCGCGCCGATCCTCGCCGAACAGGTAGAGCATCCGCGGCACCCACACCAGGGCGTCGATGGTCATCCACGCCAACAGGATTCGCCGGTGCGGAAGCGCCAGCACCGCCAGCGGGATCAGCCACAGCGAGAACTGCGGGCTCCACACCTTGTTCGTCAGCAGGAACGCCGCCACCACGAGGAACGCCAGCTGCGCCACCCGCGGCCGCTGCGGCGCCGTCAGCGCGACGTATCCGATGGCCGCACAGCAGCCGACGAAGAGCACGGCGACGACGGCGTTCAGCACGGTCGGCGGCTGCCAGAACCCGAGGTTCGGGTCGAAACCCTGCCAGCCGGTGTAGGACGCCGCGACGTTGTAGAGCGAATCCATGTCGGCGCCGCGGCGGGCGTTCAGCCGGAAGAACTCCGACCAGCCGCGCGGGAACAGCGCCAGGACCGGCAGGTTCACCACGAACCAGGTGCCGACCGACGCCGCCGCGGTCACGGCCCACGGCCGCAGCACGTTGGTGCGCACGGCGAGCAGCAGCAGCGGCAGCAGCAGGAGCGCCGGATAGAGCTTCGCGGCTACGCCGAGCCCGATCAGGACACCGGCGAGCGCCGGTTTGCGCCGCGCCCACGCCAATAGCCCGGCGGTGGCACAGGCCACCGCGATGGCGTCGAAATTGGTGAAGATCTGGAAGATCAGGATCGGTGACACCCCGACGAGCGCGGCGTCCCAGATGCGGCGCCCCGCCAGCCGCGCCGTCGCCCACACCACCGCGAGCCAGCACAGCGCCAGGCCGATCGCCGAGAAGTTGAAGAACATCACCACTTCGGCGACGACCGGTATCGGGACCAGGCCGGTCACCACGGTGTAGGTCTTGGCGAGCGCCATGGCCGCGTACTGATAGAGGCCGGTGAGCACCGGATACTCCATGTAGCGCACGGCGGGCCTGCCGTCGTAGGTGGTTTGTGGCGTGCCGCTGCCGTCGACCTCGATCCAGTTCGACTTGTAGGGGAAGAGCCCCCGGTCGAGCAGTTCGGCGGTGTACAGCGGCACGGTGTCGGAGTAGCAGAGCTGGTAGTAGGCGCGGTTGTTCTCCCAGTTGGCGTGCAGCGCGTTCGGCGGACCCGGCCCGCCCTGGGTCTGCAGACACGCCGCCTTGGTGCTCCACCCCAGCGCCAGGACCACCAGCGTCAGCAGGAACATCACCCGCAGCGGGGTGAAGAACCGGGTCCGGCCGATCAGCGCGTGGCGGCCGACCGGCCCGCCGATCGCGTCGGCCACCGCGGCGCCGAGCACATCGGTACGGCTGGGCAGGTCGCGGTCGTCCGCGCTGCGCAGGTCGTCGGCCAGCGGCACCGGGGACAGGATCGCCCGCCGGTCAGCGGTCGCCTGCGAGTGTGCTCCTCGCGTCCGCGGTCCCTCTTGTGCTCCTCGCGTCCGCGGTGCCTCTTGTGCTCCTCGCGTCCGCGGTGCCTCTTGTGCTCCTCGCGTCCGCGGTGGCTCTTCCGAGGCGCCGTCGCTCACGGAACCGGGACGGGCGGCGGCGCGCCGAACGGCGGCGGTGCGGCCGGCGGCACGGGCTCGGCGCCCGGCAGCGGCGCGGCCGGCACCGTGGTCGGCGGGCCGATCGGGATCGTGATGCCCGGCGCCACCTCGATCGACGGCTGGATCACCGTGCCCGGCGCGGGCGACGTGGTCACCGACGTCGGCGTGGGCGGTGCCGACGACGACGGCGGTGGCGGCTGCGCTGCCGGCGGTCCGGCGAAACCCCCGATCGCGGTCGGCTTCGGGAACGTCTCGACGTCGGTGCCCTCGAGCGCATCGTCCATCGTGGCTTTCCAGATGTCCGACGGCAGGCCCGAGCCGTAGACCGGTGAGCCGCCGCTGGTCACCAACGGCTGGGTGCCCTCCGCGGTGCCCACCCACACGGCCGTCGACAGCGACGGCGTGAACCCGACCATCCAGGCGTCCTTGTTGTCACCGGTGTCGCCGAGCTGCACGGTGCCCGTCTTGGCGGCGGACGGCCGGCCGCCGGCGAGCGCGTGGCCGTTCGAGTAGGCCGCAATGGGCTGCATGGCCGCGATGGCGTTGTTAGCGACCGCTTCGTCGAAGCGCCGCTCACCGTCGTTGTTCTGCTGGGCGGCGTCGAACAGCACCTGACCCTGCGAGTTGACCACCTTCTGCACGAAGTGCGGCCGGTGGTACACCCCCGACGCGGCGATGGTGGCGTACGCCGACGCCATGTCGATCACCCGCGACTGGTACTGCCCCAGCACGATGCCGTTGTTCGGCGGCCCGCCGCGGCCGTCCTCGCTGAGCGTGTGCTCGACCCCCGGGAAGCTCTCGGCGACGCCGGCCTTGTGGGCGGCCTCCGCCACGTCGGACGGACCGTCCTGCAGCTTCAGCATCAGCCGGTAGTAGCTGGTGTTCAGCGACCGTTTGAGCGCCTCGGCGATGTTGCACGTACCGCAGGAGTTGCCCTCGACGTTCGTGATCTTGATGCCGTTGACCTCGACGGGCGAACTGTCGATCTGGGTGCCGAGGCCGATCCCCTGCTCCAGCGCCGCGAGCAGCGCGAAGACCTTGAACGACGAGCCGGTCTGCAGACCGGCCTGCGCGAAGTCGAAGCCGTTGGCGTCGGCGCCGCCGTAGTAGGCCTTCACCCCGCCGGTCTTGGGGTCGATGGACACCACCGCGGCCCGCATGTCCGGGTTCTGGCCCTCGAGGTACTCGGCCACCGCGTCCTGCGCCGCGGACTGCGCCTTGGGATCGATGGTGGTGGTGATCTGCAGGCCCTCGGTGTTGAGCGTCTGCTCGTCGATGTCGAAGAGCTCGAGCAGCTCGCGGGTCACCTGGCGTTCGATGAGGCCGTTCGGCCCGGTGGTCTGCGTCTGCTGGCGCGCCAGGTCCGGCGGGACCGTCACCGGGAAGACCTGGGCGGCACGCTCCTGTTCGGACAGCGCGCCGATGGTCACCATGCCGTCGAGCACCCAGTTCCACCGGTCCTCGGCGCCGACGCGGTCGACCTCCGGGTCGAGCGTCGACGGCCGCTGGATGAGCGCCGCGAGCAGCCCGCCCTCGGCGACGGTCAGCTGCTCCACGGGCTTGCCGAAGTACGCCTTGGACGCGGCCGAGATGCCGTAGGCGCCGCGACCGAAGTAGATGATGTTGAGGTAGGCCTCGAGCACCTGGTCCTTGGACCACTCGCCGCTCATCTTCGTCGAGATGACCAGCTCCTTGGCTTTGCGCATGATGCCGCCCAGCCCCGACCGCTCCGACCCCACCAGCGCGTTCTTGACGTACTGCTGGGTGATGGTCGAGCCGCCCTGGGTGTCGCCGCCGAACAAGTTGTTCTTCGCGGCGCGGGCGAAGCCGGTGAAGGAGAAGCCGGGGTTGGAGTAGAAGTCGCGGTCCTCGGCGGCCATCACGGCGTCACGCACGTGCACCGGCACGCGGTCGATGCTGACGTCCTCGCGGTTGCCCTCCGGCGGCACGATGCGCCCCAGCTCCGAGCCGTCGCTCGCCAGGATCGTCGACACCTGGTTGGTGCGGATGTCGCCGGGCTGCGGCACGTCGACCATGGCGTAGGCCATGCCGAACGTCACCAGCGGCAGCACCAGGAACAGCACCGCCGCGGCGATCAGTCCCCGCCGCACCCACTTCCCGTTGACCCGCAGGCGCCGGCGCGGCCCGCCGGGTGCGCCGGCCCGTCGACCACCATCGGGCGGGCGCGGTGGCGGATTGCCCTCCATCGCGGCCTTGACGGCGGCGACGTTGTCGCGCAGCGGTGCGGTGTCGTCCCGCACCGGCGGGAGGACGGTGGTCGGCCGGTGGTCCGGCGCCGGCGGGCGGGGCGGCCGCGGCGCGCCGGACCGCGGCGGCCCCGGCGGCGGTGATGCGGGGCCGCGCGGCCGGCCGCCACCCCCCGCGGGGATGTGGCTACCGGGCCGGTCGTCGCGTCCGTCGCCGCTATTCACTGGCCGTACGTGCGCCGTTGCGGGCCGACCGGCCGCGACGCGGGTTGGCGGGTTTCGGCTGACCCAGCACGTACGACTTGACCAGGTGATTCCAACTGCAGGTGCGGCATACCTCCACCACGTGTACCGAGAACTCGTCGAAGCGGGTGGCCAGGAGCACCAGTTCCTCGGCGGTGCGGGCCGAACCGGACACCGCCCCGAGGTGATCGCCGAACACCCACGACACCAACGTCAACTGTTCCTTACGGCAGATCGGGCACATGACCGAGCTGGTCTTGCCGTGGAACTTCGCGGCCCGCAGCAGATAGGGGTTGGCGTCGCACACCTCCGTGACACCCGTGCGGCCCGAGTAGACCTCGGCCAGCAGTGAGCGCCGCCGCAGGGCGTAGTCCACCACCTGTCGCTGCAGTCGCACGCCGACAAGCGTACGTCGCCGCCCCGACGCCGAGGCGGCGACCGGCTTCCCGCCGACACCGGCATGCCACCGATTCCGCTGCTGTGCTGCGGCGTCAGTAACCGGACCTCTACCGTCCGTTCGCCTACTCGTCACCTCCCCTTGGCCATGGTTATATCGGCGCGATACAGTTGCGCGAGGTGTCGGAACGCCCTAGCGGCGCATCCGCAACGATCGGCAAAGGGGGGTGTCCGCGGTGCTGGAACTGGCCATCCTGGGACTCCTGCTCGAGTCGCCGATGCACGGCTACGAACTGCGCAAGCGCCTCACCGGGCTGCTCGGCGCGTTCCGGGCGTTCTCCTACGGTTCGCTGTACCCCGCGCTGCGCCGGATGCAGGCCGACGGCCTCATCAGCGAGGGCGCGGCGGCCGACGGCGCCGCCAAGATGCGCCGGGCCCGACGGGTGTACCAGCTGACCGACGCCGGTCGCGCGCGGTTCGCCGAACTCGTCGCCGACACCGGACCCCAGAACTACACCGACGACGGCTTCGGGGTTCACCTGGCCTTCTTCAACCGCACGCCCGCCGAGGCGCGCATGCGGATCTTGGAAGGGCGTCGTCGGCAGGTGGAGGAACGCCGGGAAGGCCTGCGTGAAGCCGTCGCACGGGCCAGCAGTTCGTTCGACCGCTATACCCGCCAGCTGCACCAACTCGGGTTGGAGTCGAGCGAACGGGAAGTCCGGTGGCTCAACGAGCTGATCGCCGCCGAACGCGTGGCGCAGGGCCACGAGCAGCCGTAATCACCAGCAAGACCAGCTTTCAACAGGAGGGAACGACCATGACGGACCATGCAGGCGAAATTCGGGTCGCCATTGTCGGAGTCGGCAACTGCGCGTCGTCGCTCGTGCAGGGCGTGCAGTACTACAAGGACGCCGACGAGAACGTCACCGTTCCCGGCTTGATGCACGTGCGGTTCGGCCCGTACCACGTGCGCGACGTCAACTTCGTCGCGGCGTTCGACGTCGACGCCAAGAAGGTCGGCTTCGACCTGTCGGAGGCGATCTTCGCGTCGGAGAACAACACCATCAAGATCGCCGACGTGCCGCCCACCGACGTGGTGGTGCAGCGCGGCCCGACACTCGACGGCATCGGCAAGTACTACGCCGACACCATCGAGGTGTCCGACGCCGAGGCCGTCGACGTCGTCAAGGCGCTCAAGGACGCGAAGGTCGACGTCATGGTGTCCTACCTGCCGGTGGGCTCGGAGGAGGCCGACAAGTTCTACGCGCAGTGCGCCATCGACGCCGGTGTGGCGTTCGTCAACGCGCTGCCGGTGTTCATCGCGTCGGACCCGGTGTGGGCGAAGAAGTTCGAAGACGCCGGCGTCCCGATCGTCGGCGACGACATCAAGAGCCAGGTGGGCGCCACCATCACCCACCGCGTGATGGCCAAGCTGTTCGAGGACCGCGGCGTGCAGCTCGACCGCACCATGCAGCTCAACGTCGGCGGCAACATGGACTTCCTCAACATGCTCGAGCGCGAGCGGCTCGAGTCGAAGAAGATCTCCAAGACGCAGGCCGTCACCAGCAACCTGCAGCGCGAGTTCAAGACCAAGGACGTCCACATCGGCCCGTCCGACCACGTCGGCTGGCTCGACGACCGCAAGTGGGCCTACGTGCGGCTCGAGGGCCGCGCCTTTGGTGACGTGCCGCTGAACCTGGAGTACAAGCTCGAGGTGTGGGATTCGCCGAACTCGGCGGGCGTCATCATCGACGCGGTGCGCGCGGCGAAGATCGCCAAGGACCGCGGCATCGGCGGCCCCGTCGTCGCCGCGTCGGCCTACCTGATGAAGAGCCCCCCGCAGCAGCTGCCCGACGACATCGCGCGGGCGCAGCTCGAGGAGTTCATCGAGGGCTGATCTGCTCCCCGTTCGGTGGGTAGGGTCCGACGCGTGATCTCCGACGACGAGCTGGCGGGTCTCGACGAGTTCGCGCTGCTCGACGAGAACGCCGAGCAGGCCGGCGTGACCACGGTTCCGCCGGTGCGGCGCATCGACGTCGGGCCGATCAGCGGGCTGAAGTTCGGCGAGCCGTCACCCCGGGTGGTCTTCCTGCACGGCGGCGGCCAGAACGCCCACACCTTCGACACCGTCATCCTCGGGCTCGGCGAGCCGGCGCTGGCGCTCGATCTCCCCGGCCACGGCCGCTCCGCCTGGCGCGAGGACGGTGACTACGGCCCGACGCGCAACGCCGCGACCATCGAGCCGGTGGTGCGAGAGCTGGCGCCCGACGCCGAGCTGGTCGTCGGCATGTCGCTCGGCGGGCTCACCGCGATCCGGCTGGCGGTGACGGCGCCGGACCTGGTGCGCCGGCTGGTGCTCATCGACGTGACGCCGACCTCGCCGGCCAGACACCAGGAGATGACCGAGGAGCAGAAGGGCACCGTCGCGCTGGTGTCCGGGCCGCGCACGTTCGGCAGCTTCGCCGAGATGCTCGACGTGACGATCGCCGCGGCGCCGCACCGCGACCGTAAGTCGTTGCGGCGCGGCGTCTTCCACAACGCCAGGCGGCTGGAGGACGGCAGCTGGACCTGGCGGTACGACACGTTGCGCACCGGCGACGGGTTTGACGGGCTGTGGGACGACGTCCCGCGCCTCACCGTGCCGACCACGCTGATCCGCGGCGCGCGCTCGGCGTTCGTCGACGACGCCGACGCCGACGAATTCGCCCGCACCGCACCGGGATTCGACGGCGTCCGGCTGGTCGCCGATTCCGGGCACTCGGTGCAGAGCGACCAGCCGCGGGTGCTCGTCGAGCTGCTGCGGGGTGTGCTGCGGAGCTGAAGTCCCTGCAGTGGGTGCCGTGGGAGACGATGCCCGCGGTCCGCTGGGCCGGCCGCGACACCCCGGTCGCACCGTCGACGCTGCGGGCGCTCGTCGAGCGGGCGGTGCTCGACAAGGGCGGCCCCGACGCCGAGCTGCGGGAGCGCTGCGCCGAACTGCATCCCGCGGACCGCGACGCGTTCGCGGGCTGGCTGCTGCGGGAGTGGCTGGCGACCGGCAGCACGGCCGCCAAAAGCGTGCTCGCGGTGGTGGCGTGCTGCGCCGGTGACGACACCGTGGCGATCGCCCGCGCGTATCTGGAGCGTCCGGGCGCCCGCATCGCACCGGCGAAGGCGTTACTGACGATGCTCGCCGCGAGCGACCGGCCGCACGCCGTGCAGGCCCTGCTCGCTGGTGCGACCCGGTTTCGCAGCGCCGCCCTGCGCGACGCGGCGCTCACGCACCTGGCGGCCGTCGCCGCCCGCCACGGCTGGACCGCCGAAGAACTCGCCGACCGCACGGTGCCCGACGCCGGGTTCGACAATCGCCGCACCCTGCGGCTGGACTACGGGTCGCGGGCCTTTTCCGCGGTGCTGCACCCGGACCTCTCGATCGCCCTGCGCGGGCCCGACGGCCGACCGCTCACGACGCTGCCGGCCGCCCGGCAGGCCGACGACCCGGCCGCCGTCGCCGCCGCGAAAAAGGCGCTCGCGGCGGCCCGCTCGCTGGTCAGATCCACCGCGCCGCAGCAGACGGACCGGCTCTACGGGGCCATGTGCGCGCAGCGGCGCTGGCCCTATCCCGAGTGGTCGACGCATCTGCAGCGGCATCCGCTCGTCGGGCCGCTGACCCAGCGGCTGGTGTGGACCGCCGCGGCGCCCGACGGCACCGTGCGCTGCTTTCGGCCCCTCGACGACGGGACGCTGACCGACACCGCCGACGACGAGGTGGTGCTGGGCGCCGACGCGCTCGTCGCCGTGGCGCACAGCCTGACGGTGCCGCCCGCCGAGCATGTGCCGTGGCGGGACCACCTCGCCGACTACGGCGTCACGCCGCTGTTCGACCAGTTCGCCCCGGCGTACCGGCTGCCGGCCGAGGCGGCCGCGCAGCGCACGCTCGGCGTCGTCGAGGGCTGTCGGGTGCGCTACGGCGCCCTGCGCGACGGCGCGACCCGGCGCGGCTATGTCCGAGGCAGCGACGACTTCCAGAAGGTGTTCCCGACGCTGCAGCTCTCGGTGGTCTTCACCTACACCGGCGACGCGTCCCCGCAGAATCCCGAGCCCGTCGCGATGAGCGCGGCGTCGTTCCTGCGGCTCACCGACGACCCCGACCGGCCGCCGCTGCGGCTGCGGCTCGGGGAGGTGCCCGCGGTGCTGTTGAGCGAGGTGCACCACGATCTGATGCAGATCGTGGCCGCCGGAACCGGCGCTGCGGCGGACCGCAGGCGGCAGACTGGACACCGATGACCGCCGCCGCCCCCGCCCTGCGCGAACCCGCCGAGGTCCGCCACGCCGACGAACTCGCCGCGCTCGCCGCGGCCGACAGCGGGCCCCGGCCCGACGGCTGGCGGCTGTCGCCGCGGGCGGTGCGCGCGTTCGTCGTCGGCGACCGGAAGCTGGGCGTGCGCACCAAGTACTACGGCGACGACGCACTGATCGACCGCTGCATCGTCACGCTGATGAGCAACCGGGCGCTGCTGTTGGTCGGCGAGCCGGGCACCGCGAAGAGCATGCTCTCCGAGCTGCTCGCGGCGGCCATCAGCGGCGACTCGACCAACGCGGTACAAGGCGGTTCGGGCACCACCGAGGACCAGATCAGCTACTCGTGGAACTACGCGCTGCTGCTCGCCGAAGGTCCCACCCGCCGCGCGCTGGTGCGCGGGCCGATGCACCGCGCGATGGAAGACGGCGCGCTGTGCCGGTTCGAGGAGATCACCCGCGTGCAGCCGGAGATCCAGGACTCGCTGATCGGGATGCTGAGCGACAAGGTGCTCTACATCCCCGAGCTCGACGGCGAGGAGTCGGTGCTGTTCGCCCGCGCCGGGTTCAACGTGGTCGCGACCGCCAACCTGCGCGACCGCGGCGTCCACGAGATGTCCAGCGCGCTCAAGCGCCGCTTCAACTTCGAGACCGTCCACCCGATCGACGACCGCCGGCTCGAAGCGCGGCTGATCCGCGAGCAGACCGCGGACCTGCTGGCCCGGGCCAACGTCACGACCCGCCTCGACGCCGAGGTGGTGGACCTGCTCGTCGACGTGTTCGCCGACCTGCGGACCGGCACCACCGCTGACGGCGTCGCCGTGGAACGGCCCGCGGCGGTCATGTCGTCCGCCGAGGCGGTGGCGGTCGGCTACGCCGCCGCGCTCGACGCGCACTACTTCGGCGACGGCCGCGTCGGCGGCGAGCACGTCGCCCGCCAGCTGATCGGTACCGTGCTCAAGGACAACCCCGACGACGGGACCAAGCTGCGCCACTACTTCGACGTCGTCGTCGCCGACCGGGCGGGCGACCGGCCGCAGTGGCAGCGGGCGCTGGCGGCCCGGCCGGAGCTGGACCGCTGAGGCGTCGGTAGTGCCGACCGGTGCCGAGGTCCGGGCGCTGGCCGCGGCGCTCGTCACCGACGAGCTGGTCGTCATCCCGGTCCGCCACCACAGCCCCGCCTGCGCGTGGCAGGTGCGCCGCGCGATCGCCGACCTGTCGCCCGCGCAGGTGCTGGTCGAAGGGCCGCGCTCGTTCGACCCGCTGATCGGCGAGCTGCTGGCGCCGCAGGCCCGCAACCCGCTGGCGTTCTACACCTACGCCGCCGACGCCGCCGTGCGTCACAGCGGCTACTACCCGTTCTGCGACTACTCCCCGGAGTTCGTGGCGTTCGCCGATGCCGCAGCCCGCGGCATCCCAGCGGCGTTCATCGACCTCGACTTCACCGAACAGGTGGCGCTCGGCCGCCGCCGCGTGGCCGACGACGCCGAATCGCTGCTCGACGAACGCCGCTACGCCCACAGCCGGGGGCTCGACCTGCTCGCGCACCGGCTCGGCTGCCGCGACCACGAAGACCTGTGGGAGCTGCTCTTCGAAGCGCAGGCCGCCGACACGACGCTCGCCGACCACGTCGCCGCGATGGCCGCCTACTGCGGCCAGGCCCGCGACGACACCCCGGCGGGCGAACTGGACGCCGACGGCACCACGGCGCGCGAAGCGGAGATGACCTGGCACATCCGCGAGGCGCTGGCCCGCCGGGATCCGGCGGCGGGGCCGGTGCTGGTGGTGGTGGGCGGCTTCCACGCGGTGGTGCTGCCGGCGCTCGTGGCCGATCCGCCGAAGCGCCCCAAGATCCGCGCGCGGTTCCGCCACCAGGGCACGGCGCTGATCCGGTACTCGTTCGACCGGCTGGAACGCCTCAACGGCTACGCCGCCGGGATGACATCGCCGGCCTGGCAGCAGCGGCAGTGGGAGGCGCTGACGCGGCGGAACCGGACCGCCCCGCGCGTCGACGCCACGCTCGCGGCGCTGCTCGACGTGAGCGCCCGGCTGCGCCGCGGCGGTCACCCCGTGCCGGAGCCGACAGTGGCCGCCGCGTTCGAGGCGGCGCTGCTGCTGAGCGGCCTGCGTCGACGCCCCGCCCCGCTGCGCAGCGACCTCGTCGACGCGATCACCAGCACCGTCGTCAAGGGCGCGATCGACCTCGAAGGCGCCGCCGTCACCGCCGCCGTGCGCGCCGTGCTCACCGGCGACCGCATCGGCACCGCGCCGCCGGGTGCGGCCACCCCGCCGCTGGTAGCCGACACGCTGGAGCGGCTCGCACAGCAGAAATTGAAAATCGATTCGCCGCAGCCGCGCAGCCTGCACCTGGACATCTACCGCAAGCCCGCGCACCGGGTCACCAGCCGGCTGCTGCACGGCCTGACGCTGCTCGGCGTGCCGTTCGCGGTGTGCACCGGCGGGCCGGACTACGTCAACGGCCGCGACCTCGGCCGGGTGCAGGAACGCTGGGAGTACCGCTGGCTGCCGGCCACCGAAGGCGCGCTCACCGAGGCCGCCGGCTACGGCGTCACGCTGCCCGAGGCGGTGGCGCGCCGGTTCTCCAAAGTGGTCGAGGAATTCGAGGCGTCGACGGAGCACCGCGACGCCTGCGCCGCCTGCGCGCTGCTGGTGCAGGCCGCGGTGCTGGGGCTGCACGAGCGGGCCGCCGAGGCGCTGCCGGCCGTGACGTCGGCGGTGGTGTCCGACCCGTCGTTTCCCGGGATGGCACAGGCGTGCAGCCAGCTGGCGATGCTGGTCGACGCCCGCGAGGCGCTGGAGGCGCAGCGCCTGACGGCGGTCCCCTCGCTGCTGGCCACCGCCTACCGGCGAGCGCTCTACCTCGGCTCCGACTGCGGCGGCGTAGATCCCGCCGAGGTCACCGAAGCACTGCTGCGGCTGCACGAAGTGCTCGCCGCCACAACGGATCTCGACGTCGGCGCGGCGGCCTACTGGGGGCTGGTGGAACGGCTGCGGACCGGTCACCCGGCGGCACGGGTGCGCGGTGCGGCGCTCGGCCTGCAGTACACCGCCGGCCGGCTGTCGGCCGACGAGGTCGCCGCGACGGTCCGCGGGCACCTCGCCGGCACCGTCGCGCCCGACGAGGCCATCGGCTTCCTGCACGGCGTCGTGCAGACCTGCCGCGAGATCGTCTGGCAGGAACCGGTTCTCGTCGCCGCGCTCGACGAGCGGCTCGGCGGCTGGGACGACGACACCTTCCTCGCACACCTGCCGCAGCTGCGGCTGGCGTTCGCCGACCTCACGCCGTCGGAGATCGACCGGGTCGCCGCCGTCGTCGCCGGCCGGGGCGACGGGCCGCCGATCGTTCGGCGACCACCCGGAAACACCGACGCCGCACTGCATGTCGCGGCGTCGCGCGACGCTGTCGAGCTGCTGGCGCGCGACGGTCTCGACCGGTGGGCGGCCCCGGCGTGAGCGACGTCGACCGCTGGCGGCTGATGCTGGGCCGGTACGCCGAAACGCAGCTCGGCGAGGGCGAACCCGACACCATCGAGGCGCGGCGCGCCGACGCGCTGGACTACCTGTACCGCCGTGAGTACGCCGACCGCGGGGTGCGCCCCGACCTGTCGGCGCGCGGCGACAGTACGTCGGCGCCGCACGTGCTCGACTGGCTGGGCGAGGTCCGCGAGCTGTTCCCCCGCGACACCGCGGAAACCGTTGTCGGACATGCCCTCAACCGCTACGGCCTGACCGAGATCATCGCCGACCCCGAAGCCCTCGCCCAGCTGGAACCCAACGAGGGACTGCTGCGGACGCTGCTCGAGCTGCGCGGCCACCTGCCCAACGCGGTGCTGGGCACCGTCCGCCACATCGTGCGCACCGTCGTCGACGACCTGACCCGGCGCATCGAGATCGACGTCCGGCGCGCGCTGGCGGGCCGGCTCAACCGGAGCCGCCACTCGCCGGTGCCCGACGCGGCGAACTTCGACGTCCGCGGCACGGTGCGGCGCAACCTCAAGAACTACGACCCGGCCCGGCAACAGCTCGTGCTGCAGGAGGTGCGCTTCTTCGAGCGCTCCCGACGGCGGCTCACCTGGGACATCGTGTTGTGCGTCGACCAGAGCGCCAGCATGTCGGCCTCGGTGATCCACGCGGCCGTGATGGCCGGCATCCTCGCCGGCCTGCCCGCGTTCCGGGTACGGCTCGTCGTGTTCGACACCTCCGTCGTCGACCTGTCGGCCTACGCCGAGGACCCGGTGGAACTGCTGATGAGCGTGCAGCTCGGCGGCGGCACCGACATCGCGAAAGCGATGCAGTACTGCGCGCAGCTGGTCGAGAACCCCAGCCGCACCGTGCTGGTGCTGATCACGGACTTCTGCGAGGGCGGCTCGGTCGCCGAACTGCAGCGCGTCACGCGGTCACTGGCCGAGGCGCGGGTGCAACTCCTGGGGCTGGCGGCACTCGACGACACCGCCGCGGCCTACTACGACCACGGGGTGGCCGAAGCGCTCGCCGACTGCGGCATGGCGATCGCCGCGCTGACCCCGGCCAAGCTGGCCGACTGGCTGGTGGAGGTCACCCGGTGAGCGTGGCCGAGCGGCTGCGGCGCTACGACGACGGCATGTGGGCGGCCACCGCCAGCCGCGGCCTGCTGCGCCGTGCGCGCAAGGACCTGACGCGCCAGCCGCCGACCCTGCTGCAGGCCGGCGCCGAGGCGATCACCGTGGCGGTCGGCGAGCACACCGTCCGGTTCGACCCCGGCCTGGTCGCCGAGGCCGGACCCGCCGCCGCGCAGTGCGACTGTCCCAGCACCGTCGTCTGCCGGCACGTGATCGCCGCGGGGCTGTGGCTCGCGGAATCGGCGGCCGCCGAGCCGGATTCGGCCGACCTGCACGCCCAGCTGATGGACATCGGCGCCGACGCGCTCACCCGTCACGCCGGCCGGCCCGGGCACACCTGGGCGTTGCGGTTCGTGAGCGGGCTCGACGACGCCGACGTGGAGATCGTCCGCGCCGGCAGCATCCGCATCGGCTTCCCGCGGCTGCACGTCACCTTCGGTTACGCGGGCGGTGGCCTGGCCGGGCTGGTGGCCGACCAGCCGCTGACGCCGCTGCCCCGCTACCAGGTGGCCGCCGCGCTGGCCTACCAGCGCCGCCACGGCCGCAGCCCGCAGCCGCCGGCACCGACGAAGGCCGCCGCCGCCACCGCGGAGACGTTGTCCGACAACCGCGCCCGGCTGCGGGCCAGCGCCGGACGGCTGCTCGCCGACACCGTGCGATTGGGAACCGCGCATCCGTCGCCCGCGCTGCACGAACGCTACGAGACCGCGGCGGTGTGGGCGCACGGCGCCGAGTACTACCGGCTGTCGGCCCAGCTGAGCCGCCTCGCCGACCACATCGAGCAGCAGCTCCACCGGTCCGCGACCACCAGCACCGACCAGCTGACCTTCGACGTCGCGCTGGCCTACGCCCTGGTGCACGCCCTGCAGCGAGCCGCGACCACCGGCGAGGAACCCGTGCGGCTCATCGGGCATGCGCGCAACACCTATTCGCCGGTGCAGTCGATGCAGCTCTTCGGGATGGGATCGATGCCGTGGCGGTCGGCCACCGGTTTTCACGGCCTGACCACCGTGTTCTGGTGGCCGCAGCAGCGTCGCTTCCTGTCGCTGACCGATGCCCGGCCCGTCGACGTCTTCGGCTTCGATCCGCTGCAACGCCACGACGAGCCCGGCCCGTGGCAGGGCCTGCTGTCGCCGGGCAACGCCGCGGGCCGGCGCGTCGACCTGCGCGATGCGCGGCTCAACCCCGCCGGCCGGCTCTCGGCCGTCGAGCACACCCGCGCCGAGCTCGCCTCCGTCAGCGGCGCCGCCCTCGTCGCCGAGCTCGACGTCACGACCCGGTGGCGGGACGTGCGCGGCGGGACCGGCCGAGCGCGCGGCCTGCTCGACGCACCCGATCCGCTCGCCGACTGGCTGGTGCTGGCGCCGCACGCCGTCGGAGCGCCCCGCTTCGACCAGACGCGGCAGGAACTGCGCTGGCCGATCTCCGACGCCGACGGCGACGAGCTGCTGCTGACCATCGGCTACTCCGACCTCACCGCCGCGGCGATCGACCGCGTGGAGTCGCTCGCCGGCCGCGTTCCGCCGGGCACGCTGGTGACCGCCCGGCTGGCCAGCGCGGGTGTGCCGCCCCGCGCCGAGCCGCTGAGCCTGCTCGATCCGCGCGCGGCGGCCGACGCGGTCGACGAGCTGTACTTCGCCACCGCCGAGATCACCCGCACCACCCCCGCGGTGGCGGCGACCACGCCCGCCGCGACGCCGCCCGACCCGGTGCCCGCCGTGCTGCGCGGGCACCGGGCTTGGTTGGTGCGCAACGCCGAACGCGGCACGTCCGGTGACCGGGGCGATCGGCTGCTCGCCGAGCTGGCCGAGCAGCACCGCCTGCTGCGCGCGCACGGTTTTGTCGTCTTCCCGCCCGAGGTCGGCGGCGACCCCGCCGCGGCGCTGCTGCGCAGTTTCTGCCTGCTCGAGCAGACCGAGCGCGCGCTGCGCCACCGCCTGGCGTCGTTTCCGCCGCCGGACACCCGGGTAGCCGGTGGGCACCCGACCAAAGGACCGCCGATGACCTCACCCAGCCCCGACGAAGCGACCGCACTGGAGGCCGGCGCCGACGAGGACGCCCGCGACGCGGAGTCCGCCGACGTGCCACCCGAGGACATCGCCCACTCGACCCAAGGACCCGCATGACCACTCCCGAACCCGCCGCCCCGAGCGAACCGCCGGAACACCTCAGCCCCAGTGAGACCCCCGAGCGCCTCGCCCCGGCGGAGACACCCGAACGCCTGACCCCGACCGAACCACCGGAGTCGACGCCCGGGTTCGCCACCTGACGACACCGGCCGTTCACCCGACGGCTGCCGGCCGCTCGCTGTCCTTGCGTACGTTCCGGGGTGACGCCGGCCCGCAGCCTGCGGACCGGTGCATCACCGTAAAGGACGGCGGCCGTGGCGCTCATCCCGCTCAACCTGCTGGTCTCCCACGACGGCCGGTCGTCGCGGCAACACATCACCTGCCGCAACAAGTGCGGCGTGGCGTGCGCGCACCCGGCGCCGAACACCAGCGACAACGCCTACTTCGGCGACGTGGTAAGGCAGGCGGTGTCGCGCCGGGCGCTGCTGCGGGCCGGCGCGGTGACCGTGCTGGCCGTCGGTGCGGGCTCGGCGATCGCGGCGTGCGGCACCGGTGACGACGCGCCGTCCCCGTCCTCGTCACCGCACCCCGACGCCGCCCCGCCCGGCATGAACTTCACCGCCGTCGCGCCCAACAGCGCAGACGCCGTCGTCATCCCCGACGGTTATCAGCAGGGCGTCGTGATCAGCTGGGGCGACGCCGTGCTGCCCGGGGCGCCGGTGTTCGCCGTTCGAGCGCAGACCGGCGCGGCGCAGCGGCAGCAGTTCGGCTTCAACAACGACTTCGCGGCCCTGCTGCCGATGCCGGACCAGCCGAACCGGTTCCTGCTCGTCACCAACCACGAGTACGTCAGCCCCCAGTTCATGTTCCCGGGCTACGCCGCCGACGCCCCCACCCGCGAGCAGTTCGAGGTGGAGATCGCCGCCGTCGGATTGTCCGTCGTCGAAGTCGAACGCACCCCGCACGGCGGGCTGCGGCCGGTGCTGGGCCGCTACAACCGGCGCATCACCGCCGACACCCCGATCACGCTGAGCGGGCCGGCCGCCGGCACCGAATTCGTCCGCACCGCGGCCGACCCGGCCGGCCGCACGGTCGCCGGCACCTTCGCGAACTGCGCCGGCGGCGTGACGCCGTGGGGCACGGTGCTGTCCGGCGAGGAGAACTTCCACACCTATTTCGGCGCGCCGAAGGGAGCTCCGAAGCCGAGCGAACGGCTCGCGCGCTACGGCGTCAAGCAGCAGCCGACGGAGCTGCGGTGGGAGACCTTCGACCCGCGGTTCGACGTCGTCGCCTCACCGAACGAGGTGAACCGGTTCGGCTACGTCGTGGAGGTGAACCCGTGGGATCCGAACTCCACGCCGGTCAAGCACTCCGCGCTCGGCCGGTTCAAGCACGAGGGCGCGACGATCCACGTCACCGCCGACGGATCGGTGGTCGCCTACAGCGGCGACGACGAGCGGTTCGACTACCTGTACAAGTTCGTGTCCAGTCGCCGCATCAGGCCGGGCGGACCCGACGACGCGGCCGCCATGGCGCACAACATGGGCATCCTCGACGAGGGCACGCTCTACGCCGCGAAGCTGACCAGCGACATCCCCGCCGAGCAGCTCGACGGGTCCGGAACGCCGCCGGCCGGCCGCGAGTTCGCCGGCAGCGGCACATGGCTGCCGCTGCTGCGCTCCGGCCCCGCCGGCGCGGAGTCGCTGGTGCCCGGGCTCTCGGCGGCCGAGGCGGCGGTGTTCACCCGGCTCGCCGCGGACCGGGCGGGTGCCACCAAGATGGACCGGCCCGAGGACTTCGAGGCCAACCCCAGGACCGGCAAGGTCTACGTGGCCCTGACCAACAACGTCGAGCGCGGCGCCCCCGGAAAGGCCACCGTCGATGCTGCCAACCCCCGCACCGACAACAAGAGCGGCCAGGTGCTGGAGATCACCGACGACCACACCGGCACCGGTTTCACGTGGAACCTGCTGCTGGTCTGCGGCGACCCGGCCGCCGCGGACACCTACTACGGCGGATTCGACAAGAGCCGCGTGAGTCCCATCAGCTGCCCGGACAACCTGGCGTTCGACAGCCACGGCAACCTGTGGATCTCCACCGACGGCAACGCGCTGGGCGCGAACGACGGGCTGTTCGCCGTCGCGCTCGAGGGGCCCCACCGCGGTGAGACCAAGCAGTTCCTGACGGTGCCGCGGGGCGCCGAGACCTGCGGGCCGGTGATCCGCGACGACCTGGTCACCGTGTCGGTGCAGCACCCCGGCGAGAGCGACGACCACAGCATCGACAATCCGCTGTCGCGCTGGCCCGAGGGCGGCAACGGCACGGCGCGGCCCGCGGTCGTCGCGGTGTGGAAGCCCGCCGGGCAGATCGGCGTATAGGCCGCCGAGATCGACGAAAAGGTGGACCGCACCCGCACTTTCGCGCCCGTTCGTCGGTTTCGGCACCGAGGTGCGGGGATACGGTGGCGGGATGAGCCATCGCATCCGGGTCGGCGTCCAGCTGCAGCCCCAACACTCGCCCAACTACACCCACCTGCGTGACGCGGTTCGGCGCTGCGAGGACCTCGGCGTCGACATCGCGTTCAACTGGGACCACTTCTTCCCGCTCTACGGCGACCCCGACGGCGCCCACTTCGAGTGCTGGACGATGCTCGGCGCCTGGGCTGAGCAGACCTCGCGGATCGAGATCGGCGCGCTGGTGTCGTGCAACTCCTACCGCAATCCCGACTTGCTGGCGGACATGGCGCGCACCGTCGATCACATCTGCGACGGCCGGCTGATCCTCGGCATCGGGTCGGGCTGGAAGCAGCGGGACTACGACGAGTACGGCTACGAATTCGGAACGGCCGGAAGCCGGCTGGACGACCTCGCTGCAGCATTGCCGCGCATCACCTCACGGCTGCAGAAATTGAATCCAAAACCGGTGCGGGATATCCCGATCCTGATCGGCGGACAGGGCGAAAAGAAGACGCTCCGGCTGGTGGCAGAATATGCCAACATCTGGCACGGCTTCACCGATCCGGAAACATATCCAAAGAAGGCCGAAGTGCTCGACCGGCATTGCGCCGACGTCGGCCGGGACCCCGCGAGCATCGAACGTTCTTCTGGTGTCAACAAACTTGCCGAAGCGGATCCGCTCGCTGACCTGGGCGTCACGTTGTTCACCGTCGGCGTCAACGGACCGGATTACGACCTCAGCGCCGCCAAGGCGCTGTGTGAATGGCGCGATAACCGCCAGTAACCGGGCGCTCCCCCGCCGCTGTTTGTCGTGCCGTCATGGCAGACTGCGCTCATTGTTTTCGGGGGTTGAGGAGCGCATGCCGAAGAAGTACGGCGTAAAGGAAAAGGACCAGGCGGTCACCCACATCATGACGCTGATCATGACGGGTCGATTGCGCAGCGGTGACCGCGTCGATCGCAATGCGATTGCGCAGGAACTCGGGATGAGCCGCGTTCCGATCCAGGAGGCGGTGCTGCAGCTCGAGCACGACGGCGTCCTGACGACGCGATACCACCGCGGCGCGTTCGTCGCGCGGTTCGACGAGTTCACCGTCCGCGAGCACCATGAGCTCTACGGCGTCCTCTCCGGCATCGCGTCCGCCCGCGCCGCCGCCGATCCGCAGCGCCGGATCGTCGGCCACCTCGAGGAACTGCGTGCCGCGCTGCAAGACGCCGATTCGCCGCAGCAGGTGCAGGACATCGCCCTGGCCTACCGCAACTGCATCGTCGGCGAGTACGCAGGTCCGCGGCTGGCCGCCGCCATCCACGCCTACCGCAACGTGGTACCTGCCGACATCGCGGCGCTGTATCTGCACCACCATGACCGGCTGCTGCCCGCGCTGGCGGCCGAGCACGCCGCCATCGTCGCCGGCGACGCCGACGCCGCGCGGGAAGCCTGCGTCGTGCGGATGGCGCTGCTGACCGACATCATGGTCGACGAGCTGCGTCGTCGGGGGGTGCTGCCCGCGCAGGAAGCTGCCCGCCGCGCGTAGCCCGGGCGCGACGATTACGTTGCAGCTATGACGCGGCCGATGCAGCGGATGGTCAGGCTCTGCGCCGTAACGGCGACGCTGCTCATCGTGGCGGCCACCGGGTGGGCGCCGGCGGCGGCGGCCGACAACGACCAGTGCGCTCCGCCGGGGATCGGCAGCGCCAGCGCGCTGCCCACCAACCTGGCGGCCGCGGCGGGCGGACCCGAGCAGGACCGGTACACCACCGCGTCCGTCGTCCCGCTCGAATCCGTCGACGTCGGTGCGCTCGGGCTCGGCACCCCCGGCGTGCTCACCGTCGGCACGCTGTCCGACGCCCCGCCGAGCATCTGCATCAACGCGGCGGGCCAGTTCACCGGGTACGACAACGAGCTGCTGCGGGCCGTCGCGGACAAGCTCGGCCTGCGGGTGAACTTCGTCGGCACCGAGTTCTCCGGACTGCTCGCCCAGACGGCCTCCCGACGGTTCGACGTCGCTTCCTCGTCGATCACCACCACCGAGGCGCGGCGGAAGACGGTCGGGTTCACCAACGGCTACGACTTCGGCTACTTCTCGCTCGTGGTGCCGACGGGGTCGCCGATCACCGGCTTCGGCAAGCTCGCCGCCGGGCAGCGGATCGGCGTCGTGCAGGGCACCGTGCAAGAGGAGTACGTCATCAATACGCTGGGCCTCGACCCGGTCAAGTACCCGGACTACAACACCGTCTACGCGAACCTCAAAGCCCGGCAGCTGGACGCCTGGGTGGCGCCGTCGCAGCAGGCCAGCGGCACCGTGCAGGCCGGCGACCCCGTCGCGATCGTCGAGAACACGTTCAGCCTCGACAACTTCGTCGCGTGGGCGGTGGCGAAAGAGAACCGGCCGCTGATCGACGCGCTGAACAGCGGCCTCGACGCCGTGATCGCCGACGGCACCTGGGCCCGGCTGTACAGCGAGTGGGTGCCGCGGGCGTTGCCGCCGGGCTGGAAGCCCGGCTCCAAGGCGGCGCCCTACCCGCAGCTGCCCGACTTCGCGGCGATCGCGGCCGCCAACGGCGACCGGGACACCGGTGCGGCGCCCAAGTCGACGCTGTCGCAGCTGAAGGACTCGTTCCTCGACTGGAACCTCTACCGCGAGTCGGTCCCGGTGCTGTTCAAGACCGGCCTGCCCAACACGCTGATCCTGACGATCAGCGCCGCGGCGATCGGGCTGGGGCTCGGCATGGTGCTGGCGGTGGCCGGCATCTCGCGGTCACGCTGGCTGCGCTGGCCGGCCCGCATCTACACCGACATCTTCCGGGGGCTGCCCGAAGTGGTGATCATCTTGCTGATCGGGCTGGGCGTCGGGCCGGTGGTCAGCGGGCTCACCGGCAACAACCCCTATCCGCTCGGTATTGCGGCGCTGGGCCTGATGGCCGCGGCGTACGTCGGCGAGATCTTCCGCTCCGGCATCCAGAGCGTCGAGCCCGGCCAGCTGGAGGCGTCGCGGGCGCTCGGCTTCAGCTACAGCTCCGCGATGCGGCTGGTGGTGATCCCGCAGGGCGTGCGGCGGGTGCTGCCGGCGCTGGTCAACCAGTTCATCTCGCTGCTCAAGGCGTCGGCGCTGGTGTACTTCCTGGGCTTGGTCGCCGGGCAGCGCGAACTGTTCCAGGTGGGCCGCGACCTCAACGCGCAGACCGGCAACCTGTCGCCGCTGGTGGCGGCGGGCATCTTCTACCTGGCGCTGACGGTCCCGCTCACCCACCTGGTCAACCACATCGACCGGCGGCTCCGCAGCGGTCGCCCCGCCGCCGCCGAGGACGATCCGCTCGACCCGCCCACGGCAGCGAAGGGATGACCCGGGCATGACCGACCACACGACGACGCACGCGGTCTCGCTGGCGGCGACGGGCCTGGAGCTGGCGTTCGGGCCGAACAAGGTGCTGCGCGGCGTGGACATCGACGTGCCCGCCGGCACCACCACCGCCGTGATCGGCCCGTCCGGCTCCGGCAAGTCCACGCTGCTGCGCACCCTGAACCGGCTGCACGAACCCGACGCCGGCGACATCCTGCTCGACGGCCGCTCGGTGCTCGCCGACAACCCCGACCAGCTCCGCCAGCGCATCGGCATGGTGTTCCAGCAGTTCAACCTGTTCCCCCACCGCACCGTCATCGACAACGTGGCACTGGCCCCGCGCAAGCTGAAGAAGCTGCCCGCCGAAGCAGCCCGTGCGGTCGCGATGGCGCAGCTGGACCGGGTGGGCTTGGCGCACAAGGCGCAGGCGCGGCCCGGCACGCTGTCGGGTGGCCAGCAGCAGCGGGTCGCGATCGCCCGCGCGCTCGCGATGGCGCCGCAGGTGATGTTCTTCGACGAGGCCACCTCCGCGCTGGACCCCGAGTTGGTCAAGGGCATCCTCGCGCTGATCGCCGAACTCGCCGAAGAAGGCATGACGATGCTGGTGGTGACCCACGAGATGGAGTTCGCCCGCTCGACGTCCGACGCGGTGGTCTTCATGGACCACGGCCGCGTGGTCGAGGCGGGCCCGCCCGAGCAGATCTTCACGGCCGCCGGAACCGACCGGTTGCAGCGGTTCCTGTCGCAGGTGCTCTGAGACGGGCGAACCCCCCGAACGTCCGTTCCTGGCAGACGCTGACACGTTAGGATCGGCGATATGCCGGAGACTGCCCCCCAGCTCACCGAGCTCGCCGAGGGGCTGCAACGTGCGTTCTCCAAGCTGGCCACCCATCTGCGCCGCGGCGACACCAGCGCGAACCGGGTGCCGACGGGTGATCTGACGCTGGCCCAGCTGTCCATCCTGATCACGCTGCTCGACCAGGGGCCCATGCGGATGACCGACCTGGCGGCCCACGAGCGGGTGCGCACCCCCACCACCACCGTCGCGATCCGCCGGCTGGAGAAGCTGGGGCTGGTCAAGCGCACCCGCGACACCTCCGACCTGCGCGCGGTGCTCGTCGACATCACTCCGAAGGGGCTGGAGGTGCACCGCGAGTCGCTGTCCAGCCGGCAGGCCCACCTGGCCGCGATGCTCAGCCAGCTCAGCCATGAGGACATCACCGTGCTGACCGAAGCCCTGGGCGCGCTCGAGCGGCTCTCCGGCGCCGCCCCGCCGGCCGAGGAGTGACGCCTCGCTCACCGTCCGGCGCCGCGGTCAGCCCAGCCAGTCGAGCACCGCGGCGGCGGTCCAGGACTGCTGCATGCTGCCCAGCGGCTCGCCGGTGAACGGCTCGTAGTACTCGGCGAAGGTGCCGTCGCTGGCCTGCCGCAGGCCCTCGCGCTTGAGTGTCAGCGCGCGCTCGGCCCACCCGCGGCGGGCGAACGCCCAGGAGAACAGCCACGTCATGACCGGCCACACCGGCCCCCGCCAGTACTCCCGGGGCCGGAAGTCCCGGGACACCGGCGAGGTCGACGGGATGAGCGCGTACCGCAGGTCCGGATGCCCGCAGAACCGCGGACCCTCCAGCAGCCGCAGCAGGGCCCGTTCGCGGTCGTGCGGCAGCCCGCCGCACAGCAGCGGCGCGAACTGCGCGACCGTCTCGGTGGCGATCCACCGTTCGGCGCGCACGTCGTAGTCCTGGGCGGCGCCGCTCTTGGGGTGGGTCGTCGCGAGGACCCCCGCCCGGAACCGCTCGGCCCAGGAGTACAGGTCGCGGACGTCGGCGTGCGGACGCCTGTAGTCCTCGCCGATGTTGGCGAGCACGTCGCAGGCCACCGCGAACACCGCCGAGACGAACACGTCCTCGACCGCGAAGCTCATCACCTTGGCCAACAGCCCGTCGTCGTAGCGGACGGACTTCATCTCCTCCAGCAGCCAGAGGTAGCGGTCGTATTCCAGGTCGGAGGGCCGCTGCGTGGCGTCGGTGACGATGGTGTTGTCTTCGCGGCGGTACTCCGGCACCGAGCCCGGCACGACGTTCGCGTACGCGCTGTCCCACCGCGGCGAGTTGTCCATGCCGGACTCCCACCCGTGGTACAGCGTGACGCGGCCCCGCTCGTGCGGATCGCGGGCCTCGGCGAGCCAGCGGTGCCAGCGCACCAGATCGTTCCAGCGGCGGTCGAGAAACGCCTCGGCGACGGCGCGCGTCGAGCGGCCGCGGGTGCGCGCGTGGTCGAGGATGCGCTGGACGGCGATCGCGTGCACCGGCGGCTGCGTGATGCCCGAGGTGTGCCGGTTCGCCGGGGCCTGGGCGGCGAGCGTCGCGCACTCCCAGCGGGCCGGCCCCGGGAAGTACCCGTCGACGCCGTTTGCGAAGACGATGTGGGGGATCATGCCGTTGTCCCACTGCGCCGACAGCAGGGTGTCGAGCTCGACGACGGCGCGCTCCACCGACAGCGGCGCCAGCCCGACCGCGACGAACGCGGCGTCCCAGCTCCACATGTGCGGATAGAGCAGCGGCGCCGCCGTCGTCATCACGCCGAGATCGTTGCCGCGCAGCAGGTACGCGGCGCGGGCGGCGAGCATGGCCGGGGCGAAGCCGGGGTCGGGCATCGCTCAATCATGCGGCGGGTCGGCCGAGTCCGCAGGTCGGTAGGGTCGCGCAGGTGGCGACCGCGAACCCGACAGCGATGATCACCGGCGCGAGCGGCGGGGTGGGCGCTGCCCTGGCCGCGGCGCTGGCGCCCACCCACACCCTGCTCTTGGCGGGCCGGCCGTCGGAGCGGCTCGACGCCGTCGCGGCCCGGTACGGCGCCACGACCTGGCCGCTCGACCTCGCCGACACCGGGGCGATCGAGGCGCTGGTGGAGCCGATCGTGTCGCTCGACGTGCTGATCCACAACGCCGGTGTCGCGTTTCCGGGGCGGGTGGCGGAGTCGAGCGTCGACGAGTGGCGGACCACTTTGGAGGTCAACGTGATCGGCGCGGTGGCGCTGACGCTGGCGCTGCTGCCGGCGCTGCGGGCCGCCGAGGGCCACGTCGTCTTCATGAACTCCGGCTCGGGGATCAACGCCTCGCCGGGGCTGGCGTCCTACGCGGCGAGCAAGTTCGCGCTGCGGGGCTTCGCCGATGCGCTGCGCGCCGACGAGCCGTCGCTGCGCGTGACGTCGATCCACCCGGGCCGGATCGACACCGCCATGCAGCGGCAGCTGATCGCCTACGAGGGCCGCGAGTACCGGCCCGAGCAGTTCCTGAGCCCCGGCACGGTTGCCGCCGTCACGGCCGACGCGGTGCGGGCGCCGCGCGACGCCCACGTGCACGAGGTCGTCGTCCGGCCGCGGTGATCAGACGACGAGGTTGACCAGCTTGCCGGGGACGACGATGACCTTCTTCGGCGTGGCACCCGCCAGGAACGCGGCGACCTTCTCGTCGGCGAGGGCGGCCGCCTCGATCTGCCCTGCGCCCGCGTCGGCGGCCACGCTGATGCGCCCGCGGACCTTGCCGTTGACCTGCACCGGGAATTCGACGGTGTCCTCGACCAGATACCGCGGGTCGGCGGCGGGGAACGGCCCGTGCGCCAGCGAGGTGTCGTGGCCGAGCCGGCGCCACAGCTCCTCGGCGAGGTGCGGCGCCAGCGGTGCCACCATCAGCACCAGCGGCTCGACCGCCGCGCGGCTGCGGACGTCGTGCTTGGTCAGGTGGTTCGTGTACTCGATGAGCTTCGCGGCGGCGGTGTTGTTCCGCAGCCCCGCATAGTCGTCGGCCACGCCGGCGATCGTGCGGTGCAGCGCCCGCAGCGTCTCGTCGTCGAGCGCATCGTCGGTGACCCGCAGCGCGCCGGTCGTCTCGTCGACGGCGATGCGCCACACCCGCTGCAGGAAGCGGTGCGCGCCGACGACGTCCTTGGTGGCCCACGGCCGGGACGCCTCCAGCGGACCCATGCTCATCTCGTACACCCGCAGCGTGTCGGCGCCGTAGGCGTCGCAGATCTCGTCCGGCGAGATGGAGTTCTTGAGGCTCTTGCCGATCTTGCCGAACTCCTGGTTGACCGGCGCGCCCTGGTAGAAGAACTTCCCGTCGCGTTCGGTCACCTCGGCCGCCGGGACGTAGGCGCCGCGCGCGTCGGTGTAGGCGAACGCCTGGATGTAGCCCTGGTTGATCAGCCGCCGGTAGGGCTCGCGAGAGGTGAGGTGGCCGAGGTCGTAGAGCACTTTGTGCCAGAACCGCGAGTACAGCAGGTGCAGCACCGCGTGCTCGACGCCGCCGACGTACAGGTCGACGCCGCCGGGATCGTCGGCGCCGTGCTCGGCGGGGCGCGGGCCCATCCAGTACGCCTCGTTCTCGCGCGCGCAGAACCGCTCGGCGTTGTGCGGATCGGTGTAGCGCAGCTCGTACCAGGAGCTGCCGGCCCACTGCGGCATCACGTTGGTGTCGCGGGTGTAGGTCTGCAGCCCGTCGCCGAGGTCCAGTTCGACGTGCAGCCAGTCGGCCGCCTTGGCCAGCGGCGGCGACGGCTCGCTGGCGGCGTCCTCGGGGTCGAACGCCACCGGCTGATAGTCGTCGACGTCCGGGAGTTCCACCGGCAGCGCCGATTCCGGCAGCGGGTGGGCGCGGCCGTCGCGGTCGTAGACGATCGGGAACGGCTCTCCCCAGTAGCGCTGCCGGGCGAACAGCCAGTCGCGCAGCTTGTACTCGACGCGGGCCCGGCCGCGACCGTCGGCCTCCAGCCGCGCGGTCACCGTCTGCTTGGCGGTGGCGATGTCGAGGCCGTCGAGGTAGCCGGAGTTCACCAGGACGCCGTCGCCGGTGTAGGCGGCCTGCGAGAGATCCCCGCCGGCAACCACCTCCACGACGGGCAGGCCGAATTCGCGGGCGAACTCCCAGTCCCGCTGGTCGTGGCCGGGCACCGCCATGATGGCGCCGGTGCCGTAGCCGAGCAGCACGTAGTCAGCGATGAACACCGGGATGTGCTGCCCGCTGACCGGGTTCACCGCATAGGCGCCCAGGAACACGCCCGTCTTGGTCTTGTTCTCCTGCCGTTCCAGGTCCGACTTCGCGGCGATGTCCGCGCGGTAGGCCGCGACCGCCTCGGCCGGCGATGCCGCGCCGTAGGTCCACCGCGGGTCGACGTGCTCGGCCCAGCCGGGCGTCGCCAGCGCATCGACCAGCTCGTGTTCGGGCGCCAGCACCAGATAGGTCGCACCGAACAGCGTGTCGGGCCGGGTGGTGAACACCTCGACGTCGCCCGCGGAGGTCGCGAACTGCACCGCGGCGCCGACCGAGCGGCCGATCCAGTTGCGCTGCATGGTCTTGACCTTGTCCGGCCAGTCCAGCGCGTCGAGGTCGTCGAGCAACCGGTCCGAGTAGGCGGTGATGCGCATCATCCACTGCCGCAACCGCTTCCGGAACACCGGATAGTTGCCGCGCTCACTGCGCCCCTCGGCGGTCACCTCCTCGTTGGCCAGCACGGTGCCCAGGCCGGGGCACCAGTTGACCAGCGAGTCGGCCCGGTACACCAGCCGATGGCCGTCGATGACGTCGGCGCGTTCGCCCGCGGAGAGCGCCGTCCACTCGCGGCCGTCGGGCACCGTGCGGACGCCGGACTCGAACTCGGCGACGAGCTCGGCGATCGGCCGGGCCTTGTTCGCGGCGGGATCGAACCAGGCGTTGTAGATCTGCAGGAAAATCCACTGCGTCCAGGCGTAGAAGTCGACGTCGGTGGTCGCGAAGCTGCGCCGCGAGTCGTGCCCGAGGCCGAGCCGGCCGAGCTGGCGGCGGAAGTTGACGATGTTGGCCTCGGTGCGGATCCGCGGGTGGGTGCCCGTCTGCACCGCGTACTGCTCGGCCGGCAGGCCGAACGCGTCGAATCCCAACGCGTGCAGCACGTTACGGCCGGACATCCGGTAGAAGCGGGCGTAGACGTCGGTGGCGATGTAGCCGAGCGGGTGGCCGACGTGCAGGCCCTCCCCCGACGGGTAGGGGAACATGTCCTGGACGAACATCTTGTCGGCCGGCACCTCGCCGTCGGGGGCCGCCAGCGAACCCACCGGGTTGGGGACGTGGAAGGTGCCCGCCGACTCCCAGTACCGCTGCCAGTCGCCCTCGATGCGTCCGGCCAGTTCCGCGCTGTAGCGGAACCGGGGTATGTCGGCGTCGGCGCCGGTGGGGGTCTCGGTCACGGAGCATCAGGGTAGTCAGTGCGCCACCGGCGACCCCAATCGCGACAGCAGGTCTCGGTTCCGTTGCGGACGCATCAGAGCTTGGCAGCGATGCTGGTGGGGCGCTCGCGTCGGTTGTTACGGTCGGCCGCGCCTGCTCGCCGACGGCAGGTGCGCAGCCGAAGGGACGACAGCGATGAATAACACAGCCCGCCGGTGGCTGGCCGTCGCCGGAGTTGCGGCCACCGCCGTGGCCGCCGCGCTGGGGGCTACCGGCGCGACCGCGTCCGCCGAGCCGGTGCTGCCCCCGCCCGTCGCGCCCGCCACGGTCACCCAGACCGTCACCGTGGTGCCGGGCGCGGCGCCCCTGGGCGTGGCGGCGGCGCCCCTGCCGGTCGGGGCCGGTCAGCCGGTGGGGGCCGGTCAGCCGGTGGTGCCCGCGGCCGCCGTGCCGCCCGTCGTCGCACCCGTCCCGGTGGAGACGGTGGTGCCGGCGCCGTCGGGCACGATCGCCGACTACTTCGCCGACCATCACGTGCGGATGGAGCCGCAACGGGCCGACGGCTTCACCGCACTGGACATCACCGTCCCGCTGCCCACCGGCTGGAGCCGCGTACCCGATCCGAACGTGCCCGACGCGTTCCTGGTGATCGCCGACCGCAACGGCGCCGACCCGCTCTACACCTCGAACGCGCAGCTCGTCGTCTACAAGCTCGTCGGCGACGTCGATCCGGTGGCCGCCATCAGCCACGGCTACCTCGACAGCACCACGCTGCCGCAGTGGCGGACCACCGACGCCTCGATGCTCGACTTCAACGGGTTCCCGTCGGCGCGCATCGAGGGCACCTACCGGTTGGGCGACGCCACCCTCAACGCGTTCCGCCGCCACGTCATCGCCACCTCGGGGGCCGAGCGCTACCTGGTGACGCTGTCGGTGCTGACGACCGTCAGCCAGGCCGTCGCAGCCGCCGACGCGGTGGACGCCGTCGTCAACGGCTTCCGCGTCGCCGCCCCGCAGCCGTCGGCCCCCGCGGTGGCCGCCCGCGCGGCCAGGTGAGCGCCGGCACCGCCGTATCCTGACCGCATGCTGATCGCCGCCGTGCTGTGCCTGTGTGCCGCAGCGGGGCTGGCGGCCCCGGCGGCCCGGACGTTGCTGCGCTCCCCGGCGGACCCGGTGCGCCGGGCCGTCGCGCCGACGCAGCTCGCGGCCGCCGCCATGCTGTGCGCCGGTGGGATCGCCGCGGCGGTCGCCGCCCCGCCGCTGGGCGTGGTTGCGCTGCTGGCCGGCGGCGTGGGCGCCGTCGGGACCGTGGCCGCCGGCGCGTACCAGGCCGGCCGGCGGACGCTGGCCACCGAACCCCCGAGCTGTGCGGCGGCCGCGGCGGGCGGCTGCGCGGGCTGCACCCTGTCCTGCCACTGACGCTTGTGTGACGCCTTCGCCGCGCGGGCCGGTCCGCGGGATTACCGCCGGACCTCCCGGGTAGGAAGAACCGGTGGTGAAGGTGCTGCGGTTGACGTCGGTGTTCGAGGCGTCAGGGCGGGTCGCCGGGGCGCAGTTCGACCCCGTGGGCGGCATGCAGACCCACACCGGCGAGTTGACCCGCGCCCTGGACGCGCGGGGTGTGCAGCAGACCGTCGTCACCACCCGGCCGCCCGGCGGAGCCCGCGAGGTGGCCTTCGGCTCCCATGCGCGCATCGTCCGGCTCGGCGTGCCGGTGCCGGTGTGCCGGCAGTTCTACTCCGTGCCGGCCGCGGCGCTCGTGCCGCGGCTGGCGCGGCGGTCGGACCTGGTGCACGCCCACCTCGGCGAGGACCTGGCGATCGTGCCGCTGGCGCTCACCGCCGCGGCGGCCGGCCGCATCCCGCTGGTGCTGACCGTCCACACCAGCGTGCGCCGCACGCTGCGGGTCAGCGACGCCCGGTCGGCGCTGCTCAAGGCGGTCGGCGGGCGGCTGGAGCTGGCCGGTGAGCGCCGCGCGGACGCCGTGCTGACGCTGACCCACCGGCTGCGCGACGGGCTGCTCGCCGACGGGGTGCCCGCCGGGCGCATCCGGGTGATCCCGTCGGGCGTCAACCCCGACCTCTTCGACGGCGCCGCCGAGCCGGCCCGCACCGGCGATCGCGTGGTGTTCGTCGGCCGGCTGCACCCGCAGAAGGGCGTCGACACCGCGGTGCGGGCGCTGCCGATGCTTCCCGGCGTCACGCTGGTGCTCGCGGGCGACGGGCCCGACCGCGCCGAGCTGGCGCGGCTCGCGCAGCGGCTCGGGGTGGCCGACCGCGTTGAGTTCCTGGGCTTCGTGCCGCACGACCGGGTGCCGCAGCTGCTGGCCGACGCCGACCTGTTCGTCATGCCGTCGCAGTACGAGGAGCTCGGCACGGCGATCGTCGAGGCGATGGCGTCGGGCGTACCGGTCGTCGCGTCGAACATCGGCGGTATTCCGCAGCTCGTCGACGACGGCGAGACCGGTGTGCTCGTTCCGCCGGGCGACCCCGCCGAGCTCGCGGCCGCCTGCCGGGCGCTGCTCGCCGACCCCGCGCGCAGCGCGCTGATGGCGAAAAAGGCGCTGGCGCGCACCGCGGCCTACCAGTGGCCCGCACTGGCCGATCGGGTGCTGGCGGTGTACCGGGAGCTGGTGTGACCGCGCCGCTGCACCTGGCGATCGTGGTCGACAGCGACGCGTTCGGCGGCGCCGAGGTGTACGCCCAGCGGCTTGTGTGCTGGCTGCCGCAGCACATCCGCCGCACGGTGATCGTCGCCGAGCCCGTCGCCGAGCACTTCGGCGGCGAGCGCCGCGTGGTGCCGCTGCACCGCCACCGCGCGCACGCGCCCGCGGTGGCGAACCTGCTGGCCGAGCTGCGGCCCGACGTCGTGCAGGTGAACCTCGTCGACCCGGCGAGCAACCTCGCGGCGCTGGACGCGGCGGTGGCGGCCGCGCCGACCGTCGCGACGCTGCACCTGCAGGGCACCCCGCCGCAGCGGGCCTTTCCCGCCGCCGACTTCGCCGTCGCACCGTCGGCCACGATCGCCGCGCAGCTGCGGGACCTCGGCATGCCCGCCGACCGGGTGGTCCGCATCCGCCACGGCGTCGAGCTCCCCCCGGCGGCGGTGAAGCCGCGGCACCGGACGCCGGTGGTGATCGGCACGGTCGCCCGGCTGACCCCGCAGAAGGGACTCGACCTGCTGATCGACGCGGTGTCGCGGCTGACCGGCCGGGGCTACCGGATCGAGCTGCGGATCGCCGGTGCCGGCCGCGACGCCGACGCCTTGCGCGAGCGGGCGCGCGGGCTGCCCGTCACGTTCACCGGGCTGTGCCGCGACGTGCCGGCGTTCCTGCGCGACCTCGACGTGTTCTGCCTACCGTCGCGCCGCGAAGCGCTGTCGCTGTCGCTGCTCGAAGCGGTGTCGCATGGGCTGCCGTGCGTGTCGAGCGACGTCGGCGACACCGCCGAGGCGTTGACCGGCGCGGCGTTGATCGTGCCGCCCGAGGACGTCGGCGCGCTCACCGATGCGCTGCGCTCGCTGCTCGACGACCCGGCGCGGCGCGCCGACCTCGGCGCTCGGGCGCGGGAGCGGGCGCTCGCCGAGCTCGACGTGCGGCGGTGGGCACAGGACTGGGCGGCGGTGCTGCACCGCGCCGCGGTCAGCCGAGCAGCTCGTCGGCCCGCGCCAGCACGTCGCTGACGGACAACCAGGTGGCGCAGCGGAAGTCGATCGGGCACTGCAGGTGCCCGCAGCCGTTGCAGCCCACCGGGACCAGCGCGGCCCGCTGCGTCGGCAGCCGGTGCGCCCAGCGCAGCGCGTCGCCGGACAGGAAGATGACGACGGCGGGGGTGCCGACCGCGGCGGCGACGTGCGCGGTCCCGGTGTCGTTGCACACCACCAGCGCCGCGCGCCGCACCAGTTCGGCGTACGCCCCCACTCCGGTGCGGCCCGCCACGTCGACGGCGTCGGCCGTCATCGAATCACGCACGGCCGCAACGATTCCCGCTTCGGCAGCCACCCCGCCGACCACCACCCGCAGCCCCCGGGCCGCCAGCGCGTCACCCACCGCGGCGAACCGGTCGGCGGGCCAGCGCCGGCTCGCCGCGCTGGCGCCGGGATGCAGAACCGCGAATTCCGCGGTGCGGAGGCCGGTTTCGGCCATCAGCCGCTCGCAGCCGGCAACGTCGTCGGGGACGGCCGGGAATTCCAGTGCGGCGTCGGCGTCGGTGACCGGCACGCCCAGGTGAGCCAACACGGCGAGATGCCGATGCACTTCGTGGCGGTCTCGGGGGTAGTCGAGGTGCGCGGCGTGGTCGCGGGTGATCACCGCGCCGCGGGCGGCGAACCCGCCGATGTGGCGGGCGCCGAGCGCGGCGGTGACGTCGTTGGCGGCCGGCCGGTCGCCGTAGGTCTGCAGCGCGAGGTCGAAGCGGCGGGCGGCCGCCGCGGCGACGAAAGGCTGCCACTGCTCGGCGACGGGCGGTCGTTCCGGGATGCCGGGGTGGCCCGGAAAGGGCAGCAGCTCGTCGACGTAGCCGCGCATCCGCGCGATCAGCGGCGCCATCTCCGGATAGGTGATGACGGTGACGTGCAGGTCCGGCCGGGCGGTGCGCAGCGCCCGCCACGCCGGCAGCGAGCACAGCAGGTCACCGAGCCCCACCCGCAGCCGCACCAGGGCGACGCGGCGCGTTTCGGGATCGGTGAGAAGGTCCACCCCGGCTATATGCCCCGCATCAGCGTGATCATGCCGGTGTACGACCAGGCGGCGTTCGTGCCGCGGGCGGTGGCGAGCCTGCGACGGCAGACCGGGGTCGACTGGGAGCTGATCGTCGTCGACGACGGCTCCACCGACGACGTGGCGGCGGCGCTGCCCGCCGACCCGCGGATCCGGTGCGTGCGGTTGCCGCACAACCGCGGCCTGGGCGCCGCGCTGAACACCGGACTGGAGCTGGCCGCGGGATCGCTGATCGCGTACCTACCTGCCGACGACGTCTACCACGCCGGCCACCTGGCGGCGCTGGCGGCGGTGAGCACCGCGGACGTGGCGCTGGCCTACAGCGGCGTCGACCACCACGGCGACCAGCAGAGCCTCGCCGAGCCGCCCGGCCACACCCTGCAGCTGGTGCAGGTGATGCATCCGGCGACGCGCGAACGCTGGCGGGAGCGCTCGGCGTGGGAGAGCGACGACCTGGAGCTGCTGTTCTTCGGGCGGCTGGCCGGTCGGCGCGCCGGCACCGAAAAGGTGACCTGCACCTGGACCGACCACCCCGGGCAGCGGCACAAAGCCATCAGCGAGCGCCACGACGGCGGCCTCAACGTCTTCCGGCGGCGCTACCGGGTCGCCGAACCGCTGCGGCTGCGCAGCCGGGCCGGCGCCCGCGTCGACGAGGTCGCGCTGTACGCCCGGTTCCGCGACCGCGAGTATCCGGCCCACGGCCCGACCGTGCTGCTGGTCGGCGAGCTGGCCTACAACCCCGAACGCGTGCTGGCGCTCGCCGAGCGCGGCGCCCGACTGCACGGCCTGTGGACCGGTGACGGGCTGGGCTACAACACCGTCGGGCCGCTGCCCTTCGGCCACGTCACCGACCTCGACCACACCGACTGGCCCGGCGCCGTCCGGGCGCTGGACCCCGACGTCGTCTACGCCCAACTCGACTGGCGCGCCGTGCCGTTCGCCGCGGCGGTCCGCGAGCGGTTCCCGACCGTGCCGTTCGTGTGGCACTTCAAGGAGGCGCCGCAGCGCAGCATCGCCCGCGGCGAGTGGCCACAGCTCGCGCGGTTGTGCACGACGGCCGACGCGGTGCTGTTCGGGTCCGCCGAGGAGCGCGACTGGTTCTATCTCGCGCTGCCGGGCTGTGACGGCGGCGTGCTCGACGCGAGCCTGCCCAAGGCCGACTGGCTCGACGCGCCCCGGAGCCCGCGGCTCGGCGACGCCGACGGCGACGTGCACACCGTGGTGCTCGGCCGCCCGCTGGGCATCGACCCGCCGTTCGTCGGCGTGCTCGCCGCCCGCGGTGTGCACCTGCACTGCCACGGCCTGCGCGACGGGCCCGGGGCCGGCGGGGCCTGGCAGCGGTGGCTGGCGGCCGTGCGGGACGCGGCGCCCGGCCACGTGCACCTGCACGAGCCGGTGAGCCAGCCCGAGTGGGTTCCGGTGCTGTCGCGCTACGACGCGGCGTGGATGCACCGGTTCTCCAGCGGCAACGGCGGCGATCTGCAGCGCGCCACCTGGGACGACCTGAACATCCCGGCCCGGCTCGGCACCCAGCTCGCCGCCGGCCTGCCGCTGCTGCAACAGCACAGCCCCGGCAGCGTCGTCGCCATGCAGCGGCTCGTCACCGACGAGCGGCTGGGGTACTGCTACAGCGGCGCCGAGGACGCCGCGGCGGCGCTGCTCGACCACCGGCGGCGCGAAGCGCTGCGCGACGACATCTGGCAGCGGCGGCGGCAGTTCACGTTCGACCATCACGCCGACGCGCTGCTGGCGCTGCTGCGCGACGTCGCGGGGCGGCGCTAGTTGCGGCTGACGTCGATCGGGTGTGTCGCCAGCAGCGACAGCGGCAGCGGCTGGCGGCGCAGCACCCGCGCCCACAGGTCAACCCGCGGTTCGACGAGCACGTCGGACGGCAGGGCCGACAACACGATCCAGTCGTCGCGCTCGATCTCCCCGTCGAGCTGCCCGATGGTCCACCCGGAGTAGCCGGCGAAGATCCGCACGCCCTCGAGCATCGGCGCGATGTCGTCGGGGTCGGCGTCGAGGTCCACCATCACCAGGCGGCCCGCGACGTGCCGCAGACCAGCCACCCCCTGCGGGTCGAGGCCCACCCGCAGCGCCCCCAGGCACAGCGCGGCGTCCCGCTTCACCGGGCCGCCGATGAACATCGTCTTCGGCTTCGCCGCGAGCTTGGCCCACTGCGGCAGCACGTTGTACACCGGCGTCTCGCTCGGGCGGTTGAGGACGACGCCCAGCGTCCCGCCGTCGTTGTGCTCGACGACGAAGATCACGCTGCGCCGGAACGTCGGTTCCAGCAGATCGGTGTTAGCCAGGAGCAGGGTGCCGGCGCGGACCCGCTGCGCGGCGGGCGCCCAGCCGGACGAGCCGTCCTCCGGATCCTCTGACTGCGCCACGGTGTCCATCATGTCATCCGGCGGGCGCTTCCGCGGTGATCGGCCGAGCGATTTGTAGTGTGGGATGCGCGGGCGGTGCGGCCCGGCTGATGACGGCCCGAACGTCGGACAGGAAGTGATCTCCCGGTGGTGGACACGCGGGCCGGTGTCGAGGTGTGGCGATCGGTGCGGCGCAGGCCGGCCTTTGCGCGGCTGCTCGCCGTGCGGGTGGCCAGTCAGTTCGCCGACGGCCTGTTCCAGGCCGGCCTGGCCGGTGCGCTGCTGTTCAACCCGGAGCGGGCGGCGGACCCCTGGCAGGTGGCCGCCTCCTTTGCGGTGCTGTTCCTGCCGTACTCGCTGATCGGCCCGTTCGCCGGCGCGCTGCTCGACCGCTGGGACCGCCGGTGGGTGCTCGTGGGTGCCAATTTCGGCCGGCTGGTGATGGTTGCCGTCGTCGGGGTGCTGCTGGCGGTCGGCGCGGGCGATCTGCCGATCCTGTGCGGCGCGCTGATCGTCAACGGGTTCACCCGCTTTGTGGCGTCGGGCCTGTCGGCGGCGCTCCCGCACGTGGTGGCGCGCGAGGACGTCGTCGCGATGAACTCGCTGTCGACCGCGGTCGGCGCGGTCGCCACCTTCGTCGGCGCGAACTTCATGCTGCTGCCCCGCTGGCTGCTCGGCTCCGGCGACACCGGCGCCGCGACCGTCATCAGCGCCGTCACGGTGCCGGTGGTGCTGTCGTTGGTGACGGCGCTGCGATTCTCCCCGCGGGTGCTCGGTCCCGACGACACCGCGCGCGCCGTGCACGGGTCCGTCGCGTACGCGGTCGCGACGGGCTGGGCGCACGGCCTGCGGACCGTCGCCCGACGGCCGTCGGTGGCCGCCACCCTCTCGGCGCTCGGCTGGCACCGCATCGCCTTCGGCTGCAACACGCTGCTGGTGCTGGTGCTGGTACGCCACACCGACACCCAGGCCGTCGCCGGCTTCGGCATCGCGCTGGTCTTCGTCGCCGCCACGGGCACCGGCTCGTTCCTCGCGACCGTCGTCACGCCGACGCTGGTGCGCCGCATCGGCCGGTACGCCACCGCCAACTGGGCGCTCGGGGCGGGGGCGGCGGTGCAGCTGGCGGGCATCGGGCTGCAGGTTCCGGTGCTGCTGACCTGCGGCTTCCTGATCGGGGCGGCGGGACAGGTGGTGAAGCTGTGCGCGGACACCGCGATGCAGATCGACGTCGACGACGCGCTGCGCGGGCACGTCTTCGCGGTGCAGGACTCGCTGTTCTGGGTGACGTTCATCGCCGCGATCGCCGCGGCCGCCGCGGTCATCCCCGCCGACGGCCGCGCCCCGGGCCTGGCGGTCGCCGGGGTGGTCGCGTACCTCGCCGGCCTCGCCACCCACGCCGTCGTCGGCCGCCGCAGCGAGGATTAGGGTTTCCGGCCATGGCGGACGTCGCACCGATCGTCGAGGACCTGCGGGCCGAGAGCGACGAACTCGACGCGCTGGTGGCGGAGCTGCCCGCGCAGGCGTGGACGACCGAGACGCCGGCGACCGGATGGACCATCGCCCACCAGATCGGCCACCTGCTGTGGACCGACCGGATGGCGCTGCTGTCGGTCACCGACGACAACGCGTTCCGCCAGCTGCTGCGCAACATCACCGACCCGGAGCGATTCGTCGACCTCGCCGCCGACGACGAGGCGCGCCGCAACCCCGCCGAGCTGCTGCCGGACTGGCGGGCCACCCGCGCCCACCTGCACGACGCGCTGCTCAAGGTGGCGCCCGACCGCAAGCTGCGGTGGTTCGGGCCCCCGATGGGTGCCGCGTCGATGGCGACCGCGCGGCTGATGGAGACGTGGGCGCACGGCCTCGACGTGGCCGACGCGCTCGGCGTCCACCGGCCCGCGACCGCGCGGCTCAAGTCGATCGCCCACCTCGGGGTGCGCACGCGGGACTTCGCGTTCGCCGTCCGCGGGCTTCCCGCGCCCGCCGCGACGTTTCACGTGGAACTGCGCGCGCCCGACGGTTCCACCTGGTCCTGGGGACCGCCCGACGCCGCCCAGCGGGTGACCGGTTCCGCCGAGGACTTCTGCCTGCTCGTCACGCAGCGCCGGGCACGCCGCGAGCTCGACCTGACGGCCGTCGGCGACGATGCCGAGCGGTGGCTGACCATCGCGCAGGCGTTCGCCGGGCCCCCCGGCCCCGGTCGCGGCTAGCCGGATCCGACCGCCGACGCGTCGTCGGCGGCGCCGTCGCCGTCGCGGTCGACCAGCCGGAGATCCATCGCGCCGTCGGCGTCGGTGTCGACGTACCCCGTGGTGCCGCCCGGGTCGGCGCACAGCACCCGGTCGGCCAGCCCGTCGGCGTCGGAGTCGACCAGCGTGTCGTCGGTCTCGCCGTCGCCGTCGAAGTCCACGACCGGCCCGCCGGTCTGTTCTGCGCCGTCGAGGGAGAACCAGCGCAGCCGGCCGCCGCGATCGACGGCCACCGACCAGGTGCCCGATCCGTCGTCGGTGAAGAAGACCTCGGGCGGTCCGGTGTCGTCGACGTCGAGCACCGCGTGATCGGCCAGGCCGTCGCCGTCGAGGTCGGCCAGCGCGTCGTCGATGCGGCCGTCGTGGTCGAGGTCGAGCCGCACCGCATCCAGGACGCCGTTGCGGTCCACGTCGAGATCGGGCGTCCCGGCGAGAACGCTCACCCCGTCGTCGCCGCCCAGGCAGTACTCCACACCCGCTACGACGCCGGCGAGCGCCCGGCGGTTCCGTCGCCGTCGGCGGCCTGCCGGGCCTGCCACCAGGCCATGAGCTCCGCCACCGCCTCGTCGTGGTCCAGCGGGCCGCGGTCGAGCCGCAGCTCCTTGAGGTACCGCCACGCCTCCCCCACCACCGGGCCGGCCGGCACGCCGAGCAGCCGCATGATCTCGTTGCCGTCGAGGTCCGGGCGGACCCGCTGCAGGTCCTCCTGCGCTGCCAGCTCGGCGATGCGCGCCTCGAGCTCGTCGTAGCTGGCCTGGAGCCGGGCGGCGCGGCGCTTGTTGCGGGTGGTGCAGTCGGCCCGCACCAGCTTGTGCAGCCGCGGCAGCAGCGGTCCGGCATCGGCGACGTAACGGCGGACCGCCGAGTCGGTCCACCGGCCGGCACCGCTGGCATCCGCATAGCCGTGGAACCGCAGGTGCAGGAACACCAGCTGCGACACGTCGTCGACGAGCTGCTTGGGGTACTTCAGGGCGCGCAGCCGTTTGCGCGCCAGCTTCGCCCCCACCACCTCGTGGTGGTGGAAGCTCACGCCGCCGCCCGGTTCGTGGCGGCGGGTGGCCGGCTTGCCGATGTCGTGCAGCAGCGCGGCCCATCGCAGCGTCAGGTCCGGGCCGCCGTCCTCCAGGTCGATCGCCTGCTCCAGCACCGTCAACGAATGCCGGTAGACGTCCTTGTGCTGGTGGTGCTCGTCGATCGCCAGCCGCATCGCGCCCACCTCGGGCAGCACCACCTCGCCGAGCCCGGTCTGCACCATCAGCTCGATCCCGGCGACCGGGTGGGCGCCGAGCAGCAGCTTGTCCAGCTCGGCGGCCACCCGTTCGGCCGTGATCCGTTCCAGCTGCGACGCCATCGCCGTCATCGCCGCCCGCACCCGCGGGGCCGGCGTGAACCCGAGCTGCGACACGAACCGGGCCGCCCGCAGCATGCGCAGCGGGTCGTCGCCGAAGGACACCTCCGGCTCGGCGGGGGTGTCGAGCACCCGGGCGCGCAACGCCGCGAGCCCGCCCAGCGGATCGTGGAAGTCGCCGAGTCCGCCCGGCTGTGCCGGGTCGACGCGCACCGCCATCGCGTTGACCGTGAAGTCCCGGCGGACCAGGTCGCCGTCGAGGCTGTCGCCGAACCGCACCTGCGGGTTGCGGGACACCTGGTCGTAGGTGTCGCTGCGGAAGGTGGTGATCTCGAGTCGGTGGCCGTGCTTCTCGACGCCGATCGTGCCGAACTCGATGCCGGTCTCCCACAGCGCATCGGCCCAGCGCCGCAGCAGTCTGCGCAGGTCGTCGGGCCGGGCGTCGGTGGTGAAGTCGAGGTCGCCCGCGAGGCGCCCGAGCACCGCGTCACGCACGCTGCCGCCCACCAGGAACAGGTCGTGACCGGCGTCGGCGAACAGCGAACCCAGCTCGCGCAGGACCGGACCGTAGGCGTTGAGCGCCACCGCGGCCGCGGTGAGGAGCTCCGGCTCGGGCACGGGATCGGACACGTTCGGAAACAGTAATGCGCAACGGCTCGGTCACGAGCAGCGCGTGGGGGGCGGGTGAACGAAAGGGTGGCAACTACTATCGCTGGGGTGTCGGACGGCGAACAGGCCAAACCACGACGGCGTCGCGGCCGCCGGCGGGGTAAGCGCGCCGCCGGTCCGCCCGAACCGGTCGCCGAACGCACCCGCGAACCGCAGCAGGCGCCGACACCGTCGGCCCAGCAATCCCGCCGGCCCAATCGCCGGCCCCACGACCGGCTCCGCACCGTGCACGAGACGTCGGCGGGCGGCCTGGTGGTCGACGGCATCGACGGCCCGCGCGAGCGCCAGGTGGCAGCGTTGATCGGCCGCCTCGACCGGCGCGGGCGGATGCTGTGGTCGCTGCCCAAGGGCCACATCGAGCTGGGCGAGACCGCCGAGCAGACCGCCATCCGCGAGGTCGCCGAGGAAACCGGCATCCGCGGCGACGTGCTGGCCGCGCTCGGCAGCATCGACTACTGGTTCGTCACCGAGGGCCGCCGGGTGCACAAGACCGTGCACCACTACCTCATGCAGTTCTCCGGCGGGGAGCTGTCCGACGAGGACGTCGAGGTGAGCGAGGTGGCGTGGGTGCCGCTCAGCGAGCTCCCGGCCCGGCTCGCCTACGCCGACGAGCGCCGGCTCGCCGAGGTCGCGGGCGAACTGCTCGACAAGCTGCAGGCCGACGGCCCCGCCGCGCTGCCGCCGCTGCCGCCGGCGTCGCCGCGCCGGCGCCCCCAGACGCATTCGCACACGCGGAACCGTCGTCCCGACGAGTCCTCGTCCGGCCGGGCAGGCGGATGCGGTACGGCGCAGTGACGCCCGGCCCGCGGCGCCGGCTCCTCGCGGTGCTGCGGCTGCTCGCGGTGTTCGCGCTGCTCGCCGTCCCGGCCCTGGCCGCCCGACAGCCGCCCGCCGCCGCGGACGCACGGACGAACTTCCTGCGGGTGCAGATCGACGCGGTCTCACCGGAGGTCGTCACCACCGGCAGCGACCCGACCGTGACCGTCAGCGGCGTCGTGCGCAACGTCGGCGACCGCACGGTCCGCGACGTCGTCGTGCGCCTCGAGCACGCCGCCGCCGTCGACGCACCCGGCCGGCTCCGCACGGACCTCACCGGCTCCACCGACCAGTTCGAACCGGTCGGCGACTTCGTGACGGCCGCCGCCGAGCTCGCCCGAGGCCAGTCGGCGCCGTTCCGCCTGCGCTATCCGTTGCGCGCCGCGCAACAGCCCGCCCTGGGCATCGAGCGCCCCGGCGTCTATCCGCTGCTGGTCAACGTCAACGGCACCCCCGAGTACGGGGCGGCCGCCCGGCTGGACGACGGCCGGTTCCTGCTGCCGGTGCTGGGTGTGCCGGGCGACCCCGGGGCCGCGGCGGACGAACCGACCGCGGTCGTCGCGCCGGACACGTCCCGGCCGGTCGCGATGACGATGCTGTGGCCGCTCGCCGACCGTCCGCGGCTGGCGCCCGGCCAGCCCGGCGGCGCGACACCCATCCGGCTGGTCGACGACGAGCTGGCCGGCTCGCTCGCCGCCGGCGGCCGGCTCGACGCGCTGCTGTCGGCCGTCGAATTCGCCACCGGTCCGCAGGTCGATCCGGCCGGAGACGTCCGCGACGCGCTGTGCCTGGCGGTCGACCCGGACCTGCTCGTCACCGTCAACGCGATGACCGCCGGTTACGTGGTGACGGCCGACGCCGCCGACCGCACCGCCGCCACCCGGCCCGGCACCGGGCAGGGCGCGGCCACCGCATGGCTGGACCGGCTCAAGGTGCTGGCCAAGCGGATGTGCGTGGCGCCCACGCCGTACGCCCAGGCCGACCTGGACGCGCTGCAGCGGGTCGGCGACCGGGCGCTGGCCGGGATCGCCACCAACAGCGCCGGCGACGTCGTCGACCAGCTGCTCGGCATCACCTCCGCACGCGGTGCGACGCTGCTCGGCGACAGCACGCTGACGCGGCGCGGCGCCGACCTGCTGACCGACCAGGGCAGCACGGTCGCCATCGCTGCCGCGCCCCTCGCCGCCCCCGACACCGCCACCGGCCGGCCGGGCCCGCTCGACACCGCCGACCTCGGGCCGCGGCGGCTGTCGCCGAGGCTGGTGGCCGCGCCGTTCGACCCATCACTCGGGGCGGCGCTCGCGGAGATGGGCGACCGACCGGCGGTGCCCGGCTACCTCGACAGCTCGCTCGCGGTGCCGCTCGACACCTCGGCGCCGGCCCGCTGCCAGGATGCGCTCGGCGCGATGCTCTGGCGGACGCTCACCCCGAGCGCCGAGCCGCGCAGCGAGATCGTCATGCCGCCGTCTACCTGGAGCGCGTCGGCCGACGACGCCCGCGCGGTGCTCACCGCCCTCGCCACCGCCATCCGCTCCGGGCTGGCGACCGCGCGCCCGCTGCCGGAGCTGATCGCCGGCGCCGAGGCGACCGCCGGCCCGCAGCAGCTCTCCGACGACGACACCGCCGCGACGCGGATCGACGGGCCGATCCTCGACGATATCAGCGCGCAGATCCGGCGGCTGTGGGGCCTGACCGCGGCCATGACCGTCGACACCCGGACCGGGATGACCGGCGTGCAGTACACCGCGCCGCTGCGCGAGGACGTGCTGCGGGCGCTCAGCCAGGAGGTGGCGCCGCCCGCCCGCAACGCCTTCGCCGCCGACCAGGTCGCCCAGGTCCGCCGCACGATCGGCGACCTGCTCAGCTCGGTGACGATCGTCAATCCGGGCGGGTCCTACACGCTGGCCACCGAACGCAGCCCGCTGCCGCTGGCGCTGCGCAACAACCTGCCGGTGCCGATCCGGGTGCGGCTGCAGGTCGACGCGCCGCCCGGCATGGACGTCACCGACATCGGCGAACAGGAGCTTCCGCCTGGCTACCTGCCGCTGCGGGTACCGGTGGAGGTCCACTTCACCCAGCGGGTGGCGGTCGACATCGACCTGCGGACCCCCGACGGCATGCAGCTCGGCGAGCCGGTGCGGCTCTCGGTGCACTCCAACGCCTACGGCAAGGTGCTGTTCGCGATCACGCTCGCGGCGTCGGCGGTGTTGGTGGCGCTGGCGGGCCGCCGGCTCTGGCACCGGTTCCGCGGCCAGCCCGACCCGGCCGACCTCGACCGGCCGGCACCGCCGTGAGCCGCCCACCCCGGCCCGCCCGGCCACCGATGCCGCCCCGTCAGCCGCCGCGGCCCGTCGACCCCCGCTACGGCCCCCGGACCCCGGGTCGACCGCCGCCCGCCGGCGGCCGGCCGCCGCCGCCGCGCCCGCC